>NZ_LZHT01000106.1 GCF_001667315.1 Mycobacterium sp. 852002-10029_SCH5224772
GCCACCACTTCACGATCTCCAGCGCGATCGCGGTCGCGCTGCTGTCCACGATCATGCTGGATGGACAGCGGCGCGCCGCCGCCCGTGACCTGCTGACCGCCGACCAGCTCGCCGAGGCCCGCGCCGCAGCACTAAAGGCCGCCGCGGCGGCCGGCATCGTCGCGGTGCATGAGTGCGCCGGACCCGAGATCGGCGGGATCGACGACTGGCTGCAGTTGCGGGCCCTCGATCACGGCGTCGAGGTGATCGGCTACTGGGGTGAGCCGGTGCGCACCCCGGCCCAGGCCCGGGAGTTGATGCACGCGACCGGCGCCCGCGGGCTGGCCGGTGATCTGTTCGTCGACGGGGCGCTCGGCTCGCGCACCGCGTGGCTGCACGAGCCGTACGCCGACGCACCGGATTGCACCGGCGCCTGCTACCTGGATCGCGGCGCCGTCGAGGCGCACGTGCGCGCATGCACCGAGGCCGAGGTCACCGCCGGATTCCACGTGATCGGCGACGCCGCCGTCGCCGCCGTGGTGGATGCCTTCGAGCGCGTCGCCGAGGACCTCGGCCCGGTCGCCGTCGCCCGCTGCGGGCACCGCCTCGAGCACGTCGAGATGGTCAACGCCGAGCAAGCCGCCAAACTGGGCCGATGGGGCGTCATCGCCAGCGTGCAGCCCAATTTCGATGCGCTCTGGGGTGGCACCGACGGCATGTACGCGCGGCGACTGGGCGCCGAGCGAGGCAGTCGGCTCAACCCCTTTGCGCTGTTAGCATCCCAAGGCGTGCCCCTCGCGCTAGGTTCCGACGCCCCGGTGACGGGTTTCGACCCCTGGATGAGCGTGCGCGCGGCCGTCAACCATCGCACCGCGGGCAGCGCGGTCTCGGCGCGGGCCGCGTTTGCTGCAGCCACCCGCGGCGGGTGGCGGGCAGCCGGTGTCCGTGACGGCACGACGGGCATCCTCGCGCCGGGCGCGCTGGCTTCGTACGCCATCTGGGACGCCGGAACCCTGGAGGTGCACGCACCCCGCGACACCGTGCAGCGCTGGTCGACCGATCCGCGTTCCCGCGTGCCCGCATTGCCGCGCCTGGGCCCGAACGATGCCGCACCGCGGTGCCGTCGCACCGTGCATCGGGGCGCTGTCCTCCATGGCTAGGCACTGGTCCGGTGGCGAACCCCCAGACGAACCCCCGGACCAAAGCGCTGCGACCGATCCGGTGGACGAGGACTCGCCGCCGAAGACCGACCCGATCAGCGACGAGGCCGAATCGGAGCCCGAGGACGAGCCCGCCGACGTCCACACCCCGGAACCGGAACGGCCCGGCGAGAGCGCGCGGCTGAGCGATCGACTGGGGACCGCGGGGCGCCGGGCGGTGACGGGGCTGGTGGCCGCGCTGCTCGCGAGGCTGCCCGCCGCCCAGACCGCGCTGCTGCCCCGGCTGACGCGGTTGATCTGCGCGGTGGTGGGCGGCCTGCTGCTGTGCGCGAGCTTCCCGACGCTGAACTGGTGGTGGGGCGCGGTCGTCGCCGCGGCGTTGCTGGCGTGGGTGCTGACCCACCCCGCGACGACGCCCGCGGGCGGGCTGGGCTACGCGTTCCTCTTCGGGCTGGCGTTCTACCTCCCGCTGTTGCCGTGGGTCGGCCTCCTGGTTGGTTCCGTCCCGTGGCTCACGCTGGCGGCCGTGTCCGCGTTGTATCCGGCCGTCTTCGGTCTGTTCGCCGTCGTGGTGCGCCGGCTCCCGGGCTGGCCCATCTGGTTCGCGCTGCTGTGGGCGGCTCAGGAGTGGCTGAAGTCGATTTTCCCGTTCGGCGGCTTCCCCTGGGGCTCGGTGGCCTTCGGGCAAACGCACGGCCCGTTCCTGCCGCTGGTTCAGCTGGGCGGCGTCGCGCTGCTGTCCATGGCGATCATGCTGGTGGGCTTCAGCGCGACCGCGATCGCGCTGGAGATCGTGAAGTGGTGGCGCTCCGGTCACCCGGTGCGCGACGCAGCCGCAACGGCGGAAAGCGAGCCGCCGCCGCCCGCCGTGGTGCTGCCCGGCGTCTGCATCTGTCTGGTGCTGTTCGCGGCGGTCATCGTCTGGCCGCAGGTGCGGCATGCCGGCACCGGCTCGGGCGGCGAGCCGTCGGTGACCGTCGCGGCGGTGCAGGGCAACGTGCCGCGGCTGGGCTTCGAGTTCAACGAGCAGCGACGAGCGGTGCTGGACAACCACGTGCGGGAGACGCTGGCGCTGGCCGACGACGTGCGCGCCGGGACCGCTCCGCAACCGCAGTTCGTGATCTGGCCGGAAGACTCTTCCGACATCGATCCGCTCGTCAACCCGGATGCCGCGTTGGAGATATCGCAGGCCGCGGCGGCGATCGGCGCCCCGATCCTGATCGGCAGCGTGCTCGAGGTCCCCGGACGCCCCCCGCAGGATCCCCGCTACACGAACACCATGATCGTGTGGAATCCGGCCACCGGCCCGGCCGAACGCCACGACAAGGAAATTGTGCAGCCGTTCGGCGAGTACCTGCCGATGCCGTGGCTGTTCAAGCATCTGTCCGGGTACGCCGGCCGCGCCGGAAGCATGGTGTCCCGCCCGGGTAGCGACGTGGTGCACATGGCGGGGGTGCCGGTGGGGGTGGCCACATGCTGGGAAGTGATCTTCGATCGCGTCCCGCGACACGCGGTCCTGGGCGGTGCGCAGCTGTTGGCGGTGCCGGCCAACAACGCCACCTTCAACGCCGCGATGAGTGAACAGCAGTTGGCGTTCGCCAAGGTCAGGGCCGTCGAGCACGACCGCTATGTGGTGGTCGCCGGCACGACGGGGATCAGCGCCGTGATCGCCCCGGACGGTGGCGAGTTGGCGCGCACCGGCTTCTTCCAGCCCGCGTACCTGGACATGCCGGTGCGCCTCAAGACCAAGTTGACGCCGGCAACCCGCTGGGCGCCGCTGCTGCAGTGGATCATGGTGGCTGCGGCCGGGGCGGTCATTTTGGCCGGGATACGGCACAATGGATGGTTCCCGCGTCCGATTCGTCTCAGGTCAAGGTCCTCGAGTCGATCGGCACGTCCTTCCAAAACGGCCGGTACAGCGCCGGGCACACACCCGCCCGACGAGCACGACTCAGCCACCGCGCCCGACGAGGGCGGGGACCGCACGCCGGCAGACGGCGGCGGCTAAAGACACTCCGCCCCACCGGGGGGCGGCCGACTTGCTTTCGATTTCGGGCGACACAGAGGAGCTACATGACCACCGGCCAGCCGGCGCCCCACGCCCCGGGCAATCGTCCCAGCCAGCGCGTCTTGGTGATCATCCCGACCTACGACGAGCTGGAGAACCTGCCGGTGATCCACCGGCGGCTCAAGGACGCGTGCCCGCACGTGCACCTGCTCATCGTGGACGACAGCAGCCCCGACGGCACCGGCGAGCTGGCCGAGGAGCTGGCGGCGGCCGACGCCGGTCGCACCCACGTCATGCACCGCACCGCCAAGGACGGGCTGGGTGCGGCGTACCTGGCGGGCTTCGCGTGGGGGTTGAGCCGTGACTACTCGGTGCTCGTCGAGATGGACGCCGACGGTAGCCACGCACCCGAACAGCTGCACCGCCTGCTGGACGCGGTCGACGACGGCGCCGATCTGGCCATCGGCTCACGCTACGTCGACGGCGGGACGGTGCGTAACTGGCCGTGGCGGCGCTGGGCGCTGTCCTGGACCGCCAACACCTATGCGCGCCTGGCGCTGGGCATCGGGGTGCACGACATCACCGCCGGCTTTCGGGCCTACCGCCGCGAGGTCCTCGAGGCGATCGACCTCGACCGCGTCGACTCCAAGGGCTACTGCTTCCAGATCGACCTGACGTGGCGCACCATCTGCAACGGCTTCACCATCGTCGAAGCGCCCATCACGTTCACCGAGCGCGAGCTCGGCGTGTCCAAGATGAGCGGATCCAACATCCGCGAAGCCCTGGTCAAAGTCACCCGATGGGGTGTCGAGGGCCGCAAGTCGGGCGCGCGGGCCACCGGGGCCGACAACCGCACCTAACTGATTGGGTCAGCCCCGCCGACGGGTCTTGATGATGTCGAGGCGCTCCTTGAGCAGCTCCTCGAGTTCTTCGACCGAGCGGCGCTCCAGCAGCATGTCCCAGTGCGTGCGCGGCGGCTTCACCTTCTTCGGCTCGGGCAGATCACCCTCGATCAGGGTGCCTTCCAAGCCGTTGCGGCACAGCCACGTGCCGGGGATTTCGGCGTCGTCGGCGAACGGGACCTCGAACTCCTCGCCGTTCTCGGTGCGGTACTTCGCGAGCTGACGTGGCGCCAGGTCGTGGTTGCGGTCGGTCTCGTAGCTCACGGCCCCGAGGCGACTGCCTCTCAGTACGCGATCAGCCATGGGTGCTACTCCTTTTAAGTCGTTTCGGAGCTCTGCGGCTCCCGTAATGCAATTCTCTCTCGACTAGCAACGCTGCGGCGATCTGCGCAGTTCCCCGGCTGAAAGCCGGAATACGCGACGCGACCATCAATGATACCGGGATCGCAGGAAAATCCCGACTAAAGTCGGCTGGCGTGAGCCGCCGCACCCACTCGCACCCCTGCCGCTGGTGCGGTCGAGACGTCACGGACGCGGGAATGGGCCGTCGCCGCCAGTACTGCCGGCAGTCGTGTCGGCAGCGGGCCTACGAGCAACGAGCCTCGCTGAATCGGCACGGCGCAGCAGCCGTGCCCGACGATGCGGTGGTGCTGACCGCCGATGACGCGGCCGATCTCTCGGATCGCGTCTACCAGGTGCGGTGCGCGGCCGAGGACGTCGTGACCGCACTCGAGGAAGGCGCCGAGGCCACCGAACTCCGCCAGTTGTGCGACGTGCTGATGAACGCTGCCCGGGCCGCCGACGGCTGGCGCCGAGCGGGTGTCTGATCGCATCGGTCGGCCGTGCCACCCGGACCCGACCGCACGCCGGAACGTGCCACGACATGCGCCTGACCACCAGCTATGGCTAGCCAGGTACAGTCGCGCCATGGAACACGGGGCGCGTCTACGGTGCACCGTTGTTCAGCGAGCACATCGCGCGCCCCGCGGCGCCTCGTGCCTGCGCCGGGCGCCGCGCATGTCCGATCCGGTCCTCCTGTAGCAGCCGGGAGTAGCGGACGTTTTGAAATCCAGTCGGAGTTGGCCATACTCACCAGCAACATTCTTGGGTCGGAGAGCAGCACGACGCTGGTCGAACGAAACACGGCGTCGCCACGTGCAGCAAATCCCGTGAATCGGCGGCAACCGCATCCGGCGGGACAAGTCGGCCATACATTAGGTGAGGGTTAGGGCGAGGTTTAGTGATGGTGGAGCAACTCCAGCATGCGACCGAAGCGCTGCGGAAAGCGCTGGTCCAGGTTGAACGCCTGAAGCGCACCAACCGCGCGCTACTGGAGCGGTCTAGCGAGCCGATCGCGATCGTCGGGATGTCCTGCCGTTTCCCCGGCGGCGTCGACAGCCCTGAGTCGCTCTGGCAAATGGTCGCCGAAGGCCGCGACGTGATTTCGGACTTTCCCGCCGATCGTGGCTGGGACCTCGCCGCGCTGTATGACCCCGATCCCGACGCCCGCCACAAGTGCTATGTGACCACCGGAGGTTTTGTCGACGGCGTCGCGGACTTCGACCCGGCCTTCTTCGGCATCGCGCCCAGCGAAGCCCTGGCCATGGATCCCCAGCACCGGATGTTGCTGGAACTGTCGTGGGAAGCGTTGGAGCGGGCCGGAATTGACCCCAGCGGACTGCGCGGCAGCGCCACCGGGGTGTACGCGGGGCTCATCGTCCAGGGCTACGGCATGCTCGCCGAGGAGATCGAGGGCTACCGGCTAACCGGCATGACGTCCAGCGTCGCCTCGGGCCGCGTGTCGTATGTGTTGGGGCTGGAAGGCCCGGCGGTGTCGGTGGACACCGCGTGTTCGTCGTCGTTGGTGGCGCTTCACATGGCGGTGCAGTCACTGCGCTCGGGGGAGTGCGACCTCGCGCTGGCCGGCGGCGCCACCGTCAACGCCACACCGACGGTCTTCGTGGAATTCAGCCGGCATCGGGGATTGGCCCCCGACGGGCGGTCCAAGGCGTACGCCGGCGCGGCCGACGGCGTCGGTTGGTCCGAGGGCGGGGCGATGCTGGTCGTCGAGCGGTTGTCGGATGCCCAGCGCCTGGGTCATCCGGTGCTGGCGGTGGTGCGGGGCTCGGCGGTCAATCAGGACGGCGCCTCCAACGGGTTGACCGCTCCCAATGGTCCCTCGCAGCAGCGGGTGGTGCGTGCGGCGCTGGCCAATGCCGGGCTCTCGGCGGCCGAGGTCGATGTCGTCGAAGGCCACGGCACCGGCACCACGTTGGGTGATCCGATCGAGGCGCAGGCCTTGCTGGCCACCTACGGGCAGGACCGAGGTTCGAGCGAGCCCTTGTGGCTGGGGTCGATCAAGTCGAACATGGGTCACACCCAGGCCGCGGCGGGTGTTGCCGGTGTGATCAAGATGGTGCAGGCGATGCGCCACGAGATGTTGCCGGCGACGCTGCACGTGGACGCGCCGAGTCCGCACGTGGATTGGTCGGTGGGTGCGGTGTCGTTGCTCACCGAGGCGCGGCCCTGGAAGGCCGAGCGCGCCGAGGGCCCGCGCCGGGCGGGGGTGTCGTCGTTCGGCATCAGCGGCACCAACGCCCACGTGATCATCGAGGCTGCGCCGGTTTCGCGCCCGGAGGCCCCGCATCGGGAAGCCGGCCCCGAGCTGCCGGTGGTGCCGTGGCCGGTGTCGGCGAAGTCGGCCAGGGCGCTGGCGGCCCAGGCGGCGCGGCTCGCCGAATATCTGCGCACCCATGACGAATTGGACGTGGCGGACGTGGGCTGGACGCTGGCCGGTCGCGCGACGTTTGAGCATCGGGCCGTCGTGGTGGGCGCCGACCGGGACCGCTTGCTCGCCGGCTTGGACGAGCTGGCCGACGATGATCCGGCAGGGACGGTTATCCGGGGCACCGGGACGTCGGCGGGCAAGACCGTGTTCGTTTTCCCCGGCCAGGGCTCCCAATGGCTGGGCATGGGTATCGAATTGCTTGATACCGCACCGGTATTCGCCCAACAGATCCAGGCATGCGAAGAAACATTCTCGGAGTTCGTCGACTGGTCGCTGATCGATGTGCTGCGCGGCGCCCCCGGTGCTCCGGGAATGGACCGCGTCGACGTGGTGCAACCGGTGCTGTTCGCGGTGATGGTGTCGCTGGCCGAATTATGGAAGTCGGTTGGGGTGGCACCGGATGCGGTGATCGGCCACTCGCAAGGCGAAATCGCCGCGGCCTATGTCGCCGGCGCGTTGTCGCTGCGCGACGCCGCCCGGGTGGTCACGCTGCGCAGCAAATTGCTGCGCTCGCTCGCCGGCCCCGGGGGCATGCTGTCGATCGCCTGTGGCACCGAGCGGGCCCGGGAGTTGTTGGCGCCCTACGGTAATCGGGTCAGCATCGCCGCCGTCAACGGCCGGTCGGCCGTCGTGGTCTCGGGGGACGTGGCTGCGCTCGACGAGCTCGTCGGGTTCTGCGCCGACCTTGAACTGCGCACCCGGCGGATCGACGTGGACTACGCCTCGCACTCGGTGGAGGTCGAAGCGATCCGCGGTGATCTCGCCGAGGCGCTGTCCGGTATCGAGCCGCAATCCTCGCGCATCGCGTTCTTTTCCACGGTGACCGGAAGTCGCTTGGACACAGCGGGATTGGACGTCGACTACTGGTACCGCAACATCCGGCAGACCGTGCAATTCGACCAAGCGGTGCGTAGCGCGAGCGAGCACGGATACCGGACGTTCATCGAATCCAGCCCGCATCCCGCACTGATCGCGGGGATCGAGGACACCGCCAACGACCAGGCCGGCGGGGGTGCCGAGAACTCTGAAGCCATAGTCGTTCCCACCCTGGGCCGCGACGACGGCGGGCTCGATCGTTTCCTGACGTCGGTCGCCACCGCGTTCACCGCGGGAGTGAGCGTGCAGTGGCGCGGTGCGCTGGACGGTGCCGGCTTCGTCGAGCTGCCCACGTATGCCTTTGACCGACGCCGGTTTTGGCTGTCCGGCGACGGCGTCGCGGCCGACGCCACCGGTCTGGGGTTGGGCGCCAGCGAGCACCCGCTGCTGAGCGCGATCGTCGAACTGCCCTCCTCGGGTGGAGTCGTCCTGACCGGCCGCTTGTCGCCCAGCCTGCAGGGCTGGCTCACCGATCACGCGGTGTCGGGTTCGGTCGTGTTTCCCGGCGCCGGGTTTGTGGAGTTGGCGATCCGCGCCGGTGACGAAGTCGGGTGTTCGACGGTCGACGAACTGACTCTGCAAGCGCCATTGATGTTGCCGGCCAAGGGCTCCGGGTCGGGATCGGTTGCCGTGCAAGTCGTCGTGGGTGCCGCCGACGAATCCGGTCAGCGGGCGGTGTCGATCTTCTCGCGACCCGACACCGGCTCGGGCTGGGTGTGCCACGCCGAGGGCACGTTGAGCACCGGCGCGGTCGAGCCGGGCGCGGATCTGTCAGCGTGGCCGCCGGCAGGCGCCGTCGCGGTCGACCCGGCGGAGGGTTACCAGCAGTTGGCGGCGCGCGGTTATGGCTATGGTCCGGCATTCCAGGGCCTGACCGCGACATGGGTGCGCGACGACGAGGTGTTCGCCGAGGTGCGGTTGCCCGAGGCCGCCGGGGGCTCCACCGGGTTCGGCGTCCACCCGGCCTTGCTCGACGCGGCGATGCACGCAATGGTGATCGGCCGTCAAATCGCCGATGACACAGACGAAGTGATGTTGCCGTTCTCCTGGCAGGGCGTCTCGTTGCATGCGGCGGGCGCATCGGCGGTGCGCGCGCGCATCGTACCGGCGGCGTCCGCCAACGCGGTCTCCATCGAGCTGGCCGACGGGCTCGGCTTGCCGGTGCTGTCGGTGCGCGCGATGGTGGCGCGCTCGGTCAGCGAGCGGCAGCTACGCGCGGCCGTCTCAGCCTCGGGCCCAGACCGGCTCTTCGAGATGGAGTGGTCGCCGGCACCGACGGCCACCGCCGCGACGCCCGCGCATGACGTGTTTGAATCCGTTGCGGCCGAAGAGGATCCGGTTACCGGATCGTATCGCCGCACCCATGAGGCCCTGACCGCAGTGCAGTCGTGGCTGAGCGAGCATGACTCCGGGGTGCTGGTCGTCGCCACACGCGGTGCGATGGGGTTGGCGGGGGAAGACGTCCCCGACCTGGCCGGCGCGGCCGTGTGGGGCCTGGTGCGGTCGGCGCAGACCGAGCATCCCGGCCGGATCGTGCTGATGGATTCCGATGCCGCGCTGGACGATAGCGCGATAGCGACCGCTCTCGCGGTCGGCGAACCCCAGGTGCTGCTGCGGGACGGCAAGGCCTACACCGCACGAGTACGCGGCAGCCGGGCGGTCGACGGCATCATGACGCCCCCCGAAGGCCGGCCCTGGCGGCTGGGTATCAGCAGCGCGGGCACCTTCGAAAACCTGCAACTCGAACCGGTTCCGAACGCGGACGCCCCACTGGAGCCGGGCCAGGTTCGAGTGGCCCTGCGCGCCATCGCCACCAACTTCCGCGACGTCATGATCACCCTGGGCATGTTCACCCACGAGGCGCTGCTCGGCGGCGAAGGCGCCGGCGTGGTGGTCGAGGTCGGGCCGGGAGTCACCGACTTCTCGGTCGGCGATTCGGTGTACGGCTTCTTCCCCGACGGCAGCGGCACCCTGGTGCCCGGCGATGTCCGCCTGCTGCAGCGCAAGCCCGCCGACTGGTCCTACGCCGAAGCCGCCGGTATCTCAGCGGTTTTCACCACCGCCTACATGGCGTTCATCCACCTGGCCGAGGTCCAGCCGGGGCAGCGGGTGCTGGTGCATGCCGCCGCCGGCGGCGTCGGGATGGCCGCCGTCCAACTCGCCCGGCATCTGGGCCTGGAGGTGTTCGCCACCGCGAGCCGCGGCAAGTGGGACACCTTGCGAGCCATGGGCTTCGACGATGACCACATCTCGGATTCCCGCAGTCTCGAGTTCGAAGACAAGTTCCGCTCGGTCACCGGCAGCCGCGGCATGGATGTAGTCCTGGACTCGCTGGCCGGCGAGTTCGTCGACGCCTCGCTGCGCCTGGTCGCTCCCGGCGGGATGTTCCTGGAAATGGGCAAGACCGACATCCGCGACCCGGGTGTGGTGGCCCGGGAATATCCGGGCGTCCGTTACCGCGCCTTCGACCTGTTCGAGCCCGGCCGTCCCCGCATGCACCAGTGGATGCTCGAGCTCGCCGGTCTGTTCGACGCCGGGGTCCTGAAACCGTTGCCGGTGACGACCTTTGATGTGCGACGCGGTCGTGCGGCGCTGCGGTACCTGAGCCAGGCCCGCCACATCGGCAAGGTCGTCATGACTATGCCTTCCGGGCCCGGTCCCGGCGCAAGTGCCGGCCTGGCCTCGGGCACGGTGCTGATCACCGGCGGCACCGGCATGGCGGGCTCGACGTTGGCTCGCCACCTGGTGGCCCACCACGGCGTCGAGGACCTGGCGCTGCTGAGCCGGCGCGGACCGAACGCGCCGGGATCCGCCGAGTTGATTGCCGAGCTGGAAGCCGCCGGCGCCCGGGTGCGAGCGATCGCCTGCGACGCGGCCGAACGGTCCGCACTGGCCGCGGTGATCAGCGAACTTACGGCGCGGCGGCCGCTGTCGGGGGTGATCCACGCGGCCGGCGTGCTCGACGACGCGATGGTCACCTCGCTGACACCCGAGCGTATCGACGCGGTCCTGCGGGCCAAGGTCGACGCGGCTTGGAACCTGCACGAGCTGACCCGCAACGTGAATCTGTCGGCCTTCGTGATGTTTTCGTCGATGGCCGGACTTGTGGGCTCGTCTGGCCAGGGCAACTACGGGGCCGCGAACTCGTTCCTCGATGGGCTGGCCGCACATCGGCGCGCGCACGGGCTGCCGGCGATCTCGCTGGGCTGGGGACTGTGGGATCAGGCCAGCGCCATGACCGGCGGGCTCGACGCCGCCGACCTCGCCCGGCTGGGCCGCGACGGAATCTTGGCACTGTCCTCGGACGAGGCGATGGAGCTGTTCGACACCGCATTGATCGTCGACGAACCATTCCTGGCGCCGGCCCGCATCGATCTCGGCGCGCTGCGCGCCCATGCGGTCGCGGTGCCACCGATGTTCACTGACCTGGTCAGCGCACCGACCCGGCGCCGGGTCGACGACTCGCTGGCGGCCGCGAAATCGAAATCGGCTCTGGCGCACCGCCTGCACGGGCTGCCCGAAGCCGAGCAGCACGCCGTGCTGCTGGATCTGGTGCGCTCCCACATCGCCACGGTGCTGGGCAACACCTCCGCCGAGGCGATCGACCCGGACAAGGCCTTCCAAGAGTTGGGCTTTGACTCGTTGACCGCGGTCGAAATGCGCAACCGGCTCAAAACCGCGACCGGACTGGCGCTTTCACCCACGCTGATCTTCGACTACCCGACGCCCAACGGCCTGGCCGGCTACATCCGCACCGAGCTTGCCGGGGTCCCGCAAGAGATCAAGCATGCCCCGGTCGCCCGCGCCACCGAGGGCGATCCAATCGTGATCGTCGGCATGGCGTGCCGCTATCCGGGCGGGGTGAATTCGCCCGAGGATCTCTGGCAGATGCTGACCGAGGGCCGCGACGTGCTCTCGCAGTTCCCGACCGACCGCGGCTGGGATCTGGCCGGCGTGTACAACCCGGACCCCGATGTGCCGGGTACCTGCTACACCCGCGTCGGCGGCTTCGTCGACGGCGTCGCGGACTTCGACCCGGCCTTCTTCGGCATCGCCCCGACCGAGGCGCTCGCGATGGACCCGCAGCAGCGCATGTTCCTCGAGCTCTCCTGGGAAGCCTTGGAGCGGGCGGGAATCGAGCCCGGTGCGTTGCGTGGCAGCGCCACGGGCATGTTTGCCGGCGTGTACACGCAGGGCTACGGCATGGACGCCGCGCCCACCGCGGAGGGCTTCCGGCTGACCGGCCAGTCTTCGAGTGTGGCGTCGGGCCGGGTGTCGTACGTGCTCGGGCTGGAAGGCCCGGCGGTGTCGGTCGATACGGCGTGCTCGTCGTCGTTGGTGGCGCTTCACATGGCGGCGCAATCGCTGCGCTCGGGGGAGTGCGATCTCGCGCTGGCCGGCGGCGTCACCGTCAACGCCACACCCGACATCTTCGTCGAGTTCAGCCGGATGCGCGGGCTGTCCGTCGACGGCCGATGCAAGGCATACGCGGGGGCAGCCGATGGCACCGGATTCTCCGAGGGCGGCGGCATGCTCGTGGTGGAGCGCCTGTCGGACGCGCAGCGGCTGGGTCATCCGGTGCTGGCGGTGGTGCGGGGCTCGGCGGTCAATCAGGACGGCGCCTCCAACGGGTTGACCGCTCCCAATGGTCCCTCGCAGCAGCGGGTGGTGCGTGCGGCGCTGGCCAATGCCGGGCTCTCGGCGGCCGAGGTCGATGTCGTCGAAGGCCACGGCACCGGCACCACGTTGGGTGATCCGATCGAGGCGCAGGCCTTGCTGGCCACCTACGGGCAGGACCGAGGTTCGAGCGAGCCCTTGTGGCTGGGGTCGATCAAGTCGAACATGGGTCACACCCAGGCCGCGGCGGGTGTTGCCGGTGTGATCAAGATGGTGCAGGCGATGCGCCACGAGATGTTGCCGGCGACGCTGCACGTGGACGCGCCGAGTCCGCACGTGGATTGGTCGGTGGGTGCGGTGTCGTTGCTCACCGAGGCGCGGCCCTGGAAGGCCGAGCGCGCCGAGGGCCCGCGCCGGGCGGGGGTGTCGTCGTTCGGCATCAGCGGCACCAACGCCCACGTGATCATCGAGGCTGCGCCGGTTTCGCGCCCGGAATCCCCGCATCGGGAAGCCGGCCCCGAGCTGCCGGTGGTGCCGTGGGCGGTGTCGGCGAAATCGCCGGCGGCGTTGAGGTCTCAGGCCGCCCGGTTGGCGTCCCACCTGCGCGGGCACCCGGATTTGGACGTCGCCGACGTGGGGTGGACGCTGGCGGGCCGGTCGGCCTTCGAGCAGCGGGCCGTCATCGTCGGCGCCGACCGAGACCGCCTGCTGGCCGGGCTGGACGAGTTGGCCGAAGACGACCTGGCCGGCTCGATCATTCGTGGTACCGCAATGCCCGGCGGCAAGACCGTTTTCGTCTTCCCCGGTCAGGGCTCCCAGCTGCTCGGCATGGGTAGGGAATTGCACGGCGCGTTCCCGGTCTTCGCCGAGGCTTTCGACGCCGTGCTGGCCGAACTGGATCAGCACCTGCTGCGGCCCCTGCGCGACGTCATGTGGGGCAACGACGAAAGCCTGTTGAACACCACCGAATTCGCGCAGCCGGCCCTGTTCGCGGTCGAAGTCGCCTTGTTCCGACTGCTCGAATCCTGGGGCGTTCGCCCCGACTTCGTGATGGGCCACTCGATCGGCGAGCTGTCCGCCGCGCACGCCGCCGGAGTGCTGTCACTGAAGAACGCCGCGGTCCTGGTGGCCGCCCGGGGCCGATTCATGCAGGCGCTGCCGGCGGGTGGGGCAATGGTGGCCGTGCAGGCCACCGAGGAAGAGGTACGACCGCTGCTCGTGCCTGAGGTGGGCATCGCGGCCGTCAACGGTCCTGCCTCGGTGGTGATTTCGGGAACTGAAGGCGCGGTGACCGCGATCGCCGACCAGCTCCGCGCTGACGGCCACCGCGTCCATCGACTTTCCGTATCTCACGCCTTCCATTCCCCGTTGATGGATCCGATGACCGACGAATTCGGAAGTGTCGCAGCGGGACTCACCATCGGCAAGCCCGTCATCCCGATCGTGTCGAATGTGACCGGGATCTTGGCCGCCGATGACTTCGGAACCGCGGCGTACTGGAAGCGCCACATTCGCGAGGCGGTGCGGTTCGCCGACAGCGTGCGTTTCGTCCAGTCGGCCGGCGGCAGCCGATTCCTCGAGGTCGGGCCTAGCAGCGGCCTGACGGCGTCGATCGAGGAAACACTGGCCGATAACCCGGTGACGACGATGTCGGCGCTGCGCAAGGACCGCCCGGAACCGGTGGCCCTGGTCAACGCGGTCGCGCACGGGTTCGTCGCCGGGATGGCGGTGGACTGGCGCGGTGCAATCGGTACGGCGAATCTTGTCGAATTGCCCACGTATGCCTTTGACCGACGGCGCTTTTGGCTCTCGCGCGACGGCGCCCCCGCCGATGCGGCGGGCTTGGGCCTGGCCCCCGGCGAACACGCCCTGCTGGGCGCGGTGGTGGAACTGCCGGCGTCGGGTGGGGTGGTGTTGACCGGCCGGTTGTCCTCGGGCACGCAGGGTTGGTTGGCGGATCATGCCATCGGCGGTGTCGTGCTGTTCCCCGGTGCGGGATTCGTCGAGTTGGCGATCCGCGCCGGCGACGAGGTGGGCTGCGGGATCGTCGACGAGCTGAATCTGGCGGCGCCACTGGTCTTGCCGGCCGGCGGCTCGGTCGCGGTCCAGGTCGTTGTCGGCGGCCCGGACGATGCGGGTTCGCGTGCGGTGTCGGTGTTCTCGCGGGCCGAAGCGGGCTCGGGATGGTCGTTGCACGCCGAAGGCGTTCTGCGCGCGGGGTCGGTGGAGCCGAGTGCGGATCTGTCGGTGTGGCCGCCGGTGGGTGCGGTCCCGGTGGATGTAGGCGACGGGTACGAGCAACTGGCCGACCGCGGCTATGGGTACGGGCCCGCATTCCGTGGCTTGACGTCGATGTGGCGTCGCGGCGACGAAATCTTCGCCGAAGTGGCTCTGCCCGCCGACGCCGGGGTGTCGGTGACCGGGTTCGGCGTCCACCCGGCGATTCTCGACGCGGCGTTGCATGCGGTCATCTTGGGGTCCAACAGTGACGAGCTCGCACCGGGTTCGATACTGGTGCCGTTCTCCTGGCAGCAGGTGTCGCTGCACGCCGCGGGGGCGGCGGCGGTGCGCGCGCGGATCACGCCGGTGAGCCCCACGGCCGTGTCGATCGAATTGGCCGACGGGCTGGGGCTTCCCGTGCTCTCGGTGGCATCGATGGCCGCCCGTCCGGTGACCGGTCAGCAGCTCCTGGCCGCGGTGTCGAAGTCGGGGCCAGACCGGCTCTTCGAGCTGGTCTGGTCCGCTCAGCCGTCGTCGGCGGCGGTGCAGCCGGTGTCGGTAAGCGGCTGGGGCGCACCGAAATCCGTGGAGTCCGATGATGCTGGGGCCGAGCGATCGGTGGTGCTGTTCGAATCAAAGCCGGTGTCCGGCGACGTGGTCACCGAGGTTTACTCGGCGACGCGTGCGGTGCTGCCGGTGCTGCAGTCCTGGTTGTCCAGCGAGGACGCCGGAACGCTGGTGGTGTCGACCCGGGGCGCGATGACGCTGCCGGGGGAGGACGTCACCGATTTGGCCGGCGCGGCGGTGTGGGGCCTGGTGCGGTCGGCGCAGACCGAGCACCCCGGCCGGATCGTGCTCGTCGACACGGATGCGCCCCTGGATCCCGACGCGGTCGCCGCCGTGTTGGCGGTCGGCGAGCCGCAGGCGTTGCTGCGCAACGGGATGGTCTACACCGCGCGGGTGCTCGGCAGCCGCGTGGTCGGCGGCCTGCTGACGCCGCCCGAGGAGGGCCCGTGGCGGCTGGGCATGAGCAGCTACGGCACCATCGAGAACCTGCGGATAGAGCGGATTCCCGATGCCGACGCGCCGTTGGCGCCCGGTCAGGTGCGAGTGGCGCTGTCGGCCATCGCCGCGAATTTCCGTGACGTGATGATCGCGTTGGGACTGTATCCTGATCCTGACGCGGTGATGGGCATCGAGGCCGCCGGTGTGATCACCGAAACCACGTCGCAGAATGGACGTTTCGCGGTCGGCGACCGCGTCATGGGCCTGTTCCCGGATGGCACGGGAACGATCGCCAAGACCGACGAGCGATTGCTCGTCAAGGTGCCGGCGGGATGGTCACACACCGCCGCCGCGACGGCTTCGGTGGTGTTCGCCACGGCGCGCTACGCCCTGGTGGATCTGGCCGCCGCAAAGCCCGGTCAGCGGGTGCTGGTGCATGCCGCCGCAGGCGGAGTGGGGATGGCCGCGGTCCAGCTGGCCCGCCAGATCGGACTGGAAGTGTTCGCGACGGCTAGCCGCGGCAAGTGGGACACGTTGCGGGCCATGGGCTTTGACGACGATCACATCGGCGATTCGCGAAGTTGCGAGTTCGAGGACAAGTTCCGGGCGGTCACTGCCAGGACGGGCATGGCCGGGATGGATATCGTGCTCGACTCGCTGTCGGGCGATTTCGTGGACGCCTCCCTGCGGCTGGTCGCGCCGGGCGGGGTGTTCTTGGAGATGGGCAAGACCGACATCCGCGATCCAGAGGTCGTCGCCCGGGACCATTCCGGTGTGCGCTACCGGGCCTTCGACCTCTTCGAAGCCGGACCGGACCGCATTGCGCAGCTTCTCGACGAGCTGGCCGCCATGTTCGGCGACGACGTGTTGAGGCCGCTGCCGGCGACCCGATTCGACGTGCGCCGCGCGCCCGCCGCGCTGCGCTATCTGAGCCAGGCCCGCCACGTCGGCAAGGTCGTCATGACGATGCCCGACGCGTGGACGACGGGCACGGTGTTGATCACCGGCGCCACCGGGATGGCCGGTTCGGCGGTCGCGCGGCATGTCGTGACCCGCCACGGCGCGCGGAACGTCGTGTTGGTTAGCCGGCGCGGTCTCGATGCGCCGGGTGCAGCGGAGCTGGTGTCCGAGCTCAGTGCGGCCGGCGCGCACGCGGAGGCGGTGGCCTGCGATGCCGCCGACCGCGAGGCATTGGCCAAGGTGATCGCCGAAATCCCGATGCAGCACCCGCTGACCGGCGTGATTCATGCCGCGGGCGTCTTGGACGATGCGGTGGTGACGTCGCTGAGTCCCGAGCGGATGAGTGCCGTGCTGCGGTCCAAGGTCGACGCGGCATGGAACTTGCACGAGTTGACCCGCGATCTGGATCTCTTGGCCTTCGTGATGTTTTCGTCGATCGCCGGACTGGCGGGCGCCTCGGGTCAGGCCAACTACGCCGCCGGCAACTCGTTCCTGGACGGGTTGGCCGCGCATCGACGCGCCCATGGGCTGCCCGCAATCTCGCTGGGCTGGGGGCTGTGGGATCAGGCCAGCGCCATGACCGGTGGGCTGGGCGCCGCCGATCTCGCCCGATTCGGCCGGGACGGAATCGTGGCGATGTCCTCGGACCAGGCTCTGGAGCTGATGGACACCGCGCTCATCGTCGACGAGCCGTTCATGCTGCCGGCTCATATCGACCTCGCGGCGCTGCGGGTCAAGTTCGATGCGGGCACGTTGCCGCCAATGTTCGTCGATCTGATCAATGCGCCAACACGGCGTCAGGTCGATGATTCGCTGGCCGCTGCTAAGTCGAAATCCGCTCTGCTGCAACGTCTCGAAGGGCTACCCGAGGATGAGCAGCAGGCGATCCTGCTGGATTTGGTGCGTTCCCACATCGCCACCGTGCTGGGCAGCGCAAGTCCGGAGGCGATCCATCCGGACCGGGCATTCCAGGAGCTCGGCTTTGACTCCCTGACGGCCGTCGAGATGCGCAACCGGCTCAAAGCCGCGACCGGACTGCCGCTTTCACCGACGCTCATCTTCGACTATCCGAATTCCGCGGCGCTGGCCGGCTACATGCACCGAGAACTCGTCGGAGCGTCCGAACACACCGCGGCGGCCGCGGCACCGGGCGAAGCCGAGATCCAGCGCGTTGTCGGGTCCATTCCGGTCAAGCGCCTCCGACAGGCCGGCGTGTTGGAACTGCTGCTGGCGTTGGCCGACGAATCCAACGGCGGTGGGCAGTCCGCGGCGCCGGCGAGCACCGAGAAGGACATCGCCGACATGGATCTCGACGATCTGGTCAACGCGGCGCTGTTGGACGACGACGAATAGCCACCCATGACTCGCGCCGGTGACGATGCAGAGCGCAGCGATGAAGAGGAGCCGCGCAATTGAGTGAGGCCATTCAGTGAGGATTGCTGTCACCGGGGCCAGCGGGGTGCTCGGCCGCGGCCTCGCCGTGCGGCTGCTCACCCAGGGCCACGATGTCGTCGGCATCGCCCGTCACCGCCCCGAAAGCTGGCCGAGCGCAGCCGACTTCGTCGACGCCGATATCCGTGATGCGGCCGCGGTCGACCGCGCCCTGGCCGGCGCCGAAGTCGTCGCGCACTGCGCATGGGCGACGAGTCGCGGACACGACGACCCCATCAGTCGCCAGGTCAACATCGGCGGCACCCGCAACGTGCTCGACGCGATGGCCGGGACCGGGTCCAGGCGGATCGTTTTCGCGTCGTCGGCGCACGTTTACGGCGGGGGAGATACGCCGAAGACCGAAGATGACGCCATAACTCCGGTGAGCGTTGATGGCCAATTCAAGGCCCGGGCCGAACACTTGCTTGCGGAATCGGGCGTGGAATGGATCGCGATCCGCTCCGCGCTGATCCTCGGCCGAAGCGTCGACAACTGGGTGCGTCGGCTGTTGGCGCTACCGGCGTTTCCCACCCGGTCGGGTGACCGCCGCATGCAGGTCGTCCACCTCGACGACGCGCTGCGGCTATTCAACCGGGCGATCGTGGAAGCTGGAATCGACAGCGGCCCGGTAAATCTCGCCGCTCCCGGGGAGGTGACCCTCCGGCAGATCGCCGCGACGCTCCACCGCCCGGTCGTGCGGGTGGGCTTCGCGCCGGCGGAGCTGCAACTGGCGCAGGGTGCTCCACTCATGGACATCTCACGGTTGCGCCAAGAGTGGGGATTCCGGTCGGCGTGGGAATCCGGCGAATGTGTCGACGATTTTGCGCTGGCGGTGCGCGGCCGGCTAACGGTGGGCAAGCGGGTGGTATCGCTGCCCTGGCGGCTGGCCAACATCCAGGACCTCCCTGCGGTCGACGCGCCGAGCAACGACGGGGTGAAACCCAATTTGGCGGGCGCAGCGGGAGATAACGGGGAATTCGACACACCCATCGACCCTCGCTTTCCCACGTTCCTGGCCACGAACTTGTCCGAGGCGCTCCCCGGCCCGTTCTCGCCGGCGTCGGCGTCGGCGACGGTGCGCGGACTGCGGGCCAGCGCCGTGTGCGTCGCCGAGCGGTTACGGCCCGGGGGGATGATCCAGCGCGAAATTGCGATGCGCATGGTCGCGGTGTTCGCCCACCGGCTGTACGGCGCCATCACGACCGCGCACTTCATGGCTGAGACGGTGCCTTTCGTGAAGCCGACGACGGTGGTGAGCAGCAGCGGGTTCTTCGGCCCGAGCATGGCGGCCCTGCCGATCTTCGGTGAGGAGCGTCCACGCTCCGACACCAGCCGTATCCGAAGGCGACTGCGGACCATACGCAACATCGGGGTATTCGGCGTCAACCTGATCGGTCTGTCGGCGGGCGCGCCACTGGACACCCGCGAATTCGTTGCAGATGTCGATCGCCTGGAGCGCTTGACCGATGGCGATCTGACCCGGCTCGACGATCGTCGGTTGCTGAGCCTCATCTCGTTGGCGCGGGACCAGGTGGTGCACGGCTGGGTGCTGGCGGCCGGCTCATTCCTGTTGTGTGCGGCGTTCAATGTGTTGCTGCGCGGTTTGTGTGGGCGAGACACCGCCGCGCCCGCCGGACCGGAATTGGTCAGCGCGCGTTCGGTCGAGGCGATGCAGCGGCTGGTGCTCGCCGCGCAGCGCGATCCCAAAGTGACGGCGCTGCTGGCAGAACCGGGGGACCGGCTGGACAAGCTGGCGGTCGAGGCACCGGAATTCCATGCCGCGCTGCGGGCCGAGCTGGCGCTGATCGGGCATCGTGGTCCGGCCGAGCTCGAGATGCTGTCAACCAGCTACGCCGACGATCCTGAGTTGCTGGTCCGGATGGTGACCAGGGCGATGAGCGCGCCGGCCGCGCCGGAGCCGCAGCGCACCCGGATTCCATTGCGGGCCAAGCCTATTGCGGCGCTGGCCACGCAGCAACTGCGGGACCGCGAAGTCCGCCGCGACAAAGTGGTGCGGGCGAACTGGGTGCTGCGAACTCTGCTGCGCGAGTATGGGCGTAGGGCCGTCGAGACGGGCGTCTTCGACGCCGCCGATGACGTCTTCTATCTGCTTGTCGACGAGCTCGATTCGCTACCGGCGAATGTCGGGGGCGTGGTGGCCCGGCGCCGGGAGGAACAACGCCGCCTGGTCGTGGTGGCTCCGCCGACGGTGTTCAGCGGAAGCTGGCAGCCAACCGCGGCCTCGTCACCCGCGCTTGCCGGCGGGGATAGCCTGCGCGGGGTCGGGGTGTGCGGCGGACGGGTTCGCGGACGGGTACGCATCGTGCGCCCCGATACCATCGACGAGCTACAGCCCGGCGAGATCCTCGTTGCGGAGGTCACCGACGTCGGATACACCGCGGCGTTCTGCTATGCCGCGGCGGTGGTGACCGAACTGGGCGGCCCGATGTCACACGCCGCCGTGGTGGCGCGCGAATTTGGTTTCCCCTGTGTGGTCGACGTTCAGGGCGCCACTCGGGTGTTACCGCCGGGCGCGCTTGTCGAAGTCGACGGCAGCACGGGGGAGATCAGAGTGCTCGACGCCAAAGATACGCTACCGAGCTAGCGTCCTGAGTCAGAAGTGCGGAACCGGTGCGGTTTGGCGTTCTGAGGCCGACAGGACTGGGTCGAATGTGGGGATTAGGTGCGAATTGCCTTCGTTTTTCATCCATATCCCACACGTTCGGTGAGCCGCAGCGCCTTTCAAGCGAACTAACGACTCATCGCGCTAGTCGAATTCGATGTGCAAACGGGTGGGGCCGCTCATGCCGAGAAGTGGTCGCCAGGGCGGTGTTTCGGTGCACCGTGGGTTCGGCAGGCGGCGTGAGAGAATCTTGAGCGCTTCGGAGAGTTCTCGCCTCGCAAGGTTTGCGCCCAGGCAGTAATGAGCTCCACCGCCGAAGGTCAAGATGGGCGGCGGATCGTTGCGCGTGATGTCGAAACGCGCGGGGTCGTCGTAGATAGACGGGTCTCGATTGGCTGCATAGGTGTTCACGATGATGAACGTGCCGGCCGGGAATGTGTACTCGCCGACCGCGACGTCGTCGGTCACGCTGCGCAGGGTGCTGCACATCGACGGGGAGTGGCGCATGGTTTCTTCGACGGCATTCATTCCGAGCTCCGGATTGTCGCGGAGCAACACCCACTGCTCTGGGTGCTCGCACAATACCTGCATCGAGGCCCCCAATTGCGTTCGGGTGGTGTCGGTTCCGGCTAGTAGGATGCTGAACGCCAGCATCCGCACTTCACCGGCATCGAGGCGGTCACCGCGATCCTCCGCCCGGATGAGTTCGGAGAGTAGGTCGTTTGTCAGCGCCTTACGCCGATCAGCGATCATCTCGTCGACGTATTCATCAAAAGCATCCCAGGCCTTCAGAACCTTTGGCTCCTCTTCGGCGAGATTGCAATCGAAGCTGACCACTTTGAAGATGTCCTCGGCCCATTTCGAGAACAGCTGCCAATCTTCCCGTGGCGCGCCTAGCAGAGCGCAAATGACTGGAATAGGGTAGGGTCGCGCGATTTGCTCGACAAACTCACAACTGCCCTCCGCGACAACGGCATCGGTGAGTTCATTGATGACGGCATGGATGGTTCCGTCCATGCCCGCGGTTGCCCGGGGCGTAAATGCCCTCGACACCAGGCTGCGCAACCGACGATGTTCGGGGCCGTTCATGCACAGGATGCTGGCAACGACGCGATCCCATAGCTCACCTGACGTCACGCCGTGAGCGGTGAGGTGAATACCTGGAGGAATTACGAAACGCGGGTCGCCGAGCACGGTTCGAGCAAGTTCGTAGGAGAGCACCTCCGGGCCGACCGGACCCAGCGCGATCGGCGCCACCTGCTGAGCAGCCCGAAATTGTGGATAGATTTCCTGAGGCGTGTCGGTGACGTCGTAGTTCAGTACCGGTAGATCAGCGTCGAAGACACTCGGCTTTGCGGTGCCGATGGTCATGATGTCTCCCTTGTGAGAATTCGCAGCGGTAGTCGGGGCACGGCGCTAGTCGGAAAGGGCCAGCTGATTTCGGGATCTAGCCAGCACGCCATCTATTTGAAACTCATTACGCCGCGCGGAAGCGTCAGCGGCAAGTCGTTGTATGTCGCGATGCCTGGCGCAGCTGCGACCACGGCAGTAACCGCATTGACAGCGGGCAAGGCCGTGATAATCATGCCCAGCACCATGAAGTCGGCCAGGGTTTCGAACGGGAAGTCCGGTGGTGGGAGTAGTTGGATCGAGGTCTTGACCGTGGGTTGTCCTTGGACTTCCAGTTCATACCCCATGGTGTCCATCTTCCAGTCGGGGTCCAACGTCTGACCCTTGCGCCACCTGACGCGGATCTCGACGACGTCGCGGTCGCCGACGAACCCTCGCCAGCGCGCGTCTATTCCTGCAACACAGCCCTTTTCAATTCTCCACGGACCGGGAAGATCGAGGTCCTCTGTGGTTTGCGCGTATTCGGCTTCGCATCGCACGTCATCAAGCTCGATACCCAACGCGTCGGCCATCATCAGTAATGCCTCGCGGAATACCCGTGTGCCTTCCGCCGTCATCGCCTGCAGGTCTGGGTTGTCGATGGGTTGACCGAAGCCCGCAGGCATTTCGGTTGCCGGCGAGTCGTACAGGGTGCTGTCTCCGGACTCAGTGATCGTGATCTTGTCAACCCGATCGCAGATCGTGGATGACATGACGGCCATCATCTCGACAAATCCCGGGTTGATGCCGCTGCCGAAGATGGTCGAGCCACCGCGCTCACATGCGTCGATGATGCGGTCACGACCTTCGCCGAAGGAGTGACCGGTGATGAAGGCGGCCGTCGTTACCACGTTGATCCCAGCCGAGAGTAGGCGGACGAGAAGGTCGACATCCGGCCACATCGGGTTGTAGATGACGCAGTCGGGCTGCAACGCAATGAGCGCATCGACGTCGTCGGTCGCCGTTACGCCAAGCGGCTCGATGCCGGCCAACTCGCCGATGTCGCGGCCGACCTTGTCGGGCGACCAGGCGTAGCACCCGACCAGTTCGAATGTGGGGTTCGAGGCGACCGCCCGCACTGACCGTTTGCCGACGCTCCCGGTGGTCCACTGAACAACCCGAAGGGGGGACTGCTCGCTATGCCTCAACGTCACGGTCGGGCCTTCCTTGGAGTCGGTTCATTGGTTTCATCGGTGATCAACCCGCAACGGCGGTGCCACGGTCACGATGTCTCCTGGTCGTGGAGCTGGGTTTGTCTCGCGAGTGGCTCGCGAATGCTTTTGGCTCGCAACGGTTCGAGTGGGTGATAGGGCTTCAGCACCGCGCCGAGTTGGGCCGCACCGGTAGGTCCGGCGGGTAATTCGCCCGGGTCCGGGATCATCGTCGCCGTGTTCTTGTCCGCGATCGTCGAGAGGTTGTCCCGCACTTTCTCGGCGGTGAGATCGGTATCGGTGTATCCCGCCGTCTGGCCGAAAACGCGAAAGCCGATGTTTCCGGCGGCGGCTTCGAGGTTGGCTCCGGAGAGCTCACAACACCGGTGAGATAGGTACGCGACAGCTGGCGAGACCAGCTTGGTAGGGAAGTGGTTTTCCATCAATTCGGTGAACGGTGACGTCTCATTGAAGTGGCGGATCGCGGTAGTGTTGGCGGCCGGTCCCAATGCATTGACCTTGATCCCCAATTCCGCACCCTCCACGGCCAACCCGCGGGTCAATCCGAAAATGCCGCTCTTGGCCGCACCGTAGATAGAGAGCTTCTCGATCCCGAACATCGCGCCGGACGTGGTGTTCACGATCCGTCCGTACCCTGCCTCGCGCATGTGCGGCCACGCCGCCCGGCACATCCATACGGTGCCCATCAGGTGCACGTCGATGATGTTGCGGATGTCGGCACTAGAGATCTCGTCGAAACGCGCCATGAAGCAGACACCGGCGTTATTCACCAGGATGTCCAGCCGTCCCCAGGTGTCCAGTGCGGTTGTGACTACTTTGCGCGCGTCTTCTTCCTCGGCGACGCTGTGCAGATCGGGAACCGCCTCGCCGCCGGCAGCGAGAATCTCTTCAACGACCTGCTCTGCGTTCGCCCGCATGATCCCCCGCCCGTCGGGACCGACACCAAGGTCGTTGACCACCACTTTGGCTCCCCGCTCGGCGAGCAGGGTGGCGTGGGAGCGGCCCAGACTTGGGTCCTGGCCGCCAGCGCCAGTAACGATGGCGACTTGGCCGTCGAACCGAAGTTCACTCATGGCACTCCTTAGACGACTTGTGTGAGAGCGGGATTGGTACGTGACATCTTTTAGCCCCTCACGGCAGGTTGGTCGACAGGAAAGTCAGTGGTAAGCCGAACACCGACAAGTCGATCTCATCGAGATAGTTGCCGTCGCCCTCGAAGCCTTGCCGGAAGCGGGTGGTCGAGCCATAGCGCTCGGCAATGGTTTCTGCCTCCGACGCTCCGGGTACTTGGAGCACTACCGTGAAAATGCCATTGCCGTGACTCGCCAGGAAGTCGGTTACCGACGTCGCAACTTCAGCTGTAGAGCCCGGGTTCGGGCTGATCAGCTCGATGCCTCGATTCCAATCCAGAAGCACGCGGATCCCGAGTTCGTCGAGCTCGACCTTTTCGAAGCTGAAGCCCAACTCGGACAGCAATTGTCCTACGGCGTCATGTTGTTCGCGTGACACGGCGAACACGACGTGATGCAACCGCGACGATGAATCATTCATCTGCGACCTCCGGGCAGAATTGAGAGAGGGGTCGGGGAGACGGACGACGCGGCCCGGGCGGGTCATCGCGGGCCGAACTCGATGGGCAGGGTTGTCGGTCCGCTCATGCCGAGCATCGGTTTCCACGGCGCCGGCCCGACGCGTCGGGCGTCGGGCATCCGGCAGGACAGGATCCTGAGCCCTTCAGCGAGCTCGAGCCTGGCGAGGTTTGCGCCGAGGCAGTAGTGCACGCCGCCACCGAAGGTCAATATCGCCGGGGCCCCCTTGCGGGAGATGTCGAAGCGCTCGGGATCCTGGTAGGTGGCGGGATCACGGTTGGCGGCAAAGGAATTCACAAAAATGTAAGTATCCTTGGGGAAGGTGTATCCGCCTAACTCGACGTCCTCGTTCACGGTACGGACCGTATTGCACACGGCGGGTGAGTGTCGCATGCTCTCCTCGACCGCAGACATGGCGAGTTCGGGATGCTCGCGTAGCAACGCCCATTGTTCGGGGTGATCGAGCAGCACCTGCACGGAAGCGGCCACCTGATTGCGGGTGGTATCCGTTCCCGCGAGCAATAATCCGGCCGCCGTCATACGCAGTTCGTCGGCGCTGAGGCGGTCGCCATCGTCCTCGGCACGAATGAGATTGGAGAGCAGATCGTCAGTCAGATGGTGTCGTCGTTCGGCGACCATCTCGTCGACATAGAGGTCGAGTTCGGCCCAGCCCCGAAGGACGGAGGGCATTTCTTCGACCAGATTCACCGAGAAGTTGACCATCTTGAAGATGGCTTCGGCCCATCGTTCAAAGTGTGTCCAATCCGCGCGTGGCGCACCGAGAAGGGCGCAGATGATGGGAATGGGATAGTGCCTAGCGATATCGGTGACGATGTCACAGCGGCCCGCGGCGGCAACGCCGTCGATCAGCTCGTTGATCACGTCGCCGATCGTTTCGTCCAGACGTGCGATTGCCCGCGGCGTGAACGCCCTTGATACCAGGGTGCGCAGCCGATGGTGTTCGGCGCCTTCCGCGCAGATGATGCTCCCGACGACCCTGTCCCAGAGTGGTCCTGAGGTCACTCCCTGCGCGCTCAGATGAAGGCCGGGTGGGACCACGAATCGGGTGTCGCGCAAAAGATTTCGGCATAGGTCGTAAGAGAGCACTTCGGGACCGAGCGGCCCGATGGCGATCGGTGCCCGCTGCTGTGCCGCTCGAATCCGGTCGCGGACCGCGTGCGGCGATTCGGTCACCTCATACTCGAGAGCCGGAAGTCCTGCCTCGAAGATGTTGGGCGCATCGGTGGCGGTGGTCACTTGCGCACGTCCTTTCAGTTGCGCGCCAGTACTCCGCGCGGAAGCAGCAGGGACAGGTTGTTGTAGGTGACGATGCCGGGGGGCGCGGCGACCACGGCGGGTATCGCGGTGATCGCCGGCATGGCGGTGATGGTCAATCCGAGCATGATGTAGTCGTCGATCGATTGGCCTTGAAAGTCCGCTGGCGGCTCGAAACTCAGGGTGCTCTTGATCGTTGGCCGGCCCTCCACCGTCACGGTGTAACCGAAAGTCGTCGACCAAGCCGGTTCCAGGAATTGACCTTTGGTCCACACGCCGCGAACCTCGACCACCTCGCGCGCAGCAAAAATTCCCTTCCACCGGACGTCGATGCCAGCGACGCAACCCTGCTTGATGGTCCAGTCGCCAGGCAGCACTAGATCCTCTGTGGTGTACGCATATTCGGCTTCACACCGGATGTCGTCGAGTTCGACTCCGAGAGCGTCGGCCATGAGCAGGACCGCCTCGCGGAAGATGCCAGATCCCTTCTCGGTGATCGCGTGCAGATCAGGCTGGTCGATCGGATAGCCGAAACCCATCGGTATTTCCGTCGCCGGAGAGTTGTAAATGGTGGTGTCGAAGGATTCGACAATAGAGATTCGGTCCACCCGGTCGGAGATACCGGCCGTGACGATCGCGAACAGCTCGATGAACCCCGGGTTGATGCCGCTACCGAAGATGGTCGAGCCCCCGCGCGCACATGCGTCGCTGATCCGTTCGCGGTCACGGCCCAGTTGGTGTCCCGTGATGAACTCAGATGTGGTCACGACGTTGATCCCCGCTTCGAGGATGCGGGTCACTTCATCGACACTGGCGAACATCGGGTTGTAGACAACGCAATCCGGCTCCAGGTTCAGTAGCGCATCGACGTCGTCGGTTGCCGGAATGCCCAAGGGTTTGATGCCGCACAGCTCACCGACATCACGGCCAACCTTGTCGGGAGACCATGCGTAGCAGCCGACGAGTTCCAGTAACGAATTCTCGGCGATCGCGTGGACTGACTTCTTGCCCACATTGCCGGTAGTCCACTGGACGACGCGATAGGTCATGGGTGCGGCGCCGCGTGTTGACGAGCGAGTCGTTCGTCGTGGATCCTGACGAGTTCGCGGAATCCGAGCCTGTGGTACTTCGGTATCGGCTGGATGCCCCACACGTCCTGTGCGGTGGCCTTGCCTTCGGCGCCCTCCGGGGGCCCGAACGGCGGGTAGGGGTACTTGCACTCCAAAGTGTCGTTGGAGTACCGGATCTTGAGCAGTTCACTGCAGACCTCGGTGAGACTCAACGTCGGGTAGCCGTAGTAGACCGCCATGAACGGCAGCGTGAAGGCGCCCTCGACCACCAGCGCCACCAGGCACACCAACACGGCACGCTTGATCCATTTATGCATTCGCGCGTAGTACGGCGTGGTCCCCGGCTCGAGATCGGTGGCCGGGTCTTTGTCTTCGGTGGTCGGTGCGGTCATGGCGCTGTTCCTTTTAGTCGGAGAAGATTTCGCGATTGACGGTGTGCAGATAGGGGATCGCCAGGAACGGGGTGATGTAGAAGATGTCGTAGAGCCACCAGCCGATGACCGGGAACACGACACCGGCGTAGCGCACGTCGGCGAACATGGTCATGTTGAACACATAGGCGGACCAGATCACCACGCCCATCCAGCAGGTGACGACCATCCACTGATGACCCCACCGCTTCATCTGCAGAAACCCGATCGCCGCGGCCACCCGCATGGAGAACACCGTGAGGATCAGCCCCGCCACATAGGCCTTCTCGCCCGGCCCCGCCGAGCCCCCGATCCAAAGCTCGTTGTAATGCCAGAAATAACCGGCGTCGAACATGTTGCCCCACCCGACCATCAGCACCCGGTTGATCAACGTGTGGTTGGCGACCAGGTCCAGGGCCCAGCCCAGGCTGTTGAGCATCCCGTCGATCAGGACCAGATAGCCGATCAGGGTCACGATCATCGGCCGCACCGAGAGGCCGGCGCGCAAGGCTTGCCGCTGCAGGAACACCCCGCGCATGAAGATCGGGAACCCGATCAGGCCCGGAGCCCACATGCCCATCAGGGCCGCGCCGACGATCATCCACTGGTCGGCACGACGCTGAGCTAGGCGGGATTGGTCGTGGTGATCCTCGAGGCCGAGCGACCCGTCTGTGCGGTTCGGCTTACCTCCCGAATTGCGTTTCAGCAGCGGTACGTTCACAGATCCCACCACCCCCGCGCGAACGACATGTAGAGCTGAATGCCGAACATCGCCAGCAGGTAGCCGTAGATGAAAATTTGGAAGATGATGAGCGCCCTTTTGCGCTTCTCCTCCTGTCGGTCCATGCCGGTTGCTCCTTTCCCTAAGGCGAACTGTTCGAGGTGGCCAGGCTGGCTGCCGCGACTTCACGCAGACCGTCGGTGACTGCGCCATCGGTGCTCAGCGGCGCGAGTATGCACGCGTCGGCCGCGTCCAATTCGGTTGCGCCGGCGGCAATCAACTGAGCGGCGGTCACCAGCACCCTGGTCGACGGCGGTTCGAAGTGGAAGGCTTCGTCGGCGGTACGGATCGCCAACGCGCACCCCACCAACCGCTGGGCGGTGGCCAGGGCGATTCCGGATTCGGCGACGATCACGTCGGCTTCGCGGTCGGGCGGCAAATATTGCATCGCCAGCGTGACGAACCGTTGGCGGAACGAGGGTTTGAGCTCCTTGAGCGAGCTGCGATAGGCCGGGTTGTACGAACACACCAGCATGAACTCTTCGGGGGCTTTCACCACCTCGCCGGCGCGGTCGAGGTACAGCGACCGACGGTGATCGGTGAGCGAATGCAGGATCGCCAGCGAGTCGTGGCGAGCCTCGACGACTTCGTCGAGATAGCAGATCGCACCGGCTTTGACGGCACGGGTCAGCGGTCCGTCGGTCCAGACGACATCGCCACCGGTCACCATGAAGCGGCCGACGAGATCGGAGCTGGTGAGGTCGTCGTGGCAACTGATCGTCACCACCGGCCGTTGCAGCAGCGAACCCATGTGTTCGACGAACCGGGTTTTGCCGCACCCGGTTGGACCGGTCAGCATCACCGGCAGGCGCCGTTGAAAGGCCTGCTCGAACAGCTGAACTTCGTTGCCGTTGGCGAAATATGTGTCGGTGGTCATCTTCTCCTCAGGTGGTCTGCGGTCAGGCTGCGACCAGTTCGCGATGGACATGGGCCAATACCCGGGGCAATTCCTCGATGCGTCGGATTCGTTGCGACCGCCGCGGCCCGAACACCTCCGGAAGTGGGTCGACCCGGGTCGGCCCGACGCCCACGTAATACATCGATACTCCGGCCTCGTTGGCCTCCTCGACGGCGTGCGCGGCATCGGCCCAGGCGTATCGGCCCTCGTAGCCCTCATCGGAGATCAGCCCGTCACCGATGACGATCAGCAGGCGCCGCTCGGAGGCCTGGGCAAGCAGCCGGTTGGTCAAATGGCGAAGTGGCGCACCGAGTCTGGTGTAGCCGCGCGTGGCCAGACCCAGCCCGCTCGGCGGCACGAACCGGCGGTCTTCGAAGTCCTTCAGGCACCGCACCTCGACCCGATGACGGGTGTTGCCGGTGAACACGAAAACACCATGGCGTTCGCGCGCCAGCGTCATGGCACGCGAAAGCGCATCGGCGCAGGCCAATTCCAGCTGGAACACGCGACCGCCGTGCACCCCTAACGACGAGCTGCCGTCGAGCAGCACCGCGGTGGTGACGTCGCGGCTGCTGGGCAGCAGGTCGCGGAACACCCTCGGTTCCTTGGCCTCGCCGGTCGTCAGGTCGATGTAGTGGTCGACGTATTGGTCGACGTCGAGGTCGGAGCCGTCTTCGAGGCGGTTGGTCATCGCACGGTGGGTGTGTTCTTCGAACCACTTGCGGACGTCGACGGCCACCGGCACCGGCCGGCGGAGGTGTCGGCCGTCGGCGTGCTCGGCCCGCTCAATCAAGGCGACGTGGTCGTGCATGAATTGCTGTGTCCACATGTTCCATTCGGGATAGGGAATCCCGGGCCGGTGTTGGGGTGTGACGTCGAGATCGTTGTCCTGTGGCCGGCTCGGCGGCGGCAAGTTCGGATTGCGGACACCCCCATCGCCGCCGACCGGAACCGAGTACGGTCGCGGAAGGCGCTTCTGTGTGGTGGTCCACGGCATCCGGCCAAAGCTGCGTCGCAGCTTGTCGGTCAAGCCTTGCGGCGTCGTGTAGGCCAGCGGCAAGGCGCCCAAAAGCGGGGGGACCGTCAGTTCCTGGTTGGTGGCCGCCAATGCGATTGCCCGGTTGAGCATCTGGGCGACGTCCATGTCAGCGGCCTCGGCGTGGACTTGAGGGAGCAGTCGTTGGACATCGGGGAGTAGGCCGGGCCACCGCGACGCTATCCAGCCGAGCGCAACGCCGCCTTCGACGAGCGTGAGCGCACGCAGTTCACGAGCGGACAGCTCGGCCAGGCGATATTCGGTGACGCGTTCCTTCGATGGCGAACACTGCAGGGCCACACCGCAGGTCAGGGTTCTGCGTGTCCAATCGGACTGTGCGCGAAAGGGGGTGGGATAGGGGACATGGACGAACGTGAGCGCCGCGTTCAATCCGAAGTTCCGCCGCTCGCCCGTGACGAGCCGAACGCCTTCGCGGCGTTGGTCGCTGAGTGCGACCGCCGTCACCGCGCAACTGCGTTCCAGCGCCATGGCGTGGCCGTCGGAATGCTCAGTCATCGATCCAATCCCGTTCTCCCCGGACCCCGGCTCAGAACGTGCCGATGTTGGAGAACAGCCAGTACCAGAACCAGATGATCAGGCCGGTGCCGCCCCACGCGGCGACATAGCGAAGGATCTCCCACAGATAACCCACGATGTGACCTCCTCGGTGACGTGGTCAGGTGATGCGTGCTGAGCTTTCCAAAACTCTCGTGAGCCAAAGGCGCGTACGGCATTTCAGTCGGAAAAGAGTTCACGGTTGACGGTGTGCAGATAGGGGATGGCCAGGAACGGGGTGATGTAGAAGATGTCGTAGAGCCACCAGCCGACGACCGGCAGCACGACGCCGGCAAAGCGCACGTCGGCGAACATGGTCATGTTGAAGACGTAGGTAATCCAGATGACCACCCCCATCCAGCAGGTGATGACCATCCACTGGTGGCCCCAGCGTTTCATCTGTAGAAAGCCGATGGCAGCGGCGATCCGCATGGTGAACACGGTCAGGATGAGGCCGACCTCCAGGGCCTTCTCGCCGGGGCCGGCCGCGCCGCCGACCCACAACTCGTTGTAATGCCAGAAATAACCGGCGTCGAACATGTTGCCCCACCCGTTGAGCAGCACGCGGGCCAGCAGCGTGTGGTTGGCTACCAGGTCAAGGGCCCAGCCGACGGTGTTGATGGCGGCGTCGATGATGACGAGATAGCCGAGCAGGGTGACCAGCATCGGCCGAACGGAGAGGCCGTCTCGTTGTGCCCGGCGCAGCAATCGCACTCCCCAGAGAAACAGGGGCAGCCCGAAAACGCCCAGGGCCGCGGTGCCGATCAGGAGACTGCCCGAGATAAGCCATTTGTCGGCCCGGTGCTGCGCCATCTGTGAGCGTTCCATGTGCTCGTCGATGGTCAGGCCCGTTGGGCCAGAGCCAGGCGAACGGGTGGCTGCACCAATCCCGGCATCGCGCTGATGCAGCTTCGGCAAATCCACGAACCCTCCCCGCCATCGACACTGATTGGATCGGCGAGTGCACTATAACAGGCTGACTACAGTCAGCATAAGACGCTGATGAATTCGCGGCAATCATCCGGCGAGATCCTCCGCGGTACTGGCAGTTATGACGCGGCACAGCACTAATGCCGGCGTTCCGGGCCGCCATAGGCGCCGGAGCGCCATGGCAATCGCACTGACGAAAGTCAGCTTGCAATCGTTGACACGCCCTTCGGGAGACGCCTACGCTCAGCGAGCGCTCAAGCGTTCTGGCCATGCAAAGGAGTAGCGATGACGCTCAAGTCGCCGGCTGAGAAGAAATATCGCGTAATCCAATGGGGCGTCGGCAATGTCGGGACGATAGCGCTCCGGCACTTCGTGCATAATCCTGCCTACGAACTGGTCGGAGTCCTGTGCAATCGACCCGAGAAGGTCGGCAAGGACGCCGGTGAGCTCTGCGGCAAACCGCCGACCGGCGTGCGGGCCACCACCGACAAGGATGCCATCGAGGCGCTCGACGCCGACTGCGTCTTCTATGCGCCGTTATGGTCGGACCCCGACGAGGTGTGCCGCTTACTGCGCGGCGGCAAGAATGTCGTCGCGTCGGGTGGGGCGTGGTGGTATCGGACCGAGCACAGTCAGGCGGACATCGACAAGATCGATGCCGCCTGCCGCGAGGGCGGCACATCGTTTCATGCCGGTGGTGTCAACCCGGGGTTTGCCGGAGACCTGCTCGTCCTGACGTTGGCTCGAATCGTCAGTCAGATCGACACTATTCACATCTACGAGGTGGTGAATTTCGGCCGGGACACCCTGAAGTACCTGTTCGAGATGGGAATGGGAAGCGATCCGGCCGGGTTTGAGGATGGCCCAAATCTGTTGGGGCAAGCATGGCCGTTGTTCGCCCAGTCGATGGCAATGGTCGTCGAGGGAATGGGTAAAACAGTCGAGAAATACACTACTGAGGTAGAGCTCGGGACCGCCACCCGCGATATCCCCTTCGAGGGAGGGGAGAACAGCGACATGCCCGGCTTCAAGGGCGTCATCAAAAAGGGAACTGTCGCACGCCAGCACCACGAGTGGACGGCGTGGGTGGACGGCAAGCCCCTTATCGTTTTTCACGAGATCTACACGATGGACACCTTCGACGCCATTGAACCGCAAGAAGATTGGCCCCAGCATTACCACTACCGGATAGTGATCGAGGGTGATTCCTCCACCGAACTGATCCTGCAGGGAGCCCAAGACCCGAATGGCGGTTACGCGTTGCCCGGCTACACCTGGACCGCGATGGGCCCGGCGAACGCCATTCCCGCGGTCTGCGACGCTCCGCCGGGATTCATGTCCCACAAGGAACTCGGCCTGATGCCGCTGCGTGGCGTCATACGGCCCTAGCGTCGAGGCGCCTCAGGGCTTCAAACTTCGCACTGTCCTCGCGACGAAGTCTTCCAGCAGGGTGTGGCCAGTAGGCCAGTGGTTGGTCGTGATCAACAGGGCGTAGAGACCCAACAAGAAGAACACCGCACTGTTCATGGGATTGACGTGCCGATCCGTCTCACCGCGTTCTTGCGCCTGCGTGATTTCCCGGGCGACCAAGACGATCAACGGGTGATCCCTGCCGTCTTCTGTTTGCGGGCGGGTTTGGGAGAAGTGCAGCGCGAGAAAATCATTGAAGAGCCGATCGCCCAGGCGACGTTCCAACCCGACCACCAGGCGCACCGCCTCATTCAATGCGGAAACAAGATCGTGCTTGGACTTCAAGGATTGCGCGAATTGCTTGGCGATGCGGTCCTCTTCGCGGCGTTCCAACTCCAGCAGCACATGTTCCTTGGTGGGGAAGTGAAAGAAGAAGGTCCCATGCGCGACTCCTGCGGCGGCCACGATGGCACTGACATCGGCCTCGGCCATGCCGGCGCGAGCGAACTCCGCGATCGCGGCGCCCATCAATCGCTCCCTCGTCTGCAAGCGCTTTGCTTCCCGTGCCGACAGGCGATCCGTCACAGCCATTTCTTTCCTCACGGTTGACCCGACTCATGCGAGAGTTCCGGTGCTCACCGCCCCATTATGCCGTGTCCGGGTCAGAAACGCTTGCACAACTTGATCATCCTCTGACAATCGGAGGCCTTGTCGATGGCAATTCGACCGAGTCGTTGACTTTAGTCAGCAGGCTTCATAGATTGAACGGCGCACCCACGCGCGATCGAAGGAGCTCGGCATGGCGTTGGAACAGTTCCAGCTGGATGGGCAGGTCGCGATCGTCACGGGCGCCGGGAAGGGCGTCGGGGCGGGCATCGCCCGGGTGTTGGCGGAAGCCGGCGCCACGGTTGTCGGGACCGCCCGCACCGAGGCGGATATCGTTGGCACAATTGAGGGTATCGAGGCCGCGGGTGGCAAGGGGCTGGCGCTCGTCGCGGATGCGATGAGTCGTGCCGATTCAGAGCGCGTCGTCAACACCGCGATGGAGCGGTTCGGCCGCATCGACATTCTCGTCAACAATGTCGGCGGCTCCACCTACGCGCGGTTCTTGGACATCACCGACGAGGACTTCCGGCACACCTTCGACTGGTGCGTGACGTCCGCGTTCATCATGAGCCAACTCGTGGCCCCGCACATGCTCAGCGCGGGACGCGGATCCATCGTCAACATCTCGTCCGGTTCCGCCCGGTTCGGCATCCGCGCGTTGACCGCCTATTGCGTCGCCAAGGGCGGCCTCGAGGCACTTACCCGCGCCATGGCACAGGAACTCGCGCCAAAGATCCGCGTCAACGCCATTGCGTTGGGTTCGTTCGCCACCGATGGGCTGCGGGGCAGCCTGGACTTGATGCCCGGCTCGCTGGAGAAAATGCAGGAGGCCACACCGCTGCATCGGCTGGGTGACGTCGAGGATCTCGGGCGGCTCACGGTATACCTGAGCACGCGGGACTGCTACGCGACGAACGCGATCTTCCACGTCGACGGCGGCATCGACTCGAACAATTCGCCGTTGCCAATCCCCGATTACTGACCTGGACCGCGATGCAACGCGTCATGATGGGTCATCGCTCGCGGTCGGAAGGATGAGGGTCAGTGCGTAGAGTCATACAGTTCTCCACCGGAAATGTGGGTCGGCATTCGTTGCGGGCCATCATCGGACGACCGGATCTGGAACTGGTTGGCGTGCACGCCGCCAGCGCCGACAAGATCGGCAAGGACGCGGCGCAGCTCTGCGGGCTGGACGAACCGACCGGCATCATCGCCACCGACGATATCGACACGCTGCTCAACCTCGGCGCCGATTGTGTCGTCTACACATCGCAGGGCGAGACACGGCCCATCGAAGCCATCGAGCAGATGGCCAAGTTCCTCGCCGCGGGCATCAACGTCGTTGGCACGTCGATGGTCTGGCTGGTGACGCCCCGCCACGCCGAGGATTGGTTGCGCGCGCCTCTGGAAGCCGCATGTGCGGCCGGCAATACTTCGCTCTACGTCAACGGCATCGACCCGGGCTTCTCCGGCGACACATTGGTGCATTCCGCGGTCAGCCTCACTACGCGCGTCTCTTCGATCACCGTGCAGGAAATCTTCGACTACGGCAACTACGATGACGCCGAGTTCACGGGTGCGGCAATGGGATTCGGGTCCACACCGAACGACGACTCACCGATGATGTTTTTACCCGGGGTGATCGTGTCGATGTGGGGCGGTCAGGTGCGCAGCCTGGCTGACCATCTCGACATCAAGCTCGACGAGGTGCGCCAGCGCGTCGAACCTTGGTATACCCCCGAACGCATCGAGTGCACGATGATGACGGTTGAGCCCGGACAGATGGCCGCGGTGCGCTTTGCCACCGAGGGCGTGCGCGACGGCGAACCGGTGATCACCCTCGAGCACGTCACCAGGCTTACCCAGGCTGCGGCACCCGACTGGGAGTTCCCGCCCTCGGGCCACACCGGCGTGCACCGCGTCGTCGTCGAGGGTGAACCGCGGGTTGAGATCAACACCCACGTGTCCCATCCGGTGCTGGATTCCACCGATGCCGGCTGTATCTCGACGGCCGGCCGGGCCGTCAATGCGATCGACTGGGTGTGCAGTGCGCCATCGGGACTGATCGGTGTCGAGGACATCCCGCTGTCGGCGACGATGCGCGGGCTGATGTGGAACGAGCGGTGAACTGACGGCCTCAGCTCCAGGACGCGTTGCCGGTAAACGCATTCTGATCACCGGCGCCGCTCGCGGCATGGGGCGCGGCCATGCGCTGCGGCTGGCGCAGGAGGGTGCGGACCTCATCCTCGTCGACATCTGCCAATCCTTGCCGCAGATTGAGTATCCCTTGGCCACCGATGACGATCTAGCCGAAACGACAAGGCTGGTACGAGATTTCGGCCGTCGCTGTGTGAGTCGCGTCGTCGACGTTCGTGACGAGGTGCGACTACGCTCCGCGGTCGACGAGGGAGTCAGCGAGCTGGGCGGGCTGGACGGCGCGGTCGCCAACGCCGGCGTGCTCACGGTGGCGCCATGGGACAAGACCACCGCCGATCAGTGGCGCACGGTTGTCGACGTGAACCTGATCGGCGTCTGGAACACCTGTGCCGCCGCGATACCGCACCTGCTTGAGCAGGGTGGAGGCAGCCTGGTCAACATCAGCTCCGCCGGTGCGATCAAAGGCTTTCCGCTGCAGACGCCCTACACGGCCGCCAAGCACGGGGTCGTCGGCTTGACGCTGGCGTTGGCGAACGAACTGGCGGCACAGAACGTGCGCGTCAACACCGTGCTTCCCACCGGCGTTCCCACCGGGATGGTTCCGCTGTCGTTCGGGCCCCTCTTGGGAGAGCATCGGTCCGATCTCATTCCCATCTTCGTCAATGCGATGCCCACGCCGGCCGTCGAGCCCGCCGACGTCAGCAGCGCAGTGCTGTTCCTGCTCTCGGACGAGTCCCGATACGTCACGGGGCTCGAGTTCAAAGTCGACGCCGGCGTGACGATCAATTAGAGCGAAACGCGGCAACGCCGGCCCCGAAGGCAGTTTGCGTGTTCATGCTGCGCGTCGGTGGGGTACGAGATAGAAATAGCTGACCTCGAAAGGAGGGCTTATGACTGACGTCCGGACGTCCGCGCTTGGTCTGGCGGCAACCGCGATGCTGCTCAGCGCCGCGATGGCGGGTTGCGGCGAGGACAAGAACTCGACGGCGGCATCGGGCTCGGCCTCGTCGTCGAGCGCGGCTGTCTCGTCGAGTGCCCCGCCCTCGCCCGGGGCGCCGGCGAACTACAGCTCCTTGCTGATCAAGCCCGCCGACGTCGGCCCCCACGCCACGGCTGACGGACCGCCCAGCCAGAATCCGGGCGGCATCGTCGGCGTGGGGCAGGTCTTCAAGAACCCCGACGGCAAGCGCACCATCATCGACACGATTGCGGTCTTTCCCGATGCAGCGACGGCCGACAGGACGGCGGCGAACATGCGGGACGTCGTCGGCAAGAAGGTCAGCGGCGAGCAGCAGCCCATCGACGTCGGCACCAACGGATTCATGGTGATCGGGCAGGGCACCGACCCGGCCAACCCGATGGAGATCTCCGAGGCGGTATTCGTCGAGGGCAGGGCCATGGCCGACCTGGAATTCGACTGTGTCACAGGCAATCCCACGCCGGGCGACATCCTGCTCGATCTCGCCCGCAAGCAGGACGCCGCCATCCAGGCGGGCCTGCCGGCTAGCTGAGCTGCCGCGCCTTCACGGGGGCCAGCCGTCGGGTTGCAGCGTGTAGCGCAGCGCGGCGGCCGGCGGCAATGGCTGTCGCTCATCGACCGATATCGCGTCGATAACAAGGGCGACATAGCGTCGCCAGCCGTCGCTGTCCGAATCCATCGTCGACAGCACGGTGAAGAGCATCGCGATCAGGCGAGGCAGGTCGTCGCTGACCAGGTCGGCGCGGATGGTGCCGACTTGCTGGCCTTTGCGGGCAAGTTCGCCGAGCGCAGCGTTGAGCGACACCGAGATGTCGGACGTGAGTGACCCGGTTCGGCGCGCTGCGGACAGCAGGCTGTGTTCGCGGGCGCCCAGCGATATCGCCGCTTCGATCAGTTGGGTGAGGCCGCGCAATGGATCCTTTGCGCGGCGGGCGCTGTCGATCACCGGGGTGAGATCCTCGGCGATGCTCTGTTCCAGCGCCGCCAGGACGAGGTCCGCCTTGGTGGGGAACCTGCGGTAGAGGGTTCGTTCACCGACGCCGGCCCGCCGGGCGATCGCCTCCAACGGGGCGTCGGGGCCCAACTCGCCGTATACCTCACGCGCTGCGCGCAGGATGCGCTCGACGTTGCGTGCCGCGTCCGCCCGTAACGGCCGGTCTTCCACCGCGGTCATTGTGACAGCGTAACTGACGGTTGACTACCGGCAACCGTCGCTTTACGCTCTACAACTGGCAGGTAACTGACACTTAATGGGAAACGCGGGTTATGTCAATATCTTTCGAGACCTCCGACTCCTGCTCCGGCGCCGCGCTTCCGGCGCTGCCTGTGCCGCGTCCCGCGCAGTGCCCGCTCGCGTCGCCCGTAGAGTTCGCGAGCTGGCGGGAAGAACCCGGGCTGCGACGAGCGATGTTCCATGGCAACCCGGTCTGGGTGGTGAGCCGCTACCAGGACATCAGGGCCGCGCTCGTCGATCCGCGCTTGTCCGCGAAGACCATTCCTGACTCCGTCATGCCCACCGACGCCGACAACAAGATTCCCGTGATGTTCGCGCGCACCGACGATCCCGAGCATCATCGGATCCGGCGAATGATGACCGGCAACTTCACCTTCCGGCGTTGCGAATCGATGCGGCCGCACATCCAAGAGACGGTCGACCACTTTCTCGACGAAATGATCGCCGTGGGGCCACCGGCGGACCTGGTGCGTGAATTCGCCTTACCGGTACCATCGTTGGTGATCGCGCTGCTGCTGGGAGTGCCGCCCGAGGATCTCGAGCTCTTTCAGCACAACACCACCGCCGGGCTCGACCAGAAGACGACAGACGCGGAAAAGGGGCAGGCCTTCGGGGCGATGTACGCCTACATTCAGGAGTTGGTGCAGCGCAAGGAGCGCGAACCCGGCGACGATCTGATCAGCCGGCTGATCACCGATTACGTCGCGACGGGTCAACTCGATCACGCGACCACGGCGATGAACAGTGTGATCATGATGCAGGCCGGCCACGAGACCACCGCCAACATGATCTCGCTGGGAACGGTTGCGCTGCTGCAGCATCCAACTGCTTTCGAGCGGCTCGGCCAGACCGACGATGCCGCCGTCGTCGCGAACATCGTCGAAGAGCTCATGCGCTATCTCAGCATCGTGCACAGCCAGGTCGACCGCGTGGCGACCGAGGATCTTGTGATCGGCGGCCAGTTGATCCGGGCCGGAGAGTTCGTGATGATGAACCTGCCCGCCGGGAACTGGGACACCGAATTCGTCGACGATCCAGACAGTTTCGACATCGATCGAAACACGCGCGGGCACTTGGGTTTCGGCTATGGCGTGCACCAATGCATCGGGGCCAACCTGGCCCGCGTCGAGATGCAGGTCGCGTTCGCCACTCTCGCGCGGCGGCTGCCGGGGCTGAAACTGGCCGTTCCGCCGGAGGAGTTGAGTTTCAAAGATGCCGATATCTACGGCATGAAAGAGCTTCCGGTCACCTGGTGATGGCGACCATGCCGTTGCGGTTCGACGAACAGGTGGCCGTGGTAACGGGCGCCGCCGGGGGATTGGGCAGGGAGTACGCGCTGCTTCTCGCGTGGCGCGGGGCGCGCGTCGTGGTCAACGACACGGGCGGGTCGGTGACCGGGGACGGCTCGAACGCCGAGGCGGCGAGCGCCGTCGTGGAGGAGATCCGAAAGCGGGGAGGTGAGGCGATCGCCGACGGTCACAGCGTCACGAATCCCGATGGTGCGCAGGCGATCATCGATACCGCCCTGCGCGCCTGGGGGCGCGTCGACATCGTGATCAACAATGCGGGAATCGTCGGTGACGCGCCGTTCGAGGACATGACCGCCGAGCGGCTCGAACCGCTGGTGGATGTGCACCTCAAGGGCGCGTTTTATGTGACTCGTCCCGCGTGGAAGATCATGCGGGAGCAACGGTACGGTCGCGTGCTCAACACCTGCTCGGCCGCGGGAATCCTTGGCGCCGAACGCATGAGCAACTATGGCGCGGCGAAAGCCGGATTGGTGGGCTTGACGCGGGTGCTCGGGGCCGAAGGGGCCGCACACGGCATCAAGGTCAACGCCATTTCGCCGATCGCCTACACGCGGATGTTGGGCTATTCGCTCGACGGGGCCACCGGTCAGCACGCCGTCGGCAGTGATGCGGCGTCACAGGCGGTGTTGAATGACCTTGTGGGCCAATACCTCCAGAAACTGGACCCGGGGCAGGTTGCGCCCGTCGCGGCCTTCCTCACCCACCAGGATTGCCCGGTTTCGGGTGAGATCTACACGGTGGGCGCGGGCCACGTCGCACGGTTCTTCATCGGCAGAACGAAGGGTTTCTACCGTCCCGGGCTATCCGTCGAGGACGTGCGCGATCACCTCGACGAGATCCGCGACGAGGCCGGGTACACCGTTCCCGGCGGGCCGGGTGACGAGATGAGCGAGCTCTTCGCAAGCATCATGGGCGGACTCAGCAGCTGAACGCCGCGCCGACCCCGTCGGGCGGCGGTACCGACTTCAGACAGCCAAAGGGCTGGATGCCGGCGGCGGCAAAACGTACCGCCGACTGGTGCGCGTAGTTCACGCAATACAAGCCGGCTTGGTCGGCGCGGCACCGATAGTCACCGAACGACAGCGAATCCCCGTTCGCCAGTTCCGGTCCGTTGCCGTTGACGAACGGCCCGGGGTCGGCCCGGGCGGCTCCCACCTGCAGGTTCACCCCGTCGAAGGTGACCCAGCCGCCCTGCCATTCGCCGTAGGCCGTCGCGGGCGCCGGGGGCGGAGTGGTCAGCTTCACCAGGCAATTCAGGGCGCCGCCGCTGTGTTGGGCATCCGTCATGCAGGAGACTTTGCCGGCCGCACCCGCCAGGGCGATGTCGTTGCCCAAGGGTGTGGCCGCGCCGTCGCGGGTGGCCGTGTGGTAGCGAGCCGGATCGGCGCGGTGGCCCGCCTCTATCCACGTGATGACGTCAGACATCGCGGCACCGTCGCCCGGCGCCGTGGCTCCTGCAGCCGGTTTGCTTCCCGACGGGCCGGCGGCGGCCCCGGCGGATGTCGGGGTGGCGCTGGGCGTCGACTCCGAGTGGCTGCCCGTGGTGTGTGAGCACCCGGCGACCAGTAACGACGCGGCGATCATCGCAGCTATCCGCATGCAGTCAGGCTAACCGCCGCGCCGGGAAACTAAGGCGCTGCGCGCGCGTTACGACCGTCATGTCGGTTACCGTCGGGTGATGCATGACCGGACTGTCCGCGCACGCACGGCCCTCGGCACCGTCGAAGGCTTCACCCGCGACGGGGTCAATCGGTGGCGGTCGATCCCGTACGCCCGTCCACCCGTGGGAAAGCTGCGCTTCCGGGCGCCGCAGCCCGCGGCGCCCTGGTCGGGGGTCCGGCACTGCCACGGCTTCGCCAATTGCGCGCCCCAGCAGCGCCGCTACACCCTGCTCGGCTTGTCGGGTTTCGGAGGCCGCTACCAGCCGATGAGCGAAGATTGCCTCACCCTCAACGTCGTGGCCCCCGAGGCCGCCGCCGAGGGGCCGCTACCGGTCATGCTCTTCATCCACGGCGGCGGGTATTTCCTGGGCAGCTCGGCGACCCCGCTGTACGACGGGGCGGCGCTGGCACGCCGGGGGTGTGTGTACGTGTCGGTGAATTACCGCCTGGGCGCGCTGGGATGTGTGGATTTCTCGTCGCTATCGACCCGCGAGACCACCATCGACAGCAACCTGTACCTGCGCGATCTGGTGCTGGCGCTGCAATGGGTGCGCGACAACATCGCCGGCTTCGGCGGCGACCCGGACAATGTGACGATTTTCGGCGAGAGCGCCGGCGCGTGCATCACCGCATCCTTGCTGGCGGTGCCCGCCGCCGAAGGCCTGTTCACCCGGGCGATTTCGGAGAGCCCCGCCTCGGGCCTGGTGCGGTCGAAAGAGGTCGCCGCCGAGTTCGCGAACCGCTTCGCCGGCCTGCTCGGCGTACGCAAGCAGGATGCGGCCGACGCGCTGATGCGGGTGTCGGCGGCCCAACTGGTACAAACCCAGCACGCATTGATCGACGAGGGCATGCAGAACAGGTTGGGCGCCTTCCCGATTGGCCCCGTCGTCGGTGACGACATCCTGCCCATGGATCCCGTCGAGGCGATGCGGCGCGGCGAGGCGCATCCGGTGCCGCTCATCGTGGGCACCAACGCCGAAGAGGGACGGCTGTTCACCCGGTTCCTGGCGATGTTGCCGATCAACGAATCGATGGTCGAAGAGCTGCTGGCCGAGGCGGAACCCGCCATCCGCGAACGCATCACCGCCGCATACCCGGACTATCCCGAGCGGGCGGCGTGCATCCAGCTCGGCGGTGACTTCGCGTTCGGCTCGGCGGCCTGGCAGATCGCCGACGCGCACTGTACGCACGCGCCGACCTACCTCTACCGATATGACTACGCCCCGCGCACGCTGCGCTGGTCCGGCTTCGGCGCCACCCATGCCACCGAGTTGCTGGCCGTCTTCGACGTCTACCGCACCAGATTCGGCGCGCTGTTGACCGCGGCGGCGGATCGACGGGCCGCGTTGCGGGTCAGCAATCAGGTGCAACGGCGCTGGCGCGCCTTCAGCCGCACCGGGGTCCCGGGCGAGGACTGGCCCCGCTACAACGCCGCCGATCGCGCCGTGCTGGTCTTCGACCGGAAATCCCGCGTCGAGTTCGATCCACACCCGCACCGCCGGATGGCCTGGGACGGCTTCTCACTCGCACAGTGACCTGGCACGCTAACCCTCATGCACACCGAGACCGCGCAAGTCATCGAACGACCCAGTGACCTCACCGCCTCCTGGTTGACCGCGGTGATCGGCACCGGACCCATCGCCGATTTCTCGGTCGAGCGCATCGGTACCGGCCAGATGAGTGAGTGCTACCGCGTCCGGCTCAGCTATGCCGACGCCGACGGCGACGCCGACGGCGAGGGGCCGCTCAGTAGGCCCGAGTCGGTGGTGCTCAAGGTTGCGGCCACCGACCCGGTGAGCCGGCAGACCGGTCTGGCGCTGGGACTCTACGAGCGGGAGGTCCGCTTCTACGGCGACATCGCGCCGCGCCTGGGTGGACCGATCGCGCCCTGCTACCACGCGGCGGTCGACACCTCGACGGGTGTGTTCGACCTGCTGCTGGGCGACGCCGGACCGGCCGTCGTGGGCGACGAAATCGCCGGCGCCACAATCGAACAGGCCCGCCTCGGCGCCGTCGAACTGGGCCGGCTGCACGGCCCGCTGCTCGGCGACGTCTCGCTGGCCGAAGCGCCGTGGCTCAACCGTGACGCGCCGCTGAACCAGGCGATGATCACCCCGCTGTACGCGGGTTTCGTCGACCGCTACGGCGACCAGATCGCACCCGAGCACCGTGTGGTGTGTGAACGGCTGGTGGCCGCATTCGACGGCTACCTGGCTTCGGAACAGGAGGCGGCGGGGGCTTCCGCGCAGGGCCGCATCCAGGGCCTGGTGCACGGCGACTACCGGTTGGACAACATGTTGTTCGGTACCGCCGGTGCCGACCGCGCGTTGACGGTGGTCGATTGGCAAACCGTGTCCTGGGGTCCGGCGCTGACCGACCTGTCCTACTTCCTCGGGTGCGCGCTGCCCACCGAGGACCGTCGGAAGCATTACGATGCGCTGCTGCGGGCTTACTGCGAAGCGCTGGGACCCGACGCGCCCATCACCCTGGCCGACGTCGCCGACGGCGTGCGCCGGCAGAGCTTTTTCGGCGTGATGATGGCGATCGTCTCCTCGATGCTGGTGGAGCGCACCGACCGTGGCGACCAGATGTTCATGACGATGCTGCGTCGGCACTGCGATCATGTGCTCGACACGGACGCGCTGGCGACGCTGCCGGCCGCGGTGGCGCCCGAGCCGTTGCAACCCTCGCCCGAGGATGAACTCGCCCACGATCCCACCGCCGAACCGCTGTGGAGCGAGAGTTGGTACGCCGACTTCGCCGATCCCGCACAGGGATTGGGTGGCTGGTTCCGCCTGGGCCTGGTGGCCAACGAGCAGACCGCATGGGTTCATGTGCTGTTGTGCGGGCCCGACATGCCCACCGTCGCCGTCGAGGCGCAGGTTCGGATGCCAGCGGACCCGTGGACGGTGCGCACCGATGAGTTCGAGCTCGGCCATTCCGTCGGTGCGCCATTGCGGAGCTACCGCGTCGACCTGCGCGCGCGGGGTCAGTCCTACGCCGACCCGGCGGCGTTGTTGCGCGGGGAATCCGGCACGCCCGTCGAGATGACGATGAACCTGGTGTGGGACACCGACGGCACCCCGTACAAGTACGGGCTGACGACGCGGTATGAGATTCCGTGCACCGTCTCGGGCGCCATCACCATCGACGGGACCAGCTACCGCGTCGATTCCGTTCCCGGCCAGCGTGATCACTCCTGGGGTGTGCGCGATTGGTGGAGCATGGATTGGATTTGGAGCGCGCTGCATCTGGACGACGGCACCCATCTGCACGGTGTCAACATCCGCATTCCCGGCGCACCCGCGTTCAGCATCGGCTACACCCAAGACGCCGACGGCCGGGTCACCGAGCTGCAGACCGTCGACTCACGAGAGTCCTTCGCCGGCAACGGGTTACCGCTGAACGCGACATTGACGCTCAACCCGGGGGAGATCACCGCCGACGTTGACGTCCGCGGCCAGGCGCCGGTCCGGCTCGTCGCCGCGGACGGACGGGTCAGCCAGTTCCCCCGCGTGTGGGCCAGCATCACCACCGCCGACGGACGCAGCGGTGTCGGTTGGCTGGAATGGAACCGCAACCTCGGCGAACACACCGGGTGAGCGGAACGGCCCCCGTCGTGGTGATGGGCGTATCCGGATCGGGCAAATCGACGGTCGGGGCGGCGCTCGCGCAACGTATGCGGGTCCCGTTCGTCGACGCCGACACCCTGCACCCGGCCGCCAACGTCGCCAAGATGGCGGCCGGCGAACCGCTCGACGACGACGACCGCTATCCCTGGCTGGAAAAAGTCGGCGAATGGCTGACCGGTCATCGCGGCGGCGGTGTGGTGAGTTGCTCGGCGCTGAAAAGGCAGTATCGCGACCAGCTGCGCGCGCACTGCCCTGGCGTCGAATTCCTGCATCTGTCCGGTTCGGCCGAACTGATCGGCCGCCGGCTGGCGGCCCGGACCAACCACTTCATGCCGGCCGCGCTGCTGCGGTCGCAATTGGGCACGCTGGAGGCCCTCGCCCCCGACGAGGCCGGCATGACCGTCGACGCCGGAGACGATGTCGACGCGATCATCGACGCCATCCTGAAAACGCGCCGCTAGCGTCCTCGGTCAAAAATGCGGACCCGGCATGGTTTGGCGCTGTGAGGCCGGGCTGCGTCGCGTGGGGGTTAGGTACGAATTCCCCTAACCTCTAATTTTTTCGTCCATCTCCGACGCGCTCGGTGACCCGCACCGCCACTCTAGCAGGGGCAAACGCCCTCGTGTAGCATTATGCTACGAAACGTAACGGTGTGCTGCATGTGGAGGATGTCATGGCCGAGGCCGTCGATCGTGTCACCCGCGTCGCGTCCGACCTGATGGACAGCGCGGCCGCCGAGGGCGCCCGCCAGAGTCGCTCGGCCAAGCAGCAGCTCGACCATTGGGCGCGGGTCGGGCGCGCTGTCTCGAGCCAGCACACCGCTTCGCGGCGGCGGGTCGAAGCGGCGCTCGCCGGCCAGCTGGCGACCGGCGAACTCACCGTCGAGGAGGGCGTGGTGTTCAACGCCGAGATCTCCGCGGCCATCGAAGAAAGCCTGGCGCGCACCAACTACGGGGCGACGCTGGCCGGGCAGGGCGTCACCACCGTCGCCCTCGACGAGAACGGCGACATCGTCGAGCACCGGCCCGACGGCGCCGCCGTGGTGCTTGCGGCCGGGCGCTGACCCGGCGTTCGTGGACACGGCCCGATGGATCGACTTGACCTGGTGGTCGGGCCGAACGGCGCCGGCAAATCGACCCTTATCGCGTTCACTTTGGCGCCGCTGTTACCCGGAAGCCTGGTGGTCAACGCCGACGAAATCGCAAGACAGCGCTGGCCGGAGGATCCGACGGCGCACGCCTACGACGCCGCGCACGTCGCCGCCGGCACGCGCGCGAAGCTGATCGACCTCGGTCGGTCGTTCATCGCGGAGACCGTATTTTCCCACCCGTCGAAGCTGGACCTGATCCACGCCGCCCGGCGCGCGGGCTTCACCGTCGTCGTGCACGCGCTGATCATCCCGGAAGACCTTGCCGTGGAACGTGTCCGACACCGCGTGCGGGCCGGCGGCCATGACGTACCGGAGACCAAGATCCGCGAGCGCCACCGCCGCTTGTGGACGCCGGTCACCGAAGCCGTCGCCCTATCCGACATCGCCACCGTCTACGACAACAGCCGCCTGCGCGGGCCCCGCATCGTCGCCCGCCTCAGCGGCGGCCTGACGGTCGGTTCCCCCGAGTGGCCCGCGTTCACGCCGGAGCACCTGCGGTCACGCTGGCGCAACTAGCTCGGCCGGTCCGGCGTACTTACCAGGGGAGCTTGCGGCGGCCGGTCTCGACCTGCCCGCCGACTCGCTCGCGCGCGGTGTCGGCAAGGTGGCTGCTGCGCTGGCGCGCGGTCTCGGCGAGCTCCTCACCGCGCACCCGTGCGGCATCGGCCAGCTTTTCGCTGCGCTTGCGCGCCCGCTTCGCCAACTTCTCGCTGCGCTTGCGCGCCTTCTTGGCCAATGGTGCGGCCCGGTCGGCGGCCTCGTCAGCGAGTTCTTCGCCGCGCTTGCGCGCCTTCTCGGCCAGATAGGCGGCGCGGTCGGCGGCCTCGTCGGCCCATTCCTCCCCACGCTTGCGGGCCTTCTTCGCCAGCGGCCTGCTGCGCTCGGCCGCGGTGCTCGCCAGCTCGCGGCCACGTTCCAGTGCGGTTTCGGCATACGGTGCGCCGCGTTGCGCTGCCGTGTTGGCCAATTCGCGGCCGCGTTCGAGCGCGGCTTCGGCGTACGGCGCGCCCCGTTCCGCCGCGGTGCTGGCCAACTCGCGGCCGCGTTCGGCACCGACCTGCAGGCCGTGTGCGATCCGATCACCGAGCTCCGAAAAATCGCCATCGAAGGCCGAATCGTCGGATCCGGGCCACGCCGACGAGACCCGCTCCGAGAGCCGCTCGGCCGCCCGGCGTCCGCGCCATCCCAGCGAGGGCTTGCCCGCGGTATCGGCGGACGCGATGAGAAGCCCGCCCAGCAGGCTGAGGTCGGTGAGAAATTGCTGGCGCTTCTGGGCTTTGGCCGCCGGGTCGCTTTCGTTCCAGAACGAGTGCGCCCCGATGTTGGCCGGTAACACCGTCACCGCGAGTGCGGCCGAGGCGATGCGGGGGAGCTTGCCGGTGGCAAGCAGCAGGCCGCCGCCGATTTGGACGGCCGCGGTGATTTGGGCGACCGTCTCCGGGTCGCTGGGAATGTTGCCGCTCACCGCGTCCGGCAACGCCTGCAAGCCGTCGACTGCCGGCGCCGCCGCCTGGGCCGCCGATTTGGGGTTGAGTAGTGAATTGACTCCTTGCCCGATGAATGCGACTGACAACAGGGGTCGCGCGATTCTCCTGATCACCATGGCCCGTGTATTACCCGACTGCTTGTCGAGCAAACCGTGACGCCGATATGCGCAGCTAGGGCGGCGCAGTGGCGCACCCGGATAGGGTGGAGCGCGTGCGAGCGTTGATCATCGTCGACGTGCAAAACGATTTCTGCGAGGGCGGCTCCGTGCCGGTGGCCGGTGGCGCCGCCGTCGCGCCCGCCATCAACGCCTACCTCGCCGGCGGCCCGGGCTACCGGCACATCGTGGCGACCCAGGACTTCCACATCGACCCGGGAGACCATTTCTCCGACCGGCCGGACTACTCCTCGTCCTGGCCCCCACACTGCGTCGCCGGAAGCGCGGGCGCGGAATTTCGGCCCGACTTGGACACCACGCGCATCGATGCCGTCTTCCGCAAGGGCGCCTACTCCGCGGGGTACAGCGGCTTCGAGGGCGCCGACCAGAACGGGACCTCCCTCCTGGAGTGGTTGCGGCAGCGCGGGGTTGACGACGTCGACGTGGTCGGCATCGCCACCGACCATTGCGTCCGGCGGACCGCCGAGGACGCGGCACGCGCGGGTCTGACCACCAGGGTGCTGGTGGACCTGACCGCGGCCGCGGCGGCGGATTCGGCCGCACAGGCGCTGGCGGAGATGGAATCCGTCGGCATCGAGTTGGTGGGGAATCGGTGATGGTGGTGCCACTGGACCGGGAACGTCTGCTCGCGGCGGTGGAGCGCTCGCCGCAGGCGGCCGCTGCGCACGATCGCGCCGGGTGGGTGGCGCTGTTTACCGGAGACGGCCGGGTCGAGGACCCGGTGGGCTCGCGGCCCCACGTGGGGCGTGAGCAGATCGGCCGTTTCTATGACACTTTCATCGGCCCGCGCGACATCAGGTTCCATCGCGATCTCGACATCGTCTTCGGCACAGCGGTTCTGCGCGATCTCGAACTCGAGGTGGCGATGGGTCCGGCCGTGACCATGTATATTCCCGCATTCCTGCGCTATGACCTCCGAGAAGCCAACGGCGAGTGGCTAATCGGCGAACTACGGGCCTATTGGGAGCTGCCCGCGATGATGGCGCAGTTTCTGCGCACCGGCCCGGGCGCCGTGAGCCCCGCGCTGCACCTGTCCAAGGGCCTGCTGACCAATCAGGGATGGCGGGGGAGCGCCGGATTCATGGCCGGATTCCGGCGGGTGGGTGCGCGCCACCAGCGGCTCGTGCAAACGTTCCTCGCCGCCGTCGCGCAAGGAGACACGTTCGCTGCGGCGCGGGCGTTGTCATCAAGAGCCGCAATAACATTAGGCGATCGCGACCCGATCGAACTGGCCGAACTCGTGGAACAACTGGACGGGGCCGGCGCCACCAAGATGATCAGCGCGGGTCCGACGGTCGCGGTTTCCGTCAACTCGGGACACGGGCGCGCCATCATGTTCGCCGATGTGGCGTGGCGCGGCAACGCGATCAATCGGATCCGGTACTTTACCGGCTGATCCGACTCGGTTCAGCGCAGGACCATCAGCGCCAGCGACGCCGCGGACAGGCACAGGTAGGCCCCGGGGAACGCGATGTTGTACACGACGCGGGCCCTCAGGTGCGTCAACACCGCACCGACGAAAAACAGGACCAGGCCGGCGGCAGCCGCGATTCCCAATTCGCGTGGGCCCAGCAGCCCGACCACGATCCCGGCGGCGCCGGCCAGCTTCACCGCGCCCAGCGCCGGTAACCACGAACGCGGCACCCCGACCTGGGCGGAATTCGCCAGCACGAATCGAGCCGGAACGAAATCGGCGATCGCTATTGCGGCGGTGACGGCCGCGGTCGACAGCGTGATCACGACAAGTGCGATGCCCATGTCGATCAATCCCTTGTCCCGCAGCGATTTCCGCAGCGGCGGGTCGCATGGTTGCCGAGTGCGCGGTGGCGCACAATCGGTAAGGTCATGGTGTTGGCCTCCTTCGCAACAGGAATCTCGTCAGATGCGGTCATCTCCTTGACGACTTCCGGGCAGAAAAGGTGACCCATGGGCACAACAACAACGGATCTGGTGGCACTCGCCCAGCGTTTCGACGCGGATCGGCGACACCTGCGGTCGGTGGCGTTCGGACTGCTGGGTTCGGTGGCTGACGCGGACGACGCGGTGCAGACGGCGTGGTTGAAGGCCAGCCGTGCGGACTTCGGGGCCGTCGACAACCTCTCCGGCTGGTTCACGACGATCACCGCCCGCGAGGCGCTGGACCAACTCCGCGCGCGCAAGCGGCGCGCCGAGCAACCCCTCGGCGAACCCGACGAGCTGGACCGGCTCGCCGAGGCGGCGTCGGCGCCGGCCGACCAGGACCCACTGCTGGCGGAGTCGGTGAGCAGCGCGCTGCTCGTCGTGCTCGACCGGCTCTCACCGGCACAGCGCGTCGCTTTCGTGCTCCACGACGTGTTTGCCATGCCGTTCGAAACGATCGCCGCGTTGTTGGACCGGTCGCCGGATGCGGCGAAGAAGCTCGCCAGCCGGGCCCGCAATCGGCTGCACGCGGGCCCGGTCGCCGAACCACGCCGCACCGCCGGCCACCTCGAGGTGGTGGAGGCGTTTCTGGCGGCCTCCCGCGGCGGCGATATCGCCGCCCTGCTCGAGCTGCTGGCTCCCGACGTCGTGCGCACGGTCGACCGGGCCCTGGTGCCCGTGGACGTGCCGACCACGTTGCGCGGCGCCGCGCAGGTGGCCGCGGAGACCCGCCGGTTCGCGCGGCGGGCGCGCGCCGGTGCTGTCATGCTCATCGACGGGACCCCGGGCATCGCGATCGTCGCACGTGGGCGCGCGCAGATCCTGCTGGTGATCGGCATCGGCGCCGACGATCGCATCCACACGATCTACATCACCGGCGATGCCGAGCGCATCCGCAGGGCGGCGCTCGCGCTGCCGCGTGGACCGATCCAGGAACATCACAACCTCATCGGGTACCAAGGACGTCAGACAGAGCCGGCCAAGGGCCGGAAACGCGGCTAGACCGGGAGACCCATGCGCGATAAGCCGTTCGGACGGCGCAGCCTGCTGCGCGGCGCCGGCGCGCTGTCCGCGGCGGCGCTGGCACCGTGGACGGCCGCTTGCGCTCCCGACGACGACGCGCTGACCTTCTTTTTCGCGGCCAATCCGGACGAGCGTGACGCCCGGATGCGCATCGTCGACGAGTTTGCGCGCCGCCATCCCGACATCAAGGTCCGGGCCGTGCTATCCGGGCCGGGCGTCATGCAACAGCTTGCGGCGTTCTGTGTCGGCGGCAAATGCCCAGACGTGCTGATGACGTGGGAACTGTCCTACGCCGAACTCGCCGACCGCGGTGTGCTGCTGGATCTGAACCCCCTGTTGGCACGCGACAAAACGTTCGCCCGGCACCTCAAGGCGGACAGCATCCCGGCGCTGTATGAAACCTTCACGTTCAACGGAAGACAGTTCGCACTTCCCGAACAATGGTCGGGAAACTTCCTGTTTTACAACAAACGGCTGTTCGCCGAGGCGGGCGTGCCCGCGCCGCCGACGACGTGGGAACGGCCTTGGGGTTTCACCGAATTCCTGGATGCGGCCCGCGCGCTGACCAAGCGCGACGCATCCGGGCGGGCCGCGCAGTACGGCTTCGTCAACACCTGGGTCTCGAACTACTCGGCCGGCCTGTTCGCGATGAACAACGGCGTCCCGTGGTCCACCCCGCGGGTGAATCCGACCCACCTCAATTTCGACAACGACGCCTTTCAGCAGGCGGTGCAGTTCTACGCCGACCTGTCCAACGAACATCGGGTCGCGCCGAATGCTTCGGAGACGCAGTCGATGTCGACCCCCAACTTGTTTGCGGTGGGGCGGGCGGCGATCGCGCTCGGCGGGCACTGGCGCTACCAGACCTACCTGCGCGCCGAAGACCTCGATTTCGATGTCGCGCCGTTGCCGGTCGGCCCGGCGCTCGCACACCGACGTGCGGCGTGTTCCGACGTCGGCACCACCGGGCTGGGTATCTCGTCGACCAGTCCGCGCAAGGAGCAGGCCTGGGAGTTCGTGAAATTCGCGGCCGGTCCGGTCGGGCAAGCGCTGATCGGTGAATCCTGCCTGTTCGTTCCCGTGCTGCGGTCGGCGCTCGAGTCGGAAGGATTCGCCACCGCCCACCGACGAATCGGCAATCTCAGCGTGCTCACCCAGGGGCCGGCCTTTTCGGAAGGCTTGCCGATCACTCCGGCCTGGGAGAAGGTCAACGCGTTGATGGACCGCAACTTTGGTCCCGTCCTGCGGGGTCGCCAACCGGCGACGTCCTTGGCCGGCCTGTCCCGCTCCGTCGACGAGGTGCTGCGCAGTCCATGACCTCGATGCCTTCAGGTGGTGGGGCCGCCCCGGCGGGGAGAGCGGCCGAACGGGTCCCGAAAAATCAGAGCCCGTGGCGCCGGCACGCGCGGGCGGGTCGGCTGTTCGTCGCCCCCAACCTGGTGGCGGTCGCCGTGTTCATGCTCTTTCCGCTGGGCTTCTCCCTGTACATGAGCGTTCAGCGGTGGGATGTGTTCACACCGCCGAAATTCGTGGGCCTGAAGAACTTCGGAGATCTGTTCACCGCTGACCCACTCTTCGTCATCGCGATCCGCAACACGGTGATCTTCACCCTGGGAACGGTGGTGCCGACGGTTGTCATCAGTTTGGCCGTCGCCGGTGTGCTGAACCGGAAAGTCAGGGGCATCGGCATTTTCCGTACCATTGTCTTCCTGCCGCTGGCCATCTCATCGGTGGTGATGGCGGTGGTGTGGCAATTCGTTTTCAACACCGACAATGGCTTGCTGAACATCATGCTCGGCTGGATTGGGCTCGGCCCCGTCCCCTGGTTGGTCGAGCCCCGCTGGGCCATGGTCTCGCTGTGCATCGTCAGCGTATGGCGCAGCGTGCCCTTTGCCGCGGTCGTCTTGCTGGCCGCGATGCAGGGCGTCCCGGAGACGGTGTATGAGGCGGCCAAGATCGACGGGGCCAGCGAGACAAGACAATTCGTCTCCATTACGGTGCCGTTGATCCGGGGGTCGATCTCGTTTGTGGTCATCATTTCGGTCATCCACGCCTTTCAGGCATTTGACATGGTCTACGTCCTCACCGGCCCCAGCGGCGGACCGGAATCGGCGACCTACATCTTGGGCATCATGCTGTTCCAGCACGCGTTTTCGTTCCTCGAGTTCGGATATGCATCCGCACTCGCGTGGGTGATGTTCGCTGTCCTGCTGGTGCTGACCGTGGTGCAGTTGAAAGTCAGCCATCGACGTTCTTTGGAGACTTCGCGTGGGCTTAAGTGAGGTTGTCATCAGGCGCAGCGCTGTGCGTGGGGGCATGGTCTACGCTGCGCTGCTCGGCATCGCCTGGTGCGCGCTGTTCCCGATAGCGTGGGCGGTGTCGGGCTCGCTGAAAACCGAAGGCGAGGTCAGCGAGCCCACGCTGCTGCCGGCGCACCCGCGATGGTCCAACTACACCGAAGTGTTCGCGTTGCTGCCGCTCGGGCGAATGTTCTTCAACACCGTGCTGTACGCGGGGTGCGTCACCGCGGGGCAGGTCTTCTTTTGCTCACTGGCCGGATACGCGTTCGCGCGACTGGACTTCCGCGGCCGCGATGCACTGTTCGTCGTGTATCTGGGCACGTTGATGGTGCCGCTGACGGTGACGGTGATTCCGCAGTTTCTCGTCATGCGGACCCTGGGATGGGTGGACACCCCGTGGGCGATGATCGTGCCGGGTTTCTTCGGTAGCGCCTTCGGCACGTATTTGATGCGGCAATTCTTCCGCACCCTGCCTACCGACCTGGAGGAGGCGGCGATACTCGACGGCTGTTCACCGTGGCAGGTCTATTGGCGCATCCTGCTGCCCCACGCCAGACCGGCGGTGATGGTGCTCGCGGTGCTCACCTGGGTCAACGTCTGGAACGATTTTCTGTGGCCACTGTTGATGATTCAGCGCAACAGCCTGGCCACCCTGACTCTGGGGCTGGTCCGGATGCAGGGTGAATACGTTGCCCGCTGGCCGGTCCTGATGGCAACCTCGATACTCATCATGCTGCCCTTGGTTGTCATCTATGCGTTCGCGCAACGCTCGTTTGTCCGCGGCATCGCGGTCACCGGGATGGGTGGGTGACCATGGCTTCGGTGAGCTTCGAGCAGGCGACCCGGCGCTATCCCGGAGCGGATCGCCCCGCCCTGGACAACCTGGATCTCGTTGTCGACGACGGCGAATTCGTCGTTCTGGTGGGGCCATCCGGATGCGGCAAGACCACATCGTTGCGGATGGTGGCCGGGCTGGAAACCGTGGACTCCGGCCGCATCCGGATCGGCGACCGAGACGTCACCAATGTCGATCCCAAGAACCGAGACGTCGCGATGGTCTTTCAGAACTATGCCCTCTACCCGCACATGACGGTTGCGGAAAATATGGGCTTTGCCATGAAGATCGCCAAAACTCCGAAGGCGCAGATCCGGGAACGGGTAATGGACGCGGCGAAATTACTTGATCTGCAACCGTATCTCGATCGCAAACCGAAGGACCTGTCCGGCGGACAGCGCCAGCGCGTGGCGATGGGCCGCGCGATCGTGCGCCGGCCGCAGGTGTTTTTGATGGACGAGCCGCTGTCCAATCTCGACGCCAAACTGCGAGTGCAAACCCGCAACCAGATCGCCGCATTGCAACGACGGCTGGGCACCACGACCGTCTACGTCACCCACGACCAGGTCGAGGCGATGACCATGGGTGACCGCGTCGCCGTGCTACGCGACGGCCTGCTGCAGCAATTCGCCCCGCCCCGCGAGCTCTACCGAAACCCGGGCAACGTCTTCGTGGCGGGTTTCATCGGGTCGCCGGCGATGAACCTGTTCACCCTGCCCATCACGGATTCCGCTGTGTCGCTTGGTGATTGGCCAGTCACGCTGCCGCAAGAAATTGCCGGCGGCGCGGGCGAGGTCATCGTCGGGGTCCGTCCCGAACATTTCGAGCTGGGAGGCCAGGGGGTCGAGATGGAGGTCGACGTCGTGGAAGAGCTGGGGGCCGACGCCTACCTGTATGGGCGAATCACGGGCTCCGGCAAGGTAATCGACGCGCCCATCGTGGCGCGCGCCGACGGACGCAATCCACCGGAAAGGGGCAGCCGGGTGCGCCTGCATCCGCAGCCGGGGCACCTGCATTTTTTCGGCATGGATGGCCGTCGGCTGTGTTGATCATGGTTCCGGGTTTCGGCGTGCCGTGCAGGCACAGCCCGGCCCGGTCCGGCTAGGGTGGTGGCAGTGAGTGATGTGCGCGCCGACCTGGTCTGCGAAGGCGGCGGTGTCAGGGGTATCGGCCTGGTCGGAGCGGTGGATGCGCTCGCCGAGGCCGGATACCGATTTCCCCGCGTCGCGGGAAGCAGTGCGGGCGCCATTGTCGCGTCGCTGGTGGCCGCCCTACAGGTCGCCGGTGAGCCGATCAGCCGGCTGGCCGACATCATGCGCACCATCGATTACCGGAAGTTCCTCGACCGCAATCTGATCGGGCGGGTTCCGCTGATCGGCGGAGCGCTGTCCTTGCTGACGTCGGACGGTGTGTACCGCGGGGCCTACCTCGAACAGTTGCTCGCCGGTCTGCTGGGTGATCTGGGCGTGCGCACGTTCGGCGATCTGCGCACGGGCGAGCAGCCCGAGCAGTTCGCGTGGTCCCTTGTGGTGACCGCCAGCGACCTGTCACGGCGCCGGCTGGTGCGAATTCCCTGGGACCTCAGCACGTATGGCATCGATCCCGATGACTTTCCGGTGGCACGCGCGGTGCACGCCTCGTCCGCCATTCCGTACGTGTTCGAGCCCGTTCGGGTCGGCGGCGCGACGTGGGTGGACGGCGGCTTGCTGTCGGACTTTCCCGTCCAGTTGTTCGACCGGCCGGATGCCCAACCACGATGGCCCACATTGGGGATCCGTCTGTCCGCGCGTCCCGGCATCCCGCCCACGCACCCCATCCATGGACCGGTGTCGTTGGGGCTCGCCGCGATCGAGACGCTGGTGAGCAACCAGGACAACGCCTACATCGACGATCCCTGCACCGTTCGGCGCACCATCTTCGTCCCCGCCGACGAGGTCAGCCCGATCGACTTCGACATCACCGCGCAGCAGCGCGAAGCCCTCTACACACGAGGATTGCAAGCGGGCCAACAGTTTCTGCAGACCTGGAATTACGCGGACTATCTGGCGGCCTGCGGAGGCCCGGTACTGCGCGACCGCCATCGATCACCGTGATCGCGCCGAATCGCGTGTCGCTGCCTACCCGCGCGAGCAGCGAATCGCATGCACGCGACGCTGGACACGCTCGACGTCATCCGGTGACGGCAGCTGGTTGGTGATTCGGGTGATCTCCACCCCGATGTCAATGGGGCTGATCGGCCATAGCCGGCGCGCGATGAGATCGCTTGCGATGGCGGTGATGTCATGGCTGCACAGTCGTCGGCGCGTCAACGCCACCAGCGGTACGTGAGCGGGAGCCGGCATACCGGTGGGGTAGCCGGCCCGCACAAACGCCACAATGCTTGTCACCCAATGCGACAAGTCCATACGTCCACCTCGCTAACCGCCGCAAGTTGCGCATGAGCGGCAGTGCTTGCCTTAGCTAGCAACGTACCATCGGCGACGCCATCAGCCAGGTAACGCCACACAGTTAAACGCGCTTTTTGCGGTCGGCCCGGGCAGGCGCGCGAAGAGTGATTTTGCCGACCATCGGCACACCGTGGCGCGCCGCAAGGCTGTTTGGCCGCAGGGCTTTCTAGTATTGCCGCGTGGTGGATCGCTACGGAACCGATGTGCTGGCCGCGGGCAAACGCAAGCCCCGCTCGACCGAACACCCTGCCGAACTGGGCTTGGTCGTCGAGGACGTCGAAACCGGCTACGTCGGCGCGGTGGTGCGCGTCGAATACGGTCGAGTGGACTTGGAAGACCGGCGCGGACACGTGCGTGGCTTTCCTTTGGGCCCTGGCTATTTGCTCGAGGGACGCCCCGTCATCCTGACCGCGCCGCGGCGGGCGGCACCGGCCGCCGCGACCAGGACGGCGTCGGGCTCGGTCGCGGTGCCGGGTGTTCGCGCGCGGGTCGCTCGCGCCAGCCGGATCTATGTCGAGGGCCGCCACGACGCCGAACTCATCGCGCAGGTGTGGGGCGAGGACTTGCGGATCGAAGGCGTCGTCGTCGAGCACCTCGGCGGCGTCGACGACTTGGTGGACATCGTCGCCGAATTCGCGCCCGGCCCGGGGCGGCGGCTGGGTGTGCTCGTCGACCACCTCGTCACGGGTTCCAAGGAAGCCCGGATCGCCGATGCGGTGCGACGGGGTCCGGGCGGCACCGACACCCTCGTCGTCGGCCACCCCTACGTCGACATCTGGCAGGCCGTGAAGCCGCAGCGGCTGGGGCTGACCGCCTGGCCGGACGTGCCGCGGCAGGTGGAGTGGAAACACGGCGCGTGTCAGGCGCTTCGCCTGCCCCACGCCGATCAGGCGGACATCGCCAAGGCCTGGCGGCATATCCGTTCGCGGGTCCGCGACTGGAACGATCTCGAGCCGGCGCTGATCAGCCGGGTCGAAGAACTCATCGATTTCGTGACGCAGCCGGCCCGCTGACCTCGGTGCCCGAACGACCAGGGCCGATAGGGGTCTCTCGTAGGTCGGCTACGCTAACCCGAAAGTCCCGATCGGCGGGACGGAAATAGGGCGCATGCAGGGCGTATACGGCGTATTCATAGGCACGTTCCTCATCGGCCTCCGTGAAGGCCTCGAGGCGTCGCTCATCGTGAGCATCGTCGGCGCCTTCCTCAAGCGCAACGGCCAGACGATCCGCCCGATGTTTGTCGGTGTGGCCGCCGCCGTGGCACTCAGCGTCACTGTGGGCGTCGGCCTCGATCTGTTCGCGGCGAGCCTGCCGCAGGCCCAGCAAGAGATGATGGAAACCGTCATCAACGCCATCGCCGTGGTGTTCGTGACGTCGATGATCATCTGGATGAACGGCAACGCCGCACAGCTCAAGGGCGAGCTGGAGCGCGAAGCCCGGCAAGCGGTCAACCGCGGCGGCGCGCTCGCGCTGGCCGCCATGGCCTTCCTCGCCGTCCTCAAGGAGGGCTTCGAGACGTCGGTGTTCTTGCTGGCTGCCGCCGAGACGTCGCACGGCAACCGGTGGTTGGCCCTGCTCGGTGGCGCGGTGGGCATCGCGACGGCGATCGGGCTCGGCGTGGCCCTGTACCTGGGTGGCCTGCGACTCAACCTCGGCCGGTTTTTCCGGGTCACCGGGGTGTTTTTGGTCCTGATCGCCGCTGGGCTGGTGGTGGGCGCGCTGCGCACCGCGCACGAGGCGGGCTGGGTGAACGTCGGCCAGCAACAGGTGCTCGACCTGTCCGGCTGGATACCGGCCAATTCCGTCCTGGGCGCGGTGACCGCGGGCGTGTTCGGCATCCCCGCCGACCCGCGCCTCATCGAGGTGCTGGGCTGGCTGCTGTATGCCGTGCCGGTGCTCATCGTGTTTCTGTGGCCGGCCAGGCTGGCCGCCGCGCCGCGGGTCCGCGGCCGGCTGCTGGCGGCCGCCTGCGCGTTGCTGCTCATCGTCGCGGCTTCGCTGACGGTGACGCCCGCCGGTAGCTCGTCGCCGAGCGTGCGGGTGCGCACCGTCACCGATCGCTCCGGCAATACCGCCGCGGTGTCGATGGCGACCGGGCCGCACGGCCGCGAGCTGACCGTCGCCCCCCAGGGCACCTCGACCGTCCGCAACATCCTGCTGGTCCCGGCAGACGACCGAACGGTGGACGGCTTGCCGGTCCAGGTGTGGCAGGCTTCCGAGGCTGCCGGGGCCGATGGCGCGCCGGAAGTCACGCTGGATCAGTTGCTGAGCATGAAGGGGGGCCGGCTGCCGGTCGGCATCGCGGCCGGCCGCACCCCGGGGCCGTTTCAGGGTCAATGGTCAACGACCACGGTGTATACCGTGCTGGCGCAAGGTGATTACGTGGTAAGTGCACAGGCGACGAGCAACCGCACGGCGATCTTGACCGGCGGTGGGCTGACCGGGGCCAAGACCGTCAGTCTTGGCGGGTTGGTGACGGATTGGTCCACGTCCGGTGCCGAAGACCGGCAGGTCGCGGCGCAGCTCGCCGCCCGACATCGCGACCACGCGGAACGGCAACTGTGGAACGTCTGGCTTCCGTTGGTGCTGGGCGGTTTCGCCCTGATGTGCGGTCTCGGCGCTATAGCCTCGATGCGGCAACGACCCGCCGGCCACACGAGAGAGGAAAACCATTGACGGTCAATCGTACCGTGCGGCCGAGGCGCCGGCCCCTCAAGATGTGGCCGGCCGCAACGGCTTTGAGCGCGGCCATGGCGTTGGCTGCGGCCGGTTGCGGCCACTCGAGCACTGACTCGGGCCCCGCAACACCGCCGAAGCCCGGCGGCACCAACGCCGTGAAGGTCACCATGACCAACACCGAGGGCAAGGACGGCTGCGCGCTGGACACCACCAACGTGCCCGCCGGGCCGGTGACCTTCACGGTGGCCAACACGAACGCACCCGGGATCAACGAAGTCGAATTGCTCAGGGACCAGCGAATCGTCGGCGAAAAGGAGAACCTCGCACCCGGCCTGAACCCGGTATCGTTCACCGTCACGCTGGACGGCGGTGCTTACCAGCTCTACTGTCCCGGCGCGAGCACCGAATACCAGACCCTGACCGTGACGGGCACCGCGCCGGCGACACCGACGGGCACCGTGGCGAGCATCCTCAGCCAGGGCACCAAGGACTACGCGGCCTACATCGTCAACCAGATCGGACAGCTCAACGACGGCGTGAAGGCACTCGATGCCGCCGTGCAAGCGGGCAACGTCGACGCCGCGAAGGTGGCCTATGCCAAAGCCCGGTTGTTCTGGGAGCGTACGGAGTCCACCGTCGAGGGATTCGTGCTGCCGGGCTTCGTGGTCGGTGACAACGCCGGCAACCTCGACTATCTGATCGACATGCGTGAGTCCACGCCGGTCGACGCCAAGGTCGGCTGGAAGGGCTTCCACGCCCTCGAGCGTGATCTGTGGCAGGGCGGCGCGATCACCCCCGCAACGAAGGCGTTCAGCACCGAATTGGTGGGCAACGTCGGCAAATTGAACGGCATCGTCGCCACTCTGGCGTATAAGCCGGAGGACCTGGCCAACGGTGCCAGCGACCTGATCGAAGAGATTCAAAACACCAAGATCACCGGTGAGGAAGAGGCCTTCAGTCACATTGACCTGGTTGACTTTTCGGGCAATGTCGAAGGCGCCCAGCAGGCGTACGCATCGTTACGGCCTGGCCTGGAAAGGATCGACGCCAGCCTGGTCAAGGAGATCGATCAGCAGTTTCAGAGCGTGCTCGCCGCGCTGGGCGGCTATCGCGATCCCACCGCGTTGGGCGGTTACCGGACCTACACTCCCGCCTTGAAGACCAGCGACGCGCCAAAGCTGACCGCGGTCATCCAGCCGCTCCACCAGAGCCTGTCCACCGTCGCCCAAAAAGTTGTCGCGGGCGGCTGATCGTGACCGACGACAGGAGCGATTCCACCGACGGCGGCCCGGATAGCGTTGGTGCGCAGTCCGACCCGGCCGCGGTGTCGCGCCGCCGCGCGCTCGGCGGCGCCGTGTTGGCCGGGCTCAGCGGTGCCGCGATCGGTGCCGTCGGGGGCGGCTTCGCCGGGCACGCGTTGGCGGCTGGACAGCGCGGCGATGACGACGACACCGTCGACTTGCGCCGCAGTTACCCCTTCTACGGCCAGGTGCACCAGGGTGGAATCGACACGCCGCCGCAGCGTTACGCCATGTTCATGTCCTTCTCCCTGGCTTCCGGCGCCGGCCGCACCGAGCTGCAGACTCTCTTGGCGCGATGGTCGGCCGCGGCTGCGATCCTGCAGCAGGGAAAGCCGGTCGGTACCGTGCAGCCCCAGGTCGAGGTGCAGCCGCCCGCCGACACGGGGGAGGCCTACGGGTTGAGCCCCGCGAGCCTCACCGTCACCGTCGGGTTGGGGCCGACGCTGTTCGGTGACCGGTTCGGCCTGGCCGCGCGCCGGCCCGCCGTGTTCACGGACTTGCCGCCGCTCAACGGCGACAACCTCGATCCCCGCCTGCGCGGCGGCGACCTGTCCGTGCAGGCGTGCGCCGACGACCCGCAGGTCTGCTACCACGCGGTGCGCAACGTGGCCCGGCTCGGTCGCAACATCGTTTCCCCGTTCTGGGCGGTGCTGGGATTCGGCCGCGCATCGGCCGGACCGGGCCAGCACACACCGCGAAACCTGTTGGGATTCAAAGACGGAACCCGCAATGTCGCCACCGACGCGGAGTACCACAAATTCGTCTGGGTCGACAACAGCGACCAGCCCTGGATGAACGGCGGAACCTACCAGGTCGTCCGCAAGATCCGCATGCTGCTGGAAACATGGGACGTCGACCGGATCGGCAACCAGCAGAAGATCTTCGGCCGCACCAAGGACGAAGGCGCACCGCTGAGCGGCAAGGCCGAATTCGATACACCCAACTTCGCCGCCAAGGGCGCCGACGGCAACCCGCTCATCGATCCGATGTCCCACGTCGGCCTGGCTGCCCGCGAAAACAACGACGGCATCATGATCCGCCGGCGGCCCTACAACTACACCGACGGTCTGGATGCCAACGGCCAACTCAACGCCGGTTTGCTGTTCATCTCGTATCAAAACGATCCGCAAGGTTTTATCCGCCTGCAGAACCGCTTGGGCGCCCACGATCTGCTCAACGAATACATCCGTCACATTGGGTCAGCAATCTTCGCGGTGCCTCCCGCACCGGCTGAAGGCCACTACATCGGGCAAAGTCTGTTCAGCTGAGCAAGCTTCGCCGCCCCGCGGCGCCGCGTTTCGTCCGGGTGATGTTTCGTGTCGGGCCGCTAAATCAATCCCACCCGCCGTCACGCATCAGTGCCCGCCCAGCACTAATCCCGTGAAACCGCAGAATCAGCGAGAAACGGAGAAGACACCCACAGCCAAGACGGTGTGCGAGACAGGCTTTCCTAGCATGACATCGTCGGCGCACTGGTGTTCGTACATTTGTGATCGGCGGCACGGTCTTCGTGGCGCTGCCGTTCTGAATCATCGCGCGGCTGCAGCGCCGCCAGATCTGACCGCTGGTCGTGGTCCTGCCACCCGGCAACTGAGGACCTAAGCCTCATGACCGGCGGATCGTCCCTCGGGTAGCGTCGTTGATGACAGAGGGAGAACGAAATGCCCGGACCCGTCAAACAGCTCGGCATTGTCGTGGCGGTCGACGGCTCGCCGGCATCAACGGCCGCCGCGCGCTGGGGGGCCCGGGAAGCGGCGATGAGATGCATCCCGCTGACCGTCGTGCACGCGGTGTCCACCCCCGTCGCAACCTTCCCGCCGCTCCCGTATCCCGAGTCGCTCGTCACCAATCTGGAGGACGAGGGCAAAAAAGCGATCATGCACGCGATGAAAGTTGCCGAAGAGGCGATGCCGGTGGACCGCAAGGTGCCCATCAACAGAAAGCTGGTGTACTCGGCACCCGCATCGGCACTGCTCACAATGTCCGATACCGCGGAGATGATCGTCATCGGCAGTGCCGGGCACGGATTGCTGGCCCGCGGTCTGCTCGGGTCGGTCAGCTCGACCGTCGTCCGCCACGCGAACTGTCCGGTCGCGGTCATCCGCGACGGCGCGTTACCGGATTCGCCGAACGCTCCCGTCGTTCTGGGGACCGACGGCTCGCCGGCTTCCGAACTCGCAACGGAAATCGCATTCGACGAGGCGTCGCGTCGCGGTGTCGATCTGGTCGCCATCCACGCATGGAGCGACGCAGCGATCGACGAAGTTTTCGAAATCGACTGGCCGGTCGTGGAAGGGGAGGCGCAACGCAGCCTCGCCGAGAGCCTGGCGGGCTGGCAAGAACGCTATCCCGACGTCACCGTTCATCGGTTCATCGCCCGCGATCGGGCGGCGCGGCACCTCATCGACAAATCAGAAACTGCACAGCTCGTGGTTGTCGGCAGTCACGGGCGAGGTGGGCTGACCAGATTGCTGTTGGGCTCGGTCAGCAACGCGGTGCTGCATTCAGTCCGCGTGCCGGTGATCGTCGCCCGGCCCGTGGCTTCGCCCTAGAGCGTTCATGGAGCGGGGCGTGGGGCGCACCGCCGCCAAGAGCGCCCCGGCGGCGAAAACCAGCGCGATCACCCACGGAAACCGCCCGTCGGGCGCGAAGCCCTCGGCGGCGACCACGGCCAGGGCGTAGGCCGCCATCGCGGCGCCCGCCAGCATCACCGGCTCAGCCAAGCGCTCGGTGAACGGGACACCGAGCAGTGGCAGGGGAGCCGCGAAAATCCTGCGCGCCCACCACAACAGCGCGATCTCGGCCGTCGTCACGATGCTGAGGATGGCCACCCATTCCAGCCGGGCCAGCCACCAGGCCGCGCTTCCTTCGGGAGGTTGCGGCAAGAGCCCGGCCGGGTACCCGATGATCGCCACGATGACGACGGGAATCATGTGCCAGAGATAGAGAGCCATGATGTTGTTGTTGGCGATGGACAGCACCCGCTCGATGCGGGCGGCGCGCAGCGCGCGGTTGAGGGTGGGCGCGAGCGCCATCACGATGCCGGTTTGCGCGCCCCCGAAGGCCAGCAGCGCCGCGGTGGGTGGTGTCGTGTTGTCGATGGTCTGGCCGGGGACCCCGATCATGCTGACCGGATAGACCCGCAGCCCGACCAGCAGCGCCAGCGCCACCGCCGAGACGCCGGCCAGCACCCAGGGTCTGCGGCCCGCCAATAACCCACCGCGCCAGGCGATCCCGAGCTGATACAGGGCACCCCAACCCAACAGATAGTTCACCCAGTCGAGATAGCGCACATGAGTGCCGAGCCGGGCCGCATCGACGACCGCGACCGCCAACGCGAGGGCGCCCGGCACCCAGAGTCCCCAACGGCGGTGTGCGGCAATCGCAATCGGCGTCAACGACACGACCACCAGATACACCGCCAGGAACCACAGGTGCATCGCCACCGCCCACCCGGCGTACTCGAGCACCGAACCGGCAACCCCGCAGGCGCCCAGCACCACCACGACCACCGACACCAGCACCGCGTACGCCGCGGTCGGCCCGAGGACCCGGGCCAGCCGGCGCTGCAACCAGGTCTGGCGCGAGACCCCTTCGGTGTCGCGCCGATGCGTCCACGACACCGCACCGGCGAAACCCGCCACCAGGAAGAACGTCGGCACCGCTTGGAAGGGCCAGGTGAGCCACTGGGTCCAGGGCATGTCGACGAGCGGGTTCTGCCGGCCGAACTGCCCATCGTGGTAGGTCACCGACCCGGCCAGCCAGTGGCCCAACACGATCAGCACCACGCCCGATACGCGGTAATAGTCGACCGCCAGATCGCGGGTCGGCGAGTTGTTTGCGCGGCCCATCAGATCGGGGAAAGCTCGACGCGGGACACAGCGCCACGGTACCGTCCAGCGCTGAGCGAGGCCTCGCTGAACCACGTCAAGAACAGGAGAAGAGCCATGAAACAGGCTCAACTCTGCGAGCTGCAGGTCGGACGCCTCGGGCTGGGGGCGATGGGAATGTCGGTGGCCTATGCCGGCGCCGGCGGCGACGACGCCGAATCGATCCGCACCGTTCATCGGGCCCTTGACCTGGGTGTCACCCTGATCGACACCGCCGAGGTTTACGGCCCGTACGTCAACGAGGAACTGCTGGCCCGCGCCCTGAGGGGCCGCCGTGATCAGGTTGTGCTGGCGACCAAGTTCGGTCTCATCTCCCATACCGGTCGCGACGGGCTCGACAGCAGCCCCGCCAATATCCGTGTCGCCGTGGACGGTTCGCTGCGGCGGCTAGGGACCGATCACATCGATCTGTACTACCAGCATCGCCTCGACCGCCGGACGCCGATCGAAGACACGATGTCGGCGCTGGCCGAGCTGGTCGACGCCGGGAAGATCCGCTACGTCGGCCTTTCCGAAGTCGGCGTGGACACCATCCGCCGCGCGCACGCGGTGCATCCCATCACGGCCGTCCAATCGGAGTATTCGTTATGGACGCGCGACCAAGAAGAGGCGATATTGCCTTTGCTGAGCGAGCTGGGGATCGGGTTTGTCGCCTACTCACCGCTCGGCCGCGGCTTCCTCACCGGCACCGTCCGCTCCACCCAGGAACTCCCCGACACCGACTACCGCAAGACGAACCCGCGGTTCTTCGACGAGAACTTCCAGCACAACCTGCGCTGCGCGGACGAATTGCGTGACATCAGCGCGGACGCCGGCGCCACGGCGGCCCAGGTCGCGTTGGCCTGGCTGTTGGCGAAAGGTGCCGACATCGTGCCGATCCCCGGCACCAAACGCGTCACCCGCCTGGAAGAAAACGTCGGGGCCGACGCGATGGAGCTCACCCCCGACCAACTGGCCCGGCTCGATCGTCTCACCCCGCCGGTGGGAGGGCATCACGCGGAAGCGCAAATGGCATGGATCGACCGCTGATGGCCGATAAGAAGCTGGTGATCGGCGCCAGCGGGTTTCTGGGATCACACGTCACCCGGCAGCTGGTGGCGGCGGGCGAAGACGTGCGAGTGATGTTGCGCCGCACCAGTTCCACCGCGGGCATCGACGATCTCGAGGTCGAGCGCTGCTACGGCGACGTGTTCGACGACGCCGCGCTGCGCGCCGCCATGGCGGGCTGCGATGTCGTCTACTACTGCGTCGTCGACGCCAGGATGTGGCTGCGCGATCCGGCGCCGCTGTTCCGCACCAACGTCGAGGGCTTGCGCCACGTTCTGGACGCGGCTTTGGACGCCGACCTGAAGAAGTTCGTATATACCAGCACCGCAGGCGCTTTGGCGATCAGCGACGACAAGCCGGTCACCGAGGAGGATCCGCACAACTGGGATCAGGGCGGCGCCTACATCGAAGCGCGGGTCGCCGGCGAAAATCTGCTGCTCGCGTACGCACGGGACAAGGGCCTGCCCGGAGTCGCGATGTGTATCTCCACCACCTACGGACCGGGGGACTGGGCGCCAACCCCGCACGGTTCGCTGCTCGCCCTGGTCGCGAAGGGCCGTTTCCCGTTCTATTTCGATTACTCGTCCGAAGTGGTGGGCATCGAAGACGCCGCCAGCGCAATGCTTCTCGCCGCCGAGCACGGACGCGACGGCGAACGCTACATCGTCTCCGACAGATACATGAGCATCCGGGAGTTGCACGAGATCGCCGCCACCGCCGTCGGCAGGCGATCGCCGCGCATCGGCATCCCGATGTCGGCGCTGCGAGCCGGGGCGCGGATCAACGACGCGGCGGCAAGGCTGCTGGGCCGCGACTTGCTGTTCGCCTATGCGGGAATCCGGATGGCCGAATTGATGTCGCCGCTGGACCACTCCAAGGCCACCCGCGAACTGGGATGGACGCCGCAACCCGTCGAGGATTCGATCCGCAGAGCCGCCGTCTGGTTTGCCTCGCGCTAGTCGACGCTGGCCAATGCGGCTGTGCCGTACTTCTTTTCGATCAATCCCCACGGATCCGCATAGGGGCCGCGACCCTCCAGCCGGCGCTGCACCATGAAGACGGTACGCACAATCGGCCGCAACAGCGGGCCAAGCAGCCGCAGCACGTTGCGCATGGGGCCCTGCGACTCGGCGACCCAGGCCACGGTCTGCTGCCAGTCGTGCTCCTGAAACTCGAGCAGTGCCTGCGCTTCGCTGGTGTCGTACCAACCGGTGAAACTCCAGCCACGGTCGTCGGCCGGGTCGCCGGGCAGGCCGACCGAGGGACCGAGCGGCCCCAGGCCCGCCGCCGTCATGAGGTCGTCTTGCAGGCCATGCTGCAAGAGCACATACGTTTCGTTGCCGCCGACGAGCAACGCCTTGCCGGAGATGGCCGTTTCGCGGTCGACACCGTTGGCGAACGCCAGTGCCACGTCACGCGCATCCACCGCGTGAATGCGGTTATCGCTCGGCATCGACCGCATCAGCGTGAGGTAGTCGCCGTTGATGCTGGCCTGGGTGTCCGGCGAGATGACACCCGCGAGCCGGTATAGCGCGTAGGGCAGGCCGCTGGCGCGGATCGCCGCCTCGGCAAGCACCTTGTCCTGACCGTATTGATCGACGGGGTTCACCGGGGTGTCCGGGGTGATCCGCTCGGGCTGGCGGAAGGGGTTCCGCGATCCATAGACCGCGGCGCTGGACGCCATGAGGAAAAGCGGTGGGCGGGGGAGTGCGGCGCAGGCCGCCAAGAGATTCTCGGTACCGCCGACGTTGACACGCCGGGCCAATCCGGGGTTGCGATACGACGGCGGGGAGACGACGGCGGCCAGGTGAACGATCGCGCTGGGCTGGTGGGCGGCGACCAGATCCCGCACCGCGTCGGCGTCCAGTAGATCGGTGTAGGCGGGGATCAGCGTCCCCGGGTGCCCGCCGGCGGTCAGTTCTTTCTCGATGGCGACGGTGTTGTCGTTGCGCAGATCCATCGCGACGACGATGCGCCCCCGGTCGAGCAGGAGCTGCGTGCAGCGCCGACCGACTTGTCCGAATGCGCCGGTGACCAAAACGGTGCTGACGGTCATGGCCGCGTCACTGATCCATCAGCCGGCCGGCGATTTTGCCGATCGTCGTGCGGATTCGGGGGGACACATAGATCGAGATCAGCGGAGTCACGATGTCCTCACGGAGCCGAGTTAGCTTGGAGCTCTTGATAAGCCACCGACCGGCGACGTTTTCATAGGTTTCGTGGTAGTGGCCGTAGCCGACCAAGGTTACCCCGGGCCCGAAACGCACAACGTCCTGTAGCGCCCATATCCCGCGCGCCGTCGTTGTCGACGTGAGTTCGATTTCGGGGGTGTGCACCTGGTGCGCGGTGGGCTGTGTGGGGCGCCCAAGGGCCTGGCGGGTGAACGCCACGAAGTCGTCGGCGCCGGCGATCACCTTGCCGCCGGCTTCGGACGTGTCACTGACGAAGTCGTCCGCGAAGATCGTTCGCCAGGCCGCCCAGTCCTTGGTGTCCAGGTAGCGGCAGTAGCGCGCCTTGAGCTGCTTGATGGATTCGATCGCCGGCAGTGTGTCGGCGACCAGGCTTTCCGCGCGCTCGGTCATTGCGGCTCGATTCTCTCGGGAAGCATCCTGGCGTGACGTTTCACTGGCGAAGTGTAAACCTGTCAGCCTTTGAAGTAGACGATCTGGTGAGTGGTGGCCAGCAGCGCGCCCGCCCGGCTCCATACCTGCGCGCTCTGGTCGAAATAGCCGCCGGAAAAGCGATTGGCATGGGCGGTGGCGAGCACGAAGTCGCCCTGAACGGCGTCGAGTTGCCGCTGATCGGCATGGAAGTACGTCGTCAACGAGATGGTCCCGGACGGGACGAAGGCGCCGCGGCGCAGAAACACCCGGGGGTAGAAGGTGTCACACAGCGCCGCGAGCGCCGGGTAGTCGACCGGCCGGCGTGCGCCGTCGCGTACCCAGAGGGTCGTGGTTGACGAAGGGCTCGGGTGCCCGCCATCTCCGGAGAAGCGACCTTCGACGTACCGCATGTCATAGAGTCCGGTCCAGGCGACGAAGCTTAGTCCACTGCCGGTGACCTGCTCGGGCGGCGGGACGCTCGGGGGGTGCGCTTCCGTGTCGGCCCAGCTCTCGCGCCGGATCGCAAAGATCGCGGTCGCCGTGGTATTGACCTCCCCGTCCTGGCTGAGTTCGACATTCCAATGCTGGTTCGTGCGGTTGGTGCGCGCGGCCCGGAGCGTGATGTCGAAGGCGCCGTCGGCGATCGGTGCGGCGAAGTTGACGGTCATGGCGAGCGGTTCCCCGATGCGGTCGGGGTGGTGTTCGACGGCGGCCAGCATGGCGGCCGTCGTGATCCCGCCGAATGGCCCGACCATGTTGGTCCACTCCGGGTGCGTGCGACCGCGCCTGACGTCGGTGCCGATCGTGTCGAGGCGGAGGGCCTCGTCGAACGGATGGGAGTCGGTCATGTTGATTCCTTGATCGCCAGAGCGTGGAGCGCTGTGAGGCCCAGCCGAACACGCCCCGGGCATGAGTCGACCGCAGATTACTTGCGGGCCACCTCGCTGCTCGCCGCGGGGTCTTGGCGTGGGGCCGGGGTGCACACCATCCTTTGATGTACGGTCCGCGAGCGACAACATCACCGAAAGCGAGGAACGATGGCCAATCCCAAGGATCACTCCGCAGCCAAATCTCCCGCCGAGTTGATCGACGCCAGGATCAAGGAATTGGGGGATTGGCGCGGCGAGACGCTCGCCCGTATCAGGCAACTGATCAAGAAGGCCGCCCCCGGGGTGGTCGAAGAGTGGAAGTGGCGTGGCGTTCCGGTCTGGTATTACGACGGGATGATCTGCACTGGCGAGACGTACAAGAACGTTGTGAAGATGACCTTCGCCAAGGGGGCGTCGCTGCAGGATCCGGCGGGCCTGTTCAACTCCAGCCTCGACGGCAACACCAGACGCGCAATCGATTTCCACGAGGGCGACAAGATCGATCACAAGGCGTTGATCGCGCTCATTCGTGCGGCGGTGGACCTGAACAGGTCGTAGGGCGCCAACCTATACAGCCGCGCGGCGATTGCTGTACAGTCGCCCAGCACAAGGTCGACGCTCAAATGAGAGGCCATCCGTTGACTTCCGAGTCGGTCGAGGAGTTCCGGCGCCGGGCCCGGGCCTGGCTGGCCGCGAACATGCCACCGCTCGATCCGGCCAAGGCTGCGCTGCTGGAGCGAGATCAGCCACCGGCGTGGCACCGGGCCCGCGGATTGCAGAAGCTCCTGTGGGAGGGCGGCTTTGCCGGTATCTGTTTCCCGCGCGAGTACGGCGGGCTCGGGCTGAGCTACGAATACAAAAAGGCCTTCGATGCCGAGTCCCAGGCCTACGAGACGCCGCTGCTGCTCAACGTCCCGTCCTTCGGCATCTGCTGCGCAACGATTCTCGACACGGGCAGCGAAGAGCAAAAGCGCACCCACATCCCGGCCGCGTTACAAGGCGACGAGGTACTGGTGCAGCTGCTCTCGGAGCCCAGCGGGGGATCGGACCTGGCCGGCGTCATCACCCGCGCCGAACGACGGGACGGGCGATGGATCATCAACGGCGCCAAGACCTGGAGCACCTGGGCATTCGCCGCCGACTACGGCCTGTGTTTGGCCCGCACCAACTGGGACGTGCCCAAACACGACGGGCTCACGATGTTCCTGGTGCCGCTGCGGCATCCCGGTATCACGATCAACCGCGTCGAACAGGTCAACGGGTCGATCGAGTTCTGCGAAGAGTTCTTCGACGACGTCGACGTGGGAGATGACGCCGTTGTCGGCGAGCCGGGCAAAGGCTGGGAGGTCGCGTCGCGCCAGCTCTACCACGAGCGTCGCTGTATGGGCGACGGTTCGGAGTACACCAGCGGGCCGGGAATCGCTGAGGCCGAGGATGTTTCGGTCGACCTGCTGACTTTGGTCGACAAGACCAACCAGCACGACAGCGAACGGGTCCGGGAGATGATCGGGCGCGGGTTGGTTCACCGCATGGTCCACGGTCAGCTCAGCGAGCACGTTTTTCATGCCGTCGCGAGCGGCGCCCTGCCGCCGACCGCGGGATCCATCATCCGGCTGTCCATGGCCGCGGTGCACGATGTCGAAACCGACACCGCCCTTGCGGTGTCGGGGACGTCGGCCGTGGTCGAGGACGACGGTGCGCTGCTTGACATCGGGGTGCGCTATCTGGGCCGTCAGACCGCCAACATCGGCGGCGGCACCACCGAGATGGCGCGCAACGTGATCGGCGAGCGGGTGCTGAACTTTCCGCGCGAGCGCGCCGACGACCGCGGTGTGCCGTTCAAACAGGTTCGACGCGGCAAAAGCTAAGGAGGCGAACGGAATTGAGCCATCAACCTCGTGACATCCGAGAGTTGGCGGGGGACTCCGACGCCTATCGCGACGAACTGTACCGGCGCTGGACGGGCTTGCTGAGCTATCGCTACATCGGCCGCAAGCACTCGTCGATGGATCTCGGCGAGGCCGACGACACCCTCACCATCCGCCGCGACATGCGCAACGAAGCGGGTGGAATCATGGTGGCGCCGTTGGCCATTTCCTCGCCGGAGGGTTGTCAGACCGACATGGTCGCGGTGCCCAATCCGGTTATTGCGTCGGTGCAGATCGTCGACCCCGGCTACGACGTCAAAAGGGTCGAGATCGTCGGGTCGGGCATCGTGCACCAGGGCCGCACCATGGGCTACGGGCGGTGCACGATCGTCGACGCCGACAACCCGACACGGGTGATCGCGTTCAACGAAGGACAGGGCGCGATCATCGGCATCCCGCCCGAAGGCCTGGACAGGATGGATGTTTCGGGCACGGAGCTGGTGATCGAGGACTCTCCGGATCTGCCGCCGCTGTGGCAAGCCTTCGGCGCCAGCCGTCGCGGCGACGGCCACTGGATGCTGCCCGAGCTCAGCACCGAGCTCGCGTCACCGGATGCCGCGCTGCACATCGGACCCCAGCACGTCGTTCTCGAGACCGCCGCAATCGATTTGGCCGCCGCGGTCGCGGGAACCAGAAAGTTGCAGGTCGTGAGCTGGCATGTGATGTTCATGTCCCGCGGCAAGGTGGGTCCCTTCCGGGTCGAGGGCACCGCGCATCCTGGCGGACCCGGGCGCGTCGGCGTGCGCATGCTGCTGCACGACGAGGGCAACACCGACAAGGCCGTCACGTCCGCCGCGGCGGTGTTCGACATCGTCGGCTGAGCCGGGTTCGGCGCCCTCCGCTCGAGAGTTGGTTGGGAACGCCCGGGCGGATGGCGATGACCTTCCCGGGGGCGACCTGAAGTAGCGTGATGGTCATGCAGGTATCTATGTTCGGGCAGCTCACCGGATCGGGCAGTCAATCGCCGATCGACGCGACGATCGCCAACCTCGAGATGCTGCGCGACGAGGGCTTCACGCGGGTGTGGATGAGCCAATTGCCTTATGAGCCAGACCTTCTCACGGTCCTGGCCATCGCGTTGCACGAGGTCGACACAATCGAGGTGGCCAGTGGTGTCGTGCCGATCCAGAATCTGCATCCGATGCTCATGGCGCAGCGCGCCCTCACGTTGAGCCTGGCCTCGGGGGGACGGTTCACGCTGGGGCTCGGCATGACCCATCAGGCGGTCACCGAGGGGATGTGGGGCATCCCGTGGGACAAGCCGGTGCGCAGGCTGAACGAGTACCTCGACGGGTTGTTGCCTCTGCTGGCGGGTGAGCCCGCGGCCACGGCGGGGGAGACGGTGACCACCCGCGGTGCGCTGATGATCTCCGGGGCGCCGCGGCCCGACGTGTACATCGCAGCCCTGGGTCCGCAGCTGCTCAAGATCGCCGGGCGGCGCACGTCGGGCACCTGCACCTGGATGACCGGACCCAAGACGCTGGCCGAGCACGTCGGCCCGACGCTGCGGCAGGCTGCCGCTGACGCCGGCCGCGAGGACGGGGTGCGTGTTGCCGCGTCGCTACCCGTCAGCGTCACGGACGACGTCGACGCCGCCCGCAAGCAGGCGGCCGAACAGTTTGCCATCTACGGCCAGCTGCCGTCCTACCGCGCGATGCTCGACCGCGAGGGCTACGCGGGGCCGCAAGATGCCGCCATCATCGGCGACGAGGACACCGTCCGCGGACGTCTCGACGAACTGCGCGCCGCCGGTGTCGACGAGTACGTCGCCGCGGCATTCGATCCGTCCCCGGAGGGCCGGGCGCGCACGCGGGCGCTGCTGCGGACTTACGGCTCCTGATCCGGCGGAATCACCCGGCCTATTCCTGGTGTGTTCGTGCCCATTTGGCTATGGCCATACATAGCCTCCGGTACGTATGGTGCATAGACGAACTCAGACGACAGGAGAATCGCAGTGGCAGAACGGTTGGCGGGGAAGGTCGCCCTCATCAGCGGTGGCGCCCGGGGGATGGGCGCATCGCACGTACGGTCGCTGGTGGCCGAGGGAGCCAACGTGGTGTTCGGTGACATCCTCGACGACGAGGGCAAGGCGGTCGCGGCCGACGTCGGTGACGCGGTCCGTTACCTGCACCTCGACGTGACCAAGCCCGAGGACTGGGATGCGGCGGTGGCGACTGCCCTAAGCGAGTTCGGCCGCATCGACGTGCTGGTCAACAACGCGGGCATCATCAACATCGGCACCCTGGAGGACTACGCGCTCTCGGAGTGGCAGCGCATCCTCGACATCAATCTGACCGGGGTGTTCCTCGGCATCCGTGCCGTGGTCAAACCCATGAAGGAAGCGGGACGGGGATCGATCATCAACATCTCCTCGATCGAGGGGATGGCCGGCACCATCGCTTGCCACGGCTACACCGCAACTAAATTCGCGGTGCGAGGGCTCACGAAGTCGGCCGCATTGGAACTGGGGCCGAGCGGAATTCGGGTGAACTCCATTCACCCCGGGCTGATCAAGACGCCGATGACCGACTGGGTCCCCGACGACATCTTCCAGTCGGCGCTGGGCCGGGCCGCCCAGCCCGTGGAAGTCTCCAACCTCGTGGTCTATCTGGCCAGCGACGAGTCCAGCTACTCCACCGGCTCGGAGTTCGTCGTCGACCGCGGCACCACCGCCGGCCTGGGGCACAAGGACTTCTCCAACGTCGAGACCGACGCGCAGCCGGATTGGGTCACCTAGTCCTTGCCGCGAAAGTGCAACTGCCGACGCAGTTCCCGAGTGGGACCGTCGGCAGTTGCACGTTCGCGGTTCAGGCGTCCGCCAGTACTTCGCGCTCTTTGGCGGGTTGGGGCCACGGTGAGGGGACCGGGCGTTGACGCACGCGTTGCGGCCACCAGAACCACTTGCCCAGCAGCGCGGCAATGGATGGCGTCATCAGCGACCGCACGATCAGGGTGTCGAACAGCAGACCCAGACCGATGGTGGTACCCACCTGGCCGATGACCGTCAACTCGCTGACCGCCATCGTCATCATCGTGAAGGCGAAGACCAACCCGGCTGATGTCACCACCGAGCCGGTGCCGCCCATCGACCGGATGATGCCGGTGTTCAAGCCGGCGTGAATCTCCTCCTTGAACCGCGCCACGAGCAGCAGGTTGTAGTCGGCGCCCACGGCCAACAGGATGATCACCGACATCGCCAGCACCATCCAGTGCAGCTCGATACCGATGAGGTGCTGCCAGATCAGCACCGAAAGCCCGAAGGACGCGCCGAGTGAGAGCAAGACGGTGCCGACGATGACCGCCGACGCCACCACACCGCGCGTGATGATCAGCATGATGATGAAAATCAGGCACAGCGAAGCGATTCCGGCGATCAACAGGTCGTAGGTGTTGCCGTCGCCGAGGTCCTTGTAGATCGACGCGGTGCCGGCGAGGTAGATCTTCGAGCCCTCCAGCGGCGTACCCTTCAACGCCTCGTAGGCGGCCTTCTTGATGGCGCCGATGTGCGAAATGCCTTCCTGCGACATCGGATCGCCGTCATGGCTGATGATGAAGCGCACGGCGTGGCCATCGGGGGAGATGAAATTCTTCATGCCCTTCTTGAACTCTTTGTTGTTGAAGGTCTCCGGGGGCAGGTAGAAGGAGTCGTCGTTCTTGGAGGCGTCGAACGCCTTACCCATCGCGCTGGAGTTCTTCTGCGCCTCTTTCTGCTGGTCCTGCAGACCCTTCTGGGTCGAATACATGGTCAGCATCGTGGTTTTCATGGCCTTCATGTTTTCGATCATGGAAGGCATCAACGCCACCATCTGGGGCATCAGCGTGTCGAGATGATCCATGATCGGTAGCAGGCTCTCGATGTCATCGGTCATTGTGTCGATGCCGTCGAGGCCGTCGAAGACCGACCGAAGCGACCAGCACACCGGGATGTCATAGCAGTGCTTTTCCCAGTAGAGGTAGCTGCGGACCGGCCGGAAGAAGTCCTCGAAATCGGCCATGTGGTCGCGCAATTCGTTGATGTCGATGGTCATGTCATGCATCTTTTTGACCATCTGATGCATGTCGTTGGACATCTGCACGGTGATGCTGGACATCTTTTCCATGCTCTCGATGGTCGTCTGCATCATGTCGGCCTGATGCAGCATGTCGGCCATCTGATCTTCCTGATACTTCTGGTTCATCTGCTGGCTGACGCCCTGCATGCTGATCTGGAAGGGGATCGAGGTGTGCTCGATCGGCGTGCCCTGCGGCCGGGTGATGGCCTGCACGCGCCCGATCCCCGGAACCCGGAAGACCGTCTTGGCGATTTTGTCGATCACCAAAAAGTCCGCCGAGTTGCGCAGATCGTGGTCGCTTTCGATCATCAGCACCTCGGGATTCATCCGCGCCTGCGAGAAGTGCCGATCCGCGGCCGCATAACCCTCGTTGGCGGGCAGGTCCGCCGGTAGGTAGTTGCGGTCGTTGTAGTTGGTGCGGTACCCGGGCAGGGTCAGCAAGCCCACGAGTGCCACTCCGATGGTGACGACCAGTACCGGGCCGGGCCACCGGACGACGAGCGCACCAACCTTGCGCCACCCGCGAATTCGTTGCGTCCGCCTGGGTTCGAGCGTCTTACGGAAACGCACCGCCACCGAGATGACGGCGGGACCCAGGGTCAGGGCCGCCGCGACCACGACCACCATGCCGATGGCCAACGGGATACCCAGCGTTTGGAAATAGGGCAAGTTGGTGAAGTGCAGGCAGAATGTCGCGCCGGCGATGGTCAAGCCCGACCCGAGCACCACGTGCGCGGTGCCCTTGTACATGGTGTAGTACGCATCTTCTCGCGATTCGCCAATAGAACGGGCTTCCTGATATCGGCCTATCAAAAAGATCGCGTAGTCGGTGGCTGCCGCGATCGCCAACGTGACCAACAAGCTCGTGGCGAACGTCGAGAGCCCGATGATGTTGAAATAGCCCAGGAACGCGACTATCCCGCGCGCGGCCGACAGCTCGAGCACCACCATCACCAGCGTGAGCAACACGGTGACGATCGACCGATAGACCAATAGCAGCATCGCGATGATCACCGTGAAGGTGGCCGCCGTGATGAGCTGCATGCTGCGGTCGCCGGCCATGTGCTGATCCGCTGACAACGCCGCGGGACCGGTGACGTAGGCCTTCACCCCCTTGGGCGTGGGCACACTTTTGACGATGTTCTGGACGGATTCCACCGACTCGTTGGCCAGGGCCTCACCCTGGTTGCCGGCCAGGTAGACCTGGACGTAGGTGGCCTTGCCGTCGTTGCTCTGCGCACCCGCACCGGTCAGTGGATCACTCCACATATCCTGAACGTGTTCAACGTGTTTGGTGTCGGCGTTGAGCTTGTTGACGATCTTGTCGTAGTAGGTGTGTGCATCGGCGCCCAGCGGATTCTGTCCTTCGAGGACGATCATCACCGAGCTGTTGGACTTGTACTCGTTGAACACCGCACCCATGCGTTTGGTCGCAACCACGGATTGCGCATCGTCGGGCGCCATCGACACCGAGCGCATCTTGCCGACCTCGTCCAGCTGGGGGACGGCGACGTTGAGCACCGCGATGATCGCGATCCAGCCCAGGATGATCGGGATGGCGAACGTCCGGATGAGCCGGGGGATCTTGTCCCGCACGGGTTCGTCGACGACGGGGATGGTGTCAGTACGGGCGTCGTTGAACGTTGTGCTCATGCGGATTTCACCATGCAGAAGGTCAGGGCGTGTACGCCGTGGGTGAAGTTTTCGTCCTTGACTTCGTCATCGATGGTGATGCGGCAACCGAGGGCGTTGCCGTCGCTTTGCGCCGAGAGATTCGGGAAGACCGAAGGCGCGGTGGTGGACAGCACCAGCGTCCACGGCAGTGGCGCGCCGTCGACCCGCCTTGGGTCGGCGGACAAATCCAAGTAGTTCACGTTGGCTTGGGTGGCCGAGCCGAAGACTTCGTATTTGACGACCTTGGGCTTGAACGGCTTGGAATCATCGAGCCGCGGGCTCGTCATGACGCCCGTGTCATGCGCGCCGAAGAACGACTTGACCCGGACAACGGCAAACCCGCCGACCAGGACAACCGCCACGATCAACAGAGGCAGCCAGGCGTTGCGCACAAGTCTCGATATTTGCACCTAGGTGATCCCTTCCTCATCACGCGGACGTGACGCGGATCAGCGTTTGCGCGACTGGGTCGCGGACAGGTGAGTGCCCACAAGTCGCACCGATCAACAACGAATTACGTCGATTCCTATTTCGCGCGCACAAGACCGTCAAACGCGGTGAAAGTTGCCCATCCCCACTGCTGACGTCCCCGGCACCGACACCCGGCTTACCTTGTTGCTCAAGCCTCCCCGGGTATCGCCACCAGCGCATAGTACATGATGTGCATATCTTGCAGTGTATGCAACATTTGCTGTTGGTGTTTCAGCTCACTTCGTGAAAATGCTGTTCACCAGCGCGGCGGCTCGCTCAACATAGGGCATCGGCGTGTCGGCGGTTTCACTCGCGTCGCCCCTTGCCCAGCGTTCCAGGCCGGACCGCACCGCCGTCAGCGCCAGAGCGGAAATCAGCGCGGCCATCTCGTCACCGGGCTGCATCGCCTGGCGGCGGACGATGATGTCGGTCAACTGATTCTGGAATCGCTCCAGATCGGCGAGGAACGCCGCCAAGACGGCAGGGGACGTTTTGGCGAGTTCGAGCATGTGAGCTGCGTGTTCGCGCCGAGGGGGCACATCGCGCAGGTGGTGTGCCGCCAGGGTGATCAGCTCCGCCAGGACGACCGAGTAGGGGGCGGGGCCGGCGGCGACAAAATCCTCTGCCAGCTCGGCGGGTATGTCTGAGGGGCCGTAGGCGAGCGCGGACTCCTTGTTGGGGAAGTAGTTGAAGAACGTGCGGGTCGAGACCCCGGCTTCGGCGCAGATCTCGTCGACCGTGACCTTGTCGAATCCCCGTTCCAGCGTGAGGCGCACGGCGGCGTCGCGGATGTCCGCGCTCGTCTGGCGCCGACGGCGCTCGCGTAGCCCTAGGGGATTGGCCATACCCATATAGTTGCACGTTGTGCACAGTTTGCAGTCAAAGGTGTCAGGTTGGCGATGGGGAGGACGATGGGGTGGTGCTCTAAAGCTTCGGCAGGTCGTACCATAACCGTTGTCGCACAATATCATTCGATCAGCTACGGACGGGGAAGCGCCGGGCTCGGGCGAGTCAGCCGCTGGGCGTGAGCGCGCCCCGCAGATAGTCGCATTGACTGTCGAAGAACTTCGCCGATATCGCCGCTTTGTCCGCAATCTGGTCGAACGCGTGAAATGCCCCTGGGACAATCTCCTCCTGCACGGGAACGCCCGACTCCCGCAGGCGCCGCGCGTACTCCAGACTCTCCGCGTAAAAGAGGTCTAGCGTTCCGACGCCGATCCAGGCGGGCGGCAAGCCCGACAAATCCTTTCGTCGAGCCGGCGCCGCCTGTTCCGGATCGGCACCGTTGAGGTACCACTGCCACGCCAATTGGTTGTCGGACTCGGTCCACATGATCCGTCTGGGACCGTCGCGCCTGGCGCCGGTGCGATCGTCAAGCATCGGATACACCAGCATTTGGAAAGCGATCGTGACGTCGCCGCGGTCGTGCGCCCGCTGCGTCACCGCGGCCGCGAAATGCCCACCGGCGCTGGCCCCGCCGACGGCGACTCGATCTGGGTCGACCCACGGCTGGCGCGCCAACCAGAGCAGGGCCGCATAACAATCCTCGACCGGTATCGGGTAGGGGTGTTCGGGCGCCAACCTGTGTTCCACCGCCGCAATCGCTACCCCGGTGCGCTGAGACAGCTGGCGCAGGTACTTATCGTCCTGTGCGGCGTGGCCCATGATGGTGCCGCCGCCGTGGATCCACAGCAGTGCGGGGGCGTGGTCGGGAAGCCCGGCGGGACGATGCAGACGGACGCTGACGTGCTCGTTGACCGCGGCGACTGGCACGGTGCGGATGCGGCCGGCGTTGCCCATCAGGTTCATAAGGGCGCGTTGCAGCTTCAGGCCGCGATGCAAGGCGTAGCCGCGAGGCACGAATCGGGCCACCTTGCGAAGACCGGGATCCAAGACGTGGGGCGACGTGAAGGCGTTGTCGGGGAGCCTTTTCGCCATCGAATGCCCTCTGTTCCCTTGCGCCGGCAGACATGCCGACCATACAGGACGGACGTAGTGTCGATGAGTAGAATTTGAACGGTGTGCGCGTTGGTCAGCGCATTGGGCAAGCGGCACAGTCCGTTTCAGGGCGTACCGGCTTCGTGGTCGGTTAGTGCGCGCACGACGTGACCGAACATGGTCGTTTTTATCGCGCCGAGCGTGCCCGGATCTTTGCCCTGCAACGGGCGAAGTTCGGCGACGGCGGTGTCGGTGACGGCGTCCGCCGGGCAGGCGACGTCGACGATGCCGAATTGTTCTGCATCAGGACCGCTGAAGCGTCGGCCGGTAGTCATCGAGGCGACTGCCGCGCGAGGAGTGAGTTTGGATTGGATGAGCGCGGCCATGCCGGGGTTGAACGGGATGCGGATGTCGACCTCGGGAAAGCAGAAGTATCCGCGATCGGCGCGCATCACGCGGAAGTCATGCGCGACGGCCAGCATCGCCCCGGCACCGAACGCGTGACCGACCACGGCGGCGGCCGTGGGGATCGGCAGCGTCAGCATGTGCGCCAGCAGTCGGTGTACGCGGTTGATGTACCACTGAGCCTGATCGGTGTGGGCGCTCAGCCATTCCAAATCCAGTCCGTTGGAGTAGAACTTTCCGCCGGCGGTGGTGACCATCCCCTGGGCGCCGTCTGAGATGGCTTGGTCAAGCGCATCCTCAAGGTCATCCAGAAAGGCGGGGGAGAAACGGTTCTCATCTTCCCCCAGGCGGATGATGGCGATTTTGTCGTCGTAGTCCAATTTCACAGTCATGTCTTTCCTCTGAATTCCACTCGTATTTCCTAAGATTGGTCAGCCGCGTCGTTGCCGCAGAGGGGGAGGCCCGACACCGAGCACGGCGCGCACGGCCGCGTGCAGGTGCGCGCGTGCCGTGGTGCTTCCGAGGCGATCTCGGCGGAGCAGCAGTGCGGTGGGCAGGTCGACGACACAGCTGGTTATTGCGTCCACCGCGGCTGCGTCTTTGCGGTCCCACACCGCGATAGCAAGTCGGACCATCAGTGCGACAAGGAGTTTGTCGAGGCGGCGCAGTTCATCGGCAACATCGTCAGGAATGTCGTCGGCGAGGACTTCCTCGCGGCGCACACGCAAGAGGAGCGTTGATGAGCCGGGATATTGCTCAGTGAACACGACCGGCGCGTCGGCAGCGGCCACCACAGCTTCGATGGGGCCGCCTGGGTCGCTACCGGCCGCGGCGTTGTCGACCAGCGCAGTCTGTACCGCCAGAAAACGCCGGCCCGCCCGCAACCACGCCTGGCCCATCAGGCCACCCCGCGATGTGAACGTGTGGTACACAGCGCCGTTGGAGACACCTACCGCCGCGCCGATCGCCCGGATGGTCACCGCGCTTGCGCCCGACCGCGCCACCAGGTCCTCGACGGCGTCGAGCACGGCGTCGGGATCATGCATGCGCGGGCGTGGCACGCGATCACTATAACAGAGCATCTGCTCTATTAATCGTGCCTTTCCTGATGGCCGCTTATCGATTAAGGCGGGCCGCGGGCCAGGGTCAGACCGTGGTGCTGCGCCGGTTAGCATCGGTTGTCCGGACGTCGATGCGGAAGGGTAAGGCTTTGGCTGCGATCCCTGTCATCGCGCTCACCGGTCATCTCGGCGCCGGCAAGACGACGCTGCTCAACCACCTGTTACGCCATCCCGGCACACGAATCGGTGTGGTGGTCAACGACTTCGGCGACATCAACATCGACGCTGGCCTGGTGGCCGGCCAAGTCGACGAGCCGGCCTCGATCGCCGGAGGTTGCATCTGCTGCCTGCCCGACGGCGGTGGGCTCGATGACGCACTCATCAGACTCGCCGACCCGGCGAGGCGCCTCGATGCGATCGTCGTCGAGGCCAGCGGCCTGGCCGACCCGGCGGCGATCGCGCGGATCATCGGCTTCAGTGAGATACGCGGGGTCCGGTTGGGTGGGCTGGTCGATGTCGTCGATGCGGTGAACCACTTCGACACCGTCGACCGCGGCACACTACCGCCGGTGCGCTACGGCGCGGCGTCGCTGATCGTGGTCAACAAGCTTGATCAGGTGGCCGAGACGGAACGCCCGGCCGTGGTGCAACGGGTCACACAGCGAGCCGCCCAATGCAACCCGCGCATACATGTCGTCGGCACAACCGGCGGCCGGATAGATCCAGAGCTACTCTTCGATCCGTCCGCCAACTCCCAACAGGCTGGGCAGCTTTCGTTTCTGGACCTGGCCCCCGAGCACGACCATGAACACGTCCACGCCGATGCCGTCACCGTGAGCAGCGCGGGTTGTGTCGACCCCGATGCGCTGTTCGACCTCCTCGAACAGCCGCCGCCGCACGTGTTCAGGTTGAAAGGCATCGTGGCTGTGCGGAACCGCACGACCGTCCACGAATATGTCGTCAACCTGGTGGGTAGCGCGATCCACATCGCGAAGGCGCCACCGGGGGCGCTGGCCAATTCTCTCGTGGCAATCGGCATGCATCTCGATGTTCCCGCCGTACGCGCGCGACTCGACAACGCGCTGCTGCCCGCGTCGGGGCCGGCGTCGGCACAGGCATCACGGCGGCTTCAGCGGTACCGTCGGCTCAGCGCGTGAGCATGATCCGGCAAGATACGTCGTGATGTCATCTTCGCTCGGCGATGTGCTCGCCACCTTGGAGCTCGAGAGGGTCGGCCAGTGCCTCTTCGTCGGGCAGCAGCTGCCGGCGCCCGCCAATCACATTCTCGGCGGGCATATCTCGGCTCAGGCTTTATTGGCGGCAAGCCACACGGCGCCGGGTCGAGCACCGCACAGCGTTCACACGTACTTCCTGCGGCCTGGCGACTCGCGTCGGCCGGTGGACTTCGAAGTTGTCGACCTCCAAGAAGGCCGGACATTTTCGGCGCGACGGGTCACCGCACGCCAAGACGGCAAGATTCTGATGGAAGCGATGTCGTCGTTCAAAGTCGCCGATTCCGCACCCGCTCAGGTGATCTACCAGCCACCTATGCAACAGGCTCCCAGCCCAGAGTCCCTGCCCTGGGTTGCGCCGCACCTGGCGGAGTCCGACGAGAGCGCCCAAGGGCGGTGGGCGAGCCTGCGCTGGTTCGAGCGCCGGATCATCGACACCGAGGCCCCTCCGCCCGCACGGTCGCGGATGTGGTGGCGCCCCGATGGACAGGTTCCCGATGACCCAGTGCTGACCGCCAGCCTGGTCGCCTACCTGTCGGCGGTGACGTTGACCGAGCCGGCGTATGCGGCACGCGGCGGTGTTGGGACGTCGGCACAGCGTGATCATTCGGTGTGGTTCCATGCTCCGGCAGCGTTGTCGGATTGGCTTCTCTACGACCGGTCGTCGCCGAGTAGCGCTGGGTCGCTGGCGCTGGCGAGCGGGGCGATGTTCAACCGCAACGGCGAACTGGTGTGCACGGTGAAACAAGAGATGTACTTTCCGCCACACACATCCTGAAACCGCAGCCGCCTCAGGGGCGCATGGGCTAGACGGGCAATCATCGACGCGTCGCTGTGTTATCAATAACCGTGCGCCGCAAGGTTATTCGTCACAGTGACGTATTACCGGCGATGGGCGGGGAGGGGGATCGGGGGTTCCACGGACCGGTTCAGGCATACGGCAGACCGGCGACGCGCGTCGTCGCCCTGTCTGTCATCCCGCGCTCGTCGGAGTGTCAGTGCTGTGGGTGCCGGCGCCAAGTGTGACGAACGTCAACCGGGAACAGTGACCTAGGTCATGGCCCGACCAACGGCAATCGGGTCATCCTGACCGTTCGTTTTGCATATCTAATGGCTGGGAGCGCGATGGCCGACCTTGACTTTGCCTATGACCTGACCCTCGATGAGGCGCGCAGACGTAGCGCTGTGCTTGAAGCGATCGGTGACGACTGGGACCCCGTCGCCGTCCTGAGCGAGGAGCAGAAGGCCTACGACCTGCTGTACTCGAATCTCGATGACGAGCAGCAGCGGGTCTATGACGCGTTGGTGCGCGCCGGCGTTCTGCCCGAACGGACCGGTGCTCGTGCTGCCGATTGATCCGACCGCCGACCGCGGTCGCCGCGCATGGCTACCGTGCCCGCGCTGCGATCACCGGGCCATATGTGGCGATTGCCGAAGCAGTCGCAACTGCGATACGCACTGGCAGTATCTGCTGAGCAACAAGGGCACGCTGGTTCACCTGCAGTGCTCGGATTGCGGCCATCTCTGGTCGACCGACACGCATCGCCGCACGCGCCCCACGCGGTGGGGACACAAACAGAACTGACACCGACCCACACCGTATTCTAATATCCTTGCGCTGCAACAATATTCGTCACAGTGACGTATTGTCGGCGATAGGTGGGGGGAGGGAGTCGGGGTGTCCGGGGACGGCGCGGGCATGTAACACCCTGGTGGCCAGCCACGAGCCGTCCGTTATCGGCCGGCGCGAGCAAATACGCCGGCGAGTGCATCCAGGGTGGCCGGCACTAGCCGGTAGTAGGCCCATTTGCCGCGTTGGGTTCGTTCTAGTAGGCCGGCCTCGACCAGGATCTTGAGGTGGTGTGACACGGTCGGTTGGGACAAACCGACCGGGCTGGTCAGGTCGCAGACGCATGCTTCGGCGCCGTCATGGCCGGCTATCAACGACACCAGCCGCAGTCGGGTCGGCTCACCCAGCGCCTTGAGTATGGCGGCCAGCCGCTCGGCGGCCGCTGAATCCAGCACCGTATCGGCGATGGGGCGACAGCACGCCTCGAGATCGGCCACAAGTAGCGATCCATCGGATTGCGCTGAGGTCGGGATCGTCGTAGGCATGAACCCAGTATGGCACACATTGACAGTCATCGATGGATCGTGCATGCTATGTCCCATAGACATCTGTCGATGAGAGGAGTATCGGAATGGCCGAGACTACGGATGGCCAGCTGCGGGATCAGGTTCGTGCCAGCTACGGGGCGGCTGCCACCGCGATCAGCAGCGGCGCGACCAACAGCGATGTGCTCACCGCGGCGAGCTGCTGCGGGTCGAGCGATTCGGTCGACGTCGGCACCATCTTCGGCGCCGGTCTCTACGGTGACGACGAGCACTCTGAGCTGCCCGCCGAAGCCGTTGCGGCCAGCCTGGGGTGCGGCAACCCGACCGCGGTCGCCGACCTGCACCTCGGCGAACGCGTCCTGGACCTGGGCTCCGGCGGGGGCATCGACGTGCTGCTCTCGGCCCGCCGGGTCGGTCCGACCGGATTCGCTTACGGCGTTGACATGACCGATGAGATGCTTGCCCTGGCCGAGGCGAACAAGGCCAAAGCCGGTGTCACCAACGTCGAATTCCGCAAGGGCACCATCGAGGACATCCCGCTGCCCGACGCAGTTGTCGACGTGGTGATCTCCAACTGCGTGATCAACCTGTCGGCCGACAAGTCGGCCGTGCTCGCCGAGATGTTTCGGGTTCTGGTGCCCGGCGGGCGGATCGGGATTTCCGACGTCGTCGCCGAGGATCACCTTACCGCCGTGCAACGGGCCGAACGCGGGTCTCACGTCGGCTGCATCGCCGGAGCCCTGTCCAACCAGGAATACCTCGACGGCCTGACCGCAGCCGGATTCGTCGATGCCTCCGTGGCCTTCACGCACGAGGTTGCCGACGGCATGCACGGCGCGATCATCCGCGCCACCAAACCCGCAACATCGGTCAGCGGCTAAACCGGCACGGAGCCGAATGCGAGCGACTCCAGGCCCATTGACCGATCCACTGTCCGTTGTCATTTGATCTGAGGCACCCATGGCCGCTTGACCTGCGGTGCCTCAGATCAAGTGACAACCGGCAACGGATGGTTTGCCATTTAATCTGGGGTAAGTCGACTTTCGTGGCAGCAAGGGAGCTTGGTGGGGTATCAGTTGTCTCTGGAGAGGGGTCGCCTGTGGGGCAGGTGCGGGAGGATTCGGACGCGCCTGTCCAGCGCGCGGCCGGGGTTTGTCAGCCATCAGCGGACACTGCTTGGTTCCGGCTGGGGCCTGAAGCGGCCGCCAGAAACCCCGGCCCGCGCTCGCGCCGTCGACACAGTCCACGTCAGCCTCGCTCACCGGTTCCCGAAACGCCCTGACCATGCATGGTCAATCCACCAGTGGATCTACGATCAGCAACTCAGTGCGGCCCGCCGGCCGCGATGGCGGTGCCGCACGTTGGGCCACCAGCTGGCTTCGCGCAGCAGTGTGGCGATGGCGGGGACGGTAAGGGTGCGCACCAGGAAGGTGTCGAGGAGTAGTCCGCAGCCGATGATGAGCCCGGCCTGGATCATGATGGCTATCGAGCCGGTGGTGAGGCCGAACATGCTGGCGGCGAAGATCAGGCCGGCTGAGGTGATGACGGAGCCGGTGTTGGCGACGGTGCGTAGTACGCCGACGCGGATATTGCGTCCGGATTCTTCGCGCAGCCGTGAGACGAGCAGCATGTTGTAGTCGGCGCCGACTGCTACCAGGATGATGAACGCCAACAGCGGTACCGGCCAGGCGATTTCGTATCCGAGGCCCCATTGGAATATCAGAACGCCGATGCCTAGTGAGGCCAAGTAGTTCAACACGACGGTGCCCAGCAGGTACAACGGGGCCACTATGGCGCGCAGCAACATCACCAGGATGAGCCCGACAATGAGCAGGGTGGCGATGGCCAGTTGGGCGAAGTCCGCCCGCAGCAATCGCTGGATGTCGGAGTTGACGGCGGGGAACCCGGCAACCGAGACGGTGGCGTCGGCCAGTGAGGTGTTGGGGCGCGCCGCGTTGGCAACGTCGACGATCTCGTGTGCCAGGCGGATTGCTGCGCCACTGTAGGGGTCGGGGGTCGATTCGATGGCAAAGCGTGCGGTTTTGCCGTCGGCTGACAGGAATTGTTTCGCTACATCGGCGAATCGGCGGTTCTCAAAGACATTGGCGGGCAGGTAGAAGCCGCTGGCGGAGTCCGAGGAGGCGCTGGCGCGAGCGGAGTTCTGCAGTTGGGTGGCGATCTGGTTCATCCCGGACAGCAGTTCGATGTTGCTGTCGACCAGCGTGTGCACGCCGGTCGCCAGTGCTTGGGCGCCCGCGGCGAGTTGGCTGATGCCGTCTTGGAGTCGACTGATGTTGCCGGCCAGGTCGGCGGGATCACCGAGGGCTCCGAAGGCCTTGTCCAAGGCGGTGACCGCGGTTTGGACATTGGCGAGGGTGCCGGCCACGGTGGCATTAGTGTCGGGGTTGTAGTGGTCGCCGAGGTCGGCGACCTCGGTGAAGAATCCGCTGTCGCGCAAGCTCACCAGAATCTGAACTTGATCGCGGATTTGGGCGCACTGCGGTGTGGTGGCGCACCACGGGGAGGTGTTGAGGGCGCCGACGAGGGGGTCGAGGATGGCGATGGCGTTTTGGGCTTGTTCGGCCAGGGGCCGCAGCCCGGGGCCGGATTGGATGGCTTGGTCGACGGCCGGGGCGGTGGCTGAAAGCTGTTGCAGCAAAGGCTGGAACCGCTGAACCTGAGTGCCGGCGGACTGAGCTTGAGCCAGTATCCCGGTCAGTGGTGTCAAAGCGCTGCGCAGGGTGGTGTCAAGCTGAGCGAGCCCGCCGGCGAGTTGGTCGGCGCCGTCGGTGAGCCTGGCGAGATCGTCCTTGCGTTCGTTGCCGTCGGCGACGGCGCCAGCCAACTTGTCGCCGATCTGGCCGTTCTGCCACGAGAGTTGGGCCTGCTCGAGGCGCTCTCCGGTGGGCCGGGTGACCCCGGAAACTTTTTTGACGCCGGGAATCTGGGAGATGCGGGAGGCCATTTCGTCGAGGTCGGCCAGCCCCTTACCGGTGCGCATGTCGGTGGGGCTTTCCACGACCAGGAATTCGGGGATGACGATATCTTTGCCGAAGTGGCGGTCCAGCAGCTGGTAGCCCTGGTTGCTGGCGGTGCTGGTGGGCTGGCCTTTGCGGTCGTCGTAGCTGATTTTCATCGTCGCCGCGACTCCTGCCAGAGCCAGCAGGATGACCAGGCTGGTGATCAGCAACCGGCCGGGGCGCCGGACCACCGCGACGGCGACGCTGTTCCAGTACCGGCGGGTGCGATCGGATTTTGGTTCGCCGATACCGCGTTTGGCGGCCAGCGCCAGCACCGGCGGCAGCAGCGTGACCGTGGCTGCGAATCCGACGAGCACCGCGACCGCGCACGCCGGGCCGAGCGCGGCGAACACACTCAGGCGGGCGAAGACCATCGCCAAAAACGCGAACGCGACGGTGGCCGCCGAGGCCAGGATCACCCGGCCGATGCTGGCTGTAGCGTGGATAACGGCCTGATCGGCGGGCACCTGCGCGCGGCGCTGCTCGTGATAGCGGCTGATCAAAAACACCGTGTAATCGGTGCCCGCGCCCAGCAGGATCGCGGTCATAAACGCCACGGTGAACTGCGACACAGGCATACCCATCTCGCCCAGTGCGGACAGCGCACCGCGCCCGACGGCCAGGCTCACCCCGATCACCAGCAGCGGCAGCAGCGCGGTGAACACCGACCGGTACACGATCAGCAGGATCAGCGCGATCAGACCTGCAGTCGCGATCGAAATCAGCAGCAGGTCGTGCTCGGCAGAAGCGATCATGTCACTGAACGTCGCCGGCGGCCCCGTCACATACGCCGTGGTCGACGTGCCGGCGAACACCCCAGCGGCGATGTCGCGCACCGCCTGCACGGAGGCGGCCGCGGTGGGATCACCCAGCGTGCCGGCCACGCCCACCGGCAGATACCAAGCCTGGTGGTCGTGGCTGACCGCGTGGGCCGCGGTGACCGGGTCGGCCAGCAGGTCTTCAACCAGCAAGACGTGATCGGTGTCGGCGCGCAGCCGCGCCACCAGCTGGTCGTAGTGCTGCCGCGCCGCGGGGGTCAACCCGGCGGGGTCTTCCATCGCGACGAACACCATCGTTTTGGAACCCTGTTCGCCGAACGCCGCGCTCATGCGGTCCACCGTTTGAAACGACGGCACATCGCGCGGGAGCAGGTTCACCGACTGCTGCCGCACCACCGTCTCCAACTGGGGAAACAACAGCGCCAGCACCACCGCAACGCCGACCCATGCCCCCATCACCAGCGCCTTGTGCCGCACCGTGAACCCAGCCAGCGCCGCCAACCGCGCGCTGTACTCGCTGGAATCGGCCGTAGGGGTCGAACGACCATTGCGCTTCAGCAGTGTCGCCGTGGTACCCGAGAAGTCCCGATCGCCGTCGGCCACCACACCTCCATCAAACGAAACTATCGATATCGCTACGCTACTCGCAGTACCACATCGGTCGATACATGCGCTATTCAGCGGCGCACGCGCGACGCAGCGCGGAATAGACCATTAACGACGTGCGGCGAGATCTACCTCGGCGTCGTCGGCCTCGGGGATGTCATAGCGGACCACCCGGACCCGCCCATGCGGCAGGCACGCCATGTAGCCGTGGTGCCTGCCGTACAACTCCCAGGCGGTGACCTGCGGGTGGGCGTCAACATCGATGCGGTGTCCGCTGGAAAATCCAAGGTGCAGCCCACCACCATCGCCGCACCATGCCTGCGTACACACCGCGCCGGCGAGATCCAGCAGTGGGCGCTCATGAGTCGCGACCCGGCCGGGATCGATGAACACTGCCTCGACCGGAAAGTCACCGACGGCGGGCAGCGTAAGCCGCAGCGGGCGGTAAATGACCACCTCATTGCAGTCATCGAAGTCCAACACCAGCCCATCACGCAGCGACACGCGTTGCACAACGCACGCTTGAATCCATTGGGGGTACATGGCGCCTCCGTCGGCACATCCTCGGGTGATGCACAAATAGTACTACTAGTAGCGCTCCGCTACTAGTAGTAGCGGTAACTGCGAGCCACGGAGGCCGAACGGACACTACGGCGCTCCCACTACGAACCGTTTCGCTGCGCTACCGTTAGTGCCATAACCGTCGGCCTAAGCGCGCAACGCCGGCCAAAAACGCAGAAGCAGCGAGGTGAGCCAGGGTGAGCAGCCGGCTGGAGTTCGGCCACGACGACGGCAACGACGATGACAACATCGACCCCCGCCGGATCCGATCCCGCAATCGCCTACTGGACGCAGCGGCCGCACTGCTCACCAGCGGCGGCATTGAGGCCGTCACCATCGATGCGGTCACCAAAGCCTCCAAGGTGGCTCGCACCACCCTCTACCGCCATTTCAACAACTCGTCGCAGTTGCTCGCAGCGACCTTCGAGCGGCTGCTACCTCAAGTCACCCCGCCCGCACCGGCCAGTGGAACGCTGCGCGAACGGCTCATCGAACTGCTCACCCGCCAGGCCGCCTTATTCGCCGACGCTCCGCTGCACGTCACCGCGCTGGCCTGGCTCGCCCTGGGCCCCACCGCAACCACCGATCACACCAGCGGTGAGCACGCCCCCAGGGCGCTACGCGCACGAGTCATTGACCAATACCGACAACCCTTCGACGCCATCCTGCAAAGCACCGAAGCCCGCGCCGAACTCGGCGACTTCGACGTCGAACTCGTACTGTGCCAACTCATCGGGCCATTCGCCTTCGCGCGAATGACCGGCCTGCGCACCATGGCTGCCCACGACTGCACACGCATCGTCGACGACTTCCTCGCCGCCCACCGTCACAACGACAGCGAACCCGCAACCACACAGGCCGGCGATATTTTCACCGCAGGTCAGGCAGCAAATAGTGCCTCAGGTCAAACGAGAACGGACACCCGCGCTGGCCGTGGCTGACGCGCGGGGACTGTCGCGGTAACGGTGTAAGTGGGCCTGACGGCCCCCGGTGTGTCGGGGGCGGAAAGGTCGCTAGAATGACCGAGACTGTCGTGGCTGTGGAGCCATCGCAGAACAGTGAAGAACAGGCCGCTACCGCGGCGATCGAAGCCCCCCAAAATCGTGAGGTCGACGAGCTGGAAGTCGCCCGCGAACTGGTGCGCCAGGCCCGAGATGCCGGGGTGGCACTCACCGGCCCGGACGGGTTACTCAACGCTGCGGGCTCGTTCCCTGCCTTGGGAACCGGGCCTGCTAATGCGTGTGGCACTGAGTTGCTGATCGTCGATCCAGTGTTCGATGGGCTGGTTCTGGTCACGGTGTTGGGGAAATTGGCGGCCAACGCTGGCGTAGACCGCATCGACGGCGTGGGCTCGGGCCGGTGTTGCTACCGCGGTGTTCCAAATCTGGCGACGAGCATCCGCCAAGATTCCGGCCAACGCGATCAAATCGGGGTACGTAGCGATGTAGGCGTCGATGTCGGCGTTCGCGGACGACAGTGTGAACCGGCTTGTCCAGCCCGACCACCGGCGGTGGATCCGAGTGGCGTCCCTAACCGCGAAGTCCAGCATGTCGTTGTGACGGTGATGCAGTCGCGCATGGCGCTGAGCGGCGGCGATCACGGCAGGCGCGCAGCGCAGATCGCGTTGATCGTCGAGGGTGTGGGTGCCCGGACCGATCCAGCGACGGTGCCGGTGGCAGACGGTGGCGTGGTCGGGGAACCAGCAGTAGACGGGCTCGTAGACACCGCGGCGTGCCATGCACAGCCGGCACGCGGGTCGGGCGTGGCGGCGTTGTCGGGTGGTGTCGCGGTCGCGGCCGACCAACCCTATTAGCCGGGTCTGCAGAGTGACCAATGGGTGGCTGCTGGCGTTTGCCAGCCAGTCCGGCCGGGGACAACAAATCGCTGGACCGTCGGCCAGGTAGCGGCGCAGCTGTCTGGGGTCTAGGTGGTTGGCGTGCGCGAGGCGATCAAGGTAGGACTGGACCGTCTCGGCGTGAAACGGTGTGACAGTTCGGGGCAATCGCATGGCAGGGCCCCGAGGCCATGTCGGTCGGGTAGCTATCTCAGCTGGCATGACGCTGTGCCGATGTTTGGGCCGCGTAGTCGATTAGCACCGTGTCCATCAGATCTTTGGTAACACTCTCGGTTTCATCGAGCATGCTACGGATAGCCGCCGAACGGATCAGGTGCGCCAGGCTTCCGATCATGCCGCCGGTGCGTTGGTGCAGGTACTTGGCCTCGGCGACAAGCGTTCCCGCGGTGTGACCGTGCAGGCGTAGGGTGCCTTCCATCGCGGCCACCAGCGACTTCCATTCACCGGCGAAAGGAAACGGGCTGGTGTTGATCACACCGCATCGGCCGGCGAGCTGTCGTCCGCGGGTGCCGGTGAAGACACCGGAGCGTTCGACGTCGATGCCGGCGTAGATGAAGGTGGCTGGCAGGTGTTCGGTGAAGTACTTCAGGTGATCGGAAAGTTCCTCGCCGGCGCGGGTATCGAGGTTGAGGTTGTGGATCTCGTCGACGATCACGATGTCGGTGCGGGTGTCGATGAGGACCTGACAGACGGCGTCGGCGATGTCAGTGACATTCACCCGCGGTTGCATCGGCGGAAGGCCCAGAAATCGTGCGAACTCCATCGCGAGTTTGCGTGGCGAGCCTTTCGGCGGTGCGGTCACATACACCACCGGGATCCGGGACTTGTCGGCGAATCGTGTCCGGATACGCAGTTCGTGAAACCGGCCGAGTTGTTTGACCGCGGTAGTCTTCCCGGTTGCGGCTGCCCCGGAAATGATCAGCCCGCGCCGGGCGCCGATCTCGCGTTGGTTGAGCAGGGTCAGCAGCCGACCCTCGTTGGTGATGCGCTGGATCGCCGATGTGGTGACCACGACCAGCTCACTGTGATGCGCTACCCGGGCTTCGTTGTAATTGGTCCGCTCGATCTCCGACAGGGCGCTCCACTGCGCATCGGGCAACAGAGTGAACTCGGGCGGATCCGCATCAACGAAACGGCGCCAACCCTCCAGCGTGGTAGTGGGTTGGCGCCGGTCCTCGAGTTGACTCACCGGGGCAAACGTGTTCACAACCGCCACGACTCAGCCTCCTTGCGTGCATCGAACACCGGAAGTGGAATGACCTGCGCGATCTCGGTGTCCTCGGCGTCCTCATCACCGCCTGGCGGCGGGTCCGCCTCGGCGAAGGGTTCGGCGGCGTCCGGGCGGGGCCACGCCGGCGCCGCGGTCGCTCGCGTTCGACCCGCCACCCGGCGATCCTTCGATTCCTGTGCGGAGGATGCGGGGCCTTGCGCGGCCCGGTCAAGCAGTTCATCGGCCGCGCGGGCGATCTCGGATTCGGTCGCCTGATCCTGCCCGCGTTGGGCCAGCACGGTGCGCGCGTGCTGCCATACCGATTCGCCGAACGGCGCCGGGCGGGTGCGCAAATGCGTCCAGGTCACGGCCAGCCAGCCCTCGTCGTGATGGTTGCGCACCCAGATCCGCGACACGTCGTAGGGGTCGTAGCGCACTTCCCACCGGCCCTTCTTGGATTCCACCCCCGAGTGCTGGCGGCGGTAGGGGTTGAGTGCCTTGGCGTCGTAGGTGCGGTTGTTGACCCGAATCCCGTAGGAATTGATGCGCCGCCAGCACGACGGCAGCAACTCGATGTAATCGTCGGCCGACAGCGGGACCGGAACATAGCCGGTGACTTCAACCAATGCGGCGTACTTCTCGTTCGGCGTCAGCGCCTTGCCCGGCGTGACGGGGTCACGCAGCCCGTCGTGGGGCCGGTTCTGCCACACCGCGACGATCCACTCGTCCAGCAGTGCCTGCAGCTCCACGATCGACCACACCGCATCCTGTTCGGCGTTCTTGCCGCGCCGCTCGACGCTGGAGCCGACATATCCGGCGACATGCTGGGCGAACAAGGTGGCCACCGACTGCAGCGTCCGCTCGATCTTGGGTTTGTCGGTCGGCGTATCCGGATGGGCGGGCTGCAGGTTGATCCCCAGCGTGCAACACGCTTGCCGAAACGTTTGCGACAGATATGCCTTCCCGTGGTCGCACACGACGGTCTCCGGGGCGATCACCGGCCGGGCGGCCGCATCAGCCAACCGCTGATCCACGCCGGTCAAACAGCGATGCGGCAGCACCGATCGCGACATTCGCAGCGCATCCGACCACCCCGGCCGCATCGACTCCGGCGTCAACGCCCGGGCCAGCAGCAGCGCCGCGTCGACCCCTTTGGTCGTGGGCCGCAACACCGCGGCCGGAATCGAGCGGGTCGCGTCGTCAACCATGCCGGTCAGCTCGACCCGGTCCACCGTGCCGTCATCGAGGACCACCCGCACATCCAGTGGAGTCGAATCAATCTCGACCATCTCACCGGGCCGTGCCACCGTCAGCACACCGAACGGGCCATCTGGCTGTTTGGCCAGCGAACGGCGGGTGCGTGCCGAGCCGAACGTGTGCCGGCCCGCCGACAACCTCTTCACCAGGCGATAGAAAGTGCGCTGCGAGGGCAGCGCCGGAGCGTCCTGCGCGCCGTATTGAGCCACCAACGATTTTGTCACTCGCCGCTGCAAGCGACTCACCGTCCCGGTCGACAGGTCGGTCTCCTCATCGATGGCTTGCCGCAGCGCGGCCACCAGCCGCTCGTCAACCCGGCCAAACACCGGCCGGCGGGGAATGTGACGACGATCGACAACGCCCAACAGGCCGTCTCGTTCGTAGGCATAGCGTTGCCGCTGCAACGTGTTCAAGCTGATCTCGTGGCCGGCCGACTGCAGCTCGGCGAGCTTCGCCAGCTCGCGCTGCCGCAGCGAACACGACGTCGGATCGAACTCGGGTCGCGGCCGCCTCCCTGCCTCGGCGTCAACCCGTCGACCCGTCAACACCTCGATCAAGTGCCGCTCCCACCAGCGGGCACGCTCAGCTGCAGCCTCCGGCACACCGGCCAAGGCTTCCTCAGAGCACAGCGCGGGCCGCGACCCCGACACCAACTCCAACGTCGGGTCACCCAGCAGCCGAGACAGGGGTACCACCGACTGCCCGCCGACCGCATCAGTCAGCCTGGCCGCGCCACCGGAAAGTGTGGCAATCGTGAACACTCCATCGGATAAACGGATTTCATCGCCTTCACGGATGACGCCTGAACGCATACCCGTCATCGCGACAAAGCGGGGCCGACGATCGAATCCTCGGCCAAGACGGCCCCGCAAAGGTCCACGCCCAGCTGTCCATGCCACAACAGGTGGAACAGCACCGGCAGCACCATGATCGCTTCGCCGACCGATCTCACACCGGCCATCAGTGGCCGCGCCGAGTCGAAGGCCGCTTGCAACGCCGCGGCGACCGCCGGGCGGTAAACCCGTGGATGTCGATACCCGGACAGCCACCTCAGGTTCGCCGTCACCACCGGATCTGCCTCGCCGACACGCCGATAGGTCCATCCGAGCGAACGGCACGCCTGATCCGATCGATCGAATAACTCAGCATCAGCTTCCGATATTCGGTTATCGCTGCGCACGTCGAGAACCCTCGCGGATCCGTCGGACAAACGTACGAAGTAGTCTGGCACGTGGTGCCTGCCATCACCCCAATGCAGTCGGAACGGCTGCGAAGCAACGCCAATGACCGCGGGATCGGCATCCAGCGCCATCAAATGGTCGCGCTCCACCCATGACTCATAGCCGATGTGCTCACGAGTCTTCGAAAACCACCACAGCCCTGGATAATTGCTCTGTCCACGAAACGACGGGAATCCGCGGATAGGTGAGCAGTCCAAATCAAAGGCCACCGCGGCGCACTCGGCTAGCGGCAAGCGCGAGTAACCTCCGGTGGAGTTGAGTTCAAGCTCAACACCACCGTTGACCCGGGGCCACAGCGCTGCCGGCGACGTGCGCACCAAACAACGGTACCGGCCGTGCCTCAAATAGATTGACAAAGACACGCCGATACCCCAGATGCGGCGGCAATACCCAACGTCGGATGTCAACGGACATCCACGCCGCGGTGGAAGTGATGTTCCGATAGCCCTTGCGGGCCAGGGCAATTCGTCACAGTGACGTTTTACCGGTGGTGCGGCAGGAGCGGGGACGGGTGGTCGATTGGCGGGTCTATGGATCAAGTGCAGTTGGGATCGGCTTGGCGCTGAACGTTGGTCCGGTCGACGCGCCGGCCCTCAACCGCCGCGATCTGTTCTGTGCGTTCTGTGGAGGCCAGTGGCTGCTCGCATAGGCGCCGACGGCAGCGCTGTGAAGCACCCAATCGTCAAGGGGTGCGAGCGCTTTCATCTACTGCACCTCGGTGAAGCGTTTGCCGATAAGCAACATTATGTCAAATAAAGTACGCCGTTTTCATCTGATGAATCACGGACGTTCCGAGTGACCCTCGCCCGACGTTTGGAGTCGATTTGGCTAAATCGCTTCGACACCAATGCTTTACGACAGATTCGCCAAGCGCATAGGGCCTCCGTCTGGTCCGGCCGCCGCGACACGCGCCGACGAACACTCGTTCGCGATGGACCTTCGATATTCACACACCATCGATTCTGATCAATCGGTGGCTTGCGATCACGCGTCTGCATCCTGGAGCGAAGGAATACGACCGAACTGAAGACGGCGAGCTACCAGTAGGGTACGCCGGCTTCATCAGATGATTGGCTCGATCTAAAGCACGAGTTGCCCGCCTCCGGTCGGGCTATGCGGCGTATCCGCCGTCGATCCTCAGTACTGCGCCGGTGACGTAAGAGGCCTGCGGGCTGGCGAGGAAGACGACGCCTGCGGCGATCTCCTCCGGTCTGCCGTACCGTCCCATCGCCGCTGTCGGCAGGAACATGGATGCGGCCGGGCCGTCGGCGGGGTTTCCTTCGGTGTCGACGAACCCTGGCTGGATGACGTTGACCGTGATGCCCCGGTGCGCCAGATCGCGGGCTGCACCCCGACTGAAGCCCTCGAGGGCCGACTTCGTTCCCGTGTAATACGCCATCCCAGCGAAACCCGCCCGCGTAGCCACACCCGAGCTGATGCTGACTATCCGCCCGCTATCAGGCAGCAGCGGGATCGCTGCCCGGACCGCGGCCACCACGCTGGTGTAGTTGGTGGCGAGCAGCCGATCGAGGGCAGTCTCGTCGACGGACTCGCTGTCCACGGTGCCGCCGCCACCCACGGCCGCGTTGTTGACCAGAATGTCCAGCTTTCCGAACTGCTGGACCACGGTGTGGATCAGGCCCGTCGCCTGCTTCGCATCTGCCTGGTCGGCCCGAAAGGCCGCCGCGCGTACTCCCTTTGCCTCCACGTCGGCGACCACAGCCTTGGCCTGATCCGCCGAAGACGAGTAGCTGATCGCGACGTCGGCTCCTTCGTCAGCCAGCGCCAGCGCCGACGCCGCCCCTATCCCCCGCGATCCGCCGGTCACGATCGCGACCTTGTTGTCCAGCTTTCCCATGTGCTTCCTGCTTCCTGGTAGGTCTGACTTTTCGCGGAGTTCTTGACCGCGCGGTCCACCATAACCATAGTGGACCGCACGGTCAACAATCCGTATCCTGGTTCGCATGGCACGTCCGCGAGCGTTCGACGAGAAGCAGGTGCTGAACGCCGTCCGGGAGCAATTCTGGGACGCCGGTTACGCCGCGACCTCGCTGGAAGACCTGATGCGGGTCACCGGGCTGGGCAAAGGCAGCCTCTATGCAGCGTTCGGCGACAAGCGTCAGCTGTTCCTCCAGGCACTGCACAGCTACACCGACGACAACCACGGCCATCTTCGGCAAGCCCTGGCCGAGGCCCCACGGGCTGTGGACGCACTACGCATGCTCCTCGAAGCACCGATCGACGACCCGGACGACGCCGGCACGCGGCGCGGCTGCCTGATGGCCAACAGCACCTGCGAACTCGGCAACGCCGATCCAGAAGTTCTCGCCCACGCCCACCGCGCCTACGAGACGTCCACCGCGCTGATCGGCGACTGCGTCGCCCGCGCGCAACGCGAGGGCGACCTGCCGGCCGGAGCGGATCCGATCGCACTGGCGCGGGCCCTCCTGGCTGCGCAACAAGGGATCGTGTTCATGAGCCGGACCGGGTTGGACACGGCCACACTCTCCGCCACGGCACGATCGCTCGCGGCCCAACTCCTGCCGGACCACTCCGGCGACTGAACCGACCGGCGCGAATCCAACCGTTCGCCCAGCCTGTCAGCCGTCTTTGTCCTCTCCGGCCGTGGAGTTCGTGGCGCTCGCAGCGCTCCTTTGAGAACCCTCCCCGCCGCGCGCCGTGAAGATCGCCTCCGGCTGAACGCTCTCGAAGCGGTACTACCAGGGCCCATCTGGCTCCGCCGCTAGGTCCCCTCCCCTGACAGCGCGGACCGTTTCGATGCCAACTACCGCCGCAATACGGCGGAATCGAATATGGCGGGTTACCAGTAAACTAGGCATGTTCATCCGATGAATCATTCTCGCCTAGCTCTTGCTTTGGTTTCTGCTCGTACTTGCACCGCGTCCATGCCGCCCCTCGGTTAAGAGTGAGTTGCGGGTCAGTTGCGCGCGAACCGTCGTTGCACGTCGGGCCGGCTTCGCAGTTTCTTGGGGTATCCGGGACCCATCTTCATCGTCGTATCTTCTGTTCGCAGCGGCGCTCGACAGGTGGCGCATACAACTTCGGCGTGACTGTCGTGTCCGCAGCTTTCGTGGTGAAACACCACGGGCGCGCCGTCAGTCCCCGCCAGCCATTGGTCTCCCCACCGTGACATGGCGGCGAGAACGCCGAAGAAGTCTCGCCCCTTCTCGGTGAGCACGTAGTCGTAGCGGACGGGCTCGTGTTGGTAGGGCCGTTTGTGCAACAGTCCTTGGTCCACAAGCCGATTCAGCCGCTCGGTCAAGGTATTGCGCGGGATCCCCAGTTCGCGCTGGAACTCGTCGAACTTCGTGATCCCGTAGATCGCGTCACGCAACACCAGCATCGCCCATCCGTCCCGCACCAGGTCGACCGTGCGGGCGATCGAACACGGCCAGTTCGCAAACGATGTCTGTTTCACAGCACGCAGTATACCGTCTGATGATGAAACCTACCAGTTGAATGGCAATTCCTGGATGTGGTCCTGACAGAAGCGGGGTCGGCAATATCACGTTGTGGCACACGCCCTAATCTCCTGTGCGCCGAAACATGGCTCTACACAGGCTATATCTTGGTGTCTACATCGCTGGCTTGGCTCCGGAAATCCACGAGTGACTCCACCAGTGACAGCCACAGGCCGAGTCATCAGTTGTGTATTTGAACTTACAACTGTTACAGTGCATTCCATACATTCTTCGCCTCAAACCCTGACTCAAGGCGGCCTCATTGGGGCGGTTCTGGGCGATTCTCGATTGCGGCCGTTGACCTGGCCGGGTGGGATACATCCTCGGAGCGCCCGAGACCCTATCGAGCAACGGAGAAAGGAAGGTCTGAGTAACGTGATTGGATCGCTCACCGGCAAATATTTGGCTAATTCTTACGCGAGCCAGGCGCCGAAGCCCCATGGCATACCGTATTTGCTTGGTCAACTCGCGATGACGCTTTTGCTCGCAGTGACCTGGCTCATCGTCGGCTGGCTTCTTTTTATCCCGTCGTCACGGCATCCGGAACCGTCGCGGGACACAAACTCGATTCGGTGCTCTCACGACATCGCAAGCGCGACATGTCACGCGAGACCGACCATCCCGCGTCGCCCCTAGCCCGGCATGTCCGTTCTCGACCGCCGCCCACTTCGGCTCGAAACGCTTCTATCCACAACTCTTGTCGGACATTTCTCGCGATCTGCGGCTGCGTGAACTTTCATTTCATCCCCGCGAAATGCGTCTCACCAACGCCGCCTCGCCGAGGCTCATCCACTGCCGTTGCCGGCGAAGATCCGTACCGAATTCCTCAACCCGATCCGCAAGGAGGCACCACTATGAGCAGTTTGGCACTCAACCTAATCGAGGCCACCCGACGCCACGCGGAGGGCATTGCCATGCGCCTCGACGAAGTCGAAATTCCCTACAGCGGGCTCGATTCGGCCAGCGCCTGCTTGGCCGGTCTGCTGGCAACGCATGGATTGCTTCCCGGTGATCGGGTCGGCGTCATGCTGCCGAACGTTCCCTACTTCGCCGTCGCCTACTACGGCGTGCTGCGGGCGGGCGGTGTTGTCGTGCCCATTAATGTTCTGCTGAAGGCTCGCGAGACCAGCTTCTACCTGTCGGACTCGCAGGCGAAGTCGATTATCGCCTGGCATGAGTTCGCACCGGCTGCGAGGGCCGCGGCCACAGCTACTGGCGCTGAGTGCATCGTGGTGACCCCGGGACAATTCGAGGAGCTGATCGGCGCGGCCGAACCGGTCGCCGAACCTTTCCCGCGCGAGGATGACGACACCGCGGTGATCCTCTACACATCGGGTACGACGGGCACGCCGAAGGGCGCCGAGCTCACCCACGCCAACCTGCGTCGCAACGCTGCGATGGCGGTCGAGACGGTGGACCTCGCGGCCGACGACGTGATCCTGGGTGCCCTGCCGTTGTTCCACGTATTCGGGCAGACTGGGGCGCTGAACGCCGCGGTTGCGGCTGGCAGCTGCCTGACACTGATCCCTCGTTTCGATCCGGCCAAGGCACTTGAGATAATCGAGCGCGACCACGTCACCGTGTTCGAAGGCGTCCCGACGATGTTCGCCGCGATGCTGCACAGCGACAAGCGGTCGGACACGGCGTCGCTGCGGTTGTGCATATCGGGTGGGGCCGCGATGTCGGTCGAGCTGATGCGTGGCTTCGAGGAGGCCTTCGGCTGCATGGTGCTCGAGGCCTACGGCCTCAGCGAAACCTCGCCGCTCGCGTCGTTCAACCATCCCGACGGGGAGCGCAAGCCGGGATCGATCGGCACGCCGGTCACCGGGGTCGAAATGAAATTGGTCAATGTAAGCGAGGACGGTGTCGGCGAGATCGCCATCCGTGGCCACAACGTCATGAAGGGCTACTGGAACCGGCCAGACGCGACTGCCGCGGCGATCGACGGCGACGGCTGGTTCCACACCGGCGACCTGGCGCGCGTCGATGACGACGGCTACTACTTCATCGTCGACCGTTCCAAGGACATGATTATCCGTGGCGGCTACAACGTCTATCCGCGCGAAGTCGAGGAGGTTCTCTACGAGCATCCGGCAGTCCGGGAGGCGGCCGTTGTCGGCATCCCCGACGACATGCTCGGCGAGGAGGTGGGCGCCGCGGTCGCGCTGATGTCCGGAGCCGAGGCGGACGCCGCCGCAATCCGGGACTTCGTCAAGGACCGCGTGGCCGGCTACAAGTACCCGCGGCGGGTCTGGTTCGTCGACGAACTGCCCAAGGGGCCGACAGGCAAAATCCTCAAGCGCGATATCGCGATCCCGGCGGAGGAATGATGGAATCTTTTGTATCACAGAAGTTTTGGGCTACGACCACGTGCGCATCCACGTGACACCACACGACCGCCAGTTCGCGGCAATCCATGTGAGCGAGCCATTTACCGTCAGGGCATCTGCGGCGCACACCGAACAGCTGACCGCGAAAGCGTGTCGCACCGCTCCCCTGCTCTCACTCGCCTGATCGCACCATCGCAAGGGAGGAATGGCCGGATGGGATTAGGCACCGCCGCATCCGCCTCATCCACCTCGGGATCGGGCTTCAGCGTTGCTCGACATCGGTGAGAAGTTTCCAGGGCTGCATGCCGAGGAGACCCGCAAAGTGCCCCTGCATCTCGACGCCGGACGGCAGCGGGCGCCACCATATGGTCACCTCGGCGATCTTGCCGTCCGCGTCGAGCAGGATGTAGTCCATTCCGTCGACCACGGTGTCTTCGAACTGCAGCCGGAAGTACGCGGCGTGGTGCGTCTCCCCGCTGAGGACCTCCTTATAGGTGAGGTCGGTTGCCACTTCGCTGACGGTCCGAATGGCTTCCAGAACTGCCTCGCGGCCGGTGAGTGGCTCATCGCCGAGCGGGCCGTACAGCACCACGTCCTCGGCGAGGATCCCCGAAAGGGCGTCTTTGTCTGCGCCGCCGTGCATGCAGTTGACGAATTGGTCGACGGTGTCGCGGTGCGGGGCGAATGTGGTCATGGCTACTCCTTGTGCCTCTGGGTCAGATCGCTGAGGTGCCGCCGTCGACGACCAGCTCCATGCCATTGACATAGCTCGAGTCGTCCGAGGCGAGGAACAACGCGGCCGACGCGAGTTCCTCAGGGCGGCCCATCTTTCCGCGCGGGATCAAGGATTCGAACTGCGCCTTCATCTCCTCGTCGAACAACTCCTCCTGCTTCGGAGTGGCGACCTGGCCGGGGGTCAGCACGTTCACCCTGATCTTCCTGTCCTTCAACTCGGACAGCCACACCCGTGCGTAGGCGGGCAGCACGGCCTTGCTCGCTGCGTACACACTCCACTCCGGGTAGCCCTTGAGCGAGGCGTTCGACCCGGTCATGAAGATCGAGCCGCCATCGTTGAACAGCGGCAGCGCTTTCTGGACCGTGAACAGCGTGCCGCGCGCGTTCAGCCAGAAGGCGGCATGGAAGTGCTCCTCGGTGATCTCGCCGAGCCTGGCCTGCTCCCCTGTCCCGGCACTTGCCCACAACACGTCGATCGCGCCCTTTTCTTGCTTGACCGTGTCGAACAAACGGTCCAGATCGTCGAGGTCGGCCGAATCTCCCTGCACGCCGGTCACATTCCGGCCGATCAGTTCGACCGCCTCGTCCAGTGCGTCCTTTCGTCGGCCCGTGATGAAGACGTGAGCTCCCTCGTCAACGAACAACTTGGCGCCGGCCAGCGCCATCCCACTTGTCGCACCGGTGATCACCGCGACCTTGCCATCGAGCTTTCCCATGATGACTCCATTCATTCCAGATTATGTATACCGTTCTGTGTACTTACCGTATCGGAAGAGGGTGTCGATGACAAGCTATGCACACCGATCGGTACCCAATTGGGCTAAGCTGGGCGTATGACGGAGTTGGAGAAGGGGCCGCGAGGCCTGCGGCGCGGCAGGGGTGCGCAAGAACGCATCCTCAGCGCTTCACGACAGCTGTTCCGCGATCAAGGCATCAACAGCACCGGCATGGACCAGCTCTGCGCGGTGGCCCAGGTATCCAAGCGCACGTTTTACCAACACTTCACCGGCAAGGACGATCTGATCGCCGAGCACCTACGCCGATTCGATCCCGACGTGCTGCCCGAGGTGTTCGACCGCACCGACCTCACGCCCCGCGAACGGCTCCTTGCCGCCTTCGATATACACGGGCCGCTGTGCCCGTTCATCGCCGCGGCCGTCGAGATCAACGACCCGGACCACCCGGCCCGCCTACGCGCCCGCGACTACAAGAAAGCCTTTGCCGCGCGGCTCAGCGCGACCGCCCGCGAGGCCGGCGCCACCGACCCCGAACAGCTCGGCGAACAACTGGCACTGCTGCTCGACGGTGCCTCGGCGCGCAACCGAGTCCTCAACTCCGAGGGCTTCGCGACCGCAGCCGCCATCGCCGCCGTCCTGATCGACAACGCCATCCCCGCAGCAGCGGAACCGCCTGACACAAGCGGCGCCCGGACTGGATCGAATACCGAGGATTAGCAGTAAAACCACTCGCAGGTCGGTGAAATGGCCTCGATGCCAGTCACTTTCCACTCGTGCGTAACTCCCAGGGCTGCATGCCGATTGCATCGGCAAGGTTTCGTTGCAGCGCAACGCCGGCCGGCAGCGTGCGGTAAAAGATGCTCACCTCGGCGATCTTGCCGTCCGCGTCGAGCAGGACGAAGAAGATGCCGTTGACCGCGGCATCCCCGACCTGCAGCCGGAAGTGCGCGGCGTGGTGGGTCTCGCCGCTGAGGACCTCCATATAGGTGTCGTCGGACGAGAGTCCGTTGACGGTTTTTATGGTTTCCACGGCGACCTCGCGGCCGGTGATCGGCTCATCGCCGAACGGGCCGTACAGCACCACGTCCTCGGCGAGCAGACGGGCGAGGGTGTCTGTGTCTGCGCCGCCGTTGATGCAGTCGACGAAGGACTCCACGGTGTCACGGTGCGGGGCGAACGTGGTCATGGTCACTCCTCGTGGCTCGTCAGACTTCGCGCGTGTGAATTCTGTTGGTGTGCCTAGGCCGTCAGCCGGTCGGAGAAGTAATGGCCGTTGTCCAAATCCGCGAGCAGGCTGGGTTGAGTGGGTTCCCAACCGAGCGTCTGGCGCGTGATGAGGTTCGAGGCCGGCAGCGACATCCCGACCAGGTTCGCGTAAAGGCCGAAGTATCCCGGCAGCATCAGTACGTCCGCGGGAATGCTCACGACGGGCAGGCCCAGACGGCTGCCAATGGCTTCGGCGATATCGCGGAACGGGATGCCCCCGTCCTCGATTGCGTGCCAATATCGGCCTGCCGGACCCTTCTCCAGCGCCAACCGGAACAAGGTGGCGACATCGCGGATGTGCACGGCGCCCCACAGGTTCGCGCCGTCTCCGGGGTAGCCGGCGAAGCCCTTCTCCTTCGCGAGCGCGATCAGCCCCGGGAGGAAGCCGGCACGATCGATGGTGCTGTGCGCGATGGTGGGCAACCGCACGATCGAAGACCGCACTCCCCGCTCGGCGAGGCCGATTACGGCGCGTTCCACGGCGTTACGGAACCGCAGGGTGCCCTTGTACTCATCGCCGCTGGGAAGGGCCGCGTCCTCCTCGGCGGCCGGTCGGCCCAGATTCCCGGGCGAGGCCATACTGCCCGCCGCGACCAGCGGCTTTCCGGTTCCCGCGAGTGCCTCACCGTAGGCGTGTATGACCGGGACCTCCGCGGCGGTCACGGCGTCGATCCCGCCGGAGGGAAGCAGGTCTTGCCGGTGCGCGACGTGGATGACGCCGTCGGAGTCCGCGGCCGCCTCCTTGAGCCCGTCGAGATCCTCGAGACTGCCGCGACGCACCTTCGCGCCGAGCGCGGAGACGGCCGCCGCGGCCGTGTCCGACCGGGCCAGCCCGGTGACTTCGTGCCCGGCGGCGATGAGCTCAGGGATGATGTACGAACCGGAATGGCCGGTCCCGCCAGTGACGAAAACGCGCATGTGACTGTCCTTTTCAGGGTAGGGCGAGCTCAGCTGAGAACGTTGACGCCGAGGCAGAAGTCGGTGTGCTTGATGGAGTGGTTGAGAAGGCTTATCTCCAGCAGGCCGACGTTCTCCAATGCCCGCGCCAACAGCAGCGGCCCGGCGTCCAGCGGACGCAGTCCCAGGCTCTCGATGAACACCGACACGCGTGCCTTGGCCGGCGCGTCGTCGCCGGCGATGAACACATCGACCGGGCGGCCGTCGGCCAGAACATTGGCGAACAAGGTGTTGAATGCCTTGACGACATGCGCGCCGGCGGGGGCAGCCTTGGCAATCTCCTGCGCGCCGGAACTGCCCTCGGGGGTGACAAAACCCGTCAAATCGGGGCTGACCGGGTTGGTGATATCGATGACGACCTTGTCGCGCAAAGCATCCCCGTACTCGCTGACCACCGCCACCGCGCCGGCGTACGGCACAGCGAGGATGACGATGTCCCCCGCCGGGGCGGTGTCGGCCGTCCCGACTGTGGCGCCGACGATTTCGGCGGCCAATTCCTTGGCTTTGACCGGGTCTCGGCCGATGATCTCGACTGCGTTACCGCCTGCGAGTGCCCGCTCGGCCATCGCGCTGGCCATGTTTCCGGTGCCGATGATGCTGATGTTGCTCATTGCATATCCCGTCTTGGTTGACGAATCAAAAAGGTTGACATCTCAACCTTAGGTCGGTTTGGGTGATGAGTCAACCAATTGGGGTAGCATGGCGGTCAATGGAATCGAACTGGCTCGACCCCCGTGAAGCCCGCGCCTGGCGAGCCTTCATAGACGCGCATCAACAGATCGAAGTCCACCTGAGCCGACGGCTTCAGGAATCGGGCCTGTCCGGGGCCGACTACTCGGTCCTGGCGGCGCTCTCGGCTCTCGACGGAGACCGCATGTCCGCCCGCCACCTGAGCCAAGCACTGGGCTGGGAGAAGAGTCGTCTCTCCCATCAGGTGCGGCGCATGCAGAAGGACGGGCTGATCAGCCGCGAGCCCAACCCCGACGACGCCCGCAGCACCATGGTCTGCCTGCTGCCGGCCGGCCGCGCCGCCATCGAGAAGGCCGCACCCGGACACGTGGAGGATGTCCGCCGGAACTTCGTCGACCTGTTCACGCCGGCTGAGCTCGACATGCTCGCCACCCTCAACGAACGAGTCCTGCAGCACCTGGCCACAAACCACGACTCCCCCGCCGAAGACGAGCCTTCGTAACGTTCATTAGCCGTGAGGATTTCACCCGATCCAGACTGTGACACCACTCGAATTCGCCGGCACACAGCCGGTAAAGCTCAATGACAGAGATCGAAGTCGTCGTACCTTATTGCAGCACAACGCAATCCGACCTCATGGTTGTTGACGGAAATCGGCCCGGTGCCGAACCACATCGGTCCGTCATTCCCCTTCCAGAAACCGGTCAGCACACAAGCGATGAACTACTTGTGACCAGTAGATCGTCACCGGCGGCTACAGCCCGGACGGTACGGCCTTGCCGTTCACCGTCACCTCGACCTGGCCGGTCCTCGGGTTGTACTCGATCTTGCCGTGCTCGAAGGTCGACACCTGCAGATCGCCGACGGCGTTCACGTCGCTAGTGGGAAAGCCCAGCGGACCTGCCGAACCGTTATTGCCGGTGATCGCAGGCGTGCCGTCCGGGTCGCGTGGGATATTCCAGGCATCCCGGATCTTGCCCAGGGTGATATATGCGGGCGTGCCCGCCGCGTCGTTCTTGGCGGTAATCACGCCGCCCTGAAACTGCTGGAATACCAGGCCGCTCTCCCGTTTTCCCGCGTTGCGGTCACCCGTCAGTGGCTTGCCGAGAGCGTCCCTCTGACTCTGGGTTGCTGACGAGTACTTGGCAGCGATCGGGCCGGTCAGGGTCACCTCGACGTCGCGCTCCCCTCTGAGCTTCACCTCGGTGGGCTGCGCGGGGATGTTAGGTGTGGAGGTGGCCTCCACGCTGACGTGAGGCGGTGCCGACGCGTCGACGCTGTTGCCATTGCTGCAGCCCGCAGTGATCAGCGCAACTGCGGCGAGGCCGACGATTGCCGTATGGCGGTATGCGATCGTTCTCATGGGCTTCCTCTCCCGTCGTCCTGTGGTGTGGGTCAAGATGCGGCTGACCCTTCGCCGGGCCGGGACCGTAACCCAACCACTCGAGTGGCGTAGGCGATCGCCGACTTCGTAGCTCCGAACGAACTTACGCCGTGGTCATAGACGGCGCGCCAGGGCACCTGAGTAAGGGGCACCGGTGCTCGATGAATCCACCATGGACTCAGCGGGCGAGTTTCATGACATGCCATCGATGTGCGGCACGGCGCACTATGCACGAGTTGAATCTGCAGAGTTACGAGTAATCCGAAAGGACTCTGCTATCGCACGTCGCGATTAGCGAAACCGGATCACGCCTGAGCAGTACGTCCGTCGCCGATCGCGCCAGGAGGCATCCACCGGATAGTGGCGCCCAGGTGGGCGAATCACGTACGGTAGGTTATAGGTAGGGTGGACGATATCGGGATTATGTTGCGCGGCACGGTATTTCGTTAATCAATACTGGCATTGATCGCCACTAGGTATTGTTCAAGCGTGCAACCGGATTAGGATCGACGATGAACGGATCAGGCATCTGTCGGTTGGATGAACACGCAGTTTGGCTAGGCTCAGGATTGCAAGTACCAAGCGCAGTGACATTACTTCCCCGCTGGGTATCGCATCTTCACAATTCGGTTCCGCTGGTGGCGCCGTGGTGTTCAGGCGGATAGCAACCGTTGGCGGAGCAGAGGCAGTCCGGGTCCGTCGAGGTTGTCCAGCAGTGCGGCACGGCCACCGACTGCCATCATCAAGGCTGACACGCGCCCGCGAATTTCAGCTCCCTTGCCCCAAGATCGACCAACGTCTGTGCCTCGCAATGAAATGCCTCGCAGCCGGCCGAAGGGCACGAAGCCAATCGGCCATGGTCCGGTTAGGAAGTCCAGCGCAAGTCCCACCTGTTCGGGATCGGGGTCAAACGAAAGGTTCAGGGGAATCCTGATGTCGCCGCCATGGATCAAGATATCGGTCAAGGGCGCGACCGGTCCGAACACTGGCGGGCTAAAGCGGTAGTCGGCGCACTGACGCAGGGCGGTCGCGATGTCGGCGGTCGGCAGCAGCGCACGACGGCGAGCGAGTTCGTCGATCCCGCGAGCCAGGCTGCCGCGGCGCAACGCAAACCTAATGGCCACCGAGAAACCATCGGTGACAGAGCAGGCGAGATGTGCAGCCACGGTCTTGATATCCCAGCCGGAACACAGGCTTTGTGTTGCCATCTGAGTTTCGTCCAGGCTTTCGATTAGCGTTGCGATGTGGCGCCGTTCGTTCGCGATAGCGCCGAAGACACGCTCGTGGTCCACTCGCATGAGAAAGACTCTATCGCTGAGATGTACGCGCTTTGGTCGTCGCGGCCAAGGGGCATGTCATGCGCGAGTGTGCTGTGCATAACAAAGCAGCGGTCGCCGCATCGAGTAACAGGAGACTCGGTCGCGGGCTTCCTCTGCACCGTTGCAGTCGGACTCGGGTAGCGAAGCGTGCCACGAAGCGGCTTCGACTGGGCCAAACGGTGATCGAGCGCCCGCCGCGGGGCGGCTCGATCGGCCTTGCTCGGGAATATGACAAAACTGGGTATCACTGATGTCCGGCCTGGCCTGTAATATCAACGCGCCCAGCATATGTCGTGGTATAGAGAGCTGCGGTATTGTCTAGCCATGCACGGCTTTGCGACGATTGATATGAACGCTTCACCGCAGGCCGTGTGGTCGTTGATCAGTGACGTGACACAGATTGGGCGGTTTAGTCCAGAGACGTTCGAGGCCCAGTGGCTTGACGGCGCTGTCGGTCCAGCAGTGGGTGCGAAATTCCGCGGGCACGTGAAGCGCAACGAGAAGGGCCCGATCTACTGGACTGCCTGCACCGTGACTGAGTGTGATCCGGGACAGGTATTCGCGTTCGCCGTGCGGTCACGACCGTTGGGGCTTCCCATCGCGCCGAGCAACACGGTACAGGTCACGTGGCGCTTTAGTCTGAGCCCGACCAGCGACGGAGGCACCTCGGTAACCGAGTCGTTTGAGTTGAGAAACATCCCGGCGATGCGGCTCTGCTGGCGGGCGCTCGGCTGGTGGCGTCGCCCACGGTTGGAGGAGGACATGAAGCGGACGCTGCGCGCGATCAAAGACGCGGTAGAACTGTAGCAGCACTTCTTGCTTCCTCGCTGCGTGTACGCCTGTAACCCTTCGGGTCAAGAGCTGTGCTGCGCCCAATGTTGTTGCAGTACTGGGATGAATTCATCGGCGCGATAGTCCGGGAAATGCATCCGCGCGCGGTAGACGCTGGTGATTCCAACGGCGCCGGGGATTAAATCGGCAAGGCGTCGAGCCCATTTCAGCGGAAAGAACACGTCACCGGTCCCCCACACGATCAGGGTTGGCACCATCAGCGCAGCGAGGTCGGACCGTACCGCGGCCAGATCGGTCGAGGATATGCCCGCGACCAGACGTGCGAAAGCGCGCGAGGATTCTGGTGTCCCGAAGACGGGCTCGTAGTAGGCATCGACGACTTCCGCGGGGAGCCGGCCCGGGTGCGGACAGCCTGCGGTCAGCCCGCTCAGCTTGAGCCGGCGACTTGCGGCAACACGGGGTCCGATCCGGGCAAGCAGCCCCAGGCGGGCAGCGAGGGCAACGGGTTTGAACAACCTCGGCGGGGTGTTCCCCTCGGTGTCGCAATTGGTCAGCGTGAATGTCCATAATCGCCGGCCCAGGTGGGCGGCGACGATTTGTGCCACTGCACCGCCAGTATCGTTGCCCACCAAGTCAAACCGATCCAAGCCCAAGTGCTCGCAAAGCTCGATGACGCGCCGCGCCAGCCCCGTCAAGGTCACGTCGGCGTTGGCCGGCGCTGGTGGCGTGTGCCCATGACCGGGAAGGTCCACCGCGATGCAGCGCCGCCGGTCACCAGCCACTGCGGCAATGACGTTCCGCCACAGCAAGCTGTTGGCGAGGATGCCATGAATGAAGACCGCGGGACGACCGGAGCCGACGTCGAGGTAGCTGATGGGACCGGAAGGGGTGCTGGCGTAACGGCGGTGGTCTTCTAGCGTGCAAATGTTCATGCCCGGTGCCTTTAATTTCGGATACTGCCACCATGTCACATACTTCGGGTATGTCAGTCCGGTAAGTGCGACTATTCTCTTGGGTGTGGAAGGTGTCAAGAGCCGCCGTGCCGAGTACGCCGAGCAGACGCGGGCGGCGATACTCGCTGCCGCGGCTGCCGCGTTCGCCGAGCAGGGGTACACCGCGACGTCGATCACGCGAATCGCCGAGGTGGCGCGCGTCACCAAAGGGGCTGTCTATCACCACTTTTCCGACAAGCAGAGCCTTTTCGAAGCGGTGATCAACCACTACAACGAGGTCGCACAACAGAAGGTCTACCAAGCGATCGCGGGTCACGTCGATGATGTCTGGGGTGCCGCGACCGCGGCTCTGGAGGCAGCACTGGACGTGTGCGCCGACCCCATCGCAGGCCGGCTGATCTACCTGGAAGGGCCAACCGGCCTGGGCTGGAAACGCTGGCGAGAATCCGAACGGCAATACACTCACCAAAACGTGCGCCACCTGTTGTTACAAGGGATCCAAGCCGGCATTTTTGCCGCCGACGCCCCCACCGCCGCGATGACCGACATTTTGGCGGGCATGGTCACTCACGCCGGAATCGCACTCGCCGAAGCCCCCTCGCGCCGTCGCAAACGGATCCGGCGCGATCTCCAGCTGGCCATACACCGGGTCCTTCAAGGTCTCAGAAGCGACAACTAACTCGACGACTGCGGCCTGGGGAGCACTCGCCGCTTTGGTGGTGTGTTATAGCCGTCCTGCACCGAGCAATTATCAGGTCTCGTGTGGGGCGCGGGCGCCGCCGACCCAGCCGTGGTAGGCGTCGATGTCGACGTTGCTTCCGCAGACAATGGTGGCGACATGTCGCCCGGCGAAGCGTTCGCGGTCTTCGAGCGTCGCCGCGACGCCGAGCGCGGCCGATGGTTCAATAATCAGGCCGGCGTGGTCGAGCAGCATTCGCATCGCAGCGATGATCGACGCCTCCCGGACCAGCACAGCGTCGTCAACGACCACCAGAAGGTCGTTGAGGACGGCCGGGATGGGACAGCGACCGGTGATGCCATCAGCGATGGTATTGGTTGAGTTGGTGGTGATTACGCGTCGTTGGCGCCAAGAGTGCGTCATCGCGGGCGCTCCCAGAGGCTGGACGCAGATCACCTCGACGTCGGGCGCGAGGGCCTTGATCACGTGACTCACAGCGGTGGCCAGCGCTCCGCCAACAAGCTCGATTAGGGCGGCGTCGAACGACGGTGCCGTGTACACAAGCTCGCGTCCCCTGCATAACAAAGCAGCGTTAGCGGCGCCTACTTGCCCCTCACCATCGCAAGTGCAACGGCTGAATTAGCTCAATGTCGACGTGTCACTGCGTAATCCAACGGCAGTGCGTAGTCGCCGCTAGGTGCAGGGATATTGCCCGTTGAGCACACAATTCACCGGTGGCGAGTAGGTACCGCTCAGCACACCCCTTAGACCACCTGTGGCCGAACCGCCGGGTGCAATGACGCGATTCCAATTCGCGGGGGTGAGCACATAGTGCGTGCCGGATTGCGTAATGGTGCTGTTCCACGTGTGCGAGACGGATTGCCCCGCCGGCATGTCGAATTCAAGCTTCCAATCAGAGAGCGGTGCCATGCTCGAGTTGGTGACGGTGAAGTTGGCGATGAACCCCGTCTGCCACGTATGTGCGACCGACAACGTCGCTGCGGCCGCAGCCGCATGAGCTACAGGGCTGATGGCGAGTCCGACGATGGCAACTATCAATGCCGACACGGTTACGTGAAGCGCTGTGCGCCAGCGCTTCGCGTAGGTGTTCAGTTCGGACATAGCAGCCACATTAAAGCCGTACAGGCGATATCCGCCGTCGCATCGCGGGTAAGCTGCCGTACCTTTGCTCAACCGAAACCGTCATGAAACGTTTGCCACGATCCACCTGAACCATCGCTACGGCGCGGCCGGCCAGTACCGCAACATCGACCTCACACTCCCCCTCAGCGCTGCTCATGGGTTCCAGGGCGACCGCATGAGCAGGAACACAGTGGAATCGAATATGCGGGTTACCAGCTAGGTCAGCCAGTGTCGTGGACATCCGCGCTCACCAACCTGCGCGCTAGGCGCCGAGCCGAGAACTCGACAATGCGGCCGATGCCGAATCGGAGCGACCAAGAGTTCGCGATAGGTTCGACACATGACGCCACGGATCGTGGTGGTGGGCGCTGGTATGGCAGGGCTCGCGGCCGCCGTCGGACTACAGCGTCGGGGCCATGACGTCACGGTCGTGGAGAAGCGCACCGACACCTCTCCAGGCGCCGGAATCAGCATCTGGCCCAACGCCTTAGCTGCGCTCGACGAACTCGGTCTGGGCGACGCGGTACGTGATGCCAGTGCGAGGGTCACAGCCGGCGCGCTGCGCTGGCGCGACGGCTCATGGCTGCGCCGCCCAGCGGCTGAGCGGATCGTCAGGGCACTCGGCGAACCACTCGCAGTGATTCAACGCTCGGTGCTACGCGACATCCTCACCGGCGGGCTGACGACAGGCACCGTCGAATACGGGCTGGCTGCCACCGGGCTGGCCCCATACCGGCGACAAAGTGCAGCTGAGCCTCTCGGACGCCACCGTGCGTAGGGCCGATGCGATTATCGGCGCGGACGGCACCCACTCTCTGGTCCCCAATCAGTGGCTGGCTACCGGGCCGCAATGCGGGCGGCGCGCTCTCCCCATCAACCTCGGGACCCGCAATTGACTAATTAGCGAGCCGCTGTCCACGGTGGCCCGAGCGGCGGGTGGCCGCCACCGACTCCGGCCGACGCAGTGAGGTCACAGATCGACTGAGGTGGGCGAACTACTCATGCTTGCCGTAACCGCTTCTGGCAGTTCGCGTAGTGCACTACTCGTGCGTCCCAGGGTGAAAACACCGAATGTAGCAGTGGCTGCCCCCACCGGTGCCGCCGATCCCAACCGCCCTGAGGAGCATGAAATGACCATTGAATACGACGCCACCAAAGCCGAGCCGACTATGGACGAGACGCCGGAACCGGAGTGCAAGAGCCTGCCACGGGTGGATCTTCGCAGCGAGATGCGCGAACACCCCTCGTCGCACACTCACGACGTGGCAAGAAAGTGGTGGGTGTGGTCGGGCACCACAAACGTCGGTGACTGCAGTTTGCAAGACGAGTTGCTGACGATCAAAGCCGACGGCACCGCCAACTTCTTCGCCCACGTAAAGTCCAGTGACGACGACGACCAGTGGGTGTTTTACGGCGGCATCTCCTTGCTTGACGTGCACGGCGCCGTGTTGTGGACCAGCCCCAAGCTGGTCGGTCCACAGATGAACTTCGAAGGCGTGTGGGTCACCTGGAACCAGGATTTCCCGTTCCCTGCCGCGTGGTTCGAATCCGCCGCCGGCGCCCGGATCAACCAGGCACACTGCTGACCCTTCTGCGCGTCCGACGATCATTGGGCGTCGCGATGTTACGCGGCGCCCAATGATAGCCACGCGCCGAATTTCGCAGGCCGTTGCGCGTGAGCCGCGTCGATACAGCGGCCGTTGGGGCGACGCCCGCGCCTGGGCGAGCGAAGCCGCCCACACCAGCCCTTGAGGAGCGAAAGATGACCGACGACAGCGACGGCACCAAGGGTGCGCGCGACCGCCCGACGGCCGCGTCTGGTGGTGCGGCGAAGAAATGGTCCATTGCCGACGATGACATGTGGGCCGCTTTACGGATGCAGATCCTTGCTCGGCGTGCGCGCCTTCAGGCCGGGTTACCACCCACCGGCCGGCTCCCTAGGACCTGCGGTCAAACCAGCGCGGACCCCGGCTCTGCCCGCCGGCTTCAGGCCCGCAGAATTGTTAGTGTCCGACCGGCTTCATCACCAACGGCATACCATGACCGGGGGAAACCGTCTTCAGGGCGCGCCGCGACACCGCATTGGTACTCGTGCCCGGCCGGTGAAACGAAATCCGTTGAACGGAGGGCGATTATGAGGCTTGTCGATCGACTGGCGCGATTAGCGCAGACGACGGACCGATGGGTCGGATGGTCCCGACTCCCCAAACCGTTGGGCCTCGCCGTCCTCGTCGGACTGCGTGAGCAACTGCGGGCCCACAACCTTTACGACACCGGCCGCGGACCAAAGGACCGCTCCCCCACGGCGGATGTTGCTGCCTGCCGGGACGCCCGCACCCTCGACGGCACGAACAACGACCTGCAGTACCCGATGATGGGATCGATGGGCAGCCGGTTCGGCCGCAACGTCGCCACCACCTTGACCTATCCCGAAGACCAGCAACGCATCCTAGAACCCAACCCCCGCCTGATCAGTCAGCGCATCCTCGCCCGCGACAGCTTCAAACCGGCGAGCACGCTGAACCTGCTGGCGGCCGCGTGGATCCAATTCGAGGTCCACGATTGGTTCAGTCACGACACGACCGACGACAACCCCTGGGAGATCCCAGTCGCAGCCTCCGACCCGTGGCCCGCCCCGACACTGACCATCAAACGGACAGCACCGGACCCCAGCCCGGACGCGTCCGGGCCGCCGACGTTCGTCACCAAGGACACACACTGGTGGGACGGATCTCAGATCTACGGCAACACAAAGGGATTCGCCGACGGCCTCCGCACCGGAGAACTAGGGCAGGTCAGGATCGACAACGTCGGGTTGCACCCGGAGGAGCTCGAGACCGAGCTCGACCCGCATGGAGCGATCCGGGCCAATTTCTGGGTCGGGTTGGCGCTGCTGCACTCGCTGTTCATGCGCGAACACAACGCGATCTGCCGCGAACTGCACCGGCACTATCCGGAAATGAGCGACCAGCAGCTGTATGACAAAGCGCGCCTGGTCAACTCAGCGCTCATGGCGAAGATCCACACCGTGGAGTGGACCCCGGCGATCATCGCCCACCCCACCACCGAGACGGCAATGCACGCCAACTGGTCCGGGTTGCTCGGGCAGCGCTTCGACGACCGATTCGGACGCATCACCTCCAGCGAGGTGCTGCAGGGCATCCCAGGATCAATGACCAACCATGACGGTGTTCCCTATTCGCTGACCGAGGAATTCGTCGCCGTCTACCGCATGCATCCGCTGATCCCTGACGACTACACCCTGCGCTCCCTTCGCAACGATGAGGAGCTTGCCCGATACCAACTGCCCGATTTGCTGGTGCCCCACGTCCGAGAACGACTCGCGCAGTGGGAGGCCGACGACCTGCTCTACTCGATGGGTGTTGCCAGTCCGGGTCAGATCACGTTGCACAATTTTCCGGTTCACCTGCAAGATTTCCGCCGGGTCAACGACATCCCAATTGACCTGGCAGCGGCGGACATCGTCCGGACCCGGGAGCGTGGCGTGCCGCGCTACAACGCCTTTCGGCGGATGATTCGTCTCAAGCCCGCTGCGACCTTCGAGGACCTCACCGACAACCCGGTTTGGGCCGAGGAGCTACGTCAGATCTACGGTGACGTCGAACGCGTCGACCTCATGGTCGGCCTCTATGCGGAGCCAAAGCCACCGGGATTCGGGTTCAGCGACACCGCCTTCCGGATTTTCATCCTGATGGCCTCCCGCCGGCTGCGAAGCGACCGCTTCTTCACCACCGACTTCACCCCGGCGACGTACACCGACGCTGGCATGAACTGGGTAAAAACCAACTCGATGCGTACGGTGCTGCTGCGGCACTTCCCCGCTCTGGAGCCCACCCTGCGTTCGGTCACCAACCCGTTCGCGCCATGGCCCAGAACACCCGCCCGGCCACCGACCCGAATGTCCGCGCCGGCCACCGCGGCCCGCCGGTATCCGCCGGCGCCGGGACCGCGGCCCACCTATGTGCCCTACAGTGACGCGCTCGAACAACCGGGCGCCGAGGAAGACCGCGAAATCGAGGCAACCGTGCGGGCGTTGCGCGGCAACAACGAATGGGCCTACAAGAAATTCCATCATGGCCTGCGAGACGCCCATGCCAAGACGCTGGCCGTCCTCCGTGGCGAGCTCACCGTCTATCCCGACTTGCCGCCGGAGCTGGCTCAGGGCCTGTTCGCGCAGCCCGGTAGCTACCAGGTGATCACCCGGCTGTCCACGACTTCCGGGGTGATCAGAAGCGACCAGATACGCGGCGTGCACGGCTTGGCGATCAAGGTTCTCGACGTCGCCGGTGACCGCATCCTGAGCGACGATGAGGCCGCCACCCAGGATTTCCTGCTGGTGACCCACCGGGAATTCCCCTTCGCCGATGTGCGGGCATATCTGCGGCGCGGCATGCCATTGGCGTGGCTGTTGGCTCGGCTGTCTGATCCGGCGTTGAGTGCGGTCGGAGCCTTGCTCACCGGGGTTAAACCCGTTCTGGCGAAAGTGGGCGTGGCACTGCCCAACGCCGTGGAGATCTTCATCGAGTCCAACACCCACATCCTGGGTCAGACCTTCTATTCGGCCGCACCCATCCGGTGGGGTGATCATGTCGCCAAGTTCGAGGTCGCTCCGCTGTCGGAGTCGGTAAAGGCGTTGACTGGCCAGCTGCTGGCAGCTGACACGGGTTACGACGCCTACCGCAGCCAGGTGTTCGATTTCTTCGCCGCCAACACCGCGGAATACGAATTGCGCGCCCAGCTCTGCACCGACCTGACCCGGATGCCCATCGAGGACGCAACCGTGCCGTGGCCCGAAGAACTCAGTCCCCACATCGGCGTTGCGAAACTCCGTTACAGCCAACAGAACCCGGACTCCCCCGACCGGCGATACTTCGGCGACGACGTGCTGTCCTACAACTCCTGGCGCGGCCTGGAGGCGCACCGTCCGTTGGGTCCGATCAATCGTCTCAAACTGAAGGTCTACGAAGCCTCCAGCAACTTCCGGCATGACAAGAACAATGTCCGTCCCCTCGAGCCGACCGTCGCCGACCTCCCCGAGTGAGCGCTTGGGCCCGCTGAACAACTCGACTCGCGCCCGTGCGACGGACGCGGTGACGGGCGGACGGAGCCGAAATCTGCGCACAGCGGCCATCCCATTGGGCGCCGACTCGCTGGTAGTCCTAAAATCCCCGAATATGAGCAGCCCATGGCAGTTGCTCGAACGCCCGGCGGAGCAAGAGACGATCCGCGCAGCGCTGACCGGCGACAAGCAGCGCGGTGTGGTGCTGATCGGCCCCGCCGGAGTCGGCAAGACGACGCTGGCTCGCACCGTGACCGACGCGTTGCCGTCCAACGTGCACTGGGCGGCGTGCACCGAATCATCCCAAGCGATCCCGCTCGGTGCGTTCATGCAGTGGGTCGGTGCGTCGAGTGCGCGCGACCCGATCGCGCTGCTCGCGTCGGCGCGCGAAAACATCCTCGCCGGTGCCGAACCAGTGGTCGGTGTCGACGACGCGCATCTGCTCGACCAGCTTTCGGCCACGCTGCTGCACCACATCGCGGTCGAGCGCGCCGGCCGCATTGTGGCCACCGTCCGCAGCGGCGAACCTGCGCCCGACGCGGTTACCTCGCTGTGGAAGGACGGCTATCTGCAGCGGTTCGATCTCGAGCCGCTGTCGAAAGGACAGAGCATCGCGCTGGTTGAATCGGTGCTGGGCGGCACCCTGGAAGGCCTGTCAGCCGATGTCATGTGGTCGGCCTCCGGCGGCAACCCCCTATTCCTGCGGCACATGATTCAAGGCGCGATCGAAGCCCAGAGCCTGACCGAGGTCGACGGCGTTTGGCAGCTGCGCGGACCCACCGCCGTCTCCTCCGGCCTGGCCGAACTACTGGAGAGCCGGCTTGATCACGCGGGTAGCGAAGCGCTGGGCGCGCTGAAGTTTCTGGCGTTTTGCGAGCCTCTGGACCTGGACGCGCTCGTCGAGCTGGCCGGAGAAGACGCCGTCGATGCCGCCGAGCTGCAAGGGTTGATCCGCATCGTGCGCGACGGTCCCTTGCTCAACGCGCGCATCAGCCATCCGCTGTACGGGGACGTGGTGCGCCGCCGCACCGGCACCGCCTCGGCGCGAAAGCTGCGCGGGCGGGTCGTGTCGGTGTTGGCCGGCCGGGACACGAACTCCGCGGCGGACCGCATCCGCCTGGCCCAACTGTCCATCGACAGCGACCAGGTCGCCGATAACGGGCTGCTGGTGGCTGCCGCGAAGGACGCCATCTTCCTGGCCAACCTGCCGCTCGGAGAACGGTTGGCGCGCAGCGCATTCGAACGAGGCGACGGACTGCGCGCCGCCGAGTTACTCTCCCGAGCGGTGCTGTGGCAGGGACGCCCCGGCGAGGCCGACGCGATTCTGGCGCAGTTCAGGGCCGACGACCTCGACGAGCTGCAACTCGTACTGTGGGGCATCCCGCGAGTGTCCACTCTTTTCTGGTCGATGGGCGATGTCGATCAGGCCGCCGAGATCTTTACCCTGATGCGCCAGCGAGTCACGCACCGCGCCCTGCGTCTCATCGTCGAGGCCACCGGGGCGGCGATGGCGGTGCACCAGAACAAGCTTGACGACGGCATCGCGGCCGCCGAGTCGGTCCTCGCCGATCCTGCCGCACCCAAACAGGCTGTCGACTTCGCCGCATTCGCGGCAGGCCTGGCCATGCCGGTGGCGGGCCGCGGCGCCGACTTCGAACCGATCGCGGCACGGTGTCGAGCGGAGCAGAAGCCCACCGACGGGATGATCCGGTGGATGATCCGCTACGGCGACATCTTGGCGCTGACCCATACCGGCAGACTGGATCTGGCCGACCAGCGGGTAGCCGACTACAGCCGCTTCTCCTCCCAGGGACAGTTCGTCGGCTGGGCCATCGCGAAGATCATGACCGGAGTGGTCGCCACCTATCGCGGGATGTTCCCGCAGGCCGTGGCGTCATTCGAGCAGGCGTTGGCCGCGCTCAACGCCGAGAATTCATTGCCGTGGCGGTTGCCGGGCAGGCTGTTGTTGGCGCGGGCGTACGCCGGGCTGGGCCGGACCGCCGACGCCGAGCGGGTGCTGGCCGACGCGAGCGAACACACGGGTCCTCACCTGGCCTTGCATGAGCCAATGGCGCTGATCGCCCGGGCCTGGCTGGCCGCGGCCCGCGGCGGCGAACGCACCGGCATCGATCTCGCCCGTGCCGCCGCCGACACCGCCCACCGGGCCGGCCAGTACGCCGTCGAAGCCGAAGCGCTGCACCACGCCGCCCGTTTCGGGGACCGTACCGTCGCCCCCCGGCTGGCGACCTTGGCCAAACGCGTCGATGGCGCGGTGGCCGGGTGGTACGCCCGCCATGCCGCGGCGGTGGCCGGCTCGGATCCGCGCGCCCTCGACGCGGTGAGCACCGACTTCGAGAACGCGGGGCTGTTGCTTTCGGCGGCAGACGCCGCCGCTCAAGCCGCCGTGCTCTACGAGCGCGGTGGACACGGCCGGTACGCCACCGAAGCCGCCGCGCGGGCGACCAGACTAGCCGCGGCGTGCGGCGCAGCGATCACGCCGGCGATCCAGGCCGCGGCCCAGCCCCTGCCGATCAGCTCTCGAGAACACGAGATCGCGGCCCTGATTGCGGAGGGACTGTCCAACCGCGAGATTGCCGACAAGCTCACGGTGTCCGTGCGCACCGTCGAAGGTCACATTTATCGCGCCTGCATCAAACTCGACATCTCCGACCGTGAGGAACTAGCGGCGATCGTCGCACGCAACCACACCGCCTAGATCCCGGCGTGCGGCGCGACTACCTACGTTGGCGGTCATCTCCACCCACTACAGCAGGTACTCCACGATCCCGGCCGCAGCTGTCGTTTCTTCCAGATTAGCTGGAGCATGCCTGATTCGGCGCCGCGCGGCGCCGGTTCGTGTCGTGGACCATGAATTACGCAGCTTTTGAAGATGGTTCATCCGATGAACTCGCGGTCAAGCCACGAGGGATCCCGGTGCGAAGCGCGCGGCAGTTTGCCAGGAATCAACATCGGTGCCGCCGGCGTGAGATTGCAGAACAGGTAGGCCGTTACGCATGCCCGCGGCACCGCTGAGTTCATAGATTTGGTTCAACAACGAAATACAGCGGAACCTAACCCCCCTTGGAGCTGAAATGTTATCCACCCCAAACACAGTGACGGCAGACCGTCACGCCGATGCCTCGGTCCGCTCCGGCCGCACACCGGGCACCCAGGTGCCGCCGCACGCCCCTGTTGTGGGAGGCGGGGTCGGTGCGGCAAAGGGTGCCGGGGCAGCCCTGGGAATTACCCCGGCTTCCCCGGCACCCGTCCTCATCTCCGCGGGCGAGGTCGCGTTCGCAACTGCCGCCGGTGTGCAGCCACGGCCCGCCGACAGGCGCCATTCCTGGATAGTTCTGCTCAGGCAACGGTTGTCACTGCGCACCGGTGCTCGGCGCGAGCCGCGTCGCCACTACCCGCCACTGCGACCCGCCTACATTGAGCGCGCGGCCATGGCCCGTGAGATGGAACGACTATGAACGAACTTCTCATGATCATCGAAGGCGCGGTGCTGATAATGGCCGGCCTCGGAATCCACCGTCTTTCCACATGGCTGGAACGTTGGGACTACGAACGCCACCGCGAGGATTGACTCCCGCACGGCGGGGCCGCGTGATCGGCGAATCGACTCGCCTACCCGCCTGAAGCGGAGAGCTGACAACGTCCCAGACCGTATTCATGCGGCATGGCCTGACGGGTAGGCCGTGGCGCGTGCCGTTGACCCCCGGAGATGGAACGACCGTGAATGAACTCCTCATGGTTTTCAGCATCGCGCTGATAGTGGTCAGCGTCGTCATGAACCGTCTTTCCGCCTGGTTGGAGCGCTGCAACCAAGAACCCCACGGCGAGGAGTGAAGCGGCGCACAATATGTCAAGCTATCCGGTAGCCGCGTTTGACAGCGACTATCTGTCGAGTCTGGGAGGCGAATGTGTCCAGACGTTGGTCCGCATGGGCATCATCTATCGCGGTAGGGATGATCGTCACGGGTGTGGCGTTCTGTTGCACACTGATTGACCGCGGACCGATCGTCGGTGATCTGAGTGCGCAGTTTCCCGCAGGATTGACCAAGCACCCGTGGGCGATCATCGCCGCTGGGATGGTGTTGTTGGGGTGCGCCGCGTTCTACCGCGTCCGTGCGAGTTCGCGATTTGGTTGTCGAATCGCCGGTTTTGTTGTCGCCGCGACAGTTGTCGCTGTGGCAGCGGGCCTGACCGCACATTTTCTTGTGCCGATCAGGTTGCCGAACACCGCGATGGGTACCGCGGCCGCAGCCGCGGCGACCATCATGGTTTGCGCGAGCCTCGTGGCGGCGATCGGGGTGGTCGCCTCCCTGGGAATCATCGCCCGGGGCGCGATGGGCACGTTGCGGTTGTGGGCATGGCATCGAATGCGTGGTGTGTCCCTGCCGCGAATGTTATTGCCTTCCAAGTTCTTCCAGCGCTCGGGCGCCGGTAGTCGCGATGAACCGCGGAAGAAGCCGTGGTGGGAGGTGGTGCTGGCACCACAAGAGCTGCCGGAAGTCCTGGCTACCAACGAGGCGGTCAGGAAATCCGGTGAGACGGTCGACGCTTTGCTCGAGAGACAGCAGAGCTGGCTGCGCGCCTATAACGTGCCCGGGGTCACCGCCGCGCTGAAAGGCCGCATCAAACCGCTTCAGGCGCTGTGCTTATCCGGCGGAGGTGTCCGTTCCGCCTGCGTGGCGATGGGTGCCATGCAAGTCTTTTCCAGGCCGTCGAATGACACCGCCGCCGTGGGATCCATGACCTCCGAACACAGCAGCGCGGCACCGCTGCTGGACGACCTGGACTATGTGATCTCGGTGTCGGGGGGCGGGTATGCGGCCGGCGCACGACTACTGGCGGTACAACCCGAGCCCAGCGATCAGGAAACTGAAGGGGCACAACAAGGTCCGAAACCACCGGAGAGCGTAGTGCCGGTCTCCCAGCGGTTCGAAGATGGGTCGCAGGAGTTTGACCATGTTCGGCGCGGATCGAGCTACATCGCCGACTCGCCATTGGAATTGGTGCGGGCCCTTGGCGAAGTCCTCAAGAACCTGCTGGCCTCCCTGGCGACCATCTTCATCGTGCCAGTCATCGCGGGCTGGGTGCTGGGCTGGCTGCTCGCCCGCATCCCCATCGCCGCGTTCCCGCCGGTGCCGGCCGAGCACCCAGCCGCCGAACCAAACGCCCATGGGGCGCAATACACCGAGATCGAGTTAAAAGAGCACGGCGAGTATTTCGCGTCACTCGTCGGCCAGCCCGCCGCCTATTGGGCGCTGGGATCCCTTGCGGCTGCAGCCGTACTGGTGACCATGACCGCGTTGGTCATCGAGTGGGTCTCGGCCAGCCGACGTGGCGAACGCGTGCGCACATGCGTGTCAGGCCTGGCGCGCGCGATCACCGGATTGGCGCTTGTGGTGTTTACCCTGACGATCGCGGTCCCGGGATTGATGCGGCTCTGCTGGTGGGCTAGCGCCCACCTTCCCGCCAACCCCGGTAGTGCGTTCACCGCGCTGTCGGGCGTTGTGGGACTCAATTACGTCGCAGCCCTGATCGCCATGGTTTGGCGTGACAAGAACAAGCTTGCCAAGAGTGCCGGCGCCCAACCGTCCCCCACACTACTGAAACGCCTTCTGCCGCCGGGAGTCATCTCGCTGCTGTTGGTCGTCGGCACATTGGCCGTGCTCCTGCTGGTGTGGTTGGCTTTGCTGGGTAGCTTCGCGGCCGGTGTCTTCCACTACAACACCAAAAACGTATTCGGAGACCGGCTCAACGAGGTGCCACACGGCGCCTGGTGGGTGATCGGTTTGGTGGTCGCCGCGTCGTTCATCGGCTTCGCGGACGTCACGTCTATGAGCCTGCACCCCTTCTATCGGCGCCGCCTGGCCCGCACCTTCGCGGTGCGCCGGCTACCGCCCGTGGGTGAGAACAACGCGGCCGTGCGCTATCCGGACAACGAACCCACCTGGCTGGACGACTACGGGCGGGTGAGCAAGGGACCGAAATTCGTGTTTGCGTGCTCGGCCACCATCATCGGCCCGGACAAGCCCGCCCCCGGTCTCAACGCCGTGTCCTACGTGCTGAGCGCGGATCTCGTCGGGGGGCCCGAACTCGGCTGGTTAGACACCGGAAAGCTGTTGAGCGCCTCGCCGCCACGTATCCGCCGGGACCTCACCGTCGAGGCGGCGGTCGCGGTGAGCGGCGCGGCCTTCGCCTCCGCGATGGGACGGCAAGACAAGGGCATCGAGAAGCTGCTCGCCATCTCCGGCGCGCGCCTGGGCACCTGGCTACCCAACCCGAATTTCGTGCGCCAACTTTGTCACGACGCCGGCCCCGACCGCTCCGACGATCCGCCCCGGGTATTGCCCCCCAAGTCACTGCCCACCATTCGGGGGGCGGGATACCTGTATCGAGAAATCCTCGGTATCAACAACAAAGATGCCCGATTGGTGCAAATCACGGACGGCGGTCATTACGACAACTCGGGTCTCGTAGAGGCTCTCCGCCGTCGGTGCCGACTGATCATCGTCATCGACGGGGGCGGCGATCCGCCGCCGCTACCGACCGGCCTCACCGACGCGCTCCGGCTGGCGAAATACGAACTCGGCGTTAACATCGCGCTCAAGCGCAAGGGGGCATACTCCCTGGAAAACATCGCGCCAGGGTCCGGCACCCAGTTCGCCAAAGACAATGCGCTGGCGGGCCTGAACCCACGGATCACCCGGGGCGCGGTAGTCAAAGGCGAAATCACGTACCCGGCGGCGGCAGGGCTCATGGTCTGCACCGGCACTCTGATCTTCGTGAAAGCGGTGGTGTCGCAACATTGCCCGTACTGGCTTCTCTCGTATGCGGCGTCCAGTGAAATCTTCCCCCACGATCCGACATCCGACCAATGGTTCAACGAGGGGCAATTCGCCGCCTACACCGAGCTGGGCCGCGTCATCGCCAAGGAAGCGGTCGAGTGCCTCCGAGAATGCACCTCGCCGGCGGCCGGCGGATCGAGTGAGCCACCGGCATCCTGAGTCGTTGGTCAGGCCGGTAACCCTGGCGTCGGACAGCACATCAACAGTCGATACGGCATTGTCCGGTGGCCCGCCCCCGGACCGTGCACTGGGACCACTCCGTGCCGTATCGCGACATGCACGTCGGCGACCTCTGCGATCGGGGCAAGTGGGCTGTTTCGATTGGCTGAGGTCTGGGAATCCGCAGGCGATGAGCTTGCGAAGATTTGCCCATTATCTCGCTGCTGCCGCGGTGGCAGCCGGGGCGTCGATGGTGGGCCTGCCCGCCCCGGCGGCATCCGCCGAGCCATGTCCGGACGTGGAGGTGGTGTTTGCCCGCGGTACCGGCGAGCCACCCGGGGTCGGCGGGGTCGGGCAGGCGTTCGTCGATGCGCTGGGATCACGGGTCGGCGGCAAGTCGGTGGGCGTCTATCCGGTCAACTATGAGGCGAGTGGCGACTTCAACGGAGGTATCGATTTCGCGAGAACCTTCGTGGACGGGATCAGGGACGCCGGCGCTCACCTCGAGTCAACGGCATCGAATTGTCCGAACACCAGAGTGGTGCTCGGTGGGTATTCCCAAGGTGCCGCCGTGGCCGGCTTTGTCACGTCGGCTGCCGTGCCCAAGGAAGTGCCACAGGAGTTCGTGTCCTACGTACCTCAGCCGTTGCCCCCGGCGGTGGCTAATCATGTGGCCGCGGTGGTCCTTTTCGGAACTCCCTCCAACGAGTTCTTGCGCGGCGCCGGCGCGCCGCCCATCACGATCGGCCCGCTGTACGCGGCCAAGACCATCCAGCTGTGCGCCGCCGATGACACGATTTGCAATGGCGCTCCTACGGGGCCGCCCGGCATCGCTCACACCATGTATGCGGCGAACGGCATGACCGATCAGGGCGCGGATTTTGCTGCGAGTCACCTGTAGCCTCTGCGCCACGGGGGTTTCACGTCGCCGATACGGCTGGATCGAAGATGGGGGCGGCGGGTTTTCTTCCGTCGAATCAACCAGACTTTTTAGCGCAGAGATTCAGACAACGGGGTCAACTCGGCGTGGATGGTGCGGCCGTACTTGGACCGCATGACCCGGTGGGCCAACGGCACCAACACGCCGTGCAGGAACGGATACTTCTGCCGCAGCAGACATCTCGCCTTGGAATATTCAGGCCCATCAAGTAGCCGCACCGTGCCAGACAGCGTTGGTCCCGTGGGTTTGCCCGACGCCGTTGCCGCCCCAAATTCGACGTTCGGATTACGCCGGATCCGGCGCACTTTGATCGCCCGCTCGAAACTCCGAAAGTAGGCGCGATCTCCGTCCACCACGATGCTGACCGGGCTGGAGCCTGGGGTGCCGTCCTTACGAAAGGTGGTGAGCGAGATCGTCTTTTGCCGCACGAACGGCACTAACGTCGAATTGGTTGCGGCGCCAACGGCGCCCAACACATAGCCGAGTTGACGAAGCCGCAGCGCGAAGGCCAGAAGCAGTGCCACTGACATGGCACCGAGGATCCATGCTTGCGCGGGTGAACCACCCACGTCGAGATCGATAAAATGGTTCACGGTGTGCACGGTGTTCGCCACGATGAATCCGGCGAGCGCGGTAGCCAACGCGTCGGCCCAGATCAGTGCAAGAAGCAGTGTGACGCCCAGACCGAGCTGGAACGCTCCGACGTCATGCAAGAAGTGCCGATGCGCCTCAAATCCGACGGAATCGGCGAATGAAGTCGGATCCGCCAAGCACCAGATCCCAATCCCAGCGGTAACGATCCCTACACCCGCTGTCACGGCGACTAGGTAGATCCGCGCCGGCGTACTCAAGTGATTCATCATGCTGCCCTTCCGACAAAACCTTCTTCTCGTCCTTGATCGCTAGACGGAATTGGGCGCCGATATGTGACGGCGGCGCGACGGTACCCGTCGCGTCCGTGCGGCAGACAGTCACCAAAGCCCCCTGCCGAACCGCGGGCCGCGCCCCCTATCTCTGACGGATGAACCCGGCGCGCCGGGGCTTGTTTTGCTCGGTCACCTGCGCTTCACGACGGTGGCGCGTCCACCACGTCCGCAAGGTCTCAGCATCGATCGGCGCAGTGGGCTCGTCAAAGGGTGATGGTGCTGTATACATGGCGCCTTCTTCGCTGCAGATTGTAGACGAACGCGTCCACTATTAGCTGTGAGCATACTATGCGTCGCCAAGGGTCGCTATCGTCTACTAAGCGACGAGCCGCAAGTCACATGTTGCTATTGGCCGGCCGGCGGACGGCACTCGTTGGCGCCTGGATCCCACCACCAGCCGTTGTCACACGCGAGCGGTTGGGGTCCGACGCCAAGCGGCCGGCAGACATTGGCCGTCGGGTCCCACCACTGACCGGGGTCGCACGCCAGGGGTTGTGGCCCGACCCCGACCGGTCGGCAGACCTTCCCGGTGGGGTCCCACCACTCGCCGTCGGCGCAGTCGGCCTTGCTGACCGCCGGTGTCACGATCGTCACGGCTGCCATTGATGCGAACGCCACCATGATGGCGGGAACAAGACGGCGAACGAACGTCCTCATTGCGGGCCTCCCCTCGTGGTATGTGCATCATCGAACCGAGCCCGGCGACGGAGGTCAAGACCATTCGCGGCAATCGCGGGCAGTCAGCTCGTCAACGAGTTTCGGTCGCCGAGTCACGAATGCGGTGGGCTCCAAAGCGAGTGTCCGGTTGTGGTCTCGGCGCGAGCTCCAGTGCGACCGCGACGACGGGCTTGGCCCAAGCCGGTGTTGAGGTCAAATCGGACGGCCCGATGATGCGGCCGTGGTCCATGTGCAGCACCAAGACCGGCTTCGGTACCTGCCCGATTTCCGGGTCGGCGGTCGCAGAGTTGTCATATACCCGCAGCTCGGTCAACACCGGTAGGAGTCTGACCAGATTGATCAGGCTGTGTCGGTAGCGCCGGCGGACGTCGGCTTCGGAAATATCGTGCCCGCCGGCGCGGACCCGTTGTCGCACCCGCTCGATACAGGTATCAGCGCTGTCGAGCCCTACATAGAAAACGTGGACCTCGAGCCCACGCTTGGCGGCCTCGGCCAGCAGTCCCGGCATCGTGTTACCGCCGAGTGTGGTCTCAAAGGTGAAATCGAGGCCTTGGTCAATCGCCCGCTGCAGCAGTTTTCGACCCTGTTCCCATGCCGCCGCATTGGCCTCGGCCTGGCCCAATCCGGGGTTGGCCGCGATGATTTCCCGCGCGGCCTCGTCGGGGTTGTAGTACTCACCGCCTTTATCGCGGATCGTCGCCCCGACGACGCTGCTTTTGCCGGCGCCGTTGACGCCCGCCAACACGTGTATCTGCGCCGGTGGCGTTCTCGTGCGAGCCATGGGCCGCGCGGATCAGCGCAGCGGCGCGGTGCGTGCCGCCTTCACCGCGGCGGCGCCCAGTTCCTCCGGCGCGGCGTCGAACGCCGCGGCGACCCCGGCTTTGGCCTTCGGCGTCTGCATGGTGGACAACAGCTCGTCGAAGCGCTCACTGAGATCGTCGAGCGCGGGTGCCGCGGTTGCGGCCAACGCCTCGAATTCGGCGTACGACAACAGCACGGCCCGGGGCGTGTTGTGCTTGGTGATCACCACCGCCCCGCTGACCGCGGCCTCGTCGAACACGGTGCCAAACTCGTTTTTGAGGCGGCTGGCGGTCACCGAGGGGACATCGACAAGCTTGCCGTCGCGGTTGCGGAACGAAACTGTGGACATGGCGGTCCCCTCCTTGGTCTGCATCCCCCACTTTAGCTGTTTTGCCTGTTTTGTGCGAAATAGACATTTTGTTCGTTTCCGGCGGCAGATGTCCCCGCGCGATGCCTCCGACCGGCACACGCGGGGCCACGACGATCAAGAAGCGACGTCGCTGTAGCGTGTCGGCGGTGAACTCCTTCCGGGTGTATTCCTCTGTCGCGCTCGCGGCCACTGTCGCGGCGACCGTTCTGCTGCTCGCTGGTTCGGGTGCGGCAAACGCGGCCGGCTCATGCCCAACCGCAGCACCGCAAAACGGTGGAGCGCCTGACTGGACCCTGGCCGGGACCACGGGCAGCGTCGCGGTCACCGGGTCCACGGATACGGCGGCCCCGCGCGTGACCGTGACGGCACCGTTCAGCGTGACTCAGACCCAGGTGCATACGCTGCGCGCCGGAGATGGGCCGGTGGTCTCGAGCACCGCCAAGGTCACCGTCTGCTACATGGGCGTCAACGGGCGTGACGGGTCGGTGTTCGACAGCAGCTACGAACGCGGCGCCCCCGTCGACTTTCCGCTTACCGGAGTCGTGCCAGGTTTCCAGAAGGCCATTGCGGGACAAAAGGTCGGGTCGACGGTCGCCGTCGCGATGGTCCCCGCGGACGGCTATCCCGAGGGTCAGCCCAGCGCCGGAATCCGGCCGGGCGACACGCTGGTTTTCGCGATCAAGATCCTCAACGCCTCGGGCTAGGCCGCGCCGCCAAATCCCCTGTGCCGTCGATTAAGCGGTCAACGGCGCGAACATCAGCGCGGGATCGATGCCGAGTTGCTGAGCGACGTGCGCGGTGTCCCAATACTCTCGCCAATGAGTGATCGCACCGTCGCGGACCTCGAAAATCGCTGTGACGTGAAATGTGACGGCCACGCCATTCATCGAGTTCACGTCGACGCGTTCGACGATGACGGTGCCGCTGTCCGACACGATCGTGCGGAGTTCGCTCCCCTCGATCATGCCGGTTGACAGCGTGTTGTGCTTCTCGAGTTCTGCGCGCGCCGCCTCGCGTCCCCGAACCACCGGAGACAGCGGAACGTGGAGTTGCCACTCGAAGTCGTCGGCCATGAGCGCGGTCATCGCGTCGATGTTCATGCTTTCGCCGTAAGCGGCATGTATAAAATCGACCACGATCTTCTCGTTTTCGTTCTTGGTCGCAACACTTTTCGCCATCTCGTCTTCCCTCGGGTGTCAATGTGGGGTTCGCTATTTGTCGAACTGTAGATGGCCGCCATTGAATTTGGCGCCATTCCACTGAATGCCAAGTGCCTCGCGACAGCTCAGAGACGGCGCAGCGTGATGATGGTGACATCGTCGTCGGTGCGGGCCGACGGCATCGCCGCCCAGATCTGGGATGCGGGTATGTTCCCCGCGCGAGCGAGGGTCTCGGCCAAGCGATCCAGTCCGTCGTCGATCGCCTCGCCGCGACGTTCCACGAGGCCGTCGGAATACAAGACCAGCCCGTGTCCGGGCTCGACGGTGAACGTGCTGGGCATATAGGTCACGCCTTTGATGCCAATCGGCGGTGAAAGCATGATCGGTGCCGGGACGGCCGGTACCGCCGAGTTCGTCAGGTACGGCATCAAGTGGCCCGCGGACGCGGCCTCCACCTCCCCCGAGCCGAGATCGACGCGCGCGGCGAGGACGGTGGCGAACGCGCCGGGCAGCATGTGCAAACAGAAGTCGTTGAGTTGTTCCAGCGCCTCGGCCGGTGCGGCGCCGGCGAACAACTGCGCGCGCAGGGCGTTGCGTAACGCGGCCATGGTGCCGGCCGCGGCAATACCATGCCCGGCGACGTCGCCGATCAGCACGATCAGCCGGCCGTCTCGGAGTTCGAACGCGTCGTACCAGTCGCCGCCGACGTTATCCCCCGCCGCGGGCTCGTAATGCGCTGACAACTGCCAGTTTTCGAGGGTCGGGATCGACTCGGGCAGCAGGCTGCGCTGTAGCGTCTCGGCCACGCGCAGCGCTCCCCTCGTGCGGCGGTACAGCGATTCGACCAGGTGGCGTCGCAACGCCTCGGCGGATTCGGTCTCGCTCACCGTCCACGGTTCGCTGCGACGGTGGACGATCTCGCGCCACCGATCGAACGATTTGCGTGGGCTAAGCCGCGTCTGGTCGCCCTCGCTGTCCGCGATCGCCTTGTTGTACGGGTCGCCGCCCCAGTCCACCGAGCGCAGCACTTCGCGCCGGAACCAGATGGCGTACTGCCCGTCAGGCAGGTTGAGAGCGAGCGTGCCGGCGGCCAACTGCGGATCGAGGTCGAGTTCGGGTAGCGCGCGAGACAGGCACTCGCTGCTTGCGATCTCGTCGTTCGCCTCACGCGCCCAGGCGGCGACGGCAGACACGACCTCCGGCGGCGGAACCGACCCACGCACCCGAAGGTCGCCCTGGATGTTGACGACGACGCCGTCGGCAATCACGAGATCGAGCAGGTCTGGCGCCCCGAGCAACGCCGCCGACAGCGGCTCGCCGTCGTCAAGCGTGGCGCCGGTGAGCTTGGCCAGCACCGACTGCGCAGCCAGCCGCTTGTGCAGTTGTTCGTCCTCGAACCGGTCGACAAGCCGCAGCGACAGCGTGGAGCCGAGGAACTCGGCCGCCGCGCGGGTGCCGAACGGGGGCAGATGCGGACCGGCGTAGTGGTGGCAGGCGATCAGCCCCCATAGCCGGCCCTGCCGCAGAAGTGAGATCGACATCGATGCGTGCACACCCATGTTTTGCAGATACTCGATATGGATGGGCGAGACGCTGCGCAATGTGGCATAAGTGAGGTCCAGTGGCGTATCGCGTCCGGGGTCGATGCTCGACACCAGTGGTGCGGGCGTGTAGCCGACGTCGGAAATGAGTCGGATCCAGTTCTTTTCGTACAGTGCACGCGCCTGCGCCGGGATGTCGCTGGACGGGTAGTGCAAGCCGAGGAAGGAGTTGAGGTCCTCGCGTTTGGACTCGGCGACGACCTCGCCGTTGTACTCCTCGTCGTAGCGGTACACCATCACCCGGTCGAACCCGGTCAGATCGCGGACGGCACGCGCGGCGGTGGCGTACAACTCGGTCAGCGTGGCGGCCCGGTTCAACAGCTCGACCGCGCCGCGGACCGCCTGATAAGTGTTCGGAAAGGAGAACGGTCGCTGGCCGTAGGCGATCTCGAGCTCCACCAAGATCACACCACCCGGCTCACGGTGCAGGATGGCGTCGAAAGCTCGTGGCTCGCCGGCGACGTCGATCACGAACTCAAGGGGGTTGTTTTGGCGCAGGCTGCCGAAGGTCGACGTCGCCTGCTCGACCCGGGCGGCCTGTTCGGGACCGATCAGCGCCGACAGGTGCCGGCCCAAAATGGCGTCGACGGGGCGGCCGAGCAGGTCGGCCACGTTGGCGCTGACCTGACGCACCTCGAAGGTGTGGTCGCGCACCACCGCGAGCACACCGCGCGGCTGGATGCTGCCCGGGATGTGGATCGGCTCACGCGCACAGTTGTCGAGGTCTATGGGCGTGCCGACCGGGACGAGATCGTCGATCGGCTGATGCACAGGTATCGACGGTGGGATGCGCCGCTCGTCGCTGGTCACGCGGGCAGCCTAATCGGGTCGGTGAGCAGTAGCAGCCAGACTTCCAAAATTCTTGTCAATTCAGCACCAGTATGCATTTCCTGGCCGACCGGCCCGACACTGATTTCTCAACGCGCCCAACATATTTCCCTCTCCGATAGCAGTACTCGGCTTTCAGCTCTGCTGGTGTCGGGAACTATGCGTCGAGCCTAAGGGCTGTCGACTGTTGCAGTAACCGTCGCCGTCGCAAGCACCGATGTAATCTGAGCAGGTCATGTGCTCGATCGCCCTCTCAACAGTCCGCCGGCTGTCGGTTGCGATGAAACAGGGCTCGGCGGCCGAACACGACGCTGCCGAGCAGAGCCCATTCATGTCCGAACTGCTCTCCGGTCGGGTTACCGCGAAGGGCTATTCCGATTGTTTGCTTCGGTTACGCGTGGTGTACACCGCGCTAGAGGACGCCATGCGCGCCCGCCGTGACGACCCCATGGTTGCCGCCGTGTACGACCCAGCGTTGGAGCGTCTGACGGCTATCGATGTCGATCTCCAACATTGGCTGCCCGGCGGCACCCGCGAGGTCAACTCCCCCGCGACGGCGGCCTACGCTGAGCGTCTCGCCTCCCTCACTTGGGGGGGTGCGCTGGTGGCCCACCACTACACCCGCTATCTCGGAGACCTCTCCGGAGGCCGGGGTATCGGCAAAATTCTGAATCGCACGTTTGGTCTTGGCGGCGCTGGGCTTGCATTCTATGAATTCCCGATGCGACCTAAACCGTATAAGGACGCTTATCGGGCTCGCCTTGACGCACTGCGCCCAGGCGCCGGCGAAATCGATCGCATAGTCGGCGAGGTGAAACTCGCCTTCGGTTTGAACCACGCCATGCTCGATGAACTCGCCGACAATGTGCAAGACCGGTACTTGCTCCCCGATCGCGGTCAGACTTGATTGAATCCGCCGTCGGCGGTCACCGTGGATCCGGTGGTGAAGCTGGATAGATCACTCGCCAAAAACACGGCAGCATTGGCGATCTCGATCGGTTCGGCGAAGCGCCCCAACGGGATGGTGGCGATGCGATCGGCGCGGAACTCTTCGATGGACGCATCGGGGTCGGTTTGAACGGCCAGCGCGTTGCTGCCCGGGGTGGCGGTGGATCCGGCGACGATGACGTTGACCCGGATGTTGCGGTCGGCGAGCTCGTTGGCCCAGGCGCGGGCCAGCGACCGCACGGCGGCCTTGGTGGCGGCGTAGATGCTCAGTCCGGTGCGGCCGCGGTCGGCGGTAGTGGAACCCGTCAGGATGATGGAGGCACCGTTGTTGAGCAGCGGCAGCGCCTTCTGCACGGTGTGCACGACTCCCTTGACGTTGGTGGTCAGCAGCGCGTCGAGGTCATCGTCGGTGATCTCCCCCAGTGGCGCCACCCTGGTCGCCCCGGCGTTGGCCATCACGATGTCAAGCCCCTTGCCGGCGGACGCGACCTCGGCGTAGAGCCGGTCCAGGTCATGCGGTATCCCGACGTCGCCGGGTACGGCGGTTGCCCGCGACCCCAATTTGCTTGCCGCGGTGTCGAGTTCGGACTGGCGCCGACCCGTGATGAAGACCCGTTCGGCGCCCTCGGCAAGGAAACGCGCCGCGGTCGCCAACCCGATCCCGGAATTGGCACCGGTGATGACAGCGGTCTTGCGGTCGAGCAACCCCATCGAGTTCTCCTGACGAGTTCCTTTGCAAAGTATGTTATTTGGCCGGTTTTGCCCGCCGCCACAGCAGGACGCCGTGGCGTGGTTTCCCCTTGATGACGACCGGCTCGGCGGGGCTCAGCTCCAGGCGGCCGTCGCCGGTCCGGGCGGCGCGGTATTGCGTCCCGCCGACCCAGTTCGGTAGCAGGCTGACGTCGACGTGGTGGGCGATCACCCCGGTGTCGAGAACGCTGTAAGGGCCGGTGTACGCCAGGTATCCCTTGGCCGCCGCGGCCAATTCGGCGGTGTCGGCTACCTGAAGGTCACCACGGGCAATCGGTGCGCGGTCCGCGCGCATGATCTGGGCGGACATGTATCCGTCGGCGGTGTACATGATGATGCCGCGGGCGTCGGCGCCCAACGGGTAGCGCATATTCGAGCCGTCCAGATCCGAGCTTTGATAGGACTCCAACGTCCAAGCCCCGATGAGGTATTCGCGAAGGTCCTGCGGTGTAAGCGTGGTCATCGGTGGGCCCCTCGGGATTCGATCTGCTGTCGCTACGTGGATGCGTCAGCCGCGTCGCCGACGCCTCGATAATGCCGCGCATCGCCCGTGCTGACACCATCGCCCCCCGAGTGATCATCGGTAGCCGCGCACAACGGCAGCCTCCACCGACCCCGCTGCGGTCAGACTCGTATTGTCTGCAGCATGATCGCCGCTTTGATCTGGTCGCCGTGGTCAGCGCCCAGCCGCTTGCGGGCGGCCCGCGGGTCCGCACGCTAGGCCCGGTACAGGCGCGTGACAACTCTGATACTTGCCCTTGCGGGACTGGCGTTTCTCGACTCGCTCAACGTCCTCAACGTGGGTGTGGTCTCGGCGGTCATCTTCGATAGTCGGCTCAGCCGGCGCTCCCCCTTCCCGGGCGCCTTGAGCTTCGTCGCGGGCGTGTTTGCCGTCACGACCACCTTCGGCGTGTGCACGGTGCTGGGCATCAGCTTCCTCACGCAGTCACTGGATTTTCACGTCACCCCGGCGATTCGATTTCGGGGCGAACTGCTGTTGGGAATCGGGCTGGTCTGCCTGGCCTACTTCCCGTTGACCGCGCAATCGTCGGCTCCCGGCTGGGCCTTGGCGGCGATGCGGCAACGCCCGTGGCTGCTCGGATTCCTCGGGCTGGCGGTGGGAAGCGGACAAGCGCCGACCGCGGTGCCGTATCTCACGGGCTTGGCGATGCTGGCCGCCGTGCATCCACGCCCACCGCTCTGGCCGCTGGTCATCATCGCCTATTGGGCGATCGCTCTGTCACCGCCGTTGGCGATCCTCGCTTTGTCGATGCGACGAACCATGCGTGCCAAGCGGATTCAGCGCAGGATTGTCCGCGCGCTCACCCGCTACGGCCCAATATCGGTGCGGCTCTTGTTTCTCGTATTCGGAGTCGGACTCATCGCCGACGCGCTCGTCAATCACAGTGCGCTCTGGTGAAGCCCAACCAAATCAATCGTTGCGGACGGTAACGGACTTCGGCGCGCCGACCGGACGGCCGGCCCCCTCAGGCCTGGGGCCCCTCCGACGGCGGCCAAGGCGTCCCGGGCGATGCTTCGCCGGGGCTCTCGTAATCGCCCCGAGACAGCGGCACCCACCGCTCGCTGGGTGCGGGCTGCTTCGACGACGGGAAGTCGCGCAGACTGCCGGTCGGCTTGGCGTCCCACTTGGCGAACGTCAACGGTGTCTGCAGCCATGCGTGCAGCAGGTTGTAGGCGGCCTCCAGCGAATCGATGTGGGTGCGCTCCCAGCCATGGCTGCCATCGAGCCCGAAGCCGACGAGAGCGGCGCGAGTGTTCGCCCCCGCCTCGATCGCCGCGGCGGCGTCGGATCGGTAATAGCGAAAGATGTCGCGGGCGAACGGGATTCCCTGCTCCCAAGCGAGCCGGCAGAGTTTGCGGGTCAGGTGGTAGTCGAACGGGCCGTGCATATCGGCCATCGGGATCGTCACGCCGTCCTCGAGCGAGTGCTGGCCCGGCGCGCACACCGCGTTGTCCACCGACACCAACTCGGCGACATCGCCGGGCAGCCCGTGGCTCGCCCCGTGGCCGACCTCCTCGGTGATGGTGACCAGGATTGTGGTGCGGTGCGGCAGCACCACCCTGTTCTCGGAGAAGTTCTTGGCCAGGGCGAGTGCGATCGCGACGCCCGCTTTTCCGTCCAGGTGACGGGAGACGATGAAGCCGTCGGCGGTGAGCTCGGGGCTGGTGATCAAGGCCACGAAATCACCGATCTGCAGGCCGAGACGAAGCAGGTCCTCGCGCGACGACACTTTGCGGTCGATGCGAACCTCGACGTGGTCCCAATCGGTGGGTTGGGTGTCGATCTCGTCGCCGAACGCGTGGCCACTGGACTTGAGCGGCATGACGGTGCCGGTGATGAACTCGTCGGGGTCGTCGATGAAGATGCGCACGCGGGCACCCGCGGCGAACCGGGCCGAGAAGGTGCCGACGGGAACGAGTTCGAGGCGGCCATTGTCCTTGAGGTTGCGGACCATGCAGCCGATGGTGTCCGAGTGGACAACCAGCGCCCGGTCGATCGTCGCCGACTCCCCCGGGAGTTCCGCGGTCAGCGCCCCGCGCCGCGTCAGCGTAAACGGCACGCCGAAGTCGTCGAGGATGTCGCCGATCACCTGCATCACCGCGTCGGTGCGCCCCGACGGACTCGGGGTTTGCAGCAGCGCGAGCAACGTGTCGATCATCCACGCGCGGTCAGCCTCGGCCATGGCCGCGGTCTCGCCCACCTTGTTTCCTCTCGAGTCGTCGGGGAATCGCGTACAACCTACCGTGTGACGCCCCCCGACCGCCCGGCCCGGGCTAATCCGCGCTAGGACGCGGTTTCCATCTCCGAGATCAAATCGGCCAGGGCAAGAAGTCGCTGGGCGTCGCGCACGTGCAAGTTCTCGATCATGCGGCCATCGACCGTGATGACGCTGGTGCCCGCCGCCCGCGCCTCCTTGTAGGCGGACACGACCTTGCGGGCGTCGTCCAGCTCCTTCTGCGAAGGACCGAACAGCTCGTTGGCCGGGGCGATCTGTGACGGGTGGATGAGGGTCTTCCCGTCGAATCCCATTTCGCGGCCGTGCTGCGCCTCGGCCCGGAATCCGCCCTCATCGGTGATGTCGTTGAACACGCCATCCAAGATGATTTTCCCGGCCGCCCTCGCTCCCAACAGGGCCATGCCCAGTGCGGGTACGACGGGCGTGCGCCCGGGGACGTGTAGGCCGTGCAGTTCGTTGACGAGATCATTGGTGCCGACGACCAGCCCGGCCAACCGCTCGCTGCCCGACGCGACCTCCTCGGCCCGCAGAAACGCCCGGGGGGTTTCGATCATCACCCACAGCTGCAACGACTTCGGTGCGCCCAGCGTGTCGAGCGCGTCAGTCAGCGCCTGAACCTGTTGGCCCGTCTCGACTTTCGGCACCAGCACCCCGTCGGCGGCCGATTGCGCCACCGCGGCCAGATCGTCGTCGTGCCAGTCGGTGTCCAACCCGTTGATGCGCACCACGATCTCCCGCGGCCGGTAGCTCTTCGACGAGACCGCCTCGCACACCGTCGCCCGCGATTCGGCTTTCGCATCTGGCCCTACGGCATCTTCGAGGTCGAATATCAGCACGTCCGCCGGCAGCGATTTGCCCTTCTCGAGCGCTCGGGGCTTGTTGCCGGGCAGGTATAGGGCGGACCGGCGCGGGCGCAGGGTCGGTGCCATAACGTGATTCACTTCCTGTCGTCGAGCGTTTGCGGGAATGCGGTCAAGGGCATGCGCTGGGCGCGGGTGACCGTGGCATAGGCAGAAAGTACTCTTCGGTACCGGTGGTGTAGTCGCGGGTGGCGGCCGGGCCAGGCCGGATCGGCCGGTGCGGCAGCCGGATCCCGGAAGGGAAAAAGGGATGTCATCGTTTGATTCGGCACGGACCGAGGGCGATAGCTGGGACCTGGCCTCCAGCGTGGGGGCGACCGCCACGATGGTGGCGGCCTCGCGGGCCTTGGCGTCTCGCGAACCGGACCCGCTGCTTGACGACCGGTTCGCCGAACCGTTGGTGCGCGCGGTCGGACACCCCTTCTTCGTCCGAATGCTGGACGGCCAAATCCCGCTGGACAACGATGACTCGCCGATGACCCTGCAGCAGCGGCGCGAGCAGATGACGGTGCGGACCAGGTTCTTCGACGATTTCTTCCGCGCCGCGACGGCCGCCGGCGCGCGCCAGGCCGTCATCCTGGCCGCCGGGCTCGATGCCCGGGCCTACCGGTTGTCGTGGCCTGCGGGCACCGTGGTTTTCGAGGTCGACCAGCCCGAGGTCATCTCCTTCAAAACCGACACGCTCGCCCAGATCGGCGCGGAACCGACCGCCGAGCGCCGCACCGTCGCTATCGATCTGCGCGATGATTGGCCAACCGCCCTGCGCGACGGCGGTTTTGACACCAACTCGCCCACCGCCTGGATCGCCGAGGGCCTACAGCCCTACCTGCCGCCGGAGGCCCGGGACAGGCTGCTGGACAACGTCACCGCGCTCAGCGCGCCGGGCAGCCGCCTGGCCACCGAGAACATCACCGACATGAGCGTGTTCACCGACGAACGGGCCCGGGCGATGCGCAACAACTGGCGTCAACACGGACTCGACATCGACGTCGCCGAACTCGTCTGGCCCGGGGAGCGCCGTCCGGCCGCCGAGTACCTGGCCGCCACGGGCTGGAACGTCACCCACCACCCCACCGAGCAGGTATATGCCGACTACGGTTTCGTGGTGCCCGACAACGAAATCCTCAAGACATTCCGCCACGCCATCGGTTACCTCAGCGCCGAACTGAGTTGAGCCGGCCCAGCATCACGGCCTGGCGTCGCGCCACCCCCGCTCGAACGGCAACCGCCAGGCATTGGGCGCGATCAACTGGTGAATAGCGTTGGGGCCCCAGGTCCCTGGCTGATACATCTTGGCCGCGGGCGGGTTGGTGAGGAGCTCTTCCGAGCGCTCCCATAGCGATTCGATGCCTTCCGCGGTATTGAACAGGGTGTGGTCGCCGCGCATCGCGTCGAGGATGAGTCGTTCGTAGGCCTCCAGCACATCCACGACCGTCTCGATCTCCTGCGAGGAAAATTGCATGGACAGCTTGTCCAGCTTCATGCCGGGGCCGGGCCGCTTGCCATAGAACGACAGGGACACCTTCGAGTTGTCGGCGAGGTCGAACGTGAGGTGATCGGGACCCTGGGTTCCCACCCCGGATCCGGGCGGGAACATCGTGCGCGGGGCCTCCTTGAACGCGATCGAGATGATGCGAATGCCCTCGGCCATCTTCTTGCCGGTCCGCAGGTAGATGGGCACCCCGGCCCACCTCCAGTTGTCGATGCCGACCTTGAGGGCGATGAACGTCTCGGTGTCGGAATCCCTTGCCACCCCGGCTTCGTCGCGGTAGCCCTGGTACTGACCGCGAACCACATTCGAGGGCTTGACCGGCAACATCGACCGGAACACCTTGTTTTTCTCTTCGCTGATGGCAAACGGTTCGAGCGCCGTCGGCGGCTCCATCACCACGAACGCCATCACCTGGAACAGGTGGGTGACCACCATGTCCTTGTACGCGCCGGTTTCCTCATAGAAACTCGCCCGCTGATCCAGGCCCAGCGCTTCGGGAATATCGATTTGGATGTGGTCGATGAAGTTGCGGTTCCAGATCGGTTCGAACAGACCGTTGGCGAAGCGGAACGCCAAGATGTTCTGGGCGGCCTCCTTGCCCAGGAAGTGGTCGATCCGGAAAATCTGGGATTCCTCGAAGGTTTCGTGCACGAAGTCGTTGAGCGCCACCGCACTGGCCAGATCGGTGCCGAACGGTTTCTCCATCACCACGCGCGAGCGTTCGACGAGTTTCGCGTCGCGCAGCATGGTGATCACCGCGCGCGCCGCCTTGGGCGGCACCGACAGGTAGTGCAGCCGCCGAACGTTGGGGCCCAAGTTGGCTTCGGCCTCGGCCACCGCGGCGGCCAGCGCTTCGGGTCCGACGCCCTGCGGGACGTAGGTGATGAGCTTCGCGAAGTTCGCCCATTGGTCGGGCGTGAGCTTGTGCGTTCCGAAGGAATCGATCGCAGTCTTGGCGAGGTCGCGAAATTCGTCGTCGGTCAAATCTTCCAGCGACGTGGCGACGATTTGAATGTCGGGCGCCAACTCGGATTGGTCCAGGTACGCCAAGCCGGGGATCAGCTTCCGCTTGGCCAGATCCCCCGTCGCCCCGAACAGGACGATGACGTGCGGGTCGAGCCGATCGGCATGCTGACGACGCAGGCGTGCGTCGGGCGCGGGGTACGAGATGGTCTGAGGTTTCGCTGTGGCCACTCCTGCGATACTTCCACCGCCACGGCGCTCTGTCGCCCCTGTTCCCGGCTCCAGGCCCGGTTAGGGATCGCACGATCGGGTATGGGATAGCGGCGGGCTCCCAGCAGCGGGGTTCGCGGCCCCAGCAAGCCGATGGAAGCGACATGACACAACCCGACAAAGACCCACTGAGCCGCGCTCAGGAGCTGGAGAACATCGTCGATCAGCTCGAGCAGAAGGTCGCCGAGGACCGCGAAGCCGAAGACGTCCCCGGCAAGCCCAGCGACCGGGAGCATGCCGCCGTCCGAGGCTCCGGCAACGAGCCGCCGGACTAGCGAGTCATCCACTCGGTAGGTCGATGGCGTGAGCTTTCAGCGTCGCCAGTGTTTCCGGTGCCGGCCATGCGTTGGCGCGGTATCGAACCGGAGTGATCCCCGAGACGGGAAGGATGCCGACCACGTCGACGGCCGTGGCGAACGGCACGGTGAACCTGTCCGACACATGTGAGGGGTCGCCGGCCAGAAACGTCACGTAATCGGTGTGGGGCAGTTCCCAGGCCGGGCCTTCGCCCCACACGGTTGTGGTGCGCCGCCCCCACGGAGTGTCGATCACCTGTGCCTCACCGACGTATTGCGGGAATCGTTCGCGCTCGTAATGTTCCCGCAGATATTCGGTCTGATGTTGGTATTCCCTTGCGGCCAAAAGGCTTCGAGCAGCCAGGCCAAAGCTGCGCAGGGGATGCGGGCCGGCCTGATCGAACGGCACGATCACGGCGCCCTCAATTGTGTAGCCCTGCGGCGAGACCGGCTGTTCGGCCTCGAGGTACAGCTGTTCGGCGGCCTCGAAGAGTTCTGCCACCTGGTCGAGCGCGTCGGTGCCCAGGACCAACGCCCCGTCCCCGGGGAAGAACACCAGGGGCCGCGCACCGCCCGGCACTGCCAGCGAACCCAGCCACCCGGCGGCCACGACCATCGAGTCGACGTAGCTGGCGCCGTCGGCGTCCTTCAACAGGTACTTCTCGCCCGGGGTGAACGTCTGCTGACGCGCGGACAGATTCTCCCGGGCCACCGCGAACGCCTGATCGCCGGTGATGCCCCACGCGCCGGTTTCCGCCGGCGTCACCATGGCCCGCACCGTGGGCAGGTCGACGACGACCATCTCGTTGATGTGGGGGAACACCGGCCGGACCCAGGGCTGCGCCCCGGTGTTGACGAGGTGATTGGCGTAGCTTTGCGGCCGCAGCACCGGCCTCAGCAGGGGTTGGGCTTCGGCCCAGTTCAGCGGCGGTGTCGACGATTGGTCGCTTGCCATGTCCACGGTGCGTGCTTCCTGCTCATGATCAGGGAACACGCAGGATACACCGTGCGCCGGGCAATACAAGTCACCTACTTTTCGGCTCTTTTTCCACCAGCCGGCGGCCCGAACCAGGTGCTCAGGGCGTTGCGCAGCGCCGGGTCTGCTCCCCCGCCGGCCCAAGCGACATACCCGTCCGGCCGAACCAACACCGCGTCCGGCGCGCTCACCGCACCCAGTACCGGAAGTTCCCAATCTCCATCGTGTTTCGCGTCGTGTTTCGCGTCGACGACCCGCACCCGTTCCGCCCAGGAGGCGATGTCGATGCCCCCAGCCTCGCCGAAATTGAGCAGCACGGGCCGGCCGCCGCGCAGCAGGGTGAACACCCGCACCGAGCCGTCAACGGTGATCAGGTCCAGATCGGGCATCCGGCGCCCCAGCAGCGGGTGCCCGTCCCCGAGGTCGTACCGGATGCCCAAGCCGGACATCGTCGCGGCGAACCGTTTCCGGGGCTCATCCATGCCCAGCAGCTCGCACATGATGTCGCGCGCGGCCTCGCTGCCGTCGTCGGAGCGGAGAAGAGCCAGCTGGGCGATCGAGTTGCGCAGCACCCGCTGGGCAATCGGGTGCCGTTCGGTGTGGTAGGTGTCGAGGAGGCTGTCGGGCGACGTCTTGTCGACCACTTGGGCCAGCTTCCACCCCAGATTCACCGCATGCTGGACACCGGTGTTGAGCCCCTGCCCGCCCACCGGATGATGGACATGCGCGGCGTCACCCGCCACCAGCACCCGCCTGTCGCGATAGGACGCGGCCTGCCGAGCGGCATCGGTGAACCGGGAAACCCAACGGGGACTGTGGATTCCGTAATCCGTCCCGTAGACCGAGACGAGCGCGCGGCTCAAATCCCGCAACGTGGGTTTTCCTGCGGTCCGAAGGCGCTGTTCGGTGACCATGATCCGCGCCGGCCCGCCCTCGGTGGCGGACAAGGCGTGGACGCCAAGCGCGTCCCGGCGGATACCCCATGGCGGCGGTTGGTCATCTTCGTAGTCCATGTCTGCCTCGGCGAGCAGATAGCTTGTCGTGGCGTCCCACCCCGGAAATTCGATGCCGGCCGCTTTGCGCACCGTGCTGCGTCCGCCGTCGCACCCGACGAGATACCCCGCACGCATCACCCGGCCATCGGACAGACGGACGTCGACGCCACTGCCGTCTTGGGTGAGCGCGACCACCTCTCGGCCGCGATAGATTCGCACGCCGAGCTCGCGGATCCACTCGCCCAGAATGCGTTCGATCTGGTTCTGCCACAGCGCCAGTCCGTACGGGTGGCGGGTGGGAAAGTCGCTGATGTCCAGCCGAATCTGGGCGAACCCCGCGACCTGCGCCACCTGCCCCTGGGACAAGAACCGGTCGGCGATGCCGCGCTGATCGAGAACTTCGATGGTGCGGGCGTGCAGACCGCCGGCGCGCGAACCGATCAGGTCCTGGTTGGCGCGCCGCTCGATGATGGCGACGTCGACTCCCGCCAAACCCAATTCGCCGGCCAGCATTAGCCCCGTCGGGCCGCCGCCCGCGATGAGCACCTCGTGCTCGACCTCACCGCACGACTCCTCTGACCACCGCGAAACATCCACTCCGCCACCCCCGAGCTCTCCGAATTTCGGTTTCGGACAGCGATTTTGCGTCACCACCCTGGCCTTGCGGCAAGCCCCCCTCTGCGCTATAGGTTGAAAGTGGCGGGGAAAAACATTCAGGAACGGGCGCGCACGGCCTCGATGGCGCGGTAGATCCGCTGCTCGCTGACCGGGCGTGGCGTGCCGAGCTGTTGGGCCCACAGGCTCACCCTGAGTTCCTCGATCTGCCGGGCGATATCGTGGACGTCGGCGACCGTCTTCACCGCGGGTGGCAGCCCCCCGAGCAGTTCGTCGTAGGCGTCCTGCACGGCGTGCACGCGATCCATCCGCTCCCGGTCGGCCTGAGCGCCGTGCGCCAGCCCGTCCAGGCGGCGACGGATCGCGAGCAGGTAGCGGGTGAGATCGGCGAGGTGCGCGCGCCCAGTGGCGGTGACGAAGCCGGGTGGCATGAGCCGGTCCAGCTGGGCGCGCACATCGGCGATCGCGTCGGCCTGCGCCGGCGACGGCGTGGCAGGCAACAGCAGCTGCACCTCCTGGGCGGCGGCCAGCACATTTTCGACCCGGCCCACGATGTCGATGGTGGTGGGCGCCAAGGCTTTTCCCAGCCGCTCCTGCAGCGCCACGAACTCGCCTCGTGTCCACACCGGCGCTGGTATCAGCGCGTCGGCCGCGGCGTCGGCGCAGTCCTCCAGCAGCGCGGACAGGTCACCGTCCGGGTTGGCGCCCAGTGTCAGGCGGGTGCGTGGATCAAGTTGACGCCCAATAGCTTTCACCGGCGACGCGACACCGAGGCGCACCAGTCGCCGGATCCCACGTCCCATCGCGCGGTTTTGTTCGTCCGAGGTTGCGAACACGCGTAGGTCGACGGCGCCGCCGGTGTCGACGAAGGCGGGAAAGCCCCGCACGGTTCGTCCCTCGACCGCGCGTTCGATGACGCGCGGCAGTTGGTCGAGGTCGTCGGGCCAGCCGCGCAATCCCGCGCGTTCCAGCTCGCCCGCGACCGCGTGGGCGACCGCTTGGCGGGCCGGCGTCGTGAGTCGTTCCTGCAGTACCCGCAGATCCTTGCCGCGGGCAACCTCGTCACCGTCGGCGGACTCCACCGCGAACGTCACCCGCAGGTGCGCCGGCAACTTGGCCAGATCGAACGCGTCGACGGGCACCAAAACGCCGGTGCGACGGCGCAGTTCGCGCTGCAACGCCGGCAGCAACGGCTCGCCGGCCGGGTCGATCGCGGCCAACACCGCGCGGGCCGCGTCGGGGACGGGAACGAAGTTGCGGCGCAGGTCTTTCGGCAGTGCGCGGATGAGCGCGGTGACCAGCTCCTCGCGCAGCGCCGGCACCTGCCACGCGAACTCGTCACCCCCCAGACGCGCGAGCACATCGATCGGTACGTGCACCGTAACCCCGTCGTCGGCGGCACCCGGCTCGAACCGGTAGGTCAGGGGCAGCGCGGCATCGCCCGTCCGCCAGGTGGTGGGCCGATCGGCGTCGGCAGAAGTCTCGATGGCGCGCAGCAGGTCCGCCCGATTGAAGGTCAGCAGGTCGGGGGTCTTGTGGCGCTGCCGTTTCCACCACGCATCGAAATGCCGCGCCGAGACCACGTCGGCGGGGATGCGGGCGTCGTAGAGCAGGTAGACGTCGTCGTCGCCGACCAACAGATCGCGGCGGCGGGCACGTTCCTCGAGCTCTTCGAGTTCGGCCCGCAGCCGGGCGTTGTCGCGGAAGAAGTGATGACGGGTCTGCCACTCCCCTTCGACCAGCGCGTGCCGGATGAACAGTTCCCGGGCCACCACCGGCTCGATGCGGGCGTACCCGACGCGGCGGCGCGCCACCAGCGGCAGGCCATACAGCGTCACCCGCTCGTAGGCCATCACCTCGCCGCGCAGGGCGTCCCAATGCGGCTCGCTGTAGGTGCGCTGCACCAGGTCGCCGGCCACCCGTTCGACGGCCTCCGGCTGGATCCGCGCGCCCGTCCGCCCGTACAGCCGGCTGGTCTCGACCAGCTCCGCCACGACGACCCAGCGCGGCGGCCGTTTGGCGAGCGCCGAGCCGGGCGCCAACACGAAGTTCGCGTTACGCGCGCCCAGGTACTCGCGCGTGTCCTCGCGTCGCATGCCCACATGCGACAGCAACCCGGCGAGCAGCGCAGCGTGTACGCGGGCCGGATCGGCCGGCTCGTCGGATTCGGTGTGTTCAGCGATGCCCAGGTCGCGGGAGATGCTGCGCAGCTGCCCGACCAGGTCCTGCCACTCGCGGATGCGCAGATAGTGCAGGAATTCAGAGCGGCATATCCGTCGAAACGCGCTGCCGGATAAGGACTTCCGCTGCTCGCGGAGATAGCGCCACAGGTTGAGGTACGACATGAAGTCGGAGTGCTCGTCGGTGAAACGGGCATGCTTTTCGCGGGCGGCCTCCTCGCGGTCGCGCGGCCGTTCCCGCGGGTCCGGGATGGTGAGCGCCGCGGCCAGCACCAGCGTCTCCCGCACGCACCCTTCGGTCTCGGACTGCAGGATCATCCGGCCCAGCCTCGGGTCGACGGGCAGCCGGGCCAGGCGGCGGCCGAGTTCGGTGATCGCGCCCTGCGCGTCGAACGCGCCGAGCTCCTGCAGCAGCTGCACGCCGTCACGGATGCTGCGCCGGTCCGGCGGATCGAGAAAGGGGAACTCATCGATGTCGCCGAGCCGCAGCGCCGCCATCTGCAGCAGCACGGCAGCGAGGCTGGTCCGCAGGATCTCGGGCTCGGTGTAGCGCGGCCGGGCCGTGAAGTCCTCCTCGGAGTACAGCCGGATGCACACGCCGGGCGCGACGCGGCCGCATCGGCCGGCCCGCTGCGCGGCCGAGGCCTGTGAGATGGGCTCGATCGGCAAACGCTGCACCTTCAAACGGCGGCTGTAGCGTGAAATCCGGGCGTTGCCCGGGTCGATGACGTAACGGATCCCCGGCACGGTCAACGACGTCTCGGCGACGTTGGTCGCCAGCACGACCCGGCGCCCGGTGTGCGGCGCGAACACCTTTTGTTGCTCGGCGGTGGGTAGCCGGGCATACAGCGGAAGCACCTCGGTGTGTTCGAGACCGGTCAAAGCTTCTGCGGTGTCGCGGATCTCGCGCTCACCCGAGAGGAAGACGAGGACGTCCCCGGGCGGCTCGGCCTCGAGTTCGGCGACGGCGTCGATGATCGCCTCGATCTCGTCGCGGGTCTCGGTGCGCACGATTTCGTGGTCCGGGTCGTCGGGATCGCCGGAATCCTGTTGGGACCTCGGCTGCACGGCGACTTCCAGCGGTCGGTAGCGGACCTCGACCGGATAGGTCCGCCCGGACACCTCGATGATCGGCGCGCTCTCGAAGTGCGCGGCGAAGCGCTGCGGCTCGATGGTCGCCGACGTGATGATCACCTTCAGGTCGGGCCGGCGCGGCAGCAACTCGCGCAGATAGCCGAGCAGGAAATCGATGTTCAGACTGCGCTCATGGGCCTCGTCGAGGATCAGGGTGTCGTAGCGCAACAGGCGTCGGTCGCGCTGGATCTCGGCGAGCAGGATGCCGTCGGTCATCAGCTTGATCAGGGTGCGGTCGCTGACCCGGTCGGTGAACCGCACCGTATAGCCCACGGTCTCGCCGAGCGGGCCGCCCAGCTCGTCGGCGATGCGCTGCGCGACAGTGCGCGCGGCCAGCCGGCGGGGTTGGGTGTGCCCGATGGTGCCGCGGATGCCACGGCCCGCCTCCAGACAGATTTTGGGCAGCTGGGTGGTTTTGCCCGACCCGGTCTCCCCGGCGATCACCACCACCTGATTCGCGCGGATCGCGTCGGCGATTTCCTGCCGCCGTTCGCTGACCGGCAGGTCCGGATAGGTGATCGCCGGGACGGCGGCCCGCCGGGCCGCGACGATCGGCTGCGCCGCCGCGACCTCGTCGGCGAGCCGTCGCAGCTTTTCGGGCGTGGCGGCGCGGAGGTTCTTCAGGCGTCTGCCGATGCGGGCGGCGTCGCGCAAGGTCAGGCCGTCGAGCTGGTTGCGCAACTGCGCTGCAGACGGTTCGGCCACCCCGCACAGAATAGGCACCCCCGCGGGCAGCGCCTCACGCACCGAGGCGACCAGCACGATTGACGACAGCCGAATCCGGGTATGACCCGGCGAACGCATCGAATGGGATGTGCGCTTGTGCGGGGGACGTGATCGGCGATGGTCGGTTGGCTAGACGAGCTGCAGCGACGGAATCGAACCGTCGGCGTGATCGTCGCCGTCGTCTACAAATACAACGACGATCAAGGCGGTTACCTCGCTGCCCTGATTACCTACTACGCACTGGTGTCGCTGTTTCCGCTGCTGTTGCTGTTGACCACGGGACTGGGAGTGGTGCTGGCCGGCCGGCCCGATCTGCAGGCGCAGGTGCTGCGCAGCACGCTGAGCCAGTTCCCGGTGCTCGGCGACCAACTGCATCACCCGGAGGGACTCAGCGGAGGGACGGTGGGCGTGATCGTGGGCCTGCTGGGAGCCCTCTACGGCGGCCTCGGTGTGGGGCAGGCATTGCAGAACGCGATGGATTCGGTGTGGGCGGTGCCGAAGCACAAGCGCCCCAACCCGATTCGGTCTCGTCTGCGCAGCTTGCTGTTGCTGTTGGTGCTCGGCTCGGCGGCCCTCGCGGCCACCGTATTGGCGGCGGCCGGTCACGCTACCGGGGGTCTCGGCATTTTTGGCACGATCGGCCTCGCGCTTGCCGCTATGGCGATCAATGCGTTGATCTGCCTGGTGGCTTTTCGCGTGACGACGGCGCGAGCGCTGACGTATCGGCAGGTGTTGCCCGGGGCGGTTGCCGCGGCCTTCATTTGGCAAATGCTGCAGTGGTTCGGCGCCGGCTATGTCGCGCACACCGTGAAGCGGGCCAGCGCCACCAACAGCGTGTTCGCACTGGTGTTGGGGGTGTTGGCCTTTCTGTTCCTCGCGTCGGTGGCCCTGGTGATGTGCGCCGAGGTCAACGTGGTCTTGGTGGAAAAGCTGTACCCGCGCGCATTGCTCAGCGCGTTCAGCGACGACGCGGACCTCACGCCGGCCGACCGCAAGACCTACACCAAGAAGGTCAAGGCCGAACGCGTCAAGGCCTTCGAACGTGTCAGCGTGCGCTTCGATGACGTCAGGCGGTTGCCCACGAAAGCCGTTGGGCGTCTTGAAGGTCTCGACGACTCACGCCCCTCCCGCACACCATGAGGACGGTTTACCTCCGGCTTATGGCCAAACCGTTGTGTGCGGCGCAATAGTCTGCACCCATGAGTCTGGTCACCTATGAGCTGCACGATCACGTTGCCACCATCACTCTGAATCGCCCCGAGGCGCGCAACGCCATCAACGGCGCGCTTCGCCAGGACCTCAACGCGGCCTGGGATCGTTTCCGCGACGACCTGGACGCCTGGGTCGGGATCCTGACCGCCAATGGCAGTGTGTTCTGCGCCGGCGGCGATCTCAAGGACGGCGAAGGCTCGGTCGGTACCTTCGGCGGCACCTTCTGGGAGAAACCGACGATCAACTCTTTCGAGTCAGGGATGGAACTGTTCAAGCCGACCATCGCCGCCGTGCACGGCCCCTGCATCGGATACGGCGTGACCGGGGTGTTGTTCTGTGACTTCGTCATCGCCAGCACCGAGGCCACATTCTGTTTCCCCGAAGTCTCTATCGGGGTGCCCACCATCGTCGGGGCGATCCGGCTGCCGCAGCGGGTGGGCTGGGCCAACGCCATGGAATTGCTGTTGACGGGCAAGCCGATGAGCGCCGAGCGGGCCAAAGAGGTCGGCCTGGTCTGGAAGCTCGTCGAGCCCGACCAACTGCAGGCCGAAGCGCAGGCCTGGGCCCGTACGCTCACCGAGGCCGCTCCGTTGGCTCAGCGGGCGACAAAGGAGGTGGCCTGGCGGACCGCGGACATGGGCTGGATCGAGTCGGTGCGCTTCGGCGAGACCATGCGCAAGGTGGCGGGCGCGACCGAAGACGTGGCCGAGGGTATCCGGGCGTGGGGCGAGAAGCGTAAGCCGCAGTGGCGTGGCCGCTGACGTGTCACGCACGACGCAGAACCGGCCACCGCCACCGTCGTGGCCGAGCATGTGTCAGGATTCGGGGATGAATGCACGCAGACTTGCTCGCTTCGTTGGTATCTCGGTCGTGACGGCGTGGGCACTGCTCAGTGCACCCATCGGTGCTCCTACCGCCGCCGCCGATCCATGCTCGGACGTCTCGGTGGTCTTCGCACGCGGCACCCACCAGGAGCCCGGCCTCGGCAACATCGGCCAGGCTTTCGTCGACTCACTCACGTCGCAGCTCGGCGGACGATCCGTCGACGTCTATGCCGTCAACTATCCGGCCAACGACGACTACCACAACAGCGCGAACGCCGGCGCCAATGACGCGGCCGCCCACATCCAGGACACCGTAGCCAGCTGCCCGAACTCGCGGATCGTGCTCGGTGGGTACTCGCAGGGCTCGACGGTGATCGATCTGGCCACCAACTCGTTGCCCGCCTCGGCGGCCGACCATGTCTCCGCCGTCGCCCTGTTCGGCGAGCCATCCAGCGGCTTCTCCACCATGCTGTGGGGCGGCCAACCGCTCCCGACGATCAACGCGGCCTACGGCGCCAAGACCATCAGCCTCTGCGCCCCCGACGACCCGATCTGCTCGGGCGGCGGCAACATCATGGCGCACGTCTCCTACATTGACGCCGGGATGACCGCCCAGGCCGCGACGTTCGCGGCCGACAAGATCAACCAAGCTGCGCCACGCGCCTGAACCCTGACCGGCCCGCCGCCGGCCATCCCTGATCTGTTGATCCCGCGCGCACGTCGGGCGCGGTTCAAACCCATCGATTTGGGGTAGGTGGTCTGCCACCACCTGGAGAGGGACGGCATCATGCGAGGAGCGGTCATTTACGGCGCCGGCGATGTCCGATTCGAGGACATTCCGGATCCCGAGATCGTCGCCCCCACCGACGCGATCATCCGCACCACCGCCACGTGCGTATGCGGTTCGGACCTGTGGGATTACCGCGGCATCAATCCCGTTCCCAAGCCCAAGCCGTTCGGTCACGAATACTGCGGTGTCGTCGAAGCCGTTGGCAGCGAGGTCACCTCGGTCAAGCCCGGCCAGTTCGTCATCGGATCCTTTTTCGCATCCGACGGCATCTGTCCCAACTGCCGCAACGGAATTCAGACCTCGTGCGTGAACGGGGTGCTGATGAGCGGCTGCCAAGCGGAGTTGGTGCGCATCCCGATGGCAGACGGCAGCCTGGTCGCACTGCCCGACCAACCCGACCAGGAATCGATTCCGGACCTACTGACCCTGTCGGACGTGATGGGCACCGGGTGGTTCGCCGCCGAAGCGGCCAATGTCGCTCCCGGCATGACGGTGGCCGTCGTGGGTGACGGTGCGGTGGGACTGTGCGCGGTGCTGGCCGCTCGCGAAAAGGGCGCCGAACGGATCATCGCGATGAGCCGCCACGAGCCCCGGCAAAAGCTGGCGCGCGAGTTCGGCGCCACCGACATCGTCACCGAACGCGGCGACGACGGCGTCGCCGTCATCAAGGACATCACCGACGGCGTCGGCGCCGCCGCCGTGCTGGAGTGCGTGGGCACCGGGCAATCCATGCAACAAGCCATCCAATCCGCCCGCCCCGGCGCCTTCGTCGGGTTCGTGGGTGTCCCCCACGATGTCAGCATCACCGGCGAGCAACTCTTCAGAACCCAGGTCGGGCTCCGCGGTGGTCCCGCCCCGGTTCGGCACTTCCTGCCCGCACTGATCGAGTCGGTGCTCGACGGACGGATCAAACCGGGCAAGGTGTTCGACCTGCACCTGCCCCTCGAACACGTCGCCGAGGCCTACCGGGCCATGGATGAGCGGCGCGCCATCAAGGCCTTCCTGCGGCCCTGACCGGGCCTCGGCGGCCGCGGTCGTACATCGGCTACGGTCGACGGTATGTCCAAAGCGTCCGGTAACGACCTCATCGACGACGTCACCCCTGGCGACATCATCGCCGTTGACCGCGGCTCCGGTGCACGGCCCTACAAAGTCGTGTTCAAAGACCCCACCGACGCGGGATATCTCGTCACGCTGGAAAGCGACGGCGGGGAGACCTTCCAACTCGACCTGGCCGCCGGCACCGCGGTGCAGAGGTCTCTCGAGGCGAAGTGGGAGTCGGCGCAAAGCCCCACCCCGCACTCGGACAATTGAGGACGCCGGCGACCTCGACTAGGTCGCGATACTGACCGGATCCCCCACGCGGATAACGCCTTTGGTCACCACCGCGAGGTAGGCCCCCGCGCACGGCTGAGCTGCGTGACCGCCTGTCTTCAGACGGTTTTCGACCGCGGGTATGCGTAGCGCTTGAGGAGCCCGCGGCAGCGGGCCGTGCTCCAGGGTGGGAACCACACACCGCGACGTGGCCGTCAGCACGCGCAACCGCGCCTCCCCGACGGTGATCTCGCTTCCCACCCAGTCGTTTTCGGCGTACGGCGGGAAGCCCGGCGGCGTCGCGATCACCAGATTCGGCCGGTAGCGCAGCGCCTCCACACCGATGTGCTCGAGGGTTGCCGTCGTGATCGCATGCAGTGGAGCTTCGTCGGTGAACGAGTCGCCCGGGGTGGCCTGCGCGATCCGCAGAATGCGGCCGTCGACCTCGGCATCGAGACCGAGTTCGAGCAACTTCTCCGGATCGGGCCGAACCAGCGTTGCCCCGTCGGGGCGCTGCGCCACGAGTTGGACCTGTCGTCCGGTGAGCCGGGAGATCAGCTCGTCGACACCGGGGTCATCGAAGGCCACCTTCGTCCCATCAGGCAACCTGATGCTCACGCCGTCGGCGTCCGCGTGGGCCGTGCACGTCAACAGATCACGCCAAAGCCGTGGATTCTTCGCGCTGGCCACATGTCCGGTTTCGCCGTCCACGAGTGCCAGCCGCCGGTCGCCCTCGGCGCCGCCCTCGTCGACCGACAGGGCATCCAATGTTTCGCCGAGCATCGACTTCACCGGGTAACGGAGCAACGCCTTCACCCGCATCCGCACGGCACCGGGGCCGTTGCCGGCCGTCGACTCGTCCATAGGCACCTTCATTCGAGCGTCACTGACCACTGTGCCCGAAACCGCAGCGTGTCACCACTGATCGGACGGGCGTCGCGGTAACGAGACTGCCTGAGGGTCAGCCGGGAAGCAGGCGCCTTTTCTGCTCTTCGAATTCCTGCTGGGTCAATATTCCGGCGTCGCGCAGCGATGCCAGCTCGCGCAGCTCGGCGGCGATGCTCGTGATCGGTCCACCCGGCAAAACCTGAGGGGCGGTTGACGACTCGTCCGTCTTCTCCTTCTTCGGGTCGCGCGTCGTCTTGGCCGTCTCGGCCCTGCTGCGCTCTCTACCCAGGGCGCCGCCGGTGCCGGCCATCGCGCGCCCGGCCATGCTCGCCACCGCCATCTCGCCGAACAGGCTCCCGGCGCCACTGGGCGCGGCCGCGGCCGCGGCCTCCGCGGCGGCGCCGACGCTGGTGGCCGGCAATGCCAAGGCGGTCGGGCGTATCGCCGGAGCGGCGGTCGTCCACCCGGGCGGCACCGACAGGCTGCCAACGGCGTTGGCCTCACCCAGCCCGGCTGACGCCAACGATCCGAATCCACCCGCCGGGTTCGTGATGACCGGGAACGGCGACGGCGGCACCGCGCCCTTTCCCGGCCAGGACTGCACCCCGGCCCAACCGCTGACGATGTCATCGGTGTGGAAACCGGTCAGCGCACCGGCGATGTCGAAGGGAAGGGCAATCGTCGCCGTGGGTGCGTCGACGCCCATCCCGACCAGGCTGCCCGGCGCGTCCAGGAAAATCGTGATGAGGTCGGCCTCCAGGTCCAGCGCGTTCAGCGCGGACGGGTCGGGGGCGCCCAACGCATTCGGTGCCATCGAAGCCCTGGTCAGCATGTTGGGCACCGCCGAGAGTGATTGCTGCGTAACGGCATTGCGCGTGCTCCCGGCGGCGGTGCCGGTGGCTTGGGCCACGGCTTGGGACTGACCGGCATCGGAGCTGGTGGTCTGTTCCGGCTGGGCGAACGGTGTCAGCGTGGTCGCCGAGGCCGTGGAACCCGCGTAGCCGAACATCGCCGCGGTGTCACGTGCCCACATCTCGGCATAGTCGGTCTCGGTCGTGGCGATCGCCGGCGTGTTCTGCCCGAGGAAGTTGGTCGCGACGAGGGATGCCAGCAGGGTGCGGTTGGCCGTGATCACCGGGGGCGGCACCGTCTCCGCGAAGGCCGTCTCGTAGGCGAAGGCCGCCGCACGGGCCTTGGTGGCGGCTTCTTCGGCCTGGGCTCCGGTGGTCCGCATCCACTCGAGATAGGGGGCGATCGCCGCGGTCATGGCCGCCGCCGACGGGCCGACCCACGGACCGGAGGTCAGGGCGGTGATCTCCGCCTGGTACGAGTCCGCCGTCGACTGCAGCGCGGCGGCCAATTCGTCCCATGCCATGGCGGCGGCCAGCATCGGTCCCGAGCCCGGACCGGCGTACATCCGCGCGGAGTTAATCTCCGGCGGTAGTACTGCGAAGTCCACGTTCTCCTCCGATCGCTCTCATGGCCGCGAGGGCAGTGACGGCTCCGGTGCGCGTCGTATGGGGGTAGCCAGCCGAACAGCAAACAAATCGCAATCCTTCGGGCAGTGCCGGTACCACGAAGGAAGGCGACCTAATGAGACCGTCCCGACTGCTGAGGGACCGGTCTCACACGTTTGCAGGTATGGCCCAACGTTAACGAATACAGCGAAATTGTTGCGATGGGTTAACGATAGGTTACCGGCACATGACACAGGAAACTCACAAGGGTTCGGCGCGTTCTCGGCCCCTATTCCTGGACTCACTGGGTCGCGAGAACCCGCACCGCGAGCTTGATCCGCGCTACCTCGGCCGAGCCCGCGAGGCCGCCCCCGCACGACCAATCCACCCCGGAGCGTTGTCTTCGCCGCCGACCTCCTCGAGGACGCCGCCCGCACGGCGCAGCCGGGCGGGTCGGCGCAAGCCGGGCCGGGCGGTGGTGCAAAGCCGGTCGGTCATGTAAAAGGTTCTGGTGGACGAACCGCCGAGTGGATCGTTCGATCCGTCGATGCTGCGCGAGGCGCTCATCAGGCGGGTGTATCGCCGATCGTCGGCCGAGGGCCACATCAGGGTGCCGGCCGTGCCGGATCTGATCGACGAGTACGTCCAGTTGTGCGGCAACATCTGCGCCACGCTGGGCGTCTGGTACACCCCCGAACAGTCCGCACAGCTGCGGGCCGCGCTGGAAGTCGAGTTGGCGAAGTCCTTCAAGGCCTCCCCCCGGTCGGATGTGGTCATCTCCTACCACGCCCCGTTCGGGTCGGGCGGTGTGAACTTCCGAGTGCACGCCGACTGGCGGACGATCGAGGCCGACTACGAGCAGTGGGTTGGCGTGCGCCCGCCGCCGCTGTTCGGTACTGAGCCGGACGCGCGTGTGCTGGATCTGGCGGCGGAGGCGCCCGACCCCACCACCCATCGGGTGCTCGACGTCGGTGCGGGAACCGGGCGCAACGCCCTGGCCCTGGCCCGGCGCGGCCATCGGGTCGATGCGGTGGAGATGACCCCGAAGTTCGCCGAAGCCATGCGCGCCGAAGCCGACAGCGAATCGCTGCCCGTGAACGTCATCCAAAGCGATGTGTTCACGGCGCTGGAGGGTGCACACGCGGAGTACCACCTGATGGTGCTCTCGGAGGTGGTGCCCGACTTCCGGACTCCGCACGAGTTGCGCGGCATGTTCGAACTCGCCGCGCAGTGTCTGGCCCCCGGGGGGCGCTTGGTCTTCAATACCTTCCTGGCCCACGACGGCTACGTGCCCGACGACGCCGCGGTGCAACTCAGTCAACAGTGCAACAGCATGATCTTCACCCGAGAAGAGGTGAGCGGCGCGGCGGCCGGTCTGCCTCTCTCGCCCGTTGCCGACGACTCCGCCTACGAATACGAGAAGGCGCGGCTGCCCGCCGACGCGTGGCCGCCCACGGCCTGGTTCGAGGGGTGGGCCAACGGCATCGATGTGTTCGACGTCGAGCGTGACGACTCCCCGATCGAGCTGCGCTGGCTCGTCTTTCAGAAGACGGCCTGAGCTCGTCTGGCGCCGAGCGGGCCTATGCGGTCAGGTCGCGAGTAGCCGGCCCTTCCAACAAGGTGCCGTCGGGCGCGAAGCGCGACCCATGCAGCGGACATTCCCACGCCTTGTCGGCGTCGTTCCAGTTCACGATTCCCCCGAGGTGCGGGCACACCGGTGAGACGCGGTGCTCGACGCCGTCGACGCGGCAGCGGGCTTCCAGATGCCACGGCGGACCGCTCACCACGCCACCTTCCCCGTCGACGGGGCTGCGACGGCCGATGCGCGCTACCGGGGTGATCCAGCCCTTGGTCAAGTTGAAGCCGACCTCGAGGTTGGCTTGCAGGGCCGTCGCCAACCCGGTCAGCTCGTGCGGACTCCAGCTGGCGAACGCGCGGGCCCAATCCATGCGCCCGCCCAGTATCCGGCTCGACAAGGCCAACGCCGCCGCGGCGCCGTTGGTCATGCCCCATTTGTTGAAACCCGTTGCGACGAAAATGTTTTCGTTGTTCGGCAGGATGGGGCCCACATACGGCAGATGGTCGATGGGTGTGTAGTCCTGTGCGGACCAAAAATGGGTCTGCACAGCACCCGGATAGTGCTTGCGCGTCCAGGTCGACAGCTCGTCCAGCGCAGCCGACGGGCTCTTTTCGCGACCCACGGTGTGGCCGGCCCCGCCCACGATCAGCCTCTCCCCGTCCGCGACCGGCGCGTAGCGCACCGAACGTGTCGGCGAGTCGGTGGAGATCATCATCGGCCGGGTGATGTTGCCGGGAACCTTGAAGGCCAGGCAGTAGGACCGGCTGGGTTTGACCCGCGCGAAGTACCCGCCGCGATCCAGGATCGGGATGCCGGTGGCAAGCACCAGTTGGCCGGCCTGAAGTTCGATGTCCCGCTGGGCGGCGTCGTTGACATGCACGTGTACCCCCTTGCCGCGCGAGGAGACCCGCCGCACCCGGGTGTGCTCGACCAGCCGCCCGCCGCGGTTGAGCAGTTCGACGGCCAACGAGTCGAGGAACGACATCGGGTCGAACTGCGCCTGGTCGGCCAAGCGCACACCGCCGTGATACTCGAACGGCACGTCGGCATCGTCTTCCCACAGCGCCGGCAGGCCGGCCGCCTGACATGCCTTGAGTTCGGCGCGCGCCGACGGGACACCGCGAACCGACTGGGCGTAGGTGTAGGCGTCCTCGCGCTGCACCGCCACCCCGTGCGTCTCGCAGTGGCCCAGCACCCATTCCTGGCCCTCGCGATTGCCATCGACATAGGCGCGCGCCACATCCTTGCCGTGCCGCGGCAGCACCTTCGAGAGCTGGCTTCCTTGCAGCAGGCTGATTTTGGCGGTCGTGTTCCCGGTCGCGCAGGCGCCCACCGTGCGCGCCTCGAGCACCAGCACGTCCTTGCCGGCGCGGGCCAACAGCACCGCCGTCATCAGGCCGGTGATGCCGGCGCCCACGACGATCACGTCGGCGGATGCGGGGCCCTGGTCAAGCGGGCTTGCAGCCCAAGGCCGTTCGGTTCGGTCAGTCATCCACAAAGAAGTCACGGCTGTGCTGATACCCCAACCCGGCACGAGGAAACGCCGCGCGGGGTTCACCCCGGCTTCAACCGGGCTTTTGCCTCCTTAAGTGAATCCGTGGCGGCTCGGCTGGCTTCCTTGGCCCTGTTGTAGTGGTGTTCGGCGCTGCCGAGTTCCCGCTCGGCGGCCCGCAGCGCCGTTGCTGCCTCGTCGCGGCGCTGCCGCGCCTCATCGCGTTGGCCTTCCCGCTCGGACAACAGGTCATCGGCTTCGGCTTTGGCCTGTTCGGCGGCGGCGACGGCCGCGCGCAGCTTCTCGCTGCGCCCGCTCGGCGCTTTCTTGCGCGCCGAGTCCGGCGCCGCCTCACCGAAGGCGCCGAAACCCGACCATTGCTCCGGGCGGGTCAACCGGCCCAGCCGTGCCCTCACCTGCGGGTCGGCGATGGCGGCTTGCAGTGTGCTGGTCAGCCCTTCGCGCACGCTCGCCGACGCCTGTTTCGCGTCGGCGGCTTGCAGCGCCTCGGAGGTGAGTTCGTCGATCAGTTTGTGTTGCTCGGCCGAGAGGTCGCGGATGCGTGCTCCGTCCATGTCGGCATGTGCGCCTCGCAACCGCTCACCGAGGTCCGCCAGGCGCTTGCGGGTGTCCTTGCGCCGCAGGGTCAGTCGGTTGACGATCCACGCCGCCGTTGTCGGTTTGTTGGCCGCCGAAATCCGTTTGGCGGCGGCCTCGTCACCGCGCTTGTTGGCCGCGGCGGCCAACCTGGCGCGTTCCGCGGTGAACTCCTTGGGCGGCACGCAATAGAGAATGTCGAGTTCCTCGTCAGCCATGAAGCCATGATCTCTCGCGGGCCGGGCGACGGTCTGAACCTTTGCGCCGAGCGTGTACTCACGGCGAGGATTTGACGATTTCTTTGCCCAGAATGCACGTTCGACGCAGGGCACGTCACGTTTACGGGGAGCGCGCCGCGGGTTATCAGGTGCACAACATGACAATCAGTTGGTCTCGCCGGCTCCTGCTGGCCGTGTTCGTTGTCGTCGGGGTGGTCGGCGCGATCCAGCTCGCATCGCCGGATCGCCACGCCGGAACCGCCGCGACGGCGCCCGGGCCGGCGCAAGTGACGTTCACCCCCGGCCCCAATGCTCGTGACGTCGACCCCGTCGCCCCGGTGATGGTCAAAGCCGAGGCGGGCACCCTGGCCGGCGTCGACATGGTCAACGAGGCCGGTAATTCGGTCCAGGGCGTCATGACCCCGGACAACCTGGTCTGGAAGCCCACCGTCCCGTTGGGATACGGGCGCACCTACACGCTGACGGTCACCAGCCGCGGAACCAATGGCGTTGCGGCCAAACAAGTCTCGACATTCACCACGTTGCAGCCGTCCAACCAGACCAAGGTGTCGTTCACCACCACGGCGGAGTCCGCACTACGTGACGGCGGCACCTACGGCGTCGGAACGGTCATCGTCGCGCACTTCGACGAGCAGATCGCCGACCGGGCCGCCGCCGAGCGGCACCTGGCCGTGACCACCACTCCGAAGGTCGAGGGGTCATGGTTCTGGGTCGACGGCCAAAACGCACACTGGCGGCCGGAGCATTACTACGCCCCGGGTACGGAGATCTCCGCCGAGGCGCAAATCTACGGAATCGCGTTGGGTGACGGGCTATTCGGGCAAGACGACAGCCGGGTCTCGTTCCGGATCGGTGACGCGCATGTCTCCATCGCCGACGACGCCACCAAGCAAATCAGCGTCTTCGACAACGGAACGTTGGTGCGCACGATGCCCACCAGCATGGGAATGGGCGGCACCGAGGACGTCGGCGGGCGCAAGATCTCGCTGTGGACCCCGCCCGGGGTCTACACGGTGCTCGACAAGGGCAACCCGGTTGTCATGGACTCCTCAACGTTCGGGTTGCCCAAGAATTCCAGGCTCGGGTATCGCGAAACCATCAACTACGCGACCAAGATCAGCTCTGACGGCATCTACCTGCATGAGCTCGAAGCCACGGTGTGGGCGCAGGGCCATCGCGACACGTCTCACGGGTGCTTGAACCTCAACGCCGACAACGCGAAATGGTTCTACGACTTCTCGGTGCCCGGTGACGTCGTCGAGGTCCGCAACAGCGGCGGGCCACCGCTGGCGCTGGACCAGAACGGCGATTGGACGCTCAGCTGGGACCAGTGGCGCAAAGGCAGCGCACTCAAGCCCGCGTGAAGGCCGCGTCACGCGGCCGCGAAGTGACCCAGCCCATTCGTCACCCAGAATTGTGCCCCATTTCACAAGAAACTCTTGACTCGTTCCAGATAAGTGCGTCATATTGGTGCGGTGTCATCGACGGCCGATTACGCGGAGAGGTTGCGGATGGCCGATCTGCGGGTGACCCGCCCCAGGCTTGCCGTGCTGGAAGTCGTGGACGCCAATCCGCACGCCGACACCGAGACAATCTTCTCGGCGGTCCGGATGGGCCTGCCCGATGTCTCCCGCCAAGCCGTCTACGACGTCCTCAACGCGTTGACCACGGTCGGTCTGGTCCGGCGCATCCAGCCGTTGGGAATGGTCGCCCGCTACGAGTCGCGGGTCGGCGACAACCACCACCACGTCGTCTGCCGGTCCTGCGGGATCATCGGCGACATCGACTGCGCCGTCGGCGACGCACCCTGCCTGACGCCGTCGGACGACGACAACGTTCTTGATGGCTTCGTTCTCGACGAGGCCGAAGTCATCTACTGGGGCCTGTGCGCCGATTGCTCGACTGCAGGCTTCTAGATCACAGCCCGTGATCGCAGCCCGATTCATCCACCCTCGAAAGGAATGCTGTGTCATCTGATACATCCGGCAGCCGCCCACCCCAACCAGACAGCGGGACGGCTAGCAACAGCGAAAGCGAAAACCCAGCAATCCCTTCCCCGCAGCCGAAGTCGAATGCGCCACGGACCAACCAGGACTGGTGGCCCAACCAGGTCGACGTCTCGACACTGCACCCGCACTCGCCCCAATCCAACCCGCTCGGCGAGGGCTTCGACTACGCCGCGGAATTCGCCAAACTCGACGTCGACGCGCTCAAGGCCGACATGATCTCGTTGATGACCACGTCGCAGGACTGGTGGCCGGCGGACTACGGCCACTACGGCGGCCTGTTCATCCGGATGAGCTGGCATGCCGCGGGCACCTACCGCATCCACGACGGCCGTGGCGGCGGCGGACAGGGCATGCAGCGGTTCGCCCCACTGAACAGTTGGCCGGACAATGCGAGCCTGGACAAGGCCCGCCGGTTGCTGTGGCCGATCAAAAAGAAGTACGGCAACAAGCTCTCCTGGGCGGACCTGATCGTCTTGGCCGGCAACGTGGCCCTGGAATCGATGGGGTTCAAGACCTTCGGCTTCGCCTTCGGCCGCGAGGACGTGTGGGAGCCCGAAGAGATCCTCTTCGGTGAAGAGGACGAGTGGTTGGGCACCGACAAGCGCTACTCGGGTAAGCGCGATCTCGCGGAGCCCTACGGCGCGACCACCATGGGTCTGATCTACGTCAACCCGGAAGGCCCGGAGGGCAAGCCGGACCCGATCGCCGCGGCGATCGACATCCGCGAGACCTTCGGCCGGATGGCGATGAACGACGAGGAGACGGCCGCGCTCATCGTCGGTGGTCACAGTTTCGGCAAGACCCACGGCGCCGGCGACGCCGACCTGGTCGGCCCGGAGCCGGAGGCCGCCCCGATCGAGCAGCAGGGGCTCGGCTGGAAGAGCTCCTACGGCAGCGGTTCGGGCAAGGACGCCATCACCAGCGGCCTGGAGGTCGTGTGGACGCCCACCCCGACGAAGTGGGACAACAGCTTCCTGGAAACGCTGTACGGCTACGAATGGGAGCTGACCAAGAGCCCCGCCGGGGCGTGGCAGTTCACCGCCAAGGACGGGGCGGGTGCCGGCACCATCCCCGATCCATTCGATGGTCCGGGCCGCGCCCCGACCATGCTGGTCACCGACATCGCGTTGCGGGAGAGCCCGATCTATGCGGACATCACCCGCCGTTGGCTGGACCACCCCGAGGAGCTCGCCGACGCGTTCGCCAAGGCGTGGTACAAGCTGCTGCACCGCGACATGGGCCCGATCACCCGCTACCTGGGGCCGTGGATCGCCGAACCGCAGCTTTGGCAGGACCCCGTCCCCGCCGTCGACCACGAGCTGGTCGACGACCAGGACGTCGCGGAGCTGAAGACCAAGGTGCTCGGCTCGGGCCTGTCGGTTCAGCAATTGATCAAGACGGCCTGGTCGGCGGCGGCCAGCTATCGCAACACCGACAAGCGCGGCGGAGCGAACGGCGGACGGCTACGGCTCGAGCCGCAGCGCAATTGGGAGGCCAACGAGCCCTCGGAGCTGGACAAGGTGTTGCCGGTTCTCGAAAAGATCCAGCGGGATTTCAACGCCTCGGCCTCCGGCGGCAAGAAGATCTCGCTGGCCGACCTGATCGTGCTGGCGGGTTCGGCGGCCGTCGAGAAGGCGGCCAAGGACGGCGGCTACGAGATCTCGGTGCACTTCGCGCCCGGGCGTACTGACGCCACGCAGGAGAACACCGACGTGGAGTCGTTCGCGGTGCTCGAACCGCGGGCCGACGGGTTCCGCAACTACATGCGCCCCGGCGAGAAGGCGCCGCTCGAGCAGTTGCTGCTGGAACGGGCGCGCTTGCTCGGCGTGACCGGTCCGGAGCTGACCGTGCTTGTCGGGGGCCTGCGTGTCCTCGGCGCCAACCACGGCGGCAGCAAGCACGGCGTGTTCACCGACAAGCCGGGCGCGTTGACCAACGACTTCTTCGTCAACCTGCTCGACATGGGCACCGAATGGAAGGCGTCGGAGACCGCGGAGAACGTCTACGAAGGGCATGACCGGGCCTCCGGCGCGCTGAAGTGGACCGCGACCGCGAATGACCTTGTCTTCGGCTCCAACTCGGTGCTGCGCGGACTGGTCGAGATCTACGCCCAGGACGACGCCCACGGAAAGTTCGTGGAGGACTTCGTCGCGGCGTGGGTGAAGGTCATGAACAACGACCGGTTCGACCTCAAGTAAATCCCGGATAGCGAACGACACCCCGTGAGCCGACGGCCCGCGGGGTGTCGTTCTTTCACACGTGTGCCGTCGGCGGAGCCTGCATCGAGCGTGGTGCCTGTGCACTGGATCGGCGTCAGATCAGCGAGCCAAATCCCATTGCCCGTAGTCGGGCGCGAGGACGTCGTCGACGTCCACGTTGATCCCGCCGAGCAGCGGGCCCGGGTTCGACGGGCTGTTGACCACCGCCTGGTAGAGCACCGCAGCGGGTTCGCGCTCCCCGTGCGACCACGATCGCGTCTGCCACGCCCACCGGCGGCCCGGCGTGCCGGAATTCCCGATGACGCCGTCCCGGATCGCCCACCCGCACGCCCTGGCATGCCCGTAGATGCCGGTACGGCCGACGCCCAGCACCGAGTTGATCCCCCGAAACCAGTCGACGCCAACGCTATTCCAGATGCTGTCGTCGATATCGTCGTCGATGCTGAAGAAGATCGGCGCCGAATCCGGTCCCCCGGCCGCGGCGTGCAGCCGCATGGCCGTCTGGGCGTCGGCCACGCCGCCGTCGTGCCCGCGGGTGCAGTCGGATGGGTCGGGCCAACCAGGCTTGCCATATTGGAAGTTGCTGACGATCTGAAGGCCCGCCGCGCGCAGCGAGTCCGCGTATTGGCGGGTGATGGGCTTCGCCTCGAAGTTCGCGCCCGGCCTCGGCTCCGACACGTAGTTGATCACCCCGTCGTATCCGGCGGCTTTGATCTCGTCGGGCGCGATCCTCTTCTCGGCGAAATCGATCAGCGTCAGACCGGTGGCCGCCGATGTCGGTCCCTCGGCAATCGCGGCCGTCGCACCCAGGCTCAGCAGCGCGGGGACGAACGCGTATTTCAGGGCATCGCGTCTGGATACAGATCGCGTCGCCTGTCCCGCCGGTGCAGCCGAATCCCGCACCGCGTGATGGTAACAAAGCCCTCAAGCCGCTCATTCTCGCCGGTCAACGCCCGGAACCCACCGGTCGGAAAGCTGGTGGCCGCCGTCCAGTGGCATGATCCTTGCGTGTCGCACATCCCGGGGGCCGTCTCCGCGCGGGGCGGCGGGTTTCGGGCTCGTTGCGCTCGCTTAGGTGATCGAACTATAGTCTGGACACATGTCCAGTTTGCTGTCACGGAGTTCGGGAGCCCGTTGACCGCGATGGATTCGGCGCCTTTCCGCGGTCATTTTCCAGCAAAGAAGAGTTGAGTATGCGAATTGCCCTGCTGTCCTACCGTAGTAAGACCCATTGCGGCGGACAGGGCGTCTATGTGCGCCATCTCAGCCACGGTCTGGTGGAACTCGGTCACGGGGTCGAGGTGTTTTCCGGGCAGCCCTATCCCGACCTGCTCGACCCCCGAGTCCGGCTCACCGAAGTGCCGAGCCTGGATCTCTATCGGGAGCCCGACCCGTTCCGGGTGCCGCGGCCGAGCGAAATCCGCGGCTCCATCGACCTTTTGGAATTGCTCACCACGTGGACCGCGGGCTTTCCCGAACCGCGGACGTTCACCATGCGAGCCGCCCGGTTATTGGCCGCGCGGACAGCCGATTTCGACGTCGTCCACGACAACCAGAGCCTGGGCACCGGGCTGCTCAGCATCGCCGGCGCGGGACTGCCGGTGGTGGCCACCGTGCACCACCCGATCACCCGCGATCGGGTACTGGATCTGGCCGCGGCGCGATGGTGGCGAAAGCCGTTGGTGCGCCGTTGGTATGGGTTCTTGGACATGCAGCAGGAGGTCGCCCGCCACATCCCCGACCTGTTGACGGTCTCGTCGTCGTCGGCCGCCGACATCATCAGCGACTTCGGTGTCGCGCCGGACCAGCTGCACGTGGTGCCGCTGGGGGTGAACACCGAGCTGTTCAAACCGGGATCCGGCCCGCGGGAGCCGGGCCGAATCATCGCGATCGCCAGCGCCGACACCCCGCTGAAGGGCGTCCGTAACCTGCTGCAAGCGGTCGCCAGGCTGCGCGCCGTACGGGATCTCGAGTTGCGGCTCGTCGCCAAGGTCGAACCCAACGGCCCGACCCACAAGCTCATCGCCGAACTCGGCATCTCCGACATCGTGCACATCACCAGTGGGCTTTCCGATGCCGAGCTCGCGGCGCTGTTCGCGTCCGCGGAGGTGGCCTGCATCCCGTCGCTCTACGAGGGGTTTTCGCTGCCGGCCGTGGAAGCCATGGCCAGCGGCACCCCGATCGTCGCCAGCCGGGTGGGCGCACTGCCGGAAGTCCTTGGGACGGACGGCGCTTGCGCCGAGCTGGTGCCGCCCGGCGACGTCGACGCCCTGACCCGCGCGCTCGGTGAGCTCCTGGATTCTCCGGAAAAGCGCCGCAACCTCGGCAAGGCGGGGCGTACACGCGCGGTCGACGTGTTCAGCTGGGAAGCTGTGGCCGCCCAAACCGTCCGGGTCTACGAGCGGGCGATCGCCCGCAACGCGCGAGGCGCGGCGCCATGCTGACCGTCGATTTCGACCGGCTGGGGATCGGCCCGTCGAGCAAGGTCATCGATGTGGGTTGCGGTGCCGGCCGGCACGCGTTCGAAGCGTATCGGCGTGGTGCCGACATTGTGGCCTTTGACCGCGATGAGGCCGAATTACGGTCGGTTGACACCATTTTGCGCGCGATGGCCGAGAACGGCGAGGCGCCGGCCGGAGCATCGGCGAAGGTGGTGGCCGGCGATGCGCTCACATTGCCCTACGCCGATCAGACCTTCGACTGCGTCATCGCCTCGGAGATCCTGGAGCACATACCGCAAGACGACGTCGCCATCGCCGAACTGATCAGGGTGCTCAAAGTCGGTGGCACGCTGGCGGTCAGCGTGCCCCGCTGGCTGCCCGAACGGGTGTGCTGGTTGCTGTCCGACGAATATCACGCCAACGAGGGCGGCCATGTGCGCGTCTACCGGGCCAGCGAATTGCGCGGCAAGATCCTCGATGGCCGAATGAAATTGACTCACGCCCACCATGCGCATGCACTGCACTCCCCGTTCTGGTGGCTGAAATGCGCTGTGGGCGTTTCCAATACCGACCATCGTGCGGTGACCGCCTACCACAAACTTCTGGTCTGGGATCTGATGCAGCGACCCAAGATCACCCAGCTCGCGGAGTCGGTGCTCAACCCGCTGGTGGGCAAGAGCGTGGCGATGTACTTCGTCAAGCAGCAGGAGGCGGAAAGCCAAGCGACTGCAGGATATTCAGTTGCATCGGTCTAACCTGCCCGCGGTCGCGGGGGTACTCACTCCCGAGCAATGCCGACAGACCGCGCTGTCCATTGTCGCCGCACAGGAAACCTCGGGAGCCATCCCCTGGTTCGAAGGCGGACACACCGACCCCTGGGATCACGTGGAGTGCGCGATGGCACTCACCACCGCCGGGCTGCTCGAGTCGGCGCGGGCGGCTTTCGACTGGAGCCGCCGCACCCAGCGGCCGGACGGCTCCTGGCCCATCCAGTTCCGGGCGGGCGTGATCGAAGACGCCAACAGCGACAGCAACTTCTGCGCCTACATCGCCGCGGGCGTGTGGCACCACATACTGGTCACGGGTGACGAGTCGTTCGCGGCCCAGATGTGGCCGGTGGTGCACAAGGCGATCGATTTCGTCATCGACATGCAGGTCGGCAATGGCGAGATCGGTTGGGCCCGAAGCGAAGCAGGTCTGTTGCCGGAAGCGCTGCTGACCGGGTGCTCGAGCGTGTATCACAGCATCCGCTGCGCGCTCGCGCTGGCGGCTTTCGTCGGGGACCCCCAGCCGGAGTGGGAATTGGCGCTGGGCCGCCTGGGCCATGCCCTCACCGACCACCCGGAGGCGTTCACCGAAAAAGACCGCTACTCGATGGACTGGTACTACCCCATCCTCGGCAGTGCCTTGCGAGGTCCGGCGGCGGCCGCGCGCATCAAGCAGCGCTGGGATGACTTCGTGGTCGACGGCCTGGGCATCCGGTGCGTCGGCGATCGCCCCTGGGTGACCGGCGCCGAAACCTGCGAGCTGGTGATGGCGCTGGACGCCCTCGGCCAGCGGTCCGACGCTCACCGCCAGTTCGCCGCCATGCAGCACCTTCGCGAGGACGACGGATCCTATTGGACCGGCCTGGTTTTCGCGGACGGGAAGCGGTGGCCCGAGGAACGCACCACGTGGACCGGCGCCGCGATGATCCTGGCGGCGGACGCCCTGTCGAACGCGACCGCCGGCGCGGGGATCTTCCGGGGCGACGTGCTCCCGGTGGGCCTGCAGACCGACTTCGACTGCGAATGCGTCGCGACCGGGCCGGGCCGCTAACCGGAGCCTTACCGCGAAACCTGCTCCCCCGGCTGGCCGCCAACGCGTTCGAGCACCCGCAGCGAACCGGTGGCCGATACCTCCCGGAACTGGCCGGAATCGATTGCGCGGCAGTAGATGTGATACGGCGGCCGCCCACCGTCCTTGGGGTCGGGGTACACGTCGTGGATGACCAGCGCGCCACCGGGGGCAACCCACTTGGCCCATCCGTCGAAGTCCCGGTTGGCGGCGTCCTCGCTGTGCCCGCCGTCGATGAACAGGAACTGCAGCGGCGCCCGCCACGCCCGCGCCACCAGCGGCGACCTGCCGACAATGGTGACGACGTGTTCGTCCAACTGGGCGGTATCGAGGGTGCGGCGGAACGTGGGCAGGGTGTCGAACAAGCCCGTGACCTCATCCACCAGCGAGGCGTCGTGGTACTCCCAGCCGACCTGATGCTCCTCGGACCCGTGGTGGTGGTCGATCGTGTACAGCACGCTCGCGGTCTGTTGCGCCGCCGCACCCAGCAACAGGGTGGATTTGCCACAGTACGTGCCGATCTCGACGCCGGTACCGCCATCGAGATACCGCAGCGCCGCGTCGTACAGCGCGCGCCCTTCGTCGGCCGGCATGAAACCTTGCACCTGCTCGGCCAGTGCGAATAAGCGCTCGGGCGCATTCGCGTCGACGTGATCCATCAGCTGAACCTATCGTCTGGATCGACGCGGCCGTCACCGCGGTCGATGTTCGCGCTGAGCGATCACACGAGTTCGTTCGCCGGCTGCCCAGCGGGCACAGCGAGATCGCTTTACCATCATGGGCGTGCGCGCCTTGCTTATCCGTAAATTCGGTGCTGTCGGCCTCGCCGCGGTCACAACCGCGACGGCCCTGATGTTGGCTGCCGCGGTACTGCCGCCCGGGACGCCGGCCGCGCCGCCATCGGCGGCCGCAGCGAGCTGTCCGCCCGTGCAGGTCGTGTTCGCCCGCGGCCGCAATGAATCACCCGGACCGGGCGTGCTGGGCAATGCGTTCATCAGTGCACTGCGGTCCAAGGTGTCGAGGACCGTCGATGCCTATGCCGTGCGATACCCCGCCGACACCGAGGTCGCTCAGGGCGCCAACGACATGAGCCACCACGTCCAGGACATGGTCAACAATTGCCCGGATACCCGGCTGGTGCTGGGCGGCTACTCGCTTGGCGCGGCGGTGACCGACGTCGTGCTCGCCGCGCCCATCGGCGCGTTCGGTTTCGACAGCCCGCTGCCGCCCGGCGTCGATCAGCACATCGCGGCGGTCGCATTGTTCGGCAACGGCAGCCAATGGGCGGGACCGATCACCAACTTCAACCCGACCTACAACGACCGCACCATCGAGTTGTGCCACGGCGCCGACCCGATCTGCAACCCGGCCGACCCGAACACCTGGAAGCAGAACTGGCCGCAGCACCTCGCCGGCGCCTACATCGACGCAGGGATGGCCAACCAGGCCGCCGACTTCGTCGCGGGCAAGCTCTGATCGCTGCGACGACGCAGGCCTTTCCGCTCGGATCTGCCGGTCCGCGCCCTGATCCGAGGCTGCACGGACTCTCGGCCATCCCGCTTGCTGCGCTGTATTGACGCAGCGGCGGAACCTAAGATTGAGCACGATCCAACGCAGACCGCCGTGCTGCCCGAGGTGTGTCGCCAGCTGAGAGGAGACGCAATGCCGCGTCTGAAGCCGATCCCGCGGAGCGAAGTCAGCGACGAATTCACGCTCAAGATGTACGACTTCATGTTCGGCGACCGCGATCCGGTGGCCGAGCCCGGTGCCGTCGGCGGTACCCCCGGCAACTGGTGGACGGTGATGGCTCAGTCCCCCGCCGCCCTGCGTCACGCCGTGCGCGGATTCCGCCTGTACCGCGAAGAGGTGTCCATCCGCGCCGATCATCGTGAGCTGGGCCAGATCCGGGCGGGCTGGGTGGTCGGCAGCCAGTTCGTCTTCTCGCAACATTGCAAGGCGTGCCGCTCGGCGGGATTGTCCGAGGAGAAGATCGCGGCCATACCGTCCTGGCAGACCGTCGACTGTTTCGACCGGACCGAGCGGCTGTTGCTGGCCTACACGGATTGCCTTGCGGGACACCACGGCCGGGTGCCCGAACGGTTGATGGATCAGTTGCGGGAGGTCTTTACCGACGCCGAGATCCTCGAATTCACTTACACCACAACCATGTACGTGATGCACGCGATCATGTCCCGGGCATTGCGGCTGGAATTCGACGACGTCGACGACCCGACCGTCGAGGTCGCCGATCCCGAAGGGGGCGGAGTGCTCGACATCGGCGCCGCGACGTCCGGGCGTGACTGACGTGAGTGAAATGGACGGCCGCTCGGAGCTCGCGTACCGGCTGATCAGGCGCGCCGTCGCTGAAGGTGAGTTCGAGCCCGGCTCGCGGTTGGTCGAACAGCGCATCGGCGAGATGTTCGACCTGTCCCGCACCCCGGTGCGAGAAGCGTTGCGGGCCTTGGCCGCCGACGGCCTGGTCACCGTACGGGGATGAGTTGTCAATCCCGCACCCAGGACGGGGGCATCGGGATGCGCCGTTCGCTGTGAAGCGCCGAAAGTCACGCCGTCAATATTCGAGCCCAAACTGAAATAGAACACATATGTTCAGCAGCAACATATGCTTTCTCGCTTCTCACATATATTTCTATAGCAAATTCACAAATTGGACGGAAACGGTTTATCGAACCACGGTAGGGCAATTAAAATCAATGAGAGCGTGCACGAAAAGTAAAGTTCAGGGCCCTTTTAGCGGCACCGGACGCGTTGAGTTCGCCACTGCCCGATGAATAGCGTCTCGGGACAGCCGGACACGTCGACGTATTCGATCCAGTCCAGGGTCACGAAGGGAAAATCGGATGTCATTCGTATTTGCTACTCCAGACAAGCTGTCGGCCGCGGCCGCACATCTCCAGTCGATCGGCACCGCGCTGAACACTGAGAACACGGCCGCGGCAGGCCCGACGGTCGCGGTCGTTCCGGCGGCGGCGGATGAGGTGTCAGTCCTGACGGCGGCGCGGTTCGCCGCCCATGCCCAGCGGTTCCAGGAACTGAGTGCACGCGCAGCCGCGATTGGGGACCTGTTGGCGCTGATGTTGTCCGCCAGCGCCGGCTCGTATGCGGCGACCGAGGCGGCCAACGCGGCGTCGGCGGGCTGAGCGCTCACGGGTACTGGGGGACTAGGAAAGTGGACTATGGATTGCTGCCGCCCGAAGTCAATTCGGCGCGCATCTATGCCGGCCCAGGGTCGGGCCCGCTGCTTGGTGCCGGGACGGCGTGGGCGTCGCTGGCCGCGGCGCTGCACCACGCCGCGGCGGGTCACCAGTCCGTGATTTCCGGGCTGACCAGCGGTGCATGGCTGGGCCCCGCATCGACGTCGCTGGTTGCGGCCGCGGCCCCGTATGTGGCGTGGCTGAACAGCAGCGCTGTGCATGCCGAGTCGGCGGCCGGCCAGGCGACATTCGCTGCCGCCGCCTACGAGGCCGTTTTCGCGATGACGGTCCCTCCCCCGACGATCGCCGCCAACCGTGCGCTGCTCGCGTCGTTGACGGCGACGAACATCCTGGGGCAGAACACGGCGCTGATTGCGGCCACCGAGGCGGACTACTTCGAGATGTGGGCTCAGGACGCGGCGGCGATGTACGCGTATGCGGGTTCCTCGGCGACAGCGGCGCAGTTGGCCGAATTCGAGGAACCGGCGGACGTGGCCAACCAGTTGGGGACGGCTCAACAGGCTGCCGCAGTCGCCGCCGCCGAGGAAAATTCGGCACAGGGCACCGCGCAAAACGCGTTGGCGAGCGTCAACTCCGGGACTCCTGACACTTTGCAGACACTGGCGGCGCCCACGACGCTCAAATCGGTCGACGACTATATTTCGGAATACACGATGATCGACGATATGGTCGCAATGTACAGCAAGTATCTCGGTCCATTCATGCCGACGGCGACGGCAACCGCGCAGGCCACCAACGCCATTGTTTCCGTGACGACATTCATGAAAGGCCTGGCGCCCGCCGCCGCCTCGGCTGCCAAAGCGGTCGAGGGGGGAGCTAATGCGCTGGGATCCGCCGCCGCGGGCGCCGGCGGAAATGCCGCGGCCGCGGTGGCCGGACTGGGACGCGCGCTTCCGTTGGGCGCGTTATCGGTGCCGCCGAGCTGGGTCCCGGTGACGGCGGTGACCAGCCCCGCGGTAGCGGCCCTGAACGGCGTCGGCGGCGCGGCGCCTGCCGCCGCCAGCGGCGTACACGCACTGCCGATGACACCGTTTGGGCCAGGGGGTGGCGGCCTGGGCGGGCGCAGTCTTCCGGCATACGGATTCAAGCCGGTGGTGATGGCGAGGCCGCCGGCCGCCGGCTAGGAGGATCAGTGAGTGGTGCGAATGCCCCGGAGTATCAAAAAAAGGATCAGGCCGGGGTGTTACTGCTCGAGTAAGCCTTGAAGTTGCGGATCAGCGGAATGACCGCGCTTCCCGAGGCCGCGGCGCGCTGACGGGCGCGAAACGAGGGGTGGCGACGCATCGCTTCACTACGTTCGCGTTCACGACGCTGGGCGGCGGCCCATACCGGATGGGACTGAAGGAAGATAACCGTGCCTTCTTGGGTATGCGCCACGATCGTCACTCCTCTCAGACCACCCGGAAAAGCTAGAACAGTGGTTATCGGATCGTGATTCCAGAATGCCCGCCGAATCCTGAGACCAAACCATCCGTCAAGATGAGAATTGGCCGTGAATTCCTAAAACGTCGTTCGGGTGCCACTGCCGCGCTGCCGCCGGTGGTGGCCCGGCCGCGTTTCGAACCATAGCCGCGGCCTCCGACAATTCCCGTTTTAACATCGTGCACGGTTGGCTGCTAGGGTCCCTTGCTTATGCCGCAGATCGATCGCCGCCGCATGATTTTGACGACCGGGATCGGCGTGCTGGCGGCCGCGCTGCCCGCCCCGAAAACCTGGGCCTACCCGGCCGGACGGGATGAACCCGCCGGGCGGATACCGGCGCCTGCCGCGCCGAGCGGCCAGTCCGGCACCTACGTCTTCGCCGACGAATTCGATGGTCCGGCCGGCTCGGCGCCCGACGGCTCGAAATGGGCGGTGGCGAAGGCGCGCGAGACGATCAAGGATCCGACCTTTTGGGAGCGGCCCGAGAACATCGGCCAGTACCGCGATGATCGCCGGAACGTGTTTCTCGACGGCAAGTCCAATCTGGTCCTGCGCGCTGCCAAGGACGGCCCCACTTACTACAGCGGCAAGGTTCAGAGCCTTTGGCGTGGCGGGGTCGGCCACATCTGGGAAGCCCGGATCAAGCTGAACTGCCTGACCGCCGGCGCCTGGCCCGCCTACTGGCTAGGCAATGACGACCAGGGCGAAATCGACGTCATGGAGTGGTACGGCAACGGGAACTGGCCCTCGGCCACCACCGTCCACGCCAAGGCCAACGGCGGCGAATGGAAGACCCACAACATCGCGGTGGACAACGGATGGCACACGTGGCGATGCCAGTGGGATGAGGCCGGCATCCGGTTCTGGAAAGACTATGCCGACGGCGCGCAACCCTACTTCGACGTTCCGGCCAGTTCCCTGCCGGATTGGCCGTTCAACGGCGCGGGCTACACCGCTTATCCGGTGTTCAACCTAGCGGTGGCCGGCTCCGGCGGGGGCGACCCCGGCTCGGGCACTTACCCCGCCGACATGCTCATCGACTGGATCCGCGTCTGGTAGAGGGATGCGGCTCAGTGGGTAAGCAGGGCGACCGCACTCGACGATTTGCCGCCCGGACGTCGTAGATCCGGTTTGGGCAGCCAGGCAAGAGGGCGCATCCATATCGGTAAACGATGCAGCCGGTGAGCGGCCACGAGCACCGACTCCGCTTCGACGGTCCGCCAGCCGAGGTCTTCGAAGAAGGCCAACCCGTTCTCGGGTGCGAACTTAAACGGTGCGTTTTCCGAGATCCCGGCGACGTTCTTGTTGATCCGCTTCTCCAGGCCGGGGAAGGCGAAATCGAGCATCCACCAGGCGACCTCGGGTCGCTTGATCGCACCCGAAAGAGCCGCGATATCGGAGGCCTCCAAGTACATCGACAGCCCCTCGGTCAGCACGAAGGCCTTCGTCGCGCCGTCGAGCGCGTCGTTGAAGAAAGCGTCTCGGGCGCGCGGGTCGGCGAGGTCGACCGCTGTGCGAGTCAGCCGGCAGCGCGGGCTCTGGTCGGCAAGTGCTCGCGTCTTCTCCGTGAGCAGCTTGGGTAGATCGGCCTCGACCCAGGTGAGATCGGGTGGGAGGTCTAAGCGGTAGGGCCGGGTGTCCAGGCCGGCGGCCAGGTTCAGCACCCGGTCGCAGCCGTTCGCGAGCGCGTCGGCGATGGCGTCGTCGATGAGCTTGGTCCGCGCGACCAGCCAAAAACCGCTGCGATCCGTCCAGCGAACGTTGTCGACGATCGCGCGACCGTGTGCACCGGCGAGGCGTTCCGCGAGTGGGTCGCGGAACAGCGCATCGGGGCGGGCGGATTCCGTCGCCCGGTGCAAAGCCGTCCACCGGGCGGTGTCGGAAACATGGGTGATGGTGTGTGCGTCGCCTGCCATACGTTGCGTTATAGCAGCCCCGGCGCCGCCCTACTGACTAGCCCTGCCCCCGGCAAGCCAGGCTTCGGTCACGGCGCGGGTCGCAGGCGGCGGAAGGACGGCGTCCGGTGCGCCGAGGCGACCGACCTTGACGGTCCACGCCGCCGAGGAGCGGTCGATGCAGGATCCAGCGCCCTGGCTGGGCAGCCACAGCACGGCGAGGTCGCTGCCGGGGCCGCCGCATCCGTAGACGCCGACATAGCCATCGGGCCGCCCACCCCACGCGCCGCCGTTGCGCAGCAGGCATCGGGTGCCGTCGTCGAGGGTGAGCGCGAACGGGTCCGGATTGACGGTCGCGTGCACGGGCGGAAGCTGACCGTCGAACCTCACTCGGTGGAGCTGCCTGTCCCACGGATTGTCCACGCACAGCAGCGATCCCGGCGTGGACGGCCAGCAGGTGCCGGCCCCGGCCGCACTCGGCGAACAGTAGTAGACGTTGTCGGCCGCCGCCGACGGTGACGGCTCCGAGCAGTCGCTGGCTTGCCCGACGTTGTCCGGTCCGGACAACACGTGATAGCCGTTGATCGCTTCGCCGCCGGGCCCGACGGCCATCACCGCGATCACCTGGGTGGGCGGCGGATCGGCGTCCGCGGGCCCGGGCTGGACGGAAGCGGCCACCGCGATCGCGGCGATCGATACCAGGACAACTCGCGCCATCATTTTCATCGAGCGCACCTCCTGTCGAGCGGCCTTCTTGTGCAGGGTAGAACGCCCGCGTGCGCTGAGGGTGCGGTGCGCGCTAATGCCAGGACGAAACCGTCGCTTCCTGCTTCGCGAACGACCCACCGGACGCAGCGGCCCGAAGACTTTCGAACTGAGCGAGGAGGCGATCCCCGAGCTCGGCGATGGCCAGGCGCTCGTGCGCGTCGACTGGATTTCGCTCGACCCCACGAACCGGATGTGGATCAACGACCCCCCGAAGTGATCCAGCACGATGAAGCCCTGCTCGCAAGCTGGTGGTCAAGGTCGGCTGAGGCTCAACCGAATTCGAGGAGGGCGTAGATCCCGCGGTAGGGCTTCATCGGCGGGAACTGCCACAACGCGGGGTACAGGGTTTCGAAGAACACGCCCCGCCCCTTGGGCATCGGCACGTCGTGCACGGCGCGGATGCCGGGCGTGGTCTGCGCCCATTTCGCCAGTTGACGCCCCGAGAGGCTGAACGGCATCGGCGGCACCCGGTAGCGCTTGGACGAACGCAGCCCGTTCCGCGCGATGCGCTTGACGATCGTCGGCGGTAGGTCGAAGAACATCTGGCCGCCGGGGAAGCTCTTGGCGCACTGGGCGATCAGCCCCAGCGCCTCGCTGGGCTGCAGGTACATCAACAGGCCCTCGGCGGTGATGAACACGCCGTGGTCGGCGTCGACCTTGTCGATCCAGCCGTAGTCGAGCGCGGATTGCGCGAGGTGGGTGATGCGCGCCGAATGCGGCAGCAGGCGCTGTCGAAGTTCGACGACCGGCGGCAAGTCCACCGAGACCCACGTGAATTGCGGGTCGGGCAGTGCACGGTTCAGGCGCCAGAAGGACGTTTGGAAGCCTTCGGCAAGCGCGACGACGGTCGCCCGGGGGTGCGTGGTCAGGTAGTCGATCGCGCACTGGTCGACGGCCAGCGAGCGCAGCGCCATCTCCTGGCCCTTGCGGCCGAATTTTTCGAAGTCGAAGTCGATGGCCTCGACGAGACTGACGGCCGTCGGGTCGTCGATGATCGGGTCCGGGTGCCCGGCCTGGTATGCCCGTCCGTAAAGGGTGAGAAGCGCCGTTTCCGAGACGCCGGTCAGCAGCCCGGCATCCACGTGCGGGTTGTCGCGAGGATTCATCACGTCAAACCGTAACCGTGCCGTGCCGGCTAGTCGGGCACGCAGGCCGGATCGACGGCGACGGTGATCTCGTTGCGACGTCGCATCGGCACCGTCCACGGTGGGTCGTAGAACCAGGCCTCGGGATCGCTGGTCGGTTGAATCCCCTTGTCCCGCAATATCGTCAACAGCTCGCCGGTGCGGGCGCTGACCGCCTTGGGGCTGCGGTCACCGCTGAATCGCAGCACCGCCACGATCGCGGGCGGCACTGTGACGAGACGGACCCGGTCATCGTTGGGCGCGGGAAGGGTCTCCATCGTCCACTTGGCGGGCATGAAAAACCGGATCGCCCAGCCACGCTCGGCGCCGGCGGATTGAGCGACGGGTGCGTTCATCGCGATCCGCTCGCCGCCTCGGCTCGACTGCTGGCTGACCGGTGCCGTCATCGAGATCGATTGATCGCGCCGGTTACCGCCGAAGATGTATCCCGCCAATCGCCGGAACCCTTCGTTGCGGGCGCGGTCCTCGTCGGCCTCGACAACCGTCTCGGCGGCAATCCGCGGACCGTAGCGGCGGATCTCGACGGTGTCGGTAAGTCGGCGGTGCGTGTACTCCGGCTCCTCGGTGCCCACCCGGATGCCGCCCACCGCCAGGACCGATTCGGCGACCTGCTCGGCGAGCTTGATCGGGTTCATCATGGGGACCCTCCCTCGGGTCAAGCGGCGGACGCGATCCCCCGGCGGTCGCGGGCGTCTCTCTGCATTGACCCACCCGCGCCCGGGTGCCACAAGTGAGCTCACTCCTTGATACCGGTGCCACCCGACCCTTGCCATCCGGGCCGAGGCAGGGGTAGCGCTGCCGTCGTCGCGCGCGACGGTCGGGATGGGTAGCTAGCCGATTCGCGGGCCTGTACTTGGCGCAACGACGACGCCAACGAGACGGCGCCCCACGAAAGGAAGACAGCAGATGAACATCGTGCCGACCAGCATCCAGGAACAGATCAACCGTGTCGATCGGCAACGAAGCCTCTACCTCGGAAAAGTCCCGGACCTGCTTGCGGTCCGGGACTTTTCGTTCTGAGACGATAGGTCTAGAGCTGAGCCCACACCGACTTCGTCTTCAGGTAGATCTCCAGGCCCTCTTTACCGAACTCGTGACCCCAGCCGGACTGCTTGTAGCCCCCGAACGGCACATCGTGGTCGAAGACCAACTGGCAGTTGACCTGAACGCTGCCGGCCTGCAGTCTCCTCATGATCCGGTGGGCCCGACCGAGGTTCTCCGTCCACGCGGTGGCCGCCAGGCCGTAGGTGGTGTCGTTGGCCAGCGCCACGGCCTCGTCCTCGTCGTCGAACGGCAGGATGGTGACCACCGGCCCGAAGATCTCCTGCTGGTACAGCCGCATGCTCGTGTCGACGTTGGTGAGCACCGTCGGGTGCACGAAGTAGCCCTTGCGGTCCAGGCGGTGGCCGCCGGTGACCACCTCGACGCCGTCCTTTTTGCCCTCGTCGATGAATCCCATGACCCGGGTCAGCTGCTTCTGGCTGATCAGCGGCCCACTGACGCAGCCCTCCTCGCTGGGGGCGCCCAGCTTGAACGAATTCGCCATCATCGCAATGCCTTCCACGACCCGGTCGTAGACGCCGCGCTGAGCGAAGATGCGCGACCCGCACACGCAGCCCTGGCCCGAGTGCACGAAGATACCCAGGGAGGCCATCATGATGGCGTTGTCCAGGTTGGCGTCGTCGAAGATCAGCACCGGCGATTTCCCGCCGAGTTCGAGCGTGACCTTCTTCAGGTTGTCGGCCGAGGCCCGCACGATCTCCTTGCCGACCTCGGTCGAGCCGGTGAAGGCGACCTTCTGGACGTCGGGGTGCGCGGTGATCGCGGCGCCCGCGGTGTGGCCGTAACCGGTCAGCAGGTTGACGACGCCCTCGGGCACGCCGGCCTGGTGGATGAGCCTGTCCAGCAGCAGCGCCGACAGCGGCGTCTCCTCGGCCGGCTTGACGAGCAGGCTGCCGCCCGCGGCCAGGGCCGGCGCAAGCTTCGCGCTGGCGTTGAAGATCGGGCCGTTCCACGGGAAGATCAGGCCCACCACGCCGTATGGCTCTTTGAGCGTGTAGGCGTGCATGTTGACGTATTTGTCGGTCGCGATGCCGTCGGTCTTCACGTCGTAGGCGACGCCGTTGATCTTCGAACACCAACCGGCGTAGTAGCGGAAGAACTCCGACACCGTCGACATCTGCAACTGCGCCTGCATCAGCGGCATGCCGGTGTTGAGCGAGTCGAGCTGGGCGAACTCCTCGGCGTGTTCGTCGATCATCTCCCCGATCCGCCACAAGATCTTGGCCCGCTCGCGACCCGGAAGCTCGGACCAGACACCCGACTCGAACGTCTCCTTCGCCCGCGCGGCGGCATCGTTGACCGCTTCTTGCCCGCAATCGGTGAATTCGGTGATCGTCTCCTCGGTCGCGGGATCGATGACCGCGATGACGTCACCCGTTCCGGGGCGCTTTCGAATGTCGTCCAGTACCGCCTGCACCGTCATCTGTTCCCTTTCGTAGGCAAACTCTCGCGCCCAGCGCCCCATGCGCTCGGTGCTGAGCACTTGCTTAGCACCGAGCGCATGCCAGGGTCAAGCGCTGGTCGCCAAACCCTGGTCAAACTGGCGACGGGAATAAGCGGTGCGCCCAAGCAGCTTTGCGTGGAGTGGCTCAGAAACCCGATCCCGAGACGCTAAAGACGCTGAACGGCAATGTCACCGACGAGTTTCGCGCCAACGCCGGCAAGGTCGGGGGGCGATTCGACGACAATGAGCTGTTGCTACTCACTACGACGGGCGCGAAGTCCGGCGAGCCGCGGATTTCGCCATTGGTGGCGTTTCGCATCGATGGCAGGCTGCTGATCGTCGCCGGCTACGGCGGCGCCGACGTCAACCCGGCGTGGGCGCATAACCTGCGGACCAACCCGAGGGCGCGCGTTGAGGTCGCCACTGGCTCGTTCGACGTCGTAGCGCGCGAGCTCGACCCGTCCGAACGTGAGGTGGTTATCCCCAAGATCAACGTGGCTGCACCGGCATTCGCGTACGCGAACTACCAGTCAAAAACCACCCGCACCATCCCGATATTCGAGCTGGAACAGGACGGGTCATTGTCATGATCTCGCCGGCAGGGCGCCGGCGGTCCGCAGCGTCAGGCTTCGAACTCAACGCGGTCGACGAATAGGGCTGCGCTGCAAGCGGTTAGACGCCCACCAGTTCGGGGTGGAACTTGGCCGCCATGCGGCGAATTCCCTCCTGCCAGTCCACCGTCGTGCCGCCGATGAGCTCGTGCATCCGGTCGATGGTGGTCGGGTTGCCGCGTAGCGCTTGTTCGCTCGCCTCGAAAATCGGCTCCTTGCCGACGAGTGAGCCGAGATAGCCACACCACTCCTGCAGGCTCACGGTCTGGTCACCGCACCAGTTGACCGTGGTCGCCGGCACCGACGCGACCTCCAGCAGCTTGGGGATGGTGGCGATGATGTCGTCCTCGTGGATCGGGTTGTAGCGGGCGGGTTCACCGGGCGGGACCGGGATCGGGATGCCGCCCAGCATCATCTCCATGTGATAGAACGGCCACCCGCCGTTGTCGCCGTAGGGGACGTTGAGCCGGGCGATCGTGGTGGGCAATCCGATTACCCGCGCTACCGAACGGGCGACCACCTCCCCGGCGATCTTGGAGATGGAATAGGTGGGAAACAGCGGCTTGTGGTTGTCTCCCAGCGCGGACCGCTCGCTGCGCGGGTCGTCGTCCGGTGGGTCGTAGACGGCGGCCGACGAGCAATGCAGGAAGGCCTTCGCCTCGCGGCAGTGGGCCATCAGCAGGCCGACCGACTCCGCGTTGGCCGCCAGGTCTTTGTCCCAACTGCCGCTCTTGGCCACCGCCAAGTTGAGGACGTAGTCGAAATCTGTTGGCAGAGCAGTGAAGTCGCCGCCGGCCAAATTCACCTTCTCGCAGCGAATCCCGGCCTTCTCCAGGCCTTCTCGCGCGGCGGGGTCGGTGAAGCGGGCGATTCCCCAGACCTCGTTGTCGGCCGCGAGTGCCCGGGCGATGGGGGTGGCGATTTGGCCGGTCGGACCGGTGATCAGGATTTTCGAACCGCGCATGCGCGCAATGCTAGCGAGGACCTGGTTGGCCGTCAGTGGATCCGTCAACGTTCGCAGACCCGCGATGGCCGACGACACCCGCGTCGGCGACTCACAGCCCGGGCTGGTCTTCGATGATGCCGAGCCATATCTGCGCGACGTCGATGGCCACCTTCTCGCTGATGAAGGCGTGCTGGGTTCCGGTGTAGATGTCCCGGAACGCGCGCTCCAGCCGGCTGCCTTCCCGGATCGAGCTGGTCCCGGCGACCAGGTGGGCCCACTCGGCGCAGCTTCGAGCGATGTCGGTGGCGTAGACGGCGGCCACCCGCATGTCGGCGCGCAGGGCCGGCGTCAGCTCCTCCCCTAACGCGACCGCGGCCTCGGCGGTGGTGAACGCGTCGAGAACCAGCAGACGCGCCGCACGCCAGGCCGCGCGGTGATGCGCCAGCCCCTTCTGGAAGGTCGGGCGGCTGGCCAGCGATGCCATGTCACTCATCCGGAATTTCGTCGCGGCCAGCTCGTGCACGTCGTCGAGCATGCTCTTGGCGACACCCAGCGCCCACGACGCGTGCCCGGCGGCGGTGACGGGCATCAGCCCCATCCGGGTGGCCGGCGACGTCCCGCGGTGCGGCCGGCGCGTGAAGAGTTCGAACGTGCGGTTCGCGGGGACGAACACATCGGCGGCGCTGTAGTCGTAGGAACCGGTCCCCTTGAGCCCCTGGACATACCAGCCGTCGTTGAAGCTGATCTCCGACCGGGGAATGATGGCCACCCGCATCTCGGGAAAACCTTCACTGATCCAACGCATCTCGCCGTTGTCCATCGGCAGGAATCCGGCCGCGATGTATTGCGAGTGACCGGTGCCCGAGCCGAAGTTCCACGCTCCGTTGACGAGGTAACCGCCATCGACGGCGGCTCCCTGCCCGTTGGGAAAGAACTGCCCGCCCATGGTGACGCGGTTGTCGTGGGCGGTGAACACCTCGGCGAAACCCTCGTCCGGCAAGTACGCCGCAGCGGCGAAGGACGACGGCAGATTGGCAATTCCCACCCAGCCGAATGAACCGTCCTGCCAGGCCATTTCGATCCAGGTCTCGATCATCTCGGTGAACGACGGTTCGACACCGCCGGCTGCGACCGGGTTGAGCGCGGACATCAGCCCGCTGGCCCACATCTCATCGACGATCGCCGGAGTCAAGGTGCGCATTCGTTCGGATTCAGCGGCCTGGGCGGCCACGAGCTCGCGCATACCGCGCGCCAGCGAAACAACCCGGTCATCCGTGTCGGCGATCGACGTCATATGGCCCTTCCCGTCATTGGGATGCGGCGGTATCCGTGGAGGAAACTGACATCGGTGACCGTATCAACCAGCCGAGGCTCGACGAACGAAAATCGCGTGTCACGCCGCGGCGCTTTACCGTGTATGCGTGCGCTGGATCGTTGACGGCATGAACGTGATCGGGAGCCGCCCCGATGGCTGGTGGAAGGATCGCAATGGTGCCATGGTCGCGCTGGTGCAGTGCCTGGACCGATGGGCAGCCACCCAAGGAGACGGTGTGACCGTGGTGTTCGAACGTCCGCCCTCGGCCGCCATCACGTCGTCGGTGGTCGAAATTGCCCATGCGCCCCACGCGGCCGCGAATTCGGCCGACGACGAGATCGTCCGGCTGGTTCAGGCCGACGCTCACCCGCACGACATTCGCGTCGTGACATCGGACAAAACACTGAGCGAACGCGTGCGAAGCCTGGGCGCATCGGTGCACCGGTCGGAGAGCTTTCGCGACCTCGTCGACCCGCGGGCGCGATGACCACCGGCAGCGGAAGCCCCCCGCCCAACCGGGTCTGCAGCCTCGCGCGCATCGACATCCCGATCATTCAGGCGCCGATGACCTATATCGCCGGCGCCCAGCTGGCCGCGGCGGTGTCGAACGCCGGTGCCCTGGGAATCATCGAGACCACCTCGGATCAGGGTCGAGCTGATCTGCGGCGCGTACGCGACCTGACCGACGGTGCCGTGGGCGCCAACATCGCGCTGCTGTTCAACCGCGATCCCGCGATGCTGGATTTGCTTGTCGCCAATGACATTCGGTTCGTGACAACCTCGGCCGGGGACCCCTCGCTGTTCACCGATCGGCTGCACGACGCGGGTATCACCGTGTTTCATGTGGTGGGCACCCTGGCCGCGGCGCGCAAGGCCGTCGACGCCGGTGTGGACGGGCTCGTGGTCGAAGGCGTCGAAGGCGGCGGATTCAAGAACCGGTTCGGGGCCTCCACGATGGTGCTGCTGCCCTTGGTGGCGGCGCATGTCGACGTGCCGATCGTGGCCGCCGGAGGCATCTGCGATGCCCGATCCATGGCGGCGGCCTTCGTTCTCGGCGCCGAGGCGGTGCAGATGGGCACGCGCCTACTCGCCTCGGCGGACTCCCCGGTACACGGCAACCTCAAGCAAGCGGTCATCGAGGCCGACGAGACGGGCACGGTCCTGCTCCCCCTCGACGGCAAACGCATGATGCGCGTCATCCGCACGCCCGCCGCCGAGCGACTCGATACGGAGACGTCGGCCGGCGAGGGCGCCGCGGCACTGCAACGCGTACAGCGGCTCTACTTCGACGGCGACCTGGACGCCAGCGTCGCCAACACCGGACAGGTGGCCGGCCGCATCAACGACCTGCCCCCGGCCGCCGACATCATCGAGCAGATGTGGAAAGGCTGCCGCGAGGTACTGGCCGCCACGGCCGGCCGCCTCGGGGAGCTAGGCACCGGCAGCACGGTGCCTAGCGGGTAGCGGGATCAGCCCACCGCGGCCAGCGCCGCGTCGTAGTTGGGCTCCTGCGCGATCTCGGGCACCAATTCCGTGTACGCGACCTTGCCGTCGGCGCCGACCACCACCACGGCGCGGGCAAGCAGTCCGGCCATCGGGCCGTCGACGATGCTGACGCCGTAGCTCTGCCCGAAGCCGTCCCGGAACGCCGACCCCGTCTTGACGTTCTCGATGCCCTCGGCACCGCAGAACCGCGCCTGCGCGAACGGCAAGTCATTCGACACGCACAGCACCGACGCGCCACTTGCGGCCGCGCGCTCGTTGAAGGTTCGCACGCTCGTGGCGCACACCGGTGTGTCGATCGACGGAAAGATGTTCAGCACGACGGGCTTACCGCTGAACTGTTCGCTGCCGACCGCCCCCAGGTCCGTGCCGACCAGGTTAAAGGCCGGGGCCGGGGATCCGACGGAAGGAAGCTCGCCGACGGTGTTGATCGGGTTTCCATGCAAGGTTATCTGTGCCATGGCCACAGTCTGCCAAGCCCGATGCGAGCGGCCGGGGTCAGGTCCGGATCTCCTAATTGGTGGGGTGCATGGCGTAGACGACACGCCCCGGCGTGTCCAACACTGGGTTCATGCCTCGCAAGGTGGTGATCGTCGGGTATCCGGGCGTGCAGGCGCTCGATGTGGTCGGGCCGCACGACGTGTTCACCGCCGCATCGTTGTTGACGGGCGGCACCTATGACGTCACCGTGGCCTCGGTCGACGGCCAGCCGGTGGCGACGGCCACCGGACTGGCCTTCGTGGCGACACCGTTGCCGGATCCGGGCGACCCGATCGACACGGTCGTGCTGCCCGGCGGGGCCGGCATCGACGCGGCGCGCTCCGATGCCGAGCTCCTCGCCTGGGTCAAGGCCGTCGCCGGGCACGCCCGCCGCCTGGTGACGGTGTGCACCGGTGCGTTTCTCGCGGCCCAGGCGGGGCTGCTGGACGGGCAGCGCGTGACCACGCACTGGGCGTTCGCCGAACGCCTGGCGAGTGAGTTTCCCGCCATCGACGTCGACGCCGACCCGATCTTCGTCCGAACCTCGGACACCGTATGGACCGCCGCGGGAGTCACCGCGGGCATCGACCTCGCGCTCGCGCTGATCGAGGAGGACCACGGCACCGAGGTCGCCCAGACGGTTGCTCGCTGGCTCGTGCTGTATCTGCGCCGCCCCGGTGGGCAGTCGCAGTTCGCGGCGCCGGTGTGGATGCCACGTGCCAAACGCGACTCGATCCGCGAGGTGCAAGAGACCATCGAGACCGAACCGGGTCGTCCGCACACCGTCGACGATCTGGCCCGCCGGGCCGCCATGAGCCCGCGCCACTTCACCCGGGTGTTCACCGCCGAAATCGGTGAGGCGCCCGGCCAGTACGTCGAGCGCGTCCGCACCGAAGCCGCCCGCCGCCAGTTGGAGGAGACCGACGACACCGTCGTCGCGATCGCCAACCGATGCGGTTTCGGTACCGCGGAAACGATGCGACGCAATTTCCTTCGCCGCGTTGGTATTTCGCCCGATCAGTACCGCAAGGCATTCGCTTAGCCGGAAAGGATGACACCAATGACCCAGATCGCCATCGTGGCCTATCCAGGATTCACCGCGCTGGACATGATCGGCCCGTATGAGGTGCTGCGCAACCTGCCGGGCGCCGAGGTGCGGTTCGTCTGGCACGAAGCCGGGCCGATCACCGCCGACTCCGGGGTGCTGGTCATCGGCGCCACGCACTCGCTGGCCGAAACACCCTCTCCCGACGTGGTTCTCGTCCCGGGAGGCCCGTCAACCCCGGTCCATGCGCGCGACGGAATGCTGCTCGACTGGCTGCGCCGCGCGCACCGCACCGCACGCTGGACGGCGTCGGTGTGTTCGGGCTCGGTGATCCTGGCGGCCGCGGGGCTGCTCGACGGGCGGCGGGCGACGTCGCACTGGCTGACGCTTCCCGCGCTGAAGGCCTTCGGCGCTGTCCCCGTGGCCGACGAACGAATCGTGCATCAGGACGACATCGTCACCAGCGCGGGCGTTTCGGCCGGACTCGACCTCGCGCTGTGGCTGGCCGGACAGATCGGCGGCGAAAGCCGCGCCAAGGCAATCCAACTCGCGATCGAATACGACCCGCAGCCACCGTTCGATTCGGGCCACATGTCCAAGGCGTCGGCGACCACGAAGGCCGCGGCGACCGCGCTGCTGTCCAAGGACAGCGTGAAGCCCGCCACCGTGAAGGCCACGACCTTGCTGGCCTGGGAGCAGGCGATGGGCAAGGTCCGGAAGCGGCGGCGCAGGCGGGTGTTGGTCGCGCGCTAAGGCCAATGCCGAGCGCGAAATTCGCGACGCGACACGCCGGTGAAGCGTCGCAGATCGGACGGTCGGCGGAGAGGCTTACCCCTGGGGCGCCAGGATCTCGGTCGTGGCGAGCTGTCCGCCGGCCTGCATCCAGGCCGCAACGACCCGGGGCGCGTCGCGGTCGGGGTTGTAGATGTCCTCCTCGCTGGAGAACAAGCCGTCGCCCGCGTAGACCAGCCGGGTCCAGTTGGGGAACCAAAACGGTTCGCCGTCCGGATCGGTGGGGTGATCCAGCAGGTTCTTGATCATGACGACCACGGCGTCGTTGTCCTCGTCGTGGGCGACCCAGTCGTTGGGAAAACGCATGTGCGGAAACGGCGCCATCACCGCGACGATCCAGTCCCGGACAGCCTCGCGGCCGTGAAAGACCCCGTAATGATGTTCCGTGTAGACGACGTCCTCGGTGAACAGATCCGCGAAGGGGCGCCAGTCGCCCGACGCGCTGCACCCTTCGACGACTTTGGTGTAGTTTTCGACGGCTTTGTCGATTTCTGCCCTGGTGAAATTGCCCATAGCGGACACATTAGAACGTGTTTCGGTTTCGGGTTGCTCGTTGCGAATAGGGTTATCGAATGAGCGTGTTGGACATGTTCGACTTGCGCGGCAAGCGGGCGTTGGTGACCGGGGCGTCCAGCGGTATCGGCAAGAAGGTGGCACATGCCTATCTGCAAGCCGGCGCTCGGGTGGCCATCGCGGCGCGGACTTTCGAAGCCTTGCAACACATCGCCGACGAGTTCGCCGCAGACGGTGACGGCGAGGTCGTGCCGATCCGTTGCGACGTGACGCAACCCGATCAGGTGGACAGCATGGTGGACCGGGTGGTCGCGGAGTTGGGCGGTATCGATGTCGCGGTCTGCAACGCCGGGATCATCGCGGTCACCCCGATGCTGGAGATGTCGCCGGAAGAGTTCCAGCGCATCCAGAACACCAATGTGACCGGCGTCTTTCTCACCGCACAGGCGGCCGCCCGGGCGATGGTCCGGCAGGGGCAAGGCGGCGCCATCATCACCACGGCCTCGATGTCGGGCCACATCATCAACGTCCCGCAGCAGGTTGGCCACTATTGCGCCTCCAAGGCGGCTGTCATCCACCTGACCAAGGCGATGGCCGTCGAATTCGCACCCCACCAGATTCGGGTCAACAGCGTCAGTCCCGGCTACATCCTCACTGAACTGGTTGAGCCCCTCGAGGAGTATCACCGCCTGTGGGAGCCGAGGATTCCACTCGGTCGCATCGGCCGACCGGAGGAACTCACCGGCCTCTACCTGTATCTGGCCAGCGAGGCGTCCAGCTACATGACCGGTTCGGACCTCGTCATCGACGGCGGATACAGCTGCCCGTAACGCGCAATCACCGCTCGATCTCGCCGGAGATCCCGCGCTCGATGTTCGCCTGCGTGCTCGAGGGCAGCACCAAAAGACCGTCGAGCTCGTTGCGGGCCACCTCGTAGGCGCGCTGGCGTTCGTGTGCCGCCGCCGCGGGATCGGCCGCCACCCGCAACAGGCTCTGCGCGCGCGCAATCCGTTGCTGGTCGGCCCGGGAGAAATCGTTGCGGCGTCGGCGGATCGCTTCGGCTTCCGCGGCGTTGAACGCGGTGGCGTACTCCTCGACGGCGGCCATGTATTGCGCGGCGGCCTCCGGGTCGTTGAGCAGATCTTCGGCCTTGACGGGCCGCAGGAAGTCGGCGCGGAGCTTGGCTTTGTGGAACGCGATCGTCAGCGCATCACGCATGTCGGTCATGAGCGGAAAGTCCAGCAGCTTGGCGACGTCGAGTTCGTATTCGAGCCATCGCTCATCGGTGCGGTTGTGCTCGTCGAGAACGCGCCGGATCGCACGCCACCGGGCCGCGTGGTTGTTGGTGGCGCCCCCCGAGGGGGGCGCGTGGGGCATGGGTGACCGGTCGGACTCCCGCGGCTGCTGGTCGGCGCGCCGCCGATAGGCGCCGAAACCGCGTACCGCGGCCACGATCGCGCCCGTCAGCGGCAGGATGACGATCAGCAGCTCCGCCAACCGGAATATCAAGCCCACATGGCCAGGATGCCACCTTCATGGCACCCAAGAGCCGGTCAACTCTGCGGGCGCACCCCGAGCACATCGCGAAACAGCGCCTGCCGCAACGCGAGTTCGCGGGGGTCACTCCACAGGTGAAACCCGAGCCGGTTCATGACATAGGTGAAGCCGATGCCCGTATCGGGGTCCGCGCATCCGAAGGACCCGCCGAAGCCGGGTGTGCCGAAGGCCTGGTCCGACGATCCGAAGGTGAAGTGCGGCACCGGCTTACAAAAGCCGAGCGAATACGCCACGTCGATGTGCATCACCTTGTCGCGAACGCCCTGACTCGGCGAGGTCGCCGGTGCCGCCAGGGCCTCGAGCGTGTCGGCGCCCAGGCCCAGCTCGGCACCTCCAGCGGCGGCGCTGCCGTAGATACGCGCCACCGACCTGGCGGTTCCGATGCCGTTGGCCGACGGGATCTCGACCGCCCGGACGTCGTCGCGGTTGTAGTCACCGTTGAACGCGTTGACCCCACGTGGGACCGCGACGGTGCGCGCCGTCAGGCCGACGGGGTTGAACGAGGCGCCGACGAACCCCGGCGGCATCACGCCCAGATGCAGCAGCGTTTCCGCGCGCACCCAGTTGTGCACGTGGGCGACTCGCGTGCGGTCGACCGAATCCGGCAGGCCGATGTGGAGGTCGAGTCCTGACGGCGCGACGATCTCGTCGGCCAGAAATTGGCCCAGGGTGCGTGCGGCGGGGTCGGTGCGGCGGATCAACTCCGATTCATACCAACCGAGTGTGATCGCGTGATACCCGTGTCGGGTGCCCGGTCGCCACGCCGGTGCCTGGGCGGCCAGGATGGGCGACAGCCGCTCCGGGTCGGCCACGTCGGCCAGCGTCGGAGTCGGTTTGAGCGCACACAGACCGGCCTGATGTCCCAGCAATTGGCGGACCGTGACATCCGCCTTTTCCGATTGGGCGAACTCCGGCCAGTACTCGGCGACCTTGGCGTCATAGGAGATGAGTCCGCGGGACACCGCCACCGCCATGACCAGGGCGGCGACGCCTTTGGTCGTGGAGAACATGTTCACCATGGTGTCGGCCTGCCATGGATCCTTGGTCAATCCGTTCCGGTAGCCACCCCACAGGTCGACCACCTTGACGCCGTCGCGGTAGACGGCGACGGCCGCGCCGACTTCCGCGCCGTCGCTAAGCGTCGCGCGGAAAGCGTCGGCCACCTTGCCGTAACCGGCGTCCACGTCGCCGCCGATCAAATCCGGCGACACCCTCATCTTGAGAACCATCTCGCGCCTCCGAGTGGAGACTAGCCAGCCGCCCCCGTACGCAGGGTCTTTTGGGAGTTCCGCTCGGCGGACTCAGTGGGCGTGCAGGCCGCCGCCAAGATATTCGGCGCGGCAAGCCCGACGTGCCAGCTTGCCGCTGGTCGTCCGCGGGATGGCGCCGGCCGGCAGCAGGCGCACGTCCGCGACGGTCAGACCGTGTCGTTGCGACACCGCTTCATGGATCGCCTCGATCGCGGGCTGTGGGTCCTGGCGGCTGGTCCCGGCAGCGCGCTCGGCCACGACGACGAGCCGGTCGGCGCCCGGGTTCCCCGCGGCCGGTGCGGAAAACGCCGACACGTATCCGCGTCGAACCATCGGCGACGCCTCCGCAACGGTGGCCTCGATGTCCTGCGGATAGTGGCTGCGGCCGTCGATCGTGACCAGGTCCGCGATCCGGCCCGTCACGTACAGCTCACCGTCGAGGTACACACCCAGATCACCGGTGCGCAGCCAGGAGCGTTCGGGATCGGCGCCGTCGGCATGGCTGCCGTCGGTGAGTCGGGATCGCAGTTTGGCGCCGAACGCGAGCCGGGTCGCCTCGGGAAGTCCCCAGTATCCGCGGCCAATGTTGTTGCCCTGCAACCAGATTTCACCCACCTCGCCGTCCGGCAATTCGGCAGCGCTGCCGGCGTCGACGATGACGGCCCATTCGCTGTGTGCCACCTGGCCGCACGACACCTGAGCGACGGCGTTGGGAGCGTCCGGCCGTACGCGCACCGCGCGCCCGGCGCCGAGCTGTTCGCGGTCGAAGTACACCGCCGTCGCTTCGGCCTCAGGGGCGATGGTCGCGACGAGCAACGTTCCCTCGGCGATGCCGTAGGACGGTTTGAACGCGGTGCGGGGCAACCCGTACGGCGCGAATGCCTTGTTGAAGGTCGTGATCGCATCGATGCTGACCGGTTCGGAGCCGATGATCATCACCACGTTGCGCAGATCGATGTCCTCGCCGCCGGTGGGCAGGCCGCGCTGCGCGGCCCACTCGTAGGCGAAGTTCGGCGCCGCGGTGACGACGTTGCCCCGCCGCGAGCCGTCGGAGAGGGCCTGGATCCACCGCAGCGGCCGGCGGACGAACGCGGCGGGAGACATCAGCGTGGAGTGGCCGCCGTAGACGGCCGGAAAGCCGATCATCGACAAACCCATGTCGTGGTAGAGCGGTAACCAGCTGACACCGTGGGTGTTTCGGTCCAGCAGGTCGATCGACAGGATCATCTGCACCAGATTGGTGCCCACCGCGCGGTGGGTGATCTCGACGCCGACCGGCGGGCGGGTGGAACCCGACGTGTACTGCAGGTGGGACACGTCGTCCATGCCGAGCCCGGTCGGCACGAACGACTCCCCCGCCGAGTCGGGAATCTGGTCGATGGCGATCACCTGCGGTCGGCCCAGGTGTGGGTGGGCGGCCAAGAAATTTTCGACGGCGTCTTGCGCGGAGGTGGTCGTGAGCAGGGCGGTGGGCTTCGAATCGCGCAACGCGGTATCCAGGCGCTCGGCATGCCCGGGCAATTCGGGGGCGAACAGCGGGACCGCGATGGTTCCGGCCTTGACCGCGGCGTAGAACCCGGCGACGTAGTCGATGCCCTGCGGTGCGAGGACCGCAACGCGCTCACCGCGACTCGCGACTTGTTGGATGCGCGCGGCGATGGCGTCCAGTCGGACACCCAGCCGGTTCCACGTCACCTCTTCGGCTTGGCCGTCGCCCGGGCCGCTGTAGTCGAGGTAGCGATAGGCCACGGCGTCGCCGACGTTTGCGATGTTGCGGTCGATGAGCGATATCAGGTTGACGTCGGGCGGCAGCGCGATCCGGCCGTCGGCGGCCAGGCAGTCCTCGATGCGAAGCAGGCCGGGGACACCGGCGCCGTCGTGCCGGGAACCGTGATCCATGAGTGCAAGTCTAAGCAAGCCGATTCGGCGATTCCGGTTGTGGCGAGGCGGCAAACGCCAAGAGCGGTCGCCGCATTCGCTGATTGCGGTGGAGGCTGGTGGCCGTTCGGCGAAGGCGATGCGTGCGGGCTCCCGGAGCGCGTACCCGCCGCCCCTCAACCCGATCCGCCCGGCGGGCGGCGTGGGCGGTAGCCTACCGGCGAGCGGCGTCCAGGGCCGTTACGTTGCTATCACCAGGAGTTGCGATGCCGGGCCGGAAGTTCTCCTTCGAAATCACCCGTACCAGTAGCGCGCCCGCCGCGACACTGTTCCGGCTGGTCGCTGACGGCGCCAATTGGTCGCAGTGGGCCAAGCCGATCGTGTTGCGCTCGAGTTGGGCCCGCCAGGGCGATCCCGCACCAGGTGGGATCGGGGCTATCCGCAAGGTGGGCATGTGGCCGGTCTTCGTGCAGGAGGAGACGGTCGCCTACGAGCCGGACCGCCGCCACGCCTACAAGCTGGTGGGGCCGCCGAGCCCGGCCAAGGACTACGCCGGCGAGGTGGTCTTCACTCCGAATGCGGCCGGCGGCACGGACATCCGCTGGACCGGTTCCTTCACCGAAGGCGTCCGCGGAACGGGTCCGGTGATGCGTGCCGCGATGGGCGGGGCGGTCCGATTTTTTGCGGGCCGGCTGGTGAAGGCGGCCGAGCGCGAATCGAACGGCGGGCGGTAACCCAGCGATTGGGGGCCTACGTGTCGTTGGGATCTCGGGTGCCCGAAAGGCGCGGTCCGCGAAGCACACTCACGCGGCGGTTCGGCAGCTGAGCCGTTACTTCGAGCCGACCTCGTCCTGATATTTCTTGGTCATGTGCGCGACGGCATCCAGCTGGGACTGCGCGAGGCTCTCTCGGGCCTGTCCGGCGCGCGCGGCGGCGTCCAGCGTCGGCTGCGCCTGACCCTGGAAGTGCGGCATCACTTCGGCGGCGAACAATTCGGCGGATCTCCGTGTCGCCGCCGGGTTCGCCCACTCGTGACCCATCTGCAGCATGCAACCGAACCCACCGGACTGGTCCCACAGCCGCTGCACCTGGTCCCGCGCCCGCTCGGGTGTGCCGATCACACCCGCCCCGTTTTCGTTGATCACGTCGATCATCTCGTCGAGCTGTTCTCCCGGCATGGTCATCTGCGGGAACGCGGCCACCTTCTGGAAGTACCGGAACCACGGCTCGATGCCGAACTTGACCTCTTCGCGGGCCTGCTTTTCGGTCTCGGCGAGATGGAACAAGCCGACCAGGCTCCAGTTTTTGCGGTCGACCTGCGCGCCGAAGGTCGCCGCGCGCTCCTCGACGATGTCCCAGTGGTACGAGAGGGCGTTGAAGCCCTCGACGGTCAGCGTCGCTCCGATCGACAGCAGGCCGATGCCATGCTTGCCGGCCAGTCGCGCGCCCGTCGGCGATGCGACCGCGGCGACCGATAACGGGATACCGCCTTCGGAGTAGGGGGCAAGCTGCAGCCTGGCGTCGAACAGCTGGTGGGTGGCCGTTTTGGCGCTCACGGTCTCCCCTGCCAGCAGCCGGACGACGATGTCGAGGTTCGTTTCCAGCAGCTCACGCGTGTCGGTGGGGGTGAGCCCGATCATGGACGAGTCGCTGGGCAGCGAACCAGGCCCGACACCGCCGATGATGCGGCCATGGGTGAGATGGTCCAGCAGCATCAGCCGGTCCGCGACCCACAGCGGATTGTGATACGACAGCGAAATGACCCCGGTGCCGAACCGGATTCGCTTCGCGCGTTCGGCGGCGGCGGCGATGAAGATCTCCGGGGAGCTGATGATTTCGCTACCGGCCGAGTGGTGCTCGCCCAACCAGACTTCGTCAAAGCCGAGAGCGTCGAGATGCTCGACGAACTTCAGATCGCGTTGCAGGGCCAGCGTCGGATTGGTGCCCGCGCGATGGAATGGGGCGATGAAATATCCGAACCTGAGCCTGGCCATGGGATCCCCTAGCAGTCGAGTCCCCCGAACCATAGCTCAAAGTCCGCTGCCGGAAGCCAGAAGAAAGAACCCAGGAGATATCAGCCGGCGGGGCCAGGTAACCATGGCCCCACCGGCTAGGGAACAAGTCTGGGACTGCGAACTAAAAAGGGGCTCAACGACTGTGGCTGATCACGGGTAGCCGCCGCAGACGTTGCCGACGCAGCCGCCGCCACCGCCCGGTCCGCCACCGCCACCACCGACGCCGGGGATGCTGCCGCTGCCGCCACCGGGACCGCCGCCACCGGTCGGGCCGCCCGGCACGCTGCCACCGCCGCCACCGGGACCGCCGCCACCGGTCGGGCCGCCGGGCACGCTGCCACCGCCGCCACCCGGTCCGCCACCACCGTTCGGGCCGCCGGGCGTACCGCCGCCGCCTTCACCGGGTGCTGTGGAGGGAGCGACGCTCGAAGACGGGGTCGTCGTCGGGGTGGTCGTACTGCTTGGACCTTCTTTATGACCGCCGCCGCATCCGACGGCCAGTACCAGCATGGCCGCGCCGCCGAACAGGGCAACCGTCGTCCTCGGTCCAGATCCCATCAGATCCCCCAATCTCCACTTGCGGCACATCGCGCCGCCCACTTTTTCTTACCCCGGGGCGCTGGCGCGCAAACTACTTCCGACGCGAGATTGCGATGGGTGACGATGGCCGTCACGCGGGTGGGAGGGGCCCTCGGCGCAAAGTGGCGGGTTGGCGGCCCATTGGCGGAGCCGCAGCGGCACAACGAAATCTGACCAACGCGGGGTCTGACCATCGAGATTAAGAGCCGATGGCCCATCTCGGGCCTATGGACCATCGGCGAAACAAATCGTATCCGTATGCGGCCCTTGCCGTGTGCGAAATGTCTTACTCGTAAATTAGAAAATTTCTTATATTCACTAAGTAGACCGTCCTTCGGTCGAGCCTCGCCGACCGCGCACGCGTGTGACCAGGGCCGGAGTCAAATCTTGGCTACCCCTCTTTGGTGATCAGCTTGCGCAGCGCCGTCCGGTCGGGTGCCAGCAGTTCGGCGATGCGGGGCTGGTTCACCTCGGCGACGATGATCTCGCCGACCTCCTGGTAGACCTCGCTGAAGATGCCGTGGGACTTCATCTTCGAGGTCTGATAGAGGTTGTCCTCGGTCGGCGTCACGTAGATCACCCCGTCGGCCTTGAAGCGGTGCACCAGCCACAGGTGGATGAGGGTCATCAGGCGCTTCTGCCGCAGCTTCTCGGCGAAGGTGTTCTGGTCGCGCACCTGAAGGATGCTGCGACCGTGCCGGTCCTTGATCGGATCGACGACCACGTTGGCCAGCTGCTCGTCGCCGTTGCCGTAGATGCCCAATTCGAGCACGTCCGAGCCGGCCCGGCGGGGGCGCAGTTGGACCCGGAGCTTCTCGCCGAGGTCGTAGTTATCGCTCCACATCGCCAGCCACTCCTCGAGCAGCTTCTTCGGCACCTCGGTCTGCACCAGGTGCTGGTGCTGGGTCGAGCCCTCACCCATTGACTTGGTGGTTGCGGTGCGGCCCGAGGAGGCGGTCAGCGCCGCGTCGCTGCGTGGCCCGCCGACCAGGGTTTGCGGTGTGCGGTAAGGAGATTCGACCAGGCGCATCTTGCGCTGCAGGCGGGCCAGCGCCAGCATGCCATCTTGTTGCAGCGAAGTGGCGAACTCTTCGGCGGCCACGCCGTCGATCTGGTGTCCGCCATAGGTGATGAAGTTGAAGACGAAACCCATCTTGCCCAGTTCCTCGGGGAACTGCTTCATCTGCTCGTCGGTCATGCCGGTGGTGTCCCAGTTGAACGACGGGGACAGGTTGTAGGCCAGCATCTGGTCGGGGAATTCGGCGTGGATCGCATCGGCGAACTGCCGGGCATCGGCCAGGTCAGCGGTCTTGGTCTCCATCCAGAGAATGTCGGCGAACGGCGCCGCCGCCAGTGATTTGGCGATGGCGTACGGGATGCCGCCACGGATCTGGTAGTAGCCCTCGGGCGTCTTCGATAGTTCGCAGTCCCAACCGGGGTCGACGCCCAGATCCTTGGCCTTGGCCTTGGCGGAGTAGAGCGACGCGCTGGCCGCGAAAACCCGCCACTCGTCGGCGCTCATGTCGGCCGGTTCGTCCTCGCTGGCGGCGAACGCGAGCACATCGGCGACGGCCTCGCCGTAGGTCATCAGGCCGGCGTCGTCCTCCCAGGCCGCCACGAACCGCGACTCGACCTGGTCGAACAGGTCGTCGATCGACTGTTGATTGTTCTCGCGCCAGGCATTGACGGCGTCGGAGACCACGCCCTGGATCCCTTGGCGCTCAAGCCATGCTGCGGCCTCGGCATACTCGCCTTCGGGCAGCGCGTACAGAAGGTGACCATTGAGTTCTTTGACGCCCAGCTCGTAAAAGCGACGCACCAACGCCAGGAAGCACGACTTGTACGACGGAATCTTGAGGTTGGTGGCGCCCAGCAGGAACGGCTGGTCACGCTCGTCGGCGCGGCTGTCCAGCAGGTTGGCGGCCTCGGCATCGGTGCGGGCGACGATGATGCCCGGCACCTGCATGATGTCGAGCTGGAAGCGCGCGGTATTGAGGCGCTTGATTTGCTCGTCGGACGGCACCAACACCTTGCCGCCCTGGTGGCCGCACTTCTTGGTGCCGGGGCGCTGGTCCTCGATGTGGTAGCCGGGTACGCCGACCTCGACGAACCTGCGGATCAGGTTGCGCACGTGCGGGTCACCGCCGTGGCCGGTGTCCGCGTCGGCGATGATGAACGGCCGGTAGTCGTAGACCGTGGCCGCGGCGCGCTGCTTCTCGCTCATCTGCAGACGTTGGTACTGCTGGTTGCGATCGGCGGTCAGCAGGGCGCGCACCAGCACCGCGGCGTCGTCGGGCACCTGGCTCAGCGGGTAGCTGGCGAGGTCGGGTCCGGGGTCTTCGGTGGTCGACCCCTTGGCCGACGTGGCCCAACCGCCCAGGTAGATGCCCTCGATGCCCATCCGCTTCATCGCGACCGCCTGGCCGGGCGAGTACGGGCCGAACGTCGTGATGCTCTTTTTCTCGGCGAACAGCTCGCGCAGCCGCTCGTAGAAGGCCGCCGCCGCGTTTCGAGCCACGGTGTAGTCGGTGGGGATGGTGCCGCGCTGCTCGGCTACCTGGCGGGCGGTGTACAGGCGGGTGATCCGGGCAAAGCGCGGATCGTCGAAGTACCGCTGCGTGGCAGCCACCTCGTCGTCGAACGATGGCCGGACTTGTGTGTCCTTGTCGATGATCGCCATGTCTTACGCCCCTCTCCGGCACGACTCCACTGACCGTGAGTCTATCCCCGGGCGGGGCAGTTCAATCAGGAGCCGAAAGACTGGGCCAAAACGATGGGAAAAGCGCTGGGATGCAAGGTGTTTCGATGCGGCAACGCTCACCGACCGGCCGTGCGGGCGTCCAGCCAGTCCCGCTGACGACGAACGAATGCGGCGTCGACGACTTCGCCGTGGCCCGGGACGTAGATGGCGTCGGGTCCCCCGACCGCCAGCACCCGGTCGAGAGTCGCGGGCCAGGCCGCCACGTCGGAATCGGCGTCGATCGCGGGGTCGGCGGACTCCTCGACCAGATCGCCGGTGAATACCACCACCCTCTCGCCGCCGGTGGTCGCCGGCGCGACCACCACCAAGTCCGAGGCGGTATGCCCGGGCCCGAGGTACGTGATGTGCACCGTCCGGTCTCCCAGGTCGACCGAGGCGTCGTAGATCTCGCGGTGCGGAGGACGCAGCGCGGCGATCGCGGCGTCCACCTCGGCGGCATCGGCGCCATGACGCAACGCGTCCGCGCGGATCTGGTCGGTCGCCGAGGTGAGGTAGCCGGCCACCTCGGGCGCGCAATAGATCTCCGCCCCGCCAAACAGCGATGAGCCCAAGACATGGTCGAAGTGCTTGTGCGTCAACACGATATGGCTCACCGGACGTCCGGCAAGCTGCCGGACGTCAACGTCGATCGCGGCCGCTTCGGCGAGCGTGGTGCCCGTATCGACGAGCAGCGTTCCGGCGCGGCCGCGCACCAGCCCGATGGTGACATCGCAGAACGGGAGCCGGCAGCGGTGCACACCGCTGGTCAGCGTTTCCCAGGCGAAATGCACACCCAGAAAGGTAGCCGCCACGGGGCACCGCGAGGTCAAGCCCTGGTGCGGTCGGGTTTCGTGCGTCACCGCACCGGCTATCTCCCCGATATGGCTATCACCGATTCCCGCGAAGTCGTCATCGAAGCGACACCCGACGAAATCATGGATGTTCTGTTCGACCTCGAGTCGCTGACCGAATGGTCCTCGGCGCACAAGAAGGTCGAAGTGCTCGAGCGGGACGACCAGGACCACCCGACTAGATCCAGACAGGTGGTCAAACTCGTCGGCGTCAGCGACGAACAGGAGCTCGCGTACACGGTTTACGACGACGGAGTCGGCTGGACCCTGGTCAGCTCCAAACAGCAACGCGCCCAGGAGGGTCGGTACACGTTGACGCCCGACGGCGACGCCACTCGGGTCCGCTTCGACCTCACGGTCGACCTGGTGGCGCCCGTTCCGGGATTCCTGGTCAAGAAGGGCGCCAAGAGTCTGATGGACACGGCCACCGACGGACTGCGCAAGCGGGTGCTCGACGTCGAGAAACGCGGTAAGTAAAAGAATTCGCCGCTGGGAAACGGGCGCTTCCGCTGCGCGACCGCGCGGGCCAGACTGTTTTCATGGACTCGATGCCGGTGTTTCGCCGAATCGCAGCGCTCATGGGCGCGGTGATGCTGCTGGGGGCGCTGGCAGGGTGCGGCGAACGTGGTGGCAGCCCCATGACATCGTCTCCGGCGCCGAAGCTCACAACGCTCGGGCGGACGGCGCCCAGCGCGCCCGCCACCGGGCCGTTGATGATCAGTAGCCCGGCATTCGTCGACGGCGCGCCAATTCCGGTGCGCTACACCTGCAAAGGCGCCGACATCGCCCCGCCGTTGGCATGGTCGGCCCCGTTGGGCGCGGCGCTCGTCGTCGACGACCCCGACGCCCCGGCCGGGTTGTACGTGCACTGGGTGGTGGTCGGAATCGCCCCCGGGGCCGGCAGCACGGCCGAGGGTCAGACTCCGGGCGGCGCGACCACTCTGCCGAACACGGCCGGCCAGTCCGCGTACCAGGGCCCGTGTCCCCCGGCGGGCACCGGGACTCATCGATACCGGTTCACGCTCTACCAGCTTCCCAGCGACTACCAGTTGCCCGGTGGCCTGGCCGGCGTGCAGGCCGCGCAGACGATCGGCGGAGCCGCGACCGCGCAGGCGCAGCTCATCGGGGCGTTCGGCGGCTGATCCGTCGGCGTCAGGACGCGTCGTCGAGCACCTGATAGCCGGCGTTGTATCCGGGGGTGAAGGTGATGCCCGGTCCGCCATGGCAGCCGGCGCCGCCGAGGTAGAGTCCGTCGATTCCGATGGGCAAATCGAGAAAGCCTCTCGGGCCGGGCCGGTTGGGGCCCATCAGGTCTGGGTGCAACAACCCGTGGCAGAAGTCGCCGTCGGGTGCACCGAACATGGTGTTCATGTGGTACGGCGCGAACGTGATGTGGCGTATCACGATGTCCTTGAAGTTCGGCGCGAGCCGGGTGATCTTGTCGATAACCCGTTGCGCCATCTCGTTTTTGAGGTGCCCATGCTCGCCGCGGCTGACCTCGACCGGGAAGGCGTAGGCGAAGGCGCTCGCCGCGTGCTTGCCGGGCGGCGCCATGGCGGGGTCGTGCACCGACGGGATCTGCATCCCCATCGAGGGATTGTCCGGGACAATGCCCCGTCGGCAATTTTCCCAGTGCAGCTGTTGGGATTCGGGTGACCCGAAGATACCGATCGACTGTTGCATACCGTCGGCGTTGACGAACTCATACGGCGGGGCGAATTCGGGCAGTCCGTCCAGGGCGAAGTGGATCTGTACGAATGACGCGCGGTGGTCGCGGCCGGATACGCGGGAGACGAGCTCCGCGGGAACGTGTTCGGGTGCGATGAGTTCGGTGAGGGTGACATCGGGCGACAGGTTGGACACCACGATCGGCGCCGAGATTGTCGAGCCGTCGCGCAGTCGCACACCGGTGACCTTGTGCTGGTTGACGAGGATCTGCTCGGCCTTGGCGCGGAAACGGATCTCGCCGCCATGGGAGAGGAAGAGCTCACGCAGGTGTTCGGTGAGTGCGCCGATGCCGCCCTTCAGCTTGGTCATCATCGCGGTGCTGCCGTCGGGCACCGCAAGGGCGAACGCCAAACATGTTGCGCTGCCCGGTGTATACGGGCCGCGATAGGTCGAGTTGACCGCCAGGAATGCCAGCATCCCGCGCATGACCGCGTGCTTGTCTCTATCGGGCAGATAGCGGTCGATCACGTCCATCGCCGAGCCGAACAACATGTCGTGGATGGCCCGGCGTTCGGCGTCGTTGGTCGCGCAGGCATACATCTCGTCCAGGGTCTTGGGCGGCTGGCGTATGTCGAAGCGGCCCAGCGCCTTCGCCGGTGCCTGGCTCCAACCGATCAATTCGGCCATGCCGGTGACGGCCTCGACTCCGTGCTTCTCGCCCAGATGCGTCATGAGTCGCATCGGGTCGCGATAGAAGATCATCGGCTCTTCGCCGTGTTCGCCGATGTTGATCGACATCACATCGGGCTCGACCGCCGGCAGCGTGTCGAGTCCGAGGTCCTTGGTGAGTTGGCTTGCCATGGGGAACTGCACCGAACCGGCGATCTCGTACCGGAAGCCGTCGATCAATTCGACCGTCGCAGCCATGCCACCCGCATAGGTGTTGGCTTCCAGGCATACGGTGCGCAGGCCCGCGCGCTGCAGAATCGCCGCGGCCGTCAGCCCGTTGTGCCCGGCCCCCACCACGATCGCGTCGTAATCCGTGCTCATGGCCTCGCCTCCATCAGGTTCCCGAGTGCAGAATATGTCAGTACTGACATAATTGGAAGATGTCAGTGTTGACCACTTCGGCTGGGATACGATCGCCCTGAGATGACCGCCCCGGGCAACCGTCATGAACAACGACGACGATCGACGCATGAGGCACTTCGCCGCGCGGCGTTGAAGAGCTTCGCCCACAAGGGTTTTGCAAATGTCACGGTCACCGAGCTGGCACGCGAGGCCGGTGTTACCGAGCGGACCTTCTTCCGGCACTTCCCCACCAAGGAAGCCGTTCTTTTCCAGGACTACGAGACACAGCTGGAATGGCTGGCCGCGGCGCTCGCCCAACGCCCGCCGTCGGAGTCGTTGTTCGATGCGGTGCTGGCGAGCGTTTCCGTCTTCCCGCACGACCTCGAAGTGGTCCGTCAGGCTGCGACCGCCCGCGCGGAGCTGATCAGCGCCGAGCGGATCGCCGGCCATCTACGGGTGGTGCAGGCCTCGTTCGCCCGCGTGCTCACCGATTTCGTCAGGAAGCGTAACCCGGATATGGCGGACATCGACCTGGCCGCCGAGGTTGCGGGCTCCGCAATCGCCGCGGCTCTCGTTGCGGCAGTAGAGAATTGGGGTCGCAACGGCTGTGTGGGCGACCTCGGCGACGACGTCGCCACAAGCCTCGACCTGGTGCGCTCCGGCCTGGCGCGGCTTGCCTGAGTAACCGAGGGATTTCCGCCGCCCTAACGTCGGTTGCAGTAGACGTCCGGCCCGCGCTCCCAGCTGAAGTGAGTAAAACCATGCCTTTGCAAACTCGCCTGACGGAATTCTTCGGTATCGAGCACCCCGTCCTGCTCGCGCCGATGGCCCTGGTCTCCGGGGGCCGGCTCGCCGCCGCGGTGACCGCAGCCGGGGGCCTGGGCCTCATCGGCGGGGGATATGGCGATGCCGCATGGCTGCGACGCGAATTCGACAACGCCGACGGCGCCCGCGTCGGGTGCGGGTTCATCACCTGGAGCCTGGCCCGGAACCCGGGCGTGCTCGACATCGCGCTGGCCCGGCAACCGGCGACGATCATGTTGTCCTTCGGCGAGCTGCGTCCTTTCGCCGATCGCATCCACGGGGCAGGCGTTGCGCTCACCGCCCAGGTGCAGAACCTTGACCAGACACGCCATGCCTTGGACGCCGGGGCGGAAATCATCGTGGCGCAGGGCACCGAAGCGGGCGGGCACGGAGTGAGCGGGCGGTCGACCTTCACGCTGGTGCCCGAGGTCGTCGACCTCGTGGCCGAACGCTCGCCCGACGCGTTGGTGGTGGCCGCCGGCGGCGTCGGCGACGGTCGCGGCTTGGCGGCTGCGCTGGCGTTGGGTGCTGACGGCGCGGTGGTGGGAACCAGGTTCTGGGCGACGCCGGAGGCGTTGGTGTCGCCGCGAGCGCAGCAGCGGGCGGTGGACGCCCGCGGCGACGACACCGTGCGCACCCGCGTCTATGACCTCGTGCGCCGTCTCGACTGGCCCGCCGAATACAGCGTGCGGGCGCTGGGGAATGCATTCCTGGACACCTGGCACGGTAACGAGGACGAGCTGTCGGCGCAGCTGCCCCGAGCGGTCACCGACTACGAGAAGGCCGTTGCCGCTGAGGATTTCGATACCGCGGCCATATTGACCGGCGAAGGGGTGGGACGCGTCCGCGATGTCCGACCCGCGGGCGACATCGTCGCCGCCATGGTTAGCGAAGCGGCGCGCATTCTCAATCGGGACGCCAAGCCCTAGACAGCCGAGCTGAGGGTCTGGTTTGCTCAGCTCGATACCTCATTTTCCGCGGGCAGGAGTTCGCTGATGGCCCGTCTCAACGTGCCGGACGGCCCCGGCGGCGAAGCCGCCATGATCTGGACGCTACGGCCGCAACTCGCCGGCATGGTCGAACGCATGATCCGCGGCGCTTATCAGCAGAGCATCCTGCCCGCCGACGAGCGCGAGCTGGCCAGGATGCGGATCGCACTGATCAACGATTGCGTCGCCTGCTCGGGCTTTCGCGCCCAGTCGGTGCTGGATGCCGGCGTGGCACCCGAGCTATACGACAACGTCGCCGCGTATGCCAGCTACCCCGGTTACACGCCGCGTCAGCGCCTTGCCATTGAGTACGCCGAGCGCTTCGCCAACGACCACGCATCTATGAATGATGCATTCTTCCAACGACTTCGGGACTCCTTCTCGGACGAGGAGATCCTGGATCTCACGCTGTGCGTTGCCGTCTTTCTCGGCCTGGGGCGCTCCTTGACCGTGCTGGGCATCGACCAGTCCTGCGCCATCGACGTCTAATCACGCATCGGGAAGGAATCCATGGACATCGCCACCGTCGACAAACTGCTGAGCACCACACGGTCGGTGCGCAAACGGCTCGACCTGACCCGGCCGGTCAGCCGCGACGTGATCCTGGAGTGCATCCAGCTCGCGATGCAGGCGCCCACGGCGAGCAACACACAGGACTGGCGTTGGCTGGTGATCACCGACCCGGACAAACGCGCGGCCATCGCCGAGATCTACCGCAGCATCGGTGCGCAGTATCTGGCGTACGCGGCCGACAACGCGACGGACACGCAGACGCAGCGGGTGTACCAGAGCGCGATGAGCCTGACCGAGACGCTGGCCGACGTGCCGGTGCACGTCATTCCCTGCCTCAATCAGCGCATCGACACCGCGGAACCCGGCATCGCCGCGGCGGCGTGGGCGTCGATCATCCCGGCCGGCTGGAGCTTTCTGCTGGCGCTGCGCTCTCGCGGCCTGGGATCGGTGTGGACCACGATGCATCTGTTCAAGGAAAAGGAGGTCGCCGAGCTGCTCGGCATTCCGCCGACCGTCACCCAGGCCGCGCTGTTCCCCGTCGCCTACACGATCGGCACCGACTTTCGGCCGGCCAAGCGGCCACCCGCCGAGACCATCACGTATTGGGACGGCTGGATACCGGCTGATGGAGACGGCTGATGCAGTCCTACACCGTGCGATTCCACATCGACGCGCCGCCGCGGAAGGTTTGGCGAGTGCTGCATCCGCCGGCGCCGCCGAACGCCCCGCGCCCGCGGGTGCTCACGTGGCCGACCGGCAGCATGGAAATCCTCAACGAGGGAAACGAAGCCGGCGAGGGCTTGGTCCGCACCTGCATCTTCGAAGTGCCCAAATACTTGCTGACCGGCGGCCGGGCGCGGTCCTGGGAAACCGTGACCGAAGCCGAGATCAACAAGCTTTCGCGGTACGTGGCCGTCGGTGCCCCGCTGTGGTCGCGCGCCGAGGGATATCACCAGCTCGAAGAGCGGCCCGACGGAACCACCGTGCTGACGTTCCACGAGACGTATCACGCCTACAACCCGGTCCTGCGCTTCTTTCTCGAACGGCCCGTGCACAGGAAAATTTCCCGCGACAACCTCGAGACGTACGAGCATGCGCTCGGTCACGCGGGCCGAGTTCGACGGCTTGGGTAGGCGCTCTTTGCTGCCCGGCTCATTGCACAACGACATGAATTAGCTTCTTGACCCCGGTACCCTCAATTTCTATGGGTGGAGTAGCTACTGCGGCACGGTTGGCTGCCGCGGGTTTGATGGTCGCGGGGTGGGCCGCGTCGACGGTCGTCGCCGGCGCCGACCCGGACGAGACACGGGGACCCGCCCCGGGGCCGGCGGCGACGCCGGCACCCTCACCGGCGGCGTCACCGGCGCCTCCTTCAGCAGCACCGTCGGCCGCGCCGTCACCCGCAGCGTCGCCGGGGGGCCCCCCGTCACCCGCGCCGGAAGGACCGAAGACCACCATCGACAAGGACGGCATCTACGCGGTGGGCAGCGACATCGTGCCGGGCATCTACAGCTCCGGCGGCCCCGTCGAAAACGGCACGTGCTACTGGAAACGGACCAGCAACCCCGACGGTGCGCTCATCGACAACGCCATGACCAAAAAGCCGCAGGTAGTTCAGATCGACCCGGGCGACAAATCGTTCAAGACCTCGGGCTGCCAGCCCTGGCAACTGACCCCGGACGCGGTTCCACCCCCACAAACGCCGCCCGCGGGCGTGCAGGGCACACTCGGCATCCTCAACGGCCTGCTGGGTGGCAATGCGCAGCGACCCGCGCAAGCATCACCCGCCCCGCAAGCGCCGGCGGCCGCGCCGGCAACCCCCGTCGCCCCGCAAGCGCCGGCGGCCGCGCCGGCAACCCCTGTCGCCCCGCAAGCGCCGGTGGCACCCGTCGCCCCGCAAGCGCCGGCGGCCGTGCCGGCCCCGCAAGCACCGGTGGCACCCGTCGCCCCGCAAGCGCCCGCAACCCCCGTCGCCCCGCAAGCGCCGGCGGCCGCGCCCGCAACCCCCGTCGCCCCGCAAGCCGCGCATTCCTGAACGGCCCCGCTAGCTCCCGACGCTGACCGGCCGCGTCCCGCGGCCGGCGTGTTTTCGCTACGGTGGCGCCGTGGCCAGTACGCAGCAGATCGTCGTGGTCGGTGCCGGCGTCAGCGGATTGACGTCGGCCATCTGCCTGGCCGAGGCGGGTTGGCCGGTCCGGGTATGGGCGGCCACGATGCCGAAGCACACGACCTCGGCGGTGGCGGGCGCCGTCTGGGCTCCCCCGCGGCCCGCCGAACGCGCGTCCGAGACGCTGCGTTGGACCGAGCACTCTCTGCAGGTGTTCCGCGATCTGGCCGGCACTCCGGACTCCGGTGTGTTGCTGGCGCCGGCGCTGGCCGTCGGCGAGTTTACTGCCACGCAGGCGATGTCGTCCGCGGCCGCGCTGATTCCCGATCTGCGGCCGGCCGATCCGGCCCACGTCCCGCCAGGTTACAAAACCGGATTTCGCGCCACCGTGCCGATGATCGACATGCCGCGCTATCTCGATTACCTGACACGGCGCCTGGCGGCCGCCGGCTGCGGGATCGAAGAGCATCCCGTTCGGTCCCTGTCTGAGGCCGCCGACGCCGCCGACATCGTCGTCAACTGCACCGGTCTCGGCGCGGGCACGCTCACCGGCGACCACACCGTGCGGCCGTTATTCGGCCAGCACGTTGTGCTCACCAATCCCGGTCTGCAGCAACTGTTTCTGGAGCTGAACGAGGGGCCCGAGTGGACCTGCTTCTTCCCCCATCCACAACGGGTGGTGTGCGGCGGAATCAGCATCCCCGACCGCTGGGACACCACCGCGGAACCCGAGGTGACCGAACGCATCCTGCAACGCTGCCGCCGAATCGAGCCGCGACTGGGCGACGCCGAGGTGATTGAGGTCATCACGGGACTGCGTCCCGACCGTCCGTCGGTGCGTGTGGAAGCCGAACCGCTGGGGCGGGCCTGCGGACAGGCATTGTGCATCCACAACTACGGCCACAGCAGCAACGGCGTCACGTTGTCCTGGGGTTGTGCGCGTGACGTGGTGAGCCTGGTCGGCGAGCGCTGACTTCAGACGCCGGTGCGGCGAATAATCAAGGACAGCAACCAACTGACGATCGACAGGACGATCGCGGCCCATATTGCGGTCCACCAAAAGTGGTCGATCTGCAGGCCCCAGTGGGTGGTGTGCTCCGTGATCCGCGCGGTGATCCAGAGCATCAGCGCATTGATGACGACGTGGAACAAGCCAAGCGTCACGATGTAGAGCGGGATCGACAAGATCTGGACGACGGGCTTGATGAACGCGTTGACCAGACCAAAGATCACGGCGACGACGAAGATGATGCCGACCCGCTCCAGCCTCGTGCTGCCGCCCACGAAGCTCAGGCCGTGCACGAAAAGGGTCACGATCCACAACGCAAATCCGGTCAGCGCGGCGCGCACCAAAAATGGGCCCATACCTCAGATCCTGCCACCCGGACGGCCGGGAAGGTAAGCGGAAATCGGCACGGCTGGTTCTGACCGGGGTGACCGGCTTCGGCCGCCGGTTCTCGTGCCTCGCGCGGGCGCGATTACGGATATCGAAAACGCATAGCGAAATCCCTTGTGTCACTGTGGTTTCAGCGGTCACAATACGGGGTTTTGTGTCGGTGGGTGTCGATAGTTTCGCGGTGTGAGTTCCACTGGTCTGCCCGATGTCGACGCGGTGTTCGACGCGCTCGATGCCGAGGTGGACCGTGCCTGCGC
>NZ_LZHT01000107.1 GCF_001667315.1 Mycobacterium sp. 852002-10029_SCH5224772
CCGGTGGACGGTCAGACCCTGCAGAAGATCGGCGAGATCACCGACGGCCAGGCCTTCCACGCCGACAGCCTGGACTCGCTGGAGAACGTGTACACGACGCTGCAGCGCCAGATCGGCTACGAAACCGTCAAGGGCGATGCCAGCCTGGCCTGGATGCTGCTCGGTGCCGTCGTGATGGCCGGCGCCGTGCTGGCCGGCCTGCTGCTGAACCGCCGGCTGCCCGCCTGATACGCGCTAGGTCGGCAGGCGCCGATTGATCAACAGCGCCAACGCGGTCGCGATCAGTGCGGCCAGCACCCCGAGGCGCAGCCAGCCGGCGCTGCCCGGGCCCGGCACCGTGCGGTAACCGATCTCGTTCTCGATCGCGTTGTAGCTCTTTTCGAGCTCGCCGAGGTTGGTGGCGGTGTAGGGCTGCCCGCCGGAGAGTCTGGCGATCGTCTTCATCTGGTCGGTCGACACCGGGACCGCGACGCGCTGCCCGTCCATCTCGATCTCACCGCCCTTGGTTCCGAACGAGATCGTCGAGATGGGCACGCCCTCGTCCTTGGCCAGGCGCGCCGCGGTGAACGCCCCCTGCGGGGCGTTGGGGTCCAGCGGCACGTTCTCGGCGCCGTCGGACTCCAGCACGATCCGCGCCGGCGGCGGGCCCTCGCCGCCACCCATCACCGAACCGACCGTCGCGATCGCCTGCAACGCGGTGAAGATGCCTTCTCCCGTAGCGGTTTTCGGGGCCGGCTGCAGGCTGTCGATGCCCGACTTCACCGCGCCGCGGTTCGTCGTCGGGGGGACCAGCAGTGTGGCGTTGGCCGCGAACTCCACCAGCCCCAGGTTGATGGCCGGGGTCAGCTGGTCGGCGAATTGCTTGCCGGCCTCCTTCGCCGCGGCCAGGCGGTTGGGCGGAACGTCGTTGGAGGCCATCGATTCCGAGACGTCGATGACGAGCATCACGACGGCGCGGTTGAGCGGGATTCGGACGTCGGACGTCGGCCCGGCCATCGCCGTGGTCAGCAGGACCAGCGACGCGGCCAGCAAGATGGTC
>NZ_LZHT01000108.1 GCF_001667315.1 Mycobacterium sp. 852002-10029_SCH5224772
TTGGTGTTGGGACAGTCGTGGGCCATGGATACGACGTGGTTGCTGGCGTCTCTGATGCCGTCGAGGCCGGTGTCCCACTGGTCGGTGGCGGGATAGTTAACCGGATAAACGTCGAACGACCTACCGCCGACGCGTTGGTGTAGGCCGTCGACGAAGGCTTGCCCGGTGGGTCCCACGCCCGGGGCTTCGCCGGTGCCGCGGGCGAACACCACCTGTACGTCCGGACACTGGGCTGAAGCGGTGGGAATGACGGAACCAGATACGGCCGAAGCGGCCACACCCGATGCTGCGATAACTACTGCTGGACCAAGAGAACGAACGATGTGACGTGCAATCATGCCGTCCAAAGTGCCCATGCGAGCCCCTCCCAAAACTGTCAACTTACTGGTCGTTTCGTCATGTTTTGCTGTAAATCGGGGTGCCGCTACAAGCGGCGGAGAGCGCCCGCATCGCCTCCGCCGGACCGACGCAGCCATTGTGCAGTTGTTGCCTATCAACACACTTTAAGCGCCGTTTGCTGTCTATCGTAGCGGGAGGCCGCGAGATGCCCACCGCCGGAGGGCTGACGATATGGCAACGGGCGAAACGGGTTTCGCCGACGTAACGTTCGATTGTATTCCCGTTAAACACCACTCGGTGACGTGGGGCCGCGACGACGACCTGTGCGTGCACGACGCACGGACCCAGGCCCGGATGGACTGCGGCCAGCCACGCGACGAGGACTCGGTGAGCTGAAATGGATTCCGCCTGAGCCGAAATTGCTGAGCGAGCGCACAAATGTCGGCAAGGTCACATACCGACAACGCTCGGATGCGCGCGGCGTGGCGTCCTACTAAAGTGACATATCTTAGGGAAGGCTTATGATTCGTTAAGTACGAAAACAGGTAGCACGGAGCAAGGCTGTGAAAACGGACCGTCTCGACGCGATCATCGTAGGTGCAGGCTTCGGGGGCATCGGCGCCGCAATTCAGCTCAAGCGTCTCGGGTTTGACAACTTCGTCATCCTCGACCGCGAGGACGACTTGGGCGGGACCTGGCATGTCAACCACTACCCGGGCATCGCCGTCGACATCCCCTCCACCACGTACTCGTATTGGTTCGAGCCCAAACCTGACTGGTCACGGTTGTTCGCGCCGGGTGCCGAGGTCAAGCAATACGCCGTGGAGGTCGCCGACAAGTACGACGTACGCCGCCACATGCGCTTCAACACGACCGTCGAGGGTGCCCAGTGGGAAGAGGACACCTCGGTGTGGCGGGTCTCGCTGGCCGGCGGCGAAACCCTGACCTGCCGTTTCCTGATCACCGCGACGGGATTCCTGTCCCAGCCGCGCACCCCGGACATTCCCGGCATCACGAGCTTCCAAGGCAAGGTGGTCCACACCACCGCGTGGGACCACGCCTATAGCTACGCGGGGCGCCGAATTGCCGTCATCGGGACCGGGGCGTCCGCGGTGCAGGCCATTCCCGAGTTGGCCAGAGAGGCCGCGGAGCTGACCGTGTACCAGCGCACCGCGACCCACGTGATTCCGAAGTTCGATTTCCCCATCCCCCCGCGGATGCGGCGCGTGTTCGCGCGGGTGCCGGCGACACAGCGGACCCTGCGGTGGGTGAGTGACATCATCCTCGAGATCATCATGGTCGTCATGGCGCTGCATTTTCGGCAGTCGCGCGGGCGGGGGAACATCTCCGCCTCCGACATGGCCAAGATCAACCGATTCCGGTGGATCCGGGACAAAGAACTGCGCGCGAAGCTGACGCCGGACTACGACCTCGGCTGCAAGCGGCCGACCTTTTCCAACAGCTTCTACCGCGCTTTCACCAAGCCGCACGTGCACCTCGAGACGAACACCATCGAGCGGTTCGAGCCGGACGGCATCGTCACCGCGGATGGACGCAAGACGGTCATCGACACCCTGGTGCTCGCGACGGGATTCGACCTGTGGGAGGCCAACTTCCCGGCCATCGAGGTGGTCGGCCGGAAAGGACGCAACCTCGGAAAGTGGTGGCGGGAGACCAGGTTCCAGGCCTACCAGGGCGTCTGTATGCCCTACTTCCCCAACTATTTGAGCCTGGCCAGTCCGTTCGCCTTCTCCGGACTGTCCTTCTTCCACACCATCGAATACCAGATGCGGCACATGGACCGGCTGCTCGGCGAGGTCAAGCGTAGGGGCGCGACGACCTTCGAGGTGACCGAGGAGGCCAACGATCGATTCATGGAGCGGATGACCAAACTGCTGGACAACTCGGTGTTCTACAGCGGCAACTGCGCGACGTCGCGGTCGTACTATTTCAGTCCCAATGGTGAAGCATCGCTGCTGCGTCCGACGACGACACTCAACTCGGTACGCGAAGCCCGCACCTTCCCGCTCAGCGACTACGTGATCGCCTAGCGCCTCAGCGGCGCGCGGATCCGGTCAACGGTTGCCCGTTGGCGGACTGCAGCAAGCAGATGACGGTGCTCGGGGTCGGATCGGCGCCGGTGCGGTCCTGATTCGAGTCGATCAGATAGGTGATCGAAAAGTGGCTGCCGTCAACGGGTTGGCCGGTGTAGGGGGAGAACCCGGCCGCGCAGTCCCGATTGGCGACGGTGGCGATCGCGGCGTCAACGGCCATCGGGGCGCGAAGGTAGACTTCGGCTAAATGCGCTGTCGCGCAGTCGACTACGGTGACGTCGGCGCGGCTCCCATCGGCCGGCGGCAGGTCCGCCACGCACTGACCGGCCTGCAAGGCGATCCACTTCTCGGTATGAGAGCCCGGTGGCAACGGAGCAGCGGTGGCGTCGGTGGCCGTCGTGGCCGTCGTGCAGAAACCCAGCATCGCCACGGCGGTCAGGCAGCAGATTCTGTGAAGGCTCAAGACTCGCATCGCAGCCTCCTTCATTCCATGCCCTGGCGATGGAGTTTAGGGGGTATTGGTCAGCGCGGGGTCCGGTTTTTCCGACGACATCGACAGGAACCCGCGCGCGCAGCGTGCGGCCAGCAACCAGTTTGCCGGCTTCTTCAGGTCCAGCCCGCCCAGGAGTTGTTTGACCATCGTCAGAGAGTCGAAGTAAATACGTTCGCAGACAAGCGTTTCCGTGTCGTCGAAGAACAAAGTAGGCCGTCATCCGCACGCGGAACCGGCTGCCGGTCGGCGGGACCTTGCCCAGGTAGCCGCGGTGCGTGCCCATCAGCCAGAATTCGACGACCACCGCGTCGGCGCTGTGTCGCAGCGCGATGATTTCGTGATCCTGATCGGGAAAGGCGGCCCGCGTGTCGGTGTAGTAGCGGCGCACTGCCGCGTCGCCGTCGTGCACGAGCATCTGGGGAATCAGCTCATAGCGGGGATGCGGGAACGTCGACAACACGTCGTCCCACGCCTGGCGGACCTCGTCATGGAAGTGGTCGAGCACGAGTTTCTGACGTGCGGCCAGCACCTCGGGCGCCGGAAAGGCGGGAATGGTCACGTGGTCAGCGTAATCCTGGGTTTCGGCGAGGCGGTATGCCTTCGGGGAGAGGCGAACCGCACAACCTACCGCGGGGGAGTCCAGGCGACCGGCAGGGTCTTGATGCCGTGGATGAACTGCGACAGCAGCCGCGCGGGTTCGTCCGTCGCGACGATATCGGGTATCTCGCGGCGCAATTCGTCGAAGACGACCCGGATTTCACGACGAGCCAGGTTGGCGCCCAGGCAGAAATGCGCGCCTCCGCCGCCGAAGCCGAAATGCGGATTGGGGGTGCGCGCGACGTCGAAAGCCCAGGGATCGTCGAACGTCGACTCGTCGCGATTGGCCGAGTTGTACCACAGCGTGGCCTTGTCGCCCGCCTTCATCTTGGTGCCGGACAGCTTGAAGTCCCGGGTCAACGTGCGGCGCATGTAGATCACCGGCGACGCCCACCTCACGATCTCCTCGACGGCGGTCGGCGCCAGGCGGTCGAAATTGGACCACCACTTGTCCCGCTCGGCGGGATAGCGCGACAGCGCCAGCACGCCGTGGCTGATCGCGTTGCGCGTGGTCTCGTTGCCGGCCACCACCAGCAGGATGAAGAACGACGCGATCTCCGTCGACGTCAGCCGTTCCCCGTCGACCTCGGCCTCCACCAGGCTGGTGGTCAGGTCGTCGTGGTGGTTGGACCGCCGGTCCTCGGCCAGCGCGCTGGCGTAGGCGCCGATGTCCATCGACACCTGGAGGAACTCCCCGAAATCCGTGGCCAGGTCCGGGTCACCGAACCCGAGAATCACGTTGGTCCAGTGGAAGATTCGCTGATGGTCCTCCTCGGGGATGCCCATCATGTCGCAGATCACCTGCAGCGGCAGCGGACCGGCGAGCTCGCTGACCAGCTCGGCCTCCCCGTCGGGATGATCGGCGATCAGCGAGGCAACCAACCGGCGGGCCCGCTCGCGCACCGACGCCTCGATGCGCGCCACCACCTTCGGGGTGAACGCGCGGCTGACGATCGAGCGCAGCCGCTGGTGCCGCGGATCATCGAGCACGATCATCGAGCCGAAGTATTCGCTGATCTCCGGGGTGTTGTCGTTGATCGTGATGTTGGGGCTGGAGCTGAAGATGTCCGGATGACGGCTCGCGAAAAACACGTCGTCATGCTTGGTCAGCGCCCAATGCCCGTCGCCCGGTTCGAACCCCTCGTACTCGATCGCCGGCCAGAACGAGATCGGCGCCTCGCGGCGCAGCGTGGCGAAGGTGCCGTCGCGGACGTCGTCGTCGAGCGCCCAGAAGTCCAGCGACTCGAGATGGATGTCGGCCAGCGGAATCTCGGGGGGCGGCGCCCCGTTCGTCCGCACCGCCAGGCCCTTCTTGGGGCCGGTCTCGAGGGTCACCTGGACCTCCTCATGTCGTGCCGGGGACTGTTCGGTCAGTGGGTGCAGACCGTTCGGGCGGGCACCCCGGTGGTCGCCGTCGCGGCGCTGACCACGTTGCCGTCGATCAAGATCTTGCAGGAGATCGGGCCCGGCCCCTGCGCGCTGAGCGTGAACACCTCCCCGCCAAACCCGGTGAATTCCGTCGACCAGGGCAGCGGCGCATTCACCTGATGCAGCTGCCCGGTGTCGGTTTGGTAGTAGATGAACTCGGCGACCGCGGGCCCATTGACCTCATAGCGGACCTGCGGCATCTGGGGCAGGGCGTAGGCCGCGCCGCAGGCGTTGGCAAACCCGAAACCGACGGCGAACAGGATAGAAGGCCCGGCGAGGTGCATTCTCATGAATTGCATCGTGTCACCACGGGCGACGGTAGGGAAGCTTAATGTGAAACCCGAAGCGGGGGTTGATGACCGAAAGGTGGCGTAACGCATGGCGGGACACGACTCAAAACGTGTGGTGGTGTTTGGCACGGGCTTCGTCGGCAAGATGGTGATCCCCGAGATCGTCAAGCACCCGCTCTTCGAGTTGGTAGGCGTCGGGGTCAGCAATCCGAACAAGGTTGGCCGCGACGTCGGCGAAATCTGTGGCATGTCCGAAAAGGTCGGCCTGGCCGCCACCGACGACATCGACGCCCTGATCGCGCTGAAGCCAGACGCGCTGGTGCATTACGGCCCGACGGCCATGCACGCCAAGAAGAACATCGCGCTGATCACCCGTTTCCTGCGGGCCGGCATCGACGTCTGCTCGACGGCGATGACGCCGTGGGTGTGGCCGACGATGCACCTCAACCCGCCCAACTGGATCACGCCGATCACCGAGGCCTGCGAGCTGGGCGAGTCGTCCTGCTTCACCACCGGCATCGACCCCGGATTCGCCAACGACATGTTCCCCATGACGCTGATGGGCCTGTGCTCGGAGGTGCGCCGGGTCCGGGCCTCCGAGCTGCTGGACTACACGAACTACGAAGGCGACTACGAATTGGAGATGGGCATCGGCCGCGAGCCCGAATTCAATCCGATGCTGCAAGACCGCGACATGCTGATCTTCGCGTGGGGCGCCACGGTCCCGATGATCGCGCACGCCGCCGGCATCATGCTCGACGAGATCACCACCACCTGGGACAAATGGGTGACGCCCACCGAGCGCAACTCCGCCAGGGGCGTCATCAAGCCCGGGCACGTCGCCGCCGTCCGGTTCACCATCAACGGTGTCTATCAGGGCGAGACGCGCATCCAGCTCGAGCACGTCAACCGCATCGGGCTGGACGCCGCGCCGGACTGGCCCTCGGGTCACGACAACGACGTCTACCGGGTAGACATCGAAGGCACGCCCAGCATCTTCCAGGAGACCGCGTTCCGGTTCACCGACGGCTCCGGCCGCGACGCCGCCGCGGCCGGCTGCCTGGCCACCGGGCTGCGGGCGCTCAACGCCGTGCCGGCGGTCAACGACCTACGGCCGGGCTGGGTGACCCCGCTCGACCTGCCGCTCATCGCCGGCGCCGGCAACATCCGCTGACCGGCGCACAGCGGTCACATAGCTGCCGCCGACACGCGATACAGGAATTGGCGGCACAATAGCGGCTAGCCGGATGCGAGTCGGTGCTGCGAACACGGGAATCCAAACATGGCCAATGAAGCTGGGACCGCACTGGGACTATCGATCGGTGTCACCAACCTGGCGGCCGCGACCTCCGACTCCTCCGCCCAGGCCCTCACCCGCAAGCCCGTCCTCACGCTGTACCCCGACCGGCCCGCCGAGATCGGCATCCCCGACGAAAACCCCCGACTGCAAGGGCCGGGCGTGGTGATCACCGGCTTCGTCAATCGCGTCGGCGACCCGCGCGGGGTCGTGGCCCCCGACGGCTCGGTGCACCGCAGCGAGGTGCTACTGGCCGACGGGCTGCGGGCGCTGGCCTACGCGGTCACCGCTGGGCGCGCCCTGCCCGACGACGTCGCCGTCACCTACCCGGCCCATTGGGAGTCGCCGGCGGTGGAGGCCCTGGGCGCCGCCCTGAGCGAAATCCCCGAATGGTCGCAACGGGCACGCCCGATCCTGTTGATTCCCGACGCCGCCGCGACGCTGCTCGCCGTGCGGGCCCGCCCGGGCATACCGGCGCGCGGCACCGTCGCGCTGTGCGATTTCGGCGGCAGCGGCACCAACATCACGTTGATGGACGCCGACGGTGACTACCGGGCGCTGGCGCCGACCGTGCGGCACCGCGATTTCTCCGGCGATGTGATCGATCAGGCGCTGCTGGGCGTCGTGGTGGCCAACATGCCGACCACCGGCGCATTCCCCACGGGCACGGCGGCCATCGGCTCGCTGAGCCGGCTCAGGAGCGGGTGCCGCGTCGCCAAGGAGCAGCTGTCCTCGAGCACCGCGGCCACGCTGACCAACGGCCTGACCGGGGCGCGTGGCGAAATCCGGCTCGCTCGACACGAACTCGACGACGCGATCCGCCCGGCGCTGACCGGGTTCATCGCTGCGTTGGATCAAACCTTGGCGCGCAACGGGATCCGTGACCTCGTCGCGATCGTTTCGACGGGCGGCGGAGCGAACCTCCCGGCCGTCACCACCACGCTGTCGCGGCATTTTCGCGTCCCGGTGGTCACCACGCCGCGGCCCCAACTCACCGCGGCGGTCGGCGCCGCGTTGCGGGTCGCGCGCGGCGCCGACGATGCGACGTTTGCGGCACCCGCGGCGCCCGCCGCCGCGGCGCCCCCCACCGCGGCGACCGCGACCGCGAAAGTGCCGCCCGCGCATCCGGCGCCGGGCGCGATGCCGATACGGGCCTGGTCGGCCACGGCTCAGCAGTCGCGCGTCATACCGGTCGGCGGCGCACCCGACGCGGACGCGGCCACCACTCGGATCGCCGTCCCGCCCGCGCGGCGCAAGGGGCTACTCGCGCGGTGGCGGCTGCTGCCGGCGGCCGCGATTCTTCTCACCGCCGCGGCGGTGCTGCTAGTGGGCGGCGCCGTGGCGATCGGACTGAACTCACAGGACAAATCGGCGACGACGCCGGCGCCCGCCCTGACCACCACGCCGGCCGCGCCTCTCCCCGACAGCGCGACCGCCGAACCCGGGCCTGTGGATGTTCCGGTGCCGTCGACCTCCGATACCAACCCGCCCGCCGAGACCGAGACGCCGATGACCACCACGCCGCCGGCGACCCCGCAGGCGGTCCCGCCGGCCGCGCCCGCGCGTCCGAGTTCCCCGCGTAGGGTGGCCGTCCCGGCGATCCCACCGATCCCCGGAGTCAACGAACCCATCCCCGGCATCGACCGGGTCAACCAGATCCTTCAGGAGATTCAAGGCGGCCTGGGCGTCAGCGCACTGGGCCCATTGCCCACTCACTGAACGTCAACCGGGAATTGCCGTTCAGCTCAATCCTTTTCGCCCTTATTCTCCGCGGTCGCGGCTTCCCGTAACCTCTCGTTCAGGGCCTTGTCCTTGTCGATCTGTTCCTTCAGATCCTTTTCCTCGCGGCCGTCGTCGTCCTTGGCCTGCGCATCCGCGCCCTCGGGCACCTCGTGCTTGGGGCTGCCGTCCTCGTCCAACCAATCGTTGACCGCGGTGCCGGACACGCTCCCCCCGGTCCCCGGCAGCACGATCGTCGCCTTGTCCTCGTAGGCCCCCATCATTTCGGCGGCCTTCTTCTTGTCGTCCTCGTCCGGCTCCGGCTTCTCGGTTAATCGTTGCTCGTCGTCCTGACCGGACGACTTATCGTCCTGCACACTCATCCATCTACCCCCTCGCAGTCGCAGATTCGGCGATTGCAGGGGGTTACCCGTTGCGCAGCTGTGCCGAAACTCTCCTCAGCGCGACCCGTCGCCCTTGACCAGCACAACCAAGGCCTGCGGGATGCGCATCGGCTCGGGTGCACCGGACAGCCGCTCGGTGACGGCGCTGTGTAGCTGCTCCACGAATTGCGCGGCCCGCGCGTCGTGGATCCCGCCGTCGAGCGCGCGCACCAGCGCGGGGAACAGCGCCGACCGCGCGAACGCCCCCCACTGCGCACCGAAAGCCTGCGCGTCGTTGTCCGACTGGAAGCGGGCCCAGAAGCGATCCTCGGCGTTGAATATCTCGAGGTGCTCGATCATCAGGCCTTCGAAGCGCCCCTTGGGCGAGAACGGAGCGCGAAAATCCTTCTCGGTGCGGGCGAAAGTGGGAATCGTCATGCGCCGCAACTCATCCGAGCCCAGCAGGCCGTCGCGCGCCTGATCGTTGAGTGCGCCGACGATGGCGTCGAGCAGCGGGCCGAAGCCCGCCGTCTCGTCGGTGTCAGCGGCCATCGTCAAGGCCACCAGCCGGCCCTCCGGCGCCAGTTCGCGCCCGCGGAACGCGACGAAGTTATGCCAGTCCAGCGCGGCCTGGTCGGAATATGCCGAACGCACCGCGTCGTCGCCGGTGCAGGACACGTGCACGTGATCGGGCACCTCGCACGGTGTTCGGCTCAACCACTGGGTCGCCCAGGACGTCCAGCCCAGGTTCACCGTCTTGGACGGCACGATCTGGTTGTAGAACGACCGGCCGATCGCCGACGTGAACGTCGCCGGGTCGAGCTGCAGGTAACTTTCCGGGTCGTCGGCCACCGTGCCGAACAGGGCCGTGAAGTCGTTGCGCGGTACATCGGTGTGCGCCACCAGGATTGCGTGATCGTGGCGGGTGCGCCGGCGCAAGACCGCGATGGCCGCCGACAGCGGCCTGAGCGAATTGTGGCCGTTGGCGGCGCCATAGTCGGCGATGACGATCGGCTGCGGGGCCTTGGGCAGGCTGACTTGCTCCGCGGCCCCCTCGAACGCCGCGATGGCCTTCGCCAAACCGGCGGCCCGCAGCCGCGAGGCGTCGGTGTAGGTCGGCTCCGGGCGGACCACGATGCTCGACTCGGGCATCGGCGGTTCAGGCTGCATAGGGCAACGATAATGGCTGGGCCGGTGGCCAGTTCGGCGTGGCGCAATCAGTGGCCTCGCGCCACCCACTCCTCGTAGTGCACGATCTCGTCGCCGATGGTGGTGCTGTCGCCGTGGCCGGTGTGCACGACGGTGTCGCCGGGCAGGGTGCCGAGCCGGCCGGAGATCGACTGCAGGATCGTCGGGAAATCCGAATAGGAGCGTCCGGTGGCGCCCGGGCCGCCGGAGAACAGGGTGTCTCCGCTGAACACCACACCGAGCTCCGGGGCGTACCAGCACACCGATCCGGGGGAGTGACCCGGCGTGTGCAGGGCCAGCAGCTCGGTGCCGGCGACATCGATCGTGTCCCCGTCGGCGATCGTGCGGAAGTCCTTGTCCGGGTGGGTCATTCGCCACAACACGTCGTCGCCGGGGTGCAACAGCACCGGGGCGCCCAGCGCCGCGCCCAGTTCGGGCGCCACCGTGACATGGTCGTTGTGGCCGTGGGTGCACACCACCGCGACGACATTGCGCTTACCCACCGCGGCCAGGATGGGCTCGGCGGCGTGCGCGGCGTCGAACACCACGACGTCGGAGTCGTCGCCGACGATCCAGATGTTGTTGTCGACTTCCCAACTGCCGCCGTCGAGTTCGAACGTTCCGCGGGTGACCAGGCGCTCGACGGCTTGGTCCGAGGCCGTCATCAGAGCACCACCACCGAACGCAGCACGTTGCCGTCGTGCATCTTGTGGAACGCCTCTTCGACGTCGCCGAGCCCGATGCGCTCGGAGACGAACTGCTCGAGCGGCAGTCGGCCCTGCAGATACAAATCGATCAACGTGGGGAAGTCGCGATCGGGCAGGCAGTCGCCGTACCAGGACGACTTCAGCGACCCGCCGTGGCTGAAGAAGTCCACCAGCGGCATCTCGAGGGTCATGTCGGGGGTCGGAACACCCACCAGCACAACGGTTCCGGCGAGGTCACGGGCGTAGAAGGCCTGCTTCCACGTTTCGGGCCGGCCCACCGCGTCGATCACCACGTCGGCGCCGAACCCGTCGGTGAGGTCCTTGATCGCCTTGACCACGTCGAGTTCGCGGGCGTTGACGGTGTGCGTGGCGCCGAACTTGCGGGCCCAGTCCAGCTTGGTGTTGTCGGTGTCGACGGCGATGATGCGCCGCGCGCCCACCAACGCCGCGCCCGCGATCGCGGCGTCGCCCACGCCGCCGCAACCGATCACCGCCACGGTGTCGTCGCGGTTGACCGCGCCGGTGTTGATCGCCGCCCCCAGCCCGGCCATCACGCCGCAGCCCAGCAGCCCGGCGACCGCGGGGTCGGCCTCGGCATCGACCTTGGTGCACTGCCCGGCGGCCACCAGCGTCTTGTCGGCGAACGCCCCGATGCCCAGCGCGGGGGTGAGCTCGGTGCCGTCGGTCAGCGTCATTTTCTGGGTGGCATTGAAGGTGTCGAAGCACAGGTGCGGGCGGCCGCGCTTGCAAGCCCGGCACTGCCCGCACACCGCCCGCCAGTTCAGGATCACGAAATCGCCCGGCGCAACGTCGGTCACGCCCGGGCCGACGGCCTCGACCGTGCCCGCGGCCTCGTGGCCGAGCAGGAACGGGTACTCGTCGTTGATGCCGCCCTCGCGGTAGGTCAGGTCGGTGTGGCACACCCCGCAGGCGATGACGTCGACCAGAGCCTCGCCGGGGCCGGGATCCGGGACGACGATGTCCACCAACTCGACGGGTTCGCCCTTCTTGCGTGAAATGACGCCGCGCACTGTCTGACTCATGGGATCCAACTTAAGGGCTCTGCGCCATACATCTCGCGGCGGGCTGTTCACCCATCGAGCCGGTGTAGCGTCGCAGGACGTGACGGCTTGGGAGACCACCGAAGAATTCACCGAACGAATCGCCGCGACCCTCGACAGCGCCAGCCTGACCATCCTGCTGAGCATTGGGCACCAGACCGGCCTGCTGGACACGATGGCCGGGCGCGCGCCGGCGACCAGCGCGCAGATCGCCGACGCCGCCGGGCTCAACGAACGCTATGTGCGCGAGTGGCTGGGTGGCATGACCGCCGGGCACGTCGTCGAGTACGACCCCGACACCGCCACCTACTCGCTGCCCGCCCACCGCGCCGGCGTGCTGACCCGTGCGGCCGGGCCCCAGAACCTTGCCGTGGTGGCCCAATTCCTGCCGCTGCTCGGTGAGGTCGAGCAGAAAATCATCGGCTGCTTCCGGGCCGGCGGCGGACTGCCCTACAGCGAGTTCCCGCGCTTCCACCAGCTGATGGCCGAGGAGAGCGGCGCGGTGTTCGACGCCACGCTCGTCGATGTCGTGCTGCCGCTGGTGGACGGCCTCGTCGAGCGCCTGCGCGCCGGCGCCGACGTGGCGGATTTCGGCTGCGGCAGCGGCCACGCCATCAACGTGATGGCACAGGCGTTCGGAGCCAGCCGCTTCACCGGCATCGACTTTTCCGAGCAGGCCATCGCGACCGGGATCCGCGAGGCCGCCGACCGCGGCCTGACGAACGCAACCTTCGAAAGCCACGATCTGCCCGAGCTGGACAAACGCGAGGCCTACGACGTCATCACCGTGTTCGACGCCATCCACGATCAGGCTCAGCCGGCGCGGGTGTTGGAGAACATCCATCGGGCGCTGCGCCCGGGTGGCGTCCTGCTGATGGCCGACATCAAGGCGTCGAGCCGGCTCGAGGAGAACGTCGGGGTGCCGATGAGCACCTACCTGTACACCACGTCGTTGATGCACTGCATGACGGTGTCGCTCGCCTTGGACGGCGCCGGGCTGGGCACCGCCTGGGGCACGCAGCTGGCCGTCGCGATGCTCGGGGAGGCCGGATTCGACGACGTGCGGGTCGCCGAGATCGAGGCGGACCCGATCAACAACTACTACATCGCCACCAAGTGACAGCCCTCGACCTGCTGGCCGAGTGGCCGGTCGGTGCCGCGGCCGCCGCGGTCGTCGGGCCCGGCGGCGTCCTGGCCGGCCACGGCGACACCGGGCGGGTGTACGAGCTGGCCTCGGTGACCAAGCCGCTGACGGCCCGGGCCGTGCACGTCGCACTCGAGGAGGGCGCCGTCGACCTCGACACACCCGCCGGCCCGCCCGGCTCCACCATCCGCCACCTGCTGGCGCACACCTCGGGCTTGTCGATGCACACCGACAAGCTGCTGGCCGCGCCCGGCACCCGCCGCATCTACTCCAACCAGGGCTTCACCGTGCTGGGCCAGACCGTGGAACGCGAGACCGGCATCGACTTCGCCCGCTACCTGTCCGAGGCGGTGTGCGAGCCGCTGGGGTTGGCGACCACCCGCCTCGACGGGGGTGCGGTGGCCGCCGGGTTCGGCGCGACGTCGACCGTGGCGGATCTGGCCGCGTTCGCGGGGGACCTGCTGCGCCCGACCACGGTCTCCGAGCGGCTGCACGCCGAGGCCACGACCGTGCAGTTTCCCGGTCTGGACGGCGTTTTACCCGGATATGGCGTGCAGCGGCCCAACGACTGGGGCCTGGGTTTTGAGCTTCGGGACACGAAATCGCCGCACTGGACCGGAGCGCGTAACTCGACGCGAACGTTCGGCCATTTCGGCCAGGCAGGGGGGTTCATCTGGGCAGATCCCGAGATCTCGCTGGCGTTGGTGGTGCTCACGGACCGCGAATTCGGGGAGTGGGCGCTGCGGCCGTGGCCGGCGATTTCCGACGCCGTGATAGCCGAATACAGCTAATTCGGACTGCACACTAGCGCAACACAGGTATCACGAGGCACAATAGACACGCACGACACACAAATAATCGAAGATCTCAGCAAGCTGCCCTGCTTGCCGGGTCCGCAGGTCGTTGGGGAAGACGTCCCTTGTGGAACCGAAGGAGCAGGAAATGCGAGCGTCGAATCAATTCGCCGACGTGACGACTGGCGTGGTGTACGTGCACGCTTCGCCGGCGGCGGTGTGCCCGCATGTCGAGTGGGCGTTGTCGTCGACCCTGGGCGCCAAGGCGAACCTGAACTGGACGCCCCAGCCGGCGATGCCCGGTCAGCTGCGCGCGGTCACCAACTGGGTCGGCCCGGTGGGGACCGGCGCCAAGTTGGCCAATGCGTTGCGCTCCTGGTCCGTGCTGCGATTCGAGATCACCGAGGACCCCAGCCCCGGTGTCGACGGCCATCGCTTCAGCCACACCCCGCAACTCGGCCTGTGGAGCGGGGCGATGAGCGCCAACGGCGACGTCATGGTCGGGGAGATGCGCCTGCGGTCGATGATGGCCCAGGGCGCCGACACCCTGGCCGCCGAACTGGATTCCGTGCTGGGCACCGCCTGGGACGAGGCGCTCGAGGCCTACCGCGACGGCGGTGACGGCGGCGAAGTGAGTTGGCTGAGCCGGGGGGTCGGCTAGGTTTTCTGCTTTTGTGTCTGCTCGGCGGGGGCTAGATCGGTTCGCAGATCACCACCGGAATCACCCGGTCGGTCCACGATTGGTATCTGGCCCACCGCGGGTTGTGTGCGATGAGTCGCGGCCACAGTTGGGTGCGTTCCGTCTCGTCAGCGACGCGGGCATGCATGCTGAGCGTCTGTGCCCGGATCTGGACGCGCACATCGGGGTTCGCGCGCAGGTTCAGAAACCACATTGGGTGTTTGGGCAGACCGCCCTGTGACGCCACCAGAACCAGTCGGTCGCCGTCGGGCATGAATATCAGTGGAGTGGTTCGGGATAACCCGCTCTTGCGGCCGGTCGTGGTCAACAGACACAGTGGGAGCCCCAACTCGTGGCCGGCAAGGCGGCCATCGCTGGCGCGATAAATCGCCACGTTCGCCTTGGAGATCCGTTTCAGGAGACGCGGAGCCAGAACGGAAATGAGGAGCGGGGGCCGCTTGGGCGCGACCCTCCGAGTGATAGTCGGCCAACGCCAGGTCATCTCTGTTCCTTGTTCGTGCCGCACACCAGCAGTTGCTGTGGCGGCGTGCCGCCGTGGTGATCATGCCCCACGTGCCATTTACCAGGTCTTTTTTTAAATGATTATAGCCCGTAAAATAGATCATGCGGGTGCACACCTCGGGACGTCGGCGCCGCGGGTCAGCCTACGACGCACGGCGCGCAACGAGCCACTCGGGAAGTAGGAACTGCCATGAAAAATATCGAAACCCCCGAAATCGAAGCACTCGGTGATCACGACTACCTCGTGCGTGTTGCCCAGGACGACGAACGTGTGACCATTCGGATGCGAGCTACGCCAGAGGTCATCGCGGGCATTGCCGGACCCGATGCCGACGAAACTCGCGTCATCGCCGCCACCATGGCCTATCTGACCGCGCGGCAGCGCCCCGACGACCTACCAAAGCAACTGGATCTCGACGACATCGTCGCCGCCTACGACGATTACCTCGATGATGTCCGTAACGAGATCGGCAACCCGCGATGAACCTCGTGAGCGCACGGATGAGCCAGCGGTTATTGCACGGCGCGCATCGCTACCGGGCGGGGCGCAGGATCTGCAGAGCGCCTGGTACCACCGAGATCTCGGCCGGCAGCGCGCAGGCGAAGTCGCCGTCGGCGTAGACGTTGATGCCGGGGCATTCGACGTGGACAGATCGCGCCCGCGTCGTGCTCACCTCGTCGAGGTTGACGTGGGTGCCCTTCATCACGGTGGGGAACAGACGGACCAGCTTGGTGCGCGACGCCTCATGCACCATCGTGATGTCGAGCAGGCCATCGGTGTAATCGGCGGTGGGACAGATCCGCATCCCGCCGCCGTAGCTGCGGGTGTTGCCGAACGCGGCCAGCGTGATGTCGGTGTCGATCTCTCTGGTGCCATCGAGCACCATCCGAAACGGCAAGAGCCGCAACTGGGAAAGCTCGGCGAGCATCGCGACGTAATAGCGCAGCCGGCCGTGCGGCCAGCGCATCCGGTTGGCGCGATCGGTGACCAGCGAATCGAAGCCGGTGGCCGCCACGGTGCCGAACCATTTGCTCACCCCACCGCTGTCCGTAATCCGGCCCAGGTCAATGGTTTCAGTCCAGCCGTCGGCGATGATGTCCGCGGCCGCCTCGGGATCCTGGGTGGGGATGCCGAATTCACGGGCGTGGTCGTTGCCGGTTCCCGCGGGGACGATGCCGGCGGGAACGTCGGTGCGCGCCAACACCTGCAGGGCGTTGGAGAAGACGCCGTCGCCGCCGGTCACCATGACCGCGTCGGCGCCCTTCTCCAGCGCCGCGCCGACCAGGTGCCGCGCGTCTTCGGCGTCGTCGCCGATGATTTCGACGACCTCCACACCCCGCTTGTGCAGCCGGGCGATCGCGAGCTGGGCGGCGCGTACCGCGGCGCCGTGCCCCGAGACCGGGTTGGTCAGCGCGATCACCTTGGCGATTTCGCGCCGGTGCGTTTGCCCCGCGGCGGACGTCACGGAATCAGCTTGCCGGGATTGAGGATTCCGGCCGGATCCAGGGTCGCCTTGACCGCGCGTAGCACCTGCACTCCCAACTCGCCGATCTCGTCGCGCATCCACGGCCGGTGGTCGGCGCCGACGGCGTGGTGGTGGGTGATGGTCCCGCCGGTGGCCATGATCGCATCCGACGCGGCCTTCTTGGCCGTCTTCCACTGCTCGATCGGATTGCCGCGTTGGCCCGCGACGACGGTGAAGTACAACGACGCGCCGGTGGGGTAGACGTGCGAAATGTGGCACATCACCAGCGCCGGGGTACCGGATTCGGCCAGCGCGTCGGTGAGTGCTTGGGTGACAGCGGATTTGAGTGCGGAAACGTTGGACCAGTCGGTGGCGGTCTCAAGGGTTTCGCACAGCGCCCCCGCCGCGAGCAGCGAGTCGCGCAGATAGGGCGCGCCGAACCGGCCGTGCTCCCACGCCCGCGCGGCGCCTTCGCCCAGCGAGGTTCCCCCCCGGGCCGTGAGCAGCGCGCAGGTTTCGGCGTGCCGGCTCGCGACGTGCTCCTCGGTGCCCTCGAACATCGTGATGCCCAAGCATCCGCCGGTGATCTGGGATTCGCCGATCGCCTCGGTGGTGGCCAGGTTGACGCCCGTCTCCGCCTCGTCGGAGAGCCGAACGACGGTGGGGCCGGTGGCAGTTTGGGTGACGGCGCGCAGGGCCGCGGCGCCGGTCGCGAAATCGGGGAACGACCAGGCCTCGTAGCGCACGGCTTCCGGCGCGCGGTGGACGCGCAGCCGCACCCGGGTGATGACGCCCAGGGTTCCTTCCGAGCCGATCAGCAGCTGACGCAGGTCGGGGCCCGCGGCGGATTCCGGTGCGCGGCCCAAGTCCAGGGTGCCCACCGGAGTGATCACCCGCAGCCCCCGCACCATGTCGTTGAACCGGCCGTAGCCCGCCGAGTCTTGCCCGGAGGAGCGGGTCGCGGCGAAGCCGCCGATGGTGGCGTACTCGAAGCTCTGTGGGAAATGGCCGAGCGAAAAGCCTTGCGCGCCAAGCAGTCGTTCGGCGTCCGGCCCGGTGACGCCCGCCTCGAAGACGGCCTGGCCGGAGACCTCGTCAAGCGAGATCAGCCGATCGAATCGACGCAGATCGAGCGAGACGACGGCGCCGAACTCGGCGCGGTCGGGGTCGAGCCCGCCGACCACGCTGGTGCCCCCGCCGAACGGCACGATCGCGATCCGATGCTCGGAGCAGTAGCGCAGGATCGCGGCAACGGCGTCCTCATCGCCGGGCAGCAGCACGGCGTCGGGCGCGTCCTGCGGCCCGCGATCCTTGCGGTTGAGCAGGTCGATGGTGGACTTGCCGCCGGCGCGCAGCAACCGATCGTGGTCCGCGGTGCGGCAATACTCGGCACCGACGATGGCGGCCAGCGCCTCCCGGTCCGTCGGCGAGAGGGCCGACGGGCGCAGTTCCACCTGGTCGGGCTGCAGTTCGGCCGCGGGGGACCCCTCGACCCCCACGGCCTGCGCCAGCAACGACCGGATCCCTTCCGAGAGCGGCTTGGCCGCGGCGGGATCTCCCCACGCGTTCCATTTCATGGGCGGGGAGAGCGCGTCGGGATGCGTCATGCGTTACAGTATTACATATGTTGTCAATCCGTAACGAGCTGGACACCGGGGAGCGCATCCTCGCCGCGGCCGCCAGCTGCGTGGTCGATTTCGGCGTGGACCGGGTGACCCTCGCCGAGATCGCCCGTCGTGCGGGTGTCAGCAGGCCGACGGTGTACCGGCGCTGGCCGGACACGCACTCGGTCGTCGCGGCGCTCTTGACCCGTCACGTGACCGACGTGATGCGCGACGCGCCCCTGCTCGGCGATGACCGGGAATCCCTTGTGCGACAGATCGTTACGGTGGCCGATCTGCTGCGCCAGGACCGGCTGGTGATGTCGGTGCTGCACTCGCAGCTCGCGCCCACGTACATCACCGAACGGCTCGGCACCAGCCAGCGCATGTTGATCGAGGCCCTGGCCGCCCGCCTGCGCGCCGCCCAGCGCAACGGCAGCGTGCGCTCCGGCGACCCGGTCCAGATGGCCACCATGGTGTTGCTGATCGCGCAGTCGGCCATCCAGTCGGCCCGGATCGTCGAACCGATGCTCGGCGGCGACGCACTGGCCGCCGAACTTGCCCACTCGCTGAACGGATATCTGTCGTGATCCCTGACCCGACCGCCCTGAACGCCGCGCGGCGCGCCGCCGACCTGACCGCGCTCTCCGAGGGCGAGTCGCCGGACATCGTCGTGATCGGCGGCGGCATCACCGGCGCCGGGATCGCGCTGGACGCCGCGGCGCGGGGGTTGCGGGTGGCGCTGGTGGAAAAACACGATCTGGCGTTCGGGACCAGCCGCTGGAGTTCCAAACTCGTCCACGGCGGCCTGCGCTACCTGGCGACCGGCAACGTGGGCATCGCCCGGCGCAGCGCCATCGAGCGCGGAATCCTGATGACGCGCAACGCCCCTCACCTCGTTCGTGCGATGCCGCAACTGGTGCCACTGCTGCCGTCGATGAGCCCGAGCAAGCGGGCGCTGGTGCGCGGCGGGTTCCTGGCCGGTGACGCGTTGCGGTTCCTCGCCGGCACACCGGCGGCGACACTGCCCCGCTCGCGCCGGATTTCGGCGCGACGCGTCGTGGAGATGGCCCCGACCGTGCGCCGTGACGGCCTGGATGGCGGCTTTTTGGCCTACGATGGGCAATTGATCGACGACGCCCGCCTGGTCACCGCCGTCGCGCGCACCGCGGCGCAGCACGGCGCGCGGATCCTCACCCACGTGACCGCGTCGGAGGCCACCGGAACCTCGGTGCGGCTGACCGATGCGCGCGACGGGGAATCGTTCGTCGTTACGGCGGGCGCGGTCATCAACGCGGCCGGGGTGTGGGCGGGGGAGATCGACTCGTCGTTGCGGCTGCGGCCCAGCCGCGGCACCCACCTGGTGTTCGACGCGCGCACCTTCGGCAATCCGACTGCGGCGCTGACGATTCCGATCCCCGGGGAACTCAACCGCTTCGTGTTCGCCATGCCCGAACAACTGGGCCGGGTTTATTTGGGGCTGACCGACGAAGCCGCTCCCGGTCCGATCCCGGATGTGCCCGAACCGTCGGTCGACGAGATCACGTTCCTGCTCGACACGGTGAACACCGCGTTGGGGACCGGGCTCAGGGCGGCCGACGTGGTCGGCGCCTACGCCGGGCTGCGGCCGCTGATCGACACCGGTGAGGGCCGCACCGCCGACGTTTCGCGCGAACACGCGGTCGTCGAATCGGCGTCCGGGGTGATCAGCGTGATCGGCGGCAAGCTGACCGAATACCGTTACATGGCACAAGACGTGCTGGACCGCGCCAACCGGGTGCGGCGGCTGCGCGCCAAGAAATGCCAGACCCGGAACCTGCCGCTGATCGGGGCGCCGGCCAACCCCGGGATCACCGCGACGCCGGACGTCGGGCTGCCGGAGTCGCTGGTGTCGCGCTACGGCGCCGAGGCGCCCAAGGTCGTCGCCACCGCCGCCTGCGATCGACCGACCGAGCCGGCCGTCGAGGGAATCGACGTCACCCGAGCGGAATTCGAATACGCGATCACCCATGAGGGCGCGCTGGACGTCTCCGACATCCTCGACCGGCGGACCCGGATCGGGTTGGTGCCCCGCGATCGGGACAGGGCCGTGCCGGTGGCCGAGGAGTTTGTGGCGCGGTTCGGTTAGGGCGCTTGTCCGATGTCCTCGTGCCACACATCGGGGTGATCGGCGATGAAGGCGGACATCAGCCGCGTGCAGCGCGCGTCGCCGATCACGGTGACGGTCACGCCGTGTTGCGCCAGCCATTCGTGCCCGCCGCTGAACGTTCGGGATTCGCCGACCACCAGCGCGCCGATGTTGAACTGGCGCACCAGCCCACTGCAAAACCAGCACGGCGAGAGCGTCGTCACCATGACGGTGGACCGGTAGTCGCGCTGTCTGCCCGCCGCGCGGAACGCGTCGAGCTCGGCATGCAACGACGGATCCCCTTGCTGCACCCGGCGATTGCGGCCGCGCCCGAGCAGGGTGCCGTCGGTGGCGAACAGGGCGGCGCCGATGGGAATGCCACCCTCGGCCAGCCCGGCCCGCGCTTCCTCGAGTGCGACGTCCAGCATTGCCGGCGCGGAGAGACTCACGCGACGATCGTCGACCACCGCGCGAGCGTAACGTGGCGGCGACTTTTGGCGCGTTTTTTCGCGGTGGCGTTACGCTCGCGACCTGGCGAGCAGGTGACTACAGCGGGATGTTTTTGTGGCGGCCGCGGCGAGCGGGCGCCTGGGCGAGCGCCTCGGTGAGCTTGCTGCGGGTGTGCGACGGGTCGATCTTCTCGTCGACCACGCCGATCTCGATGGCGCTGTCCACGCCCCCCGCGATCCGCTCGTGCTCGGCGGCCAGCTCGTCGTGCAGCGCCTCGCGCTCGTGATCGGGCGCGGCCGCCAGCTTCTTCTTGTGCAGGATGCCCACGGCGGCCTTGGCGCCCATCACCGCGACCTCGGCGTCCGGCCACGCGTACACCTTGGTCGCATTCAGCGACCGGGAGTTCATCGCGATGTAAGCCCCGCCGTAGGTCTTTCGGGTGACCAGGGTGACACGCGGGACCGTGCACTCGCCGAAGGCGTGCAGTAGCTTGGCGCCGCGGCGCACCACGCCGCCCCACTCCTGGTCGACACCGGGCAGGTAGCCCGGCACGTCGACGACGACCACCAGCGGAATGCCGAACGCGTCGCACAGGCGCACGAAACGTGCCGCCTTCTCGGCGCTTTCGGAGTTCAGGCAGCCGCCGAGGCGCAGGGGGTTGTTGGCCAGCACGCCGACCGTGCGGCCGGACAGCCGGCCCAGCCCGATCACCATCGACGGCGCCCAGTTGGCCTGGAACTCGTCGAACGGCGTCTCGTCGTCGAGGATCGCGGTCACGATCGGGCGCACGTCGTAGGCCCGCCGCGCCGACTCGGGCAGCAGCGCGTGGATGTCGGTGTCGCCGGCCTCGGCCTTGTTGCGGTCGAAATGGCCCTGCTGGCAGAACAATCCGACCAGCCGGCGGCCGCGCTCGTAGGCGTCGAGCTCGTCGTCGGCGACGATGTGGCACACCCCGGACTTCTTGTGGTGGGTCTCGGGACCGCCCAGCGAGGCCATGTCGACGTCCTCGCCGGTGACGCTGCGCACCACGTCCGGGCCGGTGACGAACACCCGGCTTTCCGGCGCCATGACGACGACGTCGGTCAGCGCGGGCCCGTAGGCGGCGCCGCCGGCCGCGAAGCCGACGACCACCGAGATCTGCGGAACGTAGCCCGAAGCCCGAATCATGGCTTCGAACACCAGGCCCACCGCGTGCAGTGCCTTCACACCCTCGGCCAGCCGGGCGCCGCCGGAGTGCCAGATGCCCACGATCGGGCTCTGCTCCTCGATGGCGGTGTCGTAGGCGTTGACGATGTGGGTGCACCCCTCGATGCCCATCGCGCCGCCCATCACGGTGCCGTCGGTGCAGAACGCGACGGTGCGCACACCGTTCACGGTCCCGGCGGCGGCAAGCACGCCGGAGCGGTCACGCTCGTGCAGCAGTTCGACGCTGTCTTCGTCGAAGAAGTTGCTCAAGCGCAACAGCGGGTCGCGCGGGTCGAGCGACTCGCCGACCGCCTCGGGGGCCGTGATAGTCATCGCAGTCTCCTGATATTCCGGTGTTGCTCGGATTAGTACCGCCCGAAGGCGATGGCCACGTTGTGTCCGCCGAACCCGAACGAGTTGTTAATCGCGTACTCGTAGTTGCCCGGGCGTGGTTTGCCCGCGACGACGTCCAGGTCGATTTCGGGGTCGAGGTTTTCCAGGTTCAGCGTGGGCGGAACCACCTGGTCGCGCAGCGCGAGCACGGTCAGGATCGATTCGACGGCACCGACCGCGCCGACCGAGTGGCCCAGGGCCGCCTTGGGCGCGTAGACCGCCGGCTTGTGGCTGCCCAGCGCGTTGTTGATGGCCTTGCTCTCGGCGAGGTCACCCACCGAGGTGCCGGTGGCGTGCGCATTGATGTGGTCGATGTCGCCGGGGGACAGGCCGGCGAGCTGGATCGCGCGTGACATGGCGTGCCCGGCGCGTTCGCCGTTGGGGTCCGGGGCCACCATGTGGTAGCCGTCGGAGGTGACGCTGGCCCCCATGATGCGGGCCAAGATGTTGGCCCCACGGGCCTTGGCGTGCTCCTCGGTTTCGATGACCATGAGCGCGCCGGCCTCGCCGAACACGAAGCCGGTGCGGTCGCGGTCGAACGGGCGACAGGCGCCTACCGGGTCGTCGTTCTTGGTCGACATCACGATCCGCATCTGGGCGAAGGCCGCGATCGGCACCGCTTCGATCCGGGTCTCGACACCACCGCAGATGGCGATGTCGGCCTCTCCGAAGACGATGTTGCGCCACGCCTGGGCGATGCCCTCGGA
>NZ_LZHT01000109.1 GCF_001667315.1 Mycobacterium sp. 852002-10029_SCH5224772
CCCAGCGCCCCTTCGTCGGCACGCTCACCATGGAGTTGACGACGGACGCCGACGACGAGGTCGCATCGTGGATCGCCCAGGGCACGCCCCCGATCTGCTTTGGTTTCGGCAGTATGCCGGTCGCCGAATCGCCCGCCGAGACGGTCAAGATGATCGGCGCCGCGTGCGCGAAGTTGGGGGAGCGGGCGTTGATCTGCTCCGGTTGGAGCGACTTCAGCGACGTCCCCCAGTTGGATCACGTCAAGGTCGTCGGCGTGGTCAATTACACGAAGGTATTCCCCGCCTGTCGCGCGGTCGTTCATCACGGCGGCTCGGGCACCACGGCCGCCGGCCTGCGCGCGGGGATCCCCTCGCTGATCCTCTGGACGGCCGGCGACCAGCCGATGTGGGGGTCGCGTGTCAAGCAACTGAAGGTGGGCGCCTCCCGGCGGTTTTCGGCCACCACGCCCGAAACGCTGGTGGAAGACCTGCGAAAAATCCTTGCCCCGGAATACCTCAGCCGCGCGCGTGAGCTGGCGACCCGGATGAGCAAGCCCGCCGACAGCGCAGGCCGCGCCGTCGATCTGTTGGAAGAGTTCGCCCGCTCGGGACGGTGTGTCCCCGACGTTCCGGCAGAGCGAAGTCGCTGAGCCGCCGGAGCCGGATAGACTGCGAAACGCATTGACGACATTGACGGACGTTTAGGCTCTCTACCGGTACTACTGGCATGCGGGAGTAAGGGGCAGTTTTGGCCGTGACCGATCACGACACGCGGTTCGCATATCTCGATCTGCTCCGGCGCGACCTCACCAGGTACGGCAGCGACGAGTTGGTGCCGGTGGGGTTGTACCGCCTCGGGCGTCCCCTGTTCAGCACCCGCAATCTGATGCTCGTGCGCAAGCGTCCGTTCAACAAACAGGCGCGCGACTTGGGGCTGGACTGGCCCGCGGATGCCTTGACGATGATCGGGATGCAGCGGCTGACCAGTCTGCAGC
>NZ_LZHT01000110.1 GCF_001667315.1 Mycobacterium sp. 852002-10029_SCH5224772
CACACTGCGGCGGCCGGGGGGGGCCTACAACCCCACCTTTCGCGGCGCCCTCTTGCGCGGGGCATACCACAACCATTGCCGCCCCGTGTAAACCCCCCGGCGCCCGGGGGGGGGCCGGCGCGCGTTCGCGGTTTCGGCAGCAGGGTTAATACCAGTAGCGCCTGCCGCCGACCGGACGGCCGATCGAGCCCAGAATCCAAAGGATCGCGCCAATCACCAACAGCACGATGCCTAGCGTGGTCAGCACGGGTACGTGGAAGAAATACCCGAGAACAAGCAGGACAATTCCTAAGATAACCATTTCGACTTCCTTCGGTGAGGGTTAGAGGTTGACCGATGGCATTGAACTTGGTTGCGGCAGATGGCAATCCGCGACTTTCGGGTTGACGCCAAAGTAATTCAACGGTCCGGCGATCACGGTCACCGCAACCGTGCCCGCGGAGGCGCATGTCGTTTGGTCGTTTTTGAAGTAATCCCGTTGCCACGCCGCGAAGGCTCCGATCAGCAACCACACCAAAGCAACCGTTCCGATGATCCCGCTGCCACGCATCGTGACCTCCATTGTGATCGAGAAGAAGTTTTCTCGTGGACGTGAAGTTACCCATTCGACTTATGTCTAAACATGCAATGGGTTATGCGGCAGTACTTGTCGGCATATCCCGGCACGTCAGAGGTGGTTGGCGCGCCAAACGGCGACCCGCACCGTCGACGCCGGAAAAGCCGCGCGCCCCGGATGAGCTCAGCTAATTTGAGTATTCGCCCCGACTGGCGATGTTCAGACTCGAATAAACGCGCCTGAGCCGTTAATCATCAGCGGCACTTTCGGTCTCAGCGTTCGGGCTGCGGCGCTCGCCGCTGCGCGGACACATAGAGGGTGGGTGGCATCGAATCCTCCGCGCCCGGCGGGATCCGGCGGCCGTACCGGGCCATCAACTCCGCGAACGTCGCGGTCGCGACGTCCCAGCCGCGGTCGCGCAACCAGCCGTCGACGGGCGTGCGCTCCTCCGCGTACCAGAGCTCGTCGAAGTCCGTGATCTCGGCGTTGACCAGCTCGGCGGCCGCGGCCCGCATGCGTCGCATGTCCTCGCGCTGGCGCTGCACCCGGTCGGGGTCGGTGAAACCCGAGGCGGGCACGTTGGACGCCACCCGGCTGCCCTCGACACTCAACGCATCTATCCGCTCGAACAGCAAGTCCTGTGCCTGCGCCGGCAGGTAGCGTACGAGCCCTTCGGCCGACCAGACCGCCGGTAGGGACGGGTCGAACCCCGCTTCCTGCAACGCTTTCGGCCAATCCTGACGCAGGTCGATCGGCACGTTGACCAGTTGCGCGGTCGGCTTCGCGCCGTGCTCGCGCAGGGTGGTGGATTTGAATTCCAGCACCTTGGGTTGGTCGAGCTCATACACGACCGTGCCGTCGGGCCACGGCAGCCGCCAGCTGCGCGCGTCCAGTCCGGCCGCCAGAATCACCACCTGGCGAATCCCGGCGTCGGCCGCGTCCAGGAAGAACTCGTCGAAGAACGCCGTCCGGGTGGCCATGAAGTCGACCATCAGCTGTAGCCGCGCCCGCAGATCCGGTTCGATGTCGCCCGCCCTGGCCAGCAGCGCCGGATCGGCGTAGATGCTCCACATCCCCTCGCCCGCGGCGTCGACGAACACCCGCGCGAACGGGTCGTTGATCAGCGGGTTCTCGCTCTCGGTCTCCGCGGCGCGGGCTGCGGCAACACCGAGCGCGGTCGCGCCGACGCTTTGGGTGATTTCCCAGGAATCGTTGTCGGTCCGCGGCATCGCCAGTTCCCTTCCCCAGAAAGTAAGTTACGCACACTATCCTTCCAGCCGCCGCCACCGGACGCCTCCCGTCGACCCTGCCCTAGTCTTTTTCCCAGACTGTCCACAGGTTGCAAGGGAGTGCCATGACACCCACCCAATCGCGTACGCCGCGGGAGGTGTTCGCCCACCACGGCACGGCGCTGGCCGCGGGCGACCTAGACGAAATCCTCGTCGACTACGCCGAGGAGTCCGTGCTGATCAGCCCCGCCGGCGTGGCGCGTGGCAAGCAGGCGATCCGCCAGGTGTTCGCGCAACTGCTCGCCGACCTGCCGGATGCCAACTGGGACTTGAAGACCCAGCTGTTCGACGATGATGTGCTGTTCCTGGAATGGGCCGCCGATTCGACCGCCAACCGGGTCGACGACGGTGTCGATACCTTCGTGTTCCGCGACGGCATGATCCATGCGCAGACCGTCCGATACACGCCACACCCGAAGGGCTGACGAGTGGACCCGGTGAATCTGGAAGCCGTAGCGGAATGGATGTCCGGGCAGGGGCTCGGCGAGGGCCCGTTGCAAGACGTCTCCAACGTCACCGGCGGAACGCAGAACGTCATGCTGCGGTTCAGCAGGGCCGGGCGGCCCTACGTGCTGCGACGCGGCCCGCGGCACCTGCGTCCGCGCAGCAACAGCGTGATCTTACGGGAGACGAAAGTCCTTGCCGCACTGGCTGGTTCGGACGTGCCCCATCCACACCTGATTGCCGTCTGCGAGGACCCCGCCGTGCTGGGCGATGCGGTCTTCTACTTGATGGATCCGGTCGACGGCTTCAACGCCGGCGAGGGTCTGCCGCCGCTGCACGCCGGTGACGCCACGGTGCGGCACGGCATGGGCCTGTCGATGGCCGACGCGCTGGCCAAGCTCGGTGCCGTCGACCATGTCGCGGTCGGCCTCGCCGAATTCGGCAAGCCGGAGGGCTTTTTGGAACGCCAGGTGCCGCGCTGGCTTTCGGAGCTGGAGTCCTACAACGACTACGACGGCTATCCGGGACCGCAGATCCCCGGCATCGAGGAGGTGTCGGGCTGGTTGGACCGGCACCGGCCGACGCACTGGACGCCGGGCATCATGCACGGCGACTACCACGCGGCCAACGTGATGTTCTCGCGCACGGGGCCAGACGTGGTCGCGATCGTCGATTGGGAGATGTGCACGATCGGTGACCCGCTGCTCGACCTGGGCTGGCTGCTCACCACCTGGCGCCAGCCCGACGGTTCGGCCGTGTTCAGCCACGCCCTGGGCGGGCAGGACGGATTGGCCAGCACCGACGAGCTGTTTCACCACTACGCCGCCAACACGACCCGTGACCTGTCACACATCGCCTGGTACACGGTGCTGGCCTGCTTCAAGCTCGGCATCGTGATCGAGGGGACGCTGGCCCGGGCCTGCGCGGGAAAGGCGGAGAAGGAGGTCGGCGACCAATTGCACGCCGCCACCGTGCATCTGTTCGAGCGGGCGCTGCGCCTCATCGACAACGAGGACTGACCTACTACGATTCGTCTCGTGCCGCCCTATCCCGAGGAACCGGACTACTACTCCGAACCCACCGCGGCCGCGCGGTACGGCGGCTCCTACGACGGCGCGCCCGAACCGCCCGAGCCCCCGACGCCCTGGTACCGCCGCCCGGCAGCGCTGGTCGCCGCCGGCGCCATCGGTGCGCTACTGCTCGGCGTGATCGTCTTCGCGGCGGTCAAGCTTGCGGGCAATTCGCCGGCGCCCGCCCCGGCAACGACGACAACGCCGGCACCCTCCACCACCGCACCGGTGACCACCACGACAACGGAGGCGCCCCGGCACGACGGCGGTGGCGGCGGGCCTACCGAGACCGTCCCACCGACGAGCACCGACACGGGCACGACGACGGTCTCGCCCAGCACGGTCACCGTTACGCCGAGCACCGAGACCAGCACCGTCACCCAAACCGTGACCGAGCCGCCGCGTCGGGGGCCATTCGGCGGGCCGTTCGGGGGACGCTAGCGCAGCGCTCCCCGGGTTCCGTCAAACCCGAGGGCGCAACAGAATTCGACCGCTTACGACAAGGCGCAAGTGGTGACGCCTAATGCGCTTGTGCTGCAACCGCAACCAGACGTCATCGAGGCGCTGGAGGCGATTACCAGGGCGGCGAGGATTGTGGTGACGCGGGCCACGACTCAACTCCGATGTTCGCACGGAACTTAACTGTTGCCCGAGGCCGATGAATTTACGCGCAGACCGGCGCGCGAGGAACCGCGTTTGCGCACGAAATGACTGAGCGCGCCCGAAGGGATTCGAACCCCTAACCTTCTGATCCGTAGTCAGATGCTCTATCCGTTGAGCTACGGGCGCTTGTTCTTCAGTTGTGGTTCCGCGTTCCGTTCAAGGACCCAGCGGAGGCGAGAGGATTTGAACCTCCGGTCCCCTTTGAGGGGGACAACTCATTAGCAGTGAGCCCCATTCGGCCGCTCTGGCACGCCTCCCTTTGGACTTTCTGAGGGTACCGACCCCTTTCCGGTCTCGCGGAACCGGCCATACTGTACACAGTTGGGACATAAACTGTCGAAGTGACCGCCCGCCTGCGCTCCGAACTGGCCGGACTGCCAGTGTATGTGCCCGGCAAGAACGTGCCGGGGTCCATAAAACTGGCCAGCAACGAGACCGTTTACGGCCCGCTGCCCAGCGTGCATGCGGCGATCGAGCGCGCCATTGCCATCGTCAACCGCTACCCGGACAACGCCAGCGTGGACCTCAAGGCGGCGCTGGCCATGCACCTGGGTTCCGGTGTCGCCCCCGAGCACATCGCCGTCGGCAGCGGTTCGGTCACGTTGTGCCAGCAGTTGGCTCAGATCACCGCCGCGGCCGGCGACGAGGTGATGATCGGCTGGCGCAGCTTCGAGTGCTACCTGCCCATCATCCAGGTGTCGGGCGCGACGACCGTCCCGGTGCCGTTGACCGACCACACGCATGACCTCGACGCGATGCTCGCCGCGATCACCGACCGCACCCGGCTGATTTTCGTCTGCAACCCCAACAATCCGACGTCCACGGTCGTCGACCCCGACGCGCTGGCCCGTTTCGTCGCCGCCGTGCCGCCGCACATCCTGATCGCCATCGACGAGGCCTATGTCGAGTACGTCCGCGACGGCATGCTGCCCAACAGCCTGGAGCTGGCTTTCACCCACAGCAATGTCGTTGTGCTGCGGACCTTTTCGAAGGCCTACGGGTTGGCGGGCTTGCGGGTCGGATATGCGGTCGCCCACCCCGACCTGATCACGGCGCTGGACAAGGTCGTCATGCCGTTCGCGGTGACGAACGTCGCCCAGGCGGCCGCCATCGCGTCGCTGGAGGCCTCCGACGAGCTGATGGCCCGCACCGACGCGCTGGTCCTCGAACGCACCCGCGTGAGCGACACCCTGCGCGGCGCCGGGTTCGAGCTGCCGCCGTCGCAGTCGAACTTCGTCTGGCTGCCGCTCGGGTCGCGCACCATGGACTTCACCGAGCAGGCCGCCGACGCGCGACTGGTGGTGCGGCCGTTCGCGTCCGAAGGCATCCGTGTCACCATTGGTGCGCCGGAGGAAAACGACGCCCTGCTGCGTTTTGCCTGCGACTGGATTGCCCGCACCGAACCCTAAGGAGTCGCCCCGTGGACCTCGCGCGCAAGAAGTTCACCGAGTTCAAAGAGCGCAGCGGCGACATCGCGGATTCCGAGCTCGACGAATTCTGGGTAGAACTTTCACCCGCGGCGCTCGAGGAAATGCTCGGCGAATGGAAGGGTGGCGAGTTCCAGACCGGCCACAAAATGAACGGCCAGCTGGAAAAGGCCGGGTGGTTCGGCAAGACGTTCAAATCCGTCAGCGACGTGCAGCCGCTGGTCTGCCTGGACGCCGACGGCAACAAATTCTCGAACGTGGAAATGGGCAAGGGTGAGGCCAGCCTGTGGCTGGAGGACTTCCGCGGGGAGGTCACCGCCACCATGGTCTACGACGGCCAGCCGGTGCACGATCACTTCAAGAAGATCGACGACAACGCCGTGATGGGCATCATGAACGGCAAGGGCGTTCGGGACAACGGCAAGTACTACTACTTCTACCTGGAACGCGTCTAGCTTCCGAGCCGCGCCGTCGAGTGTGCACTGACGGCCTTGACTGTGCGTCCAGGGCGACGACACGCCGCGCGGACCCGCCGTGGCTTCACACTCAAAGCCCAGGCTTCACACTCGACGGGGCGAAAGCCGAAGAGCCGACTATCTCGCCGGATTGCGGCCGGTGAACGCGACCAACTGTTCGAGCGCGCCGGCGTCAGCGGGCACGTCGACCGGGTCGTCGAATCCGGCGACGCCCCGCAACTCCGGCCTGATGATCTGGCGGGCCAGCCCCAGCACGTACTCGGACAGCGGCTCCGGGGCGTCAACCTTGCGCCCCGTCGCGGCCGCGTAATCCCAGGCGTGTACCAGGAATTCGATCGACAGGACGCCGCACGCGCTCTTGGCGGGCATCTCGCCCGTGCCAAACGGCACCGACCCGCCCAGGCCGTGGCGGTGCCAGGCGTCCAAGGCCGGCCGCGCCGCGGCGACCACCTGCCGTTCCACCGAATCGCCGTCGGCGGGCTCGGGAATTTCGGCGCCCACCATGCCGCCGAGAGCCCTGATCGAACTGAGCAGGTGCCCGGTCAGCTGTGCCACATCGAAATCCGCGCAGGGCGTCCGTCGCGACAGGTCATCGGTGGCGACGGTGTGCAGGACCCGCTGCAGCACACCCAGGGTGTCCTCGGCGCTGTGCAGCTCGTCGGTCGGCGGGGAATGCGGGCCGGGTCGCAAGTCAGGAGCCATATTCGCCACGCTACGGTCTCGATATGGCGCAAGCATATGAATCCGTCACCGTGGAGAAGAAAGACCACGTCGCCCAGGTGACGCTGATCGGGCCGGGGAAGGGCAACGCGATGGGGCCCGCATTCTGGTCCGAGCTCCCCGAACTCTTTCCGGACTTGGACGCCGACCCCGAGGTGCGGGCCATCGTCTTGACCGGTTCGGGCCGCAACTTCAGCTACGGCCTGGACCTCGCCGCGATGGGCGGGACGCTGTCAGCGGTGCTGGGTGAGGGCGCCTCGGCGCGACCGCGGGCGGAATTCCACCGCGAGGTCAAGCGCATGCAGGGCGCGATCAGCGCGGTCGCCGACTGCCGGACCCCCACCATCGCCGCGGTGCACGGCTGGTGCATCGGCGGCGGCGTCGACCTGATCTCGGCGGTGGATATCCGCTACGCCAGCTCCGACGCCAAGTTCTCGGTGCGCGAGGTCAAGCTCGCCATCGTCGCCGACGTCGGCAGCCTGGCCCGCCTGCCGCTGATCCTGAACGACGGGCACCTGCGTGAGCTGGCGCTGACCGGCAAGGACATCGACGCGGCCCGCGCCGAGAAGATCGGGCTGGTCAACGACGTGTACGCCGACGCCGAGGCCACGCTCGCCGCCGCCCACGCCACCGCCGCGGAGATCGCCGCCAATCCCCCGCTGACCGTGCACGGCATCAAGGACGTCCTCGACCAGCAGCGCATTGCGGCCGTCTCGGAGAGCCTGCGGTATGTGGCCGCTTGGAACGCCGCCTTCCTGCCGTCCAAGGACCTGACCGAGGGCATCTCGGCGACGTTCGCCAAGCGTCCGCCGCAGTTCACCGGGGAGTAGGACGGCGACACGTACCCTCGCTGAGGTGACTCCTGACGGCAAGATCCGCGTCCCGGCCGATCTGGACGCGGTGACGACGATCGGCGCCGAAGACCACTCCGAAATCGACAGTGCCGCAATCGACCGGATCTGGCAGGCCGCGCGGCATTGGTACCGGGCCGGCTTCCATCCCGCCATCCAGCTGTGCATCCGCCGGCATGGGCGCGTCGTGCTCAACCGCGCGATCGGCCACGGCTGGGGCAACGCCCCGAGCGACCCGCCCGACGCCGAGCAGATCCCCGTCACACCCGACACCCCGTTCTGCGTGTACTCGGCGGCCAAGGGAATGGCGGCGACCGTGGTGCACATGCTCGCCGAGCGTGGCGTCTTCTCACTCGACGACCGGGTCTGCGACTACATCCCCACCTTCACCAGCCACGGCAAGCATCGGATCACCATCCGACATGTGATGACGCACAGCGCCGGGCTGCCGTTCCCGACCGGCCCGCGCCCGGACGTCAAGCGCGCCGACGACCACGAATACGCGCAGCAGAAGCTCGGCGAATTGCGGCCTCTCTACCGCCCCGGGCTGTTCCACATGTACCACGCGCTGACCTGGGGTCCGCTGATGCGCGAGATCGTGTACGGGGCCACCGGCAAGGAAATTCGCGAAATCCTGGCCACCGAGATCCTCGACCCACTCGGCTTCCGCTGGACCAACTTCGGCGTTGCCGAGAAGGACCTGCCGCTGGTGGCGCCGAGTCACGCCACCGGGCGAACGCTTCCGCCGGTGGTCGCCCAGATCTTCCGCAAGGCGATCGGCGGAACCGTGCACGAGATCATCCCGTACACGAACACCCCGCTGTTTCTGACCACCATCATCCCGTCGTCCAACACCGTGTCGAACGCACAGGAGATGTCGCGGTTCGCCGAGATCTGGCGACGTGGAGGCGAACTCGACGGTGTGCGGGTCATCAGTCCGGAGACCATGTACGGCGCGATAGCCGAATGCCGAAGGCTGCGACCGGATTTCGCGGTCGGGCTGCAACCGGCCCGGTGGGGCACCGGCTACATCCTCGGCACCAACCGGTGGGGGCCGTTCGGGCGCAACGCCCCGCACGCCTTCGGCAACCTGGGCCTGGTGAACATCGCGGTCTGGGCCGACCCCGCGCGCGGGCTGGCGGCCGGCGTGGTGAGCAGCGGCAAGCCCGGACGGGATCCGGAAGCCCGCCGGTATACGGCCCTGCTGGACACGATCACCGCCGCAATCCCCGCGGGTTAACGACCACGGCAGTGGGAACCCTGCCGTCATGGCTACCTATCGAGTGCTCAACCCGAAAGGCGACGTCGTCGCGACCAAAGACATCGACAGCGCCGGCGACGCACACGCATGGTTCGTCGACAACAAGGCTGACAACAGCGAGCTCGGCTGGCGCATGGAAGTCGAGCACGACGGCGACTGGCATTTCTTCGACGACAGCGAGGGCGATCGAAGCTAACGGTGTTTGTGCTTCCGCTCGCGGGGCAACCAACAAGGCATGGACTCGCAACGCTTCCGCAAACTGCTGGACGCACCGGGGCCCTTCGTTTCGGTGTATTTCGACGACTCGCACGACACCCATGACGCCGAGGCTCAACTCGAGCTCAAGTGGCGGGCGATTAAAGAGGACCTCCAACGCTCGCGTGCCGGCGCGACGGTGATCGACGCGATCGAGGACGCGGTGATGAACCTGCGGCCCCCGATCGGCCGAAGCGGGAGGGCGGTGATCGCCAGCGCCGACGGTGTGGTGATCAATGAGCATCTGGCCCGCCCCGCCGCCGCCACCGTCATTCGGGTATCCGAATTGCCTTACCTGGTACCGATTCTGGAGCAGAGCTTCGATCACCCCGACTATGTCCTGGTGGTCGTCGACCACAGCGGCGCCGACATCACGACCCATATGGGCGGGACACTGCGCACCGAGACCGTCGACGGCGGCGGCTACCCCGTGCACAAGGCCGCGGGGGCCGAGACCGCCGGATACGGCGACCCCCAGTTGCGCACCGACGAGGCCGCCCGCAAGAACGTACGCGCGGTCGCCGATCGCGTCGCCGAGCTTGCCGACGACAAGGCGATCGAGGTGATCTTCGTGGTGGGTGAGGTGCGATCGCGCTCGGACCTGCTGGCCGCGCTGCCGGAACGGCTGCACGACCGCGCGGTGGCACTCGAGGTCGGAGCGCGGCACAGCGGCCACGGCTTCGGCGAGATCGAGCAGGCCATCGAAGAAGAATTCATCAAGCGCCAGCTGCGGACCATCGACGATGCGGCACAACGATTTACCGCCGAGATCGGGCGGCAGTCGGGGCTGGCGGCCGAAGGACTCGGTCCGGTCTGCTCGGCGCTGCGCCAAGGCGCGGTGGAGACGCTGATCATCGGCGACATCGGCGACGCCACCGTGGTTGCCGACGAGGGCCTGACGGTCGTCGCCCCCAACGAAAACGTGCTGTCCGAGCAGGGCGCCGCCCCCGCCAAGACGCTGCGGGCCGACGAGGCGCTGCCGGTATCCGCGATCTCGGTCGGCGCGGCGCTGGTGCGGACCGACGAGCGGATCTCCCCGGCCGACGGCGTGGGCGCGGTGCTGCGCTACGCGCCGACGCTGCACCAGAGTGTCGAATGACGAGGGCGGTGGCGGAGGGATTTGAACCCCCGGACGGTTTTAGCCGTCTCTCGCTTTCAAGGCGAGTGCATTAGGCCGCTCTGCCACGCCACCGCTGATCAGGGTAGCGGCACTGGGTAGCGTGGCCACCATGCGCGCCATCGTCGCCGAATCCTCCGACCAACTTTCCTGGCAAGAAGTCGCCGACGTATCCGCCAGGCCCGGCGAGGTGGTGATCAAGGTGGCCGCCGCCGGCGTGAACCGCGCGGACGTGCTGCAGGCCGCCGGCAAGTACCCGCCCCCGCCGGGCGCCAGCGAAACCATCGGCATGGAGGTGTCCGGCGTCATCACCGAGGTCGGCGATGACGTCACGGAATGGTCTGTGGGGCAAGAGGTTTGCGCGCTGCTCGCCGGCGGGGGATACGCCGAATACGTCGCCGTTCCCGCCGGCCAGGTGCTGCCGATTCCCTCCGGTGTGGACCTCGTCGACGCCGCCGGGCTGCCGGAAGTGGCCTGCACGGTGTGGTCGAACCTGGTGCTCACCGCGGGCCTGGGCGAGGGACAACTCCTGCTCGCGCACGGCGGGGCCAGCGGCATCGGCAGCCACGCGATCCAAATCGCGCGGGCGCTCCGGGCCCGGGTGGCCGTCACCGCCGGCTCGGCGGAGAAGCTCGACTTCTGCCGCGAGCTGGGCGCCGACATCACGATCAACTACCACGACGAAGACTTCGTCGCGCGGCTGCGCGACGAAACCGACGGCGCGGACGTGATCCTCGACATCATGGGCGCGGCCTACCTGGACCGCAACATCGACGCCCTGGCCAGCGACGGACAGCTCGTCATCATCGGGATGCAGGGCGGTATCAAGGGCGAGCTCAACATCGGCAAACTGCTCGCGAAGCGAGCGCGGGTCATCGGCACCACGTTGCGCGGGCGTCCGACCACCGGACCGAACAGCAAAAGCGAAATCGTGCAGGCGGTGACGGCCTCGGTGTGGCCGATGGTCGCCGACGGCCGGGTGCGGCCGATCATCGGCGCCCGCCTGCCCATCCAGCAGGCCGGCGACGCGCATCAACAACTGGTGGCGGGCAAGGTGACCGGGAAGATCGTGTTGACCGTCTAGCGGATTCGCGAGCGTAACGTGGCTGCGATTTTCGGGCCGGATTTTCGCCGTGGCGTTACGCTCGCGACCACAAGGTCAGCCAGTCTTAACCCAGGGAAGCCAGCGCGCGCACCAACTGGTCGACCTCGGCCGTCGTCGAATAGTGCGCCAGCCCGACGGTGACCGCGCCCCCGATGTCGTTGACGCCCAGCACGTCAAGCGCGCGAGAACTCTCGTTGGTGACGGCCAGAATCCCGTTGTCCGCCAGCCGCTGCACCACTCGTTCGGCGGGCACCCCGTTCAGCGCGAAACTGACCACCGGGATCCGCACCTCCGGACGGCCGATGACCATCACCAACGGCAACGAGCGCAACGACACCATCAGGTAGTCATAGATCCGGTTCAGATATGACGTGGCGGATTGCATCGACACCGCCAGACGCTCGCGGCGGCCGCCGCGGGCGGATTCGTCGAGCGAGGCCAGGTACTCGATGCTGGCGACCACCCCGCCCAGCAGACCGAACTGGTGCGCACCGATCTCCAGGCGCGCCGCGCCGGTGGCTTTCGGGTCGGCCGAGATGGAGCTGAACGAATTGAGCAGCACCGGATCGCGGAACACGATCGCCCCGATCGGCGGACCGCCCCACGCGGCGGCGTTCACCGCCACCACGTCGGCGTCGGTTTCCTTCATGTCGAGCAGCCGGTAGGGCGCGGCGGCGGAATGGTCGACCACCACCAGACCCCCGACGTCGTGCACCAGCTTGGTCATCGCCCGCAGATCGGTGACGGTCCCCATCGTCGCGGACGCCGAAGCGACGGCGACGAGCCGCGTCGACTTGCCGATCAGGCCCTCCCACTGCCACGTCGGCAGCTCGCCGGTCTCGATGTCGATCTCGGCCCACTTGACCTTGGCCCCGTACCGGTGCGCCGCCCGCAGCCACGGGGCGATGTTGGCTTCCTCGTCCAGGCGGCTGACGATCACCTCGTAGCCCAGGCCGGCGCGCGACGACGAGGCCTCGGCCAGCGCGGCCAGCAAAATCGCACGATCGGCGCCCAGCACGACACCCGCGGGTTCCACGTTGAACAGATCGGCCACCGCCGCCCGGGCCGCCTCCAAGATGGCGGCACTGCGCTGTGCCGACGGGTGTGCCCCCACAGTGGTGGGTCCAGACCTGCGGAAAGCCGTCGACACGGTAGTCGCGACGGAGTCGGGAACGAGCATCCCGGCGGGCGCGTCGAAGTGGACCCACCCGTCACCCAGGGACGGATGCAGTCCGCGCACCCGGGCGACGTCATATGCCATGTGGGCCACCTTAAAGCTTCCGCGTTTTTGCGAAAATGTGACGGTAGCGGGTGCCTTGAAAGGGTCCAAGCCGTTCCGGCCAGGCGGTGGCCTCCCGAGCCAGGGCACCCGGCCAGCCATACTAGTCGAGTGGGGCTCTGGTTCGGAACGCTCATTGCATTGTTTTTGCTGATAGCGCCCGGGGCGATCATCGCACGTATCAGTCAGCTGTCGTGGCCGGTCGCTGTTGCGGTGGGCCCGGCGCTGACCTACGGCGTGGTTGCGCTCGCCATTATTCCGTTTGGTGCCATCGGAATACCGTGGAACGGCTGGACCGCGCTGGCCGCGCTGGCCGTGGTCTGCGTGGTGATGACCGGTTTCCAGCTGCTGCTGGCCCGCTACCGCGACCCCGATGCCGAAACCCGCCGGGTCAGCCGCTGGCCGGCCGTCACGGTGGCGGCCGGTGTGTTGCTGGGGGCGTTGCTGATCATGTGGGCCGCCTACCGCGGCCTGGACGCCCATTGGCAGACCGTCCCGAGCACCTGGGACGCGGTCTGGCACGCCAACGAGGTGCGGTTCATCCTGGACACCGGCCAGGCGTCATCCACCCACATGGGCGAGCTGCGTAACGTCGACACGCACCACACGCTGTACTACCCGTCGGTGTTCCACGCCCTGACCGCGGTGTTCTGCCAGCTGACCGGGGCGGCGCCCACCACCGGCTACACGCTGAGCTCGGTTGCCGCATCGGTGTGGCTGTTCCCGACCGGCGCGGCGATGCTCACCTGGCGTCTGCTGCGCCCCACCTGGGGCGAATGGCGCACCGCGGGCGCCGCGGCGACCGCAGCCACGCTGGCGGCATCGTTCACCGCGGTCCCCTACGTCGAGTTCGCCGTCGCCGCGATGCCCAACCTGGCGGCCTACGGAGCCGCCGTCCCGGCGTTCGTGTTGATCACCTCCACGTTGCGGCACCGCGACCGTATCCCCGCGGCCGTACTGGCGCTGGTGGGTGTGATGTCGGTGCACATCACGGGCGGGGTCATCGTGCTGTTGATGCTGCTGGCCTGGTGGCTCGCGGATGCGCTGTGGCATCCGGTGCGCGGCAGGCTGGCCGACGTGGCGGCCCTGGCCTGCGTCGCGGTGGTGTCCGGGTTGATCCTGCTGCCGCAGTTCATCAGCGTCCAGGAACAGGAAGACATCATTGCCGGGCACTCGTTCCTCACCTACCTCAGCAAGAAGCGGGGGCTCTTCGACGCCGTCTTCCAGCACTCCCGCCACCTCAACGACTTCCCGGTCCAATACGGGCTGATCGCGTTGGCCGCCATCGGCGGCGTCATCCTGCTGGTCAAGCGGGTCTGGTGGCCGTTGGCCCTGTGGCTGCTGCTGATCGTGGTGAACGTCGACGCCGGTAATCCGATCGGCGGCCCCATCGGCGCGGTGGCCGGAATGTTCGGCGAGTTCTTCTATAAGGATCCACGCCGGATCGCGGCCGCCACCACCCTGCTGCTGGAGCCGATGGCCGGCATCGCCTTGTTCGTGATCGTGCTGGGCGTCGTTGCCGGTGCCCGACGACTCACCAACCGGTTCAAACCGCTGCCCGCCCCGGTCTGGGTGTCGGTCACCGCGGTCCTGCTGGTGGCGACCACGGTGTTCAGCGCGCGCCACTACCTCTATCGGCACCTGTGGTTGTTCGGCGACAAATACGACTCGGTGATGATCGACCAACGCGATCTGATGGCCATGGCGTATCTGGCCAAGCTGCCCGGGGCCCGCGACACCCTGATCGGCAACGCCAACACCGACGGCACCGCGTGGATGTACGCCGTCGCCGGCCTGCACCCGCTATGGACGCACTACGACTACCCGCAACAGATGGGCCCGGGCCCCAACCGCTACATCTTCTGGACCTCGGCGCGCCGGGGCGATTCCGATCCGAGGGTCCTCGAAGCGATCAAGGCGCTCAATATCCGGTACATCTACACCAGCTCGCCCACTGTCCGGGGGTTCGCCGTACCCGAAGGACTAGTGTCACTGGATAAGTCGAAGTCGTGGGCCCTGATCTACGACAATGGCGGTGCCCGAATCTACGAATGGCGCGGAAACGGCACGACGCCACACTCATAGTCCACAAAGGATGGTGAAGTATTGAGTACCCGCAACGATGGCCCCGACGATAGCGACGTCGAAATCATCGGCGGTGTCGACCCGCGGATCATGGCGGTCGCCGACGATGACTCCGATGAGCGCTCGCTGACCGACCTGGTCGAGCAGCCCGCAAAGGTGATGCGGATCGGGACCATGATCAAGCAGCTGCTCGAGGAAGTGCGCGCCGCGCCGCTGGACGACGCCAGCCGCAACCGGCTGCGCGAGATCCACGCGACCAGCATCCGCGAACTGGAAGAGGGCTTGGCGCCCGAACTGCGTGAGGAACTGGACCGCCTCACCCTGCCCTTCAACGAGGACGCCGCGCCGTCGGACGCCGAATTGCGCATCGCCCAAGCGCAGTTGGTCGGCTGGCTGGAAGGGCTCTTTCACGGCATCCAGACCGCGCTGTTCGCCCAGCAGATGGCCGCCCGCGCCCAACTGGAGAATATGCGCCAGGGCGCGCTTCCCCCGGGCGTCGGCAAGCCGGGCGGCGCGCCCGGGCACGGTCAGTACCTGTAAGCGGCATTAAGTAGTTCACGGTGTCGGGTCCTCACATCAAGACGCACAACGCGTGGGTGGAATTTCCCATCTTCGACGCCAAGTCGCGTTCGCTGAAGAAGGCCTTCTTGGGCAAGGCGGGCGGCACGATCGGGCGCAACAACTCCAACGTGGTTGTCGTCGAAGCGTTGCGGGACATCACCATGTCCCTCGAGCTGGGCGACCGGGTGGGCCTGGTCGGCCACAACGGGGCGGGGAAATCGACTCTGCTGCGCCTACTTTCGGGCATCTACGAGCCCACCCGGGGCTGGGCGCAGGTCACCGGGCGGGTGGCGCCGATCTTCGACCTCGGCGTCGGGATGGACCCCGAGATCTCCGGCTACGAGAACATCATCATCCGCGGCCTGTTCCTCGGGCAGACCCGAAAACAGATGCAGTCCAAGGTCGACGAGATCGCCGAGTTCACCGAGCTGGGTGACTACCTGTCGATGCCGCTGCGCACCTATTCCACCGGTATGCGGGTCCGGCTGGCCATGGGCGTGGTCACCAGCATCGATCCCGAGATCCTGCTGCTCGACGAAGGCCTGGGCGCCGTGGACGCCGACTTCATGAAGAAGGCCCAGTCGCGGTTGCAGGGTCTGGTGGAGCGGTCCGGAATCCTGGTGTTCGCCAGCCATTCCAACGAATTCCTGGCCCGGCTGTGCAAGACGGCGATGTGGATCGACCACGGTGTCATCCGCATGACCGGCGGCATCGAGGACGTCGTGCGGGCATACGAGGGGGAGGACGCGGCCCGGCACGTGCGCGAGGTGCTGGCCGAGACGGCCGGACAGCCATGAGCGACACCGTCGTCGCCGTCGTCGTCACCCACCGGCGCCCCGACGAGCTGGCCAAGTCCCTCGATGTGCTGAGCACGCAGACCCGGCTGCCCGACCACCTCATCGTCGTCGACAACGACTTTACGGGTGACGGCCGTGTCCGCGAACTTGTTGCGGGACAACCCATTCCGACCACCTATCTCGGATCGCGCCGTAACCTAGGCGGAGCAGGCGGCTTCGCGTTGGGCATGCTGCACGCGTTGGCGCTGGGCGCCGACTGGGTGTGGCTGGCCGACGACGACGGGCGCCCGCAGGACTCCCATGTTCTGGCCACCCTGCTGGCGTGCGCGGACAAGCACGGCCTGGCCGAGGTGTCACCGATGGTGTGCAATATGGACGACGCGGCGCGGTTGGCGTTTCCGTTGCGCCGCGGCCTGGTATGGCGCAGGCGCGCAAGCGAATTGCGCACCGAGGACGGGCAGGACCTGTTGGGTGGCATCGCGTCGTTGTTCAACGGCGCGCTGTTCCGGGCCGCGACGCTGGAATCGATCGGCGTCCCGGATCTTCGGCTGTTCATCCGGGGCGACGAGGTGGAGATGCACCGGCGGCTGGTGCGTTCCGGCCTGCCGTTCGGCACCTGCCTGGACACGGTCTACCTGCACCCGTGCGGATCCGACGAATTCCGCCCGATCCTCGGCGGCCGGATGCACACCCAATATCCCGACAATGCCACCAAACGGTTCTTCACCTACCGCAACCGCGGCTACCTGCAGTCACAGCCCGGGCTGCGCAAGCTGGTGGTGCAGGAATGGGTTCGGTTCGGCTGGTTCTTCTTGGTCACCCGTCGCGATCCCCGAGGTCTGGCCGAGTGGATCCGGTTGCGGCGCTTGGGACGTCGTGAGCAATTCGGCCAGCTGGGAGGACCCCGATGACGTTCCTTGACGCGGCGGCACAGTCGCGGACATTCACCCGGGCCCGTGGCGATCTGGCCGACGGCTTCCGTCGTCACGAGCTCTGGCTGCACCTGGGCTGGCAGGACATCAAGCAGCGCTACCGCCGCTCGGTGCTGGGGCCCTTCTGGATCACCATCGCGACCGGGACCACCGCCGTCGCCATGGGTGGCTTGTACTCCAAGCTGTTTCACCTCGAGCTGTCCGTGCATCTGCCGTATGTGACGCTGGGCCTGATCATCTGGAACCTGATCAATGCCGCCATCCTGGAGGGCGCCGATGTGTTCGTCGCCAACGAGGGACTGATCAAGCAGTTGCCCACCCCGCTGAGTGTGCATGTCTACCGGCTGGTGTGGCGGCAGGTCATCTTGTTCGCGCACAACATCGTCATCTACGTCGTGATCGCGATGATCTATCCCAAGCCGTGGTCGTGGGCCGACCTTGCGGTGATCCCGGCGTTGGTGCTGATCGTGCTCAATTGCATATGGGTGTCGCTGTGTTTCGGCATCCTGGCGACCCGCTACCGCGACATCGGTCCGCTGCTCTTCTCCGTCGTGCAGTTGCTGTTCTTCATGACGCCGATCATCTGGAACGACGACACCCTGCGCCAGCAGGGGGCCGGACGGTGGTCGCGCATCGTCGAGCTCAACCCGCTGCTGCACTACCTCGACATCGTTCGCGCGCCGCTGCTCGGGGCGCACCAGGAGCTGCGGCACTGGGCCGTAGTGCTGGTGTTGACGGCCGTCGGTTGGGTGCTCGCGGCCTTCGCGATGCGCCAATACCGCGCCCGGGTGCCGTACTGGGTTTAGCGCTTCGCCGGCTTGTCACCGGGCGCGGCTACTATCGAATGTATGTTCGAAGTGGTGGCCTGCGACCTCGCGTTTCACGGCGTCGACGACGCCGGTGTGTTGGACCGGGTCACCGCGGCGGCCCGCGCGCAAAACGCGCACTGCGCCCGGGAGTTGGCGGCGATCGGGGAGCTGTATGCACGTAGGGCTCCGGCCGACGACGCCGACCGTTTCAATTGGGCCGTCGACGGGCACGAGAATGTGGTCGCCGAGGTGGCGGCCGCACTGGGCATCAGCCGCGGCCGCGCGGCCGGCCGGTTGCACTATGCGATCGCGTTGCGTGAGCGGCTGCCACGGGTCGCCGAGGTCTTCGCCCAGGGAAGAATCGATTTCCGGCTGATGGCGGCGGTGGTGTACCGCACCGATCTGATCGAGGACCCCGAATTGATCGCCCGGCTGGACGCCGCGGTGGCCCGGCATGCACCGAAGTGGATGCGGTTGTCGGGGCCGAAAATGGCCGAGCGTATTGACATGTGGGTGGCGCGGTTCGATCCCGCGGGAGTGCGCGTGCCGGGGATGCGCAGTCAAGATCGCCGCGTCGAGATCGGGCCCATCAGCCCAGGGCTCGCGGAAATCTCGGCGACGGTGCACGCCACCGATGCGGCCGCAGTGGACCGCGCGCTTGACGCGTTGGCCGACTCGGTGTGCCGGAATGATTCACGAACCAAGGCTCAGCGTCGCGCCGACGGTTTTGCCGCGATGGCCGCCGGGCTGACCGTTTTGCGCTGCGACTGTGGCGGGCCGGATTGCCCTGCGGCGCAGCGTCCCTCGGGCACCAACGTCGTGATCCGTGTGCTGGCCGAGCCGGCCGCGGTCGGCGGCCAGACATGCGCGCTGGCGTATCTACCTGGGTTCGGCCCATTGCCGACGGCGTCGCTGCGCGAGCTGGCCGGTGTCGCGAAGACCAAGCCGCTTTCGCTGCCGCCGGATCGCGCGGAAGCCGGGTATCGCCCGTCGACCGCACTGGCCGAATTCATCCGCTTTCGCGATCTGACATGCCGATTCCCCGGCTGCGATGCTCCGGCCGACCTCTGCGATATCGACCACACGGTGCCGTTTCCCCTCGGTCCCACCCATCCGTCGAACCTCAAGTTGCTCTGCCGCCACCATCACCTGCTCAAGACGTTCTATACAGGCCCTGATGGCTGGCGGGATCGCCAGCTTCCCGATGGCACGGTGGTGTGGACGTCGCCGACGGGACATACCTACACCACCAAACCCGTTGGTAGCCATTATTTTCCGGCACTGGCTGTCCCGACCGGAACGCTGACACTGCCGACCTTCACGCCCGCACCTCAGCAGAACCGCGGTGTCATGATGCCGGTCCGGCAGCGAACCCGGGCCGAGGATCATGCCGCCCGGGTCCGCTGGGAGCGCGGCATCAACGAGGCACGCATCAGCGCCGAGGCGGCACGTCGGGCCGAGCGGTCGGCGCCCAACATCAACGACCCGCCACCCTTCTAGATGGTGGCGGGTTGGCTCATCGTGGTGTCACACTGGTACGCCATCTGAGCACACCGGGCGAAAGGTCCACCGACGTGAGCAAGAAAGTCCCATCGGCAGCGGACGCCGCGCGGAACAACCTCGAAGCGGAGCTGGACCGGCTGCGGCAGCGGCGCGACCGCCTCGAGGCCGAAGTCAAGAACGACCGCGGGATGGTGGGCGATCACGGCGATGCGGCCGAGGCGATCCAGCGCGCCGACGAACTCGTGGTCCTCTCCGAGCGGATCAACGAATTGGACCGGCGTCTGCGGGCCGGGCCGCCGGACTCCGACTCCTCGGCGACGCTGCCCGGCGGCACCGAGGTGACCCTGCGGTTCGCCGACGGCGAAGTGGTCACGATGCACGTGATCTCCATCGTCGAGGAGACGCCCGTGGGCCGGGAAGCCGAGACGCTCACCGCGCGCAGCCCGCTGGCCCAGGCCCTGGCCGGGCGCAAGCCGGGTGACACGGTGACCTACTCGACGCCGCAGGGCGAGAACCAGGTTGAGTTGATCGCGGTCAAGTTGCCGCGCTGACGCTGCCCGCCAGCGCCCGGCGGCCCCGTTAGACTCCCCCAATGCTTCCCCCCGAGTCCCCGACCGCGCCGGCGCGCCTGAGCCTGACGACGCAGGTCACGCGTTTCGTCGTCACGGGCGGCCTGGCGGGGATCGTGGACTTCGGGCTCTACATGTTGCTCTGGAAGGTCCTGGGCGTACAGGTTGACCTGTCCAAGGCGACCAGCTTCATCGTCGGCACCATCACCGCCTATCTGATCAACCGCCGGTGGACCTTCCAGGCGGCACCGAGTACCGCCCGGTTCGTCGCGGTCATGGTTCTCTACGGCATCACCTTTACCGTGCAGGTCGGGCTCAACCACCTGTGCCTGGTCCTTTTGCACTATCGGGGGTGGGCGTCCATCGTCGCTTTCGTGATCGCGCAGGGGACCGCGACGGTAATCAACTTCGTCGTGCAGCGGGCCGTAATCTTCCGCATCCACTGAGCCGCCATCGGCAGGCGGTACCCTCTTTGACGATGTCGAGCACCGATCCCGTGACCAAGCCCACCCGGCTGATGGGCTTTGGGCGCACCGCACCGTCGGTGGCCCAGGTGCTGTCCACCCGCGATCCCGAGGTGATCGCCAAGGCGGTGGCCCGGGTGGCCGACTCGGGCGGTCGGGGCGTCATCGCCCGCGGGCTGGGCCGGTCCTACGGCGACAACGCGCAAAACGGCGGCGGCCTGGTGATCGACATGACCGGGCTCAACCGCATCCACTCGATCAGCGCCGACACCCAGCTGGTCGACGTCGACGCCGGCGTCAGCCTGGACCAACTGATGAAGGCGGCACTCCCGTTCGGGCTGTGGGTTCCGGTGCTGCCGGGCACGCGGCAGGTGACCGTCGGCGGCGCGATCGCCTGCGACATCCACGGCAAGAACCATCACAGCGCGGGCAGTTTCGGCAACCACGTGCGGTCGATGGACCTGCTCATGGCCGACGGCTCCGTGCGCACCGTCACCCCCGAGGGGGATGATGCCGAACTGTTCTGGGCCACCGTCGGGGGCAACGGCCTGACCGGGATCGTGCTGCGCGCGACCATCGCCATGACGCCGACGGAGACGGCGTACTTCATCGCCGACGGCGTGGCCACCAAGGATCTCGACGAGACGGTCGCCGTTCACCTCGACGGCAGCGAAGCCAACTACACCTACTCCAGCGCCTGGTTCGACCTGATCAGCCCGCCGCCGAAGCTCGGCCGGGCCTCGGTCAGCCGCGGCAGCCTGGCGAAGCTGGATCAACTGCCGAAGAAACTCGCCAAGAACCCGCTGAAATTCGATGCGCCGCAGCTGTTGACGGTACCGGACATGTTTCCGGTCAGCGCCATGAACAAGCTGTCGTTCATGGCGATCGGCGAGGTGTATTACCGCCTGGGCGGAACGTACTCGGGCAAGATCCAGAATCTGTCGCAGTTCTACCACATGCTGGATCTGGTCAGTGGCTGGAATAACTCCTACGGCCCAAGGGGTTTCGCCCAGCATCAGTTCCTGGTGCCGCCGAACGCGATGGACGAATTCAAGGCCATCATCCGCTGGATCCAAACCAGGGGCCACTACTCGGCGCTGAACGTGTTCAAGCTTTTCGGCCCGGGCAACCGCGCACCTCTGAGTTTCCCCATGGCCGGTTGGAACGTCGCGATGGACTTCCCCAACAAGCCCGGGATCAACGAGTTCCTCAACGAACTCGACCGGCGCGCACTGGAATTCGGCGGCAGGGTCTATACCGCCAAGGACTCCCGTGTCAGCGCGGAGACCTTCCACGCCATGTATCCGCGCATCGACGAATGGATCGCTGTGCGCCGCAAGGTCGATCCCTTGCGGGTGTTCGCCTCGGACATGGCCCGACGTTTGGAGCTGCTCTAGATGGTGTGTCAATGGTTCTAGATGCCGTAGGAAATCCGCAGACCATCCTGCTGCTCGGCGGCACGTCCGAGATCGGGCTGGCCATCTGCGAACGCTACCTGCAGAACGCGCACGCACGAATCGTGCTGGCCGCCATGCCGGGTGACCCAGGCCGCGAGGCCGCGGTGGCGCAGATGAAGGCCGCGGGCGCGCGGTCGGTGGAGGTGATCGATTTCGAAGCCACCGATCCCGACACCCACCCGAAGATGATCGATGCGGCGTTCGCCAACGGAGATGTAGACGTGGCCATCGTCGCCTTCGGCATCCTCGGTGACGCCGAGGAGCTGTGGCAAAACCAGCACAAGGCCGTGTTGGCCGCCGAAATCAACTACACCGCAGCGGTTTCGGTGGGCGTACTACTGGCCGAGAAGATGCGGGCCCAGGGCTTCGGCCAGATCATCGCGATGAGTTCGGCCGCCGGTGAGCGGGTGCGGCGGTCCAACTTCGTCTATGGCTCCACCAAGGCGGGTTTGGACGGCTTCTATCTGGGCCTGGGAGAAGCGTTGCGTGAGTTCGGGGTTCGCGTCCTGGTGATCCGTCCCGGCCAGGTGCGTACCCGGATGAGCGCGCACGTCAAGGAAGCGCCACTGACCGTCGACAAGGAATACGTCGCCAACCTCGCGGTCACCGCTGCCGCAAAGGGTAAGGAATTGGTTTGGGCACCAGCAGCATTCCGTTATGTGATGATGGTGTTGCGACACGTCCCGCGTCCCATCTTCCGCAAGCTGCCAATCTGATCATGCGTAACGCGCTGGCCACCCTCGGCCAGATGGCCTTGGCGGTGCTGGTCGCAGTGGCCGTCGCGGTGGTGTCGCTGACCGCCATCTCCCGCGTGCAATGGCCGGCGTTCCCGTCATCCAATCAACTTCACGCGCTGACCACCGTGGGCCAGGTCGGCTGCCTGGCCGGGCTTCTCGCCGTCGGCTGGGCGTGGCGGCGCTCCGGCCGGCCCAGGGGTCGGCTGCTCGCGCGATTGGGTGGGCTGGTCTTCGTGTCGGCGTTCACCGTCGTCACCCTGGGCATGCCGCTGGGGGCCACCAAGCTGTACCTGTTCGGCATCTCCGTCGACCAGCAGTTCCGCACCGAATACGTGACCCGCCTCGCCGACAACCCCGCGCTGCGCGACATGACCTATCTCGGGCTGCCGCCGTTCTACCCGCCCGGCTGGTTCTGGATCGGCGGGCGCGCGGCGGCGCTCAGCGGGACACCGGCCTGGGAGATCTTCAAGCCGTGGGCCATCACCTCGATCACGATCGCGGTCGCGGTCGCGCTGGTGCTGTGGTGGCGGATGGTGCGGTTCGAGTACGCGCTGATCGTGACCACCGCGACGGCCGCGGTCACGCTGGCCTACGGCTCGCCCGAGCCCTACTCGGCGATGATCACCGTGCTGTTGCCGCCGGTGCTGGTGCTGACCTGGTCGGGCCTGCGCGCCGCGGACCGTCCCGACGCGCCGAGACGCGCCGGCTGGGGCGCGGTGATCGGCGCCGGGCTTTTCCTGGGGTGGACGGCCACCTGGTACACGCTGTTGTTCGGGTTCAGCGCGTTCGCGGTGGGGCTGATGGCGCTGTGGCTGGCCGGGCGCCGTTGGTATCGAAACAGGAAGAGCGACGGCGTCAAGGCCGCGCTCGATCCGCTTGCGCGCTTGGCCGTCATCGCCGGCATGGCCGTGGTGATCGGATGCACGACCTGGTTGCCGTTCCTGTTGCGAGCGGCCGGCAGCCCGATCAGCAACACCGGAGGCGCCGCCCACTACCTGCCGGCCGACGGGGCCGAGCTGACCTTCCCGATGCTGCAGTTCACGCTGCTCGGCATCGTCGCCATGATCGGCACCCTGTGGCTGGTGGTGCGGGCCCGCTCCTCGGTACGGGCGGGCGCGCTGGCCATCGGCGTGCTCGCCGTCTACCTGTGGTCGTTGCTGTCGATGCTCACCACGTTGGCGCGCGTCACGCTGTTGTCGTTCCGGCTGCAGCCGACCCTGAGCGTGCTGCTGGTGGCCGCCGGGGCGTTCGGATTCCTTGAACTCGCTGCGGCGCTGGCCGCCGCGGGCCGCGATCGGAGTTGGGGCCGAACCGTCTCCCCGGTGGCCGGCGCGATCGGCCTGGCCGCGGCGATCGCGTTCAGCCAGGACATCCCCGACGTGCTGCGCCCGGATCTCACCATCGCCTACACCGACACCGACGGCAACGGGCAGCGCGGCGACCGGCGGCCGCCCAGCGCCGAAAAGTTCTATGCGACAATCGATCACGACATCACGCAGGTGACGGGCAGGCCCCGTGACCAGACCGTGGTGATGACGGCCGACTACAGCTTCCTGTCCTTCTATCCCTACTGGGGATTCCAGGGACTCACGTCGCACTACGCCAACCCGCTCGCCCAATTCGACCTGCGGGCCGCGCAGATCAACAAGTGGTCCAAGCTCAAGACCGCCGACGAGCTGATCCACGCGCTGGATACCTGCCCTTGGCCGCCGCCGACCGTATTCCTGATGCGCCGCGGCGCCGGTTCTGGTTTGGGAGGCAACTACACCCTGCGGCTGGCCGAGGACGTCTATCCCAACCAGCCCAACGTGCGGCGCTACACCGTCGATCTGCGCGGTGCGCTGTTCGACAGCCCACGCTTCGTCGTCCGCAGCGTCGGCCCCTTCGTGCTGGCCATCCGCAAGCCGGCGGCGTAGCGGCTGATGAGCACCGAGACCACGCCTCAAACGGGGCCTCACACGGCCGAAGAACTAGCATCTAGCACCGTGCAAGACAGGGAAGCCAATCACCGGATCGCCCGGCTGGTTGCTTCCGTCGCCGGGCTGCTCGGCGTGCTGCTGGCCATCGCCACCCCACTGCTGCCGGTCGACCAGACCACCGCCCAGCTGAACTGGCCCCAGAACGGCACCTTCGGCAGCGTCGACGCGCCCCTGATCGGGTACGTCGCCACCGATTTGAACATCACCGTCCCGTGCCAGGCCGCCGCCGGGCTGACCGGAGGAGGCAACGCCGGCAAGACGGTGCTGCTGTCGACGGTGCCCAAGCAGGCGCCCAAGGCCGTGGACCGCGGCCTGCTGATCGTGCGCGCCAACGACGAACTGGTGCTGGTGGTGCGCAACGTCCCGGTGGTGAGCGCCCCGCTGAGCCAGGTGCTCAGCCCGGCCTGCCAGCGGTTGACGTTCACCGCGCACGCCGACCGGATCACCGCCGAGTTCGTCGGGCTGACCCAGGGACCCAACGCCGAACATCCCGGCTCGCCGCTGCGCGGCGAGAAGAGCGGCTATGACTTCCGGCCGCAGATCGTCGGCGTCTTCACCGATTTGACCGGGCCGACACCGCCCGGGCTGAGCTTCTCGGCGACCATCGACACCCGCTACAGCAGCAGCCCCACCCCGTTGAAGATGGCCGCGATGATCCTGGGCCTGGTGCTGACTGCCGCGTCGCTGGTCGCGCTGCACCGGCTGGACACCGCCGACGGAACCCGGCACCGCCGCTTCCTGCCCGCGCGCTGGTGGTCGGTCGGCGCCCTGGACGCCCTGGTCATCGCGGTGCTGGTGTGGTGGCATTTCGTCGGCGCCAACACGTCCGACGACGGCTACATCCTGACCATGGCGCGGGTGTCCGAGCACGCCGGCTATATGGCCAACTACTACCGCTGGTTCGGCACGCCCGAGGCCCCCTTCGGCTGGTACTACGACCTGCTGGCGCTGTGGGCCCACGTCAGCACCACCAGCATCTGGATGCGGTTGCCCACCTTGGTGATGGCGCTGACGTGCTGGTGGGTGATCAGCCGGGAAGTCATGCCCCGCCTGGGCCATGCGGTCAAGCAGAACCGGGCGGCGGCCTGGACCGCGGCGGGCACGTTCCTGGCGGTCTGGCTCCCGCTCGACAACGGCCTGCGCCCCGAGCCGATCATCGCCCTGGGCATCTCGCTGACGTGGTGTTCGGTGGAGCGCGCGGTGGCCACCAGCCGGCTGCTGCCGGTGGCGATCGCGTGCATCATCGGCGCGCTGACCCTGTTCTCCGGGCCGACGGGCATCGCCTCGATCGGTGCTCTGCTGGTCGCGATCGGGCCACTGCGCACCATCCTGCACCGCAGGATCAAGCGATTCGGCGCGCTGCCGCTGGTGCTGCCGTTGCTGGCCGCCGTCACCGTCACCGCCATCCTGATCTTCCGTGACCAGACGCTGGCCGGTGAGGTCCAGGCCACCATGCTCAAGCGCGCCGTCGGCCCCAGCCTGAGTTGGTTCGACGAACACATCCGCTACGAGCGGCTGTTCATGGCCAGCCCCGACGGGTCGGTGGCCCGCCGGTTCGCCGTGCTGGCGCTGGTACTCGCGCTCGGGGTCACGGTCGCGATGTCGTTGCGCAAGGGCCGAATTCCGGGCACCGCCACCGGGCCCAGCCGGCGCATCGTCGGGATCACCATCATCTCCTTCGTCGCGATGATGTTCACCCCCACCAAATGGACCCACCACTTCGGCGTGTTCGCCGGACTCGCCGGACCGCTGGGCGCGCTGGCCGCGGTCGCGGTGACGGCCGTGGCCATGCGGTCCCGGCGCAACCGCACCGTGTACGCCGCCGTGGTGCTGTTCTTGGTCGCGCTGTCGTTCGCCAGCGTCAACGGTTGGTGGTACGTATCGAATTTCGGTGTGCCGTGGTCGAATGCGTTCCCGGCGTGGCATTACGCGTTCGCCACCGCGCTGCTCGGGCTGACCGTGGCGGTGCTGCTGCTGGCGGCATGGTTCCACTTCGTCGCCCCCGACAACGGGCCGCCCAGAACCCGCGCGGGGGCACGGGCGGCCGGAATCATCCAGTCCCCGTTGGCCATTGCGACATGGGCGCTGGTGGTGTTCGAGGTGGCATCGCTGACCCTGGCGATGACCGACCAATATCCGGCGTGGTCGGTCGGCCGTTCCAACCTGCAAGCCCTGACCGGCAAGTCGTGTGGACTGGCCGAGGACGTGCTGGTGGAGCAGGACGCAGGCGCGGGCATGCTATCGCCGGTGAACGGCTCGGCGGCCGACGCGCTCGGGGCCGGCATGTCGGAAGCCTTCACGCCCAACGGAATTCCCGCCGACGTCCGCGCCGACCCGGTGATGGAACGGCCGGGCGACCGCAGTTTTGTCAACGACGAGGAGAAGACCGGCAGCAACCAGCCGGGCACCGAGGGCGGCACCACCCCCGCCCCGGGGATCAACGGCTCGTCCGCACAGCTGCCCTTCAACCTCGACCCCGCGCGCACACCGGTGCTCGGCAGCTGGCGCTCGGGCATCCAGATTCCCGCGCACCTGCGGTCGGGCTGGTATCGGCTGCCCGCCCGCGACAAGGCGCGGCCGCTGCTGGTGGTGAGCGCGTCCGGGCGCTTCGACCCCCGCGAGGTCCAGGTGCAGTGGGCCACCGACGAGCAGGCGGCCAGCGGACATCCCGGCGGCTCGTTCCAATTCGCCGACGTGGGCGCATCCCCGGCGTGGCGCAACCTGCGGCTGCCGCTGTCGGCGATTCCGACTGCGGCCACCCAGATTCGACTGGTCGCCGACGACGAAGACCTGGCTCCGCAACACTGGATCGCGTTGACCCCGCCGCGGATTCCGCAGCTGCGCACGCTGCAGGACGTGGTGGGCTCCACCGATCCGGTGTTCCTGGACTGGCTCGTCGGGCTGGCCTTTCCCTGCCAGCGCCCGTTCGGGCATCAGAACGGTGTCGACGAGGCGCCGAAGTGGCGCATCCTGCCCGACCGGTTCGGCGCCGAGGCCAACTCGCCGGTGATGGACAACAACGGCGGTGGTCCGCTCGGCGTCACCGAGTTGTTGGCGAAGGCGACCACGATGGCCACCTATTTGAAGGACGACTGGTCCCGCGACTGGGGCTCGCTGCAACGGCTGACGCCGTACTATCCCGGCGCGCAGCCGGCCCAGCTGCTCCTGGGGACGACGACGCGCAGCGGTCTGTGGAACCCGGCGCCGCTGCGCAAGACCTAGAGTTCCGGCCTCGCTTCCGGCCGGCGCGGCCCTTGAGATCCAGTATCGGTAAGTCTAAGCTTACGGTTCGTGGTCACTTACCAAAGCGATGCCGGGTGGCTGGCATTGGCGGACGGGACGCGGCGGGCCATCGTGGAACGACTCGCGCACGGCCCGTCGGCGGTCGGTGAGCTGGCCCGTGACCTGCCGGTCAGCAGACCGGCGGTGTCGCAGCACCTCAAGGTGCTCAAATCCGCCGGGCTGGTGCGCGACCGCGCCGCCGGAACCCGCCGCGTCTATCAGCTCGATCCCACCGGCCTCGAGGCGATGCGCGCCGATCTTGACCGGTTCTGGACACAGGCGCTGGCCGGCTATGCGCGGACCATCGATGAGATCAACGAAGGAAACCCATGACGCCACAACGGATTCCCACCGTCACCCATCACGCCGTCGTCAACGCTCCCATCGAGCGCGCGTTCGCCGTCTTCACCGAACGGTTCGGCGCATTCAAGCCGCGCGAGCACAATCTGTTGGCGGTCCCCATCGCCGAGACCGTGTTCGAGCCCCGCGTGGGCGGCCACATCTACGACCGCGGCGTCGACGGCAGCGTGTGCCGGTGGGCGCGCATCCTGGTCTATGAGCCGCCACATCGGGTGGTGTTCAGCTGGGACATCGGCCCGACATGGCAGCTCGAGACCGACCCGTCCAAGACCAGCGAAGTGGACGTCCGCTTCACCGCCCACGGCGACCAGCGCACCCGCGTGGAGCTGGAGCACCGCCATCTCGACCGCCACGGGCCGGGTTGGCAATCCGTCGCCGACGGGGTCGACGGCGATGCGGGCTGGCCGCTGTACCTGGGTCGCTACGTGGACCTGTTGACCGGCGGTGACCCCCGATGACCGCCGACCTGATGCCCATGGCCCGCGCGGAGCGGGCGGACCTGGCCGACTTCCTGGCCACGTGTGAGCCGCAGGACTGGGAGGCTCCCACCCTGTGCACCCGGTGGAGCGTCAAAGACGTTGTCGCGCATGTGATCAGCTACGAAGAACTCGGCACCCTGGGGCTGCTGAAGCGGTTTGCGAAGGGTCGCGTGGTGCGGGCCAACCAGGTGGGCGTCGAGGAATTCGCGAGCCTGACCCCGCAGCAGCTTTTGGAGTTCCTGCGCAGCCACCTCCAACCGCAAGGATTGACAGCAAGGTTCGGGGGAATGATCGCGCTCGTCGACGGCACGATCCACCACCAGGACATCCGCCGCGCGCTTGGGCGCCCGCGGGAGGTCCCACCCGACCGGCTGGTGCGGATCCTGCCCCTGGTGCCGGGCAACCCGAGGCTCGGCGCGGGGCGACGGATCAGGGGCCTGCGCCTGCGCGCCACCGACCTCGCTTGGACGCACGGCGAGGGGCCCGAGGTAACCGGCCCCGGCGAGGCGTTGCTGATGGCGATGTCCGGGCGCCCGGCCGCACTCGCCGACCTCGACGGTCCGGGGCGTGCCACCCTGGCGGCCCGGCTCGACGGATAGCCCGCCCGCTGCGCGGCCCCGCGTCCCGATGGCACAAAGCCGCGTCGCTTACGATCGAGCCTCGTGCCCCACGACGGTAATGAGCGATCGCAGCGGATCCCCCGATCGGTGGCCGCGGTCGCGGGAATCGTGGGCCTGCTGCTGTGTCTCCTCGTCCCGGTGCTTCCGGCGACGCAGACCACGGCGACGGTCCTGTGGCCGCAGGGCACCGTGGACGGGCACGTCAGCCAGATCACCGCGCCCCTGGTGTCGGGGGCGCCGCGCGCGCTGGACATCTCCATCCCCTGCCGCGACATCGCCACCCTGCCCGCCAACGGGGGTTTGGTGGTCTCGACTCTGCCCCCCGGCGGGATGGACGCCGGGAAGAACGGGCTGTTCGTGCGGGCCAACAAGGACGTGGTCGTCGTCGCGTTCCGCGACACCGTCGCGGCGGTGGCGCAGCGCTCGGCGATCGCCGCCGGGGCCTGCACCGTGCTGCACGCCTGGGCCGGCATCGAGGCGGCCGGCGCCGAATTCGTCGGCATACCCGGCGCCTCCGGCATCCTGCCGGCCGAGAAGAAGCCCCAGGTCGGCGGGATCTTCACCGATTTGAAGGTGCCCGCGGGGCCGGGGCTGTCGGCCCGGGTCGACATCGACACCCGATTCATCACCGCGCCCACCGCCGTCAAGAAGATCGTGATGGTGCTGGGGGTCCTGGCCGTGCTGACGGCCATCATCGCGCTCGCGGTGCTGGACCGCCGCAGCCGGGGCGGCAGCACGTTGCTCAACTGGCGCTCCCCGATCGCCTGGCTCTCCAGGTACCGACCCGGCACGCACCTGGCCAACTGGCGGCGCGTCGGCGTGGCGACGTGGATCGCCGACGCCGGGGTGATCGCAACCCTGTTGCTGTGGCACATCATTGGTGCCACCACTTCGGATGACGGCTACAACCTGACCATCGCCCGCGTCGCCCCCCGGGCCGGCTACGTCACCAACTACTATCGCTACTTCGGCACCACCGACGCCCCCTTCGACTGGTACCTGGGCGTGCTGTCCAAGCTGGCCTCGGTGAGCACCACCGGCGTGTGGATGCGGCTGCCCGCCACGCTCGCCGGAATTGCCTGCTGGCTGATCATCAGCCATTGGCTGTTGCGCCGGCTGGGGCCGGGCCGCGGTGGATTGGCCGCCAACCGGATCGCCGTGTTCACCGCGGGCGCGGTGTTCGTCGCGGCCTGGCTGCCGTTCAACAACGGGCTGCGGCCCGAGCCGCTGATCGCCCTCGGTGTGCTCGTCACCTGGATGCTGGTGGAACGGGCGATCGCGCTGCGACGGCTCGCCCCGGCCGCGATCGCCATCATCGTGGCGCTGCTGACCGCGACCCTGGCACCGCAGGGTCTGATCGCCGTCGCCGCGCTGCTGACCGGGGCGCGGGCCGTCGCCCAGACGATCCGGCGCCGCCGGGCGAGCGACGGGCTGCTGGCTCCGCTGGCGGTGCTGGCCGCGTCGCTCTCGGTGATCCTCGTGGTGGTGTTCCGCAGCCAGACGCTGGCCACGGTGCTCGAGTCCGCCCGGATCAAATACAAGGTCGGGCCGACGATCGCCTGGTACCAGGACTGGCTGCGCTACTACTTCCTCACCGTCGAGTCGAACCCCGACGGATCGATGGCGCGCCGCTTCGCGGTGCTGATCCTGCTGCTGTGCCTGTTCGGGATGCTCGTGATCCTGCTGCGCCGCGGCCGCGTGCCGGGGGTGGCCAGCGGCCCGGCGTGGCGGCTGATCGGCACCACCGCGATCGGGCTGTTGCTTTTGACGTTCACCCCGACCAAGTGGGCGATTCAGTTCGGTGCCTTCGCGGGACTGGCCGGGGCGCTGGGCGCGGTCACCGCGTTCGCGTGCTCGCGGATCGGCCTGCACAACCGCCGCAATCTGACGCTGTACGTGACGGCGCTGCTGTTCGTACTGGCGGTGGCCACCTCCGGCATCAACGGATGGTTCTACGTCGGCAACTACGGGGTGCCGTGGTACGACATCCAGCCGGTCGTCGCCAGCCACCCGGTGACGTCGATGTTCTTGACGTTGTCGATCATCACCGGCCTGCTGGCCGCCTGGCAGCACTTCCGGATGGACTACGCCGGCCACACCGAGGTCAAGGACAACCGGCGCAACCGCGTCCTGGCGTCGACCCCGCTGCTGGTGGTCGCGACCATCATGGTCGTCGGCGAGGTCGCCTCGCTGACCAAGGGTGCGGTGTTGCGCTACCCGCTCTACACCACCGGCAAGGCCAACCTCGCCGCGATCAGTTCGGGGTTGTCTCCCCGCAGTTGCGCCATGGCCGACGACGTGCTGGCCGAGCCCGACCCCAATGCCGGCATGCTGTCACCGGCGCCGGGCCAGACCTTCGGCGCCGACGGTCCGCTCGGTGGCGTCAATCCGGTGGGCTTCAAAGCCAAAGGCGTAGGCGATGACCTGAGGTCGTACCCGGTGGTCACCAAACCCGGGGTGGTGAATTCCGACGCCTCACCCAACAAGCCCAATGCCGCCATGAGCGACGCCGCGGGCACGGCCGGCGGCAGAGGGGCGGTGGGCGTCAACGGCTCAGATGCTGCGCTGCCGTTCGGGCTGGACCCGGCCCGCACTCCGGTGATGGGTAGCTACGGCGAAAACTCCCTGGCCGCCACCGCCACCTCGGCCTGGTACCAGCTGCCGCCCCGCACCCCGGACCGGCCGATCGTCGTGGTGTCGGCGGCCGGTTCCATCTGGTCCTACAAAGAAGACGGCACCTTCACCTACGGACAGTCGCTCAAACTGCAATGGGGAGTTGCCCACCCGGGCGGGACGACCCAGCCGCTCACCGAGGTGCAGCCGATCGATATCGGACCAGAGCCGGCGTGGCGCAATCTGCGGTTCCCGCTGACGTGGGCGCCGCCGGAGGCCAACGTGGCGCGCATAGTCGCCTACGACCCGAACCTGAGCTCCGATCAGTGGTTCGCGTTCACGCCGCCGCGGGTGCCGGTGACCGAAACCTTGCAGCAGCTGATCGGGTCGCGCACACCCGTGCTGATGGACATCGCGACCGCCGCGAACTTCCCATGCCAGCGGCCATTCTCCGAACACCTTGGCGTCGCCGAACTTCCGCAATACCGCATCCTGCCCGACCACAAACAGACGGCATCGTCGTCGAACGGCTGGCAAGCCGGCGAGGCGGGCGGCCCGTTCCTGTTCGCTCAGACGATGCTTCGTACCTCGACGATCTCGACGTATCTGCGCGGCGACTGGTATCGCGACTGGGGATCCGTGGAACAGTACTTCCGGCTGGTGCCGGCTGATCAGGCGCCGGACGCCGCGATCGAGCAGGGTGTGATGACAGTGCACGGCTGGAGCCGGCAGGGACCGATTCGGGCACTCCCATGAGCGCTCCGACCGTCAGCAAGAACGTGCGGGTGACGCGCTGGGTGGCGACCATCGCCGGCCTGATCGGGTTCGTGCTGTCGGTTGCCACCCCGCTGCTACCCGTCGTGCAGACCACCGCGACGCTGGATTGGCCGCAGAACGGTCAGCTGAACAGCGTTACGGCACCGCTGATTTCGCTGACCCCGGTCGATGTGACGGCAACCGTACCGTGCTCTGCGGTGCGCGCCCTGCCACCGGAGGGCGGGATCGTGCTGAGTACGGCGCCCAAGAAGGGCAAGGACGCCGCGCTCAACGCGCTGTTCGTCGTCGTCAACGGCAAGCGCGTCGACGTCACCGACCGCAACGTGGTGATCGCCAGCGCGCCTCGGGATCAGGTGACGTCCCCGCAATGTCAGCACATCGACATCACCTCGACGAAAGCCGGCGCCTTCGCCACCTTTGTCGGACTGAATGATCCAGCGGGCAAACCGATCAGCGGCGGTTTCGCCGACCCGAACCTGCGGCCGCAAATCGTGGGGGTGTTCACCGACCTGACCGGCGCCGCCCCTGCGGGTTTGAAGCTATCGGCGACCATCGACACCAGGTTCTCCACCACCCCAACCACTTTGAAGCTGGTCGCGATGGTGCTGGCGATCCTGGCCACCGTCGTCGCGCTGGTCGCGCTGTGGCGGCTCGACCAGCTGGACGGGCACCGGATGCGCCGGCTCATTCCGGCGAATTGGCGCACGTTCACCCTCGCCGATGTCGCGGTGATCGGCGGGTTCGTGCTCTGGCATGTGATCGGGGCGAACTCGTCCGACGATGGCTACATCCTGGGCATGGCGCGGGTCGCCGACCACGCCGGCTACATGTCCAACTACTTCCGGTGGTTCGGCAGCCCGGAGGACCCCTTCGGCTGGTACTACAACTTGCTGGCGCTGATGACCCATGTCACCGACGCCAGCCTGTGGATGCGGTTGCCGGATTTGATCGCCGGAATCGTGTGCTGGCTGCTGCTCTCGCGCGAGGTGCTCCCCCGACTGGGGCCCGCGGTCGCGTCTAGCAAGGCCGCCAACTGGGCGGCGGGCATGGTGCTGCTGACGGCCTGGATGCCGTTCGACAACGGCCTGCGCCCCGAGCCGATCATCGCTGTCGGTTCGCTGATCACCTACGTGCTGATCGAGCGCTCCATGCGGTACAGCCGGCTGACGCCCGCGGCATTGGCGGTCATCACCGCCGCGTTCACGCTCGGCGTCCAGCCCACCGGGTTGATCGCGGTCGCCGCGTTGATCGCCGGCGGCCGACCGATCCTGCGAATTTTGGTCCGCCGTCACCGCCTGGTCGGCACGTGGCCGCTGGTGGCACCCATGCTGGCCGCCGGCACGGTCATCCTGACCGTCGTGTTCGCCGACCAGACACTGTCAACCGTGCTGGAAGCCACCAGGATTCGCACTTCGATCGGCCCCAGCCAGGCCTGGTACACCGAGAACCTGCGCTATTACTACCTGATTCTGCCCACCGTCGACGGTTCGCTGTCGCGCCGCTTCGGGTTCCTGATCACCGCGTTGTGTCTGTTCACGGCCGTGTTTATCATGTTGCGGCGCAAGCGTGTTCCGGGAGTGGCCCGCGGGCCGGCGTGGCGGCTGATGGGTGTCATCTTCGGCACCATGTTCTTCCTGATGTTCACGCCCACCAAGTGGGTGCACCACTTCGGGCTGTTCGCCGCGGTGGGGGCGGCGATGGCCGCGCTCACGACGGTGCTGGTGTCGCATGAGGTGCTGCGCTGGTCGCGCAACCGGATGGCGTTCCTGGCGGCGGTGTTTTTCGTGTTGGCCCTGTGTTTCGCCACCACCAACGGCTGGTGGTACGTCTCCAGCTACGGCGTTCCGTTCAACAGCGCAATGCCGAAGGTCGGCGGAATCACAATCAGCACAATCTTTTTCGCGCTGTTTGTGATCGCCGTCCTCTACGCGATTTGGTTGCACTTTGCGTCCCGCGACCACGGCGAGGGCCGCGTAGCCCGGGCGCTGACGGCGGCGCCTGTCCCCCTCGCGGCCGGCTTCATGGCGCTGGTGTTCATCGCGTCGATGGCGGCCGGCATCGTCCGTCAGTATCCCACCTATTCCAACGCCTGGGACAACCTGCGCGAATTCAGCGGAGGCTGCGGCTTGGCCGACGACGTGCTCGTCGAGCCGGACAGCAACGCCGGCTTCATGGCGCCGCTACCCGGCAATTACGGACCGTTGGGACCGCTGGGTGGTGAGCGCCCAACAGGATTCACGCCGAACGGGGTGCCGGACCGCACCCTGGCCGAGTCGGTCAAGGAGACCTCGGTGCCGCAACCCGGCACTGACTACGACTGGGACGCACCACTCAAGCTAACGACGCCGGGTATCAACGGATCAACGGTACCGCTGCCGTACGGCCTGAACCCTCAGCAAGTTCCGTTGGCGGGCAGCTACACCACCGGCGCGCAACAGCAGAGCAGGCTGAACTCGGCGTGGTACCAGCTGCCGAAACCCGACGCCGGACACCCGCTGATCGTCATCACCGCCGCGGGCACCATCACCGGCAACAGCATCCTGCACCACCACACCACCGGGCAGACGGTGGAATTGGAATTCGGCAGGCCCGGAGCCGACGGCTCCGTACAGCCTGCGGGCCGGTTGGTGCCCTACGACCTCTACGGCGAACAACCCAAAGTGTGGCGAAATCTGCGGTTCGCACGCACGCAGATGCCCGCCGACGCGGTCGCCGTGCGGGTGGTGGCCGAGGACCTGTCTCTGACGCCGGAGGACTGGATCGCGGTGACCCCGCCGCGGGTGCCGGAGTTGCGCTCGCTGCAGGAGTACGTCGGTTCCACACAGCCGGTGCTGATGGACTGGGCGGTCGGATTGGCCTTCCCGTGCCAACAGCCGATGCTGCACGCCAACGGCGTCACCGAGATCCCGAAATACCGCATCACCCCGGACTACAACGCCAAGAAGCAGGACACGGACACCTGGCAGGACGGCGTCAATGGGGGCCTGCTGGGTATCACGGATCTGTTGCTGCGGGCCCACGTGATGTCGACCTACCTGTCCCGTGACTGGGGCCGCGACTGGGGGTCGCTGCGCAAATTCGACACCATCGCCGACGCGCATCCCGCACAGCTCGGCCTGGGCACCGCGACCCGCACCGGATGGTGGTCGCCGGGCCAGATCCGCATCAAGCCGTAATCGCGGCGAAAGGTGTTATTTCCGGGCGTATTTAAATGGCGGGCGAGGGCAGCTATTGATTGGTGGAATAGGGCGCCGAATTAACGCCTGAGTAAGTGTCGGCGGCGGGTTTGAACCGGCGAATTGCGGGTCAATACTCATTCCGATGTGATCCCGTTCACACAACGGAAAAGGGTCGCCCCATGCACGCGCTGACACGCCTCGGAAGCTGTATTGCCGCGGTCATCCCGGTCGCGACGTTGGCCATCGGCACGGCGGCCGCGGACGGCGGCGGCACCACCGTCGTTCTGGATGCCAAACTTCGGCGTTGCGATTTCAGCCTCGTGAGTACCGTGCCGCAGGTGCCGCGCCCGGCACTGGGGACGGGTTCCGTCGTCGTCCACACGGCCGGGTCACGGGTGGTCGCGGACGTCCATTTGGTGGACGCGCCCGAGCCCGGCACCCATTTCGATGTGGGGCTTATCCAGGTGCCCCGCCCCGCCTCGGCCACGTGCGGGCCCGGTGATCCCGGGACCGCCTTTACCGGCCTGGACACCGACGGGGCGGGCAGCGGAAATACGACCGTGCAAGACAGTATTCGGCCCGGCACGACGGGAGTCTGGGTGATTGTCCAACAGCCAAACCCTCACTCGCAGAACCCGGCGGAGTTCTACACGTCGGAGTTCGTGGCGCCGGTGCGGGCATAGGGGACTTCGGTCCCTATCTCGCCGCCCGGGTCGAATGCTCCAATAGACGCGTCGAAAGACCTGGCGTCGGATGAGAGGCAAGGGTGTCGGCATCACAACGGGACACACGACAGCAGCGCATCGCGGCGGATGACGCCACCGGCGATATCGGCTCCGCGCTGCGTACCGACCTCCCCGAGGAGATCGACACGTCGTCGGCAGCGGCCGAGGCGGCGGCGCTGGAGCGCGGCTCGGCCATGCTCGTGGTGAAACGGGGTCCCAACGTCGGATCGCAGTTCATCCTGAACCAGCCCGTCATGACAGCCGGACGCCACCCCGCCAGCGACATCTTTCTCGACCACATCACGGTCAGCCGCCGGCATGCCGAATTCCGCCACGAGAACGACGAATTCCGCGTCGTCGACCTCGGCAGCCTCAATGGCACCTATCGCAACCGGGAAGCCGTCGACTCCGCGGTGCTCGCCAACGGCGACGTGCTCCAGGTCGGCAATTTCCGGCTGGTTTTCCTCACCGCCCAGACGCCCTGACACCGAGGAGTGCGATCGGCTCGGCGCGTAGCGTCTCAACCATGAGCGACTACGCCGTAGAGGCGGTGGACCAGCTGCCGTTCTCCACTGAAGAAAAATCGCAGCGCTACGCGACCGAGAACTACCGCGGCGCGGTCGGTCTCAATTGGTACAGCACCGATCCCACGCTGCAGTTCACCATGGCCTACTACCTGCCGCCCGAAGAGCTGAAAGTGGCCGAGCGCCACCTCACGCGCATCGGCGAGCTGATGGGCGGTCCGGTGGCGCGGTGGGCCGAAGAGACCGACCGCAACCCACCGCGGCTGGAGCGCTACGACCGGTGGGGCCACGACGTCAGCCAGGTGGTCATGCCACCGTCGTTCACGCAGTCCAAGCGGGCCGTCCTGGATGCGCAGCAGGCGCTGCGAACCGAGGCGCGCGAGGCCAAGATGAGTTCGTCGCTGACGCTGTTCGCGTCGAATTATCTGCTCAATCAAGCCGATATCGGGATGGGATGCGCGTTGGGCACCGGTGGCGGCATGGTCTCCTCGCTGGTGGCGGCCTACGCGCCGGCCGATGTGGCCGAACACGTGCTGGCCAAGTTCGCGTCCGGCGAGTGGGCCGGCGAGACGGCCCAGCTGCTCACCGAACGCACCGGCGGCTCCGACCTGGGCGCGCTCGAGACGACCGCGACACGTCACGGTGACTCGTGGTTGCTGAACGGGTTCAAGTGGTTTGCGTCCAACTGCGCCGGGGAGGCGTTCGTCGTGTTGGCCAAACCCGAAGGCGCACCGGACTCTTCGCGGGGCGTCGCCAACTTCCTGGTGCTGCGCACCCGTCGCGACGGCTCCCGCAACGGGGTGCGGGTGCGGCGGTTGAAGGACAAGCTCGGCACCCGCTCGGTGGCCTCGGGCGAGGTCGAGTTCGTCGACGCCGAGGCGTTCCTGTTGTCCGGCGAACCCAGCGCCGAATCCGGACCCTCCGACGGCAAGGGTCTGGGCCGCATGATGGAGCTCACCAACGCCGCGCGGCTGGGCATCGCGTTGTTCGGGCTCGGCAACGCCCGCCGCGCCCTGGTCGAGTCGCTGTGTTACGCGCGGCAGCGGCGCGCCTTCGGCGGGGCGCTGATCGACAAGCCGTTGATGCGGCGCAAGCTCGCCGAGATGATCGTCGATGTCGAGGCCGCCCAGGCGCTGGTGTTCGACGGCACCGGCGCCACCAACCATCGTCAGCCGCGCAGCCTGCGGCAGCGCATCGCGGTGCCGGTCACCAAGCTGAAGGTGTGCCGGCTCGGGATCACCGCGGCGTCGGATGCGATCGAGATCCACGGCGGCAACGGTTATATCGAGAGCTGGCCGGTGGCAAGGCTTTTGCGCGATGCGCAGGTCAACACCATCTGGGAGGGCCCGGACAACATCCTGTGCCTGGACGTGCGCCGCGGGATCGAGCAAACCCGCGCGCACGAGACACTGTTGGCGCGCCTGCGCGATGCGGTGTCGGTCGCCGAGGACGACGAGGCCACCCGGCTGGTCGCCGGCCGGATCGAGGATCTCGACGCGGCGATCACCGCGTGGTCCAAACTCGACCGGGAGATGGCCGAGGCGCGACTGTTCGGACTGGCGCAGTTCATGGGTGACGTCTACGGCGGAGCGCTGCTCATCGAGCAGGCCGCCTGGGAGCGGGCCACCCGCGGCGGCGAGCGCAAGGCGCTGGTGGCACGGCTCTACGCGCAGCGATATCTCGCCGACCGCGGGGCGCTGCGCGGGATCGACGCCGACTCCGACGAGGCGCTGGAGCGCTTCGACGAGTTGCTCGACGGCGCCTTCAACCACGCGCGGTGAGGACTAGATCGGGATGAGCCCGTGCTTGCGCGCCGTGCGGAACCACAATTGCTTGTCCCGCAACAGCTTCATCGACTTGCGCAGCAGCAGCCTGGTCTGGTGCGGATCGATGACCGCATCGATGAAGCCGCGTTCGGCGGCGGTCCACGGGATCGCCATGTTGAGGTTGTAGCCCTCGATGAAGTCCTTCTTGATCTGCTGCGCCTCGGGCGTGGTCGGGTCGGGGAAGCGCTTCATCAGCAACTGCGCGGCCCCCTCGGCGCCGATCACCGCGATGCGCGCGGTGGGCCAGGCGAAGTTGAAGTCGGCGGTCAGCTGCCGCGACCCCATCACCGCGTAAGCGCCGCCGTAAGACTTGCGGACGGTGATCGTCACCTTCGGCACGTCGGCCTCGACGACCGAGTACAGGAACCGGCCGCCGCGCTTGATGATGCCGTTGCGCTCCTGCTCCGCGCCCGGCAGGAAGCCCGGGGTGTCCACCACGAAAACGAGCGGGATGTTGAACGCGTCGCAGAACCGGATGAACCGCGCCGCCTTGTCGGAGGCCTCGTTGTCGATCGACCCGGACAGGTACATGGGTTGGTTGGCGATCACGCCGACCGGGCGCCCGTCGACCCGCGCGAATCCGGTGATGATGGCCGGGCCGCCCTGCGCGGCGACGTCGAGGAAGTCGCCGTCGTCGAAGATGCGCAGCAGGATCTCGTGCATGTCGTAGGCCATGTTGTCCGAGTCCGGCACGATCGAGTCGAGCTCCAGATCGGTCGGGGTCGTCTCCGGCTCGAGGCCGGGGTTGACGATCGGCGGCTGGCCGACGGCGCTCGACGGCAAAAACGACAGGAAGTCGCGCACGTACTGGAACGCCTCGGCCTCGGAGTCCACCACCTGGTGGATGTTGCCGTAGCGGGCCTGCGCGTCGGAGCCGCCGAGCTCGTCGAGGCTGACCTCCTCGCCGGTGACCTCCTGGATCACGTCGGGTCCGGTGACGAAGAAGTAGCCCTGGTCGCGCACCGAGACGAGCAGATCGTCCTGGATCGGCGAATAGACCGCTCCCCCAGCGCATTTGCCGAAGATGAGGGAGATCTGCGGCACCAGCCCGGACAGCGCCTCGTGACGGCGGCCCAGCTCGGCGTACCACGCCAGCGAGGTGACCGCATCCTGAATCCGGGCGCCACCCGAGTCCTGGATGCCGATGATCGGACAACCGACCATCGCGCACCACTCCATCAGCCGCGCGACCTTGCGGCCGAACATCTCGCCGACGGTGCCCTGGAACACCGTCTGGTCGTGGGAGAACACCCCGACCGGCCGGCCGTCGATCATCGCGTGTCCGGTGACGCACCCGTCTCCGTAGAGCGCGTTCGGGTCGTTGGGCGTCTTGGCCAGCGCCCCGGTCTCCAGGAAGGTGCCCGGGTCGACCAGCGCGTGCACGCGGGCGCGGGCGCTGGGGATGCCCTTCTTGTCGCGCTTGGCGACGGCCTTCTCACCGCCGGGTTCTTTGGCCAGTTCCAGGCGGCGATAGAGCTCAGCCAGCTTCTCGGCCGTGGTGTGCTGGATGGGAGCCGGCGCCATCTCCGTCACTACTTGCCTACCTCACTTGTCTGAGTGGTTTCCGCGTCCACCTTATTCAGCACCTCGGCCAGGTGCGCGCCCACCTTGGCGACGATCGGCTCGTCGATGGCCTGGATGTGTTCGCCACCGATGGGAACCACCTCCAGGTCCGCCACGAACTCACCCCAGCCGCCATCGGGCTGGCGGACCGCATAGCGCGGCTCGAACTCGATGACGTCATCGTGGTAGCGATCGGCCATGTAGAGGGTCACGTGGCCGTCGTACGGCTCGATCACGACGGTCTCGAGCGCCCGGTTGTCCAGATACGACGTCCGCTGGTGCTCGACGATGCCGCCCGGAATCTGCACGCCGCTCTGCTGGACGATGTCCAAGACGAACTTGACCTGACCCTCGTCGTCGAGCTCTTCGAGTTGCTCGTAGGGGATCGCGGGAATCTCGACGTTGAAGGTGCGCTCCGCGAACTTCGCGTAACGGTCCCAGCGCGCCCGGGTTTCCTCCTTGGTCTGCGGGATCTCCTCGCCGGCGCGCACCGTGTCGATCATCCCGACAAAGCGGACGTCGGCACCGGCGCGCTTCAGCCCGATCGCGCACGCGTACGCCAGCGCACCGCCGAGCGACCACCCGGCCAGAATGAACGGCTTGCCCTCATTCATTTCCAGCAGCTTCGGCACATACTGGGCGGCCCGCTCCTGAATGGTGCCCTCGACCCGCTCCAACCCGTACATCGGGGTCTTGGCCGGCAGCCGGTTGAGCAGCGGCTCGTAGACCACGGTCGACCCGCCGGCCGGGTGGAACACGAAAACGGGTACCTGCGAGTCGTTCTCCGGCGCCCGGATGGTCCGGACGAAGCCGTCGATCTGACCGGCCTCCAGGTACTGACGGACCTTCTCGGCCAGCGCCTCGATGGTGTCGGACGTCAGTACGTCCTGCGCGGTGATCGGGCCGTCGGCGCGCTCCGAGAGGCGTTGCGCCACCTTGGCCGCGGTATCCTCGTCCAGCTTGGGCAGCGGGTTGAAGATGCCGCCCGGCGACTTGCCCGTGACGATGGCCCAGGTGGCGAAGGTGACCCGCTCGGCGGCATCACGCGGCGGCACATCGGAATTGAGCGCGTTGGCCACCGCCTCCTGGCTGAGTGCTCCCGCCAGGTTCGGCGTGGCGCCGTTGCCCGAGGGTCCCGACGGATCCGTCGGCGGCGGCGGGATCGGGGCGTCCGATGCCGACGACGGCGTCTCCGGCTGCGTCTCGGGCTCGGCCTGCGGATCCGGTGCGGGTGCGGCGGCCGATGTCGGCGTGGCCCCGCTGAGCAACTGGGCCTGCTCCTTGGCGATCTCTTCGGGCGTCTGCGTCTTCTGGTGCTCGGCCAGCTGCTCGACCTCGTCGCGGTGCTCGACCGCGTACTCGATCAACTTCTCGATGGCGTAGAGGTTGGCGTCGCGCACGGCGGTCAATTGGATTGGCGGCAGGTTGAAGTCGTATTCGACGCGGTTCTTGATCCGCACCGCCATCAGCGAGTCCAGGCCGAGCTCGATCAGCGGCACCTCCCACGGCAGGTCCTCGGGCTCGTAGCCCATGGCCGCCGAGACGATCAGGCCCAGCCGCTCGCCGATGGTCTCACCGGAATCCGGTGTCCATCTGCCCACGCTGGACGGCAGGTAGCGGTTGGTCAGGCTGTCCGACAGCGTCTCGGCGTCAGTCTCCTCCGCCGGTGCGGCCGCCCCGGCGGCCGACGCGCCGGGCGCGGCGATCGTGGTGGGGGCGGCGGCAATTGCCGCGCCGGCGCCCACGGCGGTCGGCAACGCGGCCACGCTCTGGCCGGCCCGCGACACCAGCGCGTCGTAGACCAGGGTGAAGGACTCGTCGATGCGGGCGTGCACCTGAACCGAGGCGCCACCCGGGTGCCGGGTCATCGTCGTCACCAGCCTCGCACCCGCCCCGGGCACCGCGCGCTGCTCGGACGCCACCAACTGCGCATCCGGAAGCACTTGTGTCGCAGCCGATCTCACCAACGCACCCAGATCCGTCTCCGCGTTGCGCGGCGCGTACTCCCAGACATGGCGGCCGTCCGGCAGCGCGACATGGGTCCCCGGCATGATCACCGAGCCGTCGCCGGAGAAGTGCACGTCCAGCCAGTGCTCTTTGCGCTTGAACCGGGTCGGCGGGATATTCGCGTAATCCTCAGGGCCCTGAGCGCGGGTGAACAGCGTCCGGATGTCCAGATCGTGGCCGTGGACGTAGAGCTGGGCCATGGCCGAGGTCATCGACTCGACGTCGTCCTGCTTTTTGGCCAGCGTCGGAATCAATTGGGCGTCATGCAAACCCGCGGCCGCGGTGGTCAAACCGATCTGCATCAGCGCCACCGGGTTGGGCGCCAGCTCCAGGAACGTGGTGTGGCCGCTGTCGACGGCGTTGCGGACGCCGTGCGTGAAGTAGACCGAATGCCGCATTCCCTTGACCCAGTAGTCGACATCATGGATCGGCTGGCCACCGGGCTTGATGTAGCTGCCCTCGTGCACCGTCGAGAAGATCCCGACGGTGGGGCTCATCGGCTTGATGCCCTGCAATTCCGCGGAGAACTCACCGAGCAGCGGATCCATCTGCGAGGTGTGGCCGGCGCCCTTGGTCTGCAGCTTGCGGGCGAAGCGACCCTCCGCCTCACAGCGGGCGACGATCGCGTCGATCTGCTCGGGTGGACCACCGATCACGGTCTGACTGGGTGCGGCGTAGACGCACACCTCCAGGCCGGGGAAGTCGGCGAACACGGTCTTGAGCTCGTCGGCGGAGTACTCCACCAACGCCATCAGCCGGATGTATTCACCGAACAGCATGGCCTCGCCCTCACCCATCAGGTGCGAGCGCGAGGCGATCACGCGGACGGCATCCCGCAGCGACAGCCCGCCGGAGAAGTAGGCTGACGCGGGCTCACCCAGCGACTGCCCCACCACCGCAGCGGGTTTCGCGCCGTGATGCTTGAGCAGCTCGCCCAGCGCGATCTGGATGGCGAAGATGACGACGTTGGAGGTTTCGATGCCGTATTCGTGCGAGTCATCGAGGATCAGCTCGAGTACCGAGTAGCCCCGCTCGTCCTGAATCAGCGCGTCGACCTTCTCGATCCACTCGGCGAAGACCTCGTTGCGCAGGTAGAGGCTCTTGCCCATCTTGCGGTGCTGCGCACCGAAACCGGCCATCGCCCAGACCGGGCCGCTGGTCACCGGTCCGTCGACGCTGAACACGTTCGGCCGCTGCTTGCCCTCGGCGACCGCCCGCAGGCCCTTGACGGCCTCTTCGTGGTCGTGGGCCAGCACCACCGCGCGCGAGCGGCCGTGGTTGCGCCGCGACAGCGACCGGCCGATCGATTCCAGCGACGACGCCTGCCCCTCCGGGCTTTCCATCCAGTCGGCGAGCTCGGCGGCCGCGGCCTTCTTGCGCGAGGTCAAAAAGCCCGATACCGCGAGCGGGATCAGCGGTGCTGATTGTTCTTGCGCGGCAAGCTCTTCGGCTGCGATCTCCTTGAGGCGCAGAGCCTCTTCGGTCACACCCGGCAGTTCGTATTCTTCTTCCTCGGGCGCCTCCGCGTCGGGGATGATGTTGCCGAAATCGTCGAACCGCAGCGAGTGGGCCTCGAGCGTGGGGGCATCGGCCGCCTCGGTGGCGGCCTGCACCTCGGGGGCGGGCTCGGGCTCGCGCGCCTCCTTCTCCACGACGTCACGGGGCAGGACCTCGCGCACCACCAAGTGCGCGTTGGCCCCACCGAAGCCGAAGCTGGACACCCCGGCGAGCGCGTAGCCGCCGTAGCGCGGCCAATCGGTCGCGTTGTCAACCACTTTCAAGTGCATGCCGTCGAAGTCGATGTAGGGGCTGGGTCCGGCGAAGTTGATCGACGGGGGCAGCTTGTCGTTCTGCAACGCCAGCACCACCTTGGCCAGGCTCGCCGCGCCGGCGGCCGACTCCAGGTGTCCCACATTGGTTTTCACCGCACCCAGCAGCGCCGGACGGTCGGCGGGACGGCCCCGCCCGACGATGCGACCCAGCGCCTCGGCCTCGATCGGGTCACCCAGGACGGTGCCGGTGCCGTGTGCCTCGATGTAGTCGACGGTGCGCGGATCGATGCCGGCATCCTTGTAGGCCCGGCGCAGCACCTCGGCCTGGGCGTCCTGGTTGGGGGCGATCAGGCCGTTGGACCGGCCGTCGTGATTGACCGCGCTGCCGGCGATCACGGCCAGGATCTGGTCGCCGTCGCGGCGGGCGTCGTCGACCCGCTTGAGCACGAACATGCCACCGCCCTCGGAGCGGGTGTAGCCGTCCGCGTCCGATGAGAACGACTTGATCCGGCCGTCGGGAGAAAGCACCTGACCGATCTCGTCGAAACCGAGCGTCACCAACGGCGTCAGCAGCGCGTTGACACCACCGGCAAGGGCCACGTCGCATTCGCCGTTGCGCAGCGCCTGCACCGCCTGGTGCGTCGCCACCAGCGAGCTCGAGCAAGCGGTGTCCAGCGCGACCGACGGGCCGCGGAAGTCGTAGAAGTAGGAGACCCGGTTGGCGATGATCGAGCTGGCGGTGCCGGTGATCGCGTACGGGTGCGCAACGGTCGGGTCGGAGACCGCCAGGAATTGGTAGTCGTTGTTGGAGAAGCCGACGTACACGCCGACGGCCTCGCCGCGAAGGCTCGACGCCGGGATGCGGGCGTGCTCGAGTGCCTCCCAGGTCAGCTCCAGCGCCATCCGCTGCTGCGGGTCGATGTTGTCGGCCTCGGTCTTGGCGACCGCGAAGAACTCCGAGTCGAAGCCCTTGATGTCCTTGAGGTAGCCGCCCCGGGTGCGGGCGCTGGCGACGCGCTGGGCGATCCGCGGCTCCTCGAGGAATTCCGACCAGCGGCCCTCGGGCAGATCGGTGATGGCGTCGCGGCCCTCCATCAGCGCTTGCCAGGTTTCGTCGGGGCTGTTCATGTCGCCGGGCAGCCGGGTGGACAGTCCCACGATCGCGATGTCGACGCGCTCGGCCGGGCCGGTGCGGGTCCAGTCCGCCCCCTCGAGGTCGTCGTCGGGGCGTTCGGGTTCCCCCTCGATGATGCGAGTGGCCAGCGACTCGATGGTCGGATGCTGGAACGCCACCGCGACCGAGAGCGTGACTCCGGTCAGGTCCTCGATGTCGGCGGCCATCGCCACCGCGTCGCGCGACGCCAGGCCGAGCTCGACCATCGGCACCGACTCGTCGATGTCGTCGGGCGAACGTCCCACCGCCTTGCCCACCCAGTTGCGCAGCCACTGGCGCATCTCGGGGACCGTCATATCAACTTTTTTGGCGGGCACCTCCCCGCCGGGGTCCGGGGTGGTGTTTACGGGATCGGTGTCTTCGGGGTGATCAGTGTCAGCCATGGTCCTACAGCTCAGTCAGTTGAATTTGCGAAGGCCGTCGGAGATCCGACACCGCTTCGCAGACTGCCGTCGAGGTAGGCGGAGCGGCACGCGCGGTGCCCGATCTTGCCGCTGGAGGTACGCGGGATGGTCCCGGACTGCACCAACAACAGGTCGCGGACCGTGACACCGTGGCGCACGGCGATGGCCGCCCGGATGTCGTCGGCGATGGGCTGGTAGTCCAGCTTGTGCGACCCCGCGGCGCGCTCGGCGACGATCACCAGCTGCTCGGACCCGTCGTCCGGGTCGTACTTGAGGCCGGTGTGCGGGTTGTCGAACACTTCCTTCGGCAGCTGGTTGGCCGGCACCGAGAAGGCGGCCACGTAACCGGTGCGCAGCGCCTTGCTGGCTTCCTGCGCCGAGTACTCGAGGTCCTGCGGGTAGTGGTTGCGGCCGTCGATGATGACCAGGTCCTTGATCCGGCCCGCGATATAGAGGTGGCCGTTGTGGTAGGTGCCGTAGTCGCCGGTCTTGACCCACATGCCGTCGTCGGGGGCACCCTCGGCGTGGGACTGGCTGATCCGCGACTTGAGGATGTTGCGGAAGACGTCGTTGGTCTCCTCTTCCTTGCCCCAGTAGCCGATGCCCAGGTTGTTACCGTGCAGCCAGATCTCGCCGATCTGACCGTCGGGCAGCTCGCTGGCGGTCTCCGGGTCGACGATGACGGCCCACTCGTCCACGCCGATGATGCCGGCGGAAACCTGCGGAACGGCCTTCGGCGAATCGGCGGGCACCTCGACGAAGCGCTGGTTGTTCAGCTCGTCACGGTCGACGTGGATGACGGTGGGGGTCTCGTCCATCGGCGTGGTCGAGACGAACAGCGTCGCCTCGGCCAGTCCGTAGGACGGCTTGATCGCGGTCTCGCGCAGACCGTAGGGCGAGAACGCGTCGTAGAACTTGCGCATCGACGCCGGGGACACCGGCTCGCTGCCGTTCAGGATCGCCTTGACGTTGCTCAGGTCCAGCGGCGGCTCGCCGTCCTTGGGCACCCCGCGCACGGCGGCGTGCTCGAACGCGAAGTTCGGCGCGACGGTGATGACCTCGCAGTCCGGGGCATCCTCGGGCTTGCGCGCCATCTCGCGGATCCACCGGCCGGGCCGGCGGACGAAGGCGGCCGGGGTCATGAAGGTGAAGTTGTGACCGATCACCGGCGACAGCAGCGCGGTGATCAGCCCCATGTCGTGGAAGAACGGCAGCCAGGACAGGCCGCGGTCTGCCTCCTTGCCTTCCAGGCCGTTGAGCACCTGCAGCACATTGGTGGGCAGGTTCAGGTGGGTGATCGCCACGCCGGTCGGGGTGCGGGTGGAGCCGGAGGTGTACTGCAGGTAGGCGATGGTGTTCTCGTCGGCCTCCGGCGGCTCCCAGGTCGATGCGACCTCGTTGGGCACCGCGTCGACGGCGATGACGCGGGGGCGCTCCTTGGCCGACCGGGCGCGGATGAACTTGCGGACGCCCTCGGCGGCCTCGGTGGTGGTCAGGATGGTCGACGGGGTGCAGTCGTCGAGCACGGCGTGCAGGCGGCCGACGTGGCCGGGCTCGCTCGGGTCGAACAGCGGCACTGCGATGCGGCCGGAGTACAGCACGCCGAAGAGGGCGACAAGGTAGTCCAGGTTCTGCGGGCAGAGTACGGCGATGCGGTCGTCGGGCTGCGTGACCTGCTGCAGCCGGGCGCCCACGGCGCGGTTGCGGGCGCTGAACTCCGACCAGGAGATGTCGCAGGCGACGCCGTCGCGCTCGGTGGAGAAGTCCAGGAACCGATAGGCGAGCTTGTCGCCACGAACCTTTGCCCACTTCTCAACGTGCTTGACCAGGTTCGTGTTGTCCGGGAACTTGATCTTTCCATTCACGATGAACGGGTTGTGGTACACCATGCCGCGCTCCTGTCACACCTGTTATCTGGTCGGCTCCGCCGACGTTTCGTTCTCTAGCCTCTGGTCGGCTACCGCAGACCGTTACATGTCGCACGGCACCCGCTGGGTATCACCGGTCACCTGCCAGTCCCAGCCGGCAGCGACCCGCCCCGGGTCCGCGATACAGTCTGGTAGCTCTTAAATTCCTCTTAATGTTACGGGCCTGCCCCACGGCAGACCAAATCACAAGGTACCGCTGAAAGCCACCGGCAACCGCCACCTAAAGCCTGTGTCCCACCGCACCAATCATCCGTGTTTCGGTTGTGGCGCATTTGCAATCAGCCCGTGAGCCCAGTTCAACGTCCAATCGGACGCGGGGGCCCCGTCGACGCTCCAGCACTGCGTCGTCGCGTACAGCGCGTGGACCGGTTGAGCGGCGCCGCCTGCCAACGTGTTCAACGTGCTCGGCAGGTTGGCGATGCTGAAGGCCTCCTCCGGCGCGGCGCAGATGAGGTCGCCCGGCGCGCAGATCTCGTTGGTCCTGCCGTTGAGGTCGCCGAAGCCACCCGGGCGCGCACCGGTCATGGTGAGGCCCATCCCGGACAGGATGGGCACCTCGTGCAACGTGACCTCGGCGCCCTGGCCCGGCGGGTTGGGCCCGATGTCGTTGCCGACCCCGAGCTGGCGACGCCCGTCAGCGATCAACGTCACACCCAACACCAGGTCTTCGTCGACGGGGCCGCGGCCATTGCCGATATCGCTGGCGATATCGCCCATGATCACCGCGCCCTGAGAAAAGCCCATCAGCACGTAGCTGGTCAGCGGGCACTTGGTGTTCATGTCGGTCATCGCTTGGACGGTGGCGCGGGTGCCCTCGGCCCGGCTGGCGTTGTAGGACATCTGCGTGTCGCCGCTCAACGGATTATGGAACTGGGCGGTGTACGGGGTGGTGTACGCCTGCACACGTGACGCGGGGAAATCCTGGGTGATGCTCGCGGTCACCTTGTGCAGCAACGCATTCGGAAATTGCAGCGGATTGACCGGATCGTCCTGCGGCGCGGACTCCCACGTGCCGGGAACGTTGACCAGCAGCACGTCGGGACAGGAGGCGTCCTGGGAGGCGGGCCGCGGCTTGTGCGGGTGCGACGTCGTCGACGACGGCGGCAAGACCCCGGGCGGCACCGCGCTCGGCTGCGACTCGCGCCCGCGCAGCACGGTGACGACGCCCACGATGACCAACAAGACGACGCCGGCGACCGAAAGGGCGGCAACCCAGGCGAGGGTGCGGCGGCGCTTGCGCCGGGCGCTGTTAGCCATGTTCTCCTGCCAGCAGAGTGGATGGATCGCAGCTTGAATCCGGGCAAGCGCCCCCCGACCCTTGCTGCACTCCTACACGGTACCGGCTCGCCCGAGCGGGGCTGACTAGCGAATGGCGCCGACGATGTCGCCCGACATGGCCCCCAATTGCCCCGACCACGAGCCCCAGCCGTTGTCGCCGCCGGCGGGGAAGTCGAAGTGCCCGTTGTGCCCGCCGTTGCTGCGGTACTGCTGGTTGAACTCGCGGGAACTGCCCATCGCCGCGGCCGCCTGGCCGATCATCGCGGCGTCGTCACCGCCCATGTTCGTCGGGCTGTAGACCCACACCCGGGTGTTGTTCTGCGCCAGCAGCGACGCGTGTACGTAGGGGTCGTGCCACTTCCACCGGCCCAACTGCGGTGCCCCCCACATGCCGTTGCCGTCCACGCCGCCGAACTGCTGCAGCCCGGCCAGGATGGCGCCGTTGTAGTTGGTGCTCGACGGGTACAGGAACCCCGACAGCGAGCCCGCGAAACCGAAGCGGTCGGGATGGAAGGCGGCCAGCGCCATCGCGCCGTAGCCACCCTGCGAGGCGCCGACGGCGGCATGGCCACCCGGCGCGAGGCCCTTGTTGGCGGCCAGCCAGTCGGGCAGCTCGCTGGACAGGAAGGTGTCCCACTGCTTGCTGCCGTCCTGCTCCCAGTTGGTGTACATGCTGAAGGCGCCGCCGGCCGGCGCCACCACCGAGATGCCCTTGCCGCCCAGCGTGTTCATCGCATTGCCGGCGGTGACCCAGTTGCTCACATCGGGCGCCGCATTGAAGGCGTCCAGCAGGTACACCGCGTGCGGGCCACCGGCGAGGAAGGCCACCGGGATGTCGCGGCCCATCGCCGCCGACGGAACCATCAGGTTTTCGTAGCCCGCGGCCCTGGCCTTTCCGGCGGTCCCGGCCATCGGCAGCACCAAGGCCAACCCGACCGCTAGCGCGGCAAAACAGAACGCCCGAACAACCGTTGGCACACCCCGCACGACCGTCATGTCACCCTCCATCGTGTAGTCGCTGAGTGCACATTAGCCAGCGGCTCGGGATCGGCGCTCGCCGGGTAGTGAAACAGGTCACACACGCCGCAAACGACTAACGGCGGGAACCCCGAAGGATTCCCGCCGCGAGCCGCAACGCTTGGTGTGTTTTAGGTGCCCTGGCCGGTGCCGGTGCCGTTACTGGCGGCCGAGGCCGTGGCCGGGCCTGCGCCCGGGGTGGCGCCCAGAACCGACTGCATGTCAGGCTTCATCGCCTGCAACTGCGCGCCCCAGTAGGGCCAGTCGTGGGTGCCGTTGGCGTCGAAGTTCCAGAAGGCGTTGTGCCCACCGGCGCCGTTGTAGGCCTCTTGGAACTTCAGGTTGCTGGTTCGCACGAAGCCCTCGAGGAACTTCGCGGGCAGGTTGTCGCCACCGAGGTCGGACGGCTTGCCGTTACCGCAGTAGACCCAGATGCGGGTGTTGTTGGCGACGAGCTTGCCGACCTGAAGCGAGGGGTCGTTGCGCGCCCAGGCCGGGTCTTCCTTCGGCCCCCACATGTCGGCAGCCTTGTAGCCACCGGCGTCACCCATGGCCAGACCGATCAGCGACGGGCCCATGCCCTGGGACGGGTCCAGCAGCGCCGACAGCGAGCCGGCGTAGACGAACTGCTGCGGGTGGTAGGCGGCGAGGATCAGCGCCGACGAGCCCGCCATCGACAGACCGACCACGGCGCTGCCGGTCGGCTTGACCTGCTTCTCGCTCTGCAGGTACGCCGGCAGCTCGCTGGTCAGGAAGGTCTCCCACTTGTAGGTGGTGCAGCCGGCCTTACCGCAGGCGGGCTTGTACCAGTCGGAGTAGAAGCTGGACTGGCCGCCCACCGGCATGGCAACCGAGATGCCCGACTGGTTGTACCACTCGAACGCCGGGGTGTTGATGTCCCAGCCGTTGAAGTCGTCCTGCGCACGCATACCGTCGAGCAGGTACAACGCCGGCGAGTTGGCGCCACCGCTTTGGAACTGAATCTTGATGTCGCGGCCCATCCCGGCGGACGGAACCTGCAGGTATTCCACCGGCAGACCCGGGCGCGAGAAGGCCCCGGCGGTCGCCGAGCCCCCGACGGCGCCAATCAGGCCCGTAAGCAGCGCCGCGCTGGCGGCCCCCACCACGAGCCGGCGCGGCATACCCGCCACGGCGCCGCGCAATCTGTCGACAAGCGTCATCCTTGCTTCCTCATCCTTCTTGCGGCCTCCCGGCGCATTCGTCCGATCGGGCGCTTTCTTGATTGGGTCGAACTACCTACGCGTACTCAATTGCACGGCTCCTCCTCAGGCCATCGTCGGCCCGCATCGTCGCCGCGCGAAGCGCAGGAGTGCCCGTGTAGTCAACCACACCTTGCCCCATTCATTCGCATCGAGGCGGGCCCCCGAACCGTCGAGCGGCCCACCTACCCAGCGGTTTTCATGTCAAACATGTGTAGAAGAGGCGATGTTCGCGCATGTGCTTGACCGCCATTGCCAGCTGGTAAGGGGCCAAATGTGATGTTGCTGCCATTTTTTCGCAGCCGCCCGGCCGTGATTGGTGCGAGATCTGCCGAAATTTCTTCTGCGCAGCGCTTACTCGCGAGGCGGCGGTGGAACTTGTTCGGGTATCGGTAGCCCACACCGGGCGAGTTCGTAGAGCGGCACGCGGTCGATCCGGTACTTGGTGAATTGGAAGGAGTGCAGCACGTTGGACAGGAATCGGTGCGGCGTCATCGGCGCGCGCACCGAGCCGAGCATCGCCTGGGTGTCGGGGCATTTCAGCGCCGAGACGGCCTCGGCGACCCACTGCGCGTCCAGGTAGCCCGGAATTCCGGGATACACCTTCACCCAGGGGCCGTCGGCGATCACCCAGTCCGGGAAGAGGTTTTTGTCATGCCCGATGCGGCCGTGCTTCAGCCGCTCGGTGTGTTGCGCCAGCGGGTTTGCCAAGCCGATCTGATCGATGACCCGGACGTCGAGCCCGACGTTCATGCCCACCATGCCGAGGTTGGTGAAAAACACCGCGTGCTGCGGCTTTTGCGGGGGGTTGTCGGGGGCGGCACCGGGCGGCGGCTGGGCCATCGGCACCAGGTCCCATTGGATGTAGTTACCCGACGGCAGCAACAACGCGCCGTCGGGGGTGTTGTTCAGGGCCGTCAGGATGGCCGCCATCCGCGGATAACCCAGGTAATCCGCGGCGGTCAGTGGATGCGCATGGCCGGTGGCCTGGGCATAGAAGCGGCGTTCGTCGACGATCCCCGAGTAGGTGACGTGGGTGGCGTCATCGCCCATGCCGGGGGAATTCGCCGCCCACAGCGCCCAGCCGGCCACCCCCAGCCACAACGCGCCCGCCGCGCCGGCCACCCAGTTGCCGGTCTCGCGCGAATAGTCCTGGCCGTCGGGGACGATGACCGGGACGGCGGCCACCGGGGCCAGCAAGCAGAACACCGGCGCCAGCAGCACCCGCGCGTGCATGAAGTCGCCGCCCTGCCGAATCCAGTACAGGGCCTGCAGCAGCCCACTGATCAGGACCCACGCCACCACCGCCGCCGGGCTGTGCACCGCCCGGGCCAGCCGGCCGTAGTCGGGCGCCAGCGCAGGGCGCAGGAATGACGGCCGTCGCCGGGCAGCGAACAGCAACACGCCCAGCGGCACGAGCAGCACCACAGGTATCCACACCGCGTACGGGGCATCGAAGTTCGAGAGATAGATCATGCCCTGGGACCACTTGTCCCCGGCCGCGTCCTTGGCCAGGGCGGTCCCGGGCACGAGCAGCCCGTAGTAGCCCATCCGGAAGATCTCGTAGGCGACCGGCAGCAAACCGCCCGCCACCACGATCAGCGCGCGGCGCCGCCAGGTGCGGGCGGCGACCAGCATCATGATCAGCGCCAGCCCACCCATGAGGGCCAGCTCGGGACGAACCAGGACGCTGAAGCCGGCGACGAACGCCAGCGCGCCGACGAACACCTTCTTATCCGGGCGGTTACGCACCGGCTGCGCCCAGCAGACCATCATCCACCACAGCAGCCCGAGGTAGGCCAGCGCCAAACCGCTTTCCAGGCCGGAGGTGGCGAAGTCACGCGCCGGCGGCAGCGCGATGTAAACCAGCGCCCCGGCAGGCAACATGATCGCCCGGCGGCCGCGCAGGCTGGGCGCATACAAGCGCGCGGCGCCCAGCATCAGCAGCGCCACACCGAGCACCGAAAGCACCAGCGCCAGAGCCAAAGCCACGTATTCCATGCGCAGCGGGCCGCCGACCCAGCTGCCGACGTACATCAGGTACGTCCAGGCGGTGGAGGTGTTGGCCTCGACCCGCTCGCCCTGGTTGAAAACCGGTCCGTTGCCGGCGAGCAGATTGCGGACCGTGCGCAACACGATGAGGCCATCGTCGGCGATCCACCGCCGCTGCCAGGCGCCCCAGGTGAACAGGACGGCGACCACCGCGACGCTGATCCACAGGCTGACCCGCACCATGGCGGTGTATGGGAACACCGGCCAGCCGGGCCGCCTGATCACCGGCCGGCTGCGCATCATGCGCGCTTTGAGCGCCTGTAGTTCGGGGCTAACCGAAGGCAACAGCGGCTCCCACTGTTGCGATCCACGCCATGAACAGCAGCTGCAGCACGCGGTCCCGCAGCGCGATGTCTTCGGGCTCCCCGGCCAGCCCGCCGTCCACGTCCACCGCGTAGCGCAGGATCGCGATGGTGAACGGGACCATGGACACCGCGTACCAGGACCCCGAGTGGTGGCCGCGTTCGAATGCCCACAGGCCGTAGCACATCACCACCGCGGTGGCCGACAGCGTCCACACGAATCGCAGGTAAGTACTGGTGTAGCTCTCCAACGATTTGCGGATCGCCGCGCCGGTGCGCTCGGCAAGCTGCAATTCCGCATAGCGCTTGCCGGCCACCATGAACAGCGACGCGAACGCCGCCGAGAGCAAAAACCATTGGGACAGCGGGATTTTGGCAGCGACACCGCCCGCGATGGCGCGCAGTAGATACGCCGAGGAGACGATGCAGATGTCAAGCACCGCTTGGTGTTTGAGGCCGAAGCAGTACGCCAGCTGCATGCCGAGGTAGACGGCCATCACCAGCGCCAGGTTCGGCGCCACCGTCCACGCGATGCCCAGCGAGGCCACGCCCAGCAGCACCGCGACGACGTAGGCCAGCCAGGCGGGCACCACACCCGCGGCGATCGGACGGAATCTCTTGGTGGGGTGTTCGCGATCCGCCTCTACATCGCGCACATCGTTGATCAGGTAAATCGACGACGCCGCCAGGCTGAACACCACGAACGCCAAGCCCACTTGGGTGAGCATCTGTCCGTAGTCGTACCGAATGCCGCTGCCCAGCCCGGCCACCGGTGCGGCCAGCACCAACACGTTCTTCACCCACTGCCGGGGCCGGATCGCCTTGATCACCCCGGTGACCAGGTTGCCCGGCGGTCGGGTCACGACGTCCTCACTCATTCAGCCACACCTCTCCTGCGCGGCGCGCGATCGCCGCGATGACGGCACCCAGGGCGATGCCGCAGGCCACGTCGCTGGGGTAGTGCACGCCCAACAGCATCCGCGACAACGCCATCGGCGGCACCAGGACCGCCGCGCATACTCCTCGAGGCAGGCCGGTGGTCCGGCCCATCAGGATCGCGGCGGCCGTGGTGGACGTGGCATGGGCGGACGGAAAACTCAGCTGACTGGGCGTGCCGACGTTCACCACGACGGCGGGATCATGCGGCCGCTTGCGCCGCACGATCCGCTTGACGATCACCGCGGCGGCGTGAGCGGCGAACGCTCCGGCGCCGGCGACCAGCCATTCCCGGCGCCGCTTAGGCGACAGGACCGCGCCGAGCAGGGCCACGGCCACCCAGCCGATGCTGTGCTCGCCGAAGTGGGACAGTGCGCGCGCCACCGGCAGCACACCGGGGCGATTGCCCAGCGCCGCCTGGACGGCGACGAGCGCGGCCACTTCACCGCGCGGGGCTTCTGCGGGAGAGGCCTCAGGCATGTTCTGCAGCTGGCAGCAACGCCGTCTCCCACTTCTGCTTGCTGGACAACACCGGCAGCGCGTCGCGGTACACCGTGCGCATCTCGTCGAACCGGCCGAGCAGCTGGCGCTGACGGCGCAGCGACTTGAACAACAGCGAGAACATCTTTCGCCGGTCCCGCTGCCGGTAGACCACGCCGCACCCGTCGGCCGTCGTGACCGTCACGCCGTCGACCGTGCACAGCCGGAACCAGCGCGCATCCTGGGTCGCCACGTTGTACTCGGGCCGGCTGTGGGATTCGGGTTTCGCCTTGGTCGCGTTGTGCAGGATTCCGCGGGCCAGCCGGTAGCCGATCGACACCGGGTTGACCGGCGGGTTCATCGCCTTGCTTTGGTAGCGCGGCTGCGGCAGTTCGCTCGCCGCCGGCAACACCACCGCGTCCGGGTACTCCTTGCGCAGCCGATGCACTTCCGGCAGAGCGGATTCCAGGATAGAGAAGATGTGCTCTGGCCCGGCGAGGAAATCTTCGATGGCCTGGTTCTGGATTGCCACTGTCGAATACTCAAGGCAGGCAAGGTGTTTCAGCGTCGCCTTGAGATGGCTGCGAACCAGCCCGGTGATGTCGCCGTCCCAGTGCAGCGCGGCCACCACCAGCCGGTTGCGCAAGTGGAAGTAGGCCTGCCAGTCGATGGCGTCGTCCTTGTCGCTCCAGGCCATGTGCCAGATCGCCGCGCCGGGCAGCGTGACGGTCGGATATCCGTGCTCGCCGGCGCGCAGACCGTATTCGGCGTCGTCCCATTTGATGAACAGCGGCAGCGGCTGGCCCAGCTCCTCGGCGACCTGCCGCGGGATCATGCACGTCCACCAGCCGTTGAAGTCGACGTCGATGCGACGGTGCAGCAGCGCGCTTCGGGAGTTCTTGTCGCTCAACGGGAATTCGGCGAAGTCGTGGTCGTACTCGGCGTGCGGCGCGGCGGTCCACATGAAGTTCGACTGGTTGACGACCTCGCCCATGATGTGCAGGTGCGACGGCTCCTGCAGATTGAGCATCTGACCGCCGACGAGCATCGGCGACTTGGCGAACCGGTGCATCGCCAGCACCCGCAGGATCGAGTCCGGCTCGATGCGGATGTCGTCGTCCATGAACAGGATCTGTTGGCAGTCGGTGTTTTTCAGCGCCTCGTACATGACCCGGCTGTAGCCGCCGGAACCGCCCAGATTGGGCTGGTCGTGGATCGACAGCCGATCGCCCAGGCCCGCGGCCGCCGCCGGGAAGTCCGGGTGATCGCGCACCTTGCGCACCCCCTGGTCCGGGACGATCACCGCGCCAATCACTTCGTCCACCAAGGGATCCGCGGTGAGGTCGGCCAGGGCGTTGACGCAGTCGGCGGGGCGATTGAAGGTGGGGATTCCGACGGCGATGTTGGCCGGAACCGGGGCGGGCTCGGTCGCATACCAGCCTCCGCTCACCAAGTTGACCGCGCTGTCGGTGGTGATGTCGAACCAGATCCACCCGCCGTCCTCGAACGGTTTGAGCGCCACCTCGATCTCGACAATGGCCGGCTGCTCGTCGGTGCCGACGAATTGGCGGCCCTCCACCGAGATCCGCACACCGGTGGCCTTCGTCCGGTACACGTCGACGCGTCCGGTTCCGGTGAGCTCCGCCCGTAACACCACCGACGTGCAAATGGACCAGCGCCGCCAATAGCTGGCGGGGAACGCGTTGAAGTAGGTGGCGAACGACACCTCGGACTCTTTGCCGATCTCCAGCGAGGTGCGGCTCATCGCGTGGGCTCGCCGGGCGTTGGTCGTCGACTCCTCCAGATACAGCTTGCGCACGTCGAGCGGCTCGCCGGGACGCGGCAGGATGATTCGGGACAACAAGCTCACGGCGGTCATCGCGCGCCTTCCTCCTTGTTCTGGGCTTCCGACAGGGATGCGCCATCGCGCAGGTGCGGCGCGAGGACGTTGTCGTACATGCTCAGTGCGCTCGCGATGGCCATGTGCATATCCAGATACTGGTAGGTGCCCAGCCGCCCGCCGAAAAGTACCTGCGACGAAGCGGTTTCGGACTTGGCCCTGGCCCGATAGGCGGCCAGCACGGCGCGGTCGGCCTCGGTGTTGATCGGGTAATAGGGCTCGTCCTCGTCCTCGGCGAACCGCGAGTACTCACGCATGATCACGGTCTTGTCGACCGGATAGTCGCGCTCGGTGTGAAAGTGACGGAACTCGTGGATGCGGGTGTAGGGGACGTCGGGGTCGTTGTAGTTCATCACCGGCGTGCCCTGGAAATCCCCGATGGGGAGCACTTCCAGCTCGAAGTCGAGGGTGCGCCAGCCCAGCCGGCCCTCGGCGTAGTCGAAGTAGCGGTCCAGTGGGCCGGTGTAGACGACCGGCGCCTCGGGGCTGTCCGCACGCAGTTGGTCGCGCACGTCGAACCAGTCGGTGTCCAGCCTGACCTCGATGCGGTCGTCGGCGGCCATGTTCTGCAGCCAGGCCGTGTAACCGTCGACGGGCAGGCCCTCGTAGGTGTCGCTGAAGTAGCGGTTGTCGAAGGTGTAGCGCACCGGCAGCCGGGTGATGTTGGCGGCCGGCAGCTCCTTGGGGTCGGTCTGCCACTGCTTGGCGGTGTAGCCCTTGACGAAGGCCTCGTAGAGCGGGCGGCCGATCAGCGAGATCGCCTTCTCCTCGAGGTTCTGCGCGTCGGCGGTGTCGATCTCGGCGGCCTGCTCGGCGATGAGCTTGCGCGCTTCGTCGGGCGTGAAGTACTTGCCGAAGAACTGCGACACCAGGCCCAGCCCCATCGGGAACTGGTAGGCCTGCCCGTTGTGCATGGCGAACACCCGGTGTCGGTAGTCGGTGAAGTCGGTGAACTGCCGCACGTAATCCCACACCCTCTTGTTAGAGGTGTGGAACAGGTGCGCGCCGTACTTGTGCACCTCGATGCCGGTGGCCGGCTCGGCTTCTGAATAGGCGTTGCCGCCGATGTGCGGGCGGCGGTCCACGACGAGTACACGCTTCCCGAGCTGGGTAGCCACGCGCTCGGCAATGGTCAGTCCGAAGAATCCAGAGCCGACGACGAAAAGATCGAAACGAGCTGTCATCGGTTGCTTAGGGTATCCGACCGCGAGGCCCTAACCCATTTGGCGAGGCCAGGGAGAGCCTCGGCCGTTTATTCACGGCCGTCGCGGTGTCCGGGATCCGGGATCCGGGATCCGGGATCACAGTCCTGGTCGCAATTGCCTCACGATTCAATATCACCACTCTAGTAACAGGGTTCCCACTCGTACCATCGACTTTGTGTGATTCCTGCCAGCTAGCACCGGCGGGACGCGCCGATACAACACACAGTCAGATAGAGGAGACTTCCGTGCCGAACCGACGCCGACGCAAGCTCTCGACAGCCATGAGCGCGGTAGCCGCCCTGGCAGTGGCGAGTCCGTGCGCATACTTCCTTGTCTACGAATCGACGGCCGACAACAAAGCGCCCGAGCATCACGACTTCAAGCAGGCCGCGGTGATGAGCGACCTGCCCGGTGAACTGATGGGCGCGCTGTCGCAGGGGCTGTCCCAATTCGGGATCAACATGCCCCCGGTGCCCGCCCTGAGCGGGGGCGCGACCACGCCGGGTCTCGCCAGCCCCGGCCTGGGCACTCCAGGCCTCGGAACCCCCGGAGTAGGGACGACGGGCCTGACCAATCCGGGCTTGACGAGCCCCGGCTTGACCAGCCCCGGCTTGACGAGCCCCGGTTTGGCGAGTCCGGGCTTGACGAGCCCCGGCTTGGCGAACCCCGGTTTGGCGAGTCCGGGCCTGACGAACCCGGGTCTGGCGCCCACGACGCCCGGGCTCACCGCCCCGGGCGCGCTGCCGACCACCCCGGGCGCGGGGATCGCGACCCCGGGCGCCGGCCTCAACCCGGCGCTGTCCAACCCCGGACTGACCAGCCCGGCTGGCGTCGCACCGGGCCTGGGCAGCCCGACCCTGTCGCCGAGCGAAGTTCCGATCGACTCCGGAGCCGGATTGGACCCGGGCGTTGGTGGCACCTACCCGATCCTCGGCGACCCGTCGACATTCGGTAACGCCTCGCCCATCGGCGGCGGCACCGGCCTGGGCAGTGGTTCCGGCTCCGGTGCCAGTGGCGGCCTGGTCAACGACGTGATGCAAGCCGCCAACCAGTTGGGCGCCGGTCAGGCAATTGACCTGCTCAAGGGCTTGGTGATGCCGGCCATCACGCAGGGCATGCAGGGCGGCGGGGCGGCGGGTGCCCTCCCGGGTGCGGCCGCCGGTGCCCTGCCGGGCGCTGCGGGCGCCCTGCCCGGCGCCGCGGCGGGAGCTCTCCCGGCCGCCGCGGGTGCTGCCGGCGCGGTACCGTTGCTGCCCCCGGTCTGACCTTTCGCAAACCCTCCACCAGACGGCACCGCAGAATCCTCTGCGGTGCCGTCGATCTTGGTGCAGATTCAACAGCGCTCAACCTCGTGTCGTCTCATAGATAACATTAGAAACACACGTAACATCGGCTGGTGTCTCGCAGTCGCGCACCGACGATGTTGCTCACCGCCATCGCGGCGACCGTCGTCATCGTCTCGTGGGTGGGGGACGCGACACGCGGTCGCGGAGCCGTCCCGCAGCCGGCGCGCGGCACCCAACTCGTCGAGCAGCCGCTGATCGGGCTGGGTGCCGGAGTCACGGTTCGGGAAATCAGTCAGCACGCCCCGTTCTCTTTGGTGGCGCTGACCGGCGACCTGGCCGGCACGTCGACCCGCGTGCGCGCCAAGCGTCCCGACGGTTCGTGGGGCCCCTGGTATCAGACCGAGTACGAAACCGCGGCGCCCGACCCGTCGCGGGCCGACCACCCTGCCGGGGCCGCGGAGGGGCCGCGCGGCACGGATCCGGTCTTCGTCGGCACCGCGACGACGGTCCAGATCGCGGTGACCCGCCCGTTCGACGCCAAGGCGACCCGGCCGCCCCCGGCGCCCCCGGGGGACGCGAAGGATCTGGGATACAAACCGGCCTCGAGGGAACAGCCCTTCGGCCAGAACATCTCCGCCGTCCTCATCTCCCCGCCGCAAGCGCCGGCCCAGACGCAGTGGACACCACCGTCCGGGGTGGTGATGCCCGGGCAAGCGCCCCCGATCATCAGCCGAGCGGAATGGGGCGCCGACGAATCGCTGCGCTGCGGTAGCCCGCAGTACGACAACGGAATTCGCGCCGCGGTCATCCACCACACCGCGGGCAGCAACGACTATTCGCCGCTGGAATCAGCCGGGATCGTCAAGGCCATCTACACCTACCACAGCAAGACGCTGGGCTGGTGCGACATCGCCTACAACGCGCTGGTCGACAAGTACGGCCAGGTGTTCGAGGGCAGCGCCGGCGGGCTCACCAAAGCGGTCGAGGCTTTCCACACCGGCGGATTCAACCGCAACACCTGGGGCGTGTCGATGATCGGCAACTTCGACGACGTGCCCCCGACGCCGATCCAACTGCGCACCGTGGGCCGGCTGCTCGGCTGGCGATTGGGCATGGACGGCGTCGACCCGAAGGGCACGGTGCAACTGGAGTCGGCCGGTAGCCACTACACCACCTTTCCGGCCGGCTCCATCGCGACGCTGCCGACCATCTTTACCCACCGCGACGTGGGCAACACCGACTGCCCGGGCAACGCCGCCTATGCGCTGATGGACGAAATGCGGGACATCGCATCGCATTTCAACGATCCACCGGAGGAATTGATCAAGGCGTTGCAGGGCGGCGCGATCTATGAACACTGGCAGGCGATCGGCGGGATGAACAGCGTGCTGGGCGCGCCGACCTCGCCGGAAGACAGCGCGGCCGGTGACGCCCGCTTCGTCACTTTCGCCCGGGGTGCGATGTATTGGTCACCCGAGACCGGTCCCCAGCCGGTCACCGGCGCCATTTACGACGCCTGGGGTTCGGAAAGTTACGAGCGCGGCCCGCTCGGGTTGCCCACCAGTGCGGAAATTCAAGAGCCCCTGCAGATTACGCAGAATTTTCAGCATGGGACGCTGAACTTTGAACGGCTGACCGGAAACGTCAGCGAAGTCGTGGACGGGATCACTACGCCGCTGGCCACCCAATTGCCAAGCGGCCCAACGGTGCCGGCCGAGCATTTCTCGCTGCCGACGCACCCCGGCGCGGCCTGAAGCTAAGGCCACCAGCGTTCCAGCACCCGCCCCACGCCGTCGTCGTTGTTGGCGGCGGTGACCTCGTCGGCGGCGGCCTGCACGTCGGGATGGGCGTTGCCCATGGCCACGCCATGCCCCGCCCAGTGCAGGATCGGCAGGTCGTTGGGCATGTCGCCGAACGCCACCACCTGGTCGCGGCCGATCTCCAACGGCCTGGCGATCTCGTCCACGCCGGTGGCCTTGCTGATCCCCAGCGGCACGATCTCGACCAGGCCGTTGTTGGTGGAGTAGGTGATGTCGCCCTCGATGCCGACGTGCTTGGCCAGTTCGGCGGCCATGTCGGAGCTGCGGGCCCCCGCCCGGCGAATGAGCAGCTTGATCGCCGGGGCGCTGAGCAGGTCTTCGATCGACACCTCGGTGTTGTCCGGGTTCAGCCAGGCATGCTCGTAACCCGGCGAGCTGATGAACTGAGGGGTCGCGGTGTCATGCGCGCGTTCGCCGATCCGCTCGACGGCCAGCCCCGCGCCGGGGATCACGCGCGTCGCCAGCTCCGCCAACTCGGCCAGCGTGTCGACCGACAACGTGCGCGTCGAGACCACCCGGTCGTTCGCGGAGTCATAGATCACGGCGCCGTTGGCGCACACGGCAATTGGGGCGAAGCCGAGCGCGTCGACGACGGGACGTATCCACCGGGGCGGGCGTCCGGTCGCCACGACGAACTGTGCGCCGGAGTCCACCGCGGCGCGGATGGCGTCGCGGGTGCGTGGGGTGATCTTTTCGTCATCGTCGAACAGCGTGCCGTCGACGTCGCAGGCGATGAGCGTCGGCTTCATCGTCATCGGGTCCGACCGCTCAATGCAATCCGCTTTGGGTCTGCCCCGGTCGCGTGACGCCGTCGGTTCCGTATTTCTGCATCCGGTCTTGCAACTCCGACAACCGAATGGCTCGGGAATCGTCCTGGGTGGGCGCGCCGCCGCCCAATCGGCGCGGCACCCAGAATTCGTCCTTCGGGTGCGGATATTCCTCTTGCACCCGATACAGCAGGGCATTGAGCGCCTCACGCAACACGGCGTTGAGTTGCTCGGGCGTGCCCCGCGGTGGCAGCGGGCGCCCGGCGACCACGGTGATCGGAACCTTGTTGCGCAGCACCTTCTTCGGATGGTCCTTCGGCCAGATGCGATGGGCGCCCCACACGATCACCGGAACGATCGGCACCTGGGCTTCCAGCGCCATGCGTGCCGCCCCGGTTTTGAATTCCCGCAGTTCGAAACTGCGGCTGATGGTGGCCTCGGGGTGCGTTCCGATCAGCTCGCCCTCGCGCATGCGCTGCACCGCCGCGTCGAAAGCGTCGTGCCCCGACCTGCGATCCACCGGGATCAGCCGGGCGTGCTTGATGACGTAGTTGACCGCCTTCACGTCGGCCATCTCCGCCTTGATCATGAAGTACGCCCGCCGCCGGCGCTCCCGGACGGCCATCAGCGTCGGAAGCCAGTCCAGGTAGCTGGTGTGATTTTGGGCCAGCAGGGCGCCGCCGCGCTCGGGGATGTTCTCGAGGCCCTGATAGGTGAACGTGGTTCCCTGCATGGCGACCATCGGCGGGACGATCCACTCCGCAAACCGATAGAACCCCTCAGGCATGTCTTCTCCTTCGCCTACTGCGACGGGCGTTCGGCCCGGTTGGCGGCCTTCTTGGGCGATGGGGCGGCCGATCGGGCCGCCGCCTCGTCGGCCTCGATGCGCGCGGCCTCCGCGCGGGTCGGGGCTGTGCCGCCCAGCCGGTGCGGCACCCAGTACGCTCCGGGCTCGTGCGGATAGTCCTGTTGCGCCTGGTGCAGCAACGTGGTCATCGAGTCGCGCAGGGCAACGTCGGCCTGCGCAAGGTCTTCGCGCACCCACAACGGTGCGCCCACCTGCACGGTGACAGGTATTTTGACGCGACCCAGTTTACGTGGGTGGTCCTTGGTCCAGATTCGCTGCGCCCCCCAGACGATCAGCGGGACGATCGGGACGTCGGCTTCGAGGGCCATCCGGGCGGCACCGGTCTTGAACTCCTTGAGCTCAAAGCTGCGGCTGATGGTGGCTTCGGGATACACGCCCACCAGCTCACCTTCGCGGAGCCGCTGCACGGCCACCGCGTAGGCGCCCGCCCCGGCGCCGCGGTCCACCGGGATGGTGCGGGTGTGCTTGATCAGGAAATTGACGACCTTCACCTGCTGCATCTCGGCTTTGATCATGAACCGCAGCCGTCTTCCCCGGCGATGCACGGCCAGGGCGGCGGGCAAAAAGTCGACATAGCTGGTGTGGTTGATCGCCACCACGGCCCCGCCCCGCTCAGGGATGTGCTGCTCGCCGCGATACGTGATTGTGGTGCCCGTAGCCGTCACCGCCAGTCGGGCCAGAAGCTCCAGCGCGCGGAAGGTCGGCTCCACCATCGATCACTACTCCGGCGCCCCTGCGGGCCCGGCCCGGCGAGCCGCCCGGGCGGCCGCCTCCTCGGCTTCCAACCGGGCCGCGTCCGCCAGCGATGGGGCGCCTCCGCCCAACCGGTGCGGCACCCAGAACTCCCCGGCGGGATGAGCGCCATAGAGTTCCTGCGCGCGTTCCAGCAGGTGCTGCATCCGCGAATGCAGGAGGCCCTTCAATTCCTCGATGCCCAGCGTCGGCTCGATGGGCTCGCCGACCACGACGATGATCGGCACCTTCGGCCGCCACAGCTTCTTCGGGCGGTCCTTGGTCCAGATGCGCTGGGCGCCCCAGACGATGTGCGGAACGATCGGCACCCCGGCCTCGACCGCCATGCGCACGGCCCCCGATTTGAACTCCTTGATCTCGAAGCTGCGGCTGATGGTGGCTTCGGGATAAACCCCGACCAGCTCACCGTCTTTCAGGTGCCGGACGGCGGCCTCGTAGGAGGCGGCGCCGTCCTGCCGGTTCACCGAGATGTGGCGCAGGCTGCGCATGATCGGCCCGGTGACCTTGTGGTCGAAGACCTCCTGCTTGGCCATGAACCGCACCTTGCGGCCCAGGCCCTGCTTGTAGGCGGGCAACCCCGCGAACGTGAAGTCCAGGTAGCCGGTGTGATTGATCGCGATCACCGCACCGCCGCTTTTCGGTAGGTTCTCCACGCCCGTGATCGTGATCTTCAGGCCCTGGACGCGCCATACCAAGCGGGCTAGTGCGATGACCGTCCCGTAAACCGGTTCCACAGCTCATCAGCCTAGTGCCCCCGACTGTGCGGCGCCCCCAGTGCCGAGAATCGGCAGCGTCGACCTCGGGCCGGCGGCCCGCGGCACCGCACCCGGCCCGGCGCCCCGCGCTAAGCTCGGGAGCTGAAAACCGTCATCGCCGGCCGAGATCGAATCGGTCCCTGTAAGGCCCCCGGAAAGGTATTAGTGCAGGTCACCAGCGTAGGCCACGCCGGCTTTTTGATCGAGACCCAAGCGGGCAGCATCCTTTGCGACCCCTGGGTCAATCCCGCCTACTTCGCATCCTGGTTCCCGTTCCCGGACAACAGCACGCTGGACTGGGACAAACTGGGCGCCTGCGACTACTTGTATGTGTCGCACCTGCACAAGGATCACTTCGACGCGAAGAATCTGGCCGAGCACGTCAACAAGGACGCGACGGTCCTGCTGCCCGACTTCCCGGTGCCGGACCTGCGCGATGCGTTGCAGGAGTTGGGTTTTCACCGATTCTTTGAGACCAGCGATTCAGTCAAGCATCGGATCGACGGACCCGAGGGCGGCCTCGACGTCATGATCATCGCCCTGCGGGCGCCCGCCGACGGCCCCATCGGCGATTCGGCGCTGTTGGTTTCCGACGGCGCGACAACGGTTTTCAACATGAACGACGCGCGGCCGGTCGATCTGGACGTGCTGGCGTCCGAGTTCGGGCACATCGATGTGCACCTGCTGCAGTACTCCGGGGCGATCTGGTACCCGATGGTCTACGACATGCCGGCGCGCGCCAAGGAATCGTTCGGCGTCCAGAAGCGGCAACGGCAGATGGACCGCGCCCGCCAATACCTCGCCCAGGTCGGGGCGACGTGGGTGGTCCCGTCCGCGGGCCCGCCCTGCTTCCTGGATCCACAGTTGCGCCACCTCAACGACGACCACGCGGATCCGGCCAATATCTTCCCCGATCAAATGGTGTTCCTGGATCAGATGCGCATGCACGGAAACGATGGCGGTTTGCTGATGATCCCCGGGTCGAGGGCCGACTTCACCGGGTCCACCCTGAATTCGCTGCGCCACCCGCTGCCCAGCGCCGAGGTCGAGGCCATCTTCACCACGGGCAAAGCCGACTACATCGCCGAGTACGCCGAGCGGATGGCGCCGGTCATCGCCGCGGAGCGGGCGAGCTGGGCCCCCGCCGCCGGGGAGCCGCTGCTGGAGCCGCTGCGCGCCCTGTTCGAGCCGATCATGTCGCAAAGCGACGAGATCTGTGACGGGATCGGCTATCCCGTCGAACTCGTGCTCGGACCCGAGACCGTGATCCTGGACTTCCCGAAACGGGCCGTGCGGGAACGGATTCCGGACGAGAAGGTCCGCTACGGCTTCGAGATAGCGCCGGAGCTGGTGCGCACCGTGCTGCGCGATGACGAACCGGACTGGGTCAACACCATCTTCTTGTCCACCCGCTTCAGGGCGTGGCGTGTGGGCGGCTACAACGAGTACCTCTACACCTTCTTCAAGTGCCTGACCGACGAACGGATCGCCTACGCCGACGGCTGGTTCGCCGAAACCCACGACGACTCGGCGTCGATCACGCTGGATGGCTGGGAGATTCAGCGCCGTTGTCCCCACCTCAAGGCTGATCTGTCGAAATTCGGTGTGGTGGAAGGAAACACGTTGACCTGCAACCTACACGGGTGGCAGTGGCGATTGGACGACGGACGTTGCCTGACCGCGCGGGGCCACCAGCTGCGGAGCCGCCGGGCGTGAACGGCTCCTACGATGACGGCCTGGTGCAGCTGGATCGCACGGCGATCACGCTGCGCCGCTACCACTTCCCGTCGGGCACATCCAAGGTCATCGCGCTCGACACGATCCGCGGATACAAAGCCGAGAAGCTGGGCCTGTTCACGCAGCGGCTGCGGATCTGGGGCAGCTCGGACTTTCGCCGCTGGCTCCCCCTGGACATACAACGGCCGTTCCGGTCGACGTTGATCAGCCTGGACGTGCCGGGGACCTGGCCCAGCCCCGCGTTCACGCCGGCGCGTCCCGAGGAATTCACCGCGCTGCTCGACGAATTGCTGAGCGGGCGCGGCTAGCGCTCGTCGCCGAGCGTGCACTGATCGCGACGTCTGGTGCCATTTCTGGCACTGGTTACCCGCTGGGCGATGCGTCAGCGCGCGTCCAATGCCGCGCGCGCCGCGTTGTAGCCGGGGATGAACGTGATTCCCGGCCCGCCGTGGCAGCCCGCACTGCCCAGGTACAGCCCCTCGATCGGGATCGGCTGGCCCAAAAAGCCCCGAGGGCCGGGCCGGTTGGGACCGATCTGATTGGCATTCAGCAAACCGTGGCAGTAGTCGCCCCCCGGCGCGCCGAACATCACCCCCATGTGCTTGGGCGTGAAGGTGGTGTGCCGGATGATGCTGCGCTCGAAATTCGGTGCGAGCCGGGTGATCTTGTCGATCACCCGCTGCCCCATTTCGACCTTCGCCTGCCCGTAATCCACGTCGCCCTCGATGGGGAAGAACAACGCGAACGCCGACGCGGCGTGCTTGCCCTCCGGGGCGAGGTCCGGGTCGTTCTGCGAGGGAATCTGCAAGACGACCGTCGGGTCGGCCGGAACGATCCCGCGCCGAGCGTCCTCCCACTGCTGCTGGACCTCTTCGGGCGTGCAGAACAGGCCGATCGAGGCCTGCATGGCCGGCTCGTTGAGGGCCTCGTACGGGGGGGCAAAGGCGGGAGCCTCGTCCAGCGCGAAGTGCATCTGCACGTAGCTGCCGCGGTGGTCGATGCGCGCATAGCGCTCCCGGATGTCGGCGGGCAGCGCGCCAGGTTCGATCATGTCGTTGAGCGTGATGTCCGGGGCGATGCCGGAGACGACGATCGGGGCGTCCAACGTCTCGCCGGCCTCGGTGCGCACGCCGGTCACCCGCCCGTCGGCGACGAGGATCTCGGTCACCTTGGTGCGCAGCCGAAGCTCGCCGCCGTGCCTTTCCAGCACGTCGCACAGGTGCGAGGTCAGCGCGCCGATGCCGCCGCGCAGCTTCTTCATCTGCATCGTGTCGCCGTCGGGAACGCCCAGGCCGAAGGCGAGCGCGGCCGCGCTCCCCGGCGTGGACGGACCCCGGTAGAGCGTGTTGACGGCCAGCACGGTCATCGAACCGCGCAGCGCGCCATGCTTTTCGCGGTCCGGCAGATACCGGTCCAACACGTCGGTGACCGAGCCGAACAGCATGTCGTCGATCGCCGAGCGCTCGAATTCGTTTGTGGCGCAGGCATACATCTCGTCGATACTCTTGGGCGGCGTTCCGGCTTCGAATCGGCCCAGCGCGCGCGTAGGGCCCTGGCTCCACGCCATCAGCCCCGCCATTCCATTGACGGCGTCGGCCCCGTGCACCTCGTTGAGGTGGGTGAACAGCTTGACGGGGTCGCTGTACTGAACCAGCGGATCGTCACCGACGCCGCGCACCGCCACCGACATCACGTCCAGGTCGATCGTCGGCATGGTGGCCAGGCCCAGCTCGTCGACCACCACCTGTGACGTCGGGAATTGCACCGAGCCGGCGATCTCGAACTGGTAGCCGTCGAAAAGCTCGACAGTGGAAGCCATCCCGCCCGCGTAGAGCTTGGGATCCAGGCACACCGTCCGCAGTCCGGCCTTTTGCAGCAGCACCGCCGCGGTCAGCCCGTTGTGTCCCGCACCGATGACGATCGCGTCATAACCAGTCATGTCTGCCCTCCGAAAAGGAGGCTCGCACGACGGCAAAGTTTTGTCAATTATGACGAAACTTGGGGCGCGGTCGCCGTGATCCAGGAGTCGGTGATCCCCGCTCGCAGCGACTCCAGCGCCGCGTGGCACAAGCGCGCGAGTTCGCCGAGAGACCGGTCGCCGCCGACCATCCAGACCTCCATCGCGCCGAAGACGGCGGCGGCGATACACCGCGCGGTCACCGCGATGCGCACCCGCTGGTCCGCCGTCGGCTCCGCGGTGCCGTTGGCCCCGCGGCCACGCCGTTGTAGCTGTGCCGCAATGGCGTCGGCGAAGTCCGCCTGGACCTCCCGGATGTGGCGGACGATGCGGCCGGGGTCGAGCTCGTCCTGGCGCAGTGCGGCGATCTTGCTGACCGCGTCGACGTCATACGGGAACGAGAAGATGGCCGATTGCACCGAGTCGATGATCGGTTCGTCGGCCGGTCTGGCGTCCAGGGCGGCGCGAAACCAGTGCAGGCCGGTGTAATCGGCGAACAACAGGTCGTGCTTCGAGCTGAAGTGGCGATAGAAGGTCCGCAGCGACACCCCGGCGTCGGCGGCGATCTGTTCGGCCGACGTGTCTTCGACACCCTGGGCCAGGAATCGCACCAGGGCGGCCTGGCGCAACGCTTCGCGCGTGCGCTCGCTGCGCGCCGTCTGAGCGGGCCTGACCATCTCAGTAAGGTACCAAGACTTCGGATTTGTCATCCCGCTTGTTGTGTCAATATTGACAAAACTTCGCGGCGCGGGTGAGACTGCGCCCATGGTCTCGCTACTCACTCACGCGGTGCTCGGACTGGCGGTCATCAGTTGGATCGTCAGGTCGAACTCGAAGGTCTTCGCCCGGCCGGCCAACGGCCCACTCTTTTCGCCGATGGAAATCGTGTACTACGTCGTCGGCGTCGTGTCCGTCGCGCTCGGCTGGTACTTCAACATCACCTTCGTGCAGGAGTACTCGCACGGCTCCACCAATCCGGTGTGGGGCGAACACGGGAGCTGGGCTGAATACATCAAGCTGATGTTCACCAACCCGGCCGCCAGCTCGGCCAGCCAGGACTACACGATCGCGAATGTGATTCTGCTGCCGATCTTTACGATCGTGGACGGCTACCGGCGCGGACTGCGCCACCCGTGGCTGTACTTCGTGTCCAGCCTGTTCACCAGCTTCGCGTTCGCATTCGCGTTCTACTTCGCGACGATGGAACGCCAGCGCCGGCATGAGCAGGTCGCCGGTGAGCCGGCGCCGAAAATCTCCGCCTAGATCGGCTTGGTGGCCCGCCATCTCTGGCGGCCGCGGTTGACGTCGGTGTGGACGTCGGTGAATCCCGCGGCTCGAAGCCGGCCGGGGAGGTCCTCCGGTGGGATGGGGTTGTAGGTATCGGCAACGTGGATCAGCCGGAACGCCCACGACGGGACGCCGTCGCTGCCGGCGAATGTCCCGCCGGGCCGTAGCACCCGGAACGCCTCGGCGAAGAGTTGGTCCTGCAACCCGGCGCTCGGAACGTGGTGCAGCATCGTGAAGCACACCACCGACGTGAAATCGTCCGCGGGCAGTCCCGTTTCGGTGCCGTTGGCGTGAATGATGTGCGCCCGGTCGCCGTACCGGCGCTGCAGACGATCGGCCATGGCGCCGTCGACTTCAACGGCCGTGAGCGAGTCCGCGCGATCGAGCAGGGCGCGCAGTGTCGCGCCGTATCCGGGGCCGATTTCCAAAGTGCGCGTGCCCAATTCGACGCCCTGCAACGCCCACGGCAACAGCTGATCGGCCACCGCCTTTTCCCATGAGGCCGAGCTGCAGCGCCGTCGGTGGAGGAGGTTCATCGCCATACCGAGCACGCTACGCCGCCACACCGGCTGCGGGCTTCCGATATCCTGCCGAGATATGTCGGAAATCAGCCACCACGGACTGGTGACGTCGGCGCAGACGCTGCCGCCGGGGGCGCGGATCGAACGACACCGCCACCCGCAACATCAGATCGTCTACCCGTCCTCGGGTGCGGTGTCGGTGACCACCCCCGCGGGAACGTGGATCACGCCGGCGAACCGCGCCATCTGGATACCGGCCGGGTGCTGGCACGAACACAAGTTCCACGGCACCACGCAATTCCACGGCGTCGCATTGGATCCCGGCCGCTATCGCCGCGGCCCGGCGGCGCCGGCCGTGCTGGCGGTCAGCCCGCTGATGCGCGAACTGATCATCGCGTGTTCGCACGCCGGCGGCACCGAGACCGTCGAGCATCACCGGATGCTGGCCGTCCTGCACGATCAGCTGCAAGCGACCAGCGTCGCGGAGCCCTTGTGGATTCCCACGCCCGTCGATCCCCGGCTGCGGCACGCGTGCGCATTGATCGCCGACAACTTGCGGGAGCCGTTGACGCTGCAGCAGCTCGGCAACCGGGTCGGCGTCGGCCAGCGCACGCTGAGCCGCCTCTTCAGCGACGAGCTGGCCATGACGTTCCCGCAGTGGCGCACCCAGGTCCGGCTGCAACACGCACTCGTGTTGCTCGCCGATCGCCGCGATGTCACGTCGGTGGCAGCCGAATGTGGTTGGGCCACAACGAGTGCCTTCATCGACACCTACCGGCGTGCCTTCGGGCATACCCCGGGTCAGCTGGCCGGCAAGGCGCTCTAGCTGACGGGCTCGAGCACCTCGGCGCCGACGAACGGCACCAGCGCCTCGGGAATCCGCACGCTGCCGTCGGGCCGCTGGTGGTTCTCCAGGATCGCCACCAGCCAGCGGGTGGTGCCCAGCGTGCCGTTGAGTGTGGCCGCAGTCTGCGGCTTGCCGTTCTGGTCGCGGTAGCGGGTGGCCAGCCGGCGGGCCTGGAACGTGGTGCAGTTCGACGTCGACGTCAGCTCGCGGTAGGCACCCTGCGTGGGAACCCATGCCTCGCAGTCGAACTTGCGCGCGGCCGAGGAGCCGAGATCGCCTGCGGCCACGTCGATCACCCGATACGGCACCCCGATGTGGCCCAGCATCTCGCGCTGCCAGCCCAGCAGCCGCTGGTGTTCGGCCTCGGCGTCGGCGGGCGTGCAGTAAACGAAGCCTTCGACCTTGTCGAACTGGTGGACCCGGATGATGCCGCGGGTGTCCTTGCCGTAGCTGCCGGCCTCGCGGCGGAAACACGACGACCAGCCCGCGTACCGCAGCGGGCCGCCGGAGAGGTCCAGGATCTCGTCCGAGTGGTAGCCGGCCAGGGGCACCTCGGAGGTGCCCACCAGGTAGAGGTCGTCGGCCTCGACGCGGTAGACCTCGTCGGCATGGGCGCCCAGGAATCCGGTGCCGGCCATCACCTCCGGGCGCACCAGCACCGGCGGGATCATCGGGATGAACCCGTTCTCGACGGCCACCCGCAGCGCCAACTGCAGCAGGCCGAGCTGGAGCAGCGCGCCCTGGCCGGTCAGGAAATAGAACCGCGAGCCGGATACCTTGGCGCCGCGCTGCATGTCGATGAGGCCCAGCGATTCGCCCAGTTCCAGGTGATCCTTGGGGTTGTCGATCGCCGGGGGCTCGCCGACGATGTCGAGCACGGCGAAGTTGTCCTCCCCACCGGCCGGGACCCCGTCGATGACGACGTTCGAGATGGCCATGTGCGCCGCGGTGAACGCCGTCTCCGCCTCGCTCTGAGCGGTCTCGGCGGCCTTCACCTGCTCGGCCAGCTCCTTCGCGCGCGCCAGCAACGCGGGACGCTCGTCGGGCGACGCGGCGCCGACGCTCTTGCTGGCGGACTTCTGGTCGGCCCGCAGCGCGTCGGCGGACGAGATGGCGGCCCGACGCGCGGCGTCGGCCGACAGCAGGGCGTCCACCAGCGTCGGGTCTTCGCCGCGGCTGGTTTGGGAGCGGCGCACGGCGTCGGGGTCTTCCCGGAGCAGCTTCAGGTCGATCACGGCCCTGAGACTACTTTCACCGGCACAGGCCGACGGGCAGAGCATCCACCCCGGCCGGCTCAGGACTCACATCCGTAACTTTTGTCACGCGCCTCAGTTGGCCCTGTCAGAATGGACCCGATGTCGCAAGCGCCCGAGACGGAACGTTCGGAAGGCCCCGCAGTCGAGACGCCCGCCGCCTCGACCGGTGAGCCTTCCGCACAGCAGCCGTCCGCCTTCCTGTGGCCACGCAGCCTGCAGGCCCGCGCGACCAGGCGAGCGCTGTTGCTGACCGCCCTCGGCGGCTTGCTGATCGCCGGGCTGGTCACCGCGATCCCGGTCGGCACCGGATCGGGACGACTGCTCGACAGCAGCCCCGTGCGCAGCACCGGAGCCAAGAGCGACGCCGCTCTCAACCGTGCCTCCCGCGGGGAATGCCTGATGTGGCCCGACACCACCCCGGAGTCGGCGAAGATCGTCAACTGCGGCGACGACCACAAGTTTGAAGTCGCCGAATCCATCGATATGCGGACGTTCCCGGGCTCCGAGTACGGGCCCAACGCCGCGCCCCCGACCCCCGCCCGCATCCAGCAGATCACCCAGGAGCAGTGCGAGGCTTCCGTCCGCAACTACCTCGGGCTCAAATTCGATCCGAACAGCAAGTTCACCGTCAGCCTGCTGTGGCCCGGCGACCGGGCCTGGCGTCAGTCCGGCGATCGCCGCATGCTGTGCGGCCTGCAACTGCCCGGCATGAACAACCAGCAGCAGCCGTTCAAGGGCAAGGTCGCCGACGTCGACCAGTCCAAGGTGTGGCCGGCCGGCACCTGCCTGGGTATCGACCCGGCGACCAATCAGCCGACTGATGTGCCGGTCGACTGCGCGGCCCCGCACGCGATGGAGGTCACCGGCACGGTCAACCTGGCCGAGAAGTTCCCCGCCGCCCCGCCCGCCGAGCCGGACCAGGACGCCTTCATCAAGGATTCGTGCACCAAGATGACCGACGCGTACCTGGCGCCGGTCAAGCTGCGCACCACCACGCTGACGCTGATCTACCCCACGGTGCCGCTGTCGAGTTGGACGGCCGGCAGCCGCGAGGTGGCCTGCAGCGTCGGCGCAACGCTGGGTAACGGGGGTTGGGCCACCCTGCTGAACAGCGCCAAAGGCCAGCTGCTGATCAACGGTCAGCCCCCGGTGCCCCCGCCCGACATTCCCGAAGAGCGGCTCACGATGCCGCCGATTCCACTGCAGGGCCCGGCGCAGGAGCCGTCCAACCAGGCCGCCACTCCCCCGGAGATCCCGCCGAACAATCAGCACCTGCCGGGGCAGCAACCGGTGGTGACGCAACCCCAGCAAGCCCCGCCACCCGAGCAGCAGGCTCCCGCCCCGCAAGCACCGCAGCCGCCGCCCGCGGACAACGGCGCACCGCCCCCGGCCAACCCGGCACCCGAGGCGCCACCACCGCCGCCCGCTCCGCCTGCCGAGCCCCCGCCGGGGGGCTAGCCCGGTGCCCGTGCGGATGGATCGGCGGCGGTTCGACGAGCTGGTCTCCGACGCCCTCGACCTGATACCGCCCGCGCTGGCCGCGGCGATGGACAACGTCGTCGTCCTGGTCGAAGACCGCCATCCCGAGGACGCCGATCTGCTCGGGCTGTACGAGGGCGTGGCGCTGACCGAACGCGACTCCGACTATGCCGGTGCGCTGCCGGATGCCATCACCATCTACCGCGAGGCACTGCTGGACTCGTGCGAATCCGAGGCCGAGGTGGTCGAGGAGGTGGCGATCACGGTGATCCACGAAATCGCTCACCACTTCGGCATCGACGACGACCGGCTGCACGAACTGGGCTGGGCCTGACTGGGCGCGGCATCCCGGATTTGTCCGCGGCGGGTGCTATGAACGGCGTATGAGCACTGACTGCCGCGACTGCCGGGCAGGCTTAGATCACTGTCACGGCACCATCATTCGCCACGCACTGCACCGGTCGGAGTGCACCGAGCCGGATTGCTTCAGCCCCGAATTGTTGCTGCACGCCTTCGTCATCGATTGCGACGCCGTGGGCTGTGCCTGCACCGAAGTGGTCGCACTGGCCGTCTGACCGGGTGTCAGCCCATCGGATCGGTGCTTGACCGCACCGCGTCGACGACCGGGGTCGCCTCGCGCTCTGGATAAAAGGGCGGTGCCAAGGTTCCCCAGCGCACGCAGCTCCACCGCCCGTCGGTGATCGGGGTCAAGGCCACCGATTCGGTGTTGTCGAGATGGTTGTCCAGGGCGAAGTCGGCCTCGACACCGGCCAGCACCGCGGCCGCCAACCGAATCGCCGCGCCGTGGCTGACGACCACGATGTCGCCGTGGAAGTCGTGGTCATCGAGGTAGCGCAGGCGCAGGTCGGTGAGCACCGGCACGTAGCGGTCCAACACGTCGTTGCCGGTTTCGCCGCCGGGTAGCGGCACATCCAGCTCGCCGCGGTGCCAGCGGTCGTAGATCGCGTTGAACTCCGCGACCGCCCCGTCGTCGTTGCGGTCTTCCAGTTGGCCCACCTGCACCTCGTGGATGCCGGGCATTTCGATGGCGGACATCGCGAGCTGGCCCGCGATCACCGCCGCGGTTTGTGAGGCCCGGGTGGCCACCGAGTGCGCGAGCATCGCCGGCCGACCCGACCCGCGCGCAAACGCCCGGGCCTGGTCGCGGCCCAATGGTGTCAGCTCCGCCCCGGGCAGTCGGGTGTCGAGCCGGCGCTCGACGTTTCCGTAGGACTGGCCGTGACGCACCAAGATCAAGCGACCGCTCACCGCTGCGACCCCCCGGCGGGCTGTTCGGGCTTTCCCACCCGCACCCGCGCCAGCCAGCGCAACGCCTCGTCGGCGGACGGCGGCAGCGCGCCGGCGGGCGAGCCGGTGGACCAAGACCCCAGGAAGCGCACATCAGCACAACGACGGTGCAGCGCCTTGAGTGCCTCGGCGACGGCGTCGTCGTCGACGTGCCCCACACAATCGGCGAAGAAGCGGTAGGTGCCGAGTCCGGTTCTGGTCGGCCGGGATTCGATTCGCGTCAGGTCGATGCCACGAATGGCGAACTCGGCAAGCGCGGCCAACAACGCGCCCGGCGCGTTGTCGATGCGCAGCACCACCGACGTCCGGTCGGCTCCGGTGCGGGCCGGCGGCGGTCCGGGCAGACCGACCAGAACGAAGCGGGTGCGGGCGTTGGGCTCGTCGACAACGCCGTCGGCCAGGGTGTCCAGCCCCCAGTGGGCGGCGGCCAGCGGCGAGGTCACCGCGGCGTCGACCCGCCCCTCGGCCACCTGCTGGGCGGCGTCGGCATTCGAATACGCCGGGCGCAGTTCGGCATCGGCAAGGTTGGCGGCCACCCACTGCCGCACCTGGGCCACCGCCACTCCGAAGGCGGCCAGCGTGCGCACGTCGGCGGCGCGGCATCCCCGTTGCACGACGATGCTGAAGGCGACGTCCAGCGTCGTCTCGGCGAAGACCTGCAGGGGCGACCCCATGGCCAGGCTGTCCAGGGTCGGCGTCACCGAACCGTCGATCGAGTTCTCGATCGGCACGCACGCGTAGTCGGCGGCGCCGTCGCGCACCGCGTCCAAGGCGACCGAGGTGCTTTCGACCGGCAACGGCCGCACCCCGTCGGGCCCCTGTGCGGGAATCAATCCGGCAGCGGCGATCTGTCGCAGCGCCGCCTCGGTGAAGGTCCCTTCCGGACCGAGGTAAGCGATGCGGGCCACGTCCCAACCCTAGCGGCGAGCCAGACAGAAAACGCTTGCGACGCCAACCCGGGTAAGTTAACTTAGGCTTACCTAAGCATAAGGATGAGAATGGTGTTACCGCTGAGCTGCCACGCCCCGACCACTGCCGAACGTATCCGCAGCGCATGTGTGCGCGCCGGCGGCGCACTCCTGGCGATCGAGCATGACGACCCGGTCCCCACGCCCGTGCATTACCTGATGGACGATGGCACCTTCGCGCTGGCGCTGCCCGTCGAACGGGAACGCGGGCGGCCCATCGCGGGATCGCAGGCTCTGCTGGAACTGACCGATTACGCGCCACTTCCTTTGCGCGAACCGGTCCGTTCGCTGGTATGGGTGCGCGGGCGCCTGCGGGAGGTGCCCCCGGCCGAGATCCTCACAACGCTCGACGCGATCGCCGCCGAATGCCCGAATCCGGCCCTGCTGGGAGTCGACACCCCGAGGTGTGCGCCCTCCCGGGGGCAAGAACAGCGGTACACGCTGCTGCGGCTCGAGATCGCGTCGGTCGTCGTCACCGATGCGACCGGCGCGGAACCGGTGACCGTGGACGACCTTCTGGCGGCCCGGCCCGACCCGTTCTGCGCGGTCGAGTCGAGCCTGCTGTGGCACCTGGACACCGCCCACAGCGACGTGGTGGCACGACTGGTGTCCCGGCTGCCCGCGCCGCTGCGCCGCGGGCAGGTGCGACCGCTGGGGCTCGACCGCTACGGCGTGCGGTTCCGCGTCGAGGGCAACGATCGCGACCACGACGTCCGGCTGCCGTTCCACAGGCCGGTGGACGACATGACCGGTCTGCGGCAGGCCATCCGGGTGCTGATGGGGTGCCCGTTCATCAACGGGTTGCGGGCGCGCGGCTAGCCCTACGACGATGCAGCCCGCGTAGCGGGGTGAGGAGGAGTAGGGCAATTGGCCCAGCGAGATCGCGGCGTACCGGCGCGGCACGGCGCCGGGCACGTAGGTTAGCCAGGTGAACGGCGACCGCGGACCGCAGCGTCGGCGGCCCGAGCCGCCGCAGGAGATTCGCCGCGCGGGCGCCTCGCCGCCGTCACCGACCGCGGAGACCCAGCCGCTGCACCGGCCGGTGCCAGCGGCCCCCGCGGCCGTCACCCCCGGGCAGCGACCACCCCCGCCACGACCACGCGCGCCGAGCGCGCCCCGGAAGCGGCGCCGCTGGGTCGCAACGATGTTCTCGGCACTGCTGGTGGGCGTGCTGCTGATCGGCGCGGGCATCGTCGCCGGCGCCGTCTGGTTCGATACCAAACTGCACCGCGAGCAGGTGCTCGCCGACTATCCCGACCGCCCCGGCCCCGGCCGCGGCACCAACTGGCTGATCGTCGGATCGGACAGCCGTCAGAGCCTGAGCGCCGAGCAGCAACAGGATTTGGCCACCGGCGGCGACATCGGCGACGGCCGTACCGACACGATCCTGCTGGTTCATCTGCCGGGCGTAGGGTCCGGGGTTCCGACGACGATGGTGTCGATACCGCGCGACTCCTATGTGCCGATCCCGGAGCACGGCAAGGACAAGATCAACGCCGCGTTCACGATGGGCGGCCCGCAGCTGCTGGTCCGCACCGTGGAACAGGCCACCGGGTTGCGCATCGACCACTACGCCGAGATCGGATTCGGCGGATTCGCCGCCCTGGTGGACGCGCTCGGCGGGGTGACCGTGTGTCCGAAGAACCCGCTCAGCGACCCGCTGGCCGGCATCGACCTGCCGGCCGGCTGCCAGACCCTCGACGGCCGCCACGCCCTGGGGTACGTCCGGACGCGGGACACCCCGAGGGCAGATCTGGACCGGATGGTCAATGAACGCCAGTTCGTGGCCGAACTGCTGCATCGCGCCGGCAGCCCGGCGGTCTGGCTCAATCCAGGGCGCTGGTATTCGGTGCCGCGCGCGGCGGCGGACGCCCTGACCGTCGACCAGGGTGACCACGCGTGGGATCTGGCCCGGCTCGGCTGGGCGTTGCACGGATCCACCGCCACCTTGACCGTCCCGATCGGGGAGTTCACCAGCGGTGACGCCGGCGCGGTGGTGGTGTGGAATCACGACGAGGCCGGCCGGTTGTTCCAGGCGTTGGCCTCCGATGCGCCATTACCGCCCACCACGGCGGATGGCCAGTCGAACTAGATGCTGATCTGGCCCGCGGGGTCGCCCCGCAGCCACGCCTTGGTGCGGCCCGGGTGGTGCGTGGCCAGCCACGCCACGCCGACCTCGCGGCAGAAATCGATGTCGTCGTAGTCGTCGACGTTCCAGCAGTAGACGGCCCGGCCCTGGGCGATGGCGCGGTCCGCCAGTTGGGGATATTCCCTCAACGTCAGCAGCGAAGGCCCGACGGCGGTGGCGCCGACGGCAGTGGGCGCACCGCTGGTCAAGTAGCGCGCGGTCTTGCCCAGCAGCACGGTGGGCAGCAGCGGCGCGGCCCGCCGGATCCGCCAGACCGCGGACGCCGAGAACGACATCACCACGGCGCGGGACCGGTCGGCGGAGGCGGGCGCGGCGATGCCGAAGCGGTGCAGCAGCGCCAGCAGCTTGGTCTCCACCAGTGAGCCGTACCGGACGGGGTGCTTGGTCTCGATGAAAAGCTTCACCGGCCGGTGCCAATCGAGCACCAGTGAGACGAGGGCGTCCAATGTCAGCAAACTGGTGTCGCCGTGGGTGCCGTCCTCGCGCCAGCTGTCGTGCCACGCGCCGTACTCGAGCTCGCGCAATTGCGCGAGGGTCATCGTGCTGACCAAGCCGGCACCGGTCGAGGTGCGGTCCAGCCGGCGGTCGTGCACGCACACCAGGTGGCCGTCGCGGGTCAACCGCACGTCGCATTCCAGGCCGTCGGCGCCCTCTTTGAGCGCGAGGTCGTAGGCGGCCAGCGTGTGTTCGGGGCGCGCCGCCGAGGCGCCGCGGTGGGCGACGACATAGGGGTGCCCGGCGAGCACCTCGTCGGCCCACGTCATATCCCTATGCTGCCGGTTCCTGCCCCTCTAACTCAACTGGGTCAGCCGAAGCCGGCGCGACGGACCCGTCGTCGGGAACCATGACCCAGCGGTGCGCAGGCCGCGCGACGGGTTTGCGCTGGAATCCCTCGAAAATGCGGGTGGCGGCGGCCAAGGTGGCGGCCGCGAGCAGGTAGGCGACAACCATCAGCACGGTGTTGTTGGCGATGCCCTGGGCGTCGGTGGCGAAGCTGGTCGCGATGGCGGCGATGGAGACGGCGTAGCTGCAGACCCACGCGATCCACCACAGAAGGATCGGCCTGCGCAGCCGGGCCCAGTGGTCTTCGAGCAGGGCCAGCTCGATGACGTACACCGGGGCCCACAGCAGATTGGCCAGCGGCGCGACGCAGCCCGCCCACAGTGCCCGCACGGAGCGTGGCTCGGGCAGGCCGTGATGGGCGAACACGGCGGCACGCCGGGCGATCATCCAGCGGATGAGCTGCACGCCGGAGGCGATCACCGCCGCACCCGCGCCCACGCTGGCGAGCACGCCGAGCCAGTCGGCGGCGAGGGCCACCCACGAGTTGAGCAATGTGTCCCGGTTGATCACGAGCAGCACATAGCGGACGACGTAGACCAGGGCGGCGATGCTGAGGACCAGCACGCTCACGAATGAGGTGGTGCGGATGATGTGCGCCGACGGCCCGGGCGGCGCGGGCGTTTCGGCGACGGCGGGCGCGTGTTCTATGCGGTCCGCCAAACCCCACCGCGGTATCACCGTGTAGCGCGGCGTGGGCCCCAGCGGACGGCGGCCGTGTCTGGCCCGCGGCGCGGTGCCGGGACGCACCGCGATCCAGCGATAGCCGGGCGGCAGCCGCGGCGGTGTGCGCTGCCACCCGGGAGACCGCTGCGGTCCGGCCGGGGGCGGGGCGCCTGCAGCGCCCCATCGCGGGTCGGCGGGTGGGGACTCCGGCAGGGGCGCCATGAGGGCGCCGCGGCAGCGGGGACACCACTCGCGTTGCCGGTCGCGCACGTTCCAGCGGGTGCCGCACTGGGAGCACACCTGGATCACCGGACCAGACTAGCGCCGCGACGATGCGGCCCGCGGAACGCGGGGCGCGGAGAAGCGGCGCCATCGGGCCCCGCCGCGACGATGCGGCCCGCGGAACGCGGGGCGCGCAGGAGCGGTGTGGGCAACGTATTCAGGCGCCGCAGACTATCCACAGTTTCCACAGGTTTATCCACATAGACCCACGGGGTACAGATAGCCATCGCTACAGCCTCTGGCGCCGGCCCGTGATGTAACTGTGGATAACGTCCCGGTGTTTGACGCGTGTCATAGACAGCCGCAATTGGTCGTCGAGCGAAATTGATTGCTTCACTAAGCACCGACGCGACAGCGGTCCGGACAGCCATCCGGCTCCTGCCGTTTTTGGCCCGCGGACCTTCGAGTTGGCGTCAACCCGCAGCTCAGAGGCTTATTTCGCAACCTCGCCACAAAGCGCTATGATCGCGTTCGCAAAAGTGTTTTGTGACTCACCTCACTAGCGCGGGGTGGATCGGGGGGTGGAAGGCGATTGATGGCCACGCATTCGTTCGGCCCGGGTTCACCGGCCCAGTCGAAGTCGTATTGCGGCTCGCCCGCGTGGAATCACAGCTACAGCATCGCGGCGCTACGCGCCGGATTGATCGCATTGGCCTTGCTGGCTGTGCTCGCGGTCATCGTCTTGTTCTGAATTTTCCCGCGCGGGTATCCGCCTTGCGGCTCAACAGGGGTCGTTGTTGCGGTGCGCGCGGTGATGGAGCAGGGTTGATAGCGGCCGGCCGCCGCGAGGCGGCCCCACGCGACTGAGCTTCAAGACGATAATCGAAGAAAGGAATGCCGTGGCTGAATACACCCTGCCCGACTTGGACTGGGACTATGCAGCGTTGGAACCGCACATCTCGGGGCAGATCAACGAGATCCACCACAGTAAGCACCACGCCACGTACGTCAAAGGCGTGAACGACGCTGTGTCCAAGCTCGAAGAGGCCCGCGCCAACGAGGACCACGCTGCGATCTTCCTGAACGAAAAAAACCTCGCCTTTCACCTGGGCGGCCACGTCAACCACTCGATCTGGTGGAAGAACCTGTCGCCGGACGGCGGCGACAAGCCGACCGGTGATTTGGCCGCCGCGATCGATGACGCGTTCGGATCCTTTGACCGATTCCGCGCGCAGTTCAGCGCGGCCGCCAACGGCCTGCAGGGGTCGGGCTGGGCGGTGCTGGGTTATGACACCCTCGGCGGCAGGCTGCTGACCTTCCAGCTCTACGACCAGCAGGCCAACGTCCCGCTCGGCATCATTCCGCTGCTGCAGGTCGACATGTGGGAGCACGCCTTCTACCTGCAGTACAAGAACGTCAAGGCGGACTACGTCAAGGCGTTCTGGAACGTCGTCAACTGGGCAGACGTGCAGAAGCGGTACGCGGCTGCCACCTCGAAAACCCAGGGGCTGATTTTCGGCTGACTTTCATTTCGATCGGTTGGGGCGTCGCGCGGATTGCGCGGCGCCCCAGTCGTTTGTCTGGCCCGGAATCGGCCAGATGTGAAGATTTGCGAAGCTGACCGTGTCGTGTTGCACGGCGCCTAATCCGCAGGCATTCTTAGTTATTCGGACTACCAGTGTGGTTATTCCCAAACGGAGGCATCGCGCGGAGGTCGAGATGGAAACTGGGTCGGATCGGCCTATCGGGGTCTCCCCGTTCCATTCTCGTGGCGCCCTGAAAGGCTTCCTGATCTCCGGACGCTGGCCCGATTCGACGAAAGAGTGGGCCCAACTACTCATGGTCGCGGTCAGGATCGCGTCTTTGCCCGGATTGCTCTCCACCACAACGGTGTTCGGCGCCCGCGAGGAATTGCCCGACGAACCCGAACCGGGCACGGTCGGCCTGGTGCTGGCCGAGGGCACCGTCTTCGGTGAATCAGCAATCCAGCCAGGCTATTTCGCAGATCATCAGCCGCCCGCCCTACTCATGTTGCATCCGCCGTCGGAAACCATGCCTTCGCTGCCCGAATGCACGGGCGCGGCATCGGGATGCGTGTTGCTGCCCGGGTTGCCCTATCTCGGCCTGGAACATCGGGCGGCTTGGGTGGAAGCGGAAGCCGACGGCACCATCACCTCGATGGTGAGCCGGGTGGGCGTCGACCCGATCAGCCATCCCGACACGGCAATTCTGGCGATGCTTCTCGCCGCATAAGGACAGCGGAAAATCGATCGCCGGATCGACATGGGATCCGTAGCGATGCGGCTCAGCGGCACCGAATAGGCCCATCGGTCCCCGGGACCTCCACCGAGACGCGCGGCGGCGCGCGAACGGCGATTCGCCTCCCCGACGATCATGTCGTCTTATGCGGCCGCGGTCATGAGCGACCACGCCGCTCTGGCGACCGCGACGTCGGCCGCCGATCACGACCGAACTGCCCGCTGATAACCGGCGACCTCGCCGCGCCGGCTAAGTTAACGGCCCCTCGACCATCGCTGTCCGCCGGGTTTCGACGTGTCCTTCGGGGTCCCACTTCGCGCTCGGCAGCAAATGGCGTCCCAGATCGGGCGGGTGCGCCCGCCCGTTGCGGTGCAATCGCCCAGCACGGCTCGGGTGCTCGCCGTGACCCCCACGAGGCGGCCCGCCCGCCACTTCGGGACGGGTGTCCGATTCTGCGGATAACCTGTGAGTTCCTTGGATTTGGTGGACACCCCAGCGAATCAGTTAGACGCTCGTCAAGTGGGGAGTTGGTGGGCATCAGCTATGCCGGTCGGGAATCCTACGGGGTTTGCACCTGGTTACCCTTACCAAGCCTCGCTACCATGATCAGCAAATACACCTAGGTAATAGTTCGCTTCTACAGCCCAGTGGAGGTCATATCAATGAGCACGACGTTCGCTGCTCGCCTTAACCGCCTGTTCGACACGGTGTATCCACCCGGACGCGGGCCGCACACCTCCGCGGAAGTGATCGCGGCGCTCAAGGCGGAGGGCGTAACGATGTCGGCTCCCTACCTGTCCCAGTTGCGTTCCGGTAACCGCACCAACCCGTCTTCGGCGACGATGGCCGCTTTGGCCAACTTCTTCCGCATCAAGCCGGCCTACTTCACCGACGACGAGTACTACGAGAAGCTCGACAAGGAATTGTCGTGGCTGGCCACGACCCGCGACGACAATGTGCGCCGCATCGCGGTCCGCACGATCGAGCTGTCCCCCGAGGCCCAGCGCGAGGTCATGGACCGGGTCAACGAGCTGCGTCGCGCGGAGCACCTGGACGCGTAGCGGCCGCCCAAGCCTGACGATCGCCTTCCGGGGCCTTTCGAGCCCTCCCGCCAGCCCTGGCAGCCCTGGCGGGTCGCCGCGCGCCCATTCCGATTAGGGTTGGCAAACGGATCGCGAACGCGAGAGCGTTAGACAACGATTGCCAGCGAGATACCGGGAGGCGGCCGGGAATGGGCCTGTTCGGCAAGCGAAAGAGCCGCGCGACGCGCCGCGCGGAAGCCCGCGCGATCAAGGCCCGCGCGAAGCTCGAGGCCAAGCTGACCGCGAAAAACGAGGTGCGCCGCGCCAAATCCGCTCAGCGGGCGGAGAACAAGGCGCTCAGGGCTCAGATCAAGGCGCAACGCGACAGCGACCGCAATGCGTTGAAAGTCGCTGAGGCGCAACTCAAGGCGACGCGGGAGGGCAAGATCTTTTCTCCGACACGGATCCGCCGCGTGCTCACGGTGTCGCGGCTGCTCGCGCCGATCCTCACGCCGGTGATCTACCGGTTGGCCGTATCGGCGCGCGCGCTGATCGATCAGCGCCGCGCGGATCGGCTCGGGATTCCGCTGGCGCAGATCGGCCAGTTCTCCGGACCCGGCGCCCAGCTGTCGGCCCGAATCGCCGGGGCGGAGAAGTCGCTGCGGACCGTGCAGGACAAGAAGCCCAAGGACGCCGAGACCAAGGCGTTCGTGGCTGCCATCAACGAACGGCTCGCCGATCTGTCGGCGGCGGTCACCGCCGCGGAGAATCTGCCCGCCGCGCGACGCCGGGCGGCCCACGCCGCGATCTCGTCGCAGCTCGAAGGCATCGAGGCGGACCTGATGGCCCGCCTCGGGTTGAGCTGACCGACCGCACGAAAGGCAAGCCCCGGCATGGCAATCCACAGCAGGTGGATCTCGCGCATCCTGATGGCGGCCGGCGCGATCGTCGTCCTGGCTCTCGGATCGGCGGTCCACACCCCCGCCGCCTGGGCGCACGTCCACGCCAGCAGCGACAATGCGGCGCGCGGCGCCATGGCCCTGGTCACCTTCCAGGTGCCCAACGAATCGGACACCGGGGCCGCCACCACCGCATTGACCGTCACCCTCCCCGACGTCGCATCGGCACGCACCGAGAGCATGCCGGGCTGGGCGGCCAGGCTCGACCGTGACGCGGCGTCGGGCGCCGTCCGCTCGGTGACCTGGACGTCCGCCCCCAACGGCGGGATCACGCCGGACCAATTCGCGCTGTTCCGGTTGTCCGTGAAGTTGCCCGACGCTGACACCGTGAGGTTCCCGGCGACGCAGACCTACGCCGACGGGATCGTGGTGAAGTGGGATCAGCCTCCGCTGCCCGACGGCGGCGAGCCGGAACACCCGGCGCCCATGCTCAGCCTTGCCGCCGGACCGGCGGGGCCCCACCACCACCACGCGACGCCCAATGCGGTCGCCGAACCCGCGCGCCCGCACGCCGCCGACAACACCGCGCGGCTGTTGGGTGGCGCGGCTCTGGTGGTCGCGGCGCTGGGTATCGCGATCGCCCTGGTCCGCCGACGCCCATGAAACGGCTGGCGATCGGCGCGTGCGTCAGCGCCTTGTTCGTGATGGCCACGCTCGCCGCACCCGGGGCGTCGGCGCACGCCGCCCGGATAGCCACCGACCCCGCGGCCAACGCGGTGCTGGCTTCGGGACCGCAACGGGTCAGCGCAACCTTCAACGAGCAGTTGCAGACGGCGTTCGCCGCCATGACGGTGGTCGGGCCGGACGGCAACGTGTGGTCCACGGGGGAGCCCGCCGTGGCGGGTGCGGTGGTCAGCACCGCCGTGCGCTTGCTGGGGCCGGCCGGGACGTACACGGTGAACTACCGGGTGACCTCCGCGGACGGGCACCCGGTGTCGGGGTCCTGGTCGTTTCAGCTCACGGTGTCGGGCACCGGCACGCCCGGGCCGCGCGCCGCCGGCGGCGGCAGGGGCGGCGGGGGTGGCGACGTCCCCGTCTGGCCGTTTGTGGCGGCCGCGCTGGCGCTCGTCGCGGGCGGCGCCTGGTGGACGGTGCGGCGCAGGCGGTGAACGAGGCGCCGCGAGGCGTGCTGGCATGATGGGACCGAGATCCCTGAGCTAGGGAAACGAACGACAGAGGAAGCTCAAGGAGCGGCCGCATGGCAGACCCGCAGGACCCCACCCACAGCGCACCCGACGGCGCCGGCACTCCGCCGGAAAAGAAGCCGCCCGCCAAGGCGGCGAAAAAGATCGCGAAGGCGCCGGCCAAGAAGGCACCTGCGAAGAAGGTGCCCGCCAAAAAAGCGCCGGCCAAAAAAGCGCCCGCGAAGAAGGCGCCGGCCAAGAACGCCGAACCCGCGCCCCCGAAGCCGCCCGAGCCGCCGGCCGACATGCAGCAGCGGGCGGAAACCAATGGCGACCTCACCGCCGCCGCCAAAGATGCTGCCGCACAGGCGAAGTCCACGGTGGAAGCCGCCAACAACCCGGTCTCTCCCGCTATTGCGGGCCCCGCAGTGCGTCAATCCCCGGTGCCGCTGATCGTTGCCCTGGCCGTCAGCCTGCTGGCCATCCTGCTCATCCGTCAGCTGCGCCGGCGCTGAGCGCGCGGGCGTCTAACGTGTCAGAAGTGACGGTGTCATTCCGGCCGACCGCCGACCTGGTCGACAGCATCGGTCCCGACGTACGCAGCTGCGACGTGCAATTCCGTCAGCTCGGCGGGCGGGCAGAGTTCGCCGGGCCGATCAGCACCGTGCGCTGCTTTCAAGACAACGCGCTGCTGAAGTCGGTGCTCTCTGAGCCAGGGGACGGCGGGATATTGGTGGTCGACGGCGCCGGCTCGCTGCACACCGCGCTGGTCGGCGACGTCATCGCGGAGCTCGCGCGCTCCAACGGCTGGTCCGGGCTCATCATCAACGGCGCGGTGCGGGACTCGGCCGCGCTGCGGGGCATGGACATCGGCATCAAGGCGCTGGGCACCAACCCCCGCAAGAGCGCCAAGACCGGCGCCGGCGAACGCGACGTCGAAATCACCCTGGGCGGTGTGACATTCGTGCCGGGCGAGATCGCCTACAGCGACGACGACGGGATCGTCGTGGTCGCCACAAACAGCTAAACTGCTACCGGCGCACGCTTTTTCGCGAACTTCAGGCCTTCGTCGTCGACCTTGCCGCGCCGGATCGTGCGCATGTCGAAGAAGTAGTTCTGCTTGAGCCGCCACGGCGCCCGCGAGCCCGACTTGGGCAGCAGGTGCATCGAACGCCGGAAGTAGCCGGGAACGAAGTCCATGAACGGCAGCTCGTCGACGTCATCGCCCGGATGTTGGGGCTCCACGAAGTCAAACCCCTTGGCGTCCATGTGATTCAGCAACCGGCAGACGAATTCGGAGACCAGATCAGCCTTCAGCGTCCAAGACGCGTTGGTGTATCCGAACGTGATGGCGAAGTTCGGCACGCCGGAGAACATCAGGCCCTTGTAGGTCATCAACGAGGTCAGCTCGATGTCCTCACCGTTGCGGGTCGGCTTCACCCCGCCCAACAACTGCATGTTCAATCCCGTTGCGGTGATGATGATGTCGGCCGCCAATTCCTCACCCGAGGCGAGCTTGATGCCGGTCTTGGTGAACCGGTCAATGGTGTCGGTCACGACGTCGGCCTTGCCGTGCCGGATGGTCCGGAAGAAGTCGCCGTCGGGCGCCAGGCACAGCCGCTCGTCCCAGACGTTGTAGCGGGGCCCGAAGTGCTTCTCGACGTCGTAGCCCTGCGGCAGGCGTCGCTGCGCCATCGTCATCAACGTCTTGCGCATGTAGGCCGGAGCCTTGCGGGACAGCTGGTACTGGAAAGTGCTGAACGCGATGGCTTTCCAGCGGTTGGCCATGTGGGCCAGGCGCTCGGGTAGCAGCCGGTTGGCCTTCTCGGCGAAGGGATCCACCCCCGGCAGCGAGCCGATGTAGGTCGGCGAACGCTGCAGCATCGTGACGTGGCCCGCGCCCGAGTTCACCAGGGCGGGGATCAGGGTGATCGCCGTGGCACCGGACCCGATGACGACGATTCGCTTGCCCGCGTAGTCGAGGTCCTCCGGCCAGTGCTGCGGATGCACGATGGTGCCACCGAAGTCGTCGGAGCCTTCGAAGGTGGGCGAGAACCCCTCGTCGTAGTTGTAGTAGCCGGTGCAGGCGAACAGGAACGAACACGTCATCTCGCTCGTGCGGCCGTCGGATTCGACGGTCAGCGTCCAGCGGTTGTCGGCGTCGGACCAGTCGGCGGCCACCACCCGGTGGCTGTAGCGGATGTGCGGTTCGATCCGGTTCTCAACCGCGGCCTCCTTGATGTAGGCCTTGATCGACGCGCCGTCGGCGATCGACTTCGCCGAACGCCAGGGCTTGAACCGGAAGCCCAGGGTGAACATGTCCGAGTCGGATCGGATGCCCGGGTATTTGAAGAGGTCCCAAGTGCCGCCGAGATCAGCACGACGTTCGAGGATGGCGTAGCTCTTGGTCGGGCAGCGTTCCTGCAGGTGCCAGGCCGCGCTCACACCGGAGATGCCGGCGCCCACGATGAGGACGTCAAGGTGCTCAGTCATAGCGCCACGCTATCAACGCTGTGTCGAGCGGGTCAACACGGTGTTGAAGATTTCGACAGGGTGTAAAGTAGCGGCCGTGACTTCCGCCGGCCAGACTCGCGCCCTGCGGGGCCGCCGCGCCATCCGCCCTTCGGGTGACGAGCGTGAGCAGGCCATCCTCGCCACCGCCGAACGGCTGCTCAAGACGCGGCCGTTCGCCGGCATCTCGGTCGACGACCTGGCCAAGGGCGCCGGGCTGTCGCGGCCCACGTTCTACTTCTACTTCAAGTCCAAAGAGGCGGTGGTGCTGTCGCTGCTCGAGCCGGTCATCGCCCGCGCCGACGCCGAGTTCGACGGCGCCGTGCAGCGACTGCCGGCCGACCCGCGGCGGGTGTGGCGCAACGGGATCAAGGCGTTTTTCGCCGCCTTCAGCTCGCACCGCCCGCTGGCCCGGGCCGCCACCGAGGCGCTGGCCACCAGCTCGGAGTTGCGGTCGGTGTGGTCGGGATTCATGCAGAAGTGGATCGACCAGACCGCGGCCATGATCACGGCGGAACGCGAGCGCGGCGCCGCACCGGACACCATTCCCGCCGCCGACCTCGCCACCTCCCTGAATCAGATGAACGAGCGCAGCATGATGGCCGCGCTCTCCGGCGAGATGCCCGCGGTCGACGAGGACCGCGTCGTCGACACCCTCACCCACATCTGGGTCAGCAGCATCTACGGCGAATCCGGCTAGTTGTCGCAGGCGCGTGCGAACATATGTTCGTGCGGAGTGACGCTTCCATCCTGCACGCGGACCTCGATTCCTTCTACGCGTCCGTCGAACAGCGCGACGACCCGAGGCTGCGGGGCCGTCCGGTGATCGTCGGCGGCGGGGTGGTCCTGGCCGCGAGTTACGAGGCCAAGGCCTACGGCGTTCGCACGGCCATGGGCGGCGCGCAGGCGCGCCGGCTGTGCCCGGCCGCCGTGGTGGTGCCGCCGCGGATGAGCGCCTACACGCGCGCCAGTGACGCCGTCTTCGAGGTCTTCGGCGATTGCACCCCGATCGTGGAAGCGCTGTCGGTGGACGAAGCCTTCCTCGACGTCGGCGGGCTGCGCCGGGTCCGCGGCACGCCGGTGGCGATCGCCGCGCGGCTGCGCGCCGACGTGCGCGAGCGGGTTGGCCTGCCGATCACCGTCGGGATCGCCCGGACGAAGTTCCTCGCCAAGGTCGCCAGCCAGGAAGCCAAGCCCGACGGGCTGCTGCTGGTGCCGCCCGATCAGGAGCTGACGTTCTTGCGGCCGCTGCCGGTGCGCCGCCTGTGGGGTGTCGGCGCGGTGACGGCCGAGAAGCTGCACGCGCACGGCATCGTGACTGTTGCCGACGTCGCCGAGCTCAGCGAGTCGGCACTGGGCTCGATGGTGGGCGGCGCGATGGGCCGTCAGCTGTATGCGCTGTCCCGCAATATCGACCGTCGGCGGGTCACCACCGGCGTTCGCCGCCGCTCCGTCGGCGCCCAGCGGGCGCTGGGCCGCTCCGGTAACACCATGTCGCCCAACGAAATTGACGCCGTGGTGGTCAACTTGATCGACCGCATCACGGCCCGTATGCGTGCGGCCCGGCGCACCGGACGCACAGTGGTGCTGCGGCTGCGCTTCGACGACTTCACCCGGGCGACCCGGTCACACACCCTGCCGTGGGCCACGTCGGCCACGGCGCCCATCCTGGCCGCCGCGCGCCAGCTGGTCGGGGGCGCTGCCCCGATGATCGCGCAGCGCGGTCTGACGCTGGTCGGCTTCGCGGTGTCGGGCATCGACCGCAGCGGCGCCCAGCAGCTGATGCTGCCGTTCGGCGAATCGCACCGCCGGGCAGCCGGCGACGACATCGACGCGGCCGTCGACCGGGTGCGCCGGCGCTACGGCAAGTCGGCGCTCACGCCCGCGGTGTTGTTGGGCCGCGATCCGGGCTTCGAGATGCCGCACCTACCGGACTGATCGAACAAACGGCTCGTCAGCTGGGTCGTTCGGTTGCCATGAGGGACTGTGCCGCCAGTTCGCCGCTCTCTACGGCACCTTCCATGAAGATCGGCCAGCTGCTGCGTTCGGCGCCGGCGAAGCTCACGCGGCCGTGACGATGCGGCAGCGAGCGGCGGAACTGGGTGAAGTGACCGGGCGACACATGTGCGTATGTGCCGCAGGTGAATTGGTCTTGCGGCCAGCGCACCACCTCGATGCGTTCAATCGTGTCGGGATCGACGCCGACGCCTCGGCAGAGATCTTCGGCCAGCGCGCCGGCGTCGCATTTCTCGGCGCTGGGCGGCGTGAAGCCGTAGAGGACGCGACGGGTGCGCCAGCCGACGACCATTGTGCTTCCCCCGATGAATGCCTTGGCGTGGAAGGGCTTTCGTGCTGAGACGACGACTGCGACCTTGGTGGCTTGCCCATAGCGAATGGCGGCGTTCGCATCGCGGATTTGTCCCGGTAGGTTCGGGGCGAAATCGATACGAGACAGCGCAGTCGTCGGCACCGCCATGACAGCGTGGTCGGCCTCGATCACATCCCCGTTGCTGACGTGCACCGCCACACTGTCGTTGCCCAGCTCGACGGCGCGGGCCGTTGCTGCGAGGTGGACGCGCCCAGTGAGCTGACCGCCCAGGTAAGCGCAGAGTGCACTGGTGCCCTCGGCGATGTGGCTGGCGCGAGCTACTTCGCCGATCATGAATCGGTAGACTCCCCCTTCGCGGCGAAGCAGTTCGACCAACTCCAACAGCGAGACGTCGCCGAGGTCAGCGCCGCCGAAAAGTGCGCCGACGACACTGTCCATCAGGGGACGGGCTGCACCCCAAAGCCGGAGCTCCTCGAGCCACTCGGCCACCGATCGCGAATCAAGGTCGGCCCGTTGGGATTCGAAGGATGCGCCGGCGGACAGCGCACGAAGGCCGCGCGGGCCGAAGAGAAAACGATTCAGCACGAGGAGCTCAGTGGGGTTGAGGCGTGGAATGACTCGCCCGCAACGATCGTGCGCACCGCGCCACCGGATCAGGCCCGCGGCGTAGTGATCGCGGATAAGGTGCAACCCGGCGTCGGTCACGAGCTTTCGCATCCGCCGATGGTTTCTGGAAATGAACTGGGCGCCAAGCTCGAGCACATCGCCGGTGATGGGCCGGGATCTGCTTCGCCCGCCGATCTCGTCGCGGCCGTCGAGGACGACCACCTCCTGAGCGGCTGCGGACAACTGGGCCGCCGCCGTGAGGCCGGCGAGTCCCGCGCCGACAATGACGACTCTCATGCGCGTACCTATCCCGTCAGCGGAGCAAGCTCTACCATAGCACTAGGCAATAATTGTACTAGGAAATGGATGGGGGTTGCTGTGCTCAAAGAGCTCGTGAGCGTGCCCGCAGGAATTCAGGCCCTGGAGGCTGTCGGGACGGTGACGACAGAGGATTACGACCGGGTGCTTGCGCCGCTGGTCGATCGGGCGCGACGAACCAAGGGCCGGATGCGGCTGCTCTACCAATTCGGCCCGGGCTTCGAGCGCATCACGCCGGGCGCGTTATGGGCGGACAGCCGACTGGGAGTGGGCTACTTGCCGGTTCTCGATGGTTGCGCCGTCGTGAGCGACATCGATTGGATTCGGGCGCCGGCGCGCGCCATCGGTGCGTGGATGCCGTGCCCGATGCGGTTGTATGGCAACGACGAGTGCGACGACGCACTCGCCTGGCTGGCCTCCCTTCCAGGCGGCACTGACGTGTCGAAGCGGGACCTAGCCAAGGCCTTTATCGGTGGCACCCTCGCAGCGATGGGAAGCCTTGGAGGACTTGTCATTTCCGCGGGCACCAAGAGTAGTCACGGGAGTCGGTGATCCACAGGATGTCCGACAGGCGGCTAATTCGCCGCCCACTCCAACAGCCGCTCGGCCGGCCAGGTGTTCACGATCCGGTCGGCGGGAACGCCCGCGTCCAGCGCGCGCTGGGCGCCGTAGCCGAGGAAATCCAGCTGGCCGGGCGCATGGGCATCGGTGTCGATGCTGAACACGCAACCGATCTCCAGCGCCAGGTTGAGCAGCCGGGTCGGCGGGTCGCGCCGCTCGGGTCGGGAGTTGATCTCCACTGCGGTGCCGTGCTCGCGGCACGCCGTGAACACGGCCTCGGCGTCGAACTTGGATTCCGGCCGGATGCCACGGTTCCCGGACACCAGCCGCCCGGTGCAGTGGCCGAGCACGTCGGCGTGCGGATTTTCGGCCGCGCGCAGCATGCGCCGGGTCATCGCGGCCGAGTCCATCGACAACTTGGAGTGCACGCTGGCCACCACGACGTCGAGACGCTCCAACAGTTCGGGTTCCTGGTCCAGGCTGCCGTCGTCGAGGATGTCGACCTCGATCCCGGTGAGAATGCGCATCGGCGCGAACTTGGCCTGCAGCCCGTCGATCACGTCGAGTTGCTTGCGTAACCGCTCCGCCGAGAGGCCGTTGGCGATGGTCAGCCGCGGCGAATGGTCGGTCAGCGCGCAGTATTCGTGACCCAGCGCCGCCGCGGCGGCCATCATCTCCTCGATCGGCGCCGAGCCGTCCGACCAGTTGGAGTGCAGATGCAGATCGCCGCGCAGCGCGGAACGAATATCACCCCCGCCGAGATCCTCTGCGGTGGAACGCAATTCGACCAGCAGGTCGGGCTCACGACCGGACCACGCCTGATCGATCACCTTGGCGGTTTTGGGGCCGATGCCAGGCAACGACTGCCAGCTGTTGGCCGCGCCGTGGCGTTCCCGCGCCGCGTCGTCGAGGCCCTCGATGATGTCGGCCGCGTTGCGATAGGCCATCACGCGTCTGGGGTCGTGGCGGCTCCGATCTTTGTAATAGGCGATCTGCCGCAGCGCCGCTACCGGGTCCATGACTCCAGTGTGCCCGCACGGTGACTGCAAGCGCGGCGACGCTGGGCGTCGCAGGTCATTGCGGGACCTCCGCGGATCACAACAGCTGGCCGGCAACGAATCCGGCGAGCAGCACGGCGAATCCGCCGATCTCCCCCACGATCAGCAACGCCATCGCCAGCCTGAGTCGCCCGTCGGCGTTCTCGAATTGGTTGACGGTGTCGCGCCGCGCTCCGTGGTCGATGTAGGCCGCGATGGCCGCCACGAAGAAGAAGACCACCACTCCCGCCGCCGTCAGGTTCACCCACACCGGCCAGGCGCTGTATTGCACGAAGGCCGCCAGCAGCAGCGTCGCGAACGAGTACAGCAGCGCCGCGCGGTGCGCGATGTCGACGTAGGGATGCGCGAGGTGATTGTCGGAGGTGATCATCTCGCGGTATTTCCATACGCCGAGAACGAGCGCGAGCAGGAAGATCAGGCCCGCCGCCAGCAGGGTGATCTTGGTATCGATGCCGAGGGAACTGCAAACGGTAGTCATAGCGCGCTTGAGTTTAGTTGCCCTTCATAAAGGCCCACTAACGTCATCAAGATGCGATTCGCGTTCAAGACTTCCCCGCAAAACACCACCTGGGCACAAATGCTGGCCGTTTGGCAGGCGGCCGACGACATCCACGTCTACGCATCCGGGTGGACGTTCGACCACTTCTACCCGATCTTTTCCGACAGCAGCGGGCCATGTCTGGAGGGTTGGACGACACTGACGGCGCTGGCACAGGCCACCGACCGGTTGCGGCTGGGCACCCTGGTCACCGGGATCCACTACCGCCACCCCGCGGTGCTGGCCAACATGGCGGCCGCCCTCGACATCATTTCGAACGGGCGACTCGAGCTGGGGATCGGCGCCGGCTGGAACGAAGAGGAATCCGGCGCCTACGGCATCGAGCTGGGCAGCATCAAGGAACGCTTCGACCGCTTCGAGGAAGCATGCGAGGTGCTGACCCGCCTGCTCAGCGACGAAACAACCGACTTCGACGGCAGGTTCTACCAGCTCAAGGGCGCCCGCAACGAGCCCAAGGGTCGGCAGCGGCCGCACCCGCCGATCTGCATCGGCGGCAGCGGGGAGAAGCGCACGCTGCGGATCACCGCCCGCTACGCGCAGCACTGGAACTTCGTGGGCGGTCCGCCCGACGTGTTCGCCCACAAGCGCGACGTCCTCGCCTCGCACTGCGCGGACATCGGCCGCGACCCGAAGGAGATCACGCTTTCGGCCCACCTGCGCCTGGAGCCGGATCTCGATTACGGGAAGGTCATCGAGGACGCGGCCGGACTGGCCGCCGAAGGGCTGGATCTCGGGATCGTCTACCTTCCCCCGCCGCACGACCCCGCGGTGCTGGAACCCCTCGCCGAGGCGATCCGCGACTCGGGGCTGCTGGACCGATAGCCCCGATTGGGGGTCCGCTGGCGGGTCTCAGGCGAACATTCCGCCCGCCGGGACCTGAGCAAACCCACCCCGTGTCCTCAAGCGTGTCGGCTAGATGATCACGCCCCGAAGAGCAGCAAGTCCTGAGCGGTGACCAGGCGCTCGTGCTTGGCGGGGAACTCACGACTTTTTACCGGGTGACGCAACCATGACCAGGCCATTCGCCCCATCCGCGTCCGGGGTACTGGGTGGATATGCACAAGAACCACTCCTGCGATCGGTCCGTTCATCCGGGAAACAGTGTGACCCCCCCTGTGAGCGGGCTCACAAACAGCTATTAGACACCTACCGTCTGGCAAACTGCGGACGACGCGCCGAACGAAGGCAATCGTGTTTCTGGTGTGACTGGTGTTACTACTGAAGCGGTACCGCGGACGGTTTGATGGGCGCCGGCAGCGCGGTGGAACCCATCATGAACCGGTCCGCCGCCGCCGCGGCCGCCCTGCCCTCAGCTATCGCCCAGACGATCAACGACTGGCCGCGACCCATGTCACCGGCAACGAAGACACCCGGAACGGACGTCTCGAAATCGGCGCTGCGCGCGACGTTGCCGCGCTCGGTGAGCTTGACCCCGAGTTCGGTGAGCAGGCCCTCCTTCTCCGGGCCGACGAATCCCATCGCCAGCAACACCAGATCGGCCTCGAGTTCGAACTCGGAACCCTCCACCTTGACGAACTTGCCGTCCTGCATGGTCACCTCGTGCGCCTTGAGCGCGGTCACGCGACCGTCCTTGCCGACGAACTCCTCGGTGTTGACGGAGAACACCCGCTCGCCGCCCTCTTCGTGCGCCGCGGACACCCGGTACATCAGCGGGTAGGTCGGCCACGGGGTGGACGGGGCGCGCGTCTCCGGTGGGCGCGGCATGATCTCGAACTGGTGCACCTCGATCGCGCCCTGCCGGTGCACGGTGCCCAGGCAGTCGGCGCCGGTGTCACCGCCGCCGATGATGATGACCTTCTTGCCCTTGGCGGTGAGCGGCGGCTGCCCGTCCGCATCCACCTCGTCCTCGCCGAGGTCGCCCGACGCCTGCCGGTTGCCCCAGGGCAGGAACTCCATCGCCTGGTGGATGCCGTCCAATTCCCGGCCGGAAACGGGCAGATCACGCCAGGCGGTCGCACCACCGGCCAGCACCACCGCGTCGAAGTCGGAGCGCAGTTGTTCGGCGGTGATGTCGACCCCCACGTTGACGCCCGCGCGGAATTCGGTTCCCTCGGCCCGCATCTGGTCCAGTCGGCGATCGAGGACGCGCTTTTCCATCTTGAATTCCGGAATGCCGTAGCGCAGCAGTCCACCGATGCGATCGGCCCGCTCGAAGACGATGGCGGTGTGGCCGGCGCGGGTCAGCTGCTGGGCGGCGGCCAGACCCGCCGGTCCGGAACCGACCACGGCGACCTTTTTCCCGGTGAGCTTCTCCGGCGGCAGCGGCCGCACCCAGCCCTCGGCGAAAGCCTTCTCGATGATTTCGTACTCGATCTGCTTGATCGTCACCGCGGGCTGGTTGATGCCGAGCACGCAGGCCGGCTCACAGGGGGCCGGGCACAGCCGACCGGTGAAGTCCGGGAAATTGTTGGTGGCATGCAGCCGTTCGATGGCGTCGCGCCACTGGTCCTTACGGACCAGGTCATTCCACTCCGGAATCAGGTTGCCCAGCGGGCAACCGTGGTGACAGAACGGAATACCGCAGTCCATGCAGCGGGTCGCCTGCTCGCGCAGGGTCTCGTTGTCGAATTCTTCGTAGACCTCGTTCCAGTCGCGCAACCGCAACGGGACGGGCCGGCGCTTCGGCAGTTCCCGACGCGTGTATTTCATGAAGCCGCTCGGATCAGCCATGGGCGGCCGCCATGATCGCCTTGTCGATATCCACGCCGTCGCGTTCCGCTTCGGCAATCGCCTGCAGCACCCGCTTGTAGTCCCGCGGCATCACCTTCACGAAACTCCGTCGCTCTTGCGTCCAGTCGCCCAGAATACGCTGGGCCACAGCGGAATCGGTGGCATCAACGTGTGCCTGGATCATCCCGTGCAACCATTCGCTGTCATCTTCATCCAAGCTCTCGAGCTCGACCATCTCCGCGTTGAGATTTCCTGGCAATTCGCCGTGCGGGTCGTAGACGTACGCCACACCGCCGGACATGCCGGCCGCGAAGTTACGGCCGGTGCGACCGAGGACGACGACTTTGCCGCCGGTCATGTATTCGCAACCGTGGTCCCCGACGCCCTCGACGACGGCGTGCGCCCCGGAGTTGCGGACCGCAAATCGTTCACCGACGACACCGCGCAGGTACGCCTCCCCGCTGGTCGCGCCGAACAGGATCACGTTGCCGCCGATGATGTTGTCCTCGGCCACGTAGTCCTGCGGCGCGTTGTCCGACGGCCGAACCACAATCCGGCCACCGGACAGGCCCTTACCGACGTAGTCGTTGGCGTCGCCGTAGACGCGCAAGGTGATGCCGCTCGGCACGAACGCGCCGAAGCTGTTGCCCGCCGAGCCGTCGAAGGTGATGTCGATGGTCCCGTCCGGCAACCCTTGACCGCCATAGGCTTTGGTGACCTCGTGGCCGAGCATGGTGCCCACCGTGCGATTGACGTTGCTGATCGTGGTGGAGAAGCGCACCGGCTGCTGCGAATCCAGCGCCTCGCGGCTCATCACGATCAACTGCTGGTCGAGCGCCTTGTCCAGGCCGTGGTCCTGACGCGAGGTGCAGTACAGGTCCTGGTTCATGAACGCCGATTCCGGCTCGTGCAGCACGGGTGCCAGATCCAGCTTGTGGGCCTTCCAGTGCGCTCGGGCCAGCGTGGTGTCCAGTGATCCGACCTGGCCGACGGCCTCGTTGACGGTGCGGAAACCCAACTGCGCCATGTATTCGCGGACTTCTTCGGCGATGTACATGAAGAAGTTCTCCACGAACTCGGGCTTGCCGGTGAAGCGTTCTCGCAGCAGCGGGTTCTGGGTGGCCACTCCGACCGGGCAGGTGTCCAGGTGGCAGACCCGCATCATGATGCAGCCCGCTACGACCAGCGGCGCGGTGGCGAAGCCGAATTCCTCGGCGCCCAGCAGCGCCGCGATCATCACGTCGCGGCCAGTCTTGAGCTGGCCGTCGACCTGGACCACGATCCGGTCGCGTAACCCGTTGAGCAGCAACGTCTGCTGCGTCTCGGCAAGGCCCAGCTCCCACGGCGCACCGGCGTGTTTCTGCGAGGTCAGCGGCGTGGCGCCGGTGCCGCCGTCGTGCCCGGAGATCAGCACCACGTCGGCGTGCGCCTTGGACACGCCCGCGGCCACCGTGCCCACGCCGTTCTCGGAGACCAGCTTGACGTGCACACGCGCGGCCGGGTTGGCGTTCTTGAGGTCGTGGATCAGCTGGGCGAGATCCTCGATGGAGTAGATGTCGTGGTGCGGCGGCGGTGAGATCAGGCCGACCCCGGGTGTGGAGTGCCGGACCTCGGCAACCCAGGGGTACACCTTGTGCCCCGGAAGCTGACCGCCCTCACCGGGTTTCGCACCCTGCGCCATCTTGATCTGGATATCGGAGCAGTTGGTCAGGTAGTGCGACGTGACGCCGAACCGCGCCGAAGCAACCTGTTTGATCGCGCTACGGCGCCAGTCCCCGTTGGGATCGCGGTCGAAACGCTTGACATCCTCGCCGCCTTCCCCGCTGTTCGATCGCCCGCCCAGACGGTTCATCGCGATGGCCAGCGTCTCGTGCGCCTCCGCGGAGATCGAGCCGTAGCTCATCGCCCCGGTGGAGAAGCGCTTCACGATTTCGCTGGCGGGCTCGACCTCGGCCAGCGGAATGGGTTGCCGCACACCGCCGCGGAATTTGAGCAGGCCGCGCAGAGATGCCATGCGCTCGCTCTGGTCGTCGACCAGTCGCGTGTAATCCTTGAAGATCTTGTATTGACCGGTGCGGGTGGCGTGCTGCAGCTTGAAGACGGTCTCCGGGTTGAACAGGTGGTACTCGCCCTCGCGGCGCCACTGGTATTCCCCGCCCACCTCGAGCTCACGGTGAGCGCGTTCGCCCGGGCGGTCCAGGTAGGCCAGCGCGTGCCGGGCGGCGACGTCGACGGCGATGTCGTCCAGGGTGATCCCGCCGATGGGACAGCTCAACCCGGTGAAATATTCGTTGAGCACATCCTCGGAAATCCCGACCGCCTGGAACAACTGAGAACCGGTGTAGGAGGCCAGCGTCGAAATGCCCATCTTGGACATCACTTTCAGCACACCCTTGCCGGCGGCCTTGATGTAGTTGTTCAGCGCGGTCTTGCGGTCGATGCCCTCGATGACGCCCCTGTCGAGCATGTCCTCGATCGACTCGAACGCCAGGTACGGGTTGATCGCCGCGGCGCCGAAGCTGACCAGCGCCGCCATGTGGTGCACCTCGCGGGCGTCACCGGTCTCCACCACCAGGCCCACGTGGGTCCGCGTGCGGTCGCGCACCAGGTGGTGGTGCACCCCCGCCACCGCGAGCAGCGACGGAATCGGCGCCATCTTTTCGTCGGATTCGCGGTCGGACAAGATGATCACCCGCGCGCCGTCGGCGATCGCCGCCGACGCCTGCGCACGCACGTCCTCGAGGGCGGCGGCCAGCCCGGCACCACCTTCGGCCACCGGATACAAGCAGCGAATCACCTTGGAACGCATGCCATGCGGGCGACCGTTGACCTCGTCGTCCGGGTTGAGGTTGATCAGCTTCGCCAGCTCCCGGTTGCGCAGAATCGGCTGGGACAGCGCGATCTGGTGACACGAGAGCTCGGTCGGCGTCAGCAGGTCACGCTCGCCGCCGGTGGTGCCCTGCAGGCTGGTCACCACCTCCTCGCGGATGGCGTCCAGCGGCGGGTTGGTCACCTGCGCAAAGAGCTGCTGGAAGTAGTCGTAGAGCATCCGGGGACGCTGCGAGAGCACCGCGACCGGGGTGTCGGTACCCATCGACCCGATCGGTTCGGCGCCGCTGCGCACCATCGGCGCCACCAGCAGATTGAGTTCCTCGTAGGTGTAGCCAAAGGTCTGCTGGCGCTTGACCAGTCGGTCGTGCGGCATCCGCTTGTAGTGGCCTTGCGGCAGGTCGTCGAGGGGGACCAGATTCTTGTCCAGCCACTCCTGATAGGGGTGCTCGGCGGCCAGCTCCGCTTTGATCTCCTCGTCGGCGACGATGCGGCCCTGCGCGGTGTCCACCAGGAACATGCGGCCGGGCTGCAGCCGCATCCGGCGCACCACCTTCGCCGGGTCCAGGTCCAGCACGCCGGCCTCGGACGCCATCACCACCAAACCGTCCTCGGTGACCCAGATCCGCGAGGGGCGCAAGCCATTACGGTCGAGCACCGCGCCGATGATGGTGCCGTCGGTGAAGGTGATCGACGCCGGTCCGTCCCACGGCTCCATCAGTGAGGCGTGGTAGCGGTAGAACGCGCGGCGCGCCGGGTCCATCGACTCGTTGCGCTCCCAGGCCTCGGGGATCATCATCAGCACGGCGTGGGCCAGGCTGCGCCCACCCAGGTGGAGCAGCTCGAGCGCCTCGTCGAAGCGCGCGGTGTCGGAGGCGCCCGGGGTGCAGATCGGGAACAGCTTCTCGACGTCGGCCTCCGAGCCGAAGACGTCGGTCTTGATCAACGCCTCGCGGGCCCGCATCCAGTTCTCGTTGCCGGTGACGGTGTTGATCTCGCCGTTGTGGGCGACGCGGCGGAACGGATGCGCCAGCGGCCACGACGGAAAAGTGTTGGTGGAGAACCGGGAGTGCACGATGCCCAGCGCGCTGGTCAGCCGATTGTCTTGCAGGTCAAGGTAAAACGCCTTGAGCTGCGGGGTGGTCAGCATGCCCTTGTAAACCATGGTCTGGCCCGAAAGGCTTGGGAAGTACACGGTTTCGCGGCCGGGGCCGTCTTGACCCGGGCCTTTGGTGCCCAGCTCGTGCTCGGCGCGCTTGCGCACCACGTAGGCGCGGCGCTCCAGCGTCATGTCGGACGCCCCCGCCATGAACACCTGCCGGAAGGTCGGCATGGCATCGCGCGACAGTGCCCCCAGCGACGAGTCGTCGGTGGGCACGTTGCGCCAGCCCAGCACCGTCAAGCCCTCGGCTTCGGCGATCTTCTCCACTGCGGCGCACGCGGTGGCGGCGTCCTTGGACGATTGCGGCAAGAACGCGATGCCGGTGGCGTAGCTGCCCGGCTGCGGCAACTCGAAGTCCACGACTTCGCGAAGGAAGGCGTCGGGAACCTGAAGCATGACGCCGGCGCCGTCGCCGCTGCGCGGCTCGGCGCCCTGGGCACCCCGGTGTTCGAGGTTGAGCAGCGCGGTGATTGCCTTATCGACGATGTCGCGGCTGCGGCGGCCGTGCATATCGACGACCATGGCTACCCCGCACGCGTCGTGCTCGAACGCGGGGTTGTATAACCCGACGCGCTTGGGCGTCATATGCACCTGACCCTTCACCTGAACGTTCTGCGCGGCCGTTGCAGCGGCCCCGATGAGGTCGCACCCGGAGGTGCGGGCTAAAACCCCTTCGGTCTTGTCTCGATGGGCTGTGCCCCGGGCGGAGATGACCCTGTAGGGATGTCCGTGCAGCTCTGAACGGTGGCCTGGAACCGGTCGCGACAAGTCGTAAAACGATATGACAATACCCGCCTGACATGCCAACTTCGTCAAGTCTAACCGTCGCCCCGCGGGGTCGTAAATTTCGTTATCGCCGCTGATCGACGATATCGTCACGCCGCTGTTTGGGCCCGTGATTCACGCCACGGCGAGGCCTCTCTCGGGCGCTTCGGGGGCTGGCGATGCCGACCGCAAGAAATTTGCTGACGCCGCTTTCCGACTTGGCTGTGACGCGCTACGGACAGTGACGTGCCTGCTAAACAGCCCGATCACGGCGCCACATAAGCCCCGCCAGGCCTCAACCGAGTTTGCCGGTTCCCACACCGGCCGCCTGAGGAGATACTGGACCCGTACTGGTCGCGCCGCATCGCACGCTGGACCGTGGCGCTTATCACGTACGACGCGAGCCGGGCCACCGGCGCGACGATCGACCGCCTGGCACCCGAGGAGCCCATGAACGAGCGCGACGAATTCCTGCGGGACCGTCTGCGGCCCGAGCGGGGAACCACCGCGGCGGCACGTCCGTCCGGTCCCCCTCCGCACGGGGCCCAGCCCTGCGGCGGAGCCGCCGGCCGCCCCGCAATCGGCTCCCGCCGCCCCGGCGTCCTTCCGCCCACCGCCCGCCGTATCGCCGCAGCAACCGGCCCCTCCGGCGCCGCCGCCCCAGGAGTTGCCCGACCGCGGCTGGCGACGCGTCCTGCGCATCGTCACCTTCGGTGCGATCACCTTGGGCCCCTCGCCCGCCCAACGGCAAGAGGCTCAATTCGAGGCGGTCATCCAGACCCGCCTGTACGGCAACTGCAAGGTCGGCGTGCTGGGCAAGGGCGGTGTGGGAAAGACGTCGGTGGCCGCCAGTGTCGGCTCGCTGTTCGCCGAACTCCGCCGGCAAGACCACGTGGTGGCGATCGATGCCGACACCGCCTTCGGGCGGCTCAGCAGCCGCATCGATCCGGGGTCGACGCGCTCGTTCTGGGAGCTCACCGCCGACAAGAACCTCCGGTCCTTCGATGACGTGGTGGCGCGGCTGGGCCGCAATTCCGCGGGCCTGCACGTGCTCGGCGGTGAACCGGCGTCGGGCCCGCGCCGCGTGCTCGATCCCGCGATCTACCGGGAGGCCGCGCTGCGGTTGGACCGCCATTTCACGATCTCGGTCATCGACTGCGGTTCGACGATGGATGCCCCCCTCACCCAGGAAGTCCTGCGCGATCTCGACGCGTTGATCGTGGTGTCCTCGCCCTGGGCCGACGGCGCGTCCGCCGCCGCGCGAACCATGGAGTGGCTGACGGATCAGGGCCTGACGACGCTGCTGCAGCACAGCATCGTGGTGCTCAACGATTCCGACGGTCATGCCGACAAACGCACCCGGGCGTTGCTGGCCCGCGAGTTCACCGATCACGGGCGGCCGGTCATCGAGGTGCCGTTCGACCCGCACCTGCGTCCCGGCGGCGTGATCGACGTGAGCCGCGAAATGGCACCGGCCACGCGACGCAAGTTCCTCGAGATCACGGCGACGATCGCCGGCTATTTCGCGGCACGCACCGACCGGTCGGGCGACCGAGGGCCGAAGGGCCAACTGAACTAGGCCTTCTCGGCAGCGTTCCCGGTTCGCGCCGACGGGTCGGCGATCGCCTCGATCTTGGCCACGCGCGCGCCGCGGATGGTCAACACGATGACGGCGAACAGGCGGCGGTCGCTGAAGGCCAGCAGGACCGGTGCGCCGGCGGGACCGCTGACCAGGGTCACGTCCGGCCACAAGTAGCGCAGCAGGTTGGTGGCCACCGCTTCTGGCCCGTGGTTGACCTGTGGCGGCGGCGCGGGGTCGGCGAGAATCGTGCCCACTCCCCAGACCGTCGGATCCAGGACGGCGGCCAGCCCGGCGAGGTCACCGTTGGCGCACGCGGTGATGAATTTCTCCGTGACGAGCTGGTGTTCGGCCGCGGCCACCGAATTGACCTTCGGTTGCGCCGCAACGAATTTCGCCCGCGCGCGCCGCGCCAGCTGGCGGCAGGTGCCGACCGGACGGCCCACGGTTTCCGAGATCGAGTCAAAGGGCACGCCGAAGACGTCGTGCAGCACGAAGGTGACCCGCTCTCCGGGGCTGAGCCTGCGCAGCACCTCCAGCAGCGCGGTGCGGATCTCGTCGTCGAGGGTGATCCGGTCGGCCGGGTCGGTGCGGCGTGGTGCGGGCTGCTCCCCGATGTCGCCGGGGCGTTCGTAGCGGGCGCGGGCCGAGCGCACCTGGTCGAGGCAGAGCCGGCTGGCCACCACCGTCAGCCAGCCCCGGACATCCTCGATCCCGCTGACTTCGGCGCGTGAGAGCCGCAGGAACGCTTCCTGCGCAACGTCTTCCGCCTCGCCGATGTCTCCCAGCATCTGGTAGGCGAGGTTGACCAGATACGCGCGGTGACGCCGCCAGGCCTGCGCGACCTGGTCGCTCGCTGACTGCGACTGGTTCATGACTCTTCGACGATCTGCTGCCGCAAAAAGTTACGCGTTCTCCGGTGTAACTTTCCCACCTTTTGCCCCGTCCTTGCAGCAGTGCAGAAATATCACGAAAGGAACCATCCCATGACAATTGTCGTCACCGGGGCGACCGGCAACGTCGGGCGCCCGCTCGTCACCGACCTGCTCGCCGCGGGAGCACAAGTGCGCGTGGTCACCCGGCAACCGGGACCGGCCGGATTTCCCCCAGAGGTCGAGGTGCTCGACTCGGCCACCGAGGCGCTGTCGGGCGCGTCGGCGGTCTTCCTGAACTCCCGCGCGCTGGGCGGCCAACTCGACGACGTGGTCGCCGAATGCCGGCGCGCTGGCATCTCCAAGCTGGTCGCGTTGTCGGCGATCAATGCCGACGACGACGACTCCCGGCAACCGTCCCGCTTTCGCGGCGACCGCAACAGGGAGGTCGAGCAACTCGCCGTCGGCTCCGGCCTCGCCTGGGTGAGCCTGCGGCCCACCGTGTTCGCGACGAATTTCGCCGGCATGTGGTCCCCGCAGCTTCGCGCCGGCGACGTGGTTGCGGGGCCATACGCCGCCGCGTCGACGGCGCCGATCGTCGAGACAGACATCGCCGGTGTTGCCGCCCACGCGTTGCTGACCGATGATCTTGTCGGACAGCGGATCCCGCTGACCGGTCCGCAGGCGCTCACCAACTCAGAGCTGGTGGACGTCATCGGCACCATTCTAGGACGGCCGCTGCAGTACCTCGAAGTTCCCGCAGACGCTGTGCGGCAACGGTTTCTGGGTTTGGGGTTCAGCGCCGGATTCGCCGACGCCTACCTGGCGATGCTCGCCGAATCGCTCGACAAACCCGCAATGGTCACCCACGACGTCGAGAAGATCCTCGGCCGGCCGGCACTTCCGTTCGCCCACTGGGTCGCCGAGCACCGCGGCGTCTTCACCGAGGAGAAGGGAACCTGACATGACCGCACCGCGTCCCCCGCGCTACCTCAAGCCCATGAACAAGTTCATGATGGCGGTCCAACGGCTGGGCATTCCGACCGGCCCGGCCATGGTGCTCACCGTGCCCGGACGCAAGTCCGGTCAGCCCCGCAGCACGCCGATGACGCCGTTCGACTTCCGGGGCGGCCTGTATGTGGTGGCCGGATATCCCGGCGCCGACTGGGCGGCCAACGCCCGGGCGGCGGGCGCCGGCACGCTGCGCCGCGGCCGACGGTCACGCCGCGTCCGGATCGTCGAACTATCTGCCGGCGAGGCGCGGCCGGTGCTGCGGGAGTTCCCCGCCAAGGTCCCGGTCGGCGTGGCGTTCGCGAAACGCTCCGGAATGGTGCGCGACGGCACGGCCGACGAATTCGAAGCGCTGGCAGGCACTCTCGCCGTCTTCCGCTTCGAGCCGACGTGATCGGCCGAGTCACCAGACGATGGCGGCCATGTCGCGGTTGTCCGAACACACGCTGCGCACGGCCGCCTCGATGTCGGCCGCGGAGATGATCTGAAGATCCTCGACCGTCACCGGTTGGCCTGCACGCTTTTGCGCGACCACGCGAGTGTCGCGAAAGCCCTCGGCACGTTCGACCACATTGCGGGCGAACCGACCGTTCTGCATGGCGTCGATGCCGTGGCGCCCACCGGGAGTGGTGTAGTTGCGGATCGTCGTCGCCGCGTCCAGGAACTTCTCGCGTGCGGCTTCGTCGAGCAGGCTGGCGCGCGGCGTCGCGTAGCGGTTCGCGATCTCGACGATCTCGGCCGGCGAGTAGGACTCAAAACGCAGCTTGCGGTTGAACCGGCCGGCCAAACCCGGGTTCACGGTGAGGAATTGGTCCACCTGATCTTCATAACCCGCCCCGATGAAGCAGAAGTCGAATCTGTGCGCTTCCAACGCGACGAGGAGCTGGTTGACGGCCTCCATGCCGATCATGTCAGGCGTGCCGTCCTGATGGCGCTCGATCAGGGAGTAAAACTCGTCCATGAAAATGATTTGGCCGAGCGACTTTTCGATCAGTTCGTTGGTCTTGGGTCCCGACTCCCCGATGAAGTGGCCGCAGAAATCCGAACGGCGCACCTCCCGGATCTCGGGGTGGCGCACGATCCCCATGCCGGCATAGATCTTGCCCAGCGCTTCGGCGGTGGTCGTCTTACCGGTGCCCGGCGGCCCGACCAGCAGCATGTGGTTGGTCTGCCCCTCCACCGGCAGACCATGCTCGAGGCGCATCATCCGTACTTCGAGTTGGTCTTCCAGCGCGGCGACCGCCTGCTTGACGGCGGCCAGCCCCACTTGCTTCGCCAGCAGCTTGCGTCCCTCGGCCAGCAGCTCGGCCCGCCGGTCGGCGGTGGCGTCGTCGTCGAGTTCGTCGCGACTCTTAGCCGACGAGGCGTCCCAGCGGTCGGTGCGGCTGTCGATGGTTTCCTCGTCGGTGACCACCAGGTGCAGGTTCGGGTCGGCCAAGGCTTCTTTGGCCGCCGCGGTGAGAACCCCGTTGATGGTGGCTTTGGACAGCCAGATCTGTGCCTTGTCCTCCTCGCGCAGCTGGCGGTGCACCATCCCGCGCACGTAGGCGAGATCGGCGACGAGCAGCGGAATGTCGGCCGGGCCGATCGAGGCGGTCAGCACGTCCGCGTCGAAGCGGGACGACGATTGGGTGTGCCCGATGACGTCGACGCGGTCCAGCCAGTCCAGCGCGACCCGGCCCTGTCCGAGGTGGGCGGCGGCGTGCGCGGCCAATGCGCAAATCGATGCCGTCACAGCCGACATGACGATCGCCTGGGCGGGCAACTCCTCGGCGGCCGCCAGCAGCACGTCCGGCCAGCGCTGCGTCCGGTACATCAAGAACGTGCGTGCCAGCTGGTGCCACTGGTAGTTGGTCCAGGAGTCCAGCAGGTCGCGGTTGGCCAGCAGTTTGTCCGCCTCGGCGTACTCCCCGGCGATCGTCAGTGCGGACGACAGGGCCAGCCCGACCTGCGACGCGTCGGTGACGGTGATTCCGATGTAGGGGCCGAGCTGGATCTCGGCGGCCAGTGTCTGCCCGATCCGCGTGGTCTCACGGTGCAGCCATTCGCTGGTGGCATAGAGATGCCGCAACGACGCCAGGTCGCCGTCACCGCACGCGATGCGCCCCAGCCACGCATCGGCCATCGACGCGTCGGCGTCGGTGGCGGCAACGAACTCCGGCAACGCAGCAGCCCGGCCCTGCCGGCTCTTGATCCCCATGGCCCGGTCGAAATGCCTTCGGGCCGTTTGTAAATCACCCATCACATCCCCCATCACGAGCGCCGCGGCTGTGACCATCGGGGTTGCGCGCGGCCACCCTTGGCCGGACCGAGCTGCCGCCACGTGCGCTCATCGAACTGTGCCTCAAACCCGCGTTACCGAACTTCTACGTGCCGACCGACATGCTGACCGGATCCAGGCTGACGTAGCGGTTCTCGGCGCGGAACATGTCCATCTCGGCGAGCCAATTCTTCCCCGCCGCACTGACATTGACCACCGCTGGGCCAACTTGCTCGATGATTACCTCGAAGCCGTGGCGCTGTCCCTCGGAGAGCCGGGCGCCCGCGGGTGCGATGGTGATCACGGTCGCCGGCCGCGGCGTGGGCGAAATCGCCGCGTCCCGAATATCGGGGACCCCGCCGTCGGGTGCCCCATTGCTGTCCCTGCCTCGGCGCGCGGCGTATTCCACGACGCTGACGGTAGTGCGCGGCGCCGGGCGCGAGCCGTTGACGACGCTGATCTCGGGCATTCGCACGCTGACCCAGCGCGACATGTCTCGGGTGTGCACGCAGACTCGTTCCCCGGCCCCGGCGGTGCGGATCACGATCCGCTTGGCGATGGGGTCGTCGGCGGCGACGAAGACGCGCGACAGTTCCCCCGCGTCGGTGACCGGCACCAGCAGCCGATCGCCGTTGCTGAGTTTGCCGATCAGCACACCCGAGGGACCGATCTCGGTGACCAACTCCGCGGGCAACGGGCTGCGCCGCATGCCGCGCAGGTGTGGTCGGGGGCCACACATGTTGGCCGACGCCGCCGCGGCCTGCTCGCCGTTGAGCCGGCGCAAGATCACGCTGGGCGGCGTGAGCGCGGGCGTCGGTGTGCGCACGGTGATCGTCGCGGTGCACTGCGCGTCCGGATACACCGTCACGTTTTGGATGACCTCGTCGGCGCGCAGCGTCCACGCCTGAGACAGGTTGCGCGACGTGATCGCCTCCGGCGGATACGCATAGGTGGTCTGCCAGCCCGCTTCCCCGCGGATGGCTTTCCATCGCTGCGCGGGTCCCGACACAGCGTCCCAGCCGAGCCGGCGATCGAGTTCGACCAAATCGGTGGCGGTGGCCACCTTGGCCCGCAGGCCTTCGCAGCGCAGTAGGCCCGCGATGCGCTGGGCCACCGAAATCGCCGCTGCGCCAACAGTCGTGCGCCAAACCAGGGTGTGGGCGTTGTCGATCACCGCCAACCGCATGATCAGCCACGTCTCGCGGCGGCCGGCGTACGGCGGGGTGCCGATCTCGGAGTCGTAGACGCGCGGGTAGTCCCCGACGGTTCCGTGCCGAGAACCGATGCTGACGACGCTGATCGAGTCGAGTTGCAGACCGAGCGCCTGGCGGAGCATCGGCACTAATTCGACGACGTCGAGCACGTTGGCGGTCTCGACAGTCACCGAGCCGGTGACCATGGTGGCTTGATGCGCTCGGCCCAGCAGTTGCACCGCGACCACGGCGACCCCGTCTTGCACGCGCACGCCGCCACCGGATCGGTTGTTGGCCACGGTGATCGGAGTCGCCCAGTCGATCGGACGCCGGCCGCGTCGCCACAGCACCGCCCACGACCACGCCGGCTGGCCCCACCAGCGCACGAACACCAGCGCCACGCCCACCACCACGGCGACCGCGGCACCGATGTAGCCGGCCAGCAGCCAGCTCGCGAGCGCGAGCACGAACACCACCCACACCCCGACCACCCGGCGATTGCTGCCGCGGCTGAACCCGGTGAGGTTGGGCCTCATCGGGCCCTCCGCAAGCGCGCGGCGATCGCGAGCAACAGCACACCGGCGGCCACGATTCCCAGGAAGCCGATGGCGATGTTGCGCGCCCGGTGATCCGGCGGTGGGGGCGGCGCTGCCGGGGTGATGACCCGGCTTTGTGCGCCCGGAGACATCCGGTCACCCGGCGGGATGTTGAAGGTCAACGCGGCGACCGGGTCCACCAGTCCGTAGCCGACCTTGTTGTCGACTCCTGCGGGCGGATTGTGGGCCGACTGGATGATCCGGTTGATCACTTGGTGCGCACTGAGATCGGGGTATTTCGCGCGCACCAATGCCGCGACGCCGCTGACGTATGCCGCCGAGAAGCTGGTTCCCCAGAACGGCATGTTCTTCTCGCCCGGCCTCGACGGTGGGTAGGCGTTGACCGGTCCGCCGCCCTGGGGCGAAAGTCCCATGATGTGGGTCCCCGGCGCGGCAACCCCGACCCAGGGGCCCGACATGCTCTTGTCCAGCGCGGCGCCGCTGGCATCGACGGCACCCACCGACAGGACGTAATCGGAAAACCACGACGGCGCCGAAACGACCTTGACCTGATGCCAGTCCCGTGGATCCGACGGATCCAGTGGGTCATACATCGGGTTGTTGTTGCAGCCGGCTTCCCCATCGTTGCCGGCGGCCGCCACGACCACCGCGTCCTTCGCGGTGGCCGCGTACCACAGCGCCGCACCCAGCGCCCGCTGATCGGCAGGGGCCGCCGCGGGCAGGCAGGCGGTGACCGAAATGTTGATCACCTTCGCGCCCATGTTCGCGGCGTGAACCACCGCGCGCGCAACCGAATTCAGCGTGCCGGCCTTGACCTTCTCGTCGGAGTTGGGGTCCCCCGGCGGCGGGTTGACCGGTTCGAAGGCCCGGGAGGACTGCCGGATCGAGATGATGGTCGCGTGCGGGGCCACACCGACGACCCCGTCGGGCGCTCCCGGGGGAAGCGGCGGCACCGCGGGTTCTTCCTCGGTCTGCGGATCGGGTGGCCCATTCGATGCGGCGGTGGCGCCACCCCCCTCCGGCGGCGCCATCGGGGGCGGAACCTCGACCGGTGGCGGAGGCGCCCCGGCGACCGGTGGCGGCCCGGCCGGCGGCGGGAACGCAGGTGTGGCCGGCATGGGCCGCGGCATCGGCAAAATCCCTTGGGGCGCAGCGCCGATGATCGAGCTGACGATGGTTCCGTGGGCGTCGCAGTCCGTCAGGCCGTCCTCACCCATGATGTAGTCGCCGCCGGGCACCGCCGGTAGCCGCGGGTTCGGCGTCACCCCGGTGTCGATGACCGCGACGGGCACACCGTTGCCGGTGCTGTATTGCCACGCCTTGGCGATGTTGAGCAGGTTGAACCCCGGAGCCATCTGCGCCACGTCGGGGTTTCGCACGGTGATCGGCGACGAGCAGCTGTTGGCGCGGCGCATCGGCTGATCGGGCCGCGGCGGGCCGTCCGGTGGCACCATCCCCGGATCCACCGATGGCGGTGTGATCGCTTGTGCTGCGGGGATATTGGCGGATAGTGCGACCAGGGTCAGGGCGGCCGTCAGCGCCGCAGCGGTTCTCAGTGGCGAATCCACGTGAAGAGCCCTCCCAGGGCCGCCGCCGCCGGCAGCAGGACGATGAATGCGAGCACTTCCACCCATTCCACGGTCAACCGGATGAACGGTCTGAACCGCATCGTCGGCACCAAAAGCGCTGCGGCCAAACCCAATGCGGCGAATGTCGCCACGGCGACCACCGGCCACAGCAGTCCCGTCATCGCGTCTTTCGGCCCGGCGACGGCGTATTTGACGACTCCGGCGCACACCGCGGCCGACGCGCCGCACACCAGCGCGACGGCCTGGTATTTGGCGGCGAATCCGCGGCCCTGGGTGATGAAGATCCCCACCACCAGCCCGGCGACCACCAGCGCCAGCCACGCCCACTGGCGTCCCGGCGTCAACACGCCCCACACCGCGGCCGGCAGCACTATCGACACCCCGACGCACAGACCCACCTGGACCGCGTTGACCAATCGCGCCGAGGCGGCGATCGCGGCGCCGCGCGCGGTGATGTCGGTCAATTCGTTGTCTTCGTCCTCGGATTCGTCCTCGCTGACCGGAGACACGGTGTCGACCGGCATCCCCTCGCGCCGCGCGAACAAGTCCCGTCCGGTGATCGACCCGAAATGCGGCGGCCTGACGCGTGCCACCCACAACGCGATCAGCGGGGTCATCCGGACCAGGACAAGCAATCCGACCAGCACGCATACCGCCAGCACCTGCGCCGAGGCCGGCCGGAACATCCGGACGGCGGCAACGACGGCCAGGACGCCGCACACCGTCACCACGGCGGTGACCACCGCGGTCTGCCACCGGTTGCGCGCCGTCACCCCGATCGCGACGGCGCCCAGGATTACCACCACGGCGCCGATCAGCCCGTGCGCTGCGCCGAGCACACCGGGCGGCGCGCAGGCGCCGGCGGTGGCCAGCGAGACCACCGCAAGCCAGGCGAACCCGCTGAACAGATCCCGCCGCCGTCGCCATCCGCTTCGCACCACCAGCGTCGCGATGACCAGGAGGACACCGACCGCGCCCGCCACCGCGGCCGGGAGCGGGCCGTCGGTGAATGTCCGTGCCCGCAGCGTCAGCGCCACCACGACCGAGACCGCCATCGCGATGACCGCGACCGCCGTGTGCGCGGCTGTCAGCGGCGTCACCGGCGCGAACATCCGATCGCCTCCGTCGCGGCCCAGCCACTTGCCCATGGCGGCCAGCCCCGTCGACAGCGACTCGTACTGCGGTTCGAACGACTCCCCGTCGACCCTGGGCACCAGGACCAGGGTGTCGCCGTCCTGGACGCCCAGCTCGTCGAGGCTCTTATTGATATCGAGCCGCACCCCATTGATCTTGTGGAGTTCGTAGCTGCCCGGCGGCAACGAAATACCGTCAAAACCTTTGCGCTTCAGGTCCGCATCGAACAGCTCGACCATTCCCTCGAAGAATCCCTCCATCGGAATTCCGGCGGGGAAAACTTGGGAACACAGATGCTTCTCGTAAGAAATGTTGACCGCACAACGCGCCGGAAAAGCGACCTTATGCGGCGAGGTCACGGCACCGCCCGCTCGGCATCGGGAATGTATTTGTCGGCCAGCCCCGCGGTGATTTCAAAGAGGCGCAATCGCGTCTTTTTCTTCAACTCGTGAACCGTATCGATGATGCCGCCTTTGGCGAGGTGCGGATCAAACGGCAGCGCTTCGACGGTCGCCCCGACCTTGGTGAACCGCTCGGTCAGGTAAGCCAGCGCATCCTTGTCGGTGATCTGGTCGGTGTGGTTCACGATCACGGTGCTGCGCGAGACCAACTCGTGGTAGCCCTGCGACCGCAGGTAATCCACCGCCCTCAGCACCGGGCGTGAGCGATCCGCGGTGATCCCCGAAACGAACACGAGGGTATCGGTGTTCTCCAATACCGGTTTCATCACTTCGTGTTCGAGATCGGGAGAGGTGTCGACGACCATGACCGTGTGGGTGCGCCGCAGCCGCGACAGCACCCCGGAAAACATCGCCGGCACCAACGGCCTGGGCTGGTCCGAGGTGCGGTTCCCGGCCAGCACATCGAGACCAACTGCGTTCTGCCCCAGATGTTCTCGGATATCGGCGTAGCCCTGGACATCGGTGTCGTTGATGATCGCGGTGTAGTCGCCCGGCGGGGAGTCGTCGATGCGGTCGGCCAGCGTGCCGAAACCGGGCACGGCGTCGATCGCAATCACGTTCTGCGGGCGGCATTCCCGGAACACGCCGCCGAGGCAGGCGACGAGCGTCGTGACCCCGACGCCGCCCTTGCCGGAGACCACGGTGATCACATACTGCCGTCGGATATGCCGTCGGATACGGTTTTGTAAATCACGGTAGTGCCGTTCGCGGGGAGATTCGCCCGGATTTATTTTTCGAAATGAGATGGCGTAAATGAATTTCCGCCAGCCCGACCCCGGTGGAATCTTTCGTGGCGCGGCCAGATCGGTAATTCGCATCGTGTCGGATACCGAATCCGGGAAGTTGCTGCCCCTTGACGGATCCCCCCGTCTGAGCGCTCCTTCGTCCGACATATTCGGGTCATTCCAAGGGCTCGTCACGACGAGATGCTAACACGGTTCGCGATACCGCGTTTACCTGTTCAGAAACCTTTCAAGTGCGACAGGCGTTGTTATTACAAGACTTTGGTTGACTAAGTTACTTCGGCATCCGATAACCGGAGCGCGCTCACACCACCCGCCGATATGAGTGCCACTCGTCGCCCGCGGGCAGCCGGCGGATGAGCCGTTGCACGGCTCCGCCGATGTCGCTACGCGAGCCGGGCGAGAGAATCTGATAGCGACGCTGCCCCGAGGTGACGCTTTCGATGCAGACCCGGCCCCCGGGGGTGTCGACGATGGACACCGTCGAATCGCCGACGGCCACGCGCGCCAATTCGTCCGGTCCGACACCGGCCTGCAGCGCGACGATGTTCGCGTGTGCGGACCGCGCGCGATCGGCGGCCGTCAGAACCACCTGCAGCTGGTCGGCGTCGAGGCGCTGTTCGAGCAGGAACGCTCGCAGGCTGGCGGTGTCGCGCACCGAATTCAGCAGTTGCTCGGTATCCAGGGTCACGGGCCGCAGCGGTGCCGCCTCGGACACGCCGCACAGCCGCTCGATCTGACCGACCACGAGCTCGCTGGCCGAGGATTCGTTGTTCGCCGTGCCGGCGGGGTACAAACGCACCAGGTCACCATGCCGCTCCAGGACCACCCACCAGGTGGCGAAACGGTTGATCGACGCACGCGTCGGCTCGCGGCCCGGCACACCGATCATCACGACCAGCCCCAGGTCTCGCCGCAACAGGACGGTGAGCCATTCGCGGATCATCGGGTCGACGTTGCCCGCCTCATCGAGCGCACCGGCGGCCACCAACTCGGCGGCCGCGGGGTGGCCCAGCGCGCGCTCCGGGGTGTCGAGCCGCGGCAGCATGGGCCGCAGCCCCAGCTCAGGGCAGGTTTGCTCCACTCCGGTGATCGCCTGCAACACCCACAAGCCATCGACCGTCGTTGTCAGCACGTCGCTCCCCTAATCAGCGACCCCCTCGATCGGCGGAGAAGAGACCGAAGGTGGGGCACATACGCCTCGGCGCAGCTACCCCACCTCCGCTTGTCCCGGTGGTCGAGCGGGCTCAGAACAGGCCGGCGATGTGCTGGTCGGTGCTGAGCGCGCTGTCGAGCACGTGCGAGGTCGTCTGCCCGTGCTGACGGATGGTGTCGATGAGGCCCTGCAGCCCGGACAGCATCTGCGCCTGCGCCTCGAAGAAGCCCGATGCGCCGTGGCCGGCGAAGAATTCTTGCAGGGCGTGCGTCCGGTTCGAGGTGTCGTCGAAAATGGACTGCAGCTGGCCGGCGCGGGAAGCGACATCGGTGGCGAAGTCGGCTACGGCACCCGGGTTGTAAGTGATCGGGTCGGACATTACGAATTTCCTTTCAAAGACCTTTATGAATTGACGAATGAGTGGATTAGGTCAGGAGCCGTGGCCGCCGAAAAGCGCGGTAAAGGCGTGCGAGGAATCCGCCTCGTGGCCTTCCATCAGTGCCGCCGCCTTCGTGAGGCCCTCAGCCAGACGCGTGCCGCCGGTCAAGACTTTGTTCAAGTCATTTTGGACCTCGATGGCCGTCGCGTGCGACGCGGCGACCGCATCACCAGACCAGGTGGCCGGGTTCATCACATTTTCCTGATTTGCGACGTACCCCTGACCGATCCCGATCGCATGTTCCATGTTCGCCTGAATCGCGTTCGAAGTATCGCGAAGCATTTGCGGGGTCACCTTGATTGTCACGGAATTCTCCTTCTGCGTTGGCCGCCCCCCGTAAGGGCATGAAGCGAAGTGTATGGCGGCTATTTGGACCTGTCGATTCACCTTTCACCAGGGGGTGGGCTTCAGACTCTGGCGTCCACAACCCGCACGGTGGCGGGCTGTTCGGCTTTGTCACGGGATCCGCGGTCGCCTCCCGCGCCGTGCCCCACGGGCATACCGCCCATCGGGGCACCACCCATCGTCGTGGTCTGCGGCCGCATGGCCTCGGCGCCCAATGCCCCCGCCGGACGCAGCCCCACCGGCCGGCCGCTGGTGGCGGGTTCGAAGGCGCTGACCGGCCGGGTGAAACTGGTCGCGGGGACGCCCGCGCTACCCATGGACGCGCCGCCGGCTTCCGCCGCGGAAAGTCCGGTGGCCGACACCGCCGAGACTGCGGGCGTCGCCCCGCCCATACCCATGGCGCCGGGATTGGCGAACATGCCCATCAGCGGCTGCATCATCTGCATCGGAGCCTGCATCGCCTGCATAGGAGCCTGCATCATCTGGGGCGCCGCGCCCATCATCTGCTGCACGGGCTGCATGAAGGTGCCGGCCTGACCCATGAAGTCCTGGGCACCCGAGGTCGCCTGGCCCGCGCCCTGAGTCCCCGTCTGGGCGCCCTGCATGGCGGCGCGCATACCGTCGCCGGCGCCCATTTGCGCGGCGGACTCGCCAACCGCCGCCGCCGCCTGCGCCGGCGCCGCCGGTGAGGCGCCCATGGTGGCGATCGGCGGCGGAATGGTCAGGCTTTGGGACAAGGCCGTGAGGATCGTTCCGTAACTGGCCCCGACCGCGGAGTTGTTCGGCCACATCGACCCGAAGTACTCGAGCTCCAGCGACGTGATGCGTGGGGTCAAGGCGCCGAGCACCAGCGGGTTGATGCCGTAGTCGGTGGCGGTCTCGGTGCGGTTCTCGAGGCATTCGGGAGCGGGGCGCATCGAACCGTATGCCATCTGATACGCCGAGACCGCGGTCGACACCACCGCCGGCTTGACGTCGACCCAGCCGGCCAGCCCGTGCAGCGACGCGTTCAGCGCGGTGGCGTTGGCCGCCGAGGCCAACGATCCACCGCCCGTCCAGCTCGCCGACGTCGCGACGGTGTTGATCGTCGAGGCGATGCTGGAGCCGTGATGGGTAGCCGCCAATGCCGTCCAGGCGGCCTGGTTCGCCAAATGGGTGACGACGCCGGCGCCCGCCTTGAGTAGCAGATCGTTTTCCTCAGGCGTACGCGCAGCCCACCCCGGATCGGCCATGCGCACTTCCCCCTTTAGACGTCGCTAGCGGCTAAGCGCCAATGGCCAGCGTCAGGCTGCGCATGAGCTCGGTAACCACGTACGTGCCCGAGGCGAGGCTCTGGGTGCCGGCGAACAGGCCGCGCTGGGCGGCGTGCTCGGACACTACGCCCAGGTAGCCCGCGCCGCACGCGTTCAGCGCCGCCGCGAACATCGCCGAGTCCGGGTCACCACCCATCGGCAGCACTCCCAGCAGGACCGGCGACGCCGCCGAGGCGGCCGCCTCGGTCTCGGCGCTGATCGCCGTCTCGGCGCTTGACGATGCCAGAACCGCTTCTGACTGCACCGACATACCAACCATGATTTTCCCTCCGAACGCTCAACGCCAAAGCGACGTGCTTGGGGCCTTAGTGTAGTGCGGTTTTGGTGATCTTGTATTCACTGCCTATCGGCCGGATCAAAGGCCCCTGATTTCGACAAATTCTGCTGGTCCCAAGCGCGAAACTGACGATTCCCATAAGGAGTCGTCGATAAACCTCAGTCGCCACTCAAGACCCGATAGTCACAAAAGCACCGGCTTAACTCGTGGCGGTCGCGTCCTGAGCGCTTTTGTCAAACGCGGTCGTGATCGCATTCCGCTTCGAGTCGAGTCGAGTCGAATGGGCCATACCAAATAGCGGCGTAATAGCCACCGGGGATATTGCGGCGAATGGCAAGTCGGGTGGATGACGGTGGCACCGATTCCGGCGACATGAACCGGTATGTACCCGGCTTGCTCCAGCCCGGCCGGTACGCAAACTCGTCTGCGGTCGCAACGAACGGCTCGAATCCGAGGAGCGGCATCCGCGCGTCGTAACAGGCTTTGGCGGCCGGTGGATCCGGCACGTCGACACCGGGGTGGCCCAGCACCGCGTCAGCGTCCCGCTTCGCCGGCGTGGTCCGCGCGCTGACCCACATGCCCTCCGGCGGCAGCTCTCCTCGCCCGGGACTCGCGATCGGGCGAACCGGTACGTCGCCGCAGGCACAGGTCCGTCAGCGTCTGTCGGTTCATGCGGCAAAGCCGACATGGAATCCGGTTGCCACACAGAGCATTTCGACCACGACGCGGGCCGCCGCTAGGCGGGGCCGCGCCCATCGCCGGCCAGCCTCAGCAGAAGACGCGTTCCACCAAGCGGGCTGGTCTGCAGTGCCGCTGTGCCGCCGTGCAATTCGGCTTGCTGGGCGACCAGCGCCAGACCTAACCCCGACCCCGAGCGCGACGCTGTCGATCCGCGGGCGAAGCGCTCGAACACCGTGGCACGCTCGGACTCCGGAACCCCGGTGCCGTCGTCGTCGATCGCGATCTCCACGCCCTCACCGGAACTGTTGACGGTCAGCTGGATCTTGCCGGCATTGCCGTGCTTGACCGCGTTGGCGATCGCGTTGTCGATCACCAGCCGCAACCCGGTGGGCAGCCCGATCATCAGCACCGTCGGCGAGGGCACCAGTGACACCTCGGTGTCGGGGTAGATGCGCAGCGCGTCGTGCGCGGCACGGTCCAGTAGCTCGGTGATGTCGAACGGGACGAAATCGTCGACCGTGGTCAGTTCGCCCTGGGCCAGCCGCTCCAGCGCGGTCAGCGTCCCTTCGATGCGGCTCTGAGTGCGGATGACGTCGCCGATGACCTCGTGACGCTGCTCGGGAGGCAGGTCCAGGGTGGACAACACCTCGAGGTTGGTGCGCATGGCCGTCAGCGGTGTGCGCAGCTCGTGCGAGGCGACCGCGGCGAAGTCGCGGGCCGACTCGAGCGCGGCCCTGGTGCGCTGCTGCTCCTTGCCGATGCGGTCCAGCATTCCCTCGACCGCCTCGGCGATCTCGACGGCCTCGCGCACTCCGCGAACCTGGACTTCGTCGGGGCTGGACTGGGCATTGATCGCGCGGGCCTGCTGCGCCAGCAGCAGGAACGGATTGACCATGATCAACGAGATCACCCAGCCCACCACGACCGTGCCGCCGATCACGCTGGCACAGATCAACAGCACCCGCAGATGCAATTCGTTGATCCGATGCTGGGCCTCGGCCAACGGGGCGGCCAGGGCTATCGAGGCAGGGCCCGCGCTGAAGGTACGAACGCGGTACTGCACCCCGTTGATGGTGGTGTTGGCGTAGCCGTCGGGGAGTTGGGGCAACACGATGCTGCTGGGCGCCGACACGGTCACACCGCCGATGCGCGCGGTGCGCACCAGGTTGCCGTCCGGCATGTGCCGGTCGGGGCTGGCGGGCGGCGCGGTGTTGAGCAGGCTGCTGATGTCGCCCAGGCTGGACACCGAATCGAGCCGGCGGTCGAGCTGGCTGTACTGGTCGTTCGTGACGCCCACCCATACCCAGGTGCCCAGCAGCACGACGAGGGTCATCACCGACAGGGCGGCGACGATGACGATGGTGCGCAACGACAGCACCCGCATCGGCAGCTGTACATGCGGGAAGACGCGGATGTCAGGCTCCTTCGGTGGTTGGCTGGTCGGCGGTGAGGCACGACCGACCACGGGGCCTTGTCGACCAACCCGAGTACAACCCTCACGGCAGTAGCGGTTCGGCGCGTTCAAGCCTGGTGGCGTTTCACAAGAATTTACCGCTAACCGCGTCCGCCTCCGCCGCATCACCGGCCAAGGACCGGGTGCCGTTTTGCTACGGACGCGGTGAGTGAGTACTCTCTCACCGTGCTCACTGGGCCTAGTCGGGGACGTGACCGACTGCTTTCCGCGGCGTTGCGGCTCTTCGCCGCCAAGGGGTACGCCACCACGTCGGTGGCCGACATCCAGCGCGAATCGGGCCTGGCACCCGGCTCGGGCGCCCTCTACAAGCACTTCGGCTCCAAACGCGAGTTGCTCGAAGCCGCGGTTGCGCACCGGATCGACAGCATCGTGGCCGCGCGGAAGCAGTACGACGCGGGGCAGCCGGGCAGCGTCGAGCAAGCGGTGCGCACCGCCGGCCAGCTGATCTGGAGCAACCTCAAACACAGCGAGGATCTCCTCAAGGTCATGCTGCGCGAGCCCGACGAACTCGGCGATCTCGACGAGAAGACGTGGCAGGTCATCACCGACAACGCCTACCAGCGCTTCGCCGACGAATTGGCCGCGTCCAATCGCTCCGGCCGCACCAGCATTCCCGACCCCGAAGCCGCGGCGGCCGTTGCGATCGGCTCGCTGTCCTACGCCGCGACGCTGCAAGCGCTGACCGGCCGCCTGCCCGGCAACACCGACGAAGAACGGTATTTCGAGGCGTGGGTCAACCAGACGGTCAGCGTCCTCGCGCAGTACGCAAATCCCCGGAACCCGTTGAACACCAATGATTCAGGAGCAGACCTGTGACGTTTTCACTACAACTGTCCGACGACGTGATCGAAGTCCGCGATTGGGTGCACCAGTTCGCCGCCGACGTCGTCCGCCCGGCCGCCGCGGAATGGGACGAACGCGAGGAGACACCGTGGCCGGTGATCCAGGAGGCCGCGAAGGTGGGGTTGTACTCCCCTGACCTGTTCGCCCAGCAGGCCGCCGAGCCGACGGGCCTGGGCATGCTGACGGTTTTCGAGGAATTGTTCTGGGGCGACGCCGGTATCGCCCTGTCCATCATGGGCACCGGGCTGGCCGCGGCAGCGCTCGCGGGCAACGGCACCCCCGAACAGCTGGGCCGCTGGCTGCCCGAGATGTTCGGCACCGCTGATGAGCCCAAGCTGGGTGCGTTCTGCTCGTCCGAGCCCGACGCGGGCTCCGACGTCGGCGCCATCCGCACGCGGGCGCGCTACGACGAGGCGACCTCCGAGTGGGTCCTCAACGGCACCAAGACCTGGGCGACCAACGGCGGCATCGCCAACGTGCACATCGTGGTGGCCTCGGTCTACCCCGAACTCGGCACCCGCGGCCAGGCGACGTTCGTCATCCCGGCTGGCGTCAAGGGCCTGGCGCAGGGCCAGAAATTCAAGAAGCACGGGATCCGCGCCTCCCACACCGCCGAGGTGGTGCTCGACAATGTCCGGCTGCCCGAGGACCACATCCTCGGGGGTCGGGAGAAGTTCGAGGCGCGCATCGCCCGCGTCAAATCCGGCTCCTCCACGCGCGGGCAGGCCGCGATGAAGACCTTCGAACGCACCCGGCCCACCGTCGGCGCGATGGCCGTCGGCGTGGCCCGGGCCGCCTACGAGTACGCGCTCGAATATGCCTGCCAGCGTGAGCAATTCGGTCGCAAGATCGGCGAGTTCCAGGCGGTGGCGTTCAAGCTGGCGGACATGAAGTGCCGCATCGACGCTGCTCGCCTGCTGGTGTGGCGTGCCGGATGGATGGCCCGCAACGACCAGTCATTCGACTCCGCGGAGGGGTCGATGGCCAAACTGGTGGCCAGCGAGACCGCGGTCTACGTCACCGATGAGGCGATCCAGATCCTGGGCGGCAACGGGTACACCCGCGACTACCCCGTCGAGCGGATGCACCGTGACGCGAAGATCTTCACCATCTTCGAGGGCACCAGCGAGATCCAGCGCCTGGTGGTCTCCCGGGCGCTGACCGGCCTGCCTATCCGGTGACGGCGGCGCTGCCGCGCAGCCCGCGCTCCATGCCGCAGGCGGAACGCGACATGATGGCGTCATGGCCACCGAGATCCGGGTTCTCGACAGTGAAGACGCCCTCACCGCCGCCGCGAACGTGTTTCGCACCGCCATGGTCGGGTTTCCGCCCCTCTCGGGCCTGGCGCCCGGTCAGATCACGACGCTGCTCGAGCGGGGCCGGACCGTCGGGGCATTCGCCGACGGGCAACTTGTCGGCACCGCCGACGCCGTGACGAGCCGGTTGACGCTGCCCGGCCCGGCGATCGTGGGGCATGCCGCCGTCACCCACATCGGCGTATTGCCGTGGTTCACCCGGCAAGGCATCGCCACCGAGCTGATACGACACCAGTTGCGCGACTTCGCGGCACGCGGTGAGGTGGTGACGACCTTGCGCGCCTCGGAGGCGACGATCTACGGGCGGTACGGCTATGGCGTCGCGAGCTCGTCACAATCCGTCGAGGTCCGCACGGCACGTGCGGAGCTGCGGCGCGAGGTCGGGACCGGCGGCCCGGTGCGACTGCTCGACATCGCGCAGGCGTGGGATGTGCTGTCGCGCATCTATGCCGAGAACCGTCCGCGCCGCCCGGGAACCATCGACCGTCCCCAGGTGTGGTGGCAGGGCGTCCGGCTGCGCACCGAATCCGCCTCGGGGCCCGCGTATGTCGCGGTGCACGGCGAGGCGGGATCCGAATCCGGTTTCGCCCGATACCGCCCGATCGACACCGAGCAGTGGTTCGTCAGCGACCAGCGAACCATCGTGGTGGAGGATTTCTTCGCGCCCACCACCGAGGCCTACCTGGGACTGCTGCGCTTTCTGCTCGGACTGGATCTTGTTGACCGCGTGGTGTTTTGGATGCTGCCACTCGACGACCCGCTGCCCTGGCTGATCACCGACCGGCGCGCCGTGCGGGTCACCGCGGTGCACGACGAAACCTGGCTGCGCATCATCGACGCCGAGGCAGCGCTGGCCGCCCGCGGCTATGTCGGTGACGGCGCGGTGACCATCGCGGTCAATGACCCTCTGCTACCGACGAATTCGGCTAGTTTCGCCATTGCGGGCGACGGCGCGGCGGTCACCGACCGGCGACCCGACCTCGAAGTCGAGGTCGACGGGCTGGCCGCCGTTCTGCTGGGCGGGACCACGTGGCGCGAGCTCGCCGTGGCCGGCCTGGTCCGTACCGACGATCCGGCGGCGCTTGTGGTGGCCGATCGACTGTTCGCCGTGCCCGAGGCGCCCCACGCCGGGTTCTTCTTCTGACAACACCCGGGGGGTGAAGAGCATGATCATCGTCATCGGCGCGGGGATATGCGGACTCGCGGCGGCCTACGAACTCTCGCGGCGCGGGCACGACGTGATCGTGCTGGAGCGCGGCCAGCCCTTCGGCGAGCAATCCGCCGGGCTGGCGCGGATATTCCGGATCGCGCACCGACGACCCGACCTATGCCGGTTGGCGCTGGCGGCCCGGGCGGGCTGGCAGCGTTGGGAGTCCGAGTTCGGCGCGGGACGGCTGCTGGGCCCGGAGGGCTTCGTCGCCGCCGGGGCGTGCGACGACGTTGCGGCGGCCATGACATCCGCCGGCGCGCGGTTCTCCTGGCTTGACCCGGCCGACATCGCGGCACGGATTCCCTTCGCGGTCGGGCCTTGGGAGACAGGCGTTTTCGATCCGCTCGGCGGCAGCCTGCGCATCCGCCGCGCGTTGAGCGCATTGGCGCAACGCGTCTCCATCCGGCGCGACGAGGTGCTGTCGGTGGCCGACGACGGCGCGACGACCCTCGCCAACGGCACCGTGCTGCGCGGTGAGCGGGTGCTGATCTGCGCCGGGGCACACACGCCAGATCTGTTCGGCCCGCTCGGCGTCGACTTCGTCCCGCACACCCGGTTCACCTATCGCGGTGCGGACGCGGTCGGTGCGGCGTGCCTGTCCGCGCCCGAAGGCTACGGATTACCGCTCGGCAGTACGGGCCGGTGGGCGTTCGGTCAGGACGTGGCGGACCCCGCGACGGTGCGCGCGCTGTTTCCGTCGCTTTCGCCGGTGGATCAGGTGGACTGCGTCAGTGTTCGTGCACCGTGGCTTGATTCGGGCGGCGACGGCTGGACCGTGGCGCAGCGTGGCCGTGTGCTCGCGTTCGTCGGCAGCAACCTGATGAAATTCGGTCCGCTGCTCGGTGAACTGCTGGCCCGGGCCGTGCTGTGCGACGATGTGCCCGCGGAGTTGCTTTTGGGCTAGCGAGCGCCGCCGGGCGTCAGCCGTGCGGGGCCTCAGAGATCTTGGTGTCCGGCTTCCCGAGCGTCTGGCAATACGTCGTCACGGAGAGCCGGGTTGCGGAAATCTCCACATTGGTCGGATCGGCACCGCTCTTGTCTTTGAGCATCTTGCTGACTTCGTCGTTCTGCTTCTTTTCGTCCTGCGTGGTGAAGTCTTTGCACTTTGTGTCGCCACCGGTGTTGATGACCTGTGAGGCCGAACACGCGCTGGACAGCAAGACGGAGATCGCGATCGTGGCTGCCGCAATGTACTTCATCATTGGCCTTCCTGGGTACGAGTAGTGGTATCAGTACACCAAATCTGCTGGTTTCAAACCCCATCAATCCGCGAACTGCCCCGGCCTCTGCGCCACCGATCGATAACCGGCGGCGGCCGGCACTCACATCAGCTGGCGCAACGTCTCGATCAGCTTGATCCGCTCAGCCGTCGTCGACGCGATGGGCGCCACGTTCAGCGTGGTCACCCCCGCCTCACGGAAGGCCGCCAGACGTTCCCTGACGAACTCGCGGGTTCCGATCAGGTTGACGTCGCGCACCAGGTCGTCCGGCACGACCTTGGCGGCGCCGTCTTTGTCACCGGCCAGGTAGAGCTCTTGGATCCGGTCGGCTTGCGACCCGTACCCGTACTTGGTCGCAAGGGTGTGGTAGAAGTTCTTACCCTTGGCGCCCATCCCGCCGATGTAGAGGGCCAGATGCGGTTTGACGAATTCCCTTAGCGGCTCGACGTTTTCGCCGACGGCCAGGACGGGTCCGGCATAGATGTCGAGCTCGCCCAAGGCGGGGTCCCGCTTGGCCCGGCCGGCCGCCAGCGACGTTCCCCAGACATCCTGCGCCTTTTCGGGCAGGTAGAAGATCGGTTGCCAACCCTCGGCGATCTCGGCCGCCAATTCGACGTTCTTCGGCCCCAGCGCGGCCACCAGAATCGGGATGCGTTCTCGGACAGGCTGATTGATGAGCTTGAGGGGCTTTCCCAGCCCGGTGCCCCGCTCTGGGGGCAGCGGAATCGTATAGTGCTTGCCCTGGTGCTGCACGGTCTCGCGCCGCCACACCTGGCGGCAGATGTCGATGACTTCGCGCGTCCGGCCGATCGGGGCGTCGTAGGGCACACCGTGGAAGCCCTCGATGACCTGCGGACCGGAAGCGCCCAGGCCGAGGGTGAACCGGCCGTCGGAGACGTAGTCCAGCCCGGCCGCGGTCATCGCGGTCAGAGTGGGCGTTCGGGTATAAAGCTGCAGGATGCCCGACGCCAGCTCGACCCGTTTCGTGCTGGCCGCCAGGTAGCCGAGCGCGCTCACCGCGTCGAACGAATACGCTTCGGGCACAAACACAATGTCCAGCCCGGCGCTCTCCAGGTCGGCCACTTCGGCGGCCACGTCCTTGAAGCCGCCGGCATAGTTGATGCTCAATCCAATCCGCATGGTCACTACTTCTACGCGGTGCCGGATTGATTGGCCAATTCGAGCGCCTCCTGGCGGATGCGATCGAACTGGGCACCCATCGCCTCTGACAGTGCGGTCGCGCCCGACAGCGGCCGCACCATCACCATGAAGTCGTCGATGAGTCCGTCGTCGTTGAAATGCAGGAAGTCGCACCCGGTCACCGTCACCCCCGGCGCCCCGACGATCCCGGTCTCGAAAACCAGCGCGTGGTCGCGGCCGCCTGCGTCATGGATCTCCCGGATGTAGCGGAAGTTCTCGAAGACGCGCAGCACCCCGCGCAGGATGGCCGCGGTCATCGGCTTGCCGACGTAAGGCTTGAACGCTACCGGGCTGGTGAACACCACCGATTCGGCCAGCATCGCCTGGATGGCCGTTTCATCGCGCTCTTCGACCGCCTGGCGGAACGGGTGCATCAGCGACCTCACATAGTCAACTTGTTGAGTAGGTTGGGGTTGACGCTAAGCCCCCCGCCACATGATGTCCAGGGTGCGGTTGATCACTTTGTTGCCTAATCGCGCCGTTGTATGCTCGGCCGATGTCGCTGCGCGACGCGGTGTTGGCCGCCCTCCTCGAGGGCGAGTCGTCCGGATACGACCTGGCCAAGGGCTTCGACGCCTCGGTCGCAAACTTCTGGCCGGCCACCCCGCAGCAGCTGTATCGCGAACTGGATCGACTCGCCGAGCAGGGCCTCATCCGGGCGCGGGTCGTGCACCAAGAACGCCGGCCCACCAAGCGGATGTTCTCGCTGACGTCGGCCGGCCGTGAGGCGATCCGGCAATTCACCGCGAAGGCGCCGAAGCCCTCGGTGATCCGCGACGAGTTGCTGATCAAGGTTCAGGCCGCCGACGCCGGAGACATGCCGGCCGTGCGCGACCTCATCCACGAGCGACTGCGATGGGCAACCGCCAAATCGCAGCGCTACGAACGGTTGCGGGCGCGACTGCTCGACGGCCGCAGCGAAGAGGAATACCTGGCCTGTGTCGACCGGGTCGGCCCCTTCCTGACGCTGATCCGCGGAATCTCGTTCGAGGAGGAGAACATTCGATGGGCCGAGCGCGCCCTGGCCGTCATCGAACGGCGCTTGTCGGCGACTGGCGGGTGAGTTTGTCGGCGGTCTCGGGCAAGGTTCAGCGTTCGCGGACCGCGGTGAAGAACTTGGTGCGCATCAACCGATCGAAGACCGCCGGCAGCTCGTGAAACGGCCGTCCGTAGTCGGTGGCCGCCTTTTCGACCAAGTCGACGCCGGTGACACGCCAATACCGCTGGGCCAGAAACTCTTTGGTGTCGGTGCGCGCATCGTCATACCACAGTTCGGCCACCGGCGGGTGACCGGTGTCCTGGCTGATGGTCGGGACATTGTTCGCGAATTCCTGTACTTCGCCGGGGGCGGGACCGAGTTCGGCGGCCAGGCGGCTACCGGCAGCGGATAACTGGTGCAGCTTGTCGAACAGCGCATCCTGCGCCGCCCCTGGCAAATATGGCAGCAGTCCCTCGAGCGCCCACGCCGTCGGTTGGCCGGGGTCGAAGCCGGCCGCAATCAGCGCGCCCGCCCAGTCGTCGCGTAAATCGGTGGCGACGGTGACGCGCCCCGTCGACGGCACGGCGCCCTGACGGTCGAGGACCTGTTGCTTGAAGTCGAGCACTCGAGGCTGATCAACTTCGTAAACCGTATGACCCGAGGGCCATTGCAGTCGGTACGCCCGGGAGTCCAATCCGGCCGCCAAGATGACCGCCTGGCGCGTCCCCGATCGGGCTGCGTGGGCGAAAAACTCATCGAAGAACCGCGTCCGCACCCCCACCCACTGCGCGTTGAAGGCCGCGGCACTACTCATATCGGCGTTGTCAACGGCCGCAATCAAATTCGGCTCGCCGGCGGCGGTGACGAAGCCGGCGGCGTAGTCGTCGTTCGCCAACGGCGGCCGCAGCCCGGCGTCGAGGGCCCGCGCCGCACACACCGCCAAGGCGGTGAAGCCGACACTTGTCACGATATCCCAGGTATCCCCGGCGCTTCGGGCCACAACGGCCTCCCATCAGTCATGAACCAGGACGCTGACAGTTCGTTCGCACAGCTAACGATACCGTACGCCGTGTGCCTCGGCCGGCCGTGTCGCCGCCGCCGAACGCGACGCTAGCCTGAGGAATGACCGATTACCGCTCGCCCTCGACCGGCCGGGCAGTGCGTGCCGTTCTGTTCGATACCTTCGGAACAGTCGTCGACTGGCGATCCGGGATCGCCGCGTCAGTGCGGCACTTCGCGCAGCGCCAACACCTCAGCCTCGACCCAGGCGCGTTCGCGCTGGAATGGCGAAGCCGGTACCTGCCCTCCATGTCCGAAATCCACTCGGGCCGCCGGGAATTCGTGCCGCTGGACGTTCTGCACCGAGAAAACCTCGTCGCATCCCTCGAGAAGTTCGGCGTCAGAGCCGACGCACTGCCCGGCGACGAGGTGGAGGCGCTCGCCCGGTCGTGGCGCTGGCTGCCGCCGTGGCCGGATAGCGTCGAAGGCATCGGCGCCATGAAGCGACACGTCATTGTCGGGCCGCTGTCCAACGGCAACACCGGACTGCTGGTCGACATGGCCAAGTACGCGGGCCTGCCGTGGGATGTGGTGCTCGGTTCCGATGTCAGCAAGGCCTACAAGCCCGACCCGCGCGCGTACCGAACCCCCGCGCATTTGCTGGGCATGGAACCCGGCGAAGTGATGCTGGTTGCTGCACACACCGCCGACCTCGAGGCGGCCCGCGATAGCGGCCTGGCCACCGGTTTCGTCGCCCGCCCACAGGAGTACGGACCGGGCCAGGATCCAGGCCCGGAACCCCCGGGCGCCTGGGACGTCTCGGGCACGTCGCTGGTCGAATTGGCGCGGTCGCTGTTCGGTGCGCCGGGCCAAGCTTGACCGAGCGCCGCCGCCGTCGAACAGGCTGCGCGATAGCTACTTCCACGCAAAGACCGGTTGTTCCAGGCCGGCGACCGGGTCGTGGCGGCCTTCCAAGCCGAGCCACCGCAGCTGCAGGAGAACCGCCCCGGTGGGGGCGTGGATCAGGTCACCCCCCAACGGGATCTGCACAACCGGTCGCGGGCTCTCCGGGATGGCGATGAATCGTGGCGAATCATCACGTTGCAGTTGGTGCAGGCCCACCCGGTACACCGCGACGACCTCGGCGGGCGAGGGGTGCGGATCCAGGCGGCCGCCACCCCAGATCACCACCGGGGTAATGACATATCCGGACCGAGTCGGGTAGTCGTCGAGGAGTCCCAGCACGCTCGCCTCGGGCAATTCGACGCCGACCTCCTCGCACAGTTCCCGCAGCGCGGCATCGACCGCGGTCTCGCCGGGGTCGAGGCGGCCGCCGGGAAGTGCCCACTGCGCGGCGTGTGAGGTGAGACGAGATGCCCTGCGGCACAGCAGGAACGCCGCACCGCCCGACACGTCGACCATGCGCCCGTCGAGGCCGGCCCCCGGCAGCGGACGATCAGCATTCCACTCGTCCACCGACACCGGATCGACCCGATCCTCCCCGATGTCGGAATCGACGAGCACCACCGCGACGGCGGCGTGCCGCTTGGTCGAATCGGCGACGATTCGACGGTCATGATTTGCCAGGTTGTTCCGGATCCGCTCATGGAGTGACTGGTCGTAGGGGATGGTCACCTCTCGAGCCTAGGCCGGAGCGCTTGGGCGGCGTGCTTGGTTCCTGCCCGCAACCAATGGTTAACTGCGAGCATGCGACGACAACCGGTGCTGGCTCGACGCTTCTTCGATCGCTACGAGCCCGTGCATGCGGTGACATATTTCGCACCCGAGGCCCGGGCGGCATTGGACGCGTTGGGTTACCGCGGTTTCTGGATGGGCTACTTCGCGGCCCGCTCGGCGCCGCTGGGCATGGCGCCACCGGAGGTCGTGACCGCGGTCTTCTACAATTTCGCACCCGAACGGGTTGCCAAGGCGCTGCCGGCGGCGTGGGAGATCGCGAGCCCGCAAGCTGCGTTGCAGGCGCGGCAGGCGTCCGCGGTGGCGGCGCTGCGCCGCTATGGCCTCGGTCCGGACGAAAACGTCAGCGTGGCAGCCGAACTCGCCGGGAAGGCGGCACGCCACGCGCCGCTCGACGCTCGTCCGCTGTTCGCCGCGAACCTGGCGCTGCCCTGGCCCGCCGATCCCCTGGCCGCACTGTGGCACGCCACGACGCTGTTGCGCGAGCATCGCGGTGACGCGCACGTGGCGGTGCTGGCCGCCGCCGGGATTTCCGGCCGCGAATCCAACGTCTTGCATGCCGCGGCGGGCAACATCGCTCGCGACTACATCGCGCGCGCCCGCGATTATGACGAGTCTGCGTGGCGTCATCACGAGCAGCGCCTCGCCGAGCGGGGGTTGCTCGACGCCGGCGGGTCCCTGACCGCGGCGGGGCGCGAACTGAAGGATCACATCGAGTCGATGACCGACGCGCTTTCCTTGTCGGCGCTCGACGCGCTCAGCGACGACGAGGTCGAGAGGCTGTTCCAGGCCCTTTCCCCCATCACCCGCGCCGTGGTCGCCGGCGGCGATATCCCCGCGGCGACGCCGATGACGTTGCGTCGCGACGAATTGCACGATGACAGCGCGCATTTGGTGAGTCGATGAGCGGCCGGCGAGTACCCGGCGGGGTGGTGCACAAGCTGCCCGCCGACCTGCGCGAGGCATTGATCGCCAACGCCGCGGCGCTCGCCGCCTGGAACGACATCACGCCGTTGGCCCGAAACGAGTTCATCTGTTGGGTCGAGGATGCCAAGCAGGAGGCCACCCGGGCGCGCCGTATCCGACGCACCAAGGAGGAGTTGGAGGAGGGCAAACGCCGGCCCTGCTGCTGGCCGGGCTGCAAACACCGCGAACGCACTGGAAGGTAAACGGCCACCGGCGTTTCAATGTCCCCGCGACTAGCGGCCCAGCGGTTTGTAGAAGACCAGGCCGTTGCCCTTGTTGTCATAGACCACGGCGCGTCGTTCGTGAGCGTCGTCATAGGGGCCCTTCACGATGCCACCACCGTTGGCCTCGACAGCCTCCGCCGCGGCGTCGACGTCCGCGGTCTTGAAGCCGACCACAACCTGCCCGGGGATGGGATGGTCGACCGCGGTCGCCAGTGCCAACGTGACCGGGCCCGCATCGAGGGCCGCGAAGTGCGCCCCATCGCGAAACTTCAGCGGCATGCCCAGGGTCTCGCTGTAAAACCGGATCGACTCGTCCAAGTCGTCGGTCGACAGGATGATCATCTTTGCTTCATGCTCGCTCATGGCGCCTCCCTATGGCCGGATCGCTACCAGACTAGGCGGGGCAGGCTTCCCGGTCCGGTTCGGGGACCGCGCTCAGGCGGCGCCGGAGGAAACCGGTTGACCCTCAAGGTAATCCATGGGCGGTGCATCACCGTGTCCCGCGCCCCGGGCGGCAACCGCGGTGGCCAGCGCCGTACCGCCCTCGATGGTACCCACCACCACCACGCGGTCGTTGACCGTGAATTGCGGTGCCGCGGCGGCGGGTTGGCGACCGCGATGGGTGATCACCGTGGTGTCCGGGGTGAAGCGATAGGTCTGGGTGTACCCGTCGGCGCTGCGCATGGTCACCGAGTCCACGGTCACGGCGATCACGGTGCCCTCCTGCTTCACCGGCTGCGAGACGGCCGGCGGCCCCACATCGGCGACGACGGTTCGCTTCTCGGCGTGAACCCCGTTGAGCACCAACGCCGTCAGGCACGCTGCGCACAACAGCGAAGCGCAGACAACGTCGCACACCTTCGCTACGCCGGACATGCCGCGCCGCTGACCTCGATCGGTAGGCATCGGGGTTTGCTCAGGCGACTCCGGCATGCGGTGCTTGGCGGCCACGATCCGTCCTTCCTGCGGTTTGCGCCGAAGGACATCGACACCTAACCGGATCAGGTTGTTGCCGTGGAATTACCCGCCGTGCTACGACGGTAAACGCGGACCCCGCCGATTGGGAGGTGGACGGAGGCCTGTCAGCCCTTGGTCAGGGTGAACTGTGCGACGTCCGTGTAGCCCTCACGGAACAGGTCCGCGCAGCCGGTCAGGTACTTCATGTACCGGTCGTAGACCTCTTGGGACTGAATCGCGATGGCCTCGTCGCGGCGCGCCTCGAGCGCGGCCGCCCAGGTGTCGAGGGTGCGCGCGTAGTGCAGGCGCAGCGGCTGCACCAGCTTCACACCGAAGCCGGCACGCTGGGCGTGCTCCACGACGCCCTTGGCTTGGGGAAGGTCCCCGCCGGGGAAGATCTCGTCCATGATGAATTTCATGAACCGCAACTTCGTCATGGTGATGGGTAACCCGCGCTCGGCGAACTCCTCGTCACTGGGCTTGATGATGGTGTGCAGCATCATCACGCCGTCGGCCGGAAGCGCCTCGTAGGCCGTCTTGAAGAAATCGTCGTAGCGGTCGCGGCCGAAATGTTCAAAGGCGCCGATGGAGACGATGCGGTCGACTTTTTCGTCGAACTGCTCCCAGCCCTGCAGCAGCACCCGCTTGGACCGCTCGGACGGATGGCTGTCGAGACGCCCCTGCACGTGCGCCTGCTGATTGCGGCTCAGCGTGAGCCCGACGACGTTGACGTCATACCGCTCGATCGCGCGGACGATGGTGGTGCCCCACCCGCACCCGACGTCGAGCAATGTCATGCCTGGCCGCAATCCCAGTTTGCCCAGCGAGAGGTCGACCTTGGCGATCTGCGCCTCTTCCAGCGTCATGTCCTCGCGCTCGAAATACGCGCAACTGTAGGTGCGCGTCGGGTCCAAGAAGAGCGCGAAGAACTCGTCGGACAGGTCGTAGTGCGCTTGTACGTCCTCGAAATGCGGTTCCAAGCTGACGGCATCGCCGGGATTTTCGGACAAGGCACAACCTCTGACTTATTCATATCGGGTTTGACGGCGCGATCGAAATCGATCGCCTCACGGACGCTCCAGTGTATCCGGCCGCCTCGGCGCGCCGGACCGGCGAGTTCCCGTGCAGCGTCGGGCCGCCAAAGGGCGAAGGGCTCGCCAGATCGCTTACCTCCGCGCAAATTTGGTAATCCACTGCCGCGCAGGGCAACTCGGGCATGCACATCATTCGGGTGATCGCCGAGCCGTTATGTGGAACCCTTGGACGGGTAAGCCGACGCGGGCGTCCTTTAATGATGTCGAGCGCGTGCTAACCCGGCTGGTTGACCGGCGTGAGAGAGGCGGAGACCCCGATGGCCGACATCACCATGTTGATCCTCGCCGACCATGACTGGTTTCGCGAACAGTTCGCCCGCCTCGATTACCTTCAGGCGCAGCGGCCCGCCGACCCGACCGGGCTCGAACAGGTATGGCGACCGCTCGCCGACAAGCTCGACGTGCATGCCTACATCGAGGAAAAGATCTTCTATCCGCAGCTGCTCAAACGCGGCGGGGAGGACGCCGAAGGCGAGACCCTCGACGCCATCGGCGACCACAACGACATTCGCGACGGGGTGCGCGAGGCCGACGCGGCCGAACTCGGCACTGAGCAGTGGTGGGCGGCGGTCGGGCGGACCCGGGAGGCCAACGACGACCACATGGGCGAAGAGGAGCGCGAAGGGCTGTCGGACTTCCGCCGCAACGCCCCGATCGGCCTTCGCGAAGCGCTCGGGCGCCAATACAGCGAGTTCATGGCCGAGCACCCCACCACCGAGGGGTTGCCGATCACGGATCGCGATCCGCGTCGCTACGTCGAGCGGATGGGCGGCCCGCGGCCCAAGCCCGCGGACTGTTCGTTGCGCATCGGCAGTCTGAAGGGTCAATGACCTGCGCGCGTGACCGCAGGAACGTGACTGGGATAACCGATCTCGGCGTCGGCGGGCCATAACGCCGAGATCGCCGCTGCCGGCAACCCCGTTCTAGCTGGTGTTTGTCGCGCGCGATCGAACGCGCGCACGGCCAAGCCGGATCGCCGCGATAGCCGTCGGCCGTCCGACGTCGGGCGTGTGAAGCCCACCCCGGCGGTTGTCCCTGAGAAAGTTGTGGGTAAGTCTTGATTCGATGGGTATTCGCCGCCGCCGGAGGAAATGGGCACGTAACGAAATCAGGGTCGCCGATCCAGCGATGCGTCGGACCATCATGGGCACCGCGATCGGGAACTTCATGGAGTGGTACGACTTCGGCGTCTACGGCTACATCGCGACCACGATCGCCCAGGTGTTCTATCCCGGCAAGAGCGTCAGCGGAGTCCACCTGATCGCGACCTTCGGCACGCTCGCGGCGGCATTCGTCGTGCGTCCGCTCGGCGGGTTCATCTTCGGTCCGCTGGGCGACCGGATCGGACGCCACCGGGTTCTGGTGGTCACCATCCTGATGATGACGGTGAGCACGACCGTGACCGGCCTGCTGCCCACCTATAGCACCATCGGCATCTGGGCGCCGATCCTGCTCGTCCTCGCACGGGTATTCCAGGGCCTGTCGACCGGTGGCGAATACGTCGGCGCAATGACCTATCTCGTCGAGCAGGCCCCCGACAATAAGCGCGGCATGATGGTCGGGTTCTTGCCGATGGGCAATCTGGTGGGGTTCGTCCTGGCCGGCTTGCTGGTGACCGGGCTGCAGACCTGGCTGCCCGAGGACGCCATGCTGACCTACGGCTGGCGGATTCCGCTGCTGTTGGGCTTGCCTTTCGGCCTGGTCGCGCTGTTTTTGCGGCTCCGGCTCGAGGAGTCATCGGCCTACCAAAGCGCCCACGACGACGCGCAGTCGGGCGACCAGGGCCGCCAGCCCATCCGGCGCACCATCGTCGAGCAGTGGCGGCCGATGCTGATCTGCGCGGCGCTGGTGCTGACCTCTCAGGTCGCCGACTTCATGCTCACCGGCTATTTGCCGACGTATTTGCGGCTCTTTGTGCGCGTACGCCACACCGCCGGACTGGTCATGATCGTGTCCACGCTGGCGATCCTGATGGTCACCGTGGTGCTCGTGGCCGCGTTGTCCGATCGCATCGGCGTCAAACCCATCATGTGGACCGGCTGCGGCTTGCTGATCGTGGCCTCGATCCCGGCGTTCCTGCTCATCCGTTTCGGCGGCATTTATCCGGTGATCTTCATCGGCGTGCTGCTGGTCGGGCTGATGGAACTGTGCTTCGACAGCACCGGGCCGGCCATGCTGCCGGCGCTGTTTCCCACAAATGTGCGCTACGGGGCGCTGGCCATCTCCTACAACATCTCGATCTCGCTCGTCGGCGGCATCACCCCGCTGATCGCCCAGGCGCTGGTATCGGGCACCGGGAACGTGATGGTGCCGGCCTACATGCTGATCTTCGGCGGCGTGGTGGGTGCGATCACGTTGCTGTTCACCCCCGAAGTCGCCGGCAAGCCGTTGCCGGGCTCCGGGCCCGCGGTCGAGACCGAGCGGGAGGCGCGCGCGCTCGCCGACGACGTCCGCTAGCGAGATGTGCTGACATCGATCACCGCGCGTTGGGCGGTGGGCCGGTAACCCGTCGGTCAGGTACGTCGGTTCATTTGAGTGTGGCCGGCGCCCGGTTGGGTTACTAGGAGGTAGGCCGTCTATGCGGTGGGCGGCGCGACGACAACAGTTGGGGGCGACATCCATGGAACCGATATCACCGACGGATGCGTTGTTCCTGATCGGCGAGTCACGCGAACATCCGATGCACGTGGGCTCGCTACAGCTCTTCGAACCCCCCGAGGATGCCGGACCCCATTTCGTGCGCGACAGCTATCAGGCGATGCTCGGGTGCACGGACGTGCAACCGGCCTTCAGCAAACGTCCGGCCTTCTTCGGCGGCATCACCAACGTCGCATGGACCCTCGACAAGGACGTCGAGCTCGACTACCACCTTCGCCGTTCCGCGCTGCCGGAACCGGGACGGGTCCGGGACCTGTTGGAGCTGGTCTCCCGGCTGCACGGCAGCCTGCTCGACCGGCACCGCCCGATGTGGGAAGCCCACCTGGTCGAAGGCCTGCAGGACGGGCGGTACGCCGTGTACACGAAGTATCACCACTCCCTCATGGACGGCGTCTCGGCGCTTCGCCTGTTGCAGCGGGCCTTCACGCCCGATCCGGACGATGACCAGGTGCGGGTCCCGTGGAACCTGGCCCCGCGCGAGCGCGGCGGACGTAAACGCCCGTCCCTTTTCGAGCGGGCCGGCCGCACCGCGGGGTCGGCGCTGGCGTTGGCGCCGTCCACGCTGAAGCTCGCGCGGGCCGCGCTGCTCGAACAACAACTCACCCTTCCGTTCCAGGCGCCGCGGTCGATGTTCAACGTCCGGATCGGCGGCGCGCGGCGGGTGGCCGCGCAGTCGTGGGCGTTGGAGCGCGTCAACGCGGTCAAGGCGGCCGCCGGCGTCACGGTCAATGACGTGATACTCGCCATGTGCGCCGGGGCCCTGCGGGCCTATCTGCTGGATCAGAACGCCCTGCCGGACGCCCCGCTGACCGCGATGGTCCCGGTCAATCTGCGCAAGGACGACGACGACAGCGGCGGGAACATGGTCGGCACCTTTTTGTGCAACCTCGCCACCGACCTCGACGACCCGGCGAAACGCCTCGAGACCATCAGCGCATCCATCCGCGACACCAAGGAGGTGTTCTGGCAGCTGCCGCCGGTTCAGCAGTTGGCCCTGTCGGCCTTCAACATCGGCGGATTGTTCTTCGGGCTGATCCCCGGTTATCTTTCCGCGGCCTCTCCGCCGTTCAACATCGTCATTTCGAACGTGTCGACGGGCGGCTCGGAGCAGCTGTACTGGCGTGGCGCCCGCTTGGCCGGAAACTATCCGTTGTCCATCCCTCTCGACGGCCAGGCGGTCAACATCACGGTGACCAACAACGCCGACAACCTCGACTTCGGCCTGGTTGGCTGCCGCCGCAGCGTCCCGCACCTGCAGCGAATGCTCGGTCACCTGGAGGCGTCACTGAAGGAATTGGAGATCGCCACCGGAGTCTGAGACGCGTTGCGCCGAAGCGCTTTTCGTGTCGAGGCTCAGGGCAGTTTGATCACCGAGACGTACATCTCCACAATCGGCCGGAAGAGGTCGACGTCATCGAGTTGGCTGCCCAACACGACCGAGTCGCTGGTGGCGACGAGAACCTGGGCGAACGTCGATGCGGGGATCAGCAACGTGCCGCCGAGCCGGTCTATGCCCGCCACGATGAACTTTGCCAGCGCCTCGACGGCCTCTGATCTCTTGGCGGCCACGCGTTCCCGCGCGTCGGGGTTGCGCAGCAGGTAGAGCATGAACTCGTGACCCAGCGCTGCGTGCTCCGCCCCGCGGTCGCGGCTGAGCTGGCTCCAGCGCTTGGCGATCTCATCGAGTTCGCGCGCACCGATCTGCGTTGCCGGGGCCATCACTTCGGTGAAGTTGACAAAGTACCGACGCCAGTAGCGATCACTGACCGCCAAAAAGAGATCTTCCTTAGTCGAAAAGTGTTTGTAGATCGCGCCTTTCGTGTAGCCGGCGGCGTGGGCAATATCGTCGAGCGTCGCCGCGACGAAACCCTTTTCGCCGAAGACTTCCTCGGCGGCGTCGATCAGGAGTGAGCGAGTGTGCTCCAGGCGACGCTCTCGCGTCCAACGCTCAACCATGCGCCAGATTCTGCCAGAGCTTGCGAGAAGCTATTCCGTTTCCCAGATACTCATGAGTATATTGCTCGGAGCGTGGAATGCCGACCGGGAGGACACCAGCGTCATGAGCGATCTCGCTAACAAGAACCAAGCCTCGTCTGTCACCGAGTCACTGCCCGGCGCCGCCGAACTGGGTGCGCAGAGTCAGTCCCCGGTGAAGCCGATCAAAGTGTGGGCCGTGGCCGGTGGCGCGCTCCTGGCTCTCCAGCTATACGTGTGGATCCGCTGGATCACCGGCCCCTACTTCGAGCGGGTGCCCTCGGGGCCGAGCGAGCCACCGATGTACATGAAGGTGCCGCTCATGGCGAACGCGGTGGTTCTGTGGATCGCCCTGCCGGTTGTCCTGTGGTGGTTCTTCATCAGGCCGTGGCGGCGCGAGCGGCGAATCACGCTGGACGGCATGCTCGTGGTGTCGATGGGCCTGATGTTCTTCCAGGATCCGTTGCTGAACTACTTCAACACGTGGTGTACCTACAACACCTGGCTGTTCAACCGAGGCTCGTGGTCGTCGAACATCCCGGGGTGGGTCTCCCCGGAGGAACCGGGCCATCAGGTGGCCGAGCCCCTCTTGACCAACGCGCCGGGTTACGCATATGGCGTCCTGCTGATCACGATCGTCGGGTGTTGGATCATGCGCAAAATCAAGACGCGCTGGCCGAACATCAGCAATCTTCGGTTGGTCCTCGTCACTTACGCTCTCGCATTCGTGTTCGACTTCGTCATGGAGGGTCTGGTCCTGCTACCGATCGGCTTCTACACCTACCCCGGTGCCATCAGGTCCGTTTCGATCAACGCCGACACCTACTACCAATGGCCGGTCTACGAAGGCCTGATGTGGGGTGGCGTGCAGGCGGCGCTGTGCTGTCTGCGCTTCTTCACCGACGATCGTGGCCGCACCGTCGTCGAGCGCGGATTGGACCACGTTCGGGGCGGATTGGCGCGACAGCAGTTCACTCGGTTTCTGGCGATCTTCGCCGGCGTCAGCGCGTGCTTCTTCTTCTTCTACAACGTGCCCGCGCAATGGATCGGAATGCACGCCGACCCGTGGCCGCAAGACCACCAGAAGCGTTCGTACTTCAACGGCGGAATCTGCGGCGACGGGACGGACACGCCATGCCCGAACCCCGGTCTGCCGATACCCACCAAGCGCTCCGGGTATGTCGATGTGCACGGCCACCTCGTCCTTCCGCCGGGCGGCCAGCTGCCCGACGTCATCCCCTTCGAGCGGGCGCCAGGACACTAGGTGCTGACGAACTCCGAGCCCGCCGCCGTCCGTGCCGCTTCGGAGGCGCCGTTCTATCGGCCCGCCGGCGATGAGGTGGAGGTCTTTCGCGCGGCGGCAGGTCGCGGCCTGCCGGTCTTGCTGAAGGGGCCGACGGGATGCGGCAAGACGCGGTTCGTGGAGGCGATGGCCCATGCGCTGGGTCGCAATTTGATCACCGTCGCGGCCCACGAAGACATGACGTCGGCCGACCTGGTCGGACGTTTTCTTCTCAAAGGGGGAGAAACGATCTGGGTGGATGGGCCGTTGACCCGGGCCGTCCGCGAAGGCGCGATCTGCTACCTGGACGAAATCGTCGAGGCGCGCCAGGACACCACGGTGGTCATCCATCCGCTCGCCGATCATCGCCGCGAGCTTCTGGTCGACCGCCTGGGGACGACGGTGCCTGCGGCACCGGGGTTTCAACTGGTCATCTCCTACAATCCCGGGTACCAAAGCGTGCTGAAGAACATCAAGGAGTCGACGCGGCAGCGATTCGTGGCGATCGAGCTCGGTTTCCCGTCCGTTGACGCCGAGACGGAAGTCGTTGCCCACGAGGCGGGAATCGACGCTGCGACGGCGCGCGCTCTGGTCACGGTCGGCAACGCGATCCGACAGCTCGACGGTTCACCGCTACGCGAAGTGTCGTCCACCCGCATGCTGATCCTGGCCGGCAGCCTGGCCGCCGAAGGACTCAACCTGCGCAGCGCCGTCCAGGCGGCGATCGTCCGGATCCTGTCCGATGATCGGGAGGTCATCGCCGCGCTCGGCGAGCTCGTCGACTCACTCCTGCCCACGATGTGATGACGTCGGATTCCGTTGCCCCGCAACGGTATCGGTTTCTTGCCACCCACATCGCCGGCCGGTCCGTCGACGTCGTCGAAGCGGCGGCCGGCCAGGATGCCTACACGAACGGCGAGGTCATCTTCGTCCCGGCGGACGGCTCCGCCGCGCAGCAGCGCCGGCAGGTGCTGGTCCAGAGCGCGCTGCTCGGCGCGGGCAGCCTGGATCGCCGATGGGTGAAGCGGCTGCGGGCGCGCCCGGCCGTCGCGCGCCGCTACCTCGCCCTGGAAGGCCACCGGGTGCTGGCGGAACTCGCCCGCACGGTTCCGCTGGCGGCGGCGCTTCGCCTCGACGGAGCACCCTGTACCGTAAGCCCGGATGAGTCCCTCGAGATAGCCAGGGGCACAAGCGCAATCGCAGACCCTCCGGAGTGGTTCGGCGTCATCCGCCCAGCGCAGCTCCTGTCCTCTTCCGCCGGCCGGGCCACGCCTGCCACGGATACGGATCTCCAGAGGGCGATCGAGCTCGTCGTCGCACGGGAGACCGACGACGAGGACGACCACCCCGGCGAGGAAAGCAAGGTCCTCAAGCTGTTCGACAACCCGCTGTTCAGTTCACGAGCCCTCATGGACTTTCTCCGAAAACTGTTGGGCGAGGCGCCGTCGCGCGGTGACGACTCTTCGGGCGGGGAGTTTGCGGCCCGCGCGATCCGGCCGGCGCGAACGGTCAGCCCGACTGCACGTCCACTGCCGACACGCATCAATTTCGTCGATGGCAGGCCCGGCGCGGCATTGGGCATCGGCGGTGCCCTGCACCCGGAGTGGGACGTCTTCAACAATCGCTATCGGGCGGACTGGTGCCGGGTGATTGATTTTCCACTCACCGAGCCCACCCACATCTCGTCGGCGAAGGTGTCGCGCGACGACGAGCTACGGCGACGACTGGCGCGCGTCGGCCTGGGACCCAGGCTCCTGCGGGCGCGCGCCGACGGCGACGACATCGACATCGAGGCACTCGTCGACCTCTTCATCGACCTGCGCTCCGGCTGTTCACCCACGGAGGCCATCTACACCCAGCGTCGCGATCTCGTTCGAAACCTCGGCGTCCTCATTCTCCTCGACGCCTCCGGATCGGCCACCGACGCCGACCCACAGGGGAACACCGTCCACGATCACCAGCGACGTGCGGCGGCAACGGTGGCGATGACCCTGGAGGAACTCGGCGACCGCGTGGCCGTCTATGCGTTTCGATCCCACGGGCGGCATGCCGTGCACCTGCCGGCGATCAAAACGTTCGGGCAGCGCTTCGGCGCCCCGCAACGCGCGCGGCTCAATCAGCTTGAGCCGTCGGGCTATACCCGCCTCGGAGCGGCGATCCGCGGGGCGGGCGAGATTCTCAACGCTCAAGCCGGCACACCAAACCGGCTGCTTCTCGTCTTGTCAGACGGGTGCCCCTATGACGACGGCTACGACGGTCGTTACGCGGAAGCCGACGCGAACAAGGCGCTCGAAGAACTCCGCCGCGATGGTGTCGCCTGTCTGTGCCTTTCCATCGGGAGTACCACCGCCGCCGACTCGCTCGAACGCGTCTTCGGCTCCGCCAGCTACGTCAGCGCCGCGACCTTGACCGAAGTGAGCCCGCGGATGGACGAGATGTTCGTGACGGCGTTACGCGAGCGCGCTTCGCCGAGACCGATGTGAGAGGCGTCGTTCTACCACGGTACCTACTGTAAGGTCCACGGTAAGATCGCGCGTGCCGCTTCGGGGAAGGGTGAGCCATGCCAAGCACCGTTGATACCCGCAATCAATTGCGGCCCGACGTCGATCTGACCGACGGCGCCTTCTACGCGGGGGACTCGCGACCGACATATCGGTGGATGCGCGAGAACGAGCCGGTGTTTCGGGACCGCAATGGGCTGGCCGCCGCCGCGACGTATCAGGCGGTGATCGACGCCGAGCGGGCGCCGGAGCTGTTCTCCAACGCCGGCGGTATCCGGCCCGACCAGGACGCGCCGCCCATGATGATCGCCATGGATGACCCCGCTCACCTGTTGCGGCGCAAGCTGGTCAATGCGGGCTTCACCCGTAAACGCGTCAAGGACAGGGAGCCCTCGATCGGTGCGCTGTGCGACGCGCTGATCGACAACGTCTGCGAACGCGGCGAATGCGACTTCGTCTGGGACCTTGCCGCCCCCCTTCCGATGGCGGTCATCGGCGACATGCTCGGAGTGCTGCCCGAAGAGCGACAGATGTTCCTGCGCTGGTCCGACGACATGGTCACGATGCTCAGCAGCACGACCGCGCAAGAGGACTTTCAGGTCTCCATCGACGCCTTCGCCGCCTACACCGAATACATGACGAGCATGATCGCGGCGCGCAGGGCCGAGCCCACCGATGACTTGGTCAGCGTGCTGGTGCATTCGGAGGTCGACGGCGAGAAGCTGGCCGACCACGAGATCGTGACCGAGGTCTTGCTATTGCTCATCGGCGGCGACGAGACCACCCGGCACACGCTGTCCGGCGGCACCGCCCAAATCCTGCGCCACCCGCAGCAGCACCGCCAACTGGTCAACGATGTGGCGTTGCTGCCCAATGCGATCGAAGAGATGCTGAGGTGGACCGCACCCGTCAAGAACATGGCCCGCACCATGACCGCCGATCTCAAGTTCCACGGCACGCAGCTCGAGCAGGGCGAGAAGATCATCTTGCTTTTCGAATCGGCGAACTTCGACGAGGCGGTGTTCGGTGATCCCGATCGCTTCCGAATTGACCGCTACCCCAACAACCATCTGGCATTCGGCTTTGGGACCCACTTTTGTCTGGGCAACCAGCTGGCGCGCCTGGAGCTGTCGATGATGCTCGAAAGGTTGCTGAAACGGCTCCCCGACATGGAGCTGGCGTCCGAGGACCCGCTGCCGCTGCGGCCGGCCAACTTCGTCAGCGGCCTGGAAAACATGCCGGTCAAGTTCACGCCCTCGGCGCCGTTGGGCGGCTGACCTCGGCATGCTCGGTGAAAGTTATTGTCCCCCAGCGCCGTCGGCGTCGGTCGCGTAGTCCAAGTAGACGCTGGTGCCGTTGGGGCGAGCATGGATGGTGCAGTGGTTGGCAAGGTTGTGCATCAGCGTGATGCCGCGCGAGGCGCGGGGGTCGTTGGTCTGCCTCGACGGAGGCTTGCGCCAACTTCCGCGATCACTGACGCACACCCGGATTGACTCGGCGCCGGGATCGTAGCTGGCCTGCAGTTTCATTCCGCCGGCCTGGGGAGAGGAGCGGTAGGCGTGCTCGACGCAGTTGGCCAGCGCTTCGTTGACTCCCAAAACGACGTCCTCACGAATGTCTTCCGGCGCGTGCACCTCCTGCCGCAGCCACCGCTGCAGGGCATGGCGCCACTCCGCCGCCGTATCGGGGCGGGCGGTGCCGGCGAGCGTCAAACGCACCGGCGCGGCTAATGGGCTCATGAAAGCCGCATACCCAGATGCGGTTGCAGCGATAACCTTCTCGCGGTATCGCTTCGGACACAGACAGGTTTCCATCCAGGATCGCCTGGTCACAGCGCCGCGAAGCCGTCAGCCGTGGCGACGCGGTGTCAGTACGGGCGTCACAAGCTCGCCAGTGCCGAGGTAGCTGTCGAGATTGCGGATCGCCAGCAGCGCCATCGCCCGACGGGTCCGGGGCGTGGCGCTGCCGATGTGGGGGAGAAGGACCACGTTGTCCAGGTCACACAGTTCGGGCGGTACCTGCGGTTCGTCTGCGAAGACGTCCAGCCCCGCTCCCGCCAGCCCCCCGCCGACCAGCAGCTCCACCAGCGCGTCCTGATCGACGACGCCGCCCCGGGCGATGTTGATCAAATACCCCTCGGGCCCCAACGCCTGCAGCACGGCGCGGTCGACCAGCTTGTGGGTCCCGTGGTCGCCCGTGGTGGCGACGACCAGCACATCGACCGACTCGGCGAGCTGCACGGGCGACGCGGCGTAACGGTACGGCGACCCGTCGATGCGGCGCCGGTTGTGATAGGCGACGGCGCAATCGAATCCGAGCAGCCTGGCCGCGATCGCCGAACCGATGCGGCCCAGGCCCAGGATGCCGACCTGAAGGCCACTGACGTCCTTAACGTTCCCGGCGTACGGAAACCGACCCTCGCGCGCCCACCGTCCGGCCCGCACATAGCGATCGGCGGCGCCGAAACGGCGCAGCGTCATCAACATCAGGCCCAGCGCCGTATCGGCGACCGTGTCCGACAGTACGTCGGGGGTATTGCTCACACCGATGCCGCGGCGCTTCGCCGCCTCCAGGTCGATCAGGTCCACCCCGGCCCCGTCGTTGACGATGACCTCCAGGTTGGGCAATGCCGCGATGGTGTCGGCGTCGACGCCCGGGGGCCCCCACGTCAGCAGCACCCGCACCTCGGCGGCATGCTCTACCAAGAACCGGGCTCGCGCCGGGCCGTCGGGAAGCTTCGGAATGTCGTAACGCGCCGCCAGCTCGTCTTCGAGCGCCGGCTCCAACTCGCCGACCCGCAGCACGCCGCTCAGCTTCTTGGCCGTCACGACCCCATCATGCTCGAAGCCCGCACCCGGACTTCTCGACGGGCCGCGCGGGAAGCAAACACGACGCGGAGCGGTTGCATCGCGAATGCGCATTGGCGTCGTCATCCCACAAACCGAGCTCGGATCGGACCCCGCCGTCCTGCGCGCGTACGCCCAGCGCGTCGAAGAACTCGGGTTCGCCCACATGCTCGCCTACGACCACGTCGTCGGCGCCGACACGACGGTGCATCAAGGCTTTCAGGGCCCCTACGACATCGACTCGACGTTTCACGAGCCGTTCGTGATGCTCGGCTACCTGGCCGCAATCACCACGCTGGAACTCGTGACCGGCGTCATCATCTTGCCGCAGCGGCAGTCGGTGCTGGTGGCCAAGCAGGCCGCCGAGGTCGACCTGCTCACCGGCGGTCGCTTCCGCCTCGGTGTCGGATTGGGCTGGAACGCCGTGGAGTACGAAGCGCTCGGGGAGACGTTCACCAATCGCGGCAAACGCTCCGAGGAGCAGGTCGAGCTCATGCGCAAGCTCTGGACGCAGCGATCGGTCACCTTCGACGGCAAGTACCACACGGTGACCGGCGCGGGACTGGCCCCGCTGCCCACCCAGCGGCCGATCCCGGTGTGGTTCGGGGCGGCCTCCGACCGCGCCTACGAACGCGCCGGTCGTCTCGGCGACGGCTGGTTTCCCATGGTCGAACCTGGTCCCGGCCTTGACCACGCGCTCGAGCAGGTGAACGGCGCGGCCGAGTCGGCGGGCCGAAACCCGCAGAGCATCGGCATGGAAGCCCGGGTCAGCTGGACCGGCGACCCAGACAAGCTCGCCGCCGACATCGCCGCATGGAAAGCCGCCGGGGCCAGCCATCTGTCGGTGAACACCATGAAGGCCGGCTTGGCGCATGTCGACGACCACCTCGCCGCGTTAGAGCGGGTGGCTGCCGACCTGAAGTAGCGGGCGCGGGCCGGTGTTACGCGCGTCCCTCCGCGGATAGCTGAGCGACCAGGCTCAGGTGCGTGTTGCGGCGATGGGGTTTTGACGGATTGCCCTCGTGCCCAACGGATTCCACTTCGATCGTTTCACGGAGATGGACCTCTCCGCCCGTGGCGGTATGCCGTCGTTGCCAGTCGCTGATCGCCTGGTGCGCGGCGTGGTCGAGATAGTTCGTGAGCAGGTGGAGGGTCACCGACGTGCGTTCGGGGATGGACGCCAGAACCCCGGTCAGCCTCGGCAACGACAGGAACGTGCACGCCCCCTCGACGACGACGTGCCATCCATCATCTACCGGCTTGGCCTCGATCCTGGCGCGCACCACCCGCCATCCGGTCACGACGACGGCCAACGCAAGTCCGATCATGACGCCGTGCAGCAGATTGAGGAAGACGACGCTGACGATGGTGACCAGGTAGACGGCGAGATCGCCATTGCGCAAGGCGGTTTCGATGTGCGCCGGTTTCAACAGCTCGATCCCGATGACGATGAGTAGGCCGGCAAGGGCAGCGGTCGGGATCTTTTCGACCAGTCCGGCGAAGGGCACGGCGAACAGCAGGATCCAGAACCCGTGCATGATCGTCGAGGCCCGTGTTTTCGCGCCGGCGTTCACGTTGGCCGCGCTGCGCACGATGACACCGGCGATGGGCAGCCCGCCGATCGCGCCCGAGGCGATGTTCGCGGCGCCCTGTCCGATCAGTTCGCGGTTGAAGTCGGTTCGCGGTCCGTTGTGCATGCGATCGATCGATACCGCGGTCAGTAGGCTCTGGACGCTGGTGATCAAGGTGACCGTGATGACGGCGATGACGACGGCTCCCCAATTGCCGTGCGGCAGCGACGGCAACTGCAGCGCGTCGAGCACCGAGCCATTCAGGACGATCCGGGACACGTGGAACGGGAACATCACCGAGATGGCCGTGACCACCACGATGGCGACCAGTGGGCCGGGAATGCTGGCCACCCGCGCCGGAACCCAGCGCCAGGCAACGAGAATGGCGATCACCAGCAGCCCCAGCACCAGTCCCGGCCGGTGAGCGCCGAGAATCTGCGCGGGCAGGCCCGTGACATTGCTCCATGCCGAGCTTTGCGACGCGCCGCCCAGCAATACGTGCACTTGCTGCAAGGCAATCGTGATCCCGATGCCGGCCAGCATCGCGTGTACCACGACGGGCGAGATCGCCAAGGCGGCTCGCGCAATACGGCTGAATCCCAACGCGACCTGCAGGATCCCGGCGATGACGGTGATGAAACATGTTACAGCCCAGCCGAACTGATGAATGACGTCGGCGACGACGACGGTGAGCCCGGCGGCGGGCCCACTGACCTGCAGGGGCGACCCACCGATCCAGCCGCCGACGATGCCCCCGACGACCGCCGCTATCAAGCCGGCGAGAACCGGGGCGTCTGACGCCAGTGCGATCCCGAGCGACAACGGCAGCGCCACCAGGAAAACCACCAATGACGCGGGCAGGTCATATTGGGCGGCCTCGCGCATCCGGTCAATCCGGGACGACGCGCACTGCTCCACACCTTGTCGACCTGGCGATTCAGCGTGTTGCAAGGGCCTCTCCTGAATTCGTCAGTGACGGTGGAGTTTTTGGATGTCCATCCGACAACGGCAAGCCGAGAAATGCGTAAAGTCGCGCGGCCCAGGCGATTACGAATGCGGTGAACATCGTTGTCCAGCCAGCCATGCCTGGCCTCTGCGTACGAAAGTAGGTGGGCAGGCAACCGCGGTCAACCGGACGGGCGGGGCGCATATCGAATGCAAATGTTTTCGCGGCCCGTCGGCGGTGGCAAAAAGCACTCATTCCAGAACGAATACGGGGATCTGCCGTGCCGTTTTTGTTTGGTATTCCGCGTAGGGCGGAAACGCTTCGACGGCCCGCTGCCACCACTCGTCGCGCTCGGGTCCCTCGAGTTCGCGAGCCTGCAGCGTGGCAACCTTGTCGCCGTCTTGCAGCGTCACCGCCGGATTCGCCTTGACATTGGCATACCACGCGGGATGCTCGGGGGCGCCCCCGTGGGACGCGACTATGGCGTAGCGGCCGTCGTGCTCGACGCGCATCAGCGGGACGTAGCGCGCTTTGCCGGACTTCGCCCCCGTGATGGTCAGCAAAACGATGGGCCGGTCGAAGACTTCAACTCCGTCGGTGGTGCCGCGACTCAAGATCTGTTCGGTCTGGTCGCGGACCCAGCCCCTGGGACTCAGCTCGATGTTGTCACCCATGCCGACAGTGAACACCCCGGCACTGCTCGCCCCATTCCCGGGGCCACGCCTGCGCACGCCCTCCCGCTCCGACTGTCGCACCCGGCGCGCCCGGGTACAGTTGACTCGTCGCTTATATAAGCTAACTAATCACGCGCATAGTCGCCGAGGGGAGATTGGCGTGACCCGCAGCGAGAACGACACATGGGATCTGGCGTCCAGCGTCGGAGCCACCGCGACGGCGGTCGCCGCACAGCGTGCGATCGCCTCCCAGGGTCCCGACGCCCTGCTGAATGACCCGTGGGCCGACCCGCTCGTCCGCGCCGTGGGCATCGAGACCTTCATCAAGCTCCTCGACAGCCAGATCGACCGCAGCGACGATCCGCTACTGAGCCGCCAGGCCGTGAGGGAGCAAATCACGGTGCGCACCCGGTTCTTCGACGATTTCTTTATGCACGCGACCGGCTCGGGCATCCGGCAGGCGGTCATCCTGGCTTCCGGATTGGACACCCGGGCCTACCGGCTGCGCTGGCCGGCGGACACGATCGTCTACGAGATCGACCAACCCGAGGTCATCGAGTTCAAGACGCGCACGCTGGCTGGCCTGGGTGCCACGCCCGGCGCACAGCGCCGCACGGTCCCAATCGATCTGCGCGACGATTGGCCGGCGGCCCTCGAGGCGGCCGGATTCGACGCTGCGCGGCCGACCGCCTGGAGCGCCGAGGGGTTGCTCGTTTACTTGCCGCCCGAGGCGCAAGACCGGCTGTTCGACAACATCGCCGCCGTGTCCGCGACCGGCAGCCGGATCGCCACGGAGCACCTGGACCTGCGCAAGATTCCGTCGGATTGGGCGCAGAAGCTGACCGAACGGTCTCGGCGCATCGGCTCCAGCATCAATCTGGCCGATCTGTTCTACACCGGCGAGCGCAACACGGCGGCCGAGTACCTGGGTGCACGCGGTTGGCAGATCGACATACAAACCACCGAGCAGGCCTTCGCCGCTCAGGGGTTCGGAGTGCCCAACGACGAGCTGGCGTCGTTGGGCGATGCCTCGGGCTACCTGACCGCCACATTGACGTAGCGGCGACCAGAGAGGCCCCGCCGTCGGGGATTGCCGGCGTACCAGCCTATTTCAGCGGGATCGCGCATTGCGGTGGTCGCCGACCTATATATCAACCTACTTGACATATATCAGGGTGCTTGATACAACGGTGTCATGACCCAACCAACTCACGAGATGTTCGAAGCCGCCTACCGGGGCGAGGCCCCCGAGATGGGCGAGGGCAACCGGCCACCGTGGAGCATCGGTGAGCCGCAGCCGGAGATCGCGGCCCTCATCGATGCCGGCAAGTTCCACGGTGACGTGCTCGATGCCGGTTGCGGCGAGGCCGCGGTGTCGCTGTACCTGGCCGAACGCGGTTTCGCCACGGTGGGCCTGGACCAGTCGCCCACTGCCATCGAGCTGGCGCGCGAGAAGGCCGCCAGGCGCGGCCTGACCGACGCCACCTTCGATGTCGCCGACATCAGCGCCTTCACCGGATACGACGGCCGCTTCGGCACCATCGTCGACAGCACCCTTTTCCACTCGATGCCCGTGGAGCTGCGCGACGGCTATCAGCAATCGATCGTTCGTGCCGCCGCGCCGGGGGCCTCGTACTTTGTGCTCGTCTTCGATCGCGCCGCGATGCCGGCCGATGGCCCGGTCAATGCGGTCACCGAGGACGAGCTGCGCGACGCGGTCTCGAAGTACTGGGTGATCGACGAGATCCGGCCGGCACGTATCCACGCCAACGTGCCCGACAGCTTTCTGACGGGGTTTGAGGCCTTCGCCGCCGACATCCGCGACGAGGGCAACGGCCGTAAATCGGTAGGAGCCTGGTTACTGTCCGCGCACCTCGGTTAGCGACGCCCCGGGGAGCGGCCTACTGACCGTCCCAGCTCTCCGGCAGCATCGGCGCCCGGGGGGCCTCGCCGGACTCGTTGCCGGCCAACGTGATCAGGCCCGCGGCATGCACGTCGGGCTTGGGCAGCGTTCCGGTGAAGCCCTCTATCGAGCCACCGGATGCCGAGGCCAGTACCCGATCGGGCGCGGAAGCAGTGGCCCCGCCGGAATCGGCGTCGGCGTCGATGAATTCGTAGCGGTACCCGGGATCGATGACCGACCGCGGGCGGCGCCGTGACCGCCCCTGTTCCCGCTCCGCGACCGACGCCCGCGCCACTGCCGCGGCGCTCTGCGCGGCCGGCAGTTCGGTCCTGGCCCGGGTCTGCGCCTTCGATCCCATGCCAAGACCGACGCCGCCCACCATGTAGCCGAAGCCCTCGGCACCGGTCACCGGCGCCGGGGGCGTGGGCGGCGCCGCGGGTGGCGCGACGGTGGAGGCGGCGGTCGCCGGGGTCGACACCACCGACGTGGCCGGCGCCGCCGGACTGGTCGGGGCCGTCGGAGCCATCGCCGGCGCGGCCGAGGCCACCGGCGGCTGCATGCCCACCACGGCGGGTTGCGGGGTGTCGACGGGCGCGGGCATGGCCGCGGGCGCGCCCACGCCGGCCAATCCCGCCAAGCCGGCCAGGCCGGCCAGGCCCCCCAGGCTCGTGATGGACAGGGTCAAGGCGACCTGCAGCAGCAGCGGCAGCTCCTGGAGAATGAACCGCAGCGTCCTGATCGTCCAGTTGATGATCCGAAAGGTCTGCCACGCGATGAAATAGTTCATCAGCGCCGGGAACGTGGACGGGTTGAGCAGACCTGAAGCGTTCTGCTGAAGCCACGCCGCGGCCTGGGCGTTGCCGTTGAAGAAGTTCCCCAGGTTCTGCAGATACTCCGACGGGCTCCAGTTTGGCTGGCCCTGACCGGGGATCTTCTCGCCGTCGGGCCCGAAGAGCATCTCCCAGATCTCTTCTGGTGTGGGCAACTCGAACGACCCCTGCCCGCCACCCCCGCCGGTGCCACTTCCGGGTCCGCCGCTGCCACCGCCGCCGGTGCCCCTGCCGGCCCCGGTGCCGGTTCCGCTCCCGGCGCCGGCCCCGCTTCGCTTCCCACTCCCCGACCCGGCGCCGCTGGTCATCTGCACGGCTTCGGTCGTGACCTGATAGGTGGTCATCGTGGTGGCCGCCTGCGTCCACATCCGTGCGTAGTCGGCCTCGTTGAGCGCAATCGGAATCGTGTTGATCCCAAAGAAATTCGTCGCCACCAAGGCCGCGTGCATGGCATGGTTGGCGGCCAGCTCGGGAAGCGTCGGCATCGCGGCCAGTGCGGCCGTGTACGCGGTGGCCACCCCTTGATGCTGGGCGGCCGCTTCAGCGCTCAGCGTGCCGGCGAGCTCCAGCCAGGCCAGATACGGCATGTGCGCGGCGACGTACGTTTCGGCGGTCGGGCCGTCCCACACTCCGGCCGATCCGGTCAGCACCGCCGTCAATTCCGTTGCCGCCGATTGGTATTGGGCGCTCAAAGACGCCCAGGTTCCCGCGGCCGCGAGTAACGGGCCCGGCCCCGGACCGCTGCTCAGCAACGTCGAATGCACCTCTGGCGGCAGCGCCATGAACACCGGAGCGGTCACCGTCAGCCGCCCGCTACCAGATAGGTCGCCGCGTCCGCGACATCCTCGGCGGCGTACCCGACGCCGGCCACGCTGACGCCCAACCCGGCCCGGCCCAGCACCTCGACGCCTTTGGCCGCCGCGGCCGTATGCTGGCTGCCCCTACCGCTGAAAACGGCGGCTGCCGCCAGCGATACCGGATCGACGGCCGGGGGAACCACAACCGATACCACCGGGGCTGCGGCCGCCTGCGCGGCCGCGAGCTGGGCGGTGATCGCCTCCACCGCCGCGCTTGTCGCGGCCAGGCCCTCGGGAAGAACTCGTAGCGTCACAGCGGCCACTCCTCAAATCAGTTTTGCCCAACTAACGTGCCGGTTGCCGGGGGCAGGTAACCCACACAAAGCGCCACCAGCCAGGCGAGCAGACCGGCTGCGAATCCGAAAACCAAATGCCAGCCGGCCTTCTCGAGCAGCCCACTCGACACCCAGGTCGACAGGTGACCGCCGGCGTGCGGTCCGAACACCGAAGTGGCCAGTGCGACAAGATGAATCGGTGCGGCGGCCACCGACAACAACCACCGCCGCCGCCGCACCACCGGCAGGGAGGCGGCGGCATACAGCAACGCCGCGGCGGCCACATAACGACTACTCCACAGGGGATCGGTCCACCCATGCATCGGCAACGCCGCGATCGACGAGGCCGCCCCGACCGCCAGCACCGTCTCGCGCCGGGCCGTCACCAGCGCCACCGCCACCAGCAGGGTCAACCAAACCAACCCACGGTGTCCGGGCAGGCCCAGCGGGATCCGGATATCGGTGGAGGCGACGATCGTAGCGCCCGCGAGCAGGGGGAACACCGCCTCGCGGGCGGCCACCAAGCCGGCCGCCGGACGTTGCATCACGGTCATCCGGAAAGCATAAATTGCCGGCACCTACCCTGCTCCTCATTTGCGGCGTATTCACAGGATAGGATCCGAAAATGCGCAGCTACACGCGCCCCCTTCGGGCAGTCGCGGCCCTAGCCATCAGCGCTGGGGTCGCCGCATGCGGGGCCTCCGGGAGCGACAATCCACTCGTCGTGCAGGACAGTCACCGGGTCCTCGAGCGGTTCACCATCGCGCAGCTGCAGCAGCTCCCCCAGGTGGAGATCGCCACACCGCAATCGCACGGCGCACAGGCCCAGAAGGGGCCCAGCGTGCGATCGATTCTGAATGCTGCAGGCGCGGCCGGAGCCACCAGGGTTCGGGTGGAAGGGCGGGACCCGGCCCAGACGCTGATCGCGGCCGCGCTCGACGATCAGACCATCCTCAGCTTCACCAAACGCAAGACGCTCAAGCTCACGGGCGCGAAACTCAGCCGCGATCAATGGGTCCGCGATGTCACCGCCCTGGTGGTCAACCCATGACCGACGCGTGCGCGCTCGCCGGTGTGGACCTGCTCATCGGCATCGACGACACCGACAACCCGTATACGCCTGGCACCGGCCGGCGCGCCCGGGCCCTGCTTCACGAGCTGGCCGATGCGGGCCTCGGCTCATCCGCGGGCGCCACTCGTCACCAGCTGCTCGTCGACGACCGGATCCCCTATACGTCCCACAATTCGAGCGCATGCCTGGCCTGGCGCAGCGCCGGCGGCGACCCGCACGCGGTGCGGGCCGGGATCATCCAACTCGGCGGGCGGTTCTTGGAACGGGTCTGCCCGCCCGATGCCGACCCGGGGCTCGCCGTCGTCGCTCCGGGCGAACTCGCCGACGCCGCGGTGCTTATTGAGTTCGGTCGCCGCGCCAAACGAGAGGTCTTGCACCCCAGCGAAGCTCGCGAACTTGCCAAGGCGATCGGGGTGCATCTGTCGGGACACGGCGGAACCCGGGAAGGAATGACCGGCGCACTGGCGGCGGTCGGCCTGCACCTTTCCGGCAACGACGGGCTGTTCATCACCCTGCCCGGCATCCGCAAGCTGCCCCACCATGCCACCATCGACACCGTTCGCACGCTGACCCCGATCGACGTCGCCCGCGACGCCCTGCATCGCCAACCGACGCCCGGTGAGGTGATCGAACTGGGCGACTGGGTGCGCCCGGTGCTGCTCGACGGGCTGGCCGTCTTGCTTCTCGAGCCGCCGCGTCACCAAGACGACGGGGGCAGAACCTGGCGAACGGCACCCCGCGCCGTGGTCAAACAGTATTGAGTGTTTCGGCGCACGCGATTCGGGAGACCCTGACTGGAGCCATTGCCGACGTTCAGAGGAGATCCCGGTGGATCAGCAAGGCAACATCGACCCGCCCGCTGCGCCCGCGGACGCCCGGAAGACAACCGAAGAACAGCGGAAGCGGCAGGAACAGCTCGAGCACCAGAACGAAGACCTCAATGCCCCGGGTTTGCACCAGTCACGGCACGACACCCCCGACGAGAGCACGCGATAGCGACGACTGTTCATTCCCAACGGTTTTCGTCCTATCGCGGCAGTCCGTCAGCCGTCGTTGTGCTCGGTGCGGGCTCGGCGATCGTGGGCGAGTGCCGCGGCCGCCGCCCAGGTCAGCGTCAACCCTCCGAGGGCCGCGGCGGGGATGGCCCACACGCGCCGGGCCATCAGCGCGCTATTGCATTGGCCCACGTAGTTGCCGCCGGCCGGGTGCGACGCGCCGGGGTTTGCCCGGTGGCTCGGCTTCTTCTCGGCGTCGGATGCTTGGGTCAGATCAGTGGTAAAGCCGCTGCCGCATTTGACTTGCCAGCCGAACTGGTCGTAGGCCTCGATGAAAACCGGGAATCGCAATGCTAAGAGCCCGCCGGCCAAGAACACCACCGCCGCGAAGACAACGAGCGGTCCGCGGTTGACCATGCGCCTGAGCCCCCTAGGTCATGCAAACGTTCGCGAACAGCAGCACCGGCCAGGACACGATCGAGCCGAGGAACGACACCACCAGATCGACGCCGTGCATTTCGTGCAGATGCGCTGTATGGGTGCTCGACCAGATCACCCCGACGATCAGGTACGGCGTCCCCAGCAGGATGCCCAGCCCAAGCAGTTCGGCGATGGTCAACTGATACTCGAGGAGCTGACGGATCCTGCTGAGCATGAGCATCCCTTTCGCGCGGGCGCTGTCGGAGTCGCGGCCGGCCCACACCAACAGGTGAGGACCACCACATTCCGGCGCGCGGACTAGACGCTAGATATGTTAATTCCCATTCGGACGATTTGGTAGTGCATCGGGCCGATAGGCAACGATTAGCACCGGGTGACTTTCGCGGAGATATGCTGCCGGAACGGCACGTTCAACCTCCAGGGGACCGTTGATCCTGGCAGTGACGGCGCCGCAAGTGCAGGGCCGTTCTCTGGCTTGAATGATATTTCAGCGACGTCGTCGGTTGTCGCCAACCGCGTCGGGGGACGCGGCCGGCCGTCCCAGCACCGTCACCTCCATCAAGCGACGAACCGTGAGGGTGGCCGACTGACTGGTGTCGGGGTACACGAGTCGCCCGATGTCCACCGCAAGCGCGAACGCGGCGTGCACGGCGTAGCGCGCGCGGCCAAGGGTGAGTTCCGGTCTTGCCGCTACGGCGAGCTTGGCCCAGGATTCCACGGTGGAGCGCTGAATGTTGTAGAGCAGCACGGCGTCTGTGTTGGGCAGGTTGTGACGCTCGGTGTAGTACACACACGCGAGTTCGGGGTTGGCCAACGACCGGGTCACGTAGGCGTCGATGAGCCGCGCGAGCGCCTGCTCGGGATCGTCGCTGGTGGCCAGGATGCTGGACAGGTCACCGGAGAGTTGGTCGGCGGCTCGCCGGTAGTAGACCGCCAAGATGGCGGCCTTGCCCGGGAAGTACTGGTAGATGCTGGCAACCGGGATGCCCACCGCGGCGGCGATGTCTTCCATGCCGGTCTCGCGGTAGCCGCGTTCGTTGAACAGGCGCATCGACTCGTGGAGCAGCAGCTCGTAGCTGCCGGCGGCGCTGGTCAGCGTCGACGTCCGCAACGGTTGGGATCCGCGGCCGCGCGGCGCCGGCAACTCGGCCTGCAACACCGCGGTCGCGACATCGTTGAGCGCGGCCCGAATCTCCGCGTTACCGAGGCGGGATCGATGGTCGGTGATACTGCCGATGACACTCAGTGTGGCCGCCGACAACAACCAGCGTTGCCGCGAGGTCAGTTTCGGCCGCAACCTCATCAGCGGACGCTGCAGGCGCCGGTTGATCAGCTTGATCTGTTCGGCCAGAGCGCGCTGATCGTCGCCGCGCAGGTAGCGACCCTCCCACCGATACAGTCCACCGGCGGTGCGATTGACGATCGTGCTGTCGATCAACGCACCGGTGAGGGCGCTGAGTTGCTCCTCGGGGTCGCCATCGGCGGGCAAAGCGTCTGCGAACGCCGTGGCGTCGACCAGCTGCTGCCCCAGCGCCAAGAAGACGTCGCGGAACAGGTCGTATTTGCCCTGCGAATGCCGGTACAAGGCGGCGGCGGAGATTCCGACCCGCGCCGCGATGTTTTCCATGCTGACCGCGTGGTAGCCCAACTCGCTGAAGGCATCGGTCGCGGCGCGGGCGATCTGGATCTTGCGGTCCTTCGGGCGCCGCTTCACTTGATCTGCGGACGAGCGGCTAGCCGACGGCATACAGATCACCGTAGCCGCAGTAACGGCGGACCGGGCGATCGGTAGACGACCGGTTTTGCGATGGCGGCGGGCTGCTGAGGGGCGGCCGGGCGCAGGGTCGTACCCGAGGTCATTGGACGTCCAACCCCGTTACGCCCCGCCGAATTCCGGGCGCAGCACCGAGCTGAGCGCGCTGAGCGGGATATGCGGCTGGGCGGTGCCTCCGTCCATAAACCATTGCTGGGACTGCCCGTACTGGATCGGGGAGTCGTGCCCGACCGGGTAATCCGGCATGTAGAGAATCAGTTCGTCGGGTGTGAGAGCCCACGCCTTGTAGCCCCCGGAGAACACCTTGTCCGGAGTCCAGCGGTCGACGGTAAAGGGATATGTCCCAGGGGAGTGCTGCCACGCGGCGCGGTCGAGCGCCTCTTGAATGAAGGGTTCGGCCAACGGCGGGATGGCGGCCAGCGGGTCGACACCGGGTTTGGTGATGTCACCCAGCTGCAACCGGCGGCCGCCCGCCATGTCGAAGGTGAAGGTGCGATAGGCGTTGTTGAATGACGGTCCGTCGGCGTGGTAGTCCTCGTTGAAGGCCACGCTCAGTGCCCGCCCGTGGGGGAAAACCTGGAAGTTTTCCTCGCCCCAACTGTCTTGGACCATCGAGGCGCCCTTCGTGCGCCAGTTGTTCATCAGGTTGTGCAGGTATTCGCGGATCGCGGGGCCGCTGGTGGGGTTTTCGACCAGGTCACCGGGCAGAGCCATCTTGATGTCGCGCACGGCTTTTCGCTCGGATGTCACCGAGGTGTGGCAGTACTGCCCGTCCAAGTCGCCCGCGAGGTCGCCGCAAAAAGACTGCACCGACGCCGACGCCGACGGTGCGCTGAGCACCGCGGCCGTCACCGCCGCCACCGTGACCGAGAGCCGGATAATCCGCATGACCGAAATGCCTTAGGGTAGTTCGACTTTGCTAGCCAGCCAGCGGCTACCGACATTGTCCATTGTGATCTTCATGCGACTCCGGTCGACGCGGCCGTCGGGACGCACCGCGTTGCTGACCGTCTGGTCGACCATCAACAACACCACCACCCTGGTTTTGCTTTGGGATTCGATCGCGGAGTCGACCACGGTGCCGTGCGCGGTGGCCTTGTTGTCGACCAGCAATTGCCGAAGCTGCACGCTGGCCTTGGTGTACGTATCTTTGAATTCCCCTGTGGCCCCGCCGAGTACGGCGGCAAAGTTCTGGTCGACCTGGTTGGAATCGATGCTGGTCAGCACCTGGGCATAATCGATCGCGGTTCGCTGGGCCGCCTGCCCGGCCCGGCTCACCGTGTGCTCATCCCACAGCTTCCAGCCCAGCCCGCCCGCCAGGCCGAACGCACACACGTAAATCGCGACCACCAGCGCGATGCGGTTGTAACGTTTCCACTGCCGCGCCGTGGCTTTCGGCTTCTGTTCGTCGGTGTCCGACGCGTCTTCACGGTCATCGGCGGGTGGCTTCTCGACGTCCTCGTTGGCGTCGCACTCTTTGTCGGCGGTCACGGTCACGGTGCCTCCTTGCGGTCCGGGATGTCGGTGGGTTCAGTGAGGTGGCTCGATCGGCAGTACCGGTCCGCCGTAGGGCGTCGGAATGGTGAACCGCCCCTTAGGTGTTGGGTCGGCGGTTTGGCCGAGGTCGGCGCCGGCGGGAGGCCCCGCCGTGTCGTCGCCGCCCGGACGCGGCGCATTCTTCGCACCGCGGATCAACACCTGGGGGTCGTCGTCGCGGCAGTAGGTGTACAGGAACGGTTCGGGATAGTCCGCCGACGACGACGGCCGCCGCGGCGTGCCGTAGTCACAGGTGTAGCGCGGGTAGATGTCGGCGGTCGCCCACAACCCGTGCTCGTGCATGGTGGTCATCAGGGCCTCGAGCGTGGACCCACGATAGTTCGGAAAGACCGCGTTCAAAGCCGGAACCCGGACATAGATGATCCGAGCGGTGGTCACAAGGTTGGCCAGCAGGCCGACCATGGTGTCGGAGTTGTCGTCGAACAGGTTATCCACCGAAGACATCGCGTGCGGCGTCTGGTCGACGAATGTGCGGTAGCCGCGGTCCATCTTGTTCACGCCGGTCATGAGGTCGCCGACATTGCGCGATGCGACCGCGAGCCCGGCATTCTTGTCGGAGAGCGTAGTCAAGACCACGCGGCTGGTCTTGAGCAGGCTGACCGTTTGCGGCAGCACCGGGTCCATTGTCGAGAGCAGGAACGTCGAACCGTCGATGATGTCGGTGAGCTTTTGCGGGCCCTCCTTGCTCAAACTCAGTTCCCGCTTGACGATTTCGAGCTTCTTCGGGTCGGTTTGGGCAAGCATTCCGTCCGCGTCGGCGAGGACCTGGGACAGCGGGATGGGAGTCGTGGTGCGCTGCGGGCCGATCACGCTGCCGTTCGCCAGGAACGGACCGCTGTTGGAGGTGGGCTCGAAATCGATGTACTGCTCGCCCGCGGGCGACAGGCCGGACACCCGCACCGGGCTGGCGGCCGGAATCTTGGTATTCGCGTTGATGTTCGCGAGCACCTCGATCCCCGTCGGCGTGGGCCGCAGCGACTGGATTCGCCCGACCCGGATCCCCCGGACGGACACGTCCTGGTTGGCCAGCAGCCCGCCGGAGTCAGGCAGCCGGATCGTGACCTGATAGGTGGAGTCCAGCGGGTTGACGCGCAGGGCACCGATCGTCAGGTAGGCCAGCCCGACCACGAGCGTGAGGCCCAGGGCGATGCCGGACAGCCACGCCCGTTGCCGGTGCCCGGTCCTGACCGCGCCGACGATGAATCGGGCGATGGCGTCGATCACCGCGGTGGCTCCGGGGTCATGGGATCCGCGGGTGCCTCTCCGCCCGGCGGCTGCGGGAGGGGAGGACCGCTTGGCGTCCACGGACTTTGGCCCATCGGCGTTTGCGGCCCGCGACCCACGACGCGTTCCTGCAGCCGCCACAACACGTACTTGATCGAGCCGATCATGTAGTTCCAGTCGCGGCGCATGGGCCCGTGGAATGCCGGATCCCCCTTGAACCCCCCTGTCTCGGCGCCGGTACCGGGCCGCGATCCCATGACCAGGCGATCGAAGCTTCCACGCACCGAAATCGCATCGCTGGAGGTCGTTTTCACGAAGGGCGGGATCAGCCGGTTCAGCCCGGCAAGACTGGTGTCGGGGCTCAACACGACGTCGTTCCATGCGCCGGCGATGGTGTTGGCGTCCTTGATGACGCTGCGGCCTGTCTTGTCGGTGCCGGCGATGGACGGGAACTTGGAAAGCTGGCGGGTCGTGGCACCGAGTTCGTCGACTACGTCACTGATTTCATCGGCGTTGCCGGACAACACGTTCGTCGCCGGCCCGACCGCCTGCAACACCTCGGTGATCGCTTGGTTCTTCTCATCCAGCCGGTCGGCCAGGCCCGCCGTCTCGGTCACCGCCACGTCGATCTGTTCCGAGCGGGCATTGAGCTTGCCCAGCAACAGATTGGTCCGGTTGATCAGGTCACCGAACGCACGTCCCTGATCGCCGGTTGCCTTGCCTGCGCCGTTGACGATGTTGGTGAAGTTGCGCACCGCACCACCGTTGACGAGCAGCGCGGCCGAACTCAGCACGCTCTCCACGGTGGCGGCGGCGCGGGTGGCCGGCAGCCCGATGGTTTCGCCGCCCCTGAGCAGCGGCGCAGTCGGGTCCATCGGGGTCGGTGGCTTGATGGCGACGAACACATCGCCCAGCGGTGTCGCGGACCGTAGCTCCGCGGTGCTGCCGACGGGGACGCGGACACCGTCCATGATGCGCAGGGTGGTCACCGCGGTGTAGTTGCGCGCAACCATCGATTCGAGTTGTCCGACATCGGCGCCGGCGAGTTTGACCTTCGCGTGGGCGGGCAGATTCAGGGCGTTGGAGAACACCGCGTTGAGCAGATATCCCCCGCCGCCGATTCCCGGCGCCGGCAGCGGCAAGCTGGCCAGCCCGTTGGTGGCGCAGCCCGAACTGACCATGATCGCGCTCAGCGCCACCGCCAATGCCTTGTGTTTGCGCCAGTTCATCGCTACTGCCCCATCGCCGAGAGACCGTCGAGAATGTAGGTCAGACCGAAGTCGGGGCCGTAATCCTGCAGTGTGCCCGTGCTGCAACCCAATTGGCGCAGGTGCATCAGGTTGCAGAGTTCTTTCGCGGACTGACTGTCGGTGAGCGCCTTGTCGAGCAGGCCATGCACGCGGAGCGCGCCATTGTTCTGATCGACGGTGTTGTACAGGTTTTCCAGCGTCAGCGGGAGCACATCGAGCAATTCGGCAACGTTGCGCTGGTCATCGACGACCGTCTTGGCGACGGTGTCCCCATTGCGGACGGCCTGCTTGAGGTTGTCCCGATTGTTCTCGATCAGTGTGGTGACTTCTTCGAGGATGCGGTTGATGGTGCGCCCGGTGGCGCCGGTACCGAACTTCTCGTCGGCCAGGATCTGGCTGAGCTGGCGTGTGGTGGAACCGAACTCGCGCACCTTGGAGTCGTTGCGCGCGGCGGCCTCGGTGATCGAGCTGAGGTCGGTGATGATGGTGGTCAATTGCTCGCGGGTGGTGATGCCCCGCTCGGAGCTGAGTCGCAGCGCCTTGGAAAGTTCGTCGAGGGCGGCCAGGATCTTCTTGCCGTTTCCGTCGGTGATGGCGACCGCCGCGCCGCTGAGGTCGGCGACCGGGCCGCCGCCTTTCCCGTCGCCCTTGAGCGATTTGGAGACTTTGTCGAGCATGTCGAGCACGCGGTCGAATGCCACGGGGGTCTTGGTCCTGGTCAGCCCGATGGTGTCGTGGTTCTTGAGCACCGGGCCGCTGCGGTACGGCGGCGTCAGTTCGACCTGCCGGTCGGTGAGTATCGAGGTGGTGATGGTGACCGCGCGGGCCGCGGCGGGAATCTTGACTTTCCTGTCCACCGTCAGCTCGGCCTCGACGTAGCTACCTTTGGACGTGACCTTGCTGACCTTCCCCACCGGCATACCGAGCACCGCGACCACATTGCCTTCGTAAAGACCTGCGGCGCTGTCGAATTGAGCGGTCACCGTCATGGTGTCGAGGCGCGCCTTGACATAGTGGCCGACCACGCCGATGGTGACAGCGGCCGCCGCCGCTGCCGCGACGGTAACGGCGATGAGCTTGCGCCTATCGGAAATCATTTGCAGTCCTTGAAGTACTGGATCATCTTGAATTCCTTTGCGCGGCCACTGATGGCGCACATCCACGAGTCGATGGCGAGCCCGTTGGGGAGGTTGAATTCGACGACCGGTCCGTAGCCGGTGGCGTTGGTCAAACCCCGCAGCGTCACCGGGGCGACCTGCAGAATGTTGCGCACCAAGTCGTCGTGCTGGCCGATCATGTTCGTCAGGTCGTGCAGGTTGGCGAACAATTCGTCAAGCATGGGCCGGTTGGTGACGACGACCTTGTCGAGCTGATCGACGAGCTCGGTCAGCGCCGCGAACATGGCGTGGAAGGTGGCCTGGCGGGCCACCAGATGGCCGAGCAGGTCCTGACCCTGGTCCATCAGATGTCCGATGTTGGTCTGCTGGCGCCGCAGCGTATTGACCACTCGCTGTGTGCTTTTCAGCAGCGTGCCGAGCTGCCCGCGACGGTCGGCGGTGATCGTCGACAGCGTCTGCAGATTCGCGACGGCCTGCGGGATCAGCGGCGGCACCCCGCCGAGTTGCTTGCCCAGCACGGCGAGCGACTGCGCGAATTGGTCGGAGTCGACCTGTTCGAAGGTGGTGGTGGCGTCTTCGAGTAGAGACTGCAGGTCGTAGGGCACCGCGGTGTGGGACAGAGTGATCGTGTTGGCCGGAAGGGCGCCCGGGCCGTCGGGCACCAACTCGAGGTAGCGCGACCCGAGGATGGTCATCACCTTGATGACCGCCCGCGTGTCCTTGCCGAGCGAGACGTTGTCACGCACGCTCAATCCGGCTTCGACGTGATCGCCGTCGAGTTTCATGCTGGTGACGTGCCCGACCTCGATGCCGGCGATCGTGATGGGGCTTCCGGGCCGCAGCGTGGCGGCTTGCAGGAATTCGGCGATGTAATGGGTGTAACCGACGCCGAGAAGCTTGATTCCGAGCGACACCGCGACAAGAACCGCGACCACCACCAGCCCGGCCAGCCCGAGCCAGGTCCTGTTGTACGACTCGAGCGGTCGCCGCTGCAGCCATCGGGGTTTCAGTGCGTCACCCATTGGCCATGTTCCTGCATCGCGGGGTGTGCCATCCCAGGTTCTTCGTGGTGATCGGGTACGCGTTTCCGGGCGTCGCCGCGTTGACGATGAACGTGGTGATGTCGTTGAGTCCGGGGAAAAAGCCCGTCGCGTTCAGGTCGCAGGCGTAGGCGTTGCCGTAGGTGCCCTCACCGATGGCCCGCGCGAAGCCTTTGAGCAACAGGGGCAGGTTGTCACCGGTGAAGGCCAGCTGGGGTTCGATTCCGGCCAGGTGCTTGCTGAATCCCGGCTCCCGGGTGATCAGCTGGTTCAACGACGGGTCGACGTCGTCGGCGATCGCCGCGAGGCGACGGGTCACCCGGGCGATCGAACCCACCGAGTCCTGCAACTCCGGGCGACGGTCATCGAAATTGGCCACCGCGGAACGGGTTTGATCGAGTGCGTGGTCGAGGTCGTCGTTTTGGCGCGCGACGGTGTCGGTGACTTTGGTGAGATTGCTGATGAGGTCGCCCAGCGACCGGTCGCGCGCCGACAGCGTCCGGGTGATCGTCGACGTCTGCTGCACCAGCAGCGGAATGGACGCCTGATCACCTTGCAACGACTGCAGAACCCCCTTGGTCAGGTCATCGGCGTCTTTGGGATTCAGCAGGGTGAACAAGGGCTCGAATCCGTTGAGCAGCTTGCCGACGTCGAAGGAGGGGTCCGTCTGCTGCACGGGTATCACGCTTTTAGCCGAAAGCATTCCCCTGCTGCCGGTCTCGCCCAGCGACAAGCCCAGATAGCGCTGTCCGATGATGTTTTGGTAGGTCACCGATGCCACGGTGTTGCCGTACAGGTGCTGGTTGTTCTCGACGATGAACGAGACCTTCGCCAGCTTCCCCGCCAGTTCGATGTTTTCGACACGGCCCACCCGCACGCCGGCCATACGGACGTCGTCGCCGATCCGTAATCCGTACACGTCGGTGAACATCGCCGCGTACGGCGTGGTCGGCCCGGCCACATCGCGCCGCAGGGTGGCGTAGACCATCCACGTCACGGCGATGGCGATCGCCATGAACAGCGACAGCCCGATCAGCGGTCCGCGTACCTTCATTTCGGTTCACCCGCCGCCGGCTGGGGTTGGGGTTGCTGAGGCTGTAGGGAGACCGCCGTACCGCGCGCCACCGGCCCCAGGAGCAGTTGCGTCGCCACCGACGCGGGACGGCCCTGGCCGGTGATCACCCCGAGCTGGTCGCGTTCGTGTTGGCTACCGACGGGGCCGCCGTTGCCGCCGTAGGCCGCGGGCGCCGCCGCACCGGGGGGTGCCGGACTCGGGGGAGGCGGTCCCGGCACCGGTGGCGGCGGCGCATCGTCGGGATCGGCGGTCCCCGGGACTCGCGGCGTCGGGCCGACCTGCCATGGCCACCACGGCAACGGCGGGTTGGGGTCTTCCAGGCTGGGGTTGGGGTTCAGTAGCGGCGGGCCCACCGCGGCGAGGTTGCCGTCGGGTCCCAACTGCGTGCCCGGGGGCGGCGCCAAATCCGCGGGCGCGTGGTAGTTCTGCGGCAGCAACACCTCGGGAAGGTCGGGGCGCACCGCGATCGTCGGGGCCGTGAAGCAACTCGGGCCCAGCAACTGGCCGTAGCGCGGGCAATCGGCGCGGGTGTAGGTATAGGTCGGCGTCAGCGCCAGATTGACGCGCATGTTTCCGGTGTCCATCTCCGGATCCCACACCTCGTCAAAGAACTTGTCGGACAACCGGTTCAGTCGGGTGAAGATGGGGACGAATTTGTCGCTGTTCAAAGCGAAGACGCCGAGGGCGGGTGTGAGGTTCTGACTCATTTCGATCAGTTGGTCGGTGTGGTTGTCGAACGCTTGCCGGTTCACTCCGAAGGTGTGGTGCGAGCCGGTGAGCAACGACCGGAACGCCTCGCGCTTTTCGGCCAGGGTCTGCATCGGCTTGACCGCATCATGCAAGACGTCGACGAGGTCGGGCGCTGTGGACTGCAGGCCGCGAGTGGCGTCCAGCAGCGCGGAGACGGTCGATGGGCCGGGGTCGGTGGCCACGATGGCGTTGAGCTCATCGAGCACCCGGGTCATCTGCGCACCGGCGGTGAGCAGTGCGCCGCGCCGGTTATTGGTGGCGGCCGCGACGGCGGCCAGGATTCCGACGCTGTGGTCTTCGCGGCCCCGGCCGGTCGCGGCGAGGATGTCGCGCAGCTTGCTGATCGTGGTCTGGAAGATCACCGTCGAAAGCTGCAGGTCCTCGGGGATGCGCGTCCCGTTGCGGATACTCGGGCTCGGGCCGCCGTCGATGAGTTGCACCGACGAGACCGCGAACACGTTGCTGGGCACCACCCTCGCGGTCACCGCGTTCGGAATGTCCTTGGCGTATTCGGGTTTGAGGTTGATGTGCACGTAATTCGGCTTGCCGTAGGCCGCGGGGACGACATTGTCGACGGCGCCGACGAGCAGCCCGTGATATTTGACGTCGGAGCGCGCCGGTAGCCCATCCCCCACGTTTGTCAGCTCAGCGACCACGCGGATGTAATCGTTGAGCCGTCCGGTGGACTTCAACAGGAGGCTCCCCGTGATCAGACCCGCGATCAGCAGCACCGCCGCCCCCAGGGCCACCAGCTGTTGGTCGGTGGGTCCCCGCCCGTCGAAATCTAGCGAGTTTGCCATTCAGCCACCAAATCTCGCGCCGGCGTCGATGCTCCACAGCGCCATCGTCAGCAACATATTGACCATGATCACGACCGTGATGCTCGCCCGCATGGCGTGCCCGGCCGCTACGCCCACACCCTCGGGCCCGCCTGCGGCGTAGAACCCGTAGTAGCACTGCACGGTGGAGGAAAGCCACACGAAGACAACGCACTTGAGCACCGAGTACGCGATGTCTTTGGCGCTGAGCATCATGGTGAAGTAGTGCAGGTACGGGCCGATGGATCCGCCACTGATGACGTTGGCGACGACCTGGCACGTGAGGTAGGTGACCGCGAGACAGGCTATGTAGAGGGGGATTACGGCGATGATGGAGGCCATGAGCCTCGTCGTGACCAGGAACGGGATCGGGCGTATCGCCAGGGATTCCAGGGCGTCGATCTCTTCGGCGATGCGCATGGCGCCGAGCTGCGCGGTGAATCGGCAGCCGGCCTGCATCGCGAACGCCAGGGAGGCCATGATGGGCGCCAGTTCGCGGGTGTTGACCAGTGACGAGATGATGCCGGTCGCGGGGCCCAATCCGAGCAGGTTGAGGAAGTTGTATCCCTCCACGGCCACCAGTGCGCCCGCAGTGAAGCCGAGCACCACCGCGACGCCGGCGGTGCCGCCGCCGACTACGATCGACCCGTTGCCCCAGGCGATGTTCGACAGCAGCCGCTGGAATTCCGCGCGGTATTGCCGCAGGACAATCGGTACCGCGACCACGGCCCGCACGAAGAAGACCAGCATGTGCCCCAGCCGCATCGTCGGCGCGGCCGCGGCCCGGTACGCACCGATGATCGGTCGTGCCAGCCCGGGAACGTATGCGGAGGCCGTCATTTCACAGCCCCGTCCTGGGAAACAGTGTGTTGTACAACTGGCTGATTCCGACGTTGACGATCATCAGCACCAAAATCGATTCCACCACAGCCGCGTTCACGGAGTTGGCCACGCCCGCCGGGCCGCCCTTGGTGAAAAGCCCTTTTTGGCAGGCGATTACCGCGACGATGGCGCCATAGATCACCGCCTTGAGCAGCGCGACGATCATGTCCTCGGTGGTGGCGAACGACGAAAACGTCGCCACGAAACTTCCCGGCGCGCCCCGCTGGAAGTACACATTGAACAGGTAGCTGGCTAAAAAGCCGACGAAACAGGTGATTCCGGTCAGGGCGACCCCGACCATGATCGCGGCGGCGAACCGAGGTACGACCAGACGGCGGATCACCGAGACCCCCATCACCTCCATCGCGTCGGTTTCTTCGCGCATGGTCCGAGAACCGAGATCAGCGGTGATGGCGGACCCGACGGCCGACGCCATCAGCACCGCGGCCACCAGCGAGGCGGCCTGACGGATGACGGCGAGCCCGCTGGCGGCGCCGGCGAGCGAGGTGGCACCGACCTGATTGGCCAGCAGCGCGAACTGGATGGACAGGGTCACCCCGATCGGCAGCGCCACCAGGACGGTGGGCAGCACCGCCGTTGCCGCCATGAACGCGCCCTGCCGCACGAACTCCGCCCATTGGAAGCGGCCGGTGAACAGGTCGACCATGCAGTACTCGACCGTGCGCACCGCAAGGATGTACTGCTCACCGAGTGTGTTGAGTGAGGCAAGAGGGTGTCGTACGACGTAGCCCGCGGACCAGTCCTGAATAGTGGCCACGCTGTCGGGCGCCCGGTCTTCGGTGAGCGGGCGGTCGTCCTGGGCCGTCATCGCCGGATGCGCCTCAGCGCGCCCACTCGTAGGTATGTGTGTTCATCGGTGAACTTCCGGTGTGCCCCCACGGGCGGCTATGTTAACCGCTACTCAGACTATGTGGAAGATCTCACTTTGCACTTTGTGCAGAGTCAGCGGTCGAGGCACCAGCCCAACACGGTAATGACCCGTGGTCATTTGCCGTATTCGCCTGGTATCGCACCCTTGACGCGCCGGTGACTTCACGAGAAGATCGCCTTTCGAGGCGCCGATGTTAATGACGGTTTGTAGATAGAGCGGATGGTTCGGTGTTCGGTGGTCTCGGGTTATCGTGTTCCTGGGAAGGCGCGGATGATTCTGGCGAGGTTGCGACGGACGGCTGGCGGCATCGCGTGTGCCGGACCGGCGCTCGCCGCCGCCATCGCGCTCTCGGGCCCGGCCTGCGCCGATCCGGGTCAGCCTCCCCCGCCGCTACCGGCGTTCACGCCGGCGCCCAGCGATTGGTCACCGAACTTCGACATCTGGCCGTACAACACGTTCACCTCTCGGGTGACACCCGAGATGATCGGCGCAATGTCCGACTCCTGCCAATGGTTCACGTCCCAATTCGATCCATTGATGGGCCAGATCAACGACTTCAACCGATACCTCGGTGACCAGCACGACGACTACGCGGCCGGTGGGGTGCAGCGGAACGCCAATGCCGTTGTCACCAATATCGACCGGTCGACGGCCTTTCTGGGCAAGCGGGTGAAGCCACTGATCATCACCAACGAACCCGACAATTTCGGCCCCTATTCGCCGATATACGGCGGGGAATCGATGACCCACTTGACATTTCAGTTGTCGCGGATCAGCGACAGCATCAAGAGAAAGGATCCGTCGGGCGTCACCCACGCGAATATCGTCTCGGCCACCGGCTGGGCGAATGCGCTGCGCGACTCCGGTGCATGCAACTGATGAATTTCCGAGCATCGCTGCGAACGGTCGCCACCCCACGGACGTGGTTCGTGAATCGCTTCCGCATCGCCGCAGAAGGCACAGAAGGCGCAGAGGCCCCGGAGGTCGCGGAAGCTGCCGTGACCCAGCCACCGGCCGACGCGGGGGAGGCGACTGAGTCGACCGCAGAAGCGGTGCAGCCCGCCGAGGCCGGCGACCACGGCGAGGACGAGGACACCCCCGATGCGGACGACGATCCGCGGCCGAACACACGAAATGACCGGCGGGCCGACGTTGCCCGGTGGGCCGCCGCGACAATCTTGGCCGCCGTACTCGCCGGCGCCGGATACGAGGGCTGGTTGCTGTTCCAGCATCACCAGAAGGAGGTCGCCGCGGCCCAAGCACTCACCGCGGCAAAGAAATACATCCTCGCACTGACCAGCGTCGACACCAACGCGATCGATAAGAATTTCACCGAGGTTCTCGATGGGTCGACCGGCGAGTTCAAAGACATGTACACCAAATCCAGTGCGCAGCTGCGCCAAACGCTCATCGATAACAAAGCGGCGGCGCACGGCAGCGTGGTTGACGCCGCGGTCCAGTCGGCGACCGAGGACAAGGTGGTCGTTGTGCTGTTTGTCGATCAGTCGGTGAGCAATGGGGCCTCACCGACACCTCAGCTGGACCGCAGCAGGGTGAAGATGACCATGGAAAAGGTGGACGGCCGATGGCTGGCCAGCAAGGTCGATCTCCCGTGAATTGCTTCTCCCGGTGGCGTATTCAGGTGCGCCAGGCTCGTTGGGCCACCCGATAGAAGTTTCCGCCGAGCACCGCTCGGATGTCGCGGCTGTTCCATCCCTTGGCTCGCAGGTGTTCGCCGAGCGTCACAAAGGTTTCCGGCGGCATCCACTGGATCGGGCCCCAGCGCGTGTAGCTGTCGTCGAACAGGTGGGGGTTGCGCCGCAGCTCGTCGATGAAATCGGCGGCGTCGAAACAGAAGTCGGTGCTGACGCCGACGTGCTCGACGCCGACGAGCTCGACGGCGTATTCCAGGTGGCGTGTCATCACTTCCAGCGTGGGCGTGTTGGGTCCGAGGAAGATGCCGACGCCGGTGATGCCGATGACACCGCCCGTCTGCGCGCAGGCCCGCGCCTGGTCATCGGTGATGTTCCGGGGATGTTCCCACAGCGCACGCATGCAGGAATGGCTGTAAACGACCGGGCCGGTGGATGCCTCGCACATGTCGAGGCCGGTGCGCGCGCTGCAGTGGGATCCGTCGGGAACGATGCCGACGGAGTTCAGTTCGGCAACGACCGCACGGCCCCAGGCGGTGAGGCCGCCATCTTTGCGGTCGAGGCACCCGCTGCCCGCGCGGTTGGCGTTGTTGTAGGTCGGCAACAGGGTGCGTACTCCGAGGTTCGCCAGAGTGCGCACATTCTCGAGATCATCGTCAAGTGGGTGTGAGTCTTCCAGGTCAAAGACCACCGCGATGCGCCCGGCCCGCGTCGCCGCGTCGACCTCAGCGATGGTGGCCGTCAGTTCCAGGGCGGCGTGTGCGTCGACCGCGGCGCGATAGTGGTGCAGGAGCGCCACCGCGTCGCTGAAGCTGTGCGGTGAATATCCCGCGTTGACCGAAACCAAAGTGCCACCGGCGTATTGGTAACGAGTCAACGGATCGATTCCGGTTTCGGTGTTGAGCGGCAGACAGGTGTGCTGGTCCCAGAGCAATGCGGTCATGGATGGTGAACTCTCCTCAGACCTCTAGGGGGCTTTCGTCTCGAGCGCGGAATTCACGGTGTGCTCGGCCAGCTGGGCCCAAGGCTTGGGCTCCTCCGGGGACTGGGACAGGTCGGCCAGCCGGCGATGCCACCAGCCGACATCCCACCATCTTTTCTGCTTGAAGCCCACGCTGGTAAAGACGCCGACGGGGGTGAAGCCTGATGCCTCGTGCAAACCGACGCTGGAGGGATTGGGAAGCGTAATCCCCGCATAGGCATTGATGTAGCCCTGTGCGGCAAGCAGATTGAGCAGTGCCGTGTAGATTCGGCGGCCATGCCCTCGGCCGTGAATCGATGCGTCCAGATACAGCGACACATCGACGCACCACCGGTAGGCATCCCGCGCCCGGTGCGGGTGCGCATAGGCATATCCCTTGACGCCTTCGCCATCCGTGACGACCAGCCAGGGCAGGACGGCAAGCGTGCTGGTTATCCTCGACCGCATCTCCTGGACGCCTGGCGGCACCGTCTCGAAGGAGATCGCCGTGTCGCGCACGTACGGCAGATAGATATCAGCGATGGCGCCTGCGTCCTCCGGAGTCGCCATTCGTATCCTCACGACCACAGAAGGATAGTCGGACAGCGACGGATGGCGGCGCCCTTCAGGAAAAGAATTTTGCCATAAGGGTTTCGGCGAACCGGCGATGCGTGGTGTTGTGCGAGGACGCAAGTAGCCAGCGGCCCTCAGTCCGCACGGCGACACTGGTGTTCACTCGAGTATTGCGCCGACTGCGTGGTCGCGTCTTCTTCGCCACCGTCGCATGTGCCTGGATCAGGGCGACGTCGGGCGTGAGAAACCGGATTTGGCTGACGTCGATCTGCAGGCGCGTTCCCTTGAGGAGCTTACGAAACAGCGGCACGTACGATGCCGCGATCGCGTCGCGGCCCTTGTGGTAGGTGCCCAGGAACGTGACGTAATCCGCATCCTCGGTAAAGACGCCGGCGTAGGCCTCGGGATCGCCGTCGACCCAACCGTTTACCTGCTGAACGATCAGCGTGCGGATGGCACTCTCGTCGGCCGGCTGGGCGCCGTTCATCGGGATGCCTCCCGCAGCCGTTCGCGCCGATAGTGCTGCTGCGCACGGCCAAGCCGCCGCCGCAGGTTCGTCCGAACGACGCGGAGTAGCAATGCGGGGTCCTGCAGCCGCTCCGGGGGATCGAGGAGGTGAGTGACCCGCAGCAGCCGTTCGGTTACGACGGTGTCGTGACCGGCAGCGTTCAGCATCGCCTCGACGAACCGGCCGCGCAGCCGGCGGCGCAGGGAAGGTTTGCGGGCGGGCGACGGGGCTCGGTCGTTGGCCTCGTTCATCGCCCATGTCGGCCCGATGTCGCGTGCTGTCCTGTGAAAGAAGCGGGGGGCCAAGTCGGCGTCGCCACGACTTAGACAGTCTTGCAGTGCGAGCGCTTGTTGTGCCGCCATCGTCATGCCTTGCCCGTACACGGGATTGGGGCTGCACAGCGCATCGCCGATGACGAGCAGCCCGCTGGGGAATCTCGGCATCTGGTCGTAGCGTCGCCACACCGCCGCGGGGTTGCGGAAGGTGGGTGCGCCTGGCGCAGTCCGGCCATGATGTCCGGGGGCAATGCGCGGGCGGCCAGCTCGAGCATTGTGGTGAAATCGGGTGGCGCTCCGCCGGTGTCGATCGTGCGCCCAACCGCGAACATCCAGGTGTCGTTCTCGCAGGCCAGCAGGAGGCCACCAGGCTTGCCGCCACCCCCGAGGTTGAACACGACCATCTGTTTGTCGATGCATCCGTAAGGGATGCCCAGCAGCTGGCTGGAATAGCCCAGCGTTGCGGTGGAGCGTGTCTCGGGTGGCCGCCCGTAGCCCATGGCCTCCAAAAAGGCTGGCGTTCGGGCGGACCTTCCCATGGCGTCGACGACCAGAGCGGCGGACAGGTCGGTGGGCGCGCCGTTGTCGCGGTGCACGATTCGCACACCGATGACCGCTTGGGCCTCGACAACCGGCTCGATCACCTCGTGGCCGTCCAGAAGCGCCACGTTGGGTAGAGCCGCGACGCGCCGATGCAGGTGGGACTCCACGAACGGGCGACTGGCCAGGCATAACGTCACCGCGGTGGGATCAGTCAACGTACCCGAGCGTTGGAGCTCGTAATGACCGGTACGCACATAAAACCGCGACAGGTCCCCGTCGTTGATAATGACCGCACCGGCCGCGCCCAGCTCGTCGATCAGGCCGGGAAACAGTTCGGCGAGCACTTGCGTGCCACGGCTGAGGAACATGTGCACGTGACGGCCTTGCGGGACGCCCTTGCGGTGGGTGGGATGACCGGGAGCCTGGTCGCGCTCGACCACGCTAACTGAGTCGTAGAACTCCGAAAGTACCCGCGCGGCAAGCAGTCCCGCGATCCCGGCGCCCAGCACAACGGCGTGCTCGCCCACCGCGCGCTTATGGGCAGCCGAGCCCACACGGTTCGTGTTGTGACCCATGCCGCAGCAGCATACCGCAAATCTAAGGTTATAGTAAGAATCTTAAGACAAGGGTAATAGCCGGTTGTTCTCGGGGGAGGAGCCTCGACGGGACGCGCCATGGTTCCGGTACGGGCCGATCGACCGGATACATGGCGATCGGCTCCCCACCCGGGAACGCCGACCAACCCATCCCGGTGAAAGTTGGATCTATGCAATGCATTTGCGCCGAGGACCAGCGCGTCCTTCCGGAAACGTTCCGCTGCAGTTAAAGTGGGACATCGGCGGGCTGACGTGCATCGCGAACAGGGAGGGTCAAAACTGTTTTCCCGTTCGCGCCAAATGCCGGTTACACCGGCCTGGTTCACTGCCGCACTCGATCAACCTCCCGAGCAGGGTGAGGTCGATGTCGACGGCTGCCGCATCCACCTACGGATCTGGGGCGCCGCGGACCAACCTCCGGTGGTGCTGATCCACGGGGGCGGAGCGCACTCCGGGTGGTGGGATCACATCGCGCCGTTCTTTTCCCGCACCCACCGGGTGATCGCACTGGATCTGTCCGGACATGGCGACAGTGGATCACGCGAGGGTTACGACCTGCGGACGTGGGCAACCGAAGTGATGGCGGCCGCGTCTGCCGCCGGGCCCGCCGGCCGGCCGACCATCGTGGGTCACAGCATGGGCGGGTGGGTCGCGTCCACAGCCGCAATCCACCACAGCCAGCAGATCAATAGCATGCTGGTGATCGACTCGCCGTTGTGGGAGCGGGTGCCCGAGGAAGGGCGCCTACGCCGGCACAAGCACACCGAATACCGGACCAGAGATGAGATCCTGGCCCGTTTTACGGCCGTGCCGTCGCAGGAGTTGATCCTCCCTTATGTACGCCAACACATCGCAGCCGAGTCGGTGCGCAAGACCAACGCGGGGTGGGTTTGGAAATTCGACCCGGCGATTTTCGGCGGCGAGTTTCTCGAGCCAACTCCCGCCGACGAGGAATCATTGGAGAGCATGCTCGTCGCAATGCGTTGCCGCGTAGGCTATTTGCAGTGCGAATCGGGAATGGTGCCGCCGGCCATGGCCGAACGGATCCGTTCTCTTTTACAGCTGAGAGGCCCCTTCGTCGAGCTGGCCGAAGCCGGTCATCATCCGATGCTGGACCAACCGCTCCCCTTGGTTGCGACGCTGCGCACCCTGCTGGAATTCTGGTCGATCACGTAGGGCGTGGGCGTCAGGCCCGTGCGCGCCGGGCCAGCTTCGCGGGCTGATCGATGATCAGGGCCTTGCCCTGCTGCCGAATCCAGCCGCGTTGGGTGAAGTCCGATAGCGCCTTGTTGACCGTTTCGCGCGAGGAGCCGACAAGTTGAGCGAGCTCCTTCTGCGTGAGGTGGTGCTCGACGCGCACCGGGCCCTCGTTGTTGGTGCCGAATCGCATTGCCAGATCGAGGATTTGCTTGGCCACCCGGGCGGGCACATCGGTGAAGATCAAGTCGCACAAGGTGTTGTTGGTGTGCCGGAGTCGGCGCGCCAGCACCCGCAGCAGCTGCTCCGCGATTTCGGGTCGTTCGACCATCCATGTCCGCAGGGCGTGGCGGTCCATCCTGACGGCTTCCACCTCGGCCAGCGTGATCACCGTCGAGGTTCGCGGGCCCGGATCGAACAGTGCGAGCTCACCGAACACGTCGCCAGGGCCCAGCACCGCGAAGACGGTTTCACGACCGTCCGCTGTCTGATGGCGGATCTTCACCGCGCCCGACAAGATCACAAACAGGTCGTCGCCCACGTCGCCTTCGACGAAGACGGTGCGCCTGCGCGGGAAGGATACGTGCTCCAGGTGGCGGGCCAACGCGGCGACCGCATCGGGTGCAATTCCCTGGAAGATGCCCGCTCGCGCCAAAATGTCGTCCACGCCGCCCCTTTCAACGCGTTCCGCACGGCGTTTGCGCGCACTGGGCGCTGCTCCAATAGGGGGCGTCCTGGCTCGCGTCCTCGACTTTACACCAGGGTAAAATTCCGTAACGCAGCAGGTCGGAAGGCCGACGGCTAAGCGGCCGACGTCGTGGCGGTCGCCGCGGTGGTGACTTCGGAATACAGGTTGCCACACGCATCGCAATGGACCTGATATTCGAGCTTGTCGTCGTCACGCTCGAGAAAGCTGTACTGCGCCCACGCCATGCATCGCGGGCACCGTGCTCGACCGTGTTCCACTGCCATTCGTCAAACCCTTCACTCGCAGAGACGCAGTGGAAATACCCCGCGCGAAGGGGGTCTAATCATCGACTTGCGGGCCCGCGCGGTACGGCGCCGGGTAGCTAGTAATTCAGCCCGGAGAACATCACTCGGCCGGGGTCATATTTCTGCCGTACCGCGCTCAGCCGGGAGAGGTTCGGGCCGAAGTAGCGCGCCGGCGACTGGTTGGCCTCGACGTAGTTCACGTAGCCGCCGACCGAATACTGTTGCACCGCTTGGTGTGCCGTGCCGAGCCAGTTCGTCGCCGCCGTAGGATCGCCGGTTTCGACATACCACTGCACCAACGCCGACTGCCGACGCCACGGGAACGCCGTGGCGCCCGGTGCCACCGTGGCGAGGGCGCCGTCAAGCGCGTGCATGATCGCCAACATGCGGCCGGCTCCGCGGGGAAAGGCATTGACCGCCGCGGCGATCCCCTGTGCCACCCCCGCGTTCACGGTGGAGAAGACGTCGGATCCGCCGACGTACCCGAGCGGCGACGGGTTGAGGTTCCCGACGGCCAGGTAGTTCACCAGGTCCAGGTAGTTGAAGGTGTGGTTCTCGATGCCGGACGGCTGCATTCCGACCGCTTGGGTGATGGCCGCCGCCGTGCTGTTACCCGACCCGGCCGGAGAGGTCGCCATGATTCGGCAATGCATGCCCGTCGTGTCAACGGTGGCGTCGGCCAGTGCCCAGCTGTTGCGGTCCGCGGTGCGCAGCCAGTTCTGCCATCCGACGAGGACCTGGGCGAACGACTCCGGCGGGAAGTTGAGGTTGACGACGTCGACGTCCTTGGTGGGGAATGTGGCGAAAGTCAGCGAAGTCGTCACACCGAAGTTGCCGCCACCGCCGCCCCGCAGCGCCCAGAACAGGTCAGGGTTGCTGGCGGCGGACGCGGTGACCGCCTGGCCGTTGGGCAACACCACCGATGCCGACGTCAACTGGTCACAGAGCAGGCCCGCATGCCGGGACTGGGCGCCCAGGCCGCCGCCCAGCGCGTGCCCCGCCGCACCGACCGACGGGCAGGTGCCCGTCGGCACGCCCCGGCCGGCCGCGGCCAGAGTCCGGTGCATGGTGTACAGACTGGTCGCCGGTGTCACCGTGACCTGCCCCGTGGCGGCGTCGTAGTTGGCATCCCCGGGCAGTTGACGCAGGTCGAGCACCATGGTGCCGTTCGCAGTCGACGCGCCGATGTAGGAATGCCCGCCGCTGCGCGGAGCGACCTTGAGGTTGTGGGCGGCGGCGAACGCCATCGCCTTTTGCACGTCGGCCGCCGACGTCGGGGTGACGACCGCGGCCGGCGTGGACCCGTTGTAATTGGTGTTGAAAACCTGCTTGGCGCTGGCAAATTGGGGATTATCCGGAAGCAACACCTTGCCGCCGAGGGCGGTGGAAAGGCCTTCCCACCCGGAAGGCCTTGGATCGGCGACCGCCCGGGGGGAGCTGAGAACCGCTCCGGCGGCTAGCGCTCCGACGGCGCCCCGCAGAAACGTCTGCCGTGAGATCTCACGCGCCACCGTCGGGCTCCCGCAACTGCCTCATGCCCCGAATTGTCGGCCACGAGAATCGCGGTGCCGCATGACATGTCGACGGTTGACCGAAACGTGCCCCAACCGTTATCCAGCGCCTTTGCCGTTGTCGACCCGATAGACGGCGCCGTGGATGGCGGCCGCGGCGTCGCTTGCGAGGAAGGCAATCGCGTTGGCGACGTCGAGGGGCCGCATCATGCCGCGCGGCGAGGCCGTGCGCATGATCAGGTCGTAGTTCGGATTGTCTGGGGCGCTGAACTGTTCGATTTGGGGTGTGAGCATGCCGCCCGGGCACACGGCGTTGACGCGCAGCCGATCCGCCGTGTACTCCACGGCCAACGCGCGGGTGAGGCCGATCAGCCCATGCTTGGCGGCGCAGTAGCCGGCCGAATACGCCTGGCCCTCGACTCCGGCGATCGAGCTCACGTTGACGATGTTTCCGCCTCGCTCCAGCAGGTGGGGCAGCGCGGCGCGGCAGAGAAAGCTGGGGCCGTTCAGGTTGACGGCGACGTCGCGCTCCCAGTCGTCGTCGGTCATCGCCTCCGTCCGGCGCATCTGGTGCTTCCCGGCGACGTTGACGAGAATGTCCAAGCCTCCGAACTGGCGGACGCACTGCTCGACCGCGTCTTTGCAGGCCGGCGCCGACGCTATGTCGATCGATGCGTAGCCACCGCGTTCCACGCCGGCGAACACGTCGGACAGGCGGCCGGTGTCGCGGCCGATGCCGAAAACCGTTGCGCCCTGGCGGGAGAACAACTTGGCCGTTTCCGCGCCCAGGCCCGACGACGCCCCCGTCACCAATGCCACCTTGCCCTGCAGCGCAGCCATGCCAGCCCTCTTCCTTCTCAGCGACGGTCGATGCGGACCGAGCTAATAGGTCGACCGCATCCGCACGACGCTACCCCGCAGAAGGCCAAGTGGGGCAATCAGTCTCGGCCCTCGCCTGTCGGACAAGCTCCGCTCGAACCGCAAGCTCTGCTGGATCCGGCGTACCGTGATCATCGCGAGCAGGTTGAGCGCCTGCCTGCCGAGCGCGATCCGGCTGGTGCGCTTCTTCCAGCCCGGTCGCGTCGAGCCCGCCCGGCGCCCGAAGTAGTAGCCGATGGAGGTCGCCGCCGTGAGCGCGCAGATTGCCGCGATTACCGTCACGTGATGAGCGTCCTTCGTCACGGTCGCGGGAAGGTCACACGCCGGCCACACTCCGGCCAACAACTCTCATGCCTGGTCGTTTGGAACAGACCTTGCCGACTCGAACGCGCTGGGCCTCAACGCAAGGCGATATATCAGTCGATGTCGAGACCGCCTGACGTGGTGATCAGCACGCGGCGGTCACCACCGACATACGGATATTCGTCGTCGGGCAGGGACACTGACAGTTGCTGTTCTGCCCAGTCGGCGGGGTCGGCCTCCACCGGCAGAAAGTTGTCCAGCGCGCCGGAGTATTTGCGCGCACGGCTCTTGAGCATGGCGTGTTCGATCACGGCTACCCCTTCCTTCACTTCCTTCGCGTCTAATCATTAACCCCGACTAGGCAACACGTTTGAGTTCTGGCGACAGCATTGTGGTTGATGCGAGGGTGGGCCGCCCGCCCCCGGGACGAGTCGCCTGGCTATGGCAGTGGCCTAATCTCATCCGTGCAGGACTGAGGTAGTGCCCACGGAATTGCCCGGCTGGCGGACTGGCCCATTCATCCTCGTTGTGATGTCATCACCTGCCTTTCTCCATCGTGGTGTCATCGGGTCTGGCCACTGGTCGCCGCGGAGGGCTGCGCTGCACGGCGCGCACATTGGGCGCGGGTGCACTCCGCGGCTGCGCGCATACCTCCCAGTACCGACCAGGTGACCGGGGCCCGAGCAGGGCGCACCCGGTCACTGGTGGCGCCGGCGGCCGACGAAGCAGGGTCGCTGACGCCGCGCACAAGATGGCGTCGACCTCGGCTATCAGCACCGAAACCTCCGGATCATCGGCCAGCAGAAGCCCTGTCTGCTGGCCCGGTGATGCGTCGGTGACCGCGCCGGGCGCCGCTGTCCCGGTGCTGCAGTGCGTCATCACCAACCCAAGTTCTGTCAGCATCACACCGGCCCATCACGCGCTGATTGCGGTCTGCTGCCTACCCCCGCGGTTGACCGCGATCTTGCGCGGCTTTGCCTTCTCGGCCACAGGGATACGCAAACGCAGTACCCCGGCGTCATAACACGCATCGATATGGTCGGTGTCGAGATTGTCGCCGAGCACCAATTGGCGACTGAACACCCCGCGCGCCCGTTCGGTTGCGAGCATCTCCCGGCTTGGTTCGACATCGGGGCGCTCGGCGCGCACCGTCACCACATTTCGCTCGATATCGAGGTCCAGCGACTGCTCATCGATTCCCGGCAGATCGAATTCGACCACGAACTGCTCGCCGTCGCGCCAGGCATCCATCGGCATCGCGGCCGGTCGCGCCGCGGTACCCGACACCTGCTGAGTGAAGCGGTCGAGGTCACGAAACGGATCGCTACGAACCAACATGGTCGTCACCTCCAACACTCCCTTCTAGTGCCTATTCACATCCGTTATCTGTGCCATCCGGCATAGTTTTTATATATCTCGGATCGACGATCTTGGCAAGGGTCTCGTTGCAGGATTTCCGGCTGCCCTCCGCAACACGTTGCGCAGGGGTCTGGCCAGTCGGGGTTGACGCGACCGGGCTGCGACGACCTACGGCTGACTTACATCGAGGCGTCGGCGCACGATGTAAGGACTGTTTTCACCGGGAGTTGCAGATAGGAGCGCGGGGATCCTCCCGTGTGGACAACATGTTGGGCCCGCGGTTCTGCGGGGTGTACTCGCGCCGCCCAACCGCCGCCACCAGCCGCCCGGAACGACGGGGCCGATCAGGCGAGGAGCCACCGCACCGGCCGTAAAACGCTCTGTGGGCTGGCAACGGATAATCCCTTGCCAGCCCACAGATTACGTAAAGATCAGACTGCGGTCACTCCGGTGGCCTGGGGGCCCTTGGCGCCCTGTCCAACCTCGAACTGAACACGCTGGTTCTCCTCCAGTGAGCGGTAGCCACCGCCCTGGATCTCGGAGTAGTGGACGAAGACGTCCGCACTGCCGTCATCGGGAGCGATGAAGCCGAAGCCCTTTTCGCCGTTGAACCATTTCACGGTTCCTTGCACCATATTTCCTGTACTTCTTTCGTTTACTTTTGCGAATGCAGAACACATTCGCCGTGCAGCTTACCCCATAACTGGGAGTCCCGAGAACCGTCTTCGGCGTTGGCGTGCGGCGGGGCACCCACCGGACAGGCCTCCCGCGGCGGTCAAAGTGTTAACACGAGGCACCGGCTTGCCAATCTTCCCTGCACTTCGTCGTCGGCAACCACCACCAGCCGCCAGAACAGACGACGACCGTCATCGCGCCATGTTGGCGAACCGCGACAGATGCAGCTGGTGCGCGACGGTCACCGTCTTGGTGGGGCCGTTGCGGTGTTTGGCGAGAATGAAATCCGCCTCTCCCCCGCGCGGGTCGTCGCGCTCGAACGCGTCCGGGCGATTCAGCAAAATGACCATGTCCGCATCCTGCTCCAGCGATCCCGACTCACGAAGGTCGGACAGCATCGGCTTTTTGTCGGTGCGTTGCTCGGGACCACGGTTGAGCTGGCTGATCGCCACAACGGGAACCTCGAGTTCCTTCGCCAAAAGCTTGAGCTGGCGCGAGAATTCGGATACCTCTAGCTGCCGCGATTCAACCTTCTTGCCCGACGACATCAGCTGCAGATAGTCGACCACGACCAGACGCAGGTCGGCTTTCTGCCGCAACCGGCGCGCTTTGGCGCGGATCTCCATCATCGTCAGGTTGGGCGAATCGTCGATATACAGTGGGGCCTCACTGATTTCGCTCATCCGCCGCGCCAACCGTGTCCAGTCTTCATCGCTCATCCGGCCGGAACGCATGTCGGCGAGTTTGATCTTCGCTTCGGCCGACAGTAACCGCATGACGATCTCGGACTTGCTCATCTCCAACGAGAAGATGACGCTGGCCATCCGGTGCTTGATCGAACACGACCGCAGGAAGTCCAGGCCAAGGGTGGAGTTGTGGGTCGGGATCATCGCGTTGCTCGCCAGGTACATGTGGCTGTCGTTGTCCACTTCGACACAACGCACGGCAACTGTCTCGATCGGGCGGACGTCCACAATGAAGCGGGACCCAGAGCGCGTGGTGCCGACTCTGGCACGGCGCTCCTTGTGCACTATGGCCTTTCGCTCCAAGGCGAACACTTTGTCTTCCGTGGAAAAAGTCAGGGTGTACGCGATGCTGGACCACTCGTAACGGCCTCGGACGCGCTTAGTCGAGGTTTGGCAGCGATAGCCAAGGCCGACGACAAGCTCGCTGACATCGCGCGCCAGCCGTTGGCTAGTGACTGAAAATTGGACGGCGCCACCCGCCGTCACGGTTCCATCGGTATCGAGCAAGCCGGCGAGCAGCGCGCGCCGCTGCGTCTCGGATCCCCGCAGGTATTCGACTGGGATGTGCTTGTTCCCAAGCACGCCGATCGTGCGCAGGCGCGCCTGCAAGGTGCCTACCGCGGAATGGCATCTCTGGCACAACCGCAGCCCCGCGGATGGCCCCCCGCAGCGAACGCAGGTGGGGCTCGGCACGGGGGCGGAGACGAACCGTGCCCGGCCACCGCACGAGCGTCCGCAGGTCCGCACCTGACTGGTTTGGGGAATGAACGACTTGCCGCAGACCACGCAGTGGCGCGGGGCTTGATCAGCCTGAGCCGGCAGACGGAGCTGGTACCGGTAGCGAGCGGATTCCGAGGGAACCGCTACGACGCCGTCCGCTTCGATGCGCATGACGATCTCAGGATCGACCGCGGTGATCTGGGCCGCCGCACTGGTGCCATCCCCCAGCCAGGCACCGAGGGTGTAAGGGGGCACCAAGAACTCGCGATCCGGAAGGTCGAGTGCCTGCGCATTGACGACGCTGTGGTTCAGTCGCCGGTCTTGAGTGGGGCAGCGCAGACTTCCGGCGATCTCCGCCGTCGTTCGCACCGCCGCGAAGGTGCGTTGATTCTTGGACCGGTTGTAGCCCACCGCCGCCGCTTGCGCTGACTTCCGGGATGCGCGCGTCTCGGTCAGCCACTGATGCGCAGCGTCGGCGACGATCACTGTCCCGTCAGAGAATTCCACCTCATAGCATGGCCGTCCCAGCATCACGTCGGTCGCGGCCACCACCCGCGTCGGCTGTCCGTCGGCGCCGAGCAACTCGTCACCGACCGCGACATCACCCATCGTCGTCCAGCCCGTCGGCGTGGGCAGCAGCGTGTCCAACGCGAGCGCCTTCCCGACTCCAGGTCGGGCCGCGACGATGATCATCTGGCCGGCATGCAAACCGTTGGTCACCTCGTCGAGTTCGGTGAAACCGGTCGGCACGCCGCGCGCCACGCCGCCGTTCGACGCGATGGCGTCGATCTCGTCCATCGTCGGCTGCAGCAGATCCTCGAGCGGGACGAAATCCTCCGTCGTCCGCCGGTCGGCCACCTCGTAGATCTCGGCCTGCGCACGGTCGACCACCTCGGCCACATCGGCGCCCTCGGCACCCGCGTAGCCGTACTGCACGACCCGCGTGCCGGCCTCGACGAGGCGCCGCAGCAGCGCCTTCTCGGCCACGATGGTCGCGTAGTAGCCGGCGTTGGCCGCCGTGGGCACCGTCGAGATCAGCGTGTGCAGATACGGGGCGCCGCCGATCCGGCGCAGCAGGTTGCGGCGGTCCAACTCCGCGGCGACCGTGACGGCGTCGGCCGGCTCGCCGCGCCCGTACAGGTCCAGGATCGCGTCGTAGACGTTCTGGTGCGCCGGGCGGTAGAAGTCCCCGGGCCGCAGCCGCTCGAGCACATCGGCGATGGCGTCCTTGCTCAGCAGCATGCCGCCCAGGACGGCCTGTTCGGCCGCGAGGTCCTGCGGTGGCTGACGTCCGAAATCCTCGCTCGGCGACGATGCATCCATGCCCGACGTCAGAGCATCGACGACAGCCATGGATTCCCTTCTCCCGTTACCCACGCATCCGAACATACATTCGATAGCTGACATTTAAGGGTTGGGTCAAGATGCTGACACCTTCGCCCGGAGCGCCCGCACGCCGGCGCCGGGACGACGTTAGACGTTGCTGGCTAGTAGGGAAATGGGGTGCTGTTCATGAAGCTGTGCATCGTGTGTGCATATCCGTCGACTCGTGTGTTGAGCGGGGTGTGGAGAACCTGTGGATTAATGCAAAGGGCGAGGACATCGGCGCAGATACCGGCCATACAACGCCACTAAATTGGTGTGGACAAGAATCTCTACGGCGTGTCGGGCCAGGTTGCCGTCCCGGGCGTGTTGGCTTTCCACCACATTTTCCCAGCGTTACGGGCCGGTAACGGGCACCGTCCGAACGCACCCCGAAAATCGTTCGCCAAGGAGCACCTCCGCGACCGGCCGGAGTGGAGCGCAACCGCAAGCCCGCAGCGCAACGAAGCCCGGCGGCGGCCGATCAGGGCCACCGCCGGGAATGAGCGAATGTGGGGCGCTTAGCTCTGCGCGACTACCTCGAGCGCGACCTCGACGTCGACCTCGGGGTGCAGGTGCACCGCGACCGGGTGGGTACCGAGGGCTTTGATGTGCGACTTGGGCAACCGGACGATCCGTTTGTCCAGGTTGGGGCCGCCCGCCTTCTTGATCGCGGCGACGACATCGCCGGCCGTCACCGAACCGAACAGCTTCGCGGAATCCGCCGAGGTCTTCACCGGCAGTGAGACCGGTCCCAGCGCCTCGATCGCCGTCTTGAGTTCGTTGGCGTGGCCGAGGTCGCGCACCGACTTGGTTTCGCGGGCCCGGCGGATATCGTCGGCCTGCTTCTGCGCGCCGTGCGAGGCCACGATCGCCAGGCCGCGCGGGAGCAGGTAGTTGCGGCCGTAACCGTCCTTGACCTCGACAGTGTCGCCGACGGTACCAAGGTGGTCGACGTCAGCCGTCAGAATCAGCTTCATCGTTTCGTACTTTCAGTTGGGTTAAAAGAGGCGCGGCGACTATCGCGCCGAGGAGGTGAAGGGCAGCAGAGCAACCTCGCGGGCGTTCTTCACCGCGATCGCGACGTCGCGCTGGTGCTGCACACAGTTGCCGGTCACACGGCGCGCCCGGATCTTGCCGCGCTCACTGATGTACGTGCGCAGCAACGCGGTGTCCTTGTAGTCGATCGCTTGTCCCTTCTTCGAACAGAAGACACATTTACGCGCCTTGACCGGCTTTTCCGGAGCCGGGCGCCGCTTGTTGGACTTGGCCATGTCTGTCTTTCTTTCCCTTTTCTACTGCTGAAGTTTTGTCAGAACGGCGGTTCGTCGTCGCCGCCGCCGAACGAACCCGATGCCGGCGCACTGCCCCACGGGTCGTCGGCCGGTGCGCCGCTCGCGGGCGCCGCCTGCTGGCGGGATCCACCTCCGCCGCCACCGCCGCCGCCACCGCCGCCGAAGCCGCCACCGCCGCTACCGCTGCGCGAGGCCTTGTTGACCTTGGCTGTGGCATACCGCAGCGAGGGGCCGATCTCGTCGACCTCGACCTCGAAGACGGTGCGCTTCTCACCTTCGCGCGTCTCGAACGAACGCTGCTTGAGCCGGCCCGTGACGATCACCCGGGAGCCGCGGGTGAGGCTTTCGGCGACGTTCTCGGCGGCTTCCCGCCAGATGTTGCAGCGCAGGAACAGCGCCTCACCGTCTTTCCACTCCCCGCTCTGGCGGTCATAGATCCGGGGTGTGGACGCCACCGTGAAATTCGCAACGGCGGCACCCGACGGGGTGAACCGCAGCTCAGGGTCTGCGGTCAGGTTTCCGACAACGGTGATAGTGGTGTCACCAGCCACAGTTTCCTCCTCGTTCCACGCTGTTCCTCGCCGCTCCGGTAGTGGATGTCATGAGCGTGTTCTCGCTGAGCCTACGCAGGTGCATCCCGCCGTGGGTCCACGGCGCGGCCACGATTGTTAGTGCTTGTCGGTGCGCATCACCTTGGTGCGCAGGACCGACTCGTTGAGGCTGAGCTGGCGGTCGAGTTCGGACACCGTCGCCGGCTCGGCTTTCAGGTCGACGACAACGTAGATGCCTTCGGCGTGCTTGGCGATCTCGTAGGCCAGCCGGCGCCGGCCCCAGATGTCGACCTTGTCGACGGATCCACCGTCCTTGCGGACGACGTTGAGGAACGTCTCCAAGGACGGGGCAACGGTGCGCTCGTCGAGCGTGGGGTCAAGAATGACCATGATTTCGTATGGACGCATGGAAACCTCACCACCTCCTCTGGTCTCAAACGGCCACGGTCGATCCGTGACAGGAGGGTCGCCTGCGTCGGCAACCGCCCCAGGCTACCGGATACCGGGCTGACCAGAAAAATCCGGGCGACGACGCAACGTCGCTATTTCCGGGCGGCCGAGTATTCCTTGGCCCTGGCCACCGTCTCCGGGTCGGCCTTGGCGAGCGCACCGGAGTCGAACGGCGGCTGCGGGTCGTACTCGATGAGCAGCTGAGCCGCCTGTGCGGCCCCGCGATCGACGAGCAACTCCACCAGCCGCAAGGCCATGTCGATGCCGCTGGACACCCCCGCCGCGGTGATGATCCGCTGCGGTAGGTGTTCGACGACTCGTTCGGCCACATAGCGGGCGCCCAAATCGTTGAGCAGGTCGGCGGCCCCCCAGTGGGTGGTGGCGGTCAGCCCGTCCAGCAGCCCGGCCGCGGCCAGCAGCAGTGCGCCGGTGCACACCGAGGTGGTGAACCGGGTGTTCGGATGCACCGCCTGCAGCCAGGCCCGGATGGCCTCGTCGTGGATCAGCTGGCGGGTGCCGATGCCGCCGGGGAACACCACCACGTCCGGCGCACTCACCTCGTCGAAGGTGGCGTCGCAGCTGACGCCGAGCATTCCGTTCTCGGTCCGCACCTCACCGCGCTGGTGCCCGACGAACACGACGTCGATCGACGGGATGCGTTGCAGCACCTCGTAGGGTCCCACCGCGTCGAGCGCGGTGAAGCGCGGGAAGAGCGGAATGGCGACCTGCGTCATGGCGTCATGCCGTCCTGGTGCCGCTTGCCATCGCGGGTTGTTTGTCGGCGTCGTCGGACGCGGGTGCGCTCGCGCGGCGCGACCCCGGCGGTCGCAGCCAATCCGGCAGCCAATCGGGCGGGGCGTCGGGTGCGCGGTCGAACGGACCACCCGCCGGATCGTCCACCCGTCCGGCCCAGCGCACCAAATCCTCGTCGGGCCGATAAATCTGCCGAATCACTAACGCGCACAACGCCATGACCGCGACGTCGCGCAACAGCACCGTGGTCGTGAAGAACTGCTCCGGCAGCGAACGGTTCGGGTTGCCGTACAGGTAGTACATCCGCGGTATCCACACCAGCGCGTCGATGGTCATCCATGCCAGCAGCACCCGCCGGTGCGGCAGCGCGAGCACGGCCAGCGGTACCAGCCACAGCGAGAACTGCGGGCTCCACACCTTGTTGGTCAGCAGGAAGGCCGCCACCACCAGGAACAACACCTGCGCCACCCGCGGCCGCCGCGGAGCCGTCAAGATGATGAACGCGATTGCCACACAACATGTCACGAACAGCACTGCAACGACCGTGTTCAGCACCGTCGGCGGCTGCCAGAACCCGATCTTGGGATCGAACCCCCGCCAGCCGGTAAACGACTTGACGACGTTGTACAACGAGTCCATGTCGTCGCCCCGTCGCGTATTGAGCCGGAAGAACTCCGACCATCCGCGCGGAAAGAACACCAGCACAGGCAGGTTCACCAACAACCAGGTCACCACGGCCGCGACCGCCGTGCGGCTCCACGCCCGCAGCCGCCCGGTCCGGATCCCCAGCAGCAGCATGGGTCCCAGGAACAGCAGCGGATACAGCTTTGCCGCGGCGCCCAAACCGATCAGCACGCCGGCGAGGGCCGGCTTTCGCCGCGCCCACGCCAGCAATCCGGCCATCGCGAAACCCGTTGCCAGCGCATCGAAGTTGGTGAAGATCTGAAAGATCAGCACCGGTGACGCCGCCACCAGGGCCGCATCCCAGACCCGCCGCCCGGACAGGCCCGCGGACGCCCAGACCGTGGCCAGCCACGCCAGCGCCAGCCCGAACGCCGAGACATTGAAGAACATCACCACCTCGGCGACCACCGGAAGCGGGGCGAGCTTGCTCAGCGCGGTGTAGGTCTTGGCCAACGCCATCGACACGTACTGATACATCCCCGTCAGCACCGGATACTCCATGTACCGCACCGCGGGCTTCCCGTCGTAGCGGATCTGCTGGGCGCCGGTGGAGTCGGTCTCGATCCAGCTCGACTTGTACGGAAACTTGCCCTGGCTCAACAATTCCGCGCCGTAGAGCGGCACCGTATCGGAGTAGCACAACTCGTAGTAGGCGCGCTGGTTGTCCCAGTTGGCCACGCGCTGATCGCCGGTGCCGGTACCGGCGCCTTGCAGACAGGCGGCTTTGGTCGACCAGCCGAGCGCCAAAAAGACCAGCCCGATCAGGAACATCACCCGCAGCGGGGTCATCAACCGAGCGCGGCCGATCAGCGCGTGGCGGCCCACCGGTCCCCCGACGACGTCGGCAAGTGCGGCGCCCAGAAAGTCCGTGCGGCTCGGGCAGTCTCGGTTGCCGACGCTACGTAGATCCGCGGCCAGCGGTCGCGGTGAAATGGTGGCGCCGGGTTCCGCGGGCCCGGTCACGGCGGCGGTGGCGGCGCTTGAGGTCCACCCGGCGGGGCGCCACCACCCGGCTCCGGGGAGCCCGGCGGGCCGCCCGCGGGCGGCGGTGGCGCCAGCGTGATCGTCGTGGGCGGACCGACCGGGATGGTGATGCCCGGCGCCACTTCAATGCTGGGCTGGATGACGGTCTCCGAGGGCGGTGCCTTCGGCGGGGGCGGTGGTGCCGGCACGCCCGCATAGCCGCCGATCTCGGCGGGCTTGGGGAAGGATTCGTTCGAGGTGCCCTTGAGCGCCCCGTCCATAGTGGACTTCCAGATGTCCGATGGCAGGCCCGACCCGTAAACCGGTGCGCCCGAAGCCGTTACCAGCGGCTCGTCGCCTTTGGCCGTACCCACCCACACGGCCGTCGACAGCGACGGTGTGTAGCCGACCATCCAGGCGTCCTTGTCCGAGTTGGTGTCACCCAGCTGCGTGGTGCCGGTCTTGGCCGCCGACGGCCTGCCGCCGGCCAGGGCGTGGCCGCGTGAGTAGCTGGCGATCGGCGCCATGGCCGCGGTGACGTTGTCGGCAACGGCCTTGGGGATGCGCTGCTCGCCGTTGTTCTCGGATTGGGCGGCATCGAAGAGCACCTGGCCGTCGGAGTTGACCACCTTCTGCACGAAATGCGGACGGTGATAGACGCCGGAGGCGGCCAGCGTGGCGTACGCCGAGGCCATGTCGAACACGCGGGTTTGATACTGACCCAACACAATTCCGTTGTTCGGTGGTCCACCCTTGCCGTCCTCGGACAGCGTGTGGGCCACACCGGGGAAGCTGGTCGCGATGCCGGCCCGGTGCGCGGCGTCCGCCACGGCCTGTGGTCCGCCCTTGAGCTTGAGCATCAGCCGGTAATACGAGGTGTTCAGCGATTGCTTGAGCGCCTGGGCGATGTTGCACGTCCCGCAACTTTCACCCTCGACGTTCGTGATCTTGATACCGTCGACGGTCAAGGGCGAGCTGTCCACCTGAAAGCCCAGGCCGATCCCCTGCTCGAGCGCGGCTATCAAGCAGAACACCTTGAACGACGACCCGGTCTGCAATCCGGCCTGAGCGAAGTCGAAACCGTTGGCGTCGCTGCCGCCGTAGTAGGCGCGGATGGAGCCGTCGCGCGGATCGACCGACACCGCCGCGGTGCGCATGTCGGGGTCCTGGCCGTCAAGGTATTTCGACACGGCCTTTTCGGCGGCCTGCTGGGCCTTGGGATCGATGGTGGTGGTGACCTGCAGCCCTTGGGTGTTCAGCGTGCGCTCGTCGATGTTGAAGAGATCCATCAACTCTCGGGTCACCTGGCGCTCGATCAGCCCGTCGGGCCCGGTCGTCTGGTTCTGCGCGCGCGCCTGATCGGGCGGCACTGTCTGTGGGAACACCTGCGCGGCGCGGTCGTTCGATGACAGCGCCTTGGTCTCCACCATGCCGTCGAGCACCCAGTCCCAGCGGGCCAGGGCGCCCTTGGGGTCGACGGCCGGGTCCAGGGTCGAGGGCCGCCGAATCAGGGCCGCCAGCAGCGCCCCCTCCGAGACGGTGAGCTGCTCGACGGGCTTGTCGAAATAGGCCTTCGCCGCCGCCGAAATGCCGTAGGCACCGCGGCCGAAGTAGATGATGTTCAGATAGGACTGCAGCACTTCGTCTTTGGACCACTCCCCCGACATCTTGGTGGCGATGACCAATTCCTTGGCCTTGCGCATCAGGCCGCTGATGCCGTGCTGCGCCGAACCGACGAGTGCGTTCTTCACGTATTGCTGGGTGATCGTCGACCCACCCTGCAGGTCGCCGCTGCCGAACAAGTTGTTGTTCACTGCCCGCGCAAAACCGCTGAAGTCGAACCCGGGGTTGGAGTAGAAGTTGCGGTCTTCGGCGGCGATCACCGCTTTGGTCGCCGCGCTGACCCTTTCCCGATGCTCTTCGGCGGAGACCTCGCCGTCGCTCAGCGCGTTGTCG
>NZ_LZHT01000111.1 GCF_001667315.1 Mycobacterium sp. 852002-10029_SCH5224772
CACCGCGGCGCGCCTGGCCAAGGGCCAGGGCGTGCCCATCTCGACGATCTCGTTCGGAACCAAGGGCGGTGAGATCGAGATGGACGGGCAGCGCGTCGCGGTCCCGGTGTCGACCGACCAGATGAAGACGATCGCCAGACTCTCCGGCGGGCAGCCCTACACCGCCACCAACCTCGGCGAGCTCGAAAAGAGCTACAACGCGATCGAGAACGAGATCGGTTACCGCACGGTGCCGGGCCCGGGCAGCGCCGGCTGGCTGCGCCTCGGGGTGCTGGCCGCACTGATCGCGACCGCGTTGGCGCTGTTGATCAATCGGCGCCTGCCGACCTAGCGCGTATCAGGCGGGCAGCCGGCGGTTCAGCAGCAGGCCGGCCAGCACGGCGCCGGCCATCACGACGGCACCGAGCAGCATCCAGGCCAGGCTGGCATCGCCCTTGACGGTTTCGTAGCCGATCTGGCGCTGCAGCGTCGTGTACACGTTCTCCAGCGAGTCCAGGCTGTCGGCGTGGAAGGCCTGGCCGTCGGTGATCTCGCCGATCTTCTGCAGGGTCTGATCGTCCACCGGGACCGCGACGCGCTGCCCGTCCATCTCGATCTCACCGCCCTTGGTTCCGAACGAGATCGTCGAGATGGGCACGCCCTCGTCCTTGGCCAGGCGCGCCGCGGTGTAGACACCGTCGTGCGGGTC
>NZ_LZHT01000112.1 GCF_001667315.1 Mycobacterium sp. 852002-10029_SCH5224772
TATAAGAGGCCCCAGACGCGCCTCCGGCCCCGGACGCGCCGTTGCCCCCGGCTCCGGACGCTCCGCCGGCTCCGGACGCTGCGCCGCCGGCGCCCGCGGGATTCGACCCGAACGTTCCGCCTCCGGGCCCGGACGTCCCGCCGCCCCCGCCCGTCAGGGCGTACAGCGTGAACTGGGACGCGATCGCGCAGTGCGAGTCCGGCGGTAACTGGGGGATCAGCACCGGCAACGGCTTCTCGGGCGGCCTGCAGTTCACCCCGAGCACCTGGCGCTCCAACGGGGGCAGTGGCTCCCCGTCCGGCGCGAGCCGCGAGGAGCAGATCCGCGTCGCCGAGAACGTGCTGCATTCGCAGGGCATCGGCGCGTGGCCGGTCTGCGGACGCCGCGGCTGATCGACGGCTTCGCCGCCATACATATAATGAGTGCCGGGCCCCGTGCCCGGCACTCCTTCACTCCAGCCGTCGCCGCGCCCGGCGTCGGGTAGCGTCGGCCCCGTGACCGCAACGCCGCGCGAATTCGACATTGTGCTGTACGGGGCCACCGGCTTCGTCGGGAAGCTCACCGCCGAATACCTGGCCGGCTCGGCACCGGACAAACGGATCGCGCTGGCCGGCAGATCGCCCGACCGATTGCGTGCCGTCCGCGACACGCTGGGCGAAACCGCGCAGTCGTGGCCCGTCCTGAACGCGGACGCCTCATCGCCCTCGACGCTGAACGAGATGGCGGCCCGCACCCAAGTCGTCATCACCACGGTCGGCCCCTACGCCCGCTACGGGCTGCCGCTGGTGGCCGCCTGCGCCGCGGCGGGCACCGATTACGCCGACCTGACCGGGGAGGCTCCGTTCGTGCGCGAGAGCATCGACCAATTCCACAAACAGGCCGCGGATACCGGCGCCCGCATTGTGCATGCGTGCGGATTCGATTCCGTCCCTTCGGACCTCAGTGTGTATGGGCTGTACCGCGCGGCGCGTGACGACGGCTCCGGCGAGTTGGTCGACACCGACCTGGTGGTCCGTTCCTTCTCCGGCGGGGTGTCCGGCGGCACCGTCGCGTCGATGTTGGAGGTGCTGGACACCGCCTCCCGCGATCCCGAGGCCCGCCGCCAACTCGCCGACCCGTACACGCTCAGCAGCGACCGCGGCGCCGAGCCCGACATCGGCCCGCAGCCCGATCTGCCCTGGCGTCGAGGTCGTCGGATCGCGCCGGAACTGAGCGGGCTGTGGACGGCGGGCTTCTTGATGGCGCCGTACAACACCCGAATTGTGCGGCGCAGCAACGCGTTGCTGGACTGGGCCTACGGCCGTGACTTGCGTTACAGCGAAAGCATGAGCTTGGGGTCGTCGCCGATCGCGCCGGTCGCCTCCGCCGTGGTGGGCGGGGTTGGGGCCGCGACGTTCGGCCTGGGCAGCCGTTATTTCCGGCTGCTGCCGCGTCGGCTGGTGGAGCGCATCGTGCCGAAACCCGGCACCGGCCCCAGTCCGGCCACCCGGGAGCGCGGCTACTACCGCATCGAGACCTACACCACGACGAGCACCGGCGCCCGGTATGTGGCGCGCATGGAGCAGCGCGGAGACCCCGGCTACAAGGCGACGTCGGTGTTGTTGGGGGAGTGTGGCCTGGCGCTGGCATTCGACCGTGACAAGCTCCCAGACTTGCACGGCGTCCTCACGCCCGCGGCTGCGATGGGCGACGCGCTGCTGGACCGCTTCCCCGCCGCGGGCGTGTCATTGCAGGTTGACCGGCTCGGGGAGTGACCCGGCTCACGGTTCGGGCACTTACACGAGGGTAAACAGCGCTCCCTAGAATTGACGGGTGACCGCCAGCCGCAGCCCCGCCACCGACCTGCCCAAGTCGTGGGATCCCACTGCGGCCGAAAGCGCGATCTACCAGACGTGGGTGGACGCCGGATACTTCGCGGCGGACCCGGCCAGCGCCAAGCCCGGCTACTCGATCGTGCTGCCACCGCCCAACGTGACCGGCAGCCTGCACATGGGTCATGCGCTGGAACACACGATGATGGACGCCCTGACCCGCCGCAAGCGGATGCAGGGATATGAGGTGTTGTGGCAGCCGGGCATGGACCACGCCGGTATCGCCACGCAGAGCGTGGTGGAAAAGCAGCTTGCGGTCGACGGCAAGACCAAAGAGGACTTCGGCCGGGAGCTGTTCGTCGAGAAGGTCTGGGACTGGAAACGCGAGTCCGGCGGCGCCATCGGCGGCCAGATGCGCCGGCTCGGTGACGGGGTGGACTGGAGCCGCGACCGGTTCACCATGGACGAGGGCCTGTCACGGGCGGTCCGCACGATCTTCAAGCGGCTCTATGACGCCGGGTTGATCTATCAGGCCGAGCGGCTGGTCAACTGGTCGCCGATTCTCGAGACGGCGATCTCGGACCTCGAGGTCAATTACCTTGACGTCGAGGGCGAACTGGTGTCCTTCCGGTACGGCTCGATGGACGACGCGCAACCGCACATCGTGGTCGCCACCACCCGGATGGAGACGATGCTCGGTGACACCGCCATCGCGGTGCATCCCGACGACGACCGCTACCGCCACCTGGTCGGCACCAGCCTGCCGCACCCGTTTGTGGACCGCCAACTCGTGGTGGTCGCCGACGAGCACGTGGACGCCGAATTCGGCACCGGCGCAGTCAAAGTCACGCCAGCGCATGACCCCAACGACTTCGAGATCGGGATGCGGCACCAGCTGCCGATGATCTCGATCATGGACACCCGGGGCCGGATCACCGGCACCGGAACGCAATTCGACGGCATGGACCGCTTCGAGGCCCGCGTCGCGGTGCGCGAGGCCTTGGCCGCCGACGGCCGGATCGTCGAGGAGAAGCGGCCCTACCTGCACAGCGTCGGGCACTCCGAGCGCAGCGGCGAGCCGATCGAGCCGCGGCTCTCGCTGCAGTGGTGGGTCCGGGTGGAATCACTGGCCAAGGCGGCCGGCGACGCGGTGCGCAACGGGGACACCGTGATTCATCCGGCCAGCCTGGAACCGCGGTGGTTCGCCTGGGTCGACGACATGCACGACTGGTGCATCTCCCGGCAGCTGTGGTGGGGACACCGCATCCCGATCTGGTACGGGCCCGACGGTGCACAGCGCTGCGTGGGACCCGACGAAACGCCGCCAGAAGGCTGGGAGCAAGACCCCGACGTCTTGGACACCTGGTTCTCCTCGGCGTTGTGGCCGTTTTCCACCCTGGGCTGGCCGGAGAAGACTCCCGAGCTTGAAAAGTTTTACCCGACAAGCGTTCTGGTCACCGGTTACGACATCTTGTTCTTCTGGGTGGCCAGGATGATGATGTTCGGCACCTTCGTCGGTGACGACGACGCCATCACCCTGGACGGCCGCCGCGGCCCGCAGGTGCCGTTCACCGATGTCTTCCTGCACGGGCTGATCCGCGACGAGTCGGGCCGCAAGATGAGCAAGTCCAAGGGCAACGTCATCGACCCGCTGGACTGGGTGGAACTCTTCGGCGCCGACGCGCTGCGGTTCACGTTGGCCCGCGGCGCCAGCGCCGGCGGCGACCTGTCCGTCGGCGAGGACGCTGTCCGGGCGTCGCGCGCTTTCGTCACCAAGCTGTTCAATGCCACCCGGTTCGCGCTGCTCAATGGTGCCAGCCCGGCGCCGCTACCCGATCTCGTGGAGCTGACCGAAGCCGACCGCTGGATCCTCGGGCGGCTGGAAGAGGTTCGCGCCGAGGTGGATTCGGCGCTCGACGGTTACGAGTTCAGCCGGGCCTGTGAGGCGCTCTACCACTTCACGTGGGACGAATTCTGCGACTGGTACGTCGAGTGGGCGAAGGTGCAACTCGCCGAGGGCAACGCGCACACCACCGCGGTGCTGGCCGAGGTGCTCGACACACTGCTGCGGCTGCTGCACCCGGTGATCCCGTTCGTCACCGAGGCGCTGTGGCAGGCCCTGACCAACCAGGAGTCCCTGGTGATCGCCGAGTGGCCGAAATCGTCGGGTATCGCGCTGGATCCTGTTGCGGCGCAATGGGTCGACGATGCGCAGAAGCTGATCACCGAGGTGCGGCGGTTCCGCAGCGATCAGGGTCTGGCCGACCGCCAGAAGGTGCCGGCCCGCCTGGCCGGTGCGGGGAACCTGAGCGCGCATGTGATGGCCCTGACCTCGCTGACGGCACCGGGTCCCGACTTCAACCCGACGGCGTCACTGGAGGTGCGGCGGGGGCTCGGCACAGACCTCGTCGAGATCGACACCTCGGGCACGATCGACGTCGCCGCCGAGCGTCGCCGGCTGGAAAAGGATCTGGCCGCGGCGCACAAGGAGTTGGCGTCGACCACGGCCAAATTGGCCAACGAGGACTTCCTGGGCAAGGCGCCGCAGAACGTCGTCGACAAGATCCGGGACCGTCAACGCCTGGCCCAGGAAGAAACCGAGCGGATCAACGCGCGGCTGGCCGGGCTGCAATGACGGAGCCGCCCGAGTGGGCTGAAGACCCCGAAGCCCCCAGCGAGGTCCCCTCCCCGGACCCCACCCCGGACGAGATCGCATCCTTGTTGCAGGTCGAGCATCTGCTGGACCAGCGCTGGCCGGAGACCAAAATCGAGCCGAGTCTGACCCGGATCAGCGCGCTGATGGACCTGTTGGGTTCCCCGCAACTGGCCTACCCGTCGATCCACGTCGCCGGCACCAACGGCAAGACCTCGGTGGCCCGCATGGTCGACGCGCTGATCACCGCGCTACAGCGTCGCACTGGGCGCACCACCAGCCCCCACCTGCAGTCGACGGTCGAACGCATCTCGATCGATGCCAAGCCGATCAGCCCGGCGCAGTACGTGGCGACCTACCGCGAGATCGAGCCGTTCGTGCAGATGGTTGACGCGCAATCGCAAGCCGACGGCGGACCCGCCATGAGCAAGTTCGAGGTGCTGACCGCGATGGCCTTCGCCGCGTTCGCCGACGCCCCCGTCGACGTCGCCGTGGTCGAGGTGGGGATGGGCGGCCGATGGGATGCCACCAACGTGATCAACGCGCCGGTGGCGGTCATCACACCGATCGCCATCGACCACGTCGAATATTTGGGCGACGACCTGGCCGGCATCGCCGGGGAGAAGGCCGGCATCATCACCAGGGCGCCCGAGGGCGCGCCCGACACCGTGGCGGTCATCGCGCGCCAGGCGCCCGAGGCGATGGAAGTGTTGCTCGCTCAAACCGTGCAAGCCGATGCCGCGGTGGCCCGCGAGGATTCGGAGTTCGCCGTGCTGGGCCGCCAGGTCGCGGTCGGCGGGCAGGTGCTGCAGTTGCAGGGGCTTGGCGGGGTGTATTCCGATGTCTACCTGCCGCTGCACGGCGAACACCAGGCGCACAACGCGGCGCTGGCGTTGGCGGCGGTCGAGGCCTTCTTCGGCGCCGGCGCGCAGCGTCAGCTCGACGTCGAGGCCGTCCGCGCCGGTTTCGCCGGCGTCTCCAGCCCCGGCCGGCTGGAGCGGATGCGCAGCACGCCCACGGTGTTCCTCGACGCCGCGCACAATCCCGCCGGCGCGGCCGCGCTGGCGCAGACGCTGGCCGGCGAATTCGACTTCCGCTATCTGGTCGGGGTGCTCAGCGTGCTCGCCGACAAGGACGTCGACGGCATCCTCGCCGCCCTGCAGCCGGTGTTCGACGCCGTCGTGGTGACCCACAACGGGTCCCCGCGCGCGCTCGACATCGAGTCACTGGCCCTGGCGGCGCGCGAGGCATTCGGGCCCGACAGGGTGAGCACCGCCCAGAACCTGCGCGACGCCATCGACGTCGCGACCGCGCTGGTCGACGACGCCGCGCTCGACGGGAACGCGGAAGACTTCTCCGGAACCGGCATCGTCATCACCGGCTCGGTCGTCACCGCCGGCGCGGCGCGCACCCTGTTCGGACGTGATCCGCAGTGAGCCAACCGGACTCACCCGAGAACCCCGAGGAGCCGACCCCGCCGCCCCAGGCCGACCCCTGGCGCAGCTTCGGCGCGGTGATGGCCCTGACGCTGTTTCTGGAAGCGATCGTGGTGCTGCTGGCGATACCGGTGGTGGGCGCGGTCGGCGGAGGCCTGACGACGGCGTCGCTGACCTACCTGATCGGCCTGGCCGTACTGCTGATCCTGATGGGCGGGGTGCAGCGCAAACCCTGGGCGATCTGGGCCAACCTCGGCGTGCAGGTGATCCTGCTCGCCGGCTTCGCCGTGTACCCCGGGGTGGGGTTCATCGGTGTGCTGTTCACCGGGCTGTGGGGCTTGATCGCCTACTTCCGGGCCGAGGTTCGGCGCAGACAGGGGTAGGCCGGCGGCAAGGACCAGCACGGACCCGCTGCTTTGCCACCTGGTTATGTACGCTGTCCGCCGTGACCGAACGGACATTGGTACTGATCAAGCCGGACGGCGTCCAGCGACAGCTGGTGGGGGAGATCATCGGCCGCATCGAGCGAAAAGGCCTCACCATCGCCGCGCTGGAACTCCGGCACGTAGGCCAAGATCTCGCCGCCGAGCATTACGCGGAACATGAGGGCAAGCCATTCTTCGCGTCGTTGCTGGAATTCATCACCTCGGGGCCGGTGGTGGCGGCCATCGTGGAGGGACCGCGGGCGATCGCGGCGTTTAGGCAGCTCGCGGGCGGTACCGACCCGGTTGAGAAGGCGATCCCCGGCACGATTCGGGGTGATTTCGGGCTGGAGACGCAGTTCAATCTGGTGCACGGTTCTGATTCGATCGAGTCGGCGAAGCGAGAAATCGGGCTCTGGTTTCCCGGCGCCTAGAGCTGCGACGATCGGTCCCGCGGCGCGGAAATTACCGGGGTTCGCCCGACCGGGCTGCATCAGGTGTGGGTTAGCCGCCGACGTGATGTGGGATACTGATCTCGGGTGAACGTCGCCGGACCGGCGTCAGACACCCGAATGAAGACTTGGACAAGCGCGACCATAGCCTCGTCGCCTTGGTTTGCTGCATGTCAGGCCGTCATTCAGCACGGCGCCGAGTGGGTTCTAACCTGAGCCGCTCGGGGCGAGACCATCACAAGCCCGGGAGAAGTGACCCGGGCCTATAGCGAAGCCCTCGCGTGGCCGCGTCGCAAAGACGCGCCCGGGGGCTTGAGGAGAATACGTGGTAGACGGTGCACCGACTGCAGACCCATCAGAAGAATCGACCCGGCCCGAGGACCTGCCCGACCGGTTGAGGGTCCATTCGCTGGCCCGAACGCTGGGAACCACCAGTAAGCGGGTGCTGGACGCGCTCAGCGCGCTGGATGGGCGGATTCGCAGCGCACATTCCACCGTGGACCGCGCCGACGCGGTGCGGGTGCGTGACCTGCTGGCTGCGCAGCCCCAGGAAACGCCCGAGAACGTCGAAGGCGGCGGCGAAGACACCGACGCCGACGAACCCGAATCCCGGCTGATGCTGGAAACCCCCGACAACGCCGCCGAGCGGCCGCATTACATGCCGCTCTTCGTCGCTCCCCAGCCGCTCGACAGCGACGACGACAGCGGCACCGACGACGAGGGCGCTGACTCCGACGATTCCGACAGCGACGACGACGACGACGAGGAGCAGGCCGATCGGTCGCCGAACCGGAGGCGCCGTCGCGGCCGTCGGGGCCGCGGCCGCGGGCGCGGCGAGCAGGGCGGACCCGAGGGGAACGACGGCGACGACGACGAGCCGCAGGGCCGGGGCAAGAAGGGCGCCCAGTCCGAATCCGGTGATTCCGACGACGCCGACGACGAAGATTCCGACGACGGCGACGACTCCGACGGCGGTGACGATGGTTCGTCCGAGGGTGGCAACCGCCGCCGCCGCAGGCGCCGCCGGCGCAAATCCGGATCGGGCGACGACAACGACGAGGGGTCATCGTCCGACGATCCGCCGAACACGGTGGTGCACGAGCGGCCGCCCCGTAACGGCAAGGGCGGCGGCGCAGATGACTCCGCCAGCTCGAACAACGAGATCAAAGGCATCAACGGCTCGACGCGCCTGGAGGCCAAGCGGCAACGGCGCCGGGACGGCCGCGACGCCGGACGCCGCCGCCCCCCGGTGCTGACCGAGGCGGAATTCCTGGCGCGCCGTGAGGCCGTCGAGCGGGTGATGGTCGTCCGTGACCGGGTCCGCAGCGAGCCGCCGCATCAGGGTTCGCGCTATACCCAGATCGCGGTGCTCGAGGACGGCATCGTCGTGGAGCACTTCGTCACCTCGGCGGCGTCGGCCTCCCTGGTGGGCAATATCTACCTCGGCATCGTGCAGAACGTGCTGCCCTCGATGGAGGCGGCGTTCGTCGACATCGGCCGCGGCCGCAACGGTGTGCTCTACGCCGGCGAGGTCAACTGGGAAGCCGCCGGACTGGGCGGATCCGACCGCAAGATCGAACAGGCGCTCAAACCGGGCGACTATGTCGTCGTCCAGGTCAGCAAGGACCCGGTGGGGCACAAGGGCGCGCGGCTCACCACGCAGGTGTCGCTGGCGGGCCGCTACCTGGTGTACGTGCCCGGTGCGTCGTCGACCGGGATCAGCCGCAAGCTGCCCGACACCGAACGCCAGCGGCTCAAGGAGATCTTGCGCGAGGTGGTGCCGTCCGACGCCGGGGTGATCATCCGGACCGCGTCCGAGGGCGTCAAAGAAGAGGACATCCGCAGCGACGTCACCCGCCTGCAGGAGCGCTGGAAGCAAATCGAGGCCAAGGCGATCGAGGTCAAGGAGAAGGCCGCCGGCGCCGCGGTGGCCCTCTACGAAGAGCCCGACGTGCTGGTCAAGGTCATCCGTGACTTGTTCAACGAAGACTTCGCCGGGCTCATCGTCTCCGGTGACGAGGCCTGGAACACTATCAACGAATACGTGAATTCCGTTGCGCCCGACCTGGTTTCGAAGCTGAACAAGTACGAGCCCGCCACCGGGCCGGACGGTTCGGGCGGACCGGACGTGTTCGCGGTGCATCGGATCGACGAGCAACTGGCCAAGGCGATGGACCGCAAGGTCTGGCTGCCCTCGGGCGGCACGCTGGTCATCGACCGCACCGAGGCGATGACCGTGGTCGACGTCAACACCGGCAAGTTCACCGGCTCCGGCGGCAACCTCGAGCAGACGGTCACCAAGAACAACCTCGAGGCGGCCGAGGAGATCGTGCGCCAACTGCGGCTGCGCGACATCGGCGGCATCGTGGTCATCGATTTCATCGACATGGTGCTCGAGTCCAACCGTGATCTGGTGCTGCGCCGGCTCACCGAGGCGCTGGCCCGTGACCGCACCCGCCATCAGGTGTCGGAGGTGACTTCGCTCGGTTTGGTGCAGCTGACCCGCAAGCGGCTGGGCACCGGGCTGGTCGAGGCCTTCTCGACGTCGTGCCCGAACTGCGGCGGCCGCGGCATCTTGCTGCACACCGACCCGGTGGATTCGGCGCCGTCGAACGGCCGCAAGTCCGAATCCGGGGGCCGCCGCGGCCGGCGCAAGAAGAACAAGGCCGAGGAGCCGGTGGTGGCCAAGGTGCCCGTCCACTCTCCCGGCGAGCACCCGATGTTCAAGGCGATGGCGGCCGGCTCGTCCACGCACGCGGCATCCGATGACGACGAGTCCGACGAGGACACCGAGGAAGGCGCCGACGAGTTCGACCAGAACAAGGCGGCCCGTGACGAGGACGTCGCGGACACCGACCAAGAGGACTTCGACGACACCGACGACGATGACACCGACGACGATGACGACGATGACGACACCGACGATGACGACACCGACGATGACGACGCCGACGACGATGAGGACTCGGACGACGACGACCTCGATGACGAGGAGGACCTGGGCGACGATGACGAGGATCTCGAGCTAGACGACGACGACCTGGACGCCGAGGACTCCGACGACACCGACGATTCCGACGCTGGGCAGGGTTCCGCTGGGGCGGACCAGGGCGCCTCGGCCCCCGGACGCCCCCGCCGCCGACGCGCGGCGGGCAGGCCGGCCGGCCCGCCGATCCCTACGGATTGAACGCGCTACGCCCGGTCGTGTCCGGTTTGACCCTGTAGCCGCTGGTCACGTACCCTTGGACAGTTGTCGTCAGGCCGGGTGACTAAGCTTTGGCCGGCGGCAGCGGGGCTCCCGGGAAATCGGCGCAGGCCCGCAACCTCGACCCACCACGTGCACCGCGGCTGGTTCGCGCGCGAGGCGCGCTGAGCAGCGGCTAGAAGAAGGAGCAGAGCAACGATGGCGACCTACGCAATCGTCAAGACGGGCGGCAAGCAATACAAGGTCGCCGTCGGGGACGTGGTCAAGGTCGAGAAGCTCGAGTCCGAGCCGGGTTCGAACGTGTCGCTGCCGGTCGCACTGGTGGTAGATGGCGCCAAGGTGACCACCGACGCGGCCGCGCTGGCCAAGGTCGCGGTCACCGGCGAGGTGCTCGAGCACACCAAGGGCCCCAAGATTCGCATCCACAAGTTCAAGAACAAGACCGGCTACCACAAGCGTCAGGGACACCGTCAGCAGCTGACGGTCCTGAAGGTCACTGGCATCAAGTAGTAAGGCGAAGACATGGCACACAAGAAGGGCGCTTCCAGCTCGCGCAACGGTCGCGATTCCGCCGCGCAGCGGCTGGGCGTGAAGCGATTCGGCGGCCAGGTCGTCAAGGCCGGAGAAATCATCGTCCGGCAGCGCGGCACCAAGTTCCACCCGGGCGTGGGTGTCGGGCGCGGCGGGGACGACACGTTGTTCGCCAAGGAAGCCGGATCCGTCGAATTCGGGATCAAGCGCGGCCGCAAGACGGTCAACATCGTCGCGGCCGGGCAAACCACCGACTGAGCGCCGCGAGCGTGCACCCACTGCGATAATTCGAGGGAATTCTCGCAGTAGCCGCACGTTCGGCGAGCGAGTCGGGTGAGAGGACCCACGATGCCTCGGTTCGTCGACCGCGTCGTCATCCATGCACGCGCCGGGTCCGGCGGTAACGGCTGCGCCTCGGTCCATCGCGAGAAGTTCAAGCCGCTGGGCGGCCCCGACGGCGGCAATGGCGGCCGCGGCGGCAGCATCGTCTTGGTCGTCGATCCGCAGGTCCACACCCTGCTGGACTTCCATTTCCATCCCCACGTCACCGCGCCGTCGGGCAAACAGGGGATGGGCAACAACCGCGACGGCGCCGCCGGCACCGACCTGGAAGTCAAAGTCCCCGACGGCACGGTCGTCCTCGACGACAACGGCCGGCTGCTGGCCGACCTGGTCGGCGCGGGCACCCGCTTCGAAGCCGCCGCCGGCGGCCGCGGCGGCCTGGGCAACGCCGCGCTCGCCTCGCGCGCACGCAAGGCCCCCGGCTTCGCGCTGCTGGGCGAGCAGGGCGAGACCCGCGACCTGACGCTGGAACTCAAGACCGTCGCCGATGCCGGCCTGATCGGTTTCCCGTCGGCGGGCAAATCGTCGCTGGTGTCCACGATCTCGGCGGCCAAACCCAAGATCGCCGACTACCCGTTCACCACGCTGGTGCCCAACCTCGGCGTCGTGTCGGCGGGCGAGCACACCTTCACCGTCGCTGATGTTCCCGGCCTGATCCCCGGTGCCTCGCAGGGCCGCGGCCTGGGCCTGGATTTCCTGCGGCACATCGAGCGGTGCGCCGTGCTGGTGCACGTCGTCGACTGCGCCACTGCGGAGCCGGGCCGTGACCCGATCTCCGATATCGACGCGTTGGAGGCCGAACTCGCCGCGTATACGCCCACCCTGCAAGGGGATGCGACGTTGGGTGATCTTGCCGAGCGGCCGCGCGCGGTGGTGCTCAACAAGATCGACGTTCCTGAGGCGCGTGAGCTGGCCGAATTCGTGTTCGACGAGATCGCCGAGCGCGGTTGGCCGGTGTTCATGGTGTCGACGGTCGCGCGAGAAGGCTTGCAGCCATTGATCTTCGGGCTGTGGAAGATGATCGCGGACTACAACGCCGCGCGGCCGCAGATCGTGGTGCGACGTCCGGTGATTCGTCCGGTTCCCGTCGACGACAGCGGTTTCAAAGTTGAGCCCGATCCCCAGCAGCCGGGCGCCTTCGTGGTCAGCGGCGCGCGCCCCGAACGGTGGATCCGCCAGACCAATTTCGACAACGACGAGGCCGTGGGATATCTCGCCGACCGGCTGGCGCGCCTCGGTGTCGAAGAGGAGTTGCTGCGGCTGGGTGCCAAGTCCGGCTGCGCGGTGACCATCGGAGCGATGACATTTGACTGGGAGCCGCAGACGCCGGCGGGAGTCGACGTCACGATGACCGGCCGCGGTACCGACGTGCGGCTGGAACGCAGCGAGCGCGTCGGCGCCGACGAGCGCAAGGCCGCACGGCGTCGCCGACGCGAACCCGGCGAGGAGTCGTGAGCGTCCACCGCGACATCATCCGCAATGCGCGCAGCCTGGTGGTCAAGGTGGGGACCAACGCGCTGACCACACCGGCGGGGGTGTTCGACGCGAGCCGGCTGGCCGGGCTCGCCGACGCGATCGAAGCGCGGATGAAGGCGGGGACCGACGTCGTCATCGTGTCTTCGGGAGCCATCGCAGCCGGCATCGAACCACTCGGATTATCTCGTCGCCCCAAGGATTTGGCGACGAAACAGGCCGCCGCCAGCGTCGGTCAGGTCGCACTGGTGAATTCGTGGAGCGCCGCGTTCGGCCGTTATGGCCGCACGGTCGGTCAGGTGCTGCTGAGTGCGCACGACATCTCGATGCGGGCCCAGCACACCAACGCGCAGCGCACGCTGGACCGGCTGCGTGCCCTGCATGCGGTGGCGATCGTCAACGAAAACGATACGGTGGCCACCAACGAGATCCGGTTCGGCGACAACGACCGGCTTTCGGCGCTGGTGGCTCACCTGGTCGGCGCCGAGGCTCTGGTGTTGTTGTCCGACATCGATGGGCTCTACGACTCCGATCCGCGTAAAACCCAAGGCGCGCGGTTCATCCCGGAGATATCGAGCTCGGCGGATCTGGTCGGTGTCAACGCCGGGCCGGGCAGTGATCTGGGCACCGGCGGGATGACCTCGAAGATGTCGTCAGCGCTGCTGGCCGCCGACGCCGGCGTGCCGGTGCTGCTGGCCGCCGCGGCCGACGCGTCGACCGCGCTCACCGACGCGTCCGTCGGCACGGTGTTCGCCGCACGCCCGGTGCGGATGTCGGCGCGGCGGTTCTGGGTGCGCTACGCCGCCGAGGCGGCCGGCGCCCTGACGCTGGACGAGGGGGCGGTGCGCGCCGTGGTGGGCCAGCGCCGCTCGCTGCTGCCCGCCGGGATCACCGCGGTCGCCGGGCGGTTCTACGCGGGCGACGTCGTCGAATTGCGCGACCCGGACGCGGTGATGGTCGCCCGTGGCGTGGTCGCCTACGACGCGACGGAACTCGTCACCATGATGGGGCGTTCGACCAGCGAGCTGCCCGGCGAGCTGCGCAGGCCTGCCGTGCACGCCGACGATCTGGTGGCCGTGTAAGTCCGGCGTTGGGTCAGTGTTCCGAGGTTGGCTTGAGATACAGTGCGCCCCACACGATCTCGGCGAGCGTGGCGGCCAGCTCGGCGTCGTAGTCGGGCGGCCGTGCCGGTAGGTTTTGCTGGCAGGCGCGCTCGACCATCCAGGTCAGCGCGCTGGCGGTGGTCAGCGGCGCCAGTTCGGCGCGGATTGAGCCGTCGGCCTGGCCCCCTTCGATGACACGGGTGAGCTGCTCGGAGATGCCGGTCAGCAGATCGCGATACGTTTCCCCGGTCAGCGGGTCGTAGGCGGCCATCTCGTTGAGCGCGACCAGCACCGCCTGATGCCGTCGGTAGGTGGCGATGATGCTGCTCATCGCCGTGCGCACGTCGTCGGGGTTATGGCGCCCGGCCACGGCCCACCACCGCCGCGCGCCGTCGGTCAGATCGCCGAACACCTGCCCGGCGAGGCGGCGCAGCAGATGGCCCTTGTCCTCGAAGTAGATGTAGAAGCTGGCGCGGGAGATGCCGGCCTCGCCGGAGAGCCGGTCCACGCTGAGCTCGGTGAAGCTCGCGCCGTCGCGCATCAGGCGCTCGGTGGCGTCGAGCAGCCGGCGCTCCATCTGCTCGCGCCGCTGCTCGCGGCCCACGCCTCGGTGGCCCTGCGGCTTGCGGGTGAGCGACGGCATGCGGCGAGCATAGCCGAGCATTCGACATCTTGACTAGACATACCGTCTAGGCATAGCGTCGTGTGCAGCTTGTGATCGGGGTCATACGAGAGAGGATCACCCACCATGGCTGTGATGACGGGTACACCCGGGGCCGAGAAATCCGGCCGCGCCTACGACGAGATCGACCTGTCCTCGCGAGCGTTCTGGTCGACGTCGGCGGCGGATCGGGAACGCTCGTTCGCCACGCTGCGCGCCGAGCGCCCCGTGAGCTGGCATCCACCGGTGGAAGAAGCCGCGCTGAAGGAGCCTGACGATCCGGGCTTCTGGGCGATCACCCGGCACGCGGACATCGTCACGGTCAGCCGCACCCACGAGGTGTTCCTGTCCGGCAGGGGCGTGCTATTCGAGAGCTATCCCGAGGAGGTGCTCGAGTCGACGCAGTCCTTCCTGGCGATGGACCCGCCGCGGCACACCAAGCTGCGCAAGCTGGCGACCGCCGCGTTCACCCCGAGACAGGTGCGCCGCATCGAAGACTCGATCAAGTCGAACGCCAAGACCATCGTCGAGGAACTGAGGGCCGCCGGCAGCGGAGCCGATTTCGTCGAGCACTGCGCCAAGGAACTACCGCTGCGCACGCTGTCGGACATGATGGGGATTCCGGACTCCGAGCGCGAGTCGGTCGCACACGCCGCCGACGCCTTGGTGTCGACAAACGACCCGGTCTATCTCGCCGGCCGCAACCCGATGGAAGTCCTGTTCGAAAACGTGATGTATCTGCATCAAGTTGCGGGTGCGCTGGCCGCCCAGCGACGCGAGCACCCCCGCGACGACCTGTTCAGCAGCCTGGTGAACGCCGACGTCGACGGCGATCGACTGACCGACGCCGACGTGGCCGCATTTTTTGTGCTGCTCGCCGTGGCCGGCAACGACACCACCCGCCAAACCACCAGCCACGCGCTCAAAGCGCTCACCGATTTTCCGGAGCAACGAGCGTGGCTGGCCGAAGATTTCGATAGCCGCATCGGCATGGCAGTCGAGGAATTCATCCGCTACGCCACCCCGGTGATGACCTTCCGTCGCACCGCCGCAACGGATTTCGAGTTGGGCGGCCAGACCGTCGGCGCGGGGGAGAAGGTGGTCATGTTCTATGCGTCCGGCAACTGGGACGATGCGGTGTTCAACCAACCGGATCGATTCGACCTGAGCCGAGACCCCAACCCGCACGTCGGTTTCGGTGGCGGCGGACAGCATTACTGCCTGGGGACACATGTGGCGCGGGCGCAGCTGCGCGCCATCTTCGGTGAGTTGCTCCGACAGCTGCCCGATTTCGAGGCCGGCGATCCGGAGTACCTGGCGGGCAACTTCATCCACGGCATCCGCAGCATGCCGTGTACCTTCTAGGCCAGCTCGCCAATCAAAAGCGCCAGCAATTCGGAGCACCCGTCGTCGACCTTCACGGTGGCCAGGTCGTCGCCGCGGGTAGGCCCGCGGTTGACGATGGCGATCGGCATGCCCAGCGTGGCGGCGTGCCGCACGAATCGATAGCCGGAGAACACGGTCAGCGACGACCCGGCGACCAGCAGCGCGTCAGCCTGCTCGACTATCCGATACGCCTCTGCCACAACGTCTTTGCGTACACTCTCGCCGAAGTAGACGATGTCTGGTTTGAGCATGCCGGTGCAGCGCACGCAGTCGAGGTAGCGGAACGATGCGGTATCGGCCACGACGGCGTCCGCGTCGGGGGCCACCGCCAGCCCGCCGATCGCCTCGGCGCGTTCGATGAATCCGGGGTTGAGCGCTTCAAGCCGTTCGGCTAGCGCGGCACGGCTGATGGTGTGGCCGCAGTTCAGGCAGATCACCCGCGCGTAGGTGCCGTGCAGGTCGATGATGTTTCGACTGCCGGCCTTGGTGTGCAGCAGGTCGACGTTCTGGGTGATCACGCCGGTGACCACCGACGCGTCCTCGAGTGCGGCCAGCGCCCGATGGCCCGCGTTGGGCAGCGTGCTGTCCATGTGCCGCCAACCGACGTGGTTGCGCGCCCAGTACCGCTGCCGAAACGCCGTGTCGCCGATGAACTGGCGGATGGTCATGGGATTGCTCGGCGGTGAATCGGGCCCGCGGTAGTCGGGGATGCCGGAATCGGTGGAAATGCCCGCGCCCGTCAGCACCGCGATCCGGCGACCGGCCAGCAGCGCGACCAGCTCCGGGGATTCTGCGCAGGCGACCGCCACCCTCTCAGGGTACGGATCACGCTGGGTCGAGGCAGTCCGCCGCGGTCGTGAGCTCGGCGGACATGTTCTGCTCCATCATCTTGCAGGCCGCCGCGCCCAGGTCGGGGTCGATGTGGGCGACGGCATCCGTCGGGATCACGACGGGGAAGTGCCGCACGTAGGCATCCAGGGCCGTGTAGAGGATGCATTGCTCGGTGACCTGGCCGGTGATGATCAACCGCTTGGTGTCCAGCCGGCCGAGCAGGTACGCCAGCGCCGTCGAATAGAAGGCACTGTGGCGCACCTTGGTCATGAGGCGGCTGCCCTCGGCGGGCGCGATCGGCTTCACCAAATCGGGCCGCGCGCCGTCGAGCGCCGAGCGGACGATTCCGGAGAACTCGGCGGTGAAATCGCCGTAGTTATCGTTGACGTAGATCAGGTCGACCTTGTCGGATGCACGTGCCCGCTGCACCAAATCGGTCAAAGGCTCGATGATCTTTTCGACATTGGGTATTAGATCTTCAGCGTCGGGATGTTGATACGTATTCATCATGTCGACCACCAGGACAGCAGTGTCGCTCATGCCGTGGGGATACCCGGCGGCGGGGAGTTGACACCCTCGGAGCGACAATGGAAGGGCGATGGACTTTTACAACGCTTACAGCCAGGGCTTTGCCCGCGTCGCCGCGTGCACGCACCACACCGTCATCGGTGACCCCGCCGCGAACGCCGAGTCGGTCCTGCGGCTGGCCCGGGAGTGCCACGACGACGGCGTCGCGCTGGCCGTGTTCCCGGAACTGACGCTGTCCGGGTATTCGATCGAAGACATCGTGATGCAAGACCTGTTGCTCGACGACGTCGAAAGGGCCATCGCCGACATCGTGGCGTCTTCGGCCGAGTTGTTGCCGGTCTTGGTGGTCGGCGCGCCGGTCCGCCACCGGCACCGCATCTACAACGCCGCCGTCGTCATCCACCGCGGTGTAATGCTCGGGGTGGTGCCGAAGTCCTATCTGCCCACCTATCGGGAGTTCTACGAGCGCCGCCAGCTCGCCCCCGGAGACGACGAGCGCGGCACCATCCGCCTCGCGGGCCCGGGGCAGGCCTACGAGGCGCCGTTCGGTCCCGACTTGCTCTTCGCCGCGTCCGACCTGCCCGGCTTCGTCCTGCACGTGGAGATCTGCGAGGACATGTTCGTGCCGATTCCGCCCAGTGCCGAGGCCGCGTTGGCGGGCGCGACGGTGCTGGCCAACCTGTCCGGCAGCCCGATCACGATCGGCCGTGCCGAGGACCGCTGCCTGCTGGCCCGTTCGGCGTCGTCGCGATGCCTGGCCGCTTACGTGTATTCGGCTGCCGGGGAAGGCGAGTCGACGACCGATCTGGCCTGGGACGGTCAGACGATGGTGTTCGAGAATGGTGTGCTGTTGGCCATGTCCGAGCGCTTCCCCAAAGGGGAGCGACGCAGCGTCGCCGACGTCGACATCGAATTGCTTCGCGCGGAGCGGCTCCGGATGGGCACGTTCGACGACAACCGGCGTCACCACCGGACGATGGCGGAGTCGTTCCGGCGCATCGAGTTCCGGCTGGACCCGCCGGGCGGCGACATCGGGCTGCTGCGCGAGATCGAGCGCTTCCCCTTCGTGCCCGCCAACCCGCAACGGCTGGAACAGGATTGCTTCGAGGGTTACAACATCCAGGTCGCGGGCCTCGAACAACGTTTGCGCGCTTTGGATTTCCCGAAGATCGTCATCGGCATTTCCGGCGGGCTCGACTCGACGCACGCGTTGATCGTTGCCGCCCGCGCGATGGACCGCGAACAACGGCCGCGCAGCGACATTCTGGCGTTCACGCTGCCCGGCTTCGCGACCGGGGATCGCACCAAGCGCAATGCAATCGACCTGTGCCGCGCCCTGGGTGTGACGTTCTCCGAGATCGACATCCGCGAGACCGCGCAGTTGATGCTCAAGGAGATCGATCATCCCTTCTCCCGCGGCGAGAAGGTCTATGACGTCACCTTCGAGAACGTCCAGGCCGGCTTGCGTACCGACTACCTGTTCCGGCTGGCCAACCAGCGCGGCGGCATTGTGTTGGGCACCGGTGACCTCTCCGAGCTGGGGCTGGGTTGGTCGACCTACGGTGTCGGCGACCAGATGTCGCACTACAACGTCAATGGCGGCGTGCCCAAGACGCTGATCCAGCACCTGATCCGCTGGGTGATTTCCTCGGAGCAGTTCGAGTCGGAGGTCAGCGAGGTGCTGCAGTCGGTGCTCGACACCGAGATCACACCGGAGCTGGTGCCCAGCGGCGAAGAGGAAGAGTTGCAGAGCAGCGAGGCGAAGGTCGGCCCGTATGCGCTGCAGGACTTTTCACTGTTCCACGTGTTGCGCTTTGGATTCCGGCCGTCGAAGATCGCGTTCCTGGCCTGGCACGCGTGGAGCGATACCGAGCACGGCAATTGGCCGCCGGGCTTTCCCGAAGACACGCGGCCGTCGTACTCGCTCAAGGAAATTCGGCACTGGCTGCAGGTTTTCGTGCAGCGGTTCTACTCGTTCAGCCAGTTCAAGCGCTCGGCATTGCCCAACGGGCCCAAGGTGTCGCACGGCGGTGCGCTGTCACCGCGGGGCGACTGGCGCGCTCCGTCGGATATGTCGGCGCGCATCTGGCTCGACGAGATCGAACGCGAAGTCCCCGAAGACTAGCGTCGGTCCGCCGCGTGCAGCGCGGCTAAGACGCGTTCCGACACGCCTTTTCGATCGCCTCGGCGTCCGGTGCGCAATCACCGGCGCCGGGCACCAGCGTCGCCAACGCACCCGCCGCGCAGGCGCGCTGCAACGCGAGTCGCCGCTCATCCGGCGAGCCGGGATTGGGTGGCCAATTCGCGGCCAGCACACCGGCGAACACGTCGCCGGCCCCGGTGGTGTCCACCGCGTCCACCGCGGGGGAGGGCACCGAGTACTCGCCGTCGGCGCCAACGTAGCGGGCGCCGCGCGAACCCAGTGTGACCACCAGATGCGTTGGGTGCCAGGGCCATTCGTTGGCCTCCTCCTCGTTGGTGATCACCACATCGGCGGCGGCCGCCAAGTCGCCCAGCGAAGCGGGATCCTGGCCGGCCGGTGAGGCGTTCACGACGACGACCGCTCCGGCCGAACGCGCGTGTTGCGCCGCGGCGACCGCTGTGTCGACCGGAATCTCTAGCTGGGTCAACATCACATCGCAGTTGGCGACCACACTGCGGGCACGGTCATCGGTCAGCGTGAAACGCCCGTTGGCGCCCGGCGCGACCACGATGGTGTTCTCGGCGTTGGCATCGACGACGACGATGGCGGTCCCGCTCGGCCCGGGGACTTCGACGGCCCCGTCGAGCCCGACGCCGTTGGCCAGCAGGTGGTCGCGCAACTGCCCGGCAGCGGCGTCGTCGCCAACCGCCCCGACGAACTGCACGCGCGCGCCTGCGCGCGCGGCCGCGACCGCCTGATTGCCGCCCTTGCCGCCCGGGGCCTGTGTCAAGGACGACGCCAACACCGTTTCGCCGGGCCGCGGAAGAGCGCCCACGCCCAGCGACAGATCGATGTTCACACTGCCGACCACACATACCCCTGCCATGGGGCCCGACGTTAGTCGCGTCGCGCTGGCCATGCACACCTGGGACACCAGCACTTTTGGCGCCGATCGCGTCACGGCAAACGCTCAATAACTCGGTGTCCGCGCGCTAGTCTGCTGCGTTAGGGGTGCTGGAACCCGAGAAAAGGGGTAGGCAGTTGACTACGAGCGAGCTAACCGATGTCGCACCCCACATCGACCCCGCCCCGGCTCAGGAGCCCGCCAAGCGTACGCGCCAGCTGCGCAGCCGTTTCCGGTTCGGCATCCAATCCAAAATCCTGGTCACCATGCTCCTCTCGAGCATCCTGGGCGTCGCGGTGATCGGTCTCATCGGAGCCGTGTCCGGCCGCACCGCCCTGCGGCAAGTCGAATCCGAGCGGTTGATCGAGATGCGCGAATCCCAGCGGCGGGCGGTGCAGGCGCTCTTCAAGGAGCTGGCGAATTCACTGATCGTGCAGAGCGGCGGTTTCGGCATCAACGAAGCAACGACGAACCTCGCCGCCGGCTTTGCGCAACTGGCCACTGCGAACATCACACCCGCCCAAGAGCAGTCGCTGGTCAATTACTACGAAAAAGACATGATCACGCCGATCAAAAAGGCCACCGGTGACGCGATCGATCTCAAGGCCGTGCTGCCGAGTTCCAATGCGCAGAAGTACCTTCAGGCGTATTACACCGCGGCGCCCAGGCCCACCGCCGACTCGCCGCCCGCCGAGGACGCCGGCGACGGCAGCGCGTGGTCGGCAGCCAACGCCCACTTCGATTTTTTCATGCGCAGTATCGTCACCCGCTTCGATTACCGGGACGCGCTCCTGCTGGACATGCAGGGCAACGTCGTCTACAGCGTCATGAAGGGCCCTGATTTGGGGACCAACATTCTCACTGGCCCGTATCGCGGATCCAACTTGCATGGCGCGTATCAAAAGGCGATGGCGTCCAACGATGTCGACTTCGTCTGGATCACCGACTTTCAGCAGTATCAGGCGCAACTCGACGCCCCCACGGCGTGGGTGGTGTCGCCGGTCGGCATGAACGGCAAAATCGAAGGGGTCATGGCCCTGCCCGTGCCGATCGGGAAGATCAACACGATCATGACCGCCAACAGGCATTGGGACGCCGCGGGCATGGGAGTGGCCACCGAGACCTATCTGGCGGGCCCGGACGACTTGATGCGTTCGGATTCAAGGGCATTCATCGAAGACCCGAAGCAATACCGGCGCGAGGCCATCGAGGCCGGCACCCCACCCGACGTCGTGGACCGGGCGCTTCGCCTGGGTGGCACCACGTTGGTGCAGCCGGTGCCGACCGCGGGGCTGCGCGCCGCCCAGCGCGGCGAGACCGGCGTGATCAGCGCCACCGATTACACGGGGAACAGGGAGCTGGAAGCCTATGCCCCGCTGGACATACCGAACTCGGATCTGCACTGGTCGGTCTTGGCCACCCGCGACAACTCCGATGCTTTTGCGCGGCTGGGCCGGTTCAGCAAAAACCTCGTCATCGCGGTCACGGCAATGATTTTCGCCATTTGTGTGGCCTCGATGTTTGTCGCCCAGGCGGCGGTGCGCCCGGTCCGGCGCCTCGAAGAGGGCACCCGCAAGATCAGCTCCGGCGACTACGACATCAACATCCCGGTGCGATCGCGCGACGAAATCGGCGATCTCACAGCGGCTTTCAATGAGATGAGCCGAAACCTGGCGATCAAGGAAGAGCTGCTCAACGAGCAGCGCCGTGAGAACGACCGCCTGATGCTGGCGTTGATGCCCGAGTCGGTGTTGCAACGCTATCGCGAGGGCGAGGGGACCATCGCCCAGAAACATCAGGACGTCGCCATCATCTACGCCGACATCGTCGGCCTCGACGAAATCTTCGCCGAAATGCCCGAAGCCGAATTGGTCGGCACCGTCGACGAACTCTTCCGGCAATTCGATTCGGCCGCCGAATCCCTTGGCGTCGAACGGATCCGTACGTTTCACAACGGTTATCTCGCCAGCTGCGGGGTCATCACCCCCCGGCTGGACAGCATTCACCGCGCCGTCGACTTCGCCCTTGAACTCGGCCGCATCATCGATCGGTTCAACAGCCAGAGCAGCTACCAGCTGGCCCTTCGCGTAGGTGTCAACACCGGCAACGTCGTGAGCGGGTTGGTGGGCCGCTCCGGAGTTGTCTATGACATGTGGGGCGGCGCGGTGAGTCTCGCCTACCAAATGCACAGCGGCTCACCGCAGGCCGGCATCTATGTCAGCTCGCAGGTGTACGACGCGATGCGCGACGTCCGGCAGTTCACTGCGGCGGGCACGATTTCGGTCGGCGGCACCGACCAGGTTATCTACCGGTTGCTGGAGCGCTGATGAACGTTTTCGGGTCGCCGTGGTTCTACTGGGCGGTCGGTATCGCGATCGGGTTACCGATCGGGATGATCCTGCTCACCGAAGTGCACGACGCGCTGCTGCGCAGGCAAAGCCCCCTGGCCAGGCAGGTCGCGCTGCTGCGCAACTACCTGCTTCCGCTCGGTGCGCTGTTGCTGCTCCTGGTCCAGGCTTCGGGGATCCCGGCCGGTGACATACCGGTGCGAATCCTGACCACCGTGTTCGGCCTGCTGGTGGTGGTGCTGCTGCTGTCCGGGCTCAACGCGACGGTGTTCGAAGGCGCACCCGAAAAGAGCTGGCGCAAAAGGCTTCCCACCATCTTTATCGACGTCGCCCGGATAGCGCTGATCTGCATCGGCTTGGCGGTGATGTCGTCGTACATCTGGGGTGTGCGTATCGGCGGCGTGTTCACCGCGTTGGGCGTCACGTCGGTCGTCGTCGGTTTGATGCTGCAGAACTCCGTCGGCCAGATCGTCTCGGGTCTGTTCATGCTGTTCGAGCAGCCGTTTCGGATCGATGACTGGCTGGACACCGGCACCGCGCGCGGACGCGTCGTCGAGGTCAACTGGCGCGCCGTGCACATCGACACCGGCAGCGGAATTCGGATCATGCCGAACGCGGCGCTGGCCACCACGTCCTTCACCAATCTCAGCCGCCCGCCCGGGCCGCACAAAGTGACGATAACGACAACCTTCGCCGCCGCCGATGCCCCCGACCGGGTGTGCGCTGTGTTGTCGCAGGTGGCCCGCGCGCTGCCACAGCTCAAGACCGGCAGCGTGCCCCGTTCGTTGCCCCTGGGCGGTGGCGAGTACCGCACGACGATCGGGTTGGACTCGCCGGCCGATGCCGGCGCCGCGACGGCCACGTTCCTGCGGTGGGTGTGGTACGCGGCGCGACGGGAGGAGTTGCACCTCGACGACACCGATGACGACTTCTCGACGGTCGAACGCGTGGAGCACGCGTTGCACGCGGTGGTGGCGCCGGCCCTGCGGCTCAGCACCGAGGAACAGCGGTCGTTGCGATCCTCGGCGCGCATCGTCCGGTACGGCACCGACGAAATCGTGGAGGACGTCGGGCAGGTGCCCACGGTGATGACGTTCTTGGTCGCCGGCCGGGTGCAGCTCACCGCCACCGCCGACGACGGGACGATCGTGCCGATCAGCACCCTGTCCGAGGGAGCGTTCCTGGGGCTGACGGCGCTGACCCGCCAGCCCAACCTGGCCAGCGCGTATGCGCTGGAAGAGGTCACCGCCTTGGAGATCGATCGAGAACACATCGAGCATCTGGTGATGCGTGCACCGACGCTGCTGCAGAACTTCGGCAACATCCTCGAAGAGCGTCGCAGCAAGGTACGGACGGCGCGACGCGGCGAGCGGGTTGGGTAGTGGCGATCGCGAGCGCGGCGGAGCCGGGTGAAGCGGGTCGCCACCATTGGGGGTATGGCGATCGCGAGCGCGGCGGAGCCGGGTGAAGCGGGTCGCCACCATTGGGGGTGTGGCGATCGCGAGCGCGGCGGAGCCGGGTGAAGCGGGTCGCCACCATCGGCGCTGGGCCAGTGGGCCGCATCACCCGGGCTTTTGCGGCCGGATACCCTGATTCAATGAGTCTGCAGGCACCATTGCGCAGCGGAGCGGCCCAACAGCTGGAGCCTGACTTGCGCCGGGAGGTGCACGACGCCGCCCGCCGCGCCCGCGTCGCCTCCCGTGTCCTGGCGTTGTTGCCGACCGTCGCCAAAGACCAGGCGCTGCGCTCGGCGGCCGAGGCGATTGCCGCCCACGCCGAATTGATCTTGTCTGCCAACGCCGAAGACGTCGAGGCCGCCCGCGCCGCCGGCACGTCGACCGCGATGCTCGACCGATTGGCGTTGGACACCAAGCGCGTTGAGGGCATCGCCGCCGGCCTGCGCCAGGTCGCCGGGCTCCCCGACCCGGTCGGGGAGGTGCTGCGCGGCTACACGTTGCCGAACGGACTGCAGCTGCGTCAGCAGCGGGTCCCGCTCGGCGTCGTGGGAATGATCTACGAGGGCCGGCCCAATGTGACCGTCGACGCGTTCGGTTTGGCGCTGAAGTCCGGCAACGCCGTGCTGTTGCGCGGCAGCTCGTCGGCGACGCGGTCCAACCAGGCGCTGGTCCAGGTGTTGCGGGCCTCGCTGGTCAGCGAGGACCTGCCCGCCGATGCGGTGCAGCTGCTTTCGGCGGACGACCGGGCCACGGTGACGCATCTGATCCAGGCCCGCGGCCTGGTCGACGTGGTGATCCCGCGCGGCGGGGCGAACCTGATCAACGCGGTCGTGCGCGACGCGCAGGTGCCCACCATCGAGACCGGGGTCGGCAACTGTCACGTGTACGTGCATGACGGTGCCGATTTGGACGTGGCGGAGCGGATCCTGCTGAATTCCAAGACGCGTCGGCCCAGCGTCTGCAACGCCGCCGAGACACTGCTCGTCGACGCCACGATCGCCGAGGAGGCGCTGCCGCGGCTGGTCGCTGCCCTGCAGGACGCGGGCGTGACCGTGCACGGTGGTTTTTCCAGGGATGCCCACGAGGACGATCTGCGGCGCGAGTACTTGTCGATGGACATCGCGGTGGCGGTGGTTGACGGTATCGACGCCGCGATCGCCCACATCAACGAGTACGGCACCGGCCACACCGAGGCCATCGTGACCACCAATATGGCTGCGGCGCAACGGTTTACCGACGGCGTCGACGCCGCGGCGGTGATGGTGAACGCTTCTACGTCCTTCACCGACGGGGAGCAGTTCGGTTTCGGCGCCGAAATCGGCATCTCCACCCAGAAATTGCATGCCCGCGGTCCCATGGGGCTGCCCGAATTGACCTCGACCAAATGGATCGCGTGGGGTGACGGACAGACTCGTCCGGCCTGATGCCCCCGTGAAGAAAGTGTTTTAGGAGAACCGATTGTGAGTGTGCCCGCCCGGTCAAAGCCGCTGTTCGAGGACATCGACGACGTCTCGCGGCGGTTGGCCGAGACCGGCTACTTGCCCGACACCGCCACTGCGACGGCCGTGTTCTTGGCCGACCGGCTCGGCAAGCCGTTGTTGGTGGAAGGCCCGGCCGGCGTGGGCAAGACCGAATTGGCCCGCGCCGTCGCCCAGGCCACCGGGTCGGGCCTGGTCCGCCTGCAGTGCTACGAGGGCGTCGACGAGGCTCGCGCGCTCTACGAGTGGAACCACGCCAAGCAGATCCTGCGCATCCAGGCCGGCTCGGGGGACTGGGACCAGACCAAAGACGACGTGTTCAGCGAGGAATTCCTGCTGCAGCGTCCGCTGCTGACCGCGATTCGGCGCACCGAGCCGACGGTGCTGCTGATCGACGAGACCGACAAGGCCGACATCGAGATCGAGGGCCTGCTGCTGGAGGTGCTGTCGGACTTTGCGGTGACCGTCCCTGAACTGGGCACCATCACCGCCGAGCGCACACCGCTGGTGGTGCTGACCTCCAACGCCACCCGCGAACTGTCCGAGGCACTCAAGCGTCGCTGCCTGTTCCTGCACATCGACTTTCCCAGCCCCGACCTGGAACGGCGCATCCTGTTGTCCCGGGTCCCCGAGCTGCCCGCGCACCTGGCCGAGGAGCTCGTTCGCATCATCGGCGTGCTGCGCGGGATGCAACTCAAAAAGGTTCCGTCCATCGCCGAGACCATCGACTGGGGCCGCACGCTGCTTGCCCTGGGGCTGGACACCATCGACGACGCTGTCGTCGCCGCCACGCTGGGCGTGGTCCTCAAACACCAATCCGACCAGCAGCGCGCGACCGGCGAGCTGCGGCTGAACTAGGAAGACCGCCATGGCCGCCCGCCGCATCCGACCCTCCCGGCCGCTCGCCCCGCACGGGCTGCCCGGTCATTTGGTCGGCTTCGTGGAAGCGCTTCGCGGGGCAGGGATTTCGGTCGGCCCGTCGGAGACGGTGGATGCCGGCCGGGTGATGGCCACCCTCGGCCTGGGCAACCGTGAGGTGCTGCGCGAGGGCATCGCGTGCGCCGTGCTGCGCCGCTCGGATCACCGCGAGACCTATGACGCCATGTTCGACCTGTGGTTCCCGGCGGCGCTGGGCGCCCGCGCGGTGGTCACCGAGGATGAGGCCGACGGCGCGTCAGACGACAACGCGTTGCCGCCCGACGACGTCGAGGCGATGCGCCAGATGCTCGCGGACCTGCTGACCGACAACCCCGATCTCGCCGACATGGACGAGCGCCTGGTCGCGATGATCGCCCGAATCGTCGAGGCCTACGGCAAATACAGCTCCAGCCGTGGCCCGTCCTTCTCGTCGTATCAAGCGCTCAAGGCGATGGCGCTGGACGAACTCGAGGGCAAGCTCCTTGCGGGGCTGCTCGCCTCATACGGCGACGAACCCACCCCCAGCCAAGAGGAGATCGCCAAAGCGCTTGCCGCGCAGCGGATCACCCAGTTACGCAAGATGGTCGACGCCGAGACCAAACGGCGCACCGCGGAGCAGCTGGGCCGCGATCACGTCCAGATGTACGGCATTCCACAGCTTTCCGAGAATGTCGAATTCCTGCGCGCCTCCGGTGAGCAGTTGCGTCAGATGCGCCGGGTGGTGGCGCCGCTGGCCCGGACCCTGGCGACCCGGCTGGCGGCACGCCGGCGTCGCAGCCGGGCCGGGACGATCGACCTCCGCAAGACGCTGCGCAAGTCGATGTCCACCGGTGGGGTGCCTATCGATGTGGTGCTGGCCAAGCCCCGCCCGGCGCGGCCGGAACTGGTGGTGTTGTGCGATGTCTCGGGTTCGGTGGCCGGGTTCAGTCACTTCACCCTGCTTTTGGTACATGCGCTGCGCCAACAGTTCTCGCGCGTTCGGGTGTTCGCCTTCATCGACACCACCGACGAAGTGACCCACATGTTCGGGCCGGAAGCCGACCTGGCGGTGGCCATCCAGCGGATCACTCGAGAGTCGGGTGTCTACAGCCGCGACGGCCATTCCGACTACGGCAACGCGTTTGCCTCGTTCGTGCAGGCGTTTCCCAACGTGCTGTCACCGCGCAGCTCACTGCTGGTGCTCGGGGATGGTCGCACCAACTACCGCAACCCGGAGACCGAGTTGCTGTCCCACATGGTGACCGCCAGCCGGCACGCGCACTGGCTGAATCCCGAGCCCAAGCATCTGTGGGGAAGCGGCGATTCCGCGGTGCCGCGCTATCAAGAGGTCATCGCGATGCACGAATGCCGGTCCGCCAAACAACTGGCCGCGGTGATCGACCAACTGCTGCCGGTGTGAGGGTCCCGCCGGGCGTCTTGTCACTTCAGTCACGGCAGCCTCCGCCCGAAAGGGCACTGCGTTTGCCCACCTTCGAGCGACAACCCCGCCCCCGCCCGGGGGTTTGGCGGGGAAGGGGGGCAAACCCATCACCGTCCGAAGCGGGGACTGGCGG
>NZ_LZHT01000113.1 GCF_001667315.1 Mycobacterium sp. 852002-10029_SCH5224772
ACCTCTTGAGACTGAAGGGCGAGGGCCTGCTCGCGATTCGCCTCGAGCGCCTCGGCCCACAGATCCAGCGTCTTCGCGTAGTGCAGTTGCAGCGACTGCACGCGGGTGAGCTCGAAGCCCACGGTCACCCCGTACTCGCCGACGGTCTGCGGGGTGGGAAGCCAGCCGCCGGGAAAAATCTCGGCGAGGATGAATTTCGAGAACTCAACGATCTCGTGGGTCAACCTTAGGCCCTTGGCCCGGGCTTCTTTGAAGGACGGCCGAACGATGGTGTGCAGCAACATGATTCCGCCGGGCGGCAGCGCGTTGTAGGCCATCTTGAAGAAACGCCCGTAGCGTTGGCGGCCGAAGTGCTCGAACGCACCGATCGAGACGATGCGGTCCACCGGCTCGTGGAACTTCTCCCAGCCCTCCAGCAGCACCCGGCGGGTCCGGGTGGTGTCCATCTGGTCGAAGGTCCTCTGCACGTGCTCGGCCTGATTCTCCGAGAGCGTCAGCCCCACGACGTTGACGTCGTACTTCTCGACGGCCCGTTTCAGCGCGCCACCCCAGCCGCAGCCGATGTCCAGCAGCGTCATCCCCGGCTCGAGGTTCAGCTTTCCCAGCGCCAAATCGAACTTCGCGATCTGGGCCTCTTCGAGGGTCATGTCGTCACGCTCGAAGTAGGCGCAG
>NZ_LZHT01000114.1 GCF_001667315.1 Mycobacterium sp. 852002-10029_SCH5224772
CACACCGCGTGCGGTCGTCGACGTCGTCAAGCAGGCCCTGGCGTCCTCGTACATCTGGTTCTTCCTGTGCCCGGTCGTGCCGGAGCTGGCGATCCGGTCGCGGGCGACCACGAAAGTCTTTGCCGCGGTGGAAGGTATCGGCCGCGGGCGTGGCAGCGACCGGCAACGCGCGGCGACCACCCGGTCGATCGATGACTACCTCAACGGGCTCAACCTGTACCGCGCCAACATGCCGGCGCCGTTCTTCGTCCCCGTGAGGCCGTTGCCGCAGACTCGGGTACCGGTGCAGGTTCTCGTCGCGCGCCGCGACTACTTCGTATCGCCCGCCCTGCAACGGTTCACCGGCTCCATTCCGGACGGCGGCAGGGTCGTCCCGATCGACGGTGGCCACTGGGCGGTCACCTCCCATCCCGACGTCATCGCCGGATTCACCGGCGAATGGGTGGACCTGACCTCGGAGCCTGCGGACCGCCACGACCTAGGCGGGGCGTGAGGATGACTGTGACACGGGGCATTTGGGACAGCATCCCGGCCGACCTCTACGGCCGGCGCAAACGCGACCGGATGTACACGGCGTTGTACGGGGTCGGCACGCTGTTCGGCGGCCTGGCGTCGGCGTCGCGGTGGA
>NZ_LZHT01000115.1 GCF_001667315.1 Mycobacterium sp. 852002-10029_SCH5224772
GCTTTCCCAGCGCCAAATCGAACTTCGCGATCTGGGCCTCTTCGAGGGTCATGTCGTCACGCTCGAAGTAGGCGCAGGTATAGCCCATCGTGCGGTCCAGAAACAATGCGAAGAATTCGTCCGAGACATCGTAGATGGACTGCGACTCCTCGTAATAGGGCTCCAGTCTCGTCATCCTCGGCACATACCTTTCGTCCAATTCAACGCGAGCATACTAACCGACGGGACAGTGAACAGCGTGTCGGCCACCCCGTGGTACATCAGTAAAACTCAATTAGTACTTGTAAAAACCTTGGCCCGTTTTCTTACCGAGCCGACCGGCCTCCACCATGCGCAGCAATAGCGGCGGTGGCCCGTACTGCGGCTCTTTGAACTCCTCGAACATCTTGTCCGCGATCAACTTCAAGGTGTCCAGGCCGACCAGGTCGGACAGGCGCAGCGGGCCCATCGGGTGTGACAGCCCGGCCACCACGGCCTTGTCGACATCTTCGATGGTGGCGAAACCGGCTTCCACCATCCGGATCGCGGACAGCAAGTACGGTACCAGCAGTGCGTTCACCACGAATCCGGACCGATCCGAGCAGCGCACCACCTGCTTGCCCAGCACGGCGCTCGCGAACTCTTCGGTGCGGGCCGCGGCGGCTTCGTCGGTAACCAGCGTGCTGACCAATTCGACGAGCGGCAACACCGGGACCGGGTTGAAAAAGTGCAGACCCAGCACCCGTTGCGGGCTCTTGGTGGCCGCGGCGATCTTCATGATCGGGATGCTGGAGGTGTTGGACGCCAGGACCGCGTCCGGATCGGTGATCACCCGGTCGAGTTCGGCGAACACCTGGGCCTTGACGGCGTCGTCTTCGATGATCGCCTCGATGACCAGTTGGCGGTCGGCGAGGTCCTTCAGGTCTGTGGTGAAGGTGAGCTTGCTCAGCGCGCGGTCGCGTTCCCGCTCGGTGACCTTGCCCGCGCTGACGCCGCGCTCCAGCGATTTGACGATGCGGGCGCGTCCCGCCGTGATGAGGGCCTCGGTGGTCTCGAACACCGTCACGTCGACGTCGGCGCGGACCGAGACCTCGGCGATGCCTGATCCCATCTGGCCGGCCCCGACTACGCCTACTCGTTGAATCGCTGCGTCACTCACTGCATTCTCTCCGGTTCTCTGCGGTGGCCGTATCGCCTTGCACCGCAATAGGCCCCGCCCAGGTTTGACTGGGCGGGGCCTACGCTACTTCATCTCATTCTCGGTGCGACGAGCGTGTAGTCAGCGCGAAAATTCGGCCGAATTTTCGCCACAGCTGCACGCTCGGCGCGGCTTGCGGGCCTACGCCCGCTCGGGCTCGTGGGCTCAGTGAAACTGGCCCTCTTCGGTGGAGCCGGTCAGGGCGGTGGTCGACGAGGTCGGGTCGACCGTGGTGGCGATGCGGTCGAAGTAACCGGCGCCCACCTCGCGCTGGTGCTTGGTGGCGGTGTAGCCACGCTCCTCGGCGGCGAACTCGCGCTCCTGCAGCTCGACGTAGGCGCTCATCTGGTTGCGGGCGTAGCCGTAGGCCAGATCGAACATCGAGTAGTTCAGGGCGTGGAAGCCGGCCAGCGTGATGAACTGGAACTTGAATCCCATTGCGCCAAGCTCCTTTTGGAACTTCGCGATGGTGGAGTCGTCAAGGTGCTTGCGCCAGTTGAACGACGGCGAGCAGTTGTAGGCCAGCATCTGGTCGGGGAACTCGGACTTGACGCCCTCGGCGAACTTGGCGGCGAGCTCGAGATCCGGCGTGCCGGTCTCCATCCAGATCAGGTCGGAGTACGGCGCGTAGGCCTTGGCGCGGGCGATGCAGGGCTCCAGGCCATTGCGGACCCGGTAGAAGCCCTCCTTGGTGCGCTCACCGGTGATGAACGGCTGGTCACGCTCGTCGACGTCGGAGGTGATCAGCGTGGCCGCCTCGGCGTCGGTCCGGGCGATGACGACGGTCGGAACGTCGCACACGTCGGCGGCCAGTCGGGCCGAGGTCAGGGTGCGGATGTGCTGCTGGGTCGGGATCAGCACCTTGCCGCCCAGGTGGCCGCACTTCTTCTCCGAAGCCAGCTGGTCCTCCCAATGGGAACCCGCCACACCGGCGGCGATCATGGCCTTCTGCAGCTCGTAGACGTTGAGCGCGCCACCGAAACCGGCCTCGCCGTCGGCGACGATCGGCGCCAGCCAGTTCTTCACCGAGGTGTCGCCCTCGACCTTGGCGATCTCGTCGGCGCGCAGCAGCGCGTTGTTGATCCGGCGGACCACCTGCGGCACCGAGTTGGCCGGGTAGAGGCTCTGGTCGGGGTAGGTGTGGCCGGACAGGTTCGCGTCACCGGCGACCTGCCAACCCGACAGATAGATGGCCTTCAGGCCGGCGCGCACCTGCTGCACGGCCATGTTGCCGGTCAGGGCGCCCAGGGCGTTGATGTACTCCAGGTCGTGCAGCTGCTCCCACAGCACCTCGGCGCCGCGGCGGGCCAGGGTGGCCTCCTCGACGACGCTGCCCTGCAGGGCGAGGACGTCCTTGGCGGTGTAGGTGCGGGTGACATCCTTCCAACGCGGGTTGGTGTCCCAGTCCTGCTGGATCTGTTCGGCGCTCTTCGGGGTGCCAACGACAGACATTGGGCATGCTCCTTCACGATCTTCACTACTGAGTTGCTGGACGCCTCACCGGCGGTAGCTTGTGGCTCAACTTCACTGGTGTGCTAACTCGAAGATGGCACAGCTCGCAGGGGCGGTCCACCCATTTCAATTGCCAATTTAAGCAATGGGAACGAGCGAATTTGCGAAGTTTGCTAAGTTGCTAACAAACTTAACCGTTTCAGAAACTACCCGTCAGTAACCCCAAAACCGCAGGTCACACCGTAATTTAACCGGGACGCTTGTCCTGCTACCGAGCAAAGATCGCGGCGACGGCTTTCGTCTCGTCACCGACGGCGTATGTGAGCGTTGTAACAGTGCGATCGGCCAGGTCGGGACCGAATCGCTCGGTCGAGCCGGCGGGGTGAACGTGCGAAATGATCTCCAGCTTGTCGCCGAGCGCCACCGGCGCCTCGTGCTCGATCGTGATCCGCAACGGCGCCCGCATCAGTTCGGTGTGCGACGCCAGATAGTCCTCGACCACGCTCCAGTACACCGAGTTGTTCATGTGGTCGAACAGGTCGATGTCGGTGACCCGGACGGGAAATTCGTGGATCTCGACCGCGTCGTCGCGGCTGCCCGGCTTCAGATAGGACTTCCACCGCAACCGGTCGACCGATGTCGTCTTGTGCAGACCCGCCAGGAACTCGTCGGCGATGCGCGAGGGCATCTGGGTTTCCCGGTTGATGTTGATCCAGAAGGCCTCGGACTCGATGAGCCCGCCGTTGCGTTTCCCATCGATGCGAACCCGCATCTCGCACCACCGATTGGAGGTGCCCGAACACCATCGCCGCATCCGCAGCATGTCGCTGAACTCGACCGGCCGGATCAGGTCGATCATGGTGCGCCGGACGATCCACAGCGGATGGGTCTCCTCGAAACCCATCTCGCGCAGCTGGTCCTGGCCGATGTCCTGGATGTGCCGGCACGCGGCGTCCAGTCGCAGCCGTCCCGTGCGATCGATATCGCCGACCCGCAACGGCCACTGGCGGTCGAAAACGTCAGGGTGACCGTCGGGCACCGGCATCAGTTGTTTATCCAGGCTCACGGCCACCTCCCCAGTGCTCCCCGTTTCCGCCTCGCGGTCACCCCAGGCTAAGGCCTACGGCCCCGATCGAATCATGCCAACGAGCCCCGTCGAACACCAATCGCGACGCGCGGTACCGGTGCCAACTCTGCGAACCATATCTTCACAGGCCCCGGTAACCTCGGTGAAGTGTCCAAGACGTTCGTCGGCTCGCGTGTCCGCCAGTTGCGGAACGAGCGTGGGTTTTCCCAGGCCGCGCTGGCTCAGATGCTGGAGATTTCGCCGAGCTACCTCAATCAGATCGAGCACGACGTTCGCCCGCTGACCGTGGCCGTGCTGCTGCGCATCACCGAGGTGTTCGGGGTGGACGCCACCTTCTTCTCCTCACAGGACGACACCCGGCTGGTCGCCGAGCTACGCGAGGTCACCATGGACCGGGATCTGGACATCGACGTCGACCCGACCGAGGTCGCCGAGATGGTCAGCGCTCACCCCGGGTTGGCGCGGGCGGTGGTCAACCTGCACCGGCGGTACCGGATCACCACGGCACAGCTGGCCGCCGCCACCGAGGAGCGGTTCTCCGACGGCAGCGGCAGCGGGTCGATCACCATGCCGCACGAGGAGGTGCGCGACTACTTCTATCAACGGCAGAACTACCTGCACGAGCTGGATACCGCCGCCGAGGACCTCACCATCAAGATGCGGTTGCACCACGGCGATCTGGCCCGGGAGTTGACCCGCCGGCTGACCGAGGTGCACGGGGTGCACATCAACCGCCGGATCGACCTCGGCGACACGGTGCTGCACCGCTACGACCCCGGGACCAAGACGCTGGAGATCAGCAATCACCTCTCGTTGGGGCAGCAGGTTTTCAAGATGGCCGCCGAGCTGGCCTACCTCGAGTTCGGGGATCTGATCGACAGCCTGGTCGCGCAGGGAAAGTTCACCAGCGAGGAGTCGCACACACTGGCCCGGCTCGGTCTGGCCAACTACTTCGCCGCCGCCGCCGTGCTCCCCTATCGCCAATTCCATGACGTCGCAGAGAATTTCCGCTACGACGTCGAGCGATTGTCATCGTTCTACTCGATCAGTTACGAGACCATCGCGCACCGGCTCTCCACGATGCAGCGTCCCTCGATGCGCGGGGTGCCCTTCTCGTTCGTCCGGGTCGACCGCGCCGGCAACATGTCAAAACGCCAGTCCGCCACGGGTTTTCACTTCTCGTCCAGCGGTGGCACCTGCCCGTTGTGGAACGTCTACGAAACGTTCGCCGACCCGGGCAAGATCCTGGTCCAGATCGCCCAGATGCCCGACGGCCGCAATTACATGTGGGTGGCCCGCACCGTGGAACGGCGCGCAGCCCGGTATGGTCAGCCGGGTAAGACCTTCGCGATCGGCTTGGGCTGCGAGCTTCGCCACGCGCACCGGCTCGTCTACTCGGAAGGACTCGATTTGTCGGGGGATATCTCCACACCGATCGGCGCCGGTTGCCGGGTCTGCGAACGCGACAACTGCCCGCAGCGCGCCTTCCCGGCGCTCGGCCGCGCGCTCGATCTCGACGAGCATCGCAGCACCGTGTCCCCGTACCTGGTGACCCAACCGTGAGCCACCCCACCGCCGACGACGATGCAGAGCGGAGCGATGAGGAGCGGCGCATGAGTCTCGACGGCCGCATCCCGCCGGGGCGGTTCCGCCAACTGGGACCGATCAATTGGGTGATCGCGAAGCTGGGCGCACGCACGGTGCGCGCCCCCGAGATGCACCTGTTCACCACCCTGGGCCAGCGCCAACTGCTGTTCTGGACGTGGCTGGCCTACGGCGGCCGCCTGCTGCGCGGCAAGCTCCCGACCATCGACACCGAGCTGGTGATCCTGCGGGTCGGACACCTGCGGGCGTGCGAATACGAACTGCAGCACCATCGCCGGATGGCGCGGTCGGCCGGGCTGGACGCCGACGTGCAGGCCGCGATCTTCGCATGGCCCGAGCGGCTGGACCCGGTCGAGGGGCGCCTGACCGTGCGTCAGCAGGCGCTGCTGGCGGCGACGGACGAGTTCGTCAACGACCGGACCGTCACCGACGCCACCTGGCGCGAGCTGGCGACTCACCTGGATCGGCGGCAGCTGATCGAATTCTGCTTGCTGGCAAGCCAATACGACGGGCTGGCCGCGACGATGTCCGCGCTCGCGATTCCGCTAGACAACCCGCGGCAGCTATAGGTAGACGTCGGCGAGGATGGCCAGCGTCAGGACCACGGGCAGCACCGGCAGTCCGAAGGCGAACGCGGCCCGCACCTGTTTCCCGCGCCGGCGCTGCCAGGCGCCCCACATCCCGGCGCAGATCGCCAGCACCACCGATGCCAGCAACACCAGCGGACCCCACTGGCCCGCCGTCGCGTTATCCCCGGTCGAAATGCCCAGCAACCAAAGGATATAACCGGTCGCCAGGCCACCGAGGGCACCCGCGATCGTCTGAGGCGTGACGGTGCGAATCATCTTCGGCTCAGAAATTGATCATGTGTCCGGTCAGGCCGTGGAAGCATTCCTGCAGCGCCTCGGACATGGTCGGGTGGGTGTGCACGTTGCGGGCCAGCTCGGTGGCGGTCAGATCCCACTTCTGCGCCAGCGTCAGCTCCGGGAGCAGCTCTGAGACGTCGTGGCCCACCAGGTGTCCACCCAGCAGCTCACCGTATTTGGAGTCGGCGATCAGCTTGACGAACCCACTGGGGTCGCCGACACCGTGGGCCTTGCCGTTGGCGGTGAACGGGAATTTCGCCACCACAACGTCATGGCCTTCGTCGCGGGCCTGCTCCTCGGTGAGGCCGAAGCTGGCGACGTTGGGCTGGCAGAACGTCGCGCGCGGCATCATGCGGTAATCACCGAGCGCCAAAGTCTCTGCGCCGGCGATGGTTTCGGCCGCCACCACGCCCTGGGCCTCGGCGACATGGGCGAGCTGCAGCTTCCCGGTGACGTCACCGATGGCGTAGATGTGCTCGATGTTGGTCCGCATATAGTCGGTGATGCCGATGGCCTTGTTGTCGGTCAGGGCGACCCCGGCCGCCTCCAGGCCGAAGCCCTCGACGTTGGGCGCAAAACCGATGGCCTGCAACACCTTCGCGGCCTTGAGCTCCTGGGTGTTGCCGTCCTTGCTGACCACCACGGTCACCTCCGAACCGTTGTCGGAGATGGACTCGACCTTGGTTCCCGTGAGGATCTTGATGCCCAGCTTCTTGAACTGCCTCTCGAGCTCCTTGGAGACCTCGGCGTCCTCGTTCGGCAGCGCGCGCGCCAGGAACTCCACGACGGTCACGTCGACGCCGTAGTTGCGCAGCACGTAGCCGAACTCCATGCCGATCGCTCCGCAACCGGCGATGACGATCGACTCCGGCAGCTCCCGGGACATGATCAGTTCCTCGTAGGTGACCACGTTGGCCGACAGCGACGTGCCGGGCACCAGGCGGGTGCTGCTGCCGGTCGCGATGATGGCGTTGTCGAACGTGACGGTTTCGGTGCCGCCCTCGTTGAGCTCGACCGAGATCGTGTTGGCGTCGGTGAACCGGCCGTAGCCATGGATTTCGGTGATCTTGTTCTTCTTCATCAGGAAGTGCACGCCGGCAACGCGGCCCTCGGCCACCTTGCGGCTGCGGTCGAAGGCGATCCCGTAGTCGAAGGTCGCCTCGCCGCTGATGCCAAAGGTCTTGGCCTCTTTGGTGAAGATGTGCGCGAGTTCGGCATTGCGCAGCAAAGCCTTGGACGGAATGCAGCCGACGTTGAGGCAGACTCCACCCCAGTACTTCGGCTCGACGACCGCGACGCTGAGCCCCAATTGTGCGGCGCGAATTGCTGCGACATATCCGCCGGGGCCGGCTCCGAGAACGACGACGTCATAGTGAGAAGTCACGAGCCCACCCTAGTGGGCCAGGACCCCAGCTGGCCGCCCGGGCGAGGCGTCAATACGGAATGACGCCGACGAGACAGCGGCCCACCCGCTCGCAGTAGTAATAGCCGTACAGGGGTGCGGCTCCGGCCACGGCGGCGAACGGTCCGGACAGCACCGCCACCGACAGCGCGGAGAGCAGCGGCCTGCCGTGGGCCATCGCGAGCAGCACGCCGCCGACGGTGCACGCCATCACGTAGGTCAGCACCGCGAACAGCGCCGGGGTCTTGTCGATCGAGCCGTACCACCACGAGAACAGGCCCAGCCCGATCACCGCCGCGGCGGCCCAGACGCCGAGAAGCACCAGGGCCAACTTCCACCACTTGACGTACAGGTAGCGACCGGGGACGGTGACCGACTGCACCGGGCCGGCGGATCCGGCGGGGACCTCCGGTCCGGGCTGCTCCGGCTCGGGCTCGGTTGTCGCGGGCCGCCCGCCGGTGTCCTCGATCTCCTCGTCGGCATCAGCGTCGAAATCGGGGACCCACGACTGGGTGCCGGTGTCTTCCGCGCCGCCGGTGTCTTCCGCGTCGGAGAAATCCGGCACGAACGCCTCGGTCCCCGGGCTCGCGGCGTCCTTGTCCTCAGGCACCGGCGGTCACCCGCAACGCGACGAGCACACCGAACCAGCCCGGCGCCACCGCCAGGATGAACGCCCCCAGCATGGTGACCCAGCGGCGCCCGGAAAACAGGATCATCGTCAGCCCGATGACGCTGGGAATGCCGAACACCGACGCAATCGCGACGTCCGGGCGGACGCTGGCGTGGACCATCGCGGTGTACGCCACGCACGCCAGTGCCCCGACCGCGCTTCCGATCAGCATGGCGCCGGCCAGTAACCAGGGACGGGGCAGGGGGATCACTTTCTCGACTGTACTGCGGTTACCGGCGCGGAGGGCATGTCTGCGCGCCCGCGTCGACCACCACCGGACCCCGCGTCGCGGGGCGTTCGCCACGCTCGTAATCGGCGCCCGTGATGACCGCTGCGCCGGCCAACGACGCCTGTTCTTCTGCGCTGAAGACGCGGCCGCGGGACAGGAACCGGACGCCGGCGGGGGCTTCCAGGCTGAACCCGCCACCGCGGCCGGGCACCACGTCGATCACCAACTGGGTGTGCTTGTCGCGATAGTGGGCCCCGTATTGCGGGCCCGAAATCCACACCGGCACCCCCTCGGACCCGACGTCGAGCACGCCCAGCAGGACATCACGATCGCCGACGAGGAAGTCGCCGAGCGGGTAGCACATCGGCGACGACCCGTCGCAACAGCCGCCGGACTGATGGAACATCACCGGGCCGTGAGCCGCCTGCAGCCGCGCCAGCACCTCGGCGGCCGGAGCGGTGATGGCCGTCCGGGCTGGCGGGACCATCAGAAGAACCCTTGCGCCTTCTCGGAGTAGGACACCAGCATGTTCTTGGTCTGCTGATAGTGGTCGAGCATCATCTTGTGGTTCTCCCGGCCGAAGCCGGACTGCTTGTAGCCGCCGAACGCCGCATGAGCGGGATAGACGTGATAGCAGTTCACCCACACCCGGCCTGCCTGGATGTCGCGCCCGGCCCGGTAGGCGGTGTTGCCGTCGCGGCTCCACACCCCGGCGCCCAGGCCGTAGAGGGTGTCGTTGGCGATCGAGATGGCGTCGTCGTAATCGGCGAACGACGTCACCGTCACCACCGGCCCGAAGATCTCCTCCTGGAAGACCCGCATCGTGTTGTCCCCGCCCAGAATGGTGGGCTGCATGTAGAAGCCGCCGGACAAGTCGCCGCCGAGCTCGGCGCGTTCGCCGCCGGTGATCACCTTGGCGCCCTCGTCCTTGCCGATTTCGATGTAAGACAACACTTTTTCCAGCTGGTCGTTGGAGGCCTGCGAACCCAACATGGTCTCGGAGTCCAGCGGATCGCCCTGCCGGACCGCCTTGGTGCGGATCGCGGCCAATTCCAGGAACTCGTCGTAGATGTCGGCCTGGACCAGGCTGCGCGACGGGCAGGTGCACACCTCGCCCTGGTTGAGGGCGAACATCGTGAAGCCCTCCAGCGCCTTGTCCTGATAGTCGTCGGCCTTGGCCATCACGTCGGAGAAGAAGATGTTGGGGCTCTTGCCCCCGAGTTCCAGGGTGACCGGGATCAGGTTCTGCGACGCGTACTGCATGATCAGTCGCCCCGTGGTGGTCTCGCCGGTGAACGCGATCTTGGCGATCCGGTTGCTCGACGCCAGCGGCTTGCCGGCCTCGGCCCCGAACCCGCTGACGACGTTGATCACCCCGGGCGGCAACAGGTCGCCGATCAGTGACATCAGGTAGAGCACCGAAACCGGTGTCTGCTCAGCGGGTTTGAGCACCACCGCGTTGCCGGCCGCCAGCGCGGGCGCCAGCTTCCAGGCGCCCATCAAGATGGGGAAGTTCCACGGGATGATCTGCCCGACCACGCCGAGCGGCTCGTGGAAGTGGTAGGCGACCGTGTCGTCGTCGATCTGGCTCAGCGAGCCCTCCTGCGCGCGCAGCGCCGCGGCGAAGTACCGGAAGTGGTCGGCCGCCAAGGGGATGTCGGCGGCCAGCGCCTCGCGGATCGGCTTGCCGTTGTCCCAGACCTCGGCCACCGCCAGCGCGGCGGTGTGCTCGTCGATGCGGTCGGCGACCTTGCTCAGAATCGCGGCCCGCTCGGCCGGCGCCATCTTGCCCCACGCCGGGGCGGCCGCGTGGGCGGCGTCGAGCGCCTTGTCGACGTCGGCCTCATCCGAGCGGGCGACCTCGCAGAACGTCTGGCCGGTGACCGGTGTCGGGTTCTCGAAGTAGCGCCCCCGCGCCGGCGGAACCCACTGCCCCCCGATGAAGTTCTCGTAGCGGGACTCATACGACATCAACGCCCCGGCAGAACCTGGACGTGCGAAAACAGTCACTGCTCTCACTCCTCATTCGGCTGTGTAATACACCTCACAGTACCGCCGGAGCCACAATGGCTTCCATGACGTCGCAAGCACGCACCGACCCCCAAGACAGCCGAGACGAAGACCCCTACCTGTGGCTCGAGGACGTCACCGGCCAGGAGGCGCTGGATTGGGTGCGGGCGCGAAACGAGCCGACGCTGGCGCGCTTCCGAGACGCCGGTTTCGAGCGGATGCGCACCGAGGCGCTCGAGGTGCTCGACACCGACGCCCGCATTCCCTATGTGGTGCGCCGCGGCGAGTACCTCTACAACTTCTGGCGTGATGCCGCCAACCCCCGCGGGCTGTGGCGGCGCACCAGCCTGGACAGCTACCGCACCGAAGCCCCCGAGTGGGATGTGCTGATCGATGTCGACGAGCTGGGCCGGGCCGACGGCGAGAAATGGGTGTGGGCCGGCGCCGGCGTCATCTACCCCGAATACACCCGTGCGCTGGTCAGCCTCTCCCGTGGTGGTTCGGATGCCTCCATCGTGCGCGAATTCGACATGCTGACACGGGAATTCGTGTCCGGCGGGTTCGAGCTGCCGGAAGCCAAGTCCCAGGTCAGCTGGGAAGATCCCGACACCGTCCTGGTCGGCACCGACTTCGGCGCCGACTCGCTCACCGATTCCGGCTATCCGCGGGTGGTCAAACGATGGCGCCGCGGAACACCCCTGGCCGACGCCGAGACGGTCTTCGAAGGCGCCCGCTCCGACGTGAACGTAGTGGCCAGCGCCAGCCGGATCCCCGGCTTCGAACGCACCCTGATCGGCCGGGCCCTGGACTTCTGGAACGAAGAGCTCTACGAGCTGCGCGGCGCGGAACTCATCCGCATCGACACCCCCACCGACGCCAGCGTGAGCCTGCACCGCGAATGGCTTCTGGTCGAGTTGCGCAGCGACTGGTTTTTCGGCGACTCGACCTATGGTGCCGGGTCCCTGCTGGCCGCCAACTACGAGGAGTTCCTTGCCGGCACAGCGCAATTGCAGGTCGTCTTCGAACCCGATGAGCACACCGCGCTCAACCACTACGCATGGACCCGCGACCGGCTGTTGATCGTCTCGCTGGTCGACGTGGCGAGCCGCGTCGAGATCGTCACGCCCGGCGGCTGGCAACGCGAACCAGTGGCCGGGATCCCCCCGGCAACCAACACCGTCGTCGTTTCCGCCGACGACACCGGCGACGAGTTCTTCCTGGATTCCAGTGGATTCGACTCACCGTCCCGGCTGATGCGGGGCACCGACGACGGGGGCCTCGAGCAGCTCAAGTCCGCGCCGGCGTTCTTCGATGCCCAAAGAATCTCCGTGGCACAGTATTTCGTCAAATCGCAGGATGGCACGCCGATCCCCTACTTCGTGGTGCGGCCCGGCGGGTCGGCATCCGATGCGCCGGCCCCGACCCTGCTCTACGGCTATGGCGGATTCGAATCGTCGAACACGCCGGGTTACAGCGGCGTGCTGGGCCGGCTCTGGCTGGCGCGCGGCGGCACCTACGTGCTGGCCAACATTCGCGGCGGCGGCGAATACGGTCCGGGCTGGCACACCCAGGCGATCCGCGAGGGCCGGCACAAGGTGGCCGAGGACTTCGCCGCCGTGGCAACCGACTTGGTGGACCGCGGCATCACCACCGTCGAACAACTCGGGGCGCAGGGCGGCAGCAACGGCGGGCTGCTGATGGGCATCATGTTGACCCAGTACCCGGAGAAGTTCGGCGCACTGGTGTGCAGCGTGCCGCTGCTGGACATGAAGCGGTATCACCTGCTGCTGGCCGGCGCCTCGTGGGTGGCCGAATACGGCGACCCGGATAACCCCGACGACTGGGAATTCATCTCCGAATACTCGCCATACCAAAATATTTCGGCGACGCGCCGTTACCCGCCGGTGCTGATGACCACCTCCACCCGCGATGACCGGGTGCATCCGGGTCACGCCCGCAAGATGACGGCGGCGCTGGAGGCCGCCGGTCACCCGGTGTTCTACTACGAGAACATCGAGGGTGGCCACGCCGGCGCCGCCGACAACGAGCAGGTCGCGTTCAAGTCGGCCCTGACCTACTCGTTCCTGTGGCAGATGCTGGGCGGCGACAAGCAGTCATAAGATCATCGACGTGTCAGCGACGCAACGCATCGAACTCACCCTGTTGGCGACCGGGTTGATCTTCATCCTGGCGTCGGCGGCCCAGGCCCGCTATCGCTTCATCAACGACCGGCGCGCCGCCCGGCGCTTCTACTGGGCGACCGCGATCATCGGCATCGCCTGCTTTGCGGTAGGGACCGGCCGGCTCTGGCCCAACGGCATCCTCTCCGCCGCGGTCTTCTCCGCGATCATCGCCTTCTCGGCCTACCTCACCACGCCGTATCTGAAGATCGGCGGGCGGATCTACGCCTCGTCGCCCGAAAATCGTCAGCCCGACCCCCCGGCCCCAGACCGCTAGCCCACACTTGGGCCATGCCCGACTTCGAGACACTGCTGTACAGGACCGCCGGCCCGGTCGCCACCATCACGCTGAACCGGCCGGAACAGCTCAACACCATCGTGCCGCCCATGCCCGACGAGATCGAGGCCGCCGTCGGCCTGGCCGAGCGCGACCCGGCCATCAAGGTCATCGTGCTGCGCGGGGCGGGCCGGGCGTTCTCCGGCGGCTACGACTTCGGCGGCGGGTTCCAGCACTGGGGCGAGTCCATGATGAGCGACGGGAAATGGGATCCCGGCAAGGACTTCGCGATGGTCAGCGCCCGTGAGACCGGGCCGACGCAAAAGTTCATGGCCATCTGGCGGGCGTCCAAACCGGTGATCGCCCAGGTGCACGGCTGGTGCGTGGGCGGGGCCAGCGACTACGCGCTGTGCGCTGATCTCGTCATCGCCAGTGAGGACGCCGTGATCGGCACCCCCTACAGCAGGATGTGGGGCGCGTACCTGACCGGGATGTGGCTCTACCGGTTGAGCCTGGCCAAGGTGAAGTGGCACTCGCTGACCGGCCGCCCCCTGACCGGCGCGCAGGCCGCCGAGATCGAGCTGATCAACGAGGCGGTGCCCTTCGAGCGCCTCGAGGCGCGGGTGGCCGAGATCGCGGCCGAACTGGCGCAAATCCCCTTGTCGCAGTTGCAGGCGCAGAAGCTGATCGTCAACCAGGCCTACGAGAACATGGGCCTGGCCTCCACCCAGACACTGGGTGGCATCCTCGACGGCCTGATGCGCAATACGCCCGACGCCCTGGGCTTCATCAAAATCGCCGAGACAGAGGGCGTGCGGGCCGCCGTCGAGCGTCGCGACGGCCCCTTCGGGGACTACAGCCAGGGCCCACCGGAGCTGCGGCCGGACCCCTCGCACGTCATCGCCCCTGATCGGGACTGATACTGAGACAGGCTAGGGATCCGCTGGCAGTGAGCTGGGAAATGTCCGCGTCCGGCCAAAAAGTGCTACCGTAATCGCTATGTCTCGGCTGAGTACTGGCCTGCGTGCAGGCGCTACGTTCCTTGCTCTGGGCATTACCGCTGCGATTTTTCCGTCGACCGCGGTAGCCGACTCCACGGAGGACTTCCCGATCCCCCGCCGGATGATCAACACCACGTGCGACGCCGAGCAGATCCTGGCCGCCAGCCGGGACACCAGCCCGGTGTACTACCAGCGCTACATGATCGACTTCAACAACCACCCCAACGTCAATCAGGCGGCCATCGACAAGGCGCACTGGTTCTACGCACTGTCGCCGCAGGACCGCCGGAACTACTCGGAGAACTTCTACGCGCCACAGGCCGATCCGCTGTGGCTGGCCTGGCCCAACCACATGAAGATCTTCTTCAACAACAAGGGCGTGGTCGCCAAGGCCACCGACATCTGCAACCAGTACCCGCCCGGCGACATGTCGGTGTGGAACTGGTCGTAACCCACACGGCCGCCTGACAGCCCTCAAACGACAACTGCCGACGCGTTTCCCAGGAGACGGCGTCGGCAGTTGCATTTTGGCAATCCGCTAGTCGTCAGTAGTGCGGCGCCGAGGCCGCCGCGAACCGATCGGTGTTCGCCTCGGGCTGCTTCGGCAGCATGTACGCCCGCACCGCCGCGCGGGACCCGTACGGCCGCAGCATCAAGCTGGCCGGTCGGGTGCGGACCTGCGTCGGCCACCAGAACCAGCGGCCCATCAGGGCGGCCACCGACGGCATCATGAACGAGCGCACGATCAACGTGTCGAACAGCAGGCCCAAGGCGATCGTGGTACCCACCTGCCCCATCACCACCAAAGGACTGAAGACGAACGACGCCATGGTGGCGGCGAAGACCAGGCCGGCGGACGTCACCACCGCCCCGGTGCCGGCCATCGAGCGGATGATCCCGGTCCTGATTCCGGAATGGATCTCCTCTTTGAATCGGGAAACCAGTAGCAGGTTGTAGTCCGATCCCACCGCCAACAGCAGGATGACCGACATCGCCAAAACCATCCAGTGCAATTCGAAGCCCATGATGTCCTGCCACACCAGCACGGAGAGCCCGAACGAGGCGCCCAGCGAAAGCAGCACGGTGCCAACGATCGTGATCGCGGCGACCAGGCTGCGAGTGATGATCAGCATGATGATCAAAATCAGGCTGGCGGCAGAGATTCCGGCGATCATCAGGTCGTACTTGGACCCGTCGCGCATGTCCTTAAAAACCGCCGCGGTGCCGCCCAGCCAGATCTTGGCGCCCTCCAGCGGCGTCCCCTTGATGGCCTCCTTGGCCGCGTTCTTGATCGGCTCGACGTGCGAAATCCCTTCGGGGGTAGCTGGATCCCCCGTATGCGAGATGATGAATCGGGCCGCGTGCCCGTCCGGTGACAGGAACATCTTCAGGCCCCGCTTGAAATCGGGATTGTCGAAGACCTCCGGCGGGATGTAGAACGAGTCGTCGTTCTTCGACGCGTCGAACGCCTGCCCCATGGCCGTCGAGTTCTGGCTCATCACGTCCATCTGGTCATACAGCGACGACATCGAGCTGTGCATCGTCAGCATCATCGTCTTCATCGTCGTCATGGTCGCGATCATCGGCGGCATCTGTGCCAACATCTGCGGCAGCAACGCATCCAGCTGCGAGATGTCAATCGTCAGGTGCTGGAACTTCTCCGTGATCTGATCGAGCCCGTCAAGCGCGTCGAAGATGGAGTGCAGCGACCAGCAGGCCGGGATGTCGAAACAGTGCTTCTCCCAATAGAAGTAGCTGCGGATCGGCCGGAAGAAGTCGTCGAAGTTGGCGATGTTGTCACGCAAAGTGCTTGTCACGTCCAACATTTCATGCGTGAGGCCGTCCATGTGGTGCGTGACGGCGGCCATCTGCGACGTGATGTTGTACATGCGCCGCATCGTGTCGATGGACTGCTGCATGGCGTCGGCCTGCTGCAGCATGTCCTTCATGCGCTGCTTCATGTACTGCTGGTTTTCCACCTGCGTGGTGTTTTGCATGCTGATCTGGAACGGGATCGATGTGTGCTCGATCGGCGTTCCCAGCGGCCGGGTGATCGCCTGGACGCGCGCGACACCGGGAATGTGGAAGATGCCCCGGGCAACCCGGTCCAGGACCAGCATGCCCGCCGGGTTGCGCATGTCGTGATCGGTTTCGACCAGCAACAGCTCCGGGTTCATCCGGGCGTTGGGGAAGTGCCGCTCGGCGGCGTCGTACCCGACGTTGGCCTTGGTGGATCCCGGCAGATACTTGCGGTTGTCGTAGTTGGTCTTGTAGCCGGGCAGGGCGAGCAACCCGATGAGCGCAATCGCGATCGACACCGCCAGGATCGGGCCGGGCCAGCGCACGATCGCGGTGCCCACCCGCCGCCAGCCCTGCGTCCGCATCCTGCGCTTGGGGTCGAACAGACCGAACCGGCTGCCCACCGTCAAGACGGCCGGACCGAGGGTCAGCGCGGCGAAAACGGCGACGAGCATGCCGACCGCACAGGGCGCCCCGAGCGTCTGGAAATAGGGCAGCCGGGTGAAGCTGAGGCAGTACATCGCACCGGCGATGGTCAGGCCGGAGCCCAGCACCACATGGGCCGTCCCGTGAAACATGGTGTAGAAGGCCTGATCTCGGTCCTCGCCGAGCGATCGCGCCTCCTGGTATCGGCCGAGCACGAAGATCGCGTAGTCCGTGCCGGCCGCGATGGCCATCAGCACGAGTAGGTTCACCGCGAACGTGGACAGCCCAATGATGTTGTTGTAGGCCAACAACGAGACGACCTGCCGGGCCGCGAACAGCTCGATCACCACCATGATCAGCGTGATGACCACGGTGACGATGGAGCGGTAGACCCACAGCAACATCACGATGATCACCAGAAACGTGATCATCGTGACCAGCAGGACGCCCTTCTCACCGGCCGCCGACTGGTCGGCGGTCAGCGCGGCCGCGCCGGTGACGTACGCCTTGACCCTGGGCGGCGACGGCGTGCTCTCGACGATGTGGCGGACGGCCTGGACCGAGTCGTTGGCCTTGCTCTCGCCCTGATTACCGACCAGATACACCTGGACGTAGGACGCCTTGCCGTCGTTGCTTTGCGCACCGGCGGCGGTCAGCGGGGCTCCCCAGAAGTCCTGCACGTGCTCGACGTGCTTGGTGTCGGCCTCGAGCTTCTTGATCAGTTGGTCGTAGAAATGGTGGGCGTCGTCGCCGAGCGGCCTGTCGCCCTCGAGGACGATCATGATCGCGCTGTCGGTGTCGAATTCGTTGAATACCTTGCCGACGCGCTGCATCGCCTGCATCGACGCCGCCTCGTTCGGGCTCATCGACACCGTGTGTTCGTTGGCGACGATGTCCAACGAGGGCACGAAGACGCTGAGCAGCACGACGAGCCCGGCCCAGCCCAACACGATCAGCAGTGCGCCCTTGTGCACCGCCCGCGCAAAAAGCGGCATGTGTGGGAGCCCGGCGGCCTGGTTGTCGGTCGTCATGCGGACTTCACGATGCAGAAGGTTTGAGCTTTCACACCCTCGGACGACCTTTCGTCTTTCACCACGTCGTTCACGACGATCCGGCAGCCGATTTGGTCCGTATTGGCTTGCGCGACAACGTTGACGCTCACCGAGGGCAGGGTGGTGATCACCGAAAGCGTCCAGGGCAGGGGCACGTTGTCGATGCGCTGGGGTTGCGCGTTGATGTCCAGGTAGTTGATGTTCGCGACCGTTCCGGGCGGCCCGTACACCTCGTAGACGACGTGCTTGGGGTTGAACGGTTTGATGTCGTTGGCGCTACCGCTGGTGATCGGGCGATTGTCGTGGTTGCCGAAGAAGGTGCGCAGCCGCGAGACGCAGAACCCCGCCACCGCGATCACAGCCACGATGACCACCACGATCCAGAACTTCTTCACCGCGGTGACGATTCGACTGTTGCGTCGCCGATCGGGCTGCCGTTGCCGCCCCGCCGGCGCAGTGGGTTCGCCGGCTGCCTCGTGGGCACCGTTAGGAGAGGGAACGGTCTCGTGCGGCCCCGGGCGCTCGGTGACCTCGGGACCGTTTTCACCGGTTGCAGTTCGCCAAGCCACAGCGCCCCGGCCTCCTTTCCTGTTTATGACGGTCCCGAGATAAGCCCGATGCACGTGGCAGTCAGCTGGCGGGGCAGCGCGGCGGCGAGTTCGACCACCGCACCCACCCCTCGGCGGCCAGGCGCAGCAGAACTTCCTTGTGTGAGGGGAAGTAGGGGCGCACCGCCGAATAGTGGATTCTCGCGCGGCTGGCGACCGCGGTCAGAGTGACCGAGGAAACGCCCGTCTCCAGCGCCAGCAAGCGCGCGGCTTCCACGAGGGCCTCCGCACGTTGGCGCTTCTTTTCCTCGGTGCGGGCGCGCTGCAGTGTGAGTTGCGCCACCGGCCGAGCGTAACGCACGTTGTGTGATTTGCGCGGATCCCTCGCCGGACGCCGAAACGGGTAAAGGTGAAGGCCTGCTCACCGTCCGGCGCCTATCCGGTGCGGGCAGTACCCGAGCCGATGCCCGCCGCGTAAGTTCGGTGGCCCGCCCGTATTTGGTGATCGCCGGCCTGGTGTGCAGCTTCAGCCTGGCCACACTGATCGGCTCCGCGCTGCTGACCGCGCTACACCTGCCGCAGGACGCGATCCGCTGGGCCGCCCTGGTGGTGTTGACCGTCATCGGCCTGCCGCTGCAACACCTGATCGAGCGGCCGTTTGCCTACCTTCCGCAGCGCCAAATCGGCGCCAGCACAGATGGTTTCGTCCTGGGCCTGACGTTGGGCGCGTTGTACGTGCCGTGCGCGTGACCCAGCTCCGTCAGTAGTGCGGTGACGTGGTCGTCGCGAACCGGTCCGTGTTCACCTCGGACTCGTTGGGCAGCATGTAGGCGCGCACCGCCGCGCGGGATCCGTACGGCCGCAGCATGGTGCTGGCCGGCCGTGGACGCACGTGCTGCGGCCACCAGAACCAGCGCCCGAACAAGGTGGCCAGCGACGGTGTCATGAACGACCGCACGATCAAGGTATCGAACAGCAGACCCAGCGCGATCGTCGTACCCACCTGGGCCATCACCAGCAGCGGGCTGAACATGAACGTGGCCATAGTGGCGGCGAACACCAGACCGGCGGAGGTAACCACCGAACCCGAACCGGCCATCGCGCGGATCGTCCCGGTTTTGAGCCCGGCGTGGATTTCCTCTTTGAACCGCGATATCAGCAGCAGGTTGTAGTCCGAGCCGACCGCCAGTAGCAGGATGACCGCCATCGCCAGCACCATCCAGTGCAACTTCAGACCCAGGATGTACTGCCATACAAGCACGGAAAGTCCGAATGAGGCGCCCAGCGACAGCAACACCGTACCGACGATCACGACGGCCGCCACGACGCTGCGGGTGATCACCAGCATGATGACGAAAATCAAAGTGGCCGCGGCGATTCCGGCGATCATCAGGTCGATGCTGGAACCGTCGTGCATGTCCTTGTACGTCGCGGCGGTGCCGCCGAGGTAGACCTTGGCGCCCTCCCAGGGAGTGCCCTTGATCGCCTCGTGCACGGCCTGCTTGATCGGCTCGATGTGTTTGATGCCTTCAGGAGTCGCCGGGTCGCCTTCATGGGAGATGATCAGCCGGACGGCGTGCCCGTTCGGCGAGATGAACTGTTTGAGACCTCGCGCGAAATCTGGGCTCTTGAACGCCTCCGGCGGAAGGTAGAACGTGTCGTCGTTCTTCGCTTTGTCGAAGGCATCGCCCTGCGCGGTGGCGTTGTCGGACTGCGCTTTCGCCTGTTCGTTAAGGCCTTGTGTGATCGCATAGTTCGACATGATGGTGTCGAGGTTGTGCTGCTGGCTCTCGATCTGCGGCGGTATCAGCGCCACCAGCTTGGGCTGGATCCGATCCAGCTTGTCGAGGTTCGCGCTCAGGTTCACGATGTTCTGGGCCACCTGGTCGATGCCGTCGAGCGCGTTGAAGACCGACCGGATTGCCCAGCAGGCCGGGATGTCGTAACAGTGCTTCTCCCAATAGAAGTAGCTGCGGATCGGCCGGAGGAAGTCGTCGAAGTTGGCGATGTCGTCGCGCAACCTCTCGGTGATCTGCACGGTTTCTTTGGTGAGCTTGGTGGTCTCATGTGTCGTGTTGCTGAGATCCTGGGTCACCTGCATCTGCTCATGCAGCGTTGCCATCGTCTTGTGCAGCTCGTCCGCCTGCTTGAGCAGGTTGTTCGCCTGCTCTTCCTGATAGTGCTGGGTCTGGATCCGCCCTGCGGCTTGTGCACCCATCTGAAAACCGAGGGTGCTGTGGTCGAGCGGCGTGCCCAACGGCCGGGTGATCGTCTGCACCCGGCCGATACCGGGGATGTGGAAGACCGCCTTGGCGACCTTGTCCAGGACCAGGAAATCGGCCGGGTTACGCAGGTCGTGATCGGTCTCGATCATCAACAGCTCGGGATTGAGCCGAGCCTGGTCGAAGTGCCGGTCCGCGGCGGCATAACCGACATTGGCCGGGGTGTCCGCCGGCAGGAAGTGGCGGTTGTCGTAGTCCGTCTTGTAACCGGGCAGAGCGAGCAGACCAACCAACGCGACCGCGATGGTCACCGCGAGAACCGGTGCGGGCCAGCGGACGACCGCGGTGCCCATGCGACGCCAGCCCCGGGTCTGCAGGATGCGCTTCGGATCCATGAGCTTGAAGAACGAAGCCACCGTCAGTATCGCCGGGGCCAGCGTCAAAGCCGCGAGCACCGCGACCAGCATGCCGACCGCACAAGGCACCCCCAGCGACTGGAAGTACGGCAACCGACAGAAGCTCAGGCAGTACATCGCGCCGGCGATGGTCAGGCCCGATCCCAGCACGACATGCGCGGTGCTGTGGAACATGGTGTAGAAAGCTTGTTCGCGGGTCTCGCCCAGACCACGGGCCTCGTGATAGCGGCCGACCACGAAGATCGCGTAATCCGTCCCGGCGGCGATCGCCATAAGCACCAGCATGTTGTTGGCGAAGGTCGACAACCCCATGACGCCGTAGTTACCGAGCGTCGCGACAACACCGCGGGCCGCTGCCAGCTCGATGAACACCATGCCCAGCATGATCAGAACGGTGACCACCGACCGGTACACGAACAGCAGCATCACCACGATCACCAAGAACGTGATGAGCGTGACCTTCGCTACGCCCTTCTCACCGGCGTGGGACTGATCGGCGAACAGCGGACCCGCGCCGGTGACGTATGCCGTGATTCCCGGCGGCGCGGGCACCGAGTCCACGATTTTGCGCAGGGCCGCGGCAGACTCGTTCGCCAGCCCGCCGCCCATGTTGCCGGCGAGGTAAACCTGGACGTACGCGGCCTTTTGATCGTGGCTCTGGGAACCCGCCGCCGTCAGCGGATCACTCCAGAAATCCTGGACGTGCTGAACGTGTTTCTTGTCTTGCTCGACGCGCCTGACGATCTCGTCGTAGTAGCGGTGCGCTTCGGCCCCGAGTGGCTTGTCGCCCTCCAGCAAGATCATGGCCGAGTTGTCGGAGTTGAACTCTTTGAACGTCGATCCGACCCGCATCATCGACTGAAAGGATGCCGCGTCAGTCGGACTCATCGACACCGAGTGGGTTTTGGCCACGACCTCCAGCTGCGGGGCCACGGTGTTGGTGACGAACACGATGCCCAACCACACCAGGACGATCGGCAGGGCCAGCCGATGGATCATCCGCGGCAGGAACGGCGGGATCAGCGGCTGATCGACGCGCGGCGGAGCCGCGCCCGGCTCGCTCATGCGGACTTGTCCAGGCAATAGACGAAGGCGTCCACGGTTTGGTTGGGATCTGAGCGGTTCGGAGTCTTGATGACGTCACCGCTCCCGTCGTGCTTGTTCACCACGAACTGGCAGGCGATCCAACTGCCGTCGCCTTGCGCCACCAGGTTTGCCGGGATGCCGGGCTTCGTTGAACTCAATACTTTGCTCCAAGGCAAGGGCACGTTGAGGGCCTGCTGCGGATGGGAGTTTTCGTCGAGGTAGTTGATGGTTGCCGTGCTGCCTGGTGGGCCCCAGACCTCGAGCGTGATCGTCTTGGCGTTGAACTCGTCGAGGACCTCGCCCGAGGTGCCACCACCGAACGAACCGCGGTGAACGCCGAAGACGCCGTGCAATCGGTATACGACGAATCCCGACACCGCGACAACAGCTGCGATCGTGAGCACCAGCCAGAAACGCCCCAAAAGCCCCCTTTTCCCAGAGTGCTGCGGAGCGACCTTTGTGCCTTCCCCGCCGGCGGAGCCCTGCTTCTGGGGCCGCTCGGCCCTTGGCTCAGTCGTCATCGGCGCTCCAAGTCCCTCCCGCGGCCCCGGGCGCTCGGACACCTCGGAACCGTTTTCACCGGTCGCAGTTCGCCAAGCCACAGCGCCCCGGCCCCCTTTCCTGTTCATGATGATCCCGAGATAAGGCCGATGCACGTGGCGGTCAGCAGGCGGGTGAGCGCGGTCGCAAAGTCCAAGTTCCACTCCGGCGGAGCCACTTCGGGCTCCTCGGCGTAGGCGTCGGTGAGATCCGCCGGCGGGTTCGCGACCTGCCACAGGGTCGCCGCCAACGAGTACGCGGCCAGCAGGATGTCGAGCGAGCCCGGTCGCCCCAGTTCGGGCAGCGCGCTCTCGATCGAACCGGCGAGCGAGAGCGTGGCCGCGGTGCTGATGCGCTTGACCTCGATGACCCGCTCCGCATCGACCTCGTGTTCCAGGTGCAGGTGCAGGTTGGCCAGCAGGTCGCAGAACAACGGGTCGTCGGCCAGGGCTTCGGCCAGCGTCTCGGCGATACGCGACGGTGACGACGCGCCGGGTTCGGCCAGCTTGTCCGACACGGTGTTCGACCACCGCACCCACCCCTCGGCGGCCAGGCGCAGCAGAACTTCCTTGTGCGAGGTGAAGTAGCGGCGCACCGCCGAATAGTGAATTCCGGCGCGGCTGGCGACCGCGGTCAAGGTGACCGAGGCGACGCCCGTCTCCAGCGCCAGCGAGCGTGCGGCTTCCACGAGGGCCTCCGCACGTTGGCGCTTCTTTTCCTCCGTGCGGGCGCGCTGGAATGTCAGTTGCGCCACCGGCCGAGCGTAACGCACGTGCTGTGATTTGTATAACGCACGTGGTGTGATTTGTGCGGGGTCACTCTCGCCGGCGGCGCAAACGGGTAAAGGTGGAACCATGCTCACCGTCCGGCGCCCTTCGCGTCCTCCCGAGTAGCGCGTGCAGACCATCGCCCTGATCGGGTTTCTTGGCGGCCTGATCACCGGCATCTCGCCGTGCATCCTGCCGGTGCTCCCGGTGCTGCTGCTGTCCGGTGCGGACAGTACCCGAGCCGATGCTCGCCGCGTGAGTTCGGTGGCTCGCCCGTATTTGGTGATCGCCGGGCTGGTGTGCAGCTTCAGCCTGGCCACACTGATCGGCTCCGCGCTGCTGACGGCGCTACACCTGCCGCAGGACGCGATCCGCTGGGCCGCCCTGGTGGTGTTGACCCTCATCGGCCTGGGACTGATCTTCCCGCCGCTGCAACACCTGATCGAGCGGCCGTTTGCCTACCTTCCGCAGCGTCAAATCGGTTCCAGCACAGATGGTTTCGTCCTGGGCCTGACGTTGGGCGCGTTGTACGTGCCGTGCGCGGGCCCGGTGCTGGCCGCGATCGTGGTCGCCGGCGGAACGTCGCAGATCGGTCCCGGCGCACTCGTGTTGACCGCGACGTTCGCCCTCGGAAATGCCCTGCCGCTGTTGGCCTTCGCGCTGGCCGGGCGCCGCGTAGCCGAGCGGGTCGCGGCGTTTCGCCGCCGGCAGCGCGCGATTCAGATCGCCGGTGGGATCGCGATGATCGTGCTCGCCGTGGCGCTGGTGTTCAACCTGCCGGCGATGCTGCAGCGCGCGGTCCCCGACTACACGACGGCGATGCAGAACAAGCTGGGGGCCAACGAAATCGGGCGCAACCTGAACCCGGCCCCCGGCATGCAACAGCCGGCCCGGGGCAGCACGCTGCCGCTGAGCCGGAGCGGTGTCACCGTCGACGGCGCGCTGTCCGACTGCGCCAACCGTTCCGCAGAGCTGCAACGCTGCGGACCGGCCCCCGCCCTCACCGGCATCACCGGGTGGCTCAACACCCCGGACGGCACACCGCTGGACCCCGCCTCGGTGCGCGGCAAGGTCATCGTGATCGACTTCTGGGCCTACTCGTGCATCAACTGCCAGCGCGCGATCCCGCACGTCATCGATTGGTACAACAGGTATCGCGACAGCGGGTTCCTCGTCATCGGGGTGCACACCCCGGAATACGCGTTCGAACGGGTCCCCGAGAACGTCGCCAGCGGCGCCGCCGACCTGCACATCCCCTACCCCATCGCGCTGGACAACGACTACTCGACGTGGAACAACTACCAGAACCTCTACTGGCCGGCCGAGTACCTGATCGACGCGAACGGGCAAGTGCGGCACACCAAGTTCGGCGAGGGCGACTACGACGGCACCGAAAGGCTGATCCGCCAGCTTCTGGTGGACGCCCACCCCGGTGCCCAGTTGCCCGCGCCGACGAATGCGGCCGACACCACCCCGCAAACCCGGCTCACACCCGAGACCTACCTCGGTGTCGGCAAGTCCGGAAACTACGGCGGGAACGGCGATTACACGTCGGGCGCCGCCACGCTGGACTACCCGCAGACCCTGGCCGAGGACAAGTTCGCCCTAAGCGGCCGCTGGATCCTGGACGATCAGGGCGCCACCGCCGACGGCGACGACTCGGCCATCCGGCTGAACTACACCGCGAAGAACGTCTACGCCGTCGTCGGCGGCACCGGCACCCTCACCGTGACCCGGGATGGAAAGACGACCACGACACCGATCGGCGGAGCGCCCACGCTGCATCAGATCGTCGGCAACGACCCTGGGGACAGCGCGCACCGCGATCAACTGGACATGCGCATCAGCAAGGGCCTGCAGGTCTTCTCGTTCACGTTCGGCTAGCCGGTCGCCTCAGGATTTCTTCCAGAGACTGCCCAGCATCGCGACGAGCACGCCCAGCCCCACCAGCGCGGCACCCGCCAGCAACGTGACGTTGAGCCATTGGTGCAGACCGGTTTCGGCGTGCCCGACCATCACCTCGGCGACGCGGCGGATGTCGCCGGTGGTGCTGTTGAGCGCCTTGTCGACGTAGCGGCCAGCGACCTCGAGGCCCGCCCACCCCGCCGCGCCGACGAGCAGTGCGGACACACCCAGGGCGCTCAGTGCCTTGCCGCGGCGGCGCGCGGCGGCCAGCGTGAGCAGTGCGCAAACGGCGCACAGCGCCGCGGCCGCCACGCTCACCCAGGGCCCCCAGGTGGACAGCCGGCTCAGCCGGCCCGGCCGCAGCACTTGTGGCATCGAAACCGTCAGCGGGACAGTCAGTTTGGCGGGAACCGTCACGTTGTAGTGGCTGAGCAGCGGCCGGATCGAGTCGTCCCTGAGCATCGGGGCGACGTCGACCGTCCATTGGTTGCCGTCGTCGGCGGCCCCCTGGTCGCTGAACAACCAGCCGTGGGCGGCGCGGTTGGCCTGGGCGAACAGTCGTGGAAACGCCGGGCCGGCGGTGAATGCGCTGGCCGCATCGTGCACTTCGGAGCTGTCGACGGGATAGCCGCCCCCGCCGTGCGCGACGACCAGAGCCATTGCCCGCGTGGTGAGTTCGGCCGCCATGGCGGACTGCAGAGCCGGGTCGGCCGCCGCGCCGCGCGCCATCGCGGCGTACCCGTCGGCGTCAACGAGGTGCAGCTGCGTCCACGCCGCGGGGACCGCGACCGCCAGCGCAAGCGTGGTGGTCAGCCACAACAGCACGCTCGCCGCGAATCGCACGCCTGCGAATCTACGCAATCCCCCGCAGGTACGCGGCCTGCCCGAGATGCTGGGCGCAGTCGTCGATGATGCTCACCAGACGCGCGCTCGCCGTCACCGGCGGATCCCAGTTGGTGTCCACGACGCGGGCCAGCTCCTCGGCGGTCACCCCGGCGATGTAGTCGCACGTGAGCTGGTGCACGGCGTGGTAGTAGCCGGACAGCAGGTCCGCGGGCGCCCTCACCTTGGCCACGTCGTCGGGCGAATGCCCGTAACCCATGTCGTTGCGCGGCAGGTCCAATCCGAACCGGTCCACCCACCCGTCGCGCAACCACACCTGCTCGACCCGGGCCACGTCGGCCAACTGGATGTCCTGCACCCGCGCGCTGTGCCAGAGCAGCCAGGCGATGCTGTTGGCATTCGGGGCCGGGCGGTAGCCGGACACCTCCTCGGTCAGTCCCTCGGTGATCTGGTCGACGTGCTCGATCAACCGAGTGAACGCGTCGCGCAGGAGGTCTCGGAGAACGGCGGCATCGTCGGTGCTGGCCATACTCGCGACACTACGGGAGCGCGCCGTGGAAGACAGCCTCGACGTTGTTGCCGTCCGGGTCGCGCACGAACGCGCCGAAATAGCCGGGGTGGTATTCGGGCCACAGGCGCGGCGCATGCAGCGGCTCGGCACCCAGCTCGACGGCCATCCGATAAAACTCGCGCACCGCCTCCTCGTCGGCGGCCTCGAACGCCACGTGAACCTCGCGATTGGGTCCGGCCGGCGCGCCCGAGATCCAGAAGGTCGGCTTGCCCGCGCGCCCATACCCGATAGCGGGTCCCACATCCAGCTGCCGGGAAAAGCCCAGCGTCCCCAGCACCGCGTCGTAGAACCGCTGGGACTTCGCGTAGTCGGCGCAGTTGATGCCCACATGGTCGATCACGGAGAAGATCCTGGCACGACCCGCCGGCACGGTCGTAGATTGTTTGGATGACTTACGACCTCATCATCCGCAACGGCACCATCGTCGACGGGCTGGGGGGTGAGGCGTACGTCGGTGACGTGGCGGTGGCCGACAACGTCATCAAGGCGGTCGGTGCCATCAACGGCGCCACCGCCGCGCGCGAGATCGACGCCACCGGGCTGCTGATCACCCCCGGCTTCGTCGACCTGCACACCCACTACGACGGCCAGTCCATCTGGTCGGAGCGGCTGACCCCGTCGTCGGCGCACGGGGTGACGACGGTGGTGATGGGCAACTGCGGGGTCGGCTTCGCGCCGTGCCGGCAGTCCGACCACGACGTCCTGGTCGACGTGATGGCCGGCGTCGAAGACATCCCCGGCGTCGTGATGACCGACGGCCTGCCGTGGACATGGGAAACCTTCCCCGAATACATGGACGCGCTCGACGCCGGCAAACGTGACATCGATGTGGCCGCGTACCTTCCGCATTCGCCGCTGCGCGTGTACGTGATGGGGCAGCGCGGCGCCGACCGCGAGCCGGCCACCGAGGACGACCTGGCCAAGATGAGGGCGCTGGCCAAAGAGGCGATCGAGGCCGGTGCGCTGGGCTTCGCGTCGTCGCGGTTGACCATCCACAAAACCGAAAGCGGTTCGCCCATACCGAGTTACGATGCGGCCCGCGAAGAGATCGAGGAGATCGCCAGGGGTGTCGTGGACGGCGGCGGGGGCCTGTTGCAGTTCGTTCCGGACATCCCAGCGGGTGGCTACCAGCCCGTGCTGCAGACGGTCTTCGATGTCGCCGAGGACGTCGGCCTGCCGCTCACCTTCACCCTGGTCGTCGGCAACGCGGGCGACCCGACGTGGCCGGACGCCATCACCATGATCGAGAAAGCGAACAGCAGGGCGGGCACGGCCGACGCGCAATTCACCGCGCAGCTGCTGCCCCGTCCCATCGGGTTGATCATCGGGCTGCAACTGTCGGCGAACCCATTCGTGCTCTACCCCAGCTACCGCGAGATCGCACACCTGCCGCTGGCCGAGCGGGTCGCCGAGATGCGCAAGCCCGAGGTGCGCGCCCGCATCCTGGCCGACAAGCCCGGCGTCGGGCACCCGATTCTCTACGTGGCCCAGATGTGGGACTGGATCTACCCGCTGGGCGAGGACCCCGACTACGAGCCCGACCCGTCGACCAGCATCGGGGCGCGCGCCCGCGCCAAGGGGGTGGAGCCGATGGAGGAGGCCTACGACCGGCTGCTCGACGACGAGGGCCGAGCCATGCTGTTGGTCGCCACCAGCAACCTGCAGGGCAACTCGCTGGACACCGTCGGGGAGCTGCTGCACCGCGACGACGTGGTGCTGGGCCTGGGCGACGGCGGCGCGCACTACGGCATGATCTGCGACGCCAGCTACTCGACCTACTTCCTGACGCACTGGGCGCGGGACCGCGAGTCCGGACGGTTCACGGTGTCCGAGGCGGTTCGCGAGCTCACGTCGGTGCCCGCCCGCATCGCCGGGCTGGGTGATCGCGGCCGCATCGCGGTTGGCTACAAGGCCGATCTCAACGTCATCGATCACGCCGCGTTGCGGCTGCACAAGCCGGTCATCAGCCACGACCTGCCTGCCGGCGGGCGGCGCCTGGATCAGACCGCGGACGGGTACGTCGCCACGATTGTGTCCGGAGAAATCATCGCTGAACGCGGCGTCCCCACGGCCGCCCGTCCGGGCAAGCTGGTGCGTGGCCGTCAGCCCAGTCCGGCGCCCTTGCGATAACGCCACCAAAAGTGGCATATACCAGCTAAGTTGGGTCGCGTGACGAACCCGCATTTTGCGTGGTTGCCGCCGGAAGTCAACTCGGCACTAATTTTCTCCGGTCCTGGTCCCGGGCCGCTGCTTGCTGCCGCGGCGGCGTGGGACGGGCTGGCCGGGGAGCTGGCGTCGTCGGCATCGTCATTTTCTTCGGTGACCTCAGATCTTGCCAGCGGGTCATGGCAGGGTGCGTCGTCGGCCGCAATGGTGAGCGTGGCCAGCCAATATGTGAGTTGGCTCAGCGCGGCGGCGGCGCAGGCGGAAGAGGTGTCCCACCAGGCCTCGGCCATCGCGACCGCGTTCGAGGTGGCGCTCGCGGCGACGGTGCAGCCCGCGGTGGTGGCGGCCAACCGGGCCCTGGTGTCGGCGTTGGCGGCCAACAATCATCTGGGCCAGAACACCCCGGCGATCGCCGACATCGAGGCGGCCTACGACCAGATGTGGGCCTCGGACGTGGCGGCGATGTTCGGGTATCACGCCGACGCGTCGGCGGCCGTGGCCAAATTGCCGCCCTGGAATCAGGTGCTGCAAAACCTCGGATTTCCCAACGCCAGCACCGCCGTCACCCGCCCGGCCAGCTCCAGTGCCGTCGCCCGCGGTTACACGTCGCGCATCGCGGGGTTCCTCACGCCCCCGGCGCCGCAGTAGCGCGGGACCACGTCGGGTTCGCGCCTATCCTGGGACATCATGCGCAGCAAGAAGAAGGTCGATTTCACGGCGCTGGCCGACGCGCTTGTCGATTACCCGTACGCGTACCTGATCACGGTCGACGACGAATTCCGTTCGCACACCGTGACGGTCGAACCCGAACTGCGGGGGGAGACTCTCGACGTCGGCCTCATCGGCGGCCGCACGCAGCAGAACCTGGCCCGGCGCCGCGACGTCACCCTGCTGTGGCCCCCGACCGAGCCCGGCGGTTACTCGCTGATTGTCGACGGGCAGGCCGAGGTGTCTGACGCCGGCGACGCCGTCCGGCTCGCCGTGGTGCCCACCCGCGCGTTGCTGCACCGCGACGCCGACTCCCCCGATGCGGCCAAGGGGTGCCTGCACGACTGCGTGGTGTTCTCGCTTCCGGCCTAGCGGCGATCGCAAGCGCAGCGAAGCCGGGCGCTGCGGGTCGCCGCCATCGGGCCGACGCCGTACAGTCTCATCCGTGAGCCGCGTCGCACCACTCGCTCCGCCGTGGAGTGAAGAAGATGCCGCCGGGATCAACAGCTGGGGTCATCCGGACCGCACCTATGAGCCGCTGCTTTTGGTGCGTTGCCTGCAGCGCCATCCGGCGCTGGCCTCCCGGCTGCGTAAGCTCGGTGAATCCCTTTACACCGCAGCGCTTTTGCCGCCCCGGACGCGGACGATCGCCATCCTTCGCATTTGCGCGCTTGTCGGCTGCGCCTACGAGTGGGGCGGGCAGGCCGCCTTCTGGGGTCCGATCGCCGTTGTCAGCGACGACGAGTGCGACGCGCTGGTTCTGGGCGGCCCCGACGACCCGCGGTGGGGCGCCGACGAGCGGGCGCTGATTGCGGCGGTGGACGAGTGCGAGCGCACCGGCTCGTGGTCGGCGGCGACGTGGGAAGCGTTGGGCGGCTTCCTTGATGACGAGCAGCGGATCGAATTGCTCACGGCCGTCGGCTGGTACCGCACGATCTGCACGTTGTGCAACGCGCTCGCGCTTCCGGTGGAGGGCTGGATGCGGCCCTGGCCCGGGTCAGCGCGCTGACCGATCCCTGCGCAGGCTCGGATGCTGGTTCTTCAACAGCGGCAGCAGCACCCGTCGCGGCATGAACTGCAACAAGCGGGTGCTGATCTGGCTGGGCAGCCCAGGGATCACGGTTCCGCGGTCGTGCTCCAGCGCCTCGACCCCGGCGCGCGCCACCTCGCGCGACGGCTTCCACATGAATTTCGGGAACGCGTCGGCGAAGTCACGCTCGTCCATGCCGGCGCTCTTCACGAACTCGGTGCGCACCGGGCCCGGGCACAGCACCGCGACGGTGACGCCGGTGCCGGCGAGTTCACCGCGCAGCCCTTGGGTGTAGTTGTTGACGAACGCCTTAGTGGCCGCGTAGCCGGCCTGCCCGGGGAAGGGTTGGTAGCCCGCCGTCGATCCGACGTTGAGGATCGCGCCGCGACCGCGCGGCACCATCTGCTGAACCGCCCGGGTGCTCAGATCGATGACGGCCTCGACATTGACCCGCACCTGCGCGATCTCGTCGGCGACGGGAATCTTCGTCACCGACCCCATGGTGCCGACGCCGGCGTTGTTGACCAGGATGTCGGTCGTCAGCCCGCGGCGCTCGACCTCATCGAGCAGGCCCGCGCGGGCGGCGGAATCCGCGACGTCGCAGGCGATCACCTCGACGCGCACCCTTCCGGCGAGTTCGTCGGCCAGATCGCGCAGCCGGTCTTCGCGGCGCGCGACGAGGGTCACGCCGTGGCCGCGATCGGCCAGTTCGCGCGCGATGTCGGCGCCGATGCCCGACGATGCGCCGGTCACGACGGCGGTACTGGTGGGTGAGGGAGTCGGAAGTGCCACGCTCCGAACCTACTCGGCCGGCCAACATCGCAACCGTTCACACCAGCCAATCGGATCACCAGCCCGACCGATCAGGGAATTGCCCACCTTTCAGCGACAATTCGAGCCGTCGCTGAGAGGCGGGCAAAAGCACCATTGGTTTTCCCAACGTCGGGTGGGGCCGGCGGGACACCGCGGGTTCGGCGCACACGAAAAAACCCGGCCCCCAAAGGGACCGGGCTTTTCGTCATGCGGGACTCAGAAGTCCATGCCGCCCATGCCACCGGTCGGGTCGCCGACAGGAGCGGCGGCCTTCTCCGGCTTGTCAGCGACGACGGCCTCGGTGGTCAGGAACAACCCCGCGATGGACGCCGCGTTCTGCAGCGCCGAACGGGTCACCTTCACCGGGTCGGCAACGCCGGCCTTGAGCAGGTCCTCGTACTCACCGGTGGCGGCGTTCAGGCCGGTACCGGCGGGCGAGTTGCGGACCTTCTCGGCCACAACGCCGGGCTCCAGACCACCGTTGAAGGCGATCTGCTTCAGCGGAGCCTCGAGCGCCACGCGGACGATGTTGGCGCCCGTCGCCTCGTCGCCGGTGAGCTTCAGCTCGTCCAGGGACGGGATGGCGTGCAGCAGGGCCACGCCACCACCGGCGACGATGCCCTCCTCGACGGCCGCCTTGGCGTTGCGCACGGCGTCCTCGATGCGGTGCTTGCGCTCCTTGAGCTCGACCTCGGTCGCGGCCCCGGCCTTGATCACCGCAACACCGCCGGCCAGCTTGGCCAGGCGCTCCTGCAGCTTCTCGCGGTCGTAGTCGGAGTCGCTGTTCTCGATCTCGCTGCGGATCTGGGCCACCCGGCCGGCGATGGCGTCGGAGTCACCGGCGCCCTCGACGATGGTGGTCTCGTCCTTGGTGACGACGACCTTGCGGGCCTTACCCAGCAGGGCGACGTCGGCGCTCTCCAGCGACAGGCCGACCTCTTCGCTGATGACCTGACCACCGGTGAGGATGGCCATGTCCTGCAGCATCGCCTTGCGGCGGTCACCGAAGCCGGGGGCCTTGACGGCCACCGACTTGAAGGTGCCGCGGATCTTGTTGACCACCAGGGTGCTCAACGCCTCGCCCTCGACGTCCTCGGCGATGATCAGCAGCGGCTTGCCGGCCTGGATGACCTTCTCCAGCAGGGGGAGCAGGTCCTTGACGGTCGACACCTTGGAGCTGACCAGCAGGATGTAGGGGTCCTCGACGACCGCTTCCTGACGCTCGGCGTCGGTGACGAAGTAGCCCGAGATGTAACCCTTGTCGAACCGCATGCCCTCGGTGAGCTCGAGCTGCAGGCCGAAGGTGTTGGACTCCTCGACGGTGATGACGCCCTCGTTGCCGACCTTGTCCATCGCCTCGGCGATCAGGTCGCCGATCGACTGGTCGCCCGCCGAAATCGCAGCGGTGGCAGCGATCTGGTCCTTGGTCTCGACCTCCTTGGCCGACTTGAGCAGGGTCTCGGTGACCTTCTCGACGGCCTTCTCGATGCCGCGCTTGAGACCCAGCGGGTTGGCGCCGGCCGCGACGTTACGCAGGCCCTCTTTGACGAGCGCCTGAGCCAGCACCGTGGCCGTCGTCGTGCCGTCACCGGCAACGTCGTCGGTCTTCTTGGCGACTTCCTTGACCAGCTCGGCGCCGATCTTCTCGTACGGGTCCTCCAGTTCGATCTCCTTGGCGATGGACACACCATCGTTGGTGATCGTGGGGGCACCCCACTTCTTCTCCAGGACGACGTTGCGGCCCTTGGGGCCCAACGTCACCTTTACCGCGTCGGCGAGGGCGTTGAGCCCTCGCTCGAGGCCGCGACGGGCCTCCTCGTCGTACGCAATTGTCTTGGCCATTGCGAAGTGATTCCTCCGAAATATGGGGTGACACACGGGGCGACCGTTGTCGGTCGTCCCATTGGACGCTGTGGCCGGGTGCAGTGCCCGCGACGGACGACCGCAGCTGTCTTGGGGCTAGGTCTCACCGTCCCGACCTAGCACTCGCTGGTCGCGAGTGCCAAGTCATTCTTAGCACTCGCCTATGCCGAGTGCAAGAAGAAGGCCCCACGAAGCGGCCCGTTCAGGGCAGGTCGAGCAGCTGTTCGTAGAAGCCGCCGAAGCCGCGCGCGCGGTCGACGAGATGGATCTCGAGAATCCAATGGCAGGTGCGCCCGCGCGGGTCGGTGCGGCGCATCGGCTTGTCCGAGCCGGGCATGATGTACCACTCGACGCCGGGGCCGGCGATCTTCTTGTGCGGGAACTCCCCCACCAGATGGCCCGCGATGCGGCTGCCCCACTCGAAGCCCTCGGCTCGGGTCACCCCGACGACGAAGTCGAACAGCGCGGCGCCGGTGACGTCGGGATGGCGTTCGAAGTAGTCGCGCCCGGCCTGCCACACTCGCGGCAGCGCATCGCGGACGGCCTTCTTGTGCGGGTCGTCGCCGAGCAGGAACGTCCGGCCGAAATCTGCCTCCCACTCCTCGAAGATGGGGCCCAGGTCGAGGAAGACGATGTCGTCGTCGACGATCGTCCGGTCGGGCGGGCGCTCGTGGAACGGCTGCAGCGTGTTCTCCCCGGCGCGCACGATCCGCCGGTGCCAGTGCCGTGTCACCCCGAACATCTCGCCGGCGAGCTCATGGATCTCGTCGGAGAGCTTCTTCTCCCCGATCCCGGGGCGAATCATGGCCCGCCGCTCGATTTCGTCGAACAGTTGCGCCGCCTTGTGTTCGGCGTCCAGCAGCCGTTGCACCCGAACGTCTTCGGCGGTCGATTGCTCCATTACCGCGATGCTATGCGCACACTGGAACCATGTCCCTCGTCGTGCCGCCCTACCCGCCGGCCCGCTACACCAAGGACGAGCCGGAGATCAGCGCCTGGCTCAAGCGGGCCGATCAGCCCCCCGACTACGAGACCTCCGGGGTCGAGTACCACTACCTGGCGAACCAGCGGGACACAGACGGCGATTACGGGCTGTACCGGGTCGACATCTCCCCGGCCGGCGGCGGGCCCCCGGCCCACTTCCACCGGGCCATGTCGGAGGCGTTCTTCGTGCTCTCCGGGACGATGAAGCTCTACGACGGCACCGAATGGGCGGACGGCCACCAGGGCGACTTCCTCTACGTCCCGCCCGGGGGCGTCCACGGTTTCCGCAACGAGGCCGACGAGCCGGCGTCGATCCTGATGCTGTTCGCCCCGGGCGCTCCCCGCGAGGCCTACTTTGAAGGATTCGCGGCGCTGGCCGACATGACCGACGAGGAACGCCGGGAGTGGTTCGTCCGCCACGACAACTACTGGGTCTGACCGGTCAGGTCGCCGCGCGCCCGCTTCGCGACACCGCAGCGGTAAGGGCGGGGTCGACACCGCGGTTGCCGCGCATCGCCCGCCCGGCAGCATCCGATCCGGGTGAGTATCTTTTGGGCCATGGCTTCCAACCACGAAGAGAACCGCAGCTGGTCGGAGGGCGACGTCCCGGATCAAAGCGGCCGCGTCGTCGTCATCACCGGCGCCAACACCGGCATCGGGTATGAGGCGGCCGCCGTGCTGGCCCACCGCGGCGCCCACGTCGTGCTCGCGGTTCGCAACCTCGACAAGGGCAATGCGGCGCTGTCGCGCATCGTCGCGGCCGGGGGCCAAGGGGCCCGAGAAGTAGACGTCACGCTGCAGCAGCTGGATCTGACTTCGCTGGACGCGGTGCGGTCGGCCGCCGACGCGCTGCGTGCGGCCTACCCGCGCATCGACCTGCTGATCAACAACGCCGGGGTGATGTGGACGCCCAAGGAGGTCACCGCGGACGGCTTCGAATTGCAGTTCGGCACCAACCATCTGGGCCACTTCGCGCTGACCGGGTTGCTGCTCGACCACCTGCTCCCCGTGCGGGATTCGCGGGTGGTGACCATCAGCAGCGTCGGCCACCGGCTGCGGGCCGCGATCCACTTCGACGACCTGCAGTGGGAACGGCGGTACGACAGGATCGCGGCCTACGGGCAATCCAAACTGGCCAACCTGCTGTTCACCTACGAGCTGCAGCGCCGGCTGGCAGCCACGCCCGACGCGAAGACCATCGCCGTCGCCGCGCACCCCGGCGGCTCCAACACCGAGCTGACCCGCAACCTGCCGGCGATCTTCAGGCCCGCCGCCGCGGCGCTGGGGCCGGTGCTGTTCCAGAGCGCGGCCATGGGCGCACTCCCGACGCTGCGGGCCGCCACCGATCCGGACGTGCAGGGCGGGCAGTACTTCGGCCCGGACGGCTTCCTCGAGCAGCGGGGCCACCCGAAGCTCGTCAAGTCCAGCGCCCAGTCCCACAGCGCGGAACTGCAACGCCGGTTGTGGGCCGTCTCCGAAGAGCTCACCGACGTCAAGTTCCCGATCTGACGCGCGGATAATGGCCCCGATGCGAACAGTCGCGGAACATCAGCGCGTTGTCGCCGATTTGATTCGTTCCCGGCCGCCGGCTCCGGTCGCGCTGACCGACGCCCAGGGCCTGGTCCTGGCCGAGGACGTGGTCGCCCAACTGGCGCTGCCGGTCTTCGACAACTCCGCGATGGACGGATACGCGGTGCACGCCGAGGACACGTCGGCCGCGACACCGGAGAACCCGGTGGTGTTGCCGGTCGCCGAGGACATTCCGGCCGGACGCACCGACGAACTGGCGCTGAAACCCGGTACGGCCCACCGGATCATGACGGGCGCGCCGCTGCCGGCCGGGGCGACGGCCATCGTCCCGGTCGAGGCCACCGACGGTGGTGTGGACGTCGTATCGATCCACGAGCCGCGCGAGGCCGGCAAGCACATCCGGCGCGCGGGTGAGGACGTCGCCCCCGGCACCACCGTGCTGCGCCGCGGCCAGGTCGTGACGCCGGCCGTGCTCGGCTTGGCAGCGGCGCTCGGAATCGCCGAGTTGCCGGTGATCCCGCGCCAACGGGTGCTGGTGATCTCGACCGGATCGGAGCTGGTGACCCCGGGCGAGGCGTTGCGGCCGGGGCAGATCTACGAGTCCAACTCGATCATGCTGGCCGGAGCCGTCCGCGACGCGGGCGCCGAATTGGTCGCCGTCGCGACCGCCGAAGACGATGTGGCCCAATTCAGTTCGATCATCGATCGGTACGCGGCCGACTCCGATCTGATCATCACCAGCGGCGGCGTCAGCGCCGGCGCCTACGAGGTGGTCAAGGACGCCTTTGGGCGCGAGGGCGACCAGGGCGTCGAATTCGTCAAGGTGGCCATGCAGCCGGGCATGCCGCAGGGCGTGGGCCGCGTGGCCGGCGCGACGATCGTCACGCTGCCCGGCAACCCGGTCAGCGCGCTGGTGTCCTTCGAGGTGTTCCTGCGGCCCGCGCTCCGCACGGCCATGGGCCTGCCGGATCCCGAACGCCCGCACCGGTCCGCCATCCTCGCCGAGTCGCTGACCTCGCCGCGCGGCAAGCGCCAGTTCCGGCGCGCGGTACTCAGCGACGACGCGAGCTCCGTCACCAGCTACGGCCCGCCGGCATCGCACCACCTGCGGTGGCTGGCGTCGGCCAACGGGCTGCTCGATATCCCCGAAGACGTCGTCGAGGTGCCCGAGGGAACCCCGCTGCAGGTCTGGGATCTGCGCTAACCGGCCGGCGTCGCCACGTCCCGGTGGAATTCGTCGGCCCTGTCGAAGGCCGGGGTGTAGCGAATCGCGACGCCGACGACGGTCATCATCACCGGAATGGTGACCAGCGCCGCCGATAACCCCAGCCAGCCGGACAGGTGACCGATCAGCGGCGGACCGAGCAGGTAACCCAGCCAACCGGTCGCCGCCACGATGGCGATCGCCGATCCCGCTTCGCTCGCGCCGTAGGCCGCGCTGAAGGCGGTGGGCACCAGCAGCGCCACACCGACGCCCAACGCCGCGAAGCCGAGCACGCTGACGCCCGCGTTGGCGGTCGCCAGCGTCACTCCCATGCCCACGACCGCCACCAGCGCCAGCGCCGGGAGCAACCGGCGACTGGGGACCCGGGCGTGCAGTCGGGGCGCTCCGAACCGGGTGATGACCATCGCACCCGTGTAGGCCGCGTAGCTCAGCGCCGAGGCGCTCGGGCCGGCACCGACGACGTTGCGCAGGTAGTTGGCCGACCAGTCGGTGGCCGCACCCTCGCACAGGAAGGACGCGAACGAGACCGCGGCCAGGATCGCCACCGTCGGCGTCATCCAGGCCCACCTACCCAGGGCCGGTCCCGACGACGCGCCCGCCGCGGCGGCCGCGTCGGGGATCAGGCGACGGGTGAGCGTTCCCACTACGACCAGCACGACCGCCCCGAGGACCGTCAGCTGGGCGGTCAGGTCGATGCCCGCGCCGACGCACGCCGCGCCGACCAGTGCCCCCACCAGCGTCCCGACGCTCCACATGCCGTGGAACCGTGCCATGAGCGGCGCCCGGGCGGCCCGCTCGACCGTCGCCGCCTGGGTGTTCATCGCGACGTCCAGCGCCCCCTGGAACGTCCCCCACAACGCCAGCGCACCGAACAGCGCGGGCCCGGACCTGGCCAGGCCCACCGTCGTCCCCGCGGCCGCGTAGCCGGCGACCATCACCGGGATCAGCCGGTGGCTGCCCCAGCGGCGCAGCGCCCAGTGGCTTCCCAGCGTGGCCACGACCGATCCCAGCGGTGCGCCGAACAGCGCGGTGCCCAGCGCGGCGTCGGACAGGCCCAGCTCGGCCTTGATCCGCGGAATGTGGGCGGCCCACGACGAAAACACCAGACCGTGGGCGATGAATGCGGCGGTGACGCCACGTGTCGCCTGACGCACCGGTGTCGCCCACCGGTCGGCACTGTGCGGTTGCATGTCGAAGGTGAACGTTCCTCCGCGGGCGTCCACGAATCAATCGCGGGCTCCGTAAGATGGCCGCGTGGCACGACGCCCCCGCACTATCGGCCCCACCGCCCAAGACCCGGGCTTCAGCCCCCAACATGCGCTGGAGTTGGTGCGCTCCGCCATTCCGCCGGTGCACCCGGCCGGGCGCCCGTTCATCGGCGCAGGGCTGGCGCTGGCCCTGGCCGGTCGCCGTCACCGATGGGTACGACGGGCGGCCCTGCTGGCGGCGGGTGCCTGCGCGGGGTTCTTCCGCCACCCCCCACGGGTGCCGCCCGCCCGGCCCGGCGCCATCGTCGCTCCCGCCGACGGCGAGATCTGCGTGATCGACTTCGCGACGCCGCCCGCCGAACTGAGCATGGGTGATGCGGCGCTGCCGCGGATCAGCATCTTTCTTTCGCTGCTGGACGCCCACGTGCAGCGCGCACCGGTCAGCGGCGAGGTGATCGCCGTGCAGCACCGGCCGGGCCGCTTCAGTTCGGCCGACCTGGCCGCCGCGAGCACCGAAAACGAACGCACCAGCCTGCGCATCCGCACGGCGACCGGGGCGGACGTGGTCGCGGTGCAGGTCGCCGGGCTGCTGGCCCGGCGCATCATCTGCGACGCGCACGTCGGGGACAAGTTGTCGATCGGTGACACCTACGGTCTGATCCGGTTCGGCTCCCGGCTCGACACCTACCTGCCGGCGGGCGCCGAACCGCTGGTGACCGTGGGCCAGCGCGCGATCGCCGGCGAGACCGTGTTGGCCGAGCTGCCATGATCAGCAAGCCGCGCGGACGGGCGGTCAATCTGCAGATCCTGCCCAGCGCGATGACGGTGCTCTCGGTGTGCGCGGGATTGACCTCGATCCGGTTCGCCCTCGAGCACCAGCCCAAGGCCGCGATGGCGCTGATCGCGGCGGCGGCCATCCTGGACGGCCTGGACGGGCGGGTGGCGCGCATCCTGGACGCGCAGTCGCGGATGGGCGAGGAGATCGACTCGCTGGCCGACGCGGTGAACTTCGGCGTGACCCCGGCGATCGTGCTCTACGTAACGCTGCTGACCAGCTCGCCGGCCGGCTGGGTGGTGATCCTGCTCTACGCGGTCTGCGTCGTGTTGCGGCTGGCCCGGTTCAACGCTTTGCAGGACGACGGCAGCCAGCCCGCCTACACGCAAGAATTCTTCGTCGGCATGCCCGCACCGGCCGGCGCGATCTCGATGATCGGTCTGATCGGGCTCAAGCTGCAGTTCGGTGACGGCTGGTGGACGTCGCCGCTGTTCCTGTGCATCTGGATCACCGGGACCTCGATCCTGATGGTCAGCAAGATCCCGATGCGCAAGATGCATGCGGTCGCGGTGCCGCCGAGTTGGGCCGCGCCGCTGCTGGCGATCCTGGCGATCTGCGCGGCGGCCGCGGTGCTGGCGCCCTACGTTTTGATCTGGGTGATCATCATCGCCTACCTGTGCCACGTGCCGTTCGCCATCCGTAACTCACGTTGGCTGGCCGCCCACCCTGAGGCGTGGGACGACGAACCCAAGCAGCGCAGGGCCGCGCGCCGCGCGATCCGCCGGGCGCAGCCCAACCGCCGGTCGGTGGCGCGGCTGGGCCTGCGCAAGCCGGGCAGGCGCTTGCCGTGAGTTCCGGCTCGGCCCGTCAGCTCACCTTGACGGCTCGGCTGAACACCTCGGCCGTCGACTCCCGTCGCGGCGTCGTTCGGTTGCATCCGAGTGCCGTTGCCGCACTGGGCATTCGGGAGTGGGATGCGGTGTCGCTGATCGGGTCGCGGACCACGGCGGCGGTCGCAGGCCTGGCCGGCCCGGACACACCGTTCGGCACCGTGCTGCTCGACGACGTGACGCTGTCCAACGCGGGACTGCGGGAGGGGACCGCGGTCGTCGTCGGCGCGGTCACGGTCTACGGCGCGCGGTCGGTGACCTTGTCCGGCTCGACGCTGGCCACTCGGTCGATCACCCCGGTGACGCTGCGACAAGCCCTGCTCGGCAAGGTCCTCATGGTGGGCGACGCCGTGTCGCTGCTGCCCCGCGACCTGGGTCCCGGCACCTCTACCTCAGAGGCCACGCGTGCGCTGGCCACGGCGGTGGGCATCAGCTGGACCTCGGAGCTGCTGACCGTCACCGGCGTCGACCCCGACGGGCCGGTCAGCGTGCAGCCCAACTCGCTGGTCACCTGGGGCGCCGGCGCTGCCTCCGGTGCCGCGACGTCGTCGCGGATATCGGTCGAGGTCGCCCGGCCGGAGATGGTCGTCGAGGAACTCAAAGGCACCCAGCCGCAGGCCGCCAAGCTCGTCGAGTGGCTCAAGCTCGCGCTCGACGAACCGCACCTGCTCGAGACCCTGGGCGCCGGCACCAACCTCGGCGTGTTGGTGTCGGGCCCGGCCGGCGTGGGCAAGGTGACCCTGGTCCGCGCGGTATGCGGCGACCGCAGGCTGGTCACGCTGGACGGCCCGGAGGTCGGCGCGCTGGGCGCCGAAGACCGGCTCAAGGCGGTGGCCTCAGCGGTGCAGACGGTGCGCGACGGCGGCGGCGTGCTGCTGATCACCGATGTAGACGCGCTCCTGCCGGCCACCGCCGAGCCGGTGGCCTCGTTGATCCTGGGCGAGCTGCGCACCGCGGTGGCCAGCGCGGGCGTCGCGTTGGTCGCCACCTCCGCGCGACCCGATCAACTCGATGCCCGGCTGCGCGCCCCCGACCTGTGTGATCGCGAGCTGGGCCTGCCGCTGCCCGACGCCGCCACCCGCAAGGCGCTGCTGGAGTCCCTCCTGCGAAACGTACCCGTCGGCGGGCTTGAGCTGGACGAGATCGCCTCGCGTACACCGGGTTTCGTCGTCGCCGATCTGGCCGCGCTGGTGCGTGAGGCGGCGCTGCGGGCGGCGTCGCGGGCCAGCGCCGACGGCCGGCCCCCTGAGTTGAGACAGGAGGATCTGGTCGGCGCGCTGACCGTCATCAGGCCGCTGTCCCGCTCGGGCACTGCGGAAGTGAGCGTCGGCGACATCACGCTCGATGACGTCGGCGACATGGCCGAGGCCCGCCAAGCCCTGACCGAGGCCGTGTTGTGGCCGCTGCAGCATCCCGACACCTTCGCCCGCCTGGGCGTCGACCCGCCGCGCGGGGTGCTGCTGTACGGGCCGCCCGGCTGCGGCAAGACCTTCGTCGTGCGCGCGCTGGCCAGCACAGGGCAGCTGTCCGTGCACGCAGTCAAGGGCTCCGAGCTGATGGACAAGTGGGTGGGCAGCTCGGAAAAGGCTGTGCGCGAACTGTTTCGGCGTGCCCGGGATTCGGCCCCGTCGCTGGTCTTCCTCGACGAGGTGGACGCGCTGGCGCCCCGGCGCGGGCAGAGCTTCGACTCGGGCGTCACCGATCGGGTGGTGGCCGCGTTGCTGACCGAACTAGACGGCGTCGATCCGCTGCGCGACGTCGTCGTCCTGGGCGCCACCAACCGGCCGGATCTCATCGATCCCGCGCTGTTGCGGCCGGGCCGACTGGAGCGGCTGGTCTTCGTCGAACCCCCCGATGCCGCGGCCCGCCGCGAGATCCTGCGCACCGCGGGCAAATCGGTTCCGCTGAGCGCCGACGTCGACCTCGACGCGGTGGCGGCCGGGCTCGACGGCTACAGCGCCGCCGACTGCGTGGCGCTGCTGCGGGAGGCCGCGCTGACCGCCATGCGCCGATCCATCGACGCCACTGACGTCACGGCCGCCGACCTCGCGGCGGCACGCGAAACTGTGCGCCCCTCTTTGGATCCCGTGCAGGTCGAGTCGCTACGGGCGTTCGCCAAAGCTTTGTAATACGGCCAACGCCGACGCCGCCACGTCCTTTTCGAGCCAGAACGGCATCGGATCGTCGTGGGCGTGGCGCCGCACCACGGCGTACGGCAGGTCGGCGACCGCGCGCGCGACGGCATCGACGGATCGCGGCCTGGCGTTCCCATACAGTTGCCGGGCCAACACCGCGATGCGCTCGGTCAGCGGGGCGTTCATCGCGGCGAGCGTCTGCCGAAATGCCGCGTCGGGCTCGTCGTCGAGCAGGTCGCCCGGCCGGATCGTCAACAACAGCCGGGCATCCTCGGGCAGCGCACGCGCGAAGCCGACGGCGGCCACAGCCATCGCCACGGCGGTGTCCGCCGGGGTGTCGGCGTCGGCGGCCAACGCCCGGGCCTGGAAGCGTTCCAGCGCACGCAGCCAGGCCGCCGTCAGGATGCCGTCGCGGTTGCCGAACCGGTGATACAGCGTCCCCGCCGGTGCGCCACTGGTTTTCGCGATGGCGGCCACGCTGGCCGCGCGCGGTCCGCCGTCGAGCACCAGCTCCCGGGCGGCGTCGAGGATCACATCGGTTTCATGCTTTCGCGGAGGCGCCATGATCTAGTACAGTCCTTCTATATGGAACGATTACCCTATATCGATGAGCATGCCATAACCGTCGACGCGAACCGCGCAGACACGTGGTCGGCGCTGCTGCGGGTGATGTGTCGCGACCCGCACGACGCGACGACGGTCCCCTTCGGCTTCGTCCTGGACGAGGCTGTCGCGCCGGCGCGGTTCGCGCTGAAGGGCCGCCATTGGTTCGCGGTCTACCGGTGGGTGTTCGAGCTGGACGACCTCGACGACACCGCCCGCACCCGATTGCGCGCGGCCACCTGGGCGGCCTTCCCGGGTATCCACGGGAAGGCCTACCGGGCGCTCGTCATCGGCACCGGCGCGCACCGCATCGTCGTGCGGCAGACGCTGAAACGCGTTGCGGTGTCGGCGCTTTCCGGGCCAGCGCAAACCGGCGATGCGGCCAATTACGTGGACGTTTTCGAAGTGCCGATCGCCGCCGGCGACGCGCGCACCGCAGAACAAACCTTTCGTGACGCGCTGGGCGACACACCGGGGACCCTCGGGAAGCTCGTCTTTTGGGTCCACCGCCACGTGCTGAGGTTGCGCCTGGGCCCGGCCCGCTCTCCCGGTCACCTCATCGGCTGGCGGATCGTTCGTTCGGATCCCGACGAGTTGGTCCTGGCGACATGCGGGCCGCTCATGCGCGGCGAGCTGACGCTGCGACGCCGGGACGATCAACGCGCCGTCCTGACCACCCGCCTGCACTACCGCCAGAAACTCGCCGCCCGGGCGGTCTGGGCGCTGGTGGGCCCCCTGCACCGGATCCTGGCCCCGCAGCTGATGCGGCGCAGCGCTCGCCGGGGCCTCGTCCCCGCAAGATAAACGAGCCGCGCCGCTCAAATTTGCAGTTAACTGCAATCTTGCGTGTTACTGCATTGCCGGGCTATGGTGACCCTCGCGCGAAGCCGCAATGAATCGAGGGACGCCGATGACAGTCACGCACCACGCGGCGCGGCCGCTGAGCGAGTTCATGAACGACCCGATCAGCTTCTTCGGCCACTCCTACACGCGGATGCACAGCATCGGACGTCGCGAGCTCGAAGAGCTGCAGCGCCAAGCCATGCGCATCCGCTTCGCCGAGCACTATCGAAGCATCGAGATCTTGCGCAAGCTGGCCGACCGGCTGGGTATCAGTGCGCTCGATCGCTTCGATGATGTTGTGCCGCTGATGTTTTCGCATACGGCGTTCAAATCGTACCCGGCGGCGCTGATCGACAAGAAGCGCTTCGACCTGATGACCCAGTGGCTGGACAAGCTGACCAGCTATGACTTGTCGGGCGTGGACACGACCGGATGCGCCGGCATCGACGACTGGATCGACCGCCTCGACGAACAGACTCCGCTCGAGGTCATCACCTCCAGCGGCACCACCGGCACCATTTCGATCCTGCCCAAGGACAAGCGCGGCGCCGAAGAAGGCATGGTGCTCTGGAAGATCTGTCTGTTTCAGACATTTGGCCAAGAACCCACCGAGGCGGAACTCAATCCCTCGGTCGACGTGGTGTGGCCCAACTTCGCCAGCGGCAAGCTCGGCCATCTGCGCATCGCCAACATGATCAAGCGCGGCTTCACCGGCGGCGACGAAACCAGATTTCACGCCCTGTATCCGGGCGCGATCGACACCGACCTGATGTTTCTGGCCTCCAAGATGCGCGCTGCAGCGTCCCGCGGTGAACTCGATCGGCTCGAAGTCGACCCCGCACTGGCCGCCCGCAAGGATGAGTTCATCGCCATGCAGGCGCGCCAGGCCGACGACATGGAGGCGTTCTTCACCCGGCTCAGCGACCAGTTACGCGGCAAACGGGTCTTCATGCTGGGCACCTACCACCTGATGTATGACATCGCCAAGGCCGGTCTGCAGCGTGGAGTTCGAAACGTGTTCGCCCCAGACTCGGCGATTCTGACCGGCGGCGGCATGAAAGGCGTTGCGCTGCCCGATGATTTCATGGACGTGATCAAGGAGTTTCTCGGCGTCGATCGCATCCAGGTCGGTTACGGCTTCTCCGAATCGAGCACCTTTCACTGGGGCTGTAGTCAGGGCCGCTACCACGTGGCGCCGTGGGTCATCCCCTTCGTACTCGATCCCGACACCAGCGAGCCGCTTCCCCGCACCGGCATCCAGACCGGCCGCGCCGCCGTCTACGACATCCTGCTGCGCGCCCACTGGGGTGGTGTCATCTCCGGTGACGAAGTCATCATCAACTGGGACCTGCGGTGTCCGTGCGGGCAGGTCAGCGTCGCCTTCGAACCCGAGATCACCCGCTACAGCGAGAAGCAGGGCGTTGACGACGACCGAATCACCTGCGCCGCGACGCAAGAGGTGCACAACGAAGCGGTCAACTTCATGAAGGGCGTCGAGCTGTGATCGCCTACACCGTCCCGCTGTTCTTGCGGGGCCAGGTCATCACCGATGACCTCGTACCCTTCGAGACCCGAATCGGCGCCTCCCAATTCCAGGCGCCGGACATGAGCAAGTATGTCGAGCACCTGCCGCTGAAAAACCCGGGACAGCTCAGCGACCTCTACGAGCTGAGCTTCGACGAGATCCTCGATGTGCTGGCCGCCCTTGGCGACGCGCTGGACTTCGAGACGAATTCCCATCTGCAGGAAGCCTACGAAGCCTCGTTGGTCTCCAACGTGCTGCCGGCGGAGATGCTGAAGAACAGCTATCGGGTGCTGCCCCCGCTGTTTTCCCGCGACAACGTCACCGAAATCGCCGACACCCAGGTCGGGCTGAATTACCTCAACGGGTGGGTGCCGCACACCCTGCGTGATGGCCGCGAATTGCGGGTGCGGGCCTTCGGATCCCGTGTGCTGCACATCCCGGCGGGCAACGGCGGCCTCGTCTCGGCGGTGACCATCCTGCGTTCGGTAATCACCCGGTCTGACGTCATCGTCAAGGTTCCGTCCAACGATCCCCTCACTGCGATCGCGATCGCCCGCACACTGGCGGATATCGCGCCCGATCACCCGCTCACCAAACACCTGGCCGTCGGATATTGGAAGGGTGGTGATCTGGCGGTCGAGGAGAAGCTCTACCAGCCGCACCACATCGAAAAGATCGTGGCCTGGGGTGGATTGGCCTCGGTCAAACACGTGACCCGTTACATTCAGCCTGGTTTGGAGCTGATCGCCCTGGACCCCAAGCGCAGCGCCACCATCATCGGCGCGGAGGCATTCGCGGACGAGGAGACGCTGCGCGAGGTGGCCCGCCGCGCCGCGATCGACGTCGGGGTGGCCAATCAGGAAGGGTGTGCCAACGCCCGGGTCATCTATGCGCTCACCGGAACCGACGCGGCGGGCCTGGCCAACGCCAACCGGCTGGGCGAACTGATCTACTCCGAACTCGTTCGTCTACCCCCGGTAGTCAGCACCCCGCCGCGCTATCCCAGCCGCGAACTCTTCGAGCACGTCGAGTCCTCGCGCATGGCCGAGGACTTCTATCGCGTGGTCGGCGGCGAGCAACGCGAGGGTGCTATCGTCGTCTCCCAAATCGATGAGCCCGTGGACTATTCGCCGATGTTGTCGGGGCGTGTCGCCAACATCGTGCCGGTGGATAGCATCGACAAGGTGACCGCCGCCGTGAACGCCTACACGCAAACCATCGGCATCTACCCCGAATCACTCAAGCACCGGCTGCGCGACACCCTGCCGTTGTTCGGCGCCCAGCGCCTGACCAGCTTGGGGTACGCCTGCAGTGTCGCGGTCGCCATGCCGCAGGACGCCATCGAGCCCATCCGACGGATGTGCAAGTGGATCGTCGACGAGGAATGCGACCCCGCCGTCGTCCTCCCCCTGTGGCAAGTGGCGATGGCATGACCGAACATCCGACCGCGTATGAGGTCGTCGAGGGAATCGACCTGTCCGGCAAGACATGTGTGATCACCGGAGCGTCGTCGGGGCTGGGCCGCGAGTCGGCCCGGGCGCTGGCCGCCGCAGGCGCGCACGTCATCATGGCCGCCCGCAATCGCGAGGCACTGGCGGAGACAGCTGCGTGGATCGCGGCCGAGGTACCGCGCGCCCGGACGTCGACGGTGCTGCTCGACCTCACCACACTGTCCAGCGTCCGCGCAGCGGCCGTCGCGATCGGTGAGATCACACCGGTAGTCGACGTGTTGATGAATAACGCCGGAGTCATGTTCACGCCGCCGGGCAGGACGCAGGATGGCTTCGAACTCCAAATCGGGACAAACCATTTCGGCCACTTCGAGCTGACCCGCCTCCTCGTCCCCCGGCTCGCCGCCGCCGGCGACGCCAGGGTGGTGATCCTCTCGTCCGGCGGGCACATCATGGCCGACGCCGACTTCGAGGACCTCAACTGGGAGCGTCGCGAATACGACAAGTTCGCCGCCTACGGCGCAGCCAAAACGGCCAATATCCTGCACGCGTTGGAAGCCGACCGGCGCTTGCAGGACGCGGGAATCCGGGCCTACGCCGTGCATCCCGGTACCGTCGCCACCGCGCTCGCGCGGTACATGTCGCGGTCGGATTTCTCCCAGCTGCGCAAGTTCACTGCCGAAAACAGCAGCGAACCCTCCGACGGCTTCCTCGACTTCGTGATGCCCGAACAAGGCGCGGCCACCCAGGTGTGGGCCGCGATCAGCCCTCAGCTCGCCGACCGTGGCGGCCTTTACCTGGAAGCCTGCGCGATCGGCGAGGCTGCGCCCCACGCCCGCGACCCCCAGCGCGCGGCAGAACTGTGGGAGCTCTCCGAGAAGCTCTGCGCCACATCATGAGTAGGCTCGAGCGCCGCAAACGCGAGGTGCGGGAGAAAATTCTCACCGCCGCCTTCGACCTGTTTCTGGATCACGGCGTCGCGGTCACCACCATCGAGGAGATCTGCGAACGCGCCGACGTGGCCAACCGAACGTTTTTCAACCATTTCGCCACCCGGCAGGAGATGGTCCGCGCGCTGGCCGAGCAGCGGCTGGTCAACCTGCACGACGTCGTGTTCGACCGCGCCGACGAAGCGATCCCGGCGCGCCTGGTCGGTGTGTTCGACGACATCGCCGCGACGCTGGCCGGGTCGGGCGACACCTACCGCGAGATGATCGGGGAAATGCTGGCCACCAGCGGCTACGGTATCCAGCGCGGATCCAACCCGCACGACACCTTTGTCGAGCTGGTCAAGGAGGGGGTGTCGCGCGGTGAGGTCAGCGCGCGCCACGACGCACAAACCTTGGCCGACATCATGGTCGGCGCCCTGTCCGGGGGCATCCTCAACTGGACTCTCGATCGGTCCTATTCGCTGGAAAGCAACCTGCACAACCTCGGCGCCGCACTGGCCGAATTGCTCACCGCCGACGCCGGCCCGCCGCGTCGGCGCGCCCGCCGGGCATAATCCGGCGGATAGTCACTGCGCTCACGGCTCGGGAAGCGGCGTCCACTCCCGGGATAGCCGCGCGCTGAAGTTAGGCGGCCGGCGGTCGAGGAATGCGGCGACGCCCTCGCCGGCGTCGGCGCTGCCCATCACCCGCTCGTGCAGCTGGGTCTCCAGCGCGGCGACCTGCCGCGGTGTGTAGTGATTGATCGCGCTGTCCCATAGCAGGCGTTTGCACAGCGCCGCCGACATCGGCGCGACGTTGACCGCGATGTCGCGGGCCACGGTCAGCGCGTGGTCGAGCACCTGCTCGGCCGGCAAGGCCCGAGTGGCGATCCCGAGCGCCATCGCCTCGTCCCCGCCGAATGTCCGCCCGGTGAGCAGGATATCGGCGGCGACCCCCAGGGTGGTCAACTGGGTCAGCGTCCAGTGCGCCATGCAGTCGGGGATTACGCCCCGACGAACCTGCACCACACCGTATTTGGCGTGCTCGGCGAGGATGCGGATGTCCGCCTGTAACGCGATGGTCAGGCCGATGCCGATGGCGTGGCCGTTGACCGCGGCGATCACCGGTTTGCGCAATTCGAAGGCGGCCGGAATGATCGGTGACGCCGTGAACGTGCTGTCATCAACGGGCGCGTCGAACGGGCTTGCGCCAGCGGAGAAGTCGGCACCGGCGCAAAACGCGCGCCCCGCTCCGGTCACCACGATGGCCCGGACGTCGTCGTCCTCGTCGCAGTCCCGGTACGCCCGGCTCAGCAGCGAGCCCATCTCGGCGGTATAGGCGTTCAGGTGCTCGGGCCGATTGAGGGTGAGCACCGCCACGCCGGAGTCGATTTCGACCTTCAGGTCATCGCTCATCGCAGGGCCGGCGCCCGGTGCAGGGCGCCGATCAGGTCGGCGATGTCGGCGTCGCGGGGCGTGTAGCCGGGGAAATAACAGCACACCTCGCCGGCGTGTTCGCCGAAGCGGGCGGCGATCTGCTGCGCGCACTGCTCGGGCGTCCCGACAATCCCGATCCGGCCCACCATCTCGTCGCTGATCAGCCGGCGCATCTCGGCGAAGCGGCCCTGCTTGGACAGCGCGTTGAGTTCGGGCTGGACGTCGGCCCAGCCCTCGACCTGCAGCACCGGCAGGTAGGCGGGCGTCGAACCGTAAAACGCGATGAGGGAGGCCACCCCGTCGACCGCGGCGGCCAGGTCGGCCTCGTCGCGGCCGACCGCGACCATGGCCTGGGCGATGACGGTGAACTCCCCGAGCACCCGCCCGGAGCGACGCAGCCCCTCGCCGATCGCGGGCACGGTGCGCTCGGCGAAGTGACGGGCGCTGTTGAACGGCATCACCAGAAGGCCGTCGGCGACTTCAGCGGCCGTGCGGGTCATCACCGGCCCCAGCGCGCCCAGGAGCACCGGCGGCGGCCCGAACGGATTAGGGCCGGGGTTGAAATTGGGCGCCATCACGGTATGCGTGTAGAACTCGCCGCGAAAGTCCAAGCGGCCCTGGCCTTCCCACGCGGCGAAGATGGCCTTGATCGCCGCAATGGCCTCGGCCATCCGCGCCGCGGGCCTGTCCCACTTACTGCCATAACGCTTTTCGATGTGTACCTTGATCTGTGAACCGAGGCCGAGGCGGAACCGGCCACCGCTGTAGAGCTGCAGGTCGTAGGCGGAGTGCGCCAGGTGCAGGGGGCTGCGCGGCGGGGCGATCGCCACGTTCGTCATCAGGTCCAGGCCGGTCGCGCCCGCGGCGATCAGCAGCGGGAAAAAGACATCGTGCTGGCCCTCGAACGTGAACAGACCGTCGGCACCTGTCGCGGCGATGTCGGCGGCGCTTGCCGCCGCACCCGCGGGTGAACCGTCCACCTGCAGGTGAACCTTCATCGTGAGCTCCTGTCGCGCAGTGTCATTCGGAGAGCTGAAACTCGACTACCTCGGCGACGGCGTCCACGGCCTCGCGCAGCGCGGCAAGGCGCTCGGCGGCCGTCGCCGCCGCCAGCACCGTGTAGCGGTCGGCGGTGCCGATCGGGATGCGAGAGGCCAAGGCGAACAGGCGTTGTCCGATCGGGCTGTCCGGGTCGTGACCCAGCATCACCTCGCGACCGGGCAGCGTGATCCCGCGCGCCTGCGCGATCCGCTCGAACAGGGCCACCGCGCGGTCTTCGACGTCTCGCAGCTGCGCCGGCGACACCTCGGCGCCCGGCTCGTCGGGCCACGGCGCGACCCGCGCCCGCGGATAGGGATCGTCAGGCAGCCATTCGCACACCCGGATGCGCTCCCCGGTCCGGCAGTTCAGTGCATACCGGCCGGCGCCCTGGTCGGCGCATTCGGTGATCCGCGACATCACGCCGACGTCGCAACGCACATCGCCGCCGCCCACCTCGCGCCCGCGCGAGATCAGCACAACCCCGAACGGGTCGCCGGTATCCAGGCAGTGCCGCACCAGCGCGCCGTAGCGCGGCTCGAAGATCCGCAGCGGCAGGTCCTGGTCGGGCAGCAGTGCCGACTCGAGCGGAAACATGGCCAGCTCAAGGGATTCGGGGGCGCTCATCAGATTTCCAGCTCGGACACCAGCGCGTCGACGACCGCGCGCAGGTCGCCGTCATGGTCCTCGGCCACCCGGCGCTGACGCTGGTATGACGCGCCCCGCCTGGGTATCTCAGCCACCGCGGCCAGCTCGTCGACGCAATTCAACTTCTTAGCGACCGGCTCCAGCCGGGTCAGCACGTCATCGAGATCCTCGGTGACCAATCGCTCGTTGCTGTCGGCGTCCAAGATGATCACCGCGTCCAGGCCGTAGCGGGCCGCGCGCCATTTGTTCTCCTGGTTGTGCCACGGCGGCATGCTGGGCAACGACTCATCGGCCTCCAGCCTGCGATCCAAATCGACCACCAGGCAATGCGTCAACGCGACCAGCGCGCCCAGCTCCCGCAGGTTGGACACGCCGTCACAGATCCGCATCTCAAGCGTGCCCAGGTGCGGCGAAGGCCTGATGTCCCAACGGACTTCGTCGACGTGATCGATGATGCCGGTCTTCTTCTGGTCGTAGACGAACCCCTCGAACTCCGACCAGGTCTGGAACTGGAACGGCAGCCCGGCGGTGGGCAGCTGCTGAAACATCATCGCCCGGTTGCTGGCGTACCCGGTGTCCACGCCGGTCCACCACGGCGAGGACGCCGACAGCGCCAACAGGTGCGGGTAGTAGTTCAGCAGCGACGTCATGATCGGCATCACCTTGTTCGGCGAGGAGATCCCGACGTGCACGTGCACACCCCAGATCAGCATCTGCCGTCCCCACCACTGGGTGCGCTTGATCAGTTCGGCGTAGCGCGCGCCGGCGGTGAGCTTCTGGGCGTTCCACTGCGCGAACGGATGTGCCCCGGCACAGAAGAGCTCCATCCCCCGATCCCGCACGATGCGGCGCGCGGGGCCCAGCGTCTCCCGCAGGTCCTCCATCGCCTCGCCCGCGGATTGGCAGATGCCGGTGACCACCTCGACGGTGTTGCGCAGCAATTCCTTGTGCACACGCGGATTTTCGCCGATCTCGGCGATCACCGCGGTGGCTTCGTTGCTCAGGTCGCGGGTCCGCGCGTCCACGAGCGCGAACTCCCACTCCACCCCGATTGTCGGCCGTGACGAACGGGCGAAATCGATGCGCGCCTCAGGTCGTTTAGCCGGCACCGATGACACCGCATGCCACCCGCTTGCCAGCGTCACCCGTGCTCATCGTGATGTCGTCGGGGCCCGGTGTTCCGTTCGTCTGGTTGTAGCGCTCCGCCGGGATATTGGCGAAGTTGTCCGCGCCGGCGTGAATGATGATCGCGGTCTTCTGCCCGGTGAGCAGATCCTCCATGGCGAACGCGTCGGTGGTGGTCACCAACGTCCCGGAGCCGTCCTCGCGCACCTGCAGGGAGGTCAGGTCACCACTGGCGGGGTGGGCGGCGTGGCCGGGCACCTGAAAGTGGCTACCGGCGGACAGGAAGTCCCCGGGCGCACCGCCGTTCGGGGCGACCGAGTTGGGCTCGCACTTGCCAACCTTGTGGACGTGCACGCCGTGGAAGCCGGGCGCCAGTACACCGTTGGCGGTCGTTTCGATGGTAATGGTGGCATAGCCGTTGTTGAATTCGAACTTCGCGATCGCGACCTGGGTGCCGTCCGGCGCCTTCAGGTGCGTGGTGACGGTCGGCACCTCCGCGGGCCCGGCCTCCGCGCCTCTGGCGCCCGACGGCGACGGCGATCCGGTCCAGACCGCTGGCGTGGTGCCCGGGACGGACGACGCGTACTGCGGCGTCGAGCAGGCGCCCAGCAACGCGACGCATCCGGCCAGAACCAGAGAAGGGGGCAGCTTACGCATAGCCAGCAGCCTAGCCCGGTGACGATGCGAGCCGGAACGGCTCGCGCAGGAGTCGGGCGATCGAACCTGGGCCCGGTGACGATGCGAGCCGGAACGGCTCGCGGAGGAGTCGGGCGATCGAACCTGGCGCTTACTCAGCCCGCGACGAGGACGATGACACCCGGCGGCTCTCCGCTCAGCGCGGGAATTCGCGGTTCGACGGGCGCGCCCAGTTTTTTGCCGATCGCGTCGGCGGTGGCGTGCTCGTCGTCGGCATCGGTGTAGTAGACCGTGGTGGCCGAGACCTCGGGCACGGCCATGTTGTCGACCTTGGTGACCTTGAAGCCCGCGGACGTCAGCTGGTCTCCGGTGCGCGCGGCGACACCCTCTTTCGAGGAGATGTTGTACACCTGCACGTCGGCCTGGGTGGTCGCCGGCTTGGCGTTCGTCGACGTGGCCGACGAGGTGGCGGCCGCGCTGGGGACCGGCGACGCCGAATCGTCGTCAGAGCTCCCAGAAGTGCCGAGGGCCTGCCAACCAAGCAGCAGGAAAATGACGCCGAGGAACAACAGCACCATCACCATGGCCCGCAAGGGCAGCCCAGTTGAGTCGGGAACTCGTTCTTTCATCGAGCCCTACTGTAACGAGTCAGGTCACCTCGAAGCCGAGACGCCGCGCCGCGCGCGCCTTCTGCCTGCTGGCGCGCAGCCGTCGCAGCCGTTTTACCAGCATCGGGTCGGCCGCCAGCGCCTCAGGACGGTCAACAAGCGCGTTGAGAACCTGGTAGTACCGCGTCGCCGACATCGAGAACAATTCCTTGATGGCGTCTTCCTTCACACCGGCGAACTTCCACCACTGGCGTTCGAAGGCCAGGATGTCGTGCTCGCGGCGGGTAAGGCCATCTGCGATCTCAGAATCGTCCCCCGATCGATTTGCCCGCGCCATGGCGCTGTCCATATTGCTTCCCCTGGACCCTTTCGGCGAATTCCGAACTGCTCGAATGACTTGACCTAGCTAAGGGCGTGTTTCGGCGAATATTGAAACACGCCCCAAACCCTCAAGCCGTCATCCAGACCCGCGAGTCGGCCGATTGACCTAATTGCCCACCCCCGAAGATCGGCGGCTGAGCAGCCCGCAGGCGTGCGGTAGCTTAGCCGACCATGGCAGTCGTTCCGATCCGCATTGTGGGAGATCCCGTCCTGCATACCCCGACGAAACCGGTGCCCGTCGCTGCCGACGGTTCGCTGCCCGCGGATCTGCCCGAGTTGATCGCCGACCTGTACGACACCATGGACGCCGCGCACGGGGTCGGCCTGGCGGCCAACCAGATCGGGGTCGGCTTGCGCGTCTTCGTCTACGACTGCGCCGACGAACGAGGACGCACCGAGCGCCGGCGCGGAGTCGTCGTCAATCCGGTCCTGGAAACCTCCGAGATACCCGAGACCATGCCCGACCCGGATCACGACGACGAGGGCTGCCTGTCGGTACCCGGCGAGTCGTTCCCCACCGGCCGGGCCAAATGGGCGCGGGTCACCGGCCTGGACGCCGACGGCAACCCGGTCATCCTCGAGGGCGACGACCTGTTCGCCCGGATGCTGCAACACGAGACCGGGCACCTGGACGGCTTCCTGTATCTGGATCGCCTCGTCGGCCGGCATGCCCGCAGCGCGAAACGGGCTGTCAAATCCAACAACTGGGGCGTGCCCGGCCTCTCCTGGATGCCGGGCGAGGGACCCGACCCGTTCGGTCACTGATGATCTCGTGGCCGGCCCTGGGAACGCGGGTGATGGTGCGTTACCGGCGCGAGGACGGATCGGTACCGCCGTTGACCGACGCGGTGGGACACCTGCTGGCGGTCGACCCTGTAGTGCGGCTGCAGACGAAAACGGGTGCGGTCGTCGAATGTTCGCCCGCCGATGTGGTCATGCTGCGGGTGCTGACCTTCGCCCCGGTACGCACCTCGGATATTCGGGCGCTCGAGCACGCGGCGGCCATGGCGTGGCCCGGCGTCGAACACGCCTGGCTGGAGGGCTGGCTGCTGCGGGCCGGCCCCCCAACCAGCAAGGGCACCGCACTTCCCGCCAATTCGGCGGTGCCGCTGGATATTTCGTCACGCCTGAGCACGGTGCCCGCGATCGTGGACTGGTACGAGCACCGCGGCCTGGCACCGCGACTGGCCATCCCCGATCGCTTGTTGTCGGTGCCGACCGGGTCGACGGGTGAACACCCCGAGAGCGTCCTGGTGCGCGACGTGTCCGACATGGCAGCGCGCGAACCCGACCCGTCCGTCAGCCTGTCGGCGCGCCCCGACGACGCCTGGTTGAGGCTATTCGGGCACGAGGTCGGCGTCGAGGTGCTCAGCGCGGTCGGCAACGGCGAGCTCATGTTCGGGACGCTGAACGGCGCGGCGGTTGCACGCGCCGCGGTGACCGACGCACCCGACGGCGCACGCTGGGTCGGGCTGTCGGCGATCGGCGGCGACGACCGGACCGCAACGGCCTTGTGCGAAGCGCTCTTGGCGTGGGGCGCCGCTCGCGGCGCCACCCGCGGTTACGTCGCCGTCCCCGACGCCGAGGCCGACACCGGATGGCTGGGTTTCCGGCTGCACCACCACCGCCGCTACTTCCCGGTCCGCCGCACCACCTGAGATACCGTCTGATCTCATGCCCGACGGCACGGTTGTTGATGGCGACCCGCGCGTGCGATCAACGCTGCGGATAGCCACCTGGAACGTGAACTCGATTCGCTCCCGCCTGTCCCGCGTCGTCGACTGGCTGGCCCGCGCGGACGTCGACGTGCTGGCCATGCAGGAGACCAAGTGTTCCGACAGCCAGTTCCCGACCCTGCCGTTCTTCGAACTCGGCTACGAGGTGGCCCATGTCGGTTTCAACCAGTGGAACGGCGTGGCGATCGCCTCACGCGTCGGCCTCGACGACGTGCAGATCGGATTCGACGGCCAGCCGACCTGGAGCGGCAAGCCGGAGGTGGCCGCCAGCGCGGAAGCCCGCGCCCTGGCCGCCACCTGCGGCGGCGTGCGGTTGTGGAGCCTCTACGTTCCCAACGGACGGGCCCTGGGCGATCCGCACTACGTCTACAAGCTCGATTGGCTTGCCGCCCTGCGTGATTCGGCGGCAGGTTGGCTACGCGACGATCCCGCCGCCGCGATCGCGCTGGCCGGCGACTGGAATATCGCTCCCCAGGACGACGACGTGTGGAGCATGGAGTTCTTTGCCGGCGCCACGCATGTCTCCGCACCGGAGCGCCGCGCGTTCAACGCCATCGTCGAGGCGCAATTCACCGACGTGGTACGGCCTTTCGCGCCGGGACCCGGCGTCTACACCTACTGGGACTACACTCGGCTGCGGTTCCCGAAGCGCCAGGGCATGCGCATCGACTTCATCCTGGGCTCACCGGCGTTCGCAAGTCGCGTGACCGATGCGCAGATCGACCGCGAGGAACGCAAGGGCAAAGCCGCGAGTGATCACGCGCCCGTGCTGGTCGACGTACGCGTCGACTGACGCCGCGACCCGGCGTAGGCTAACTGACAGCGCAATTCCGTAGATCCCCTCAACTATGCGATCCACGGTATACAGGAAAACAGCGAACGCGAATTGCATGAATACGAAAATGGGTCAGGGAGTCAACATGGGTGTCGTCGACGGAGCGGTTCGCAGCGTAGGGCGAACACTGAATCGTGCGGCATCGGTCACCACCTCCACCGCCGGCGCGGTCGGCGGTGCGGCGGTGAACGGTGTCGTCGGCGGCATCAAGGGCGCCGCGGACGGCATTCAGCAAGGCATCAGCAAGGGCAGCAAATCGACCACGGCCGCCGCGGTCGGCCTGGGAGCGCTGGGCGCCCTCGGCGTGATCGAGTGGCCGGTGTTGCTCGCCGTCGGCGGCGGCGCGTTGGTGTTGCAGCGGATCGCCCGGCAACAGAAGGAGTCGGCCCCGCCGGCCCGGGCAAAGCTCACGACGGTGCCGACCAAGCCCGAGCCCGCGCCCCCGACGCACAAACCGCCGCCGCAAAAGGCCCCCGCCAAACGGGCGGCCGCCAGTAAACCGGCCAAGAAGGCCACCGGCCGCCGCGCCGGCAGCGCCACGCTGCGCAGCACCAACTGACACGGAATCCTTACTGAACTCTTGAGTATCACAACGTCTCTGCGACGGTCGCTACCGTCGCGAATGATTTCTGCGGGCTTACAGGCGACAACCGAGCTGGCGCGAGCCGGAATCGAAACCGGTATCGACGTCGCGACCATCCCCTTGCGCGAGGGCGCCAAGGCACTGTCCGGCGAACTCTCCCGCGCAACGCTGCGTCGGCATTGCTGGCGCGGCAACGGCCGCGCGTGGATCGAGGTGCGCGGCCTTGCCGACGCGGCCGACGACCAACTCGGCCCGGACGTGCTCGACGCGATCCTGGCCCATCCCGGTGTCGCTTCAGCAAAGCTGAATTATCCGCTGTCCCGGGTGGTGGTGGACCTTGACGACCCCAAGACCTCGCTGAGCGACCTGTGCCGCGTCGTCGAGGAATCCGAAAACCGTTGTGCGCCATCACCGGATGCCGATCGGCCGGCGACGGCGTCGGCGAGCCTGCCGGGTGACGGCCTGGTGTTGGCCACCAGGGCCGTGACCGTGGCCGCCAATGCGGCCGGGTTGGGCGTCGCGCTCTTCGGTCGGGCGACGCGGTTACCCCGGCTGCCGGTCACGATCGCCGCGAGCATCACGTTTTTCGACTATCAGCCCTGGCTGCGCCGTCGGCTCGAAGACCGGATCGGCGGCCCCGCCACCGACACCGTGATGACGCTGGTTCAGGCGACCAGCCAGACGCTCTCCCAGTCGCCGACGTCGCTGTCGCTGGGGCTGACGATGCAGTCGCTGAAGGTCGCCGAGTGCCATGCCGAGGCGAGAGCGTGGGAGCAGCACGAACCCGAGCTGGCGCGGCACGCCGACCAGCCGCTGGCCCACCGGTCGCCGCGCCCGCAACCGTCGAGAGGCATGGAGCGGGCTCCCGGCCGTTTCGCCCTCCTTCAGGCGCTCAGCGCGGGCGCGATCGGCGCCGGCACCCGCAACCTGAACATGGCCGCCACCGCGGTGCAGGTCACCACCCCCAAGGCCAACCGGACCACCCCGGAGGCGTTCGCCGCGACGCTGGGCCGGGGCCTGGCCGAGCGGCACTCGGTGTTGCCGTTGCGGCCGGAAAGCCTGCGCCGGCTCAACAAGATCGACACGATCGTCATCGACCCCCGGGTCTTGTGTACCGAGACGTTGCGGGTGGCGCGCATCCGCGGCGCAGACGACAGCGAGCTGCCCGCGGCGTGGAGCCGCGCCCAGCTCATGCTGGACAACAGTGGCCTGCGGCGCGGCTGGCGCAAGGTGCCCGGAATATCGGGCAGCCGGCGGGATGCACAGGTCGAGGCGCTATTCCTGCCCGCACACGATCCGCTGGCCTCGGCCGTTGTCGGCGAGGCCAACCGCGCGGGGGCGCAACTGGTCTCGGTGGACGACGAGTCGCTCGACGAGTTGCGACCGGCGTTCGACGAGGTCCGTCCGCTGAAGAGCGGGACGGACAAATCCATCGACGACGCACTCGCCGCCGCGGTGGCCGACCTGCAGGATGCCGGCCAAACGGTGGCCGTGCTGTCATCGACTGCCGCACAAGCTATTTCGTTGGCACACCTGGCTCTGGGCATCTTGCCTGCGCGCGGCGGCACGGCGCCGCTGTGGAACGCCGACCTGCTGTTGCCGGACCTGTCGGCCGTCTGGCGGGTGCTGCACGCGCTGCCGGCGGCCCACACCGCGACCCAGCGCGGCGTCGGGATTTCGGCCGGTGCCACCGCGATGGGGTCGCTGTTCATGATCCCGGGCGTCCGGGGCAACCTCGGATCCGAAACGGTGAACGCCGGCGCGGCCGCCGGTCTGCTGTCGGGGTATCTGCTCGCACGCGGGGTCCTCAACGCGGACACCCCGCGCCCGGCCGCCACGCACGAATGGCATGCGATGTCGGTCGAGCAGGTCCGTAAAGCGTTGCCCGCGCAGGAATCCGCGGCGCCCGCCCCGACGGAGCGAGGCACCCCCGCCGCCCTGCGGCTCGCGGAGACACCCACGCAGGCGGTTTGGCAGCTCGCCAAGGCGGTGCGCGCCGAATTGTCCGACCCGCTGACCCCGGTGATGGCGCTCGGCTCCGCGGCGAGCGCGGTGCTCGGTTCGCCGGTCGATGCGATGTTGGTGGGCACGGTGCTGACCGGAAACTCGATTCTGGCCGCCGCGCAGCGGCTGCGCGCCGAGAAGCGGTTGAGTTATCTACTGGCCCAACAAACTCCACCCGCCCGAAAGGCCGTCACCGGCCCGGATGGCGCGCGGACGTACACCCTCGTCGACGCCGCGCAACTGCGGCCGGGCGACGTCATCGAGGTGCGCACCCATGAGGTGGTGCCCGCCGACGCCCGCGTCATCGAGGAGGTCGACGTCGAGGTCGACGAGTCGAGCCTCACCGGCGAATCGCTGTCGGTGGAGAAGCAGGTCGAGGCGACGCCCGGGGCGCCGCTCGCCGAGCGCCGCTGCATGGTGTTCGCCGGGACCACCGTGGTGGCCGGCACCGCGCTGGCGCTGGTGACCGCCATCGGACCCGACACCCAGCAGCGTCGCGCCGCCGACCTCATCTCGGGCGAGCTGTCCTCCGACATCGGTCTGCAGCACCAACTCGGCCAGCTCACCACCAAGGCGCTTCCGGTGAGCATCACCGGCGGGGCGCTGGTCGGCGCGCTCGGGCTGTTGCGCCGCCTCCCACTGCAGCACGCGGTGTCCAGCGCCATCGCCATCGCGGTGGCCGCCGTTCCCGAGGGGATGCCGCTGGTGGCAACGCTGGCGCAGGCGTCGTCGGCGCGACGGCTGACGAAATTCGGCGCGCTGGTTCGGGTTCCGCGCTCGGTGGAAGCGCTCGGCCGCATCGAGGTGGTGTGCTTCGACAAGACCGGGACGCTCAGCGAAAACCGCCTCCGCGTCTCGCAGGTCCATCCCGCGTCCGGGCACTCGCGCGAGGAGGTGCTGCGTTGCGCCGTGCATGCCGCGCCGGTGACGGACGGCGCCGCGCAGGCGCACGCCACCGATGTCGCCATCGTCGAGGCCGGTGCGGCCGCCGCGTCGGTCAACGGCTCGGATTCCAGACCGGCGACCGCGCACCTGCCGTTCCGCTCCGGCAGGTCGTTCTCCGCCTCGGTGACCGGTACCGAGCTGACCGTCAAAGGCGCTCCCGAAGTGGTCTTGGCCGCCTGCGGGGACACCGGGGCGATGGAAGGCACGGTCGCTGAACTCGCCGCCGGCGGCCTGCGCGTCATCGCGGTGGCGCGGCGCGAGCTGAATCAGCAACAGGCCCGCGCGATAGCGGACAACCCCGATGACATCGTCGAGTACTGCACCAGCGGGCTGACGCTGGCCGGGTTCCTCGGTTTGTCCGACACCCCCCGCGCCGAAGCGGCGAAATTGCTCGCCGACCTCGGCGGCCTCGGGGTCGGTATCAAGCTGATCACCGGTGACCATCCGATCACCGCCAAGGCCATCGCCGCCGAACTCGGGCTGAACGTGACCGCCGATCAGGTCATCAGCGGCACCGAATGGGAGGCCTTGTCGCGCAAGGACCAGGAGCGCGTCGCGGCGGAGCGGGTGATTTTCGCCCGCATGACGCCGGAGAACAAGGTCCAGGTTGTGCAGGCGCTCGAGAACGCGGACGTGCGGACGGCGATGGTGGGCGACGGCGCCAACGACGCCGCCGCCATCCGGTCCGCCACGGTCGGTATCGGCGTGGTGGCCCATGGCAGCGACCCCGCCCACCTGGTGGCCGACGTGGTGCTGGTCGACGGCCGGATCGAGGCGCTCATGGAGGCCATCCGGGAAGGACACCAGCTGTGGCGGCGGGTGCAGGCCGCGGTGTCGGTCCTGCTCGGCGGCAACGCCGGCGAGGTGATCTTCGCGATCATCGGCAGCGCGATCACCGGCACGTCGCCCCTGAACACCCGCCAGCTGCTGCTGGTCAACACGATGACCGACGCGCTGCCGGCAGCGGCGCTCGCCGTCAGCAAGCCCAGCGGCCCGATCAACCCGCAGCTGCGCGGGGCGGATCAGGCCGCGCTGTGGCAGGCGGTCGCCATCCGCGGCGTCACCACGGCGGCGGCGACGACGGCCGCGTGGGCGATGGCGGGCCTCACCGGTCCGATGAATCCGCAACGCGCCTCGACCGTCGCGCTGGTCGCGCTGGTGGGGACCGAACTGGGCCAGACGCTGGTGGAATCTCAGGCCCCGTTGGTGCTGCTCACCGCGCTGGGTTCACTCGGCCTGGTCGGGGTCTTGATCAGCACGCCGGGCGTCAGCCAACTGCTCGGCTGTACACCGCTCGGCCCGTTCGGCTGGGCCCAGGGTCTGGGCTCCGCCGCGGTGGCGACGGTCGCGACCGGCGTGCTGTCGCGTGCGCTGACGGGTCCGGACAGATCAGACCCCGAGCCGCCGTCGGATCTCGCTGAGTCTCCCGCTCAGGATTCCGAATCTCGACAACCCCGACGCGCCACAACAGCGCATAGAGTTCCAGTAACGGCACCCTGAGCACCGAAGCAATCGACGAAACAAGTGGATCGCCCCCGGTGTCGGTCTTCGTCGACATAGGTCCGACGTTGTACGCGTGACCCAGCTAGGCGGGAAACCCTTCGTTACTGAAAGGCAAATGATGGCGGAAAAGAAGTCGCGGCGCGACACGTCCCAGCGCGATGCGGTGGACAAGATCCGCGAGGGCGAATCCTTTGTGGTGAACCTGCCGGCGATCGGTCAGGTGGAGATTCCCCGGCCTGAGCAGCTGGCCTACTTTGGGGGGCTGGCCGCCCTGGCGGCGCTCGAACTCATCGACTGGCCGGTGGCGGTGGTCATCGCCGCCGGACACCTGCTGGCAAGCAATCACCACAACAAGCTCCTCGAAGAGCTCGGCGAGGCGATTGAAGAGGTCTAGCCCGTCAATGCCGCGGACAGCGTCGGGTAGAGGTCGAAGACGCGATCCAGTTCGGTGACCTGGATCGGTCGAAGCACTTGGTCGTGCTCGGCGACCAGTCGAACCGACGTCCCAACGGCTTTTCCCTCCTCATGGCAGTCGAGCATCGCGTTCAGCGCCGCGCTTCCGAAGAAGTCCACATCTTGCAAGTCGATCACCACGGGTCGGGTGGGCTGGGTAGCGGCCAGCCCCAGCGCCGCCTTCAGATGGGCGGCGAGCTCACCGGCGGTACTGGAGTCGACGGCGCCTTTGACGCGCACGATGATCGCGTCCTCGTGGGGCTCGTGTTCGACCGCCAACAAATTCATGCCTTCCGCCGCAGCCAACGTTGAGATCTGCAGCCGCTAAGCCCGACGACGCGGCGGGGATGCGCGGGCGCGCATCGCAGATCACCAGAGATTAACCCCTAGTCAGCGGACCCGGGCGAAATCCTCTCGTGCACGGTCAGCAGCAAATGGTCGAACTGGGCCTGCACGGCGGCCGGCGGCGCCGGCAGGGTGGCCATTTCATCGAGCAGCTGCTTGGCCAACGCCCGTAGTTTCACGTTGGTCTCTTGCGACCGCCACTGCAGCACCCGAAAGGCCTGCGCGGCGCTGACCCGGTAGACGGACATCAGCACGCCCTTGGCCTGTTCGATGGCCGCGCGGCTCTCGAACAGATCCGGCAGCGCCTCGTCGAGCACCTCCTGCCGGGTTTCGTCGAACGATTCGGTGAGGTCGATGTAATAGCCCTCGGTGCCCAGCACGGCGCCCGACTCGTCGTGCATGCGGTCGGCGACCACGATCGCGTCGTGCACCCTCCCCGCGGTGTCGAGGAATCGGTGCCGGCTCGAGAACGACCCTTCCGACTGCAGGGCATAATCGAGCAACTCCTGGACGTGCGCCCGGTCGTCGGGGTGCTTGTGCGACAACAACAGCTGAGTCGTCGGCTCCACCTCCCCCGGTTCATAGCCGTGCATCCTGGCCACCTCGTCGGACCATTCCCAGCGTTGGCCCACGAACCAGAAGCGGAAGGTGCCGATGTTCAGGTAATCGGCCGGCGCATCGAACGGCGCGGCGGATCGCACGCCGTCCCCGTTGGTCGACGGCTCTCCCCTTCGCTCGCGCTGTTGCACGTTTGCATTTTTCCACTCGGGCAATGCCGTCCGCTACTCCCCCGGAAGAATGGGCCGTCGCTCTGCCGCGCGGCCCGGGGTGGGGGTAACGTCGCGTGCGGACCCATCCATCAGACGCGGGAGCGCATGCCGAGTGCGCTGAGAGGACGGCTCGGGGCCGTCGACCGTACGAACCTGACCGGGTAATGCCGGCGTAGGGAGATGAAAAATGACCGAGACCCTGTCGGGAACCACCACACCGTCCGTGACCACTGGCCCGATTTCGGGCAGCCACAAGATCTACCGCGATGTCGCCGGCGGGCGGGTTCCGTTCCGCCGGGTGGACCTGTCCAATGGCGAGCACTTCGATCTCTATGACACCTCGGGGCCCTACACCGATCCGGACGCGACGATCGACTTGGCGGCCGGGCTGCCGGCGCGGCCGGGCGTGGTTCGCGACCGCGGCACCCAGTTACAGCGCGCCCGCGCCGGCGAGATCACCGCGGAGATGGCGTTCATCGCCGCCCGCGAGGGCATGCCCGCCGAGTTGGTGCGCGACGAGGTCGCCCGCGGGCGAGCGGTGATCCCGGCCAACCACAACCACCCCGAGATCGAGCCGATGATCATCGGCAAGGCGTTCGCGACCAAGGTCAACGCGAACATCGGTAACTCGGCGGTGACGTCGTCGATCGCCGAGGAGGTCGACAAGATGGTGTGGGCGACCCGCTGGGGCGCCGACACCATCATGGACCTGTCCACCGGCAAGAACATCCACGAAACCCGCGAGTGGATCCTGCGGAACTCCCCGGTGCCGGTCGGCACCGTGCCGATCTACCAGGCGCTGGAAAAGACGAAGGGCGACCCGACCGAGCTGACCTGGGAGCTCTACCGCGACACCGTGATCGAGCAGTGCGAGCAGGGTGTGGATTACATGACCGTGCACGCCGGCGTGCTGCTGCGCTACGTGCCGCTGACCGCCAAGCGGGTCACCGGCATCGTGTCCCGCGGCGGCTCGATCATGGCGGCCTGGTGCCTGGCACATCACCAGGAGTCGTTCCTCTACACGAACTTCGACGAACTCTGCGAGATCTTCGCCCGCTACGACGTCACCTTCTCCCTCGGCGACGGCCTGCGGCCGGGCTCGATCGCGGACGCCAACGACGCGGCGCAGTTCGCCGAGCTGCGCACTCTCGGTGAGCTGACCAAGATCGCGAAATCCCATGGCGTGCAAGTCATGATCGAGGGCCCCGGACACGTCCCGATGCACAAGATCGTCGAGAACGTGCGGCTGGAAGAGGAGTGGTGCGAGGAGGCCCCGTTCTACACGCTGGGCCCGCTGGCCACCGACATCGCGCCCGCCTATGACCACATCACCTCGGCGATCGGCGCGGCCATCATCGCCCAGGCCGGCACCGCGATGCTGTGCTACGTGACGCCCAAGGAGCACCTCGGACTGCCGGACCGCAAGGACGTCAAGGACGGGGTGATCGCCTACAAGATCGCCGCGCACGCGGGCGATCTGGCCAAGGGGCACCCCCACGCCCAGGAACGCGACGACGCCCTGAGCACGGCGCGTTTCGAGTTCCGCTGGAACGACCAGTTCGCCCTGTCGCTCGATCCCGACACCGCGCGCGAGTACCACGACGAAACGCTGCCCGCCGAACCCGCCAAGACCGCGCACTTCTGCTCGATGTGCGGGCCGAAATTCTGCTCGATGCGCATCACCCAGGACGTCCGCGACTACGCCGCCAAGCACGGCCTGGAGACCGAAGAAGACATCGAGGCTATGTTCGCCACCGGGATGGCGGAGAAGTCGGCCGAATTCGCCGAGCACGGCAATCGGGTGTATCTGCCGATCACGCAGTGAATTACCTGCCGCTGCCCGCGCTCGGCACCACGCCGCACCGCGTGCTGTCCATCGCCGGATCGGACTCCGGGGGCGGGGCGGGCATCCAGGCCGACATGCGCACCATGGCGCTGCTGGGCATGCACGCGTGCGTCGCGGTGACCGCGGTGACCGTGCAGAACACGTTGGGGGTCAAGAGCTTTCACGAGGTTCCCGACGACGTCGTCGCCGGGCAGATCGAGGCCGTCGTCAGCGACATCGGCATTCAGGCCGCCAAGACGGGGATGCTGGCGTCACCGCGCATCATCGACACCGTGGCCACCACCTGGCGCGGGCTCGGATTGACGGTTCCGCTCGTCGTCGATCCGGTGGCGGCATCCATGCACGGCGACGCGCTGATGGCGCCGGCGGCCCTGGATTCGCTTCGCAACCAACTGTTTCCGTTGGCCACCCTGGTGACGCCGAACCTCGACGAGGTGCGCCTGCTGGTCGGCATCGATGTGGTGGACACCGAGTCGCAGCGGGCGGCGGCCAAGGCTTTGCATGCGCTCGGCCCGCAATGGGTGTTGGTCAAGGGGGGCCACCTGCGCTCGTCGGACCGCAGCTGCGACCTGCTCTATGACGGCGCCTGCTACCACGAGTTCGATGCGGAGCGCATCGCGACCGGCAACGACCACGGCGGCGGGGACACCTTGGCCAGCGCCGCCGCTTGCGCGCTCGCGCACGGCTTCACCGTGCCGGACGCGGTCGGTTTCGGGAAGCGATGGGTCACCGAATGTCTGCGGGCCTCCTATCCGCTGGGCCACGGCCACGGCCCCGTCTCACCGCTGTTTCGCCTGACATGATGGCCCGCCTCCTCGATCAGATCGCGGGCATCGCACACGAACCCGTGGGCACCCCGGAGGGCGTGGTAGTCCTCACCCACGGCGCGGGTGGAAACCGGGATTCGCCACTGCTGCAGCAGGTTTGCGATGAATGGGCGCAGCGCGGCTGGCTGGCGGTGCGTTACAACCTGCCCTACCGGCGGCGCCGGCCCACCGGCCCGCCATCCGGGTCGGCCGCCACCGATCGTGCCGGCATCGTCGAGGCGATCACGTTGTGCCGTGGCATCTCCGGCGGCCCGTTGATCGCCGGCGGGCATTCATATGGCGGCCGGCAGACATCCATGGTGGTTGCCGCCGGCGAGGCTGCCGTGGACGTGCTGACGCTGTTCTCCTACCCGCTGCACCCGCCGGGCAAGCCGGAGCGCCTGCGCACCGAGCACCTGCCTGACATCACGGTGCCGACGGTGTTCACCCATGGGACGTCAGACCCCTTCGGCACACCCGACGAACTACGCACCGCGGCCGCGCTGATCGGCGGAACGACGGCCGTCGTCGAGATTGCCAGCGCCCGACACGATCTGCGGTCCAAGACCTTGAACGTCCCGGCCCTGGCCGTCGACGCCGCACTGCAACTGCTCGGGCGGAATTAGGCAGTCACGACTGGAGACCGCGGAACGCTACGCCAAGCACGTGGTTCCCCGTCTTGCCGAAATAGGCTGACCCGGGCCGTCGTTCGTCATCCCGGATAGCGCGAGTAACACGCCTCGGCGTTGCCGGTCACGCCGCCACGGAACGCCGCGATTCGGGTGAAGCCGGCGGGCACGCTGGTACCGTCAGCGTCGCTGGCCACCATGCGATTGGTGAGCAGCCCGGCGACTGCTTCGTCGAGATCACCGGCGGTGAGCTGCAATTGGTTGTGCGAGGGCAATTCGATGGGATCGGCCATCTTGCGGTGCACCACACCGGTCAGGCATGCGGTGCGCAGCGCGGTCCACGGGCTCTGCATCGGCAGGCCGCGTTCATGCTGCACCGCCAGTGCGTATCTCGACATCACGACGGACAGGGCGGTGTCGTCGCCTTGCGGAAGGGTCTGTTCGTTTTCGTCGGCGACCGTGCCCATGGTGGCGAGTCCGGGCAGCTCCACCGCGATGGTGTTGGCGTCCGGACAGTAGGACGCCGGCGGGGTGGGTTTGGCGTCCGGGCAGTGGGCCGCCTGGTAGGACAGCGCCGGCGGATTGGTCGGGGCGAAGATCTTTCCCAGCAGTTCCATCAGGGTCGACAAGGTGTCCTGGTTCATCCGGACCTCGCCGGTCTCCGGCGTTCCGGTGCTGGAGTCGACCCGCAGCGCGTTCGGCAGATCGCCGCGGCGCCGTTCGATTTCCCTGCGGTCGATCGCCGCACAGGCCGAGGCGCCGTTGAGGAAACCCATCTGGAAGGCGCTGATCCGGTCCAGGGCCGAGCCGTGTGCGTCGTCGTTTTCGGTGTCGCTGTCCATGACCGGGTCACGCGTGGTGATGATTCCCGCCAGCACATGGTCGAGTCCGTCGGCGGTGCTGAGCGTGAAGCGCGGCGACTTGCCGTCGGCGACCCAGAACAGATAGACGCCCGCGAAACAGTCAGCCTGCTGTTCGTGGACGATGGTCGGGTCCCTTCTGGTCACCAGCTTCGCCATCTGCTGCAGCGCGTGCCCGAATTCATGCGCGAGCACTCCGGTGACGGACATGTCGCCGAAGTACTTTCGTGCGACGGGCATGAAAACACCGCGGTCCCAGGCGATCAGGTTGCAGCGGGAGGTGTAGAAGGCGTTGACGAGCTTGTACGTGTCGTTGTGGCACACGATCGGGCTGCTCGGGTCGTTGGAGTCGTAGGACACCACCTTGCTGACCGGAACGAACTTGCCCTTCAGCGATTGGCTGTGCACCGACTGCCAGTAATCCTCGATGTCGTTGACCGACAGCAGCGCCAGCGTGTCGATGGGCCCGCTGTCGGTGTTGAGCACCTTGCCGGTGGGGCTGGGCGCGTTCGAGCGAATCCCGCTGGGGCCGTTGGTCGCGGGCAGCCCGCCGACCAGGAAAGGGTCGTTGAGCATCGACAAGGCGCGTCCGTCGACGAACGTCGTGCAGCCGGCCACCACGAGCACCGCCGCCGCCCAGACGAGTGCCGACCTGAGCGCATGGCAATTCATGACCAACCTCATCCCGACCGGGCGACACGGCAGCACCAAGGGGATTCATTCTAAAGGCGTCGGCCGTTCACGGCCGGAGAAATCGCGAGATCCAGCAAACACCGGCCGCGCGGCTCCGCTGGAAAGGTGGTGGCTCGCCGCCGCCTTCGGCCGGCGGCTCGGCATGTGTCAGGCCTCGCGATGGTTACGTAAGCCCAGCTATATTGACGGTCATGTGGACGGTGCCGTTGAAGGCCAAAGACACCACGAAGCCATTCGGATCGACTGCCGTACGAAAACGCCGCCGCAGTGGTTGAAACTGCTAACCGCGCGGACCTTGGCGTGGCGTTCGACGAACTCGATGCCAAGATCAACGCCGGCATGAAGGACTATGCGATTCCGGGCGTCGCGGTTGCGGTCTGGGCCGGCGGCCGAGAGTACGTCAAGGGCTACGGGGTCACCAATGTCGACCATCCGTTGCCTGTCGACCACGACACAGTATTCCGAATCGGTTCGACCACAAAGACTTTCACAGGTACCGCGATGATGCGCCTGGTCGAGCAGGGCAAGGTAGATCTGGATTCACCCGTGCGCGGCTACATTCACGACTTCGCGGTGGCCGACGAGTCGGTCAGCGCCAGGGTGACCGTGCGCCAGCTGCTCAACCACACCGCGGGCTGGGATGGCCGCAATGGCCAGGACTTCGGGCGCGGCGATGACGCGGTGGCGCGCTACGTCAACTCGATGACACGTTTACCGCAGCTGACGCCTCCGGGAACCGCGTTCGCGTACAACAATTCAGGTCTTGTGGTGGCGGGCCGCATCATTGAGCTTGCCGCCGGAACAACCTACGAGTCTGCGGTGCAGAAGCTGGTACTTGATCCGCTGCAGCTGGATCACACCCGCTATTTTTCCGACCAGATCATCGGTCTGAATGTGGCGGCATCGCACGCCGTGGTCGATGGCAAACCCATTGTCGATACCGGCTTTTGGGCATTCCCACGCAGCTGCAACCCCACCGGCGGGTTGATGTCCACAGCGCGAGATCAGCTGCGTTACGCACAGTTCCACCTCGGCGACGGCACGGCGCCTGACGGCGAGCAGATTCTGAGCCGACAGTCGCTGGAGGCAATGCGTTCGAACCCGGGCCCGGGCGGAACGCTTTGGGTCGAACTGACCGGGATGGGCGTGACCTGGATGCTGCGGCCCTCCGCGGAGAATGTGACCATCATTGAGCACGGCGGCACCTGGAAGGGGCAACGCTCTGGTTTCTTCATGGTGCCCGATCGCAACTTCGCCATGACCGTGCTCACCAACTCTGATGGCGGATTTCAGATGATCAATGACCTTTTCTCCTGCGACTGGGCGTTGCAAAGATTCGCCGGGGTCACCAACCTGCCTGCCACACCGCAACACCTTGGTGCCGCCGACCTGGCGCCGTATGAGGGCCGGTACATCGCCGGGCAAGTTTCCCAGAATGGCATCCTCGAGCAAGCGGTCATCGACTTCCGGGCACGGGACGGCCAGCTCGCTGGAACCATGGCTGATGCCATCCCGGATGGCCAAAATAGCGTCAAACTGGGGCTCGCCTTCTACCGGCCCGACTACGGGATCGACCTCGGACCGGACGGCAAGCCCACCGGCAGTCGATCCAACTTCGTCCGTGGACCGGACGGCAACATCGCCTGGTTCTGTACCCTCCACGGGCGCCTGTTCCGACGCCAGTAGCACAGCACCGATGAATACACCCAGCGCCGACAGGCCAGCGAAATAGCAGGTCACGATTAAGGTGGGCTGATGCCCCGCACCGACGACGACAGCTGGGATCTGACGTCTGGCGTCGGCGTCACGGCGACCATTGTCGCAGCCGGGCGCGCGATGGCCACCAGGGATCCGCGCGGTTTGATCAACGATCCGTTCGCCGAACCTCTGGTCCGTGCGGTGGGGTTGGATTTCTTCACCAAGATGATGGACGGCGAACTCGACATGTCGACGATCGCGGATGTCTCACCGGCCCTGGCGCAGGCGATGGTCGACGGAAACGCGGTCCGCACGAAGTACTTTGACGACTACGTCCTCAACGCCACCGACGGGGGGATTCGGCAAGTGGCGATCCTCGCGTCGGGGTTGGACGCCCGGGCCTACCGTCTGGCGTGGCCGACCGGGACGGTGGTGTACGAGATCGACCAACCACAGGTGATCGAGTTCAAGACGACGACCTTGGCCGACCTGGGCGCCGAACCCTCCGCCACTCGGCGCGCCGTACCCATCGACTTGCGCACGGATTGGGTGACGGCATTGCACGCTGCCGGCTTTGACTCGGCGGCACCGACGGCGTGGCTGGCCGAGGGGTTACTGATTTATCTAAAGCCGCAGGCCCAGGACCGGCTGTTCGACAACATCACCGCACTCAGCGCACCGGGAAGCATGGTAGCCACCGAATTCGTCGCCAGCATCGTGGATTTCGGTGCCGAGCGAGCGCGGACCATATCCAGCCCGTTCCGCGACCATGGCGTCGACGTCGACTTGGCTTCGTTGGTCTACACGGGCCAACGCAACCACGTCCTCGACTATCTCGGCGCCAAGGGCTGGCAGCTCGAAGGTGTGCCGCTGGCGGAGCTGTTCCGGCGCAGCGGCCTCGATGTGCAGGCCCCGGACCACGACGACACCATCTTCATCAGCGGAGCCCTCACCGACCAGCCGCGGTGACTCACTGAGCTCGACGACGACCGCCGTCGACAAAGTTTCGGGAGCAGGGAAGCTCGCGTATCACCTGACTTGGCTCACGTCTCAATTGGCGGTGCTGGCAGCCGAAGTGAAAAAGGGATGGCCGGGTTTTGTCGGTGGTGGCTGCGATGATGGCGTCATGTCTTCGATCGGATCTGTTGGCGCTGTGGTGGTGAGT
>NZ_LZHT01000116.1 GCF_001667315.1 Mycobacterium sp. 852002-10029_SCH5224772
GACCCGCTGGTGCGCTCCACCCGCAGCCTGGACCTGCAGTACCGCGACGACCAGTGGAAGATCTGCCAGTCCCCCAGCGGCTAGCTTGTGGCCGAGTGTGCGGCCGGCCGCACGTTCGGTAGCGCGCGCGCGGCCAGCCGCACGTTCGGGGATAGCGACGCGGACGGTTAGCCCGAGAGGGACTTTCCGGCGCAGTGCAGGTCGGTGCACGCCTGAACCACGCGCTCGGACATCGACGCCTCGGCCTTCTTGAGGTAACTGCGGGGGTCGTAGGCCTTCTTGTCACCGACCTCCCCGTCGACCTTGAGCACGCCGTCGTAGTTGCTGAACATGTGACCGGCGATCGGGCGGGTGAACGCGTACTGGGTGTCGGTGTCGACGTTCATCTTCACCACGCCGTAGCGCAGCGCCTCCTCGATCTCCGACTTCTGCGAGCCCGAGCCGCCGTGGAAGACGAAGTCGAACGGCCGGGCGCCGTCGGGCAGTCCCAGCTTGGCCGCCGCCACCTTCTGCCCCTGGGCCAGGATGTCGGGGCGCAGCTTGACGTTGCCGGGCTTGTAGACGCCGTGGACGTTGCCGAACGTGGCGGCCAGCAGGTACCTGCCGTGCTCGCCGTGGCCCAGCGCATCGACGGTCTTCTCGAAGTCCTCCGGCGTGGTGTAGAGCTTGTCGTTGATCTCGTTGGCGACGCCGTCCTCTTCCCCGCCCACCACGCCGATCTCGATCTCGAGGATGACCTTGGCGGCCGCCGCCTCGGTGAGCAGTTCCTTCGCGATCACCAGGTTCTCGTCGATCGGCACCGCCGAACCGTCCCACATGTGCGACTGAAACAACGGTTCGCCGGCCGCGCTCACCCGCTCGGCCGAGATCGCCAGCAACGGGCGGACATAGGCGTCCAGCTTGTCCATGGGGCAGTGATCGGTGTGCAGCGCGACGTTGATCGGGTACCTGGCCGCAATGGACCGGGTGAACTCGGCCAGCGCCACCGCACCGGCCACCATGTCCCTGACCCCCAGACCGGACGCGAATTCCGCACCGCCGGTGGAGAATTGGATGATTCCGTCACTGCCCGCGTCAGCGAAGCCCTTGAGGGTCGCGTTCACCGTCTCCGAGGAGGTGCAGTTGATCGCGGGGAAGGCATACGAGTGCTCCTTGGCGCGTCGCAGCATCTCGGCGTAAACCTCGGGCGTGGCGATGGGCATCAGAACCCCCTTCTGCGGCCGGGTCCACCCAGTATCGTCCAGGTCGGTCGGCGGCTCGCCCCGGGCCGGTATGTTGATGGATCATGAGCACCGCCGTGACGGCCCTGCCCGCCATCCTCGACCCGATGTACTGGTTGGGCGCCGACGGCGTCTTCGGGTCGGCGGTGCTGCCCGGGATCCTGGTCATCGTCTTCATCGAGACCGGGCTGCTGTTTCCGCTGCTGCCCGGCGAGTCGCTGCTGTTCACCGGCGGACTGCTGGCCGCGCACCCGCATCCACCGGTCAGCATCTGGGTGCTGGCGCCCTGCGTGGCTACGGTCGCGGTGCTGGGCGATCAAACCGGATATTTCATCGGGCGGCGGATCGGGCCCGCGCTGTTCAAAAAGGAAGATTCCCGGTTCTTCAAGAAGCACTACGTGACCGAGTCGCATGCCTTCTTCGAGAAGTACGGGGCCTGGGCGATCATCCTGGCCCGGTTCGCGCCGTTCGTGCGGACGTTCGTGCCGGTGATCGCCGGGGTGTCCTACATGCGTTATCCGCTGTTCCTGGGGTTCGACATCGTCGGCGGCATCGCCTGGGGCGGCGGTGCGACGCTCGCGGGCTACTTCCTGGGCAACGTGCCGTTCGTGCACCACAACCTGGAAAAGATCATCCTGGGGATCCTGTTCGTGTCCATGATCCCGGCGTTCATCGCGGCCTGGCGCGGTTATCGGGGGCGACGCCGCCCGACGGACACGGCCAGCCGCGAACCCGAACGGCAGCCGGCCTCCGAGTAGCCGGCCACGCGCGGGTCAGACCGCGACTTTGAAATCGCAGCCGGTCTTGGCGCGGACGTCCTCGACCGTCACGCCGGGATGCAATTCCGTGAGCACCAGCCCCTGGCCCGGCTCGACGTCGAAGACGCACAGGTTGGTGATGATCATGTCGACGACGCCCTTGCCGGTCAGGGGCAGCGTGCATTGCTTGAGGATCTTCGGGCTGCCGTCTTTCGCGGTGTGATCCATGACGACTATCACCCGCTTGATGCCCGACACGAGATCCATTGCGCCGCCTGGACCCTTGACCATCTTGCCCGGCACCATCCAGTTGGCCAGGTCGCCGTTCTCGGCCACCTCGAGCCCGCCCAGGATGGACAGGTCGATGTGGCCACCGCGGATCATCGCGAAGGAATCGGCGCTGCTGAAAAAGCTGGAGCCGGGCAGGCTCGTGATGGTCTGCTTGCCCGCGTTGATGAGATCGGGATCCACGGAGTCCTCGCTCGGGTAGGCCCCGATGCCGAGCAAGCCGTTCTCCGACTGCAGCGTGACGTTGATGTTGTCGGGAATGAAGTTGGCCACCAACGTCGGGATGCCGATGCCCAGGTTCACGTAGTAGCCGTCGCGCAATTCCCGGGCCGCGCGCTGGGCCATGAGCTCGCGAATGGGGCTGTCGTTCTTCAGCGCGGCGCCACCGCTCGTGGTGCGGAACTCGATGCGCTTCTCGTAGCCGCTTCCCACGATGATGCGGTCCACATAGATGCCGGGGGTGTGGACCAGGTCCGGATCCAGCTCCCCGACCTCGACCAGCTCTTCGACCTCGGCCACCGTCACCGCGGCGCAGGTGGCGATCATCGGGTTGAAGTTACGCGCGGTCTTGCGGTAGACGAGATTGCCCGCCGTGTCGCCCTTCCACGCCTTGACGAGCGCCACATCCGCCCGGATGCCTTCTTCCAGAACGTATTCCGTGCCATCGAAGACCCGGGTGTCCTTGCCGTCGGCGAGATTGGTGCCGTAGGCCGTCCGCGTGTAGAACCCGGGAATCCCCGCGCCGCCGGCGCGCAGCTTCTCCGCCAGCGTGCCCTGCGGCGTGAGCGTGAGATCCAGCTCGCCGGCCAGCACCTGGCGCTCGAACTCCTTGTTCTCGCCGACATAGGAGGCGATCACCTTCTTCACCTGCCTGCCCTTGAGCAGCAGGCCCATGCCGAAATCGTCTACGCCGGCGTTGTTTCCGACGATGGTGAGGTCCTTGATGCCGCTGTCCACCAGAGCCCGGATCAGCTTCTCCGGGATGCCGCACAGGCCGAAGCCGCCGGCGGCGATGGTGATGCCGTCCTGCAGCAGGCCGTGCAACGCCGACTCCGCGTCGGGGTGGACTTTCTTCACAGGGCACTCCTGTCCTTGTGCGACGATTCGGCGGAGACGTTACAGGCGGCCTCCATGAGCATCCACCCCGACAGCTGCACCGACAGATCCCGTTCGGGGACCTCGGAAGCCATCACCGCGCCCTCGACGAACTCCGCCTGTTTGCCGCCCGCCGTGGGCACCTGCGCGTCGCGGTCCCAGAAGGCGCCGAACACCGGCAGCCCGTTCACCGTCTGCCGATAGTCCCAGGCAGACTTCGCGCTGGCCAGCACGATCCGCCGGGCGGTGTCGCGGGCCACCACGTCCTCCGGCGACTCCCCCGGCAGCGTGGTCGCCACCAGCGCCAGGTACCGCGCGGTCACACCGGCGAACAGCCCCCCGTCGCCGCCGCCGGCGCCGGCCAGCACACCCGCCGGTGCCATGTGGTCGTGCACGGCCGCGACCAGTCGATGCACCCGCGCCGCGTGCCGCGCCCGGACCTCCGCCCCGGTGCGGGCGGCCAGCTCGGTCTCGAGCCCCAGCACCACGCCCTGGCAGTAGGTGTACTGGGCGCGCACCAGCGACCCGGCCTTGATGCCGTCGAACACCAGGTGCGTCTCGGGGTCGATCAGCGTCTGGTCGATCCAATTCGCGATCTGCTCGGCAAGTTTCAGGTGATTCCCGTACCGGGCGAGGAAGATCCCCGCGGGGCCGTTGGCCGGGGCGTTGAAGAACTTGTCCTGCTTGCGCCAGGGGATGCCGCCGCCGTCCTCGGGCGACCAGGCCTTGACGAATTGGGCGGCGAGCTTGGGCAACGCTTTTCGGCGCTCGACGCCGGCGATGCGGGCGGCACGTTCGAGCGCCAGCGCCAGCCAGGCCATGTCGTCGTAGTAGCTGTTGATCCACGAGAGGTTGTTGCGCAGCCGATGCGACCGGACCTGCCGGTTGATCTCGGCGTGCCGGTGCGGCTGCGGATCGCGCGCCTCGGCGTCGACGAGGCAGTCCAGCAGATGCGCCTGCCACCAGTAGTGCCAGGTGCCGAACCACCGGTCTTTGCGCTGCGCCGGCCAGGCCACCACCCCGAGCTGGGTTGCGGGCAGTCCCCACAGCCGCTTCAGGTGTCGCTGGGTGACAGCGGCTTCGCAGCTGGCCGCGAGGTTGGCCCATAGCTGATCCATACCTGCCGATCCTGCCCCATCGGCTTTCCGCGCGTCGTCACGGCGTGGAGTGTGAACACCGGGCTTTCGGTGTGACTGTGCGGCGGCGACACGCCGGGCGGGACCGCCGCCCGTTCACTCTCAAGGCCGTGGACTCACACTCGAGGTCGGTGCGCTACCAGGCGCGGGACAGGTCGGCGTGCTGCTCGACCCAGGCGTGCATGGCGATTCCCGCGGCGACCCCCGCGTTGATGCTGCGCGTCGAGCCGAACTGCGCGATCGACACCGTCAGCGTCGCGCCGGTTCGGGTGTCGTCGGTGATGCCGGGGCCCTCCTGACCGAACACCAGCAGGCACTCGCGCGGCAGCGCGGTCTCCTCGAGACGCGCCGCCCCCGGGACGTTGTCGACGGCGACGACGGTCAGACCGGCGTCCGCCGCGAAGGCGAGCAGCTCGGCGGTGTCGTCGTGGTGGCATAACCGCTGATAGCGGTCGGTCACCATGGCGCCGCGGCGATTCCACCGTCGCCGCCCCACGATGTGCACGGTGTGCACCGCGAAGGCGTTGGCGGTGCGCACCACCGAACCGATGTTGGCGTCGTGACCGAAGTTCTCGATCGCCACGTGCAGCGGATGCCGGCGCCGGTCGATGTCGGCGATGATCGCTTCCCGCGTCCAGTACCGGTAGGCGTCGACGACATTGCGAGTGTCGCCCTCGCGCAACAGGATTGGGTCATACCGCGGGTCGTCGGGTGGTTCGCCCGGCCACGGCCCGACGCCGGCGGGCGGGGTCGCGGACCATTCGGTGGGCCCGGGTCCGCTCATCGCTGCGTCCATACCCCGGCGTGCGTGCCGTCGACGGCCAGCGTCGCGTAGAACAGCGCGTCGTTGATCCCGCCCTGGGTGCACAGCGACGCGTTGACGTGCACGGCGTCCAGGGACGCCTCGGGCAGGATCAGCACCGACGACCCGTACGTCGCGCAGGCCGGATTCAGCCCCGGGGCGGGCAGCGTCGGCGAGGCCAGCAGCATCATCGGGCCGCCCCGCTTGGCGGACTCGTCGCGGTAGCGGGCCGCGACGGCGTCGGCTTCCAACCCGAGCAGCATGTAGCCGTTGCCGGTGAACGCCCCCGGATCACCCAGTTGCGCTTTGGTCACCGGCTTGCCGTCCGCCCGCCACGCGGTCAGGCTGGCGGTCTTGACGGCCAGGCCCCCGCTGTCGTTGGGGTTGGTCGGCAACAGGCCCACCGGGAAGGCGACCGGGTAGGCAGACGAGCTGTTCGGGATCCGGTCGCGCGGCGAGTAGCCGTAGATGCCGCGGACCTGACTCCGATCCTTCAGCGGCCCAAGGCAAACCGTGCCGGTGAGCCGGTCGCGTGGCGCCGACAGCGGCGCGGGAATGTCGCGCACGCTGGTCTTCGCGTTGTCGCAGCTGCCCAGACCGTCGGCCTCCATCGGATGAGCCAGGGCGCCGTACAGCCCGAAGCGGATGTCCTCGGGTTTGGCGTGCGGATCGTTGGCCGAGGCCGGACTCGCATCGACGTCGACGAGCACGTAGTCGCCGTCCCAGCGCAGGTTCGACACCGACATGTTCCACCCCAGCAGCGTCAGCGACTCGCCGAGTCGCGCTCCCTGGGCCCCGTAGGGCCGCGCGGCGTGGTTGGTCGATGAGCAGCCGGCCAGACAGAGCGCCAGGCACGCGGCGATCGCAAGGACGGTGCGCATGGTGAGACTTGACTACCCCAGCCCCAGCTCGGCCAGACCCAGCACGCTGCGGTAGGCAAGGCCCTCGGCCTCGATGGCCTCGGCGGCACCGGTGGCGCGATCCACCACGGTGGCCACCCCCAGCACCTCGCCACCGGCGTCCTGGACGGCACGCACCGCGGTCAGCGCCGAATTGCCCGTCGTGCTGGTGTCTTCGACCACCAGCACCCGCCTGCCGGAGACCTCGGAGCCCTCGATAAGTCGTTGCAGGCCATGGGCTTTGGCCGACTTGCGCACCACGAACGCGTCGATCGGGCGTCCCGGCGCGTGCATGATGGCTGTGGCCACCGGGTCGGCGCCCAGGGTGAGGCCGCCGACGACCGCGTAGTCCCAGTCGCTGGTCAGGTCGCGCATCAGCTTGCCGATAAGTGCCGAGGCCCGGTGGTGCAGGGTCGCCCGGCGCAGGTCGACGTAGTAGTCGGCCTCCTTGCCGGACGACAGCGTGACCCGGCCGTGCACCACCGCCAGCCGGCGCACCAGTTCGGCCAACTCCTCGAGCTCAGGTTCGGCCACGGCCACCACCGATTCGTTTGGTGACCGCCCGCATCAGGGTCCGCGGGATCATGCGCTCGCCGGCGATGATCGCCTTGTACTGCAGACCGGGAATGCTGATCACCTTGCCGCGGGCGATGTCGGCGAGGCTTTGGCTCACCACGTCGTCGACCTCGAGCCACATGAACGACGGCGACGTGGACATGTCGATCCCGGCGCGGGTGTGAAATTCGGTGCGCACGTAGCCCGGGCAGACGGCGTGCACGGAAACCCCGGTGCCCTGAAGTCCGACGGATAGGCCCTCGCTGAAAGAGATCACCCACGCCTTGGACGCCGAATAGGTCGATCCCCGCCCCGGCACCAGCCCGGCGACGCTGGCGATGTTGATGACGGTGCCTGCGCCGGCGTCGAGCATGGCCGGCAGGGCCGCCCGGGTGAGGTGCATGACGGCGGTGACGTTGACGTCGAGCTGGGACTGCAGCAGCGCGGGGTCGGTGGACCAGAAGTCGCCAGACGTGGCGAAGCCGGCGTTGTTCACCAGGACACGCACTCCGGCAGTGAGCCGATCGCAAACCCGTTGCCGGTCAGCCGGATCGCCCAGGTCGGCGGGAAGAACCTCGATGTTGCCGGCCGGGTCTTTCAATTCGTCGGCGAGCCTCGCCAAGCGCTCGGCGTCGCGGGCGACCAGCACCAGGTCGTAGCCGTCGCGGGCGAAGCGTCGCGCGTACCCGGCGCCGATCCCTGAGGTGGGCCCGGTGATCAGGGCTACGGGGCGGGGCATGAGCGACATCTTAATGACGGCGGCCCACCGGGCCCTTGGCTACCCGTCAGCGCTGATAGTTGCTGGCCTGGTGGCCGTTGCGCCCGGTCGGTGGGGGGCGGCGCAGCGTATCCGGACGCCCCTCCGGCCGTGGCTGGTCGCGACGCACCGGCTCTTGCGCGCGGCGACCGGGCTGGACGTCGGGGCCGATCAAGCCGGCCACATCCTGCTGGGCGCGCTTGGGCGGCAGCTCGGCGCGGCCCGCGGGCGCCAGCGGACGGCTCGGCGACGCGTTGCGCAGTCCCGCCGGCGCTCCGGCCTCCTGCGGGGTTTCCTCCGGCAGCGGCGGCAGCACCCGCAGCAGGTCGTTGAACTGCCGCACGGTGCGCAGGCCCTCGTCCCACTGGGTGCGGGTGCTGGTGATCGGCATGGCGACCAGCGTCCAGTTCTGCTCGTTCCACATGATCTCGGCGGAGTCCGGCGCGGTGTGGGCGAAGGTGACCATGCGGCGGTCGCAGGCGCGGCGGGCGGCGTCCAGGTTGGTGGAGTACACCATCCGCGGCCCGATCGCGCCCAGCAGCCAAATGTCGCTCTCCCGTGGCTCTTTGAGCCCCTTGAGCCGCAGGTCCACCACGACGTTGGTGCCCACCTTGCGGTGCAGCGCGATCACCGTGGCGACTTCCTCGAGGTCGAAGATGTACACCGCCTCGCCGCGGATCTGGCCCAGCACCACGTTCTGGGCGGCCACGTCGCCCACCGTCGACATCACGCCGCGCTTCCAGCGCTTGAGGATGTCGGTCGATTCACGCTCGTAGTCGAATCCGTGCGACCGCGCCCACGACTTACGGCGTCTGCTGCGCCCACGCCGACGATCGACATCGACATACAGCAGCACCCCCGCGCCGACAAAGCACAGCGCGGACAGCGTGAACCAGAGGGGGACCATCCAAAACAGGGTATCTGCTATTGGCCCGGAACACAGAAGGCGACCAGGTCACAACCCAATCAAGGTTTGCTGCGCCCACCGAGGGGCGCAACTTACCCGAGGATCAGGGTGTCGCCGTCGGGGCTCACGTTGACCGGAACGGTGTCGCCGTCGTGCACGTCGCCGGCCAACAACAGCTTGGCCAGCTGGTCACCGATGGCCTTCTGCACCAGCCGGCGCAGCGGCCGCGCGCCGTACACCGGGTCGAATCCGCGGTGTGCGAGCCACTGCTTGGCGGGCAGCGACACCTCCAGCGTGAGGCGACGCTGCGCCAGCCGCTTTTGCAGCTGGGCCAGCTGGATGTCGACGATCGACACCAGTTCGCCGGGTTCGAGCCCGTGGAAGATGATCACGTCGTCGAGCCTGTTGATGAACTCCGGCTTGAACGCCGAGCGCACCGCGGCCATCACCTGCTCCTCGGTGCCACCCGATCCCAGGTTGGACGTCAGGATCAGGATCGTGTTGCGGAAGTCGACCGTGCGGCCCTGCCCGTCGGTGAGCCGGCCCTCGTCGAGCACCTGCAACAGCACGTCGAACACATCCGGGTGCGCCTTCTCGATCTCGTCGAACAGGATCACCGTGTAGGGACGCCGGCGCACCGCCTCCGTCAGCTGACCGCCCTGGTCGTAGCCGATGTACCCGGGAGGGGCACCGACGAGGCGGGCGACCGAGTGCTTCTCGCCGTACTCGCTCATGTCGATGCGGACCATCGCGCGCTCGTCGTCGAACAGGAACTCCGCCAGCGCCTTGGCCAGCTCGGTCTTACCGACGCCGGTCGGCCCGAGGAACATGAACGATCCGGTCGGCCGGTTGGGGTCGGCGACACCCGCCCGGGCACGGCGCACGGCGTCGGACACGGCCGTCACCGCCTTGCGCTGCCCGATGACGCGCTTGCCCAGCTCGTCCTCCATGCGCAGCAGTTTGGCGGTCTCGCCTTCGAGCATCCGCCCGGCCGGGATGCCGGTCCACGCCGACACCACGTCGGCGATGTCGTCGGGGCCGACCTCCTCCTTGAGCATCACGTTCTCGCGGGCCTCGGCCTGCGGGAGCGCGGCGTCGAGCTTCTTCTCGACCTCGGGGATGCGCCCGTAGCGCAGCTCGGCGGCCTTGGCCAGGTCGCCGTCGCGTTCGGCGCGCTCGGACTCCCCGCGCAGCGCTTCCAGCTGTTCCTTGAGCTCGCGCACGATGTCGATCGCGTTCTTCTCGTTCTGCCAGCGGGTGGTGAGCTCGGCCAGCTTCTCCTTCTGATCGGCCAGCTCGGAGCGCAACTTCTCCAGCCGCTCCTTGGACGCCTCGTCCTCCTCCTTGGCCAGCGCCATCTCCTCGATCTCCAGGCGGCGCACCAGGCGCTCGACCTCGTCGATCTCGACGGGCCGCGAGTCGATCTCCATCTTCAGCCGGCTGGCGGCCTCGTCGACCAGATCGATGGCCTTGTCCGGCAGGAAGCGCGCGGTGATGTAGCGGTCGGACAGCGTCGCCGCGGCCACCAGGGCCGAGTCGGTGATGCGCACCCCGTGGTGCACCTCGTAGCGGTCCTTCAGCCCGCGCAGGATGCCGACGGTGTCCTCCACCGACGGCTCCCCGACCAGCACCTGCTGGAAGCGGCGCTCCAGCGCGGCGTCCTTCTCGATGTACTTGCGGTACTCGTCGAGCGTGGTGGCACCGACCAGGCGCAGCTCGCCGCGGGCCAGCATCGGCTTGATCATGTTGCCGGCGTCCATCGCGCCCTCGCCGGTCGCGCCGGCACCGACGATGGTGTGCACCTCGTCGATGAAGGTGATGATCTGCCCGGCGGAGTTCTTGATGTCGTCGAGGACGGCCTTGAGGCGCTCCTCGAACTCGCCGCGATATTTCGCGCCGGCCACCATCGAGCCGAGGTCCAGGCTGATGACGGTCTTGTCGCGCAGGCTCTCCGGCACGTCGCCGGCGACGATGCGCTGGGCCAGGCCCTCCACGATCGCGGTCTTGCCGACGCCGGGCTCACCGATCAGCACCGGGTTGTTCTTGGTGCGCCGGCTCAGCACCTGCACGACGCGGCGAATCTCGTTGTCGCGGCCGATGACCGGGTCCAGTTTGCCCTCGCGGGCGCGCGCGGTCAGGTCGGTGGAGTACTTCTCCAGCGCCTGGTAGGTGGCCTCGGGGTCGGCGCTGGTGACCCGGGCGCTGCCGCGGACCTTGACGAACGCCTCCCGCAGGGCCTGCGGTGACGCGCCGTGCCCGGTGAGCAGCTTGGCGACCTCCGAGTCGCCGGTGGCCAGGCCCACCATCAGGTGTTCGGTGGAGACGTACTCGTCGTCCATCTCGGTGGCCAGTTGCTGGGCGGTGGTGATGGCGGCCAGCGACTCGCGCGACAGCTGCGGTTGCGAGCTGGCGCCGCTGGCCTGCGGCAGCTGCTCGAGCAGGCGCTCGGCTTCGGCGCGAATGGTGGCGGGCAAGACCCCCACGGCCTCCAGCAGCGGCGCGGCGATGCCGTCCGCCTGGGTCAGCAACGCCATCAGCAGGTGGGCCGGCCGTATCTCGGGGTTGCCGGCGGCCGAGGCCGCCTGCAGCGCCGAGGTCAGCGCCGCCTGGGTCTTGGTGGTCGGGTTGAAAGAGTCCACGACGCCTCCGTTCGGGTCGAAAAGGAGCTGGCAAAAATGCTTGTCTGGTTGTGCAACGTCGTCAAGGTTGAGTCTGTTCCGCTCAACTCTACCGAGTTTTGGGCCATACGCCGTACGGGGTACCCCCGAAGCGATGACACAGACGATGCAGCACCCCGACCAGGCCGACGCCGAGCTCGCCAGAACCCCGCGCCGAGGCACCGGCTTATGGCTGGCCGCCCTCGCCGCGGGATTGGCGCTCGCCGGCCTCATCTCAGTCGGGTTGCATACCGACCTCGCCAACGGCAGCCCGTCGACTGAGGTGCCGGACGCCGGGACGCTGCAGGTCAGCGGCGCCGGCACGACGAAGACGCTGCCCTGCCACGCCGGCTACCTGTCGGTGAGCGGCAAAAACAACACGATCACCCTTACCGGCCACTGCACCAGCGTCACCGTCTCCGGCGACGGCAATCGCGTCGCGGTCGACAGCACGGACGCGGCGAGCGCATCCGGAACCGGCAACGTCGTTCTCTACCACTGGGGTTCACCCAAGATCGTGAACTCCGGGACCACCAACATCGTCCGGCAAGGCTGAATCCACGGAATCCGAGCCTAGAATCGGGGCCCGTGAGCCTCGAGGACGTCCAAGCGCTGAGCGTCCTGCGCGACGCCTTCGAACCGGACGGCGCGAGCTCCTCGGGCTCCCACGGTGATTCCGGTGACCTCGTGCACCGCTTCTACACCCATTGGTTCGCCCTCGACGGCTCGGTGCGCGATCTGTTCCCGCCCGAAATGAGCGCGCAGCGTGTGGCTTTCGGCCATGCCTTGCACTGGGTGTACGGGGAACTCGTCGCGCGCCGCGCGCAGGAGCCGGTGGCGTTTTTGGCCCAGCTCGGGCGGGACCATCGCAAATACGGTGTGCTGCCGCATCATTACGAAACCCTGGGTCGCGCGCTGTTGGCGACGCTGCGCTCCCAGCTGGGCGCGGCCTGGACCTCCGCCGTCGACGACGCGGCCAGACAGTCGCTGAACCTGATCACCGGGGTGATGAGCGGCGCCGCGGACGCCGAGGAGGGACCCGCCTGGTGGGACGGCACCGTCATCGAGCACCTGCGGGTGTCCCGCGATCTGGCGGTCGTTCGCCTGCAGCTCGATCAGCCGATGCGCTACCACCCCGGGCAATACGTCAACGCCCATGTGCCGCAATGCCCGCGCCGCTGGCGGTATCTGAGCCCCGCCATTCCGGCCGATCCCGGCGGCGGGATCGAATTCCACGTCCGCCTGGTGCCCGGCGGCTTGGTCAGCACCGCGATCGTCAATGAAACCCGGCCCGGCGACCGGTGGCGGCTGTCCAGCCCGCACGGCGGCCTGGGCGTCGACCGGGAGGGCGGCGACGTGCTGATGGTCGCCGGCAGCACGGGGCTGGCGCCGCTGCGGGCGCTGATCATGGACCTGTGCCGGTATGCGGTGAACCCGCGGATACATCTGTTCTTCGGCGCGCGCTACCGCTGCGAACTCTACGATCTGCCGACCTTGTGGCAGGTCGCGTCGCACAATCCGTGGTTGTCGGTCTCGCCGGTCTCGGAGTACCGCGCCGACCCGGCCTGGGCCGCCGACTATCCCGACGTCACCCCGCCGCGCGGCCTGCACGTGCACCAGACCGGCCGGCTGCCCGATGTGGTGACCAAGTACGGCGGCTGGGGGGACCGGCAAATCCTGATCTGCGGCGGGCCGGCGATGGTCAGCGCCACCAAGTCCGCCCTGATCGCCAAAGGCGCTGTGCCCGAACGCATTCAGCACGATCCGCTCTGGAGGTAGCCATGCACGTCGTCACCCTGCGCGATCCTTCGTCGCCACTGGTTGCCCAGTTCGTTCCCGACGCGGGCATGATCGGCACGTCGTTACGCGACGACGGCGCGGAGCTGCTCGGCCAGCGCCGCGGCCTGGACGCCTACATCAGCGACGGCAAGACGATGGGGATCCCGATCCTGTATCCATGGGCAAACCGGTTGGGCGAGAACACCTATGCCGCACAGGGCGCGACGGTCACCCTGACCCCGGGCGAAAACGGGGTGCGTGCCGACCCCAACGGGCTGCCCATCCACGGTGTCTTGGCCGCCTATCCCGGCTGGCGGGTGACTCCCGAGACCGACAACGAGTTGACCGCGCAGCTGGATTTCGGTGCCGATCCGCAGTTGCTGGCCAGCTTCCCGTACCCGCATGTGCTGACCATTACCGTGCGGCTGGCCGACCGGACCCTGACGGTGCGGACCACCGTCGCCGCCACCGGCGACTCGGCGGTCCCGCTGTGCTTCGGCTTTCACCCCTACCTGCAGCTGCCGGACGTGGCCCGCGGCGATTGGATCATCGAGACGCCGGCGCTGCGCCACCTGGGTCTCGACGACAGGGGGCTGCCCACCGGCCAGGCCGAGCCACAGCCGGCACGAGAAGAGGCGTTGCGCGACAAGACTTTCGACGACGCCTACGACCAGGTGGCCAACGGCGCGGTGTTCGCGGTGTCCGGCGGCGGACGCCGCATCGAGGTGCATTTCGAACGAGGCTATCCGGCGGCGCAGATCTTCGCGCCGCCGGTCGAGGATCCCGCCACGGCCATCGTGTGCTTTGAGCCGATGACCGCGCCGACCGACGCGCTGCGCCGCGGCGGCTACCGCTGTGCGCGGCCGGGCGAACCGGCGGTGACGCAGTTTTCGATCCGGGTGTGATGACAGTGACCACTTGGGTCGCTGCGGTCGCTGTCTGGTGAACCCTTGGGGCGCAAGTGGGACCGAGCGGGAATTAGCGTCCCCGACGCGGCTGCCACACCACCAGCGCGGTGCTCTTGGGCACCACCGCCACATCGCGGCGCTGGCTGACGCGCGTCCGCGCCAACTCCTCGCTCAACTCGTTGATCCGTGCCTGCAGGGCCTCGACCTGGTTGGTCAGCTCGATGATTCGCTTGATCCCGGCGAGGTTGACCCCCTCGTCCTGCGAGAGCCTCTGCACCTCGCGCAGCAGGTCCACGTCGTGCTCCGAATAGCGGCGCCCCCCACCGGAAGTGCGGCGGGGGCTGACCAGGCCGAGGCGGTCGTAGGTGCGCAGTGTCTGGGCGTGCATCCCGGCAAGTTCGGCGGCGACCGAGATCAGGAAGGTTCGCGCATCCTCATTTCTTGAATTTCTCGAGGCCTTGGCCATCAGCGATTACCCGCCCATCCGGCCCGTGGGTCAAAACCGCTGGATCGTTCGGCGGCCGCGTACGCTTCCAGCGCCTCCTGAGCGGCGCCTTCCAAATTCGGTGGCACGGCGACCTTTACGGTGACCAGCAGGTCGCCGTTGCCGCCGCTGCGCTTGGGCACACCGCGTCCGCGCACCCGCAGGATGCGGCCGTCGGAGGTGCCCTTGGGCACTCGAACACCGACCTTGCCGTCCAGGGTGGGAACCGAAATGGTTGAGCCCAAGGCCAATTCGGTGAAGCTGACGGGGACGGTCACGGTCAGGTCGTCGCCGTCGCGCCCGAACACCTTGTCCGGCCGCACATGCACCGTCACGTACAGATCACCAGACGGCGCGCCGCGCAGCCCGGCTTCACCCTGGCCGGGCAGCCGGATACGCTGTCCGTCCTCGACGCCGGGCGGGATCCGCACGTTGATGGTGCGGGTGCGGGTGGTGACCCCGGTGCCCTTGCACTCGTCGCAGGGGTGCTCGATGATCGAGCCGCTGCCCCGGCAATCGGTGCAGGGTTCGGAGAAACCGAACGCGCCCTGGTTGCGGTTGATCACCCCGGAGCCGTTGCAGGTGGGACACACCTTGGGGCTGGTGCCCGGCCGCGCACCGCTGCCATGACAGTTGGTGCACGGCGCGGGGCTGGTCAGCCGCAGCGGCATCGCCACGCCCTTGGCGGCCTCGACGAAATTCAGCTGGGTTTCGGTCTCGAGGTCGTTGCCGCGGCGTGGCCGGCTGGGACGGCCGCTGGCACCGCGCCCGAACAACCCGCCGAACAGGTCGCCGATGTTGGTGCCGCCGCTACGGCCGGCGGCATCGAACAAATCGTTGAGATTGAACTCCGCCCCGTCCCCACCGACGTTGAAGCCCCCGAACCCGCCGGTATCGAACCGGCGCCCGCCAAAACCACCGCCGGCGAACAGCCTCCGGGTTTCGTCGTATTCCTTGCGCTTGGCCGGATCGGACAACACGTTGTGCGCCTCCGACACGGCCTTGAATCGTTCACCGGCGGCGGGATTGTCGGGGTTGGCGTCCGGATGCAGATCGCGCGCCAACTTGCGGTAGGCGCGTTTGATCTCTTCGGGACTGGCGTCGGAGGAGACGCCCAGCTCCTTGTAGAAGTCTTTTTCGACCCATTCACGCTGGGCCATGTCGCGTCACCCCCTCACCTTTGGTGTTGTGTTGTGCTGATTGTGTGGTCTAGTCACCGGAGGTGCCGGCGTTATCGCCCGATCCGACCGGTCCGGTTTCTTCGCCCTCACCGGTCGCATCCGGTTCGTGGTCGCCGTCGGCGACGGTGTCGACGACGCCGACCATGGCGTGGCGCAGTATCTGATCACCGAGCTTGTAGCCCTGCCGCATGACGGTCCCGATCACCGGGCGGGAGCCATCGCCCTCGTGCTGCACGGCTTCGTGCAGCACCGGGTCGAAGTCTTCGCCCTCCTCGCCGAATGCCGTCAGGCCGAGCCCGGTCAGCGCGCCTTCCAGCTTGTCGGCCACCGCCTTCAGCGGGCCCGACTCCAGGTCGCCGTGCTTGCGTGCCCGGTCGAGATCGTCGAGCACGCCCAGTAATTGGTTCACGACGGCGGCCTTGGCCCGGTCCGCCGCGGCCTGCTGGTCACGCAAAGCCCGCTTGCGGTAGTTGGCGAAGTCGGCCTGCACGCGTTGCAGATCGGCGGTCAGCTCGGCGAGTTTGCCCTCGCCCTGCACCGCCGGCTCCTCGGCCGGCGCAGCCCCTCCCGGCGCGGAGCCGGGAGGGACCTGCCGTACTTCACCGGTCTCAGGATCGATTCGCCGCTTGTCGGTGACGGTCACCTGCTCCTGTGGATTTCCTTCTGTCACTTGGACTCCCGGTCATCGTCGACCACCTCCGCGTCCACGACGTCGTCAGCGGACCCCGCCGCCCCGTCGGTCGCGTCGGCCTGCTCGCCGCCGGCCTGGGTGGCCTCGTAGATCGCCTGCCCGAGGGCCTGCGACTCCTGGCCCAGCTTCTCCATCGCCGACTTGATCGCGGTGATGTCGGTGCCGCCCAGGGCCGTCTTGGCCTCGGCGATCGCCGCGTCGACCTTGGACAGCGTGTCCTCGGGAACCTTCGAGCCGCCCTCGGCTTCGCGTTGTTCCGTGACGAACTTCTCCGTCTGGTAGACCAGCGATTCCGCCTGGTTGCGGACGTCGGCTTCCTCGCGACGCTGGCGGTCCTCCTCGGCGTGCGCCTCGGCGTCCTTGATCATCCGGTCGATCTCCTCCTTGGACAGGCCGGAGCCCTCCTGGATTTTGATCGTGTTCTCCTTGCCGGTGCCCTTGTCCTTGGCCGTGACGTGCACGATGCCGTTGGCGTCGATGTCGAAGGTGACCTCGATCTGCGGGACACCGCGCGGCGCCGGCGGGATTCCGGTCAGCTCGAAGGACCCGAGCAGCTTGTTGTGCGAAGCGATTTCGCGCTCACCCTGGTACACCTGGATCTGCACCGACGGCTGGTTGTCATCGGCCGTGGTGAAGGTCTCCGACCGCTTGGTGGGGATCGTGGTGTTGCGCTCGATGAGCTTGGTCATCACGCCACCCTTGGTCTCGATACCCAAGCTCAGCGGCGTGACGTCAAGCAGCAGAACGTCTTTCACCTCGCCCTTGAGTACGCCCGCCTGCAGTGCGGCACCCACGGCGACCACCTCGTCGGGGTTGACGCCCTTGTTGGGTTCCTTGCCACCGGTCATCTCCTTGACCAGTTCCGACACCGCGGGCATCCGGGTGGAACCACCCACCAGGACCACGTGGTCGATCTCGGAGACCGAGATACCGGCGTCCTTGATCACGGACTGGAAGGGCTGCCGGGTGCGGTCCAGCAGATCCTGTGTGATGCGCTGGAATTCGGCACGGGTGAGCTGCTCGTCGAGGAACAGCGGGTTCTTGTCCGCGTCGACGGTGATGTAAGGCAGGTTGATCGAGGTGCTCTGCGAACTCGAGAGCTCGATCTTGGCCTTCTCCGCGGCCTCACGCAGCCGCTGCATCGCCATCTTGTCCTTGGTCAGGTCAATTCCGCTGGTGCCCTTGAACTTGTCGACCAGCCACTCGACGACGCGGTCATCCCAGTCGTCCCCACCGAGGTGGTTGTCACCACTGGTGGCGCGGACCTCGACCACGCCCTCACCGATCTCGAGCAGCGAGACGTCGAAGGTGCCGCCACCGAGGTCGAAGACCAGGATGGTCTGTTCCTTCTCGCCCTTGTCCAGTCCGTAGGCCAGCGCGGCGGCGGTCGGCTCGTTGACGATGCGCAGCACGTTCAGGCCGGCGATCTGACCGGCTTCCTTGGTCGCCTGACGCTGGGCGTCGTTGAAGTACGCCGGCACGGTGACGACCGCGTCGGTGACGTCCTCACCCAGGTATGCCTCGGCGTCACGCTTCAGCTTCATCAGCACACGGGCGCTGATCTCCTGGGCGGTGTATTTCTTGTCATCGATCTCGATGGACCAGTCGGTGCCCATGTGCCGCTTCACCGAACGGATGGTGCGGTCGACGTTGGTGACCGCCTGGTTCTTGGCGGGCTGGCCGACGAGCACCTCGCCGTTGCGCGCGAACGCGACGACGGACGGCGTGGTCCGCGAGCCCTCGGAGTTGGCGACGACGACGGGGTCACCGCCCTCGAGGACTGCGACGACGGAGTTGGTGGTCCCGAGGTCGATACCGACCGCACGAGCCATAGTGATTCCTCCTGATTGTGTAGAGCCTGTTTAGTGCCACTATGCTGAGTGAACCCCGCTCAAGCCTGCCCGTCGGGGCAGTCGGCTGTCAACCTAGTCTTGAGTCTGGTTCACTCAACTTGTCGATCATGTTAACGGCCCGCGGTCGTGTGTTGTTCCCGGGGACCGGATATCCGCCGCGGCGGCGACGACCAACGCGGCGACGGCGGCGCATACACTCCCCGCGCGTGGGTCACGCGGCGATAAAACTTCACCATCGGCGCCGCATCGATAGGCGCTCGAGTGCAGCGACTGTCGTCGGTGGGTGAGTAACCTGAGTGCCGCTATTCGAATCGTCTGGGGAGCAGCGGGTGCGGTTATCGGATAAGGCGCGGCGAAGGCTGGCCGCTGGTTCGCTGCTGCTCGTGGCCCTATGCGCCGGTTCCGGGCTGGTCTCCGGCTGCAGCCCCGTCATCGGCGGGCGACCGGTGGCCTCGCGCGGGGCGGGCGCAGGCGAACCGTCCTTCCCCACGCCCCGATCCACGACGCCTTCGCCGTCGGTCACCGCCGCCCCGGCGCCGACGGCTCCGGCCGCGCCGACGGGTCCCACGAATCCGGCCGGCGCCATCCCGTTGCCGCCCGACCAGAACGGCTACGTCTTCATCGAGACCAAATCCGGGGTGACCCGCTGCCAGATCAACAAGGACACCGTCGGCTGCGAGGCGCCCTTCACCAACTCCCCGCTGCAGGACGGTGAGCACGCCAACGGCGTCAGCATCACCACCGGCGGCAAGGTGCAGTGGGTGCTGGGCAACCTCGGCGCCATCCCGACCGTCAAGATCGACTACCAGACCTATGCCGCCCAGGGCTGGACGATCATCGCAAACGTCGACGGCACCCGCTTCACCAACGACCAGACCAAGCACGGCATGTTCGTCAGCATCGACAAGGTCAACACGTTCTAGGCGCTAACCTTTTCGGCAGCGCGGCGGGGTGGGTATCGGTCTGCCGCGTGACGTCGTTGACCAATTGCCGGTGCTGCTGACCTCGCTCAGACCCGGCCTACTCAAGAAGCCCTGACGATTCCATGCAACTCCGCTACATCAGCGTCGCGGCGCTGATCGCCGAAGCCGGTGGCGACCCGTGGGCGATCAACCACAGCCTGCAGGCCGGTAGCCCCTTTCAGATCGCTCAGCTGGCGGAGGCCTTTCTCAAGGCGGGGCGATGCACCGCTGAGGCCACCGATGCGTTCGACCAAGCCCGTAGCCGCTTTGACGCTGCGTGGAACCATCAGAATGGAGATCATCCGATCAACGGCTCCGCCGAAGTGCAGCGGGTGACGAAATCCCTTGGGGCGCAGTCCTTGCAGCTACCCAAGATCGGTGCAGATCTGGAGAACATCGCTGCCACCCTGGCCGAGGCGCAGAAGACCCCAGCCGGACAGATCGCGGCCTTGGAAAGTCGGTTGCAACAGCTGGACGGCTTCATCGGCCAAGCGGTGGAGATGGAAAAAGATCCCACACTCACCGCGGAAGACCGACACGCTCTTGATGCGTTTATCGGCGGCCGCGAAGACGACGCGATCCGCGACACCAAAGCCGCGCTGGGCCAGCTGCAATCAACCCGCAACGGTTACTCGAACTCGTTTCAGAACGCGATGGGGACCTTGCACGCGGACGGATACGACCTCACAGCCCCTCAGGCCGGACCCGACCAGGGACCGGCCGAGCAGCCCGGCGGGGGGCCCGCGTTGGCCCCGACGAAGGGGGAGGTGCTGACGGGGGCTTCGGGCGCCATCGCAGGTGGTACCGCCGATGGTGTGCGTGGGGCGACGACCACGTTGATCGCCGCGTCCCCGGGTACGGGTCCCGGTAAGGCCGATCCGGGCCTGTTGAGGTGGTTGGAAGACGCGAAAATCGGCGGGGTCGAAATGCCCGGGTTCTCGCGGATCGGTGGTGTGGTCGGCGCGGCCAGCGCGATACCGGCCGTCATGTCCGACATCAAAGACGGCAACTCCGTGCCGGAGGCGATCACCCGGGAGACTGCGGGTGTCGCCGCCGGGCTATGGGCGGGCGCGGAGTTTGGCGCAGCAGTCGGTTCGATCGTTCCGGGAGCGGGGACTGCGGTTGGCTTGGTGGCAGGCGCCGTGGTGGGAGCGGGCTTCGCCTTCGCGGCGTCCAAAACGGTTGAAGTGGCCTGGGAGCCCGCCGCCGATGCTGTCGGGAGTGTGGTGCATGGCGTGGAATCCATCTTCGGTTTCGGGTAGAACGACGATGCGATTCGATGAGTTCACAGACGAACGCGGCCTCGCTGTGTCTTCGGTCGATCGGTTCGCCGGGTTCGTCGTTGAGGTGGGGGTGCCGCCGCGGTGGGAACCGTTCGATTCCGCTGTCGGCATACGGGTGTGGGCTTGGCGCGACGACCCGCGCATCGACGTGTTCTGTGCCAACGCGGTATTGACGATGCATCGGGTTCAGGCGCCACTGGATCCCGCTGAAGTGTTCGCCATGCTGTCCGAGCAGCAGTTGCAGTCGGCGCCGAAATGTCATGAACTGCATCGGGAATTCGCCGCAGCCAACGAGGGCGTCGGTATGGTGGGGACGCTCACGATGCAGATCGCACATGAGCTCGGCACCATCGACAGCGCGTCACAGTCTCGGATCATCGCGGCCGAACGGGAGACGCTGATTGCCCAGCTGACAGTAACCGCGCTGGACGATTCGCCGGTGGATCGGGCCCATATCTGGCTGACCACCCGGCCTGGTCCGGCGGCGAATCCGGCGCCCGCCGGTCACCGCCAGGCCCAGTGAGCGGAACGCGAGAGGGGCACTGATGGCCGGTGGAAAGGCAAAGCTCCGGTGGCGGGTGCTGCGCTACTGCTTCGGCGGCGCGTTGTGCCTATTGGCGGTCATCGGCGTGCTGGTCGGAACTAGTTGGTCTCTCGCTGTCGGCGTGGCTGTGGCCGGCGGTGTCATCCTCATCGGTCAGCGTCGGATCTTTCGTGCCGGGGTCAGCCGGACGCGTGATGAGATTGTCTGCCGCTACATTCCCTGGTACGAGGGCAACGCCTACAGCGCGACGCTGCTGCTCCCGCTGATGGGACTCGCCATGGTCGATTTGGGCTTCAGACCCGGCAATCCGGCGTGGCTGCGGTACGGCGGCTTCCTCCTACTAGGTGTGACCACACTGACCGTGTGGGGCGTCGTTCGCATGTGGCGACGTTGCCTTCTCTGCATCACCCCGTCGGCGTTGACCGTGCGGTTGGTCGACCGTGGGAGCGAGCTCACCGAAATCCGGCGTGACCTGGTTGAGTCAATCGAGCCCAAGCTCATCGCCCAGCCCGCGGGTGCTCAATCGTTGCAAGTCGCTATCACGTACCGGCCCGTAGATGCCGTCGCGGACACCACCAAGACGGTGCTACTCGGTCTGCGACTCACCGTTCAGCCGGTCAACCTGCTCAACGCACTCGTGGCCTGGAAAGACGGCGCCCACGACGGCCCGAGCGAACTGTTGGACCGGATCGAACTTATTCTGCGAGGCCAGTCAACGGCTGGTGTGTGACCGCGCACGCGGCTCTGAGCAGCAAACGCCAAGATAGGTTCGTCAGGATCGACAAGGTCGACACGTTCCAGGGCCTGAAGGACCGCCAAAGGGTCATGGATGGTAGACCTTCCACGTCGATCCTGGCCCGGCGAGCTGACCAGTGCCAGCGTCGGCGGGAAAGCACGCGACCAAGTAGTCGTCAGGCGATATCGCCATTGCGTAGGGCCGGAATCCGGCACACGACGTGCCGATAGTTTGGACCCCGATCACCTTGCTCAAGTCATCGGTAGTCCAGTGGGGGTGGGTACCGGCGCCAGTGGCGCCATCACAGATGCGATGGCCCCATCCAGGCAGCCAGGGACCGGGCCTTACGGATGCGATGCCGCGTTTCTCCGGCATCGCCTGCACGAGAACTACTGGGAATCTCGGCATTCGGATACACCGTGTCCCCCATCGTCATCATCATCATCGAGAACGATGCCTTCGGATTCGAGGATGCCGATGACATCGATGGAGTCCTCGCCGTCGTCCTCAACCATGGCTTCGCCGACCTCGGCATCGATGACGACCGGCGCCAGGTCGCCGCCCTTCTCGTAAAGAAATCGCTCGCGGTAGGCCCAGTAAGCGGCCTTCGACACGTCATCGACCATCTTCCAGTTCAAGGCAGCCCCAATACCGACACCTGCGATCGGTACGAACTGCCCGAGCTTCCTCTTAGTGAGCCTTTGCCCGAACTTGGCAGCGAATTTTTGAGCGACCTTGACGAACGCCTGCTGATTGAGCTGCCGCCACGTCATGTTCGTGGCCAGGCTGCGAGTCAAAACGGCAAGCTGTTGGTAAGCAACAGCTTTCGCTGACGGCGTTGCGGCCATACCGAGCCCGATGATCTGCATCATGAAGACTTCTTCGGCCGGGTCGCGGGGATCGTAGCCGTAATAGAGGGCGCTATGAGCAACGATTCGACTGCACGCGATCAGGAGAGTGGCGACATCCGCACCTAGGGCACCCGCGATCGCTCCCAATCCGGGCGCGGCCCCGGCCCCCGCGCCCGCGACGGCGCCGACCGCGACTATCGCTTGTCCGCCGCCGACCGCCAGTCCGGCCGCGGCGCCCTCGGCGGCGGCGGATACCGCATAGGTGTAATGCAGCCGCGTGAAGGAGGCCACCTTGTCAACGGCACTGAGATCCAGCCTGCGGATATCGTCCAGATGCTCGACCGGGTGGCCCTTCTTGGCGTAGGCCCGAACCACGCGGGCCTCCGACGTCGTCAGTTGACCGGTGCGGGTCATGAACTTCCCCGCGCCCTCGGCCGTCGCCTTGAGCACGGCGGCTCCGCTGTCTTTGACCTTGCCCGCACCAGGTGCCTTGAGCGCAGTGTCGTACCAGGCGCGTCCCTTGTCCTTGACCGACGCCGGGACCAGACTCCGCGGGGACCGGCGCAACTCGCGCTCCTTGTGCTCGCGCGCCTTCCCCAGTTGTCGCAACTCGTAGTCCGATAACCCCACAACGCCCTCCCTCGTCGCCTATCAGCCCTCGCTATCACAGCACGTGGGGCCGGCGCTGCCGCGCAAGCGCATTCGTCAGCGTGTGAAGTCTGAAGGTCGAAATTTCCCCTCGGCCAGGTTCTTTTCGATTTCCTCCAGGCTTTTACCGGTGAGGTCGGGCATGCGGAAGAAGACGAAGATCCACGCCGCCACGTTGAACAACGCGTAGAGCCACATCGAGGGTCCGACCCCGATCGCATCGATGAGCGACAGCAGCGTCAGCGTGATGAGTAGGTTGGTCCCCCACAGCGTCGCCGAATGCACGGCGGTGCCCTCCGGTCGCACCGCCAGCGGATAGGTCTCCGAGCCGGTCAGCCATCCCATCAGCTGCAGGCCGCCGGCATTGAACACCATGAAGGCGATCAGGCAGATCATGATGTAGGTGATCACATCGTGACCGCTGTCGGCGGTGACGAAGATCAGGCCGAGCGCGAACAGGCTGATCGCCGCGCCCGGCACCATGATGAGGGTGAGCCGGCGCCGACCGACTCGGTCGATAATGGCCAACCCGACCAGTTGGGCGATCACGTAGGTCGCACCCAACATCACCGACACCAGCAGAGCCACGGACCGGTACACGCCGTCGTCGGTCAAGATGGTCGGCGCGTAATAGATGATCATCTCGATGCCGCTGAGCTGGGTGAATACTGCGATGCCGCAGCCCAGGACCAGGGCCGGCCGCACCCACGCGTCGCGCAGCCCACTCCAGCCGCGGGTGCTGGCCTTGCGTTCCATGCGCGCGAGTTCGGTCGCTTCGTCCAGCTCGGCACCCACGTCGTACCCGTCGGGCCGGACCCGCTCCAACACGGCTCGTGCGGCGTCTCGATCATCTTGCTTGACCAGCCAGCGCGGACTCTCCGGGAGCCGCAGCAACAGCCACAGCATGATCGCGGCGGGTACGCACGCGACTCCGGTCGGGCCCCGCCAGGAGACCGAGTCGAAGACCCCGACGAGGTTAGCGGCGAGGATGCCCACCCCGATGGCAATTTGGAAGCACAGCACCAACCGCCCCCGGTAGGCGGACGGCGAGAGCTCGGCGACATACATCGGTGCCGTCTGCGTCGCCCCGCCGACCGCGAAGCCCAGGACCAGCCTTCCCAGCGACAGCACAACGACATCCGGCGCGTCGGCGCACCACAGCGCGCCGACGATGAACACCACCGCCAGCATCAACAGTGTGCCGCGCCGGCCGAACCGATCGGAAAGCCAGCTGCACGCCAGTGCCCCGACGATGGCGCCGAACAGGATGCTGGCGGCGACCACCTGCTTCCAGACCGCGGTGATGTTGAACTCCTCGGTCAGCTGCAATAGGGCCCAGGAGATGACACCGGTGTTGTAGCCGTAGAGCATGCCCGAGATCGCCGAGACGAGCGCGATGACGACCACGGCGCTCGTCAGTTGCTTTCCCGCCTCCGCGCCGGCGCCAACTGCACTCTGCGACGCTTCCTCGTCAGCCGCATCTGTGCACTTCGCCGGGTCGGTCTCATCGCGCAATTCCGCCATGCGACGCCGCTGGCTCGCCACCGTCAGAGCGTCATCGCTGGCCGCTGGCCACCATTCGCGGTATGCCGAATCGTCGGTGGCCACTAGCAGAGCCGAACGTTGTAGCGGAGATGACGAACCCGGGGCTGATCGGCGAGCCGGCCGGACATCGTGATCGTCCCCCTACCCTGTGCTCGGCTTTCATGGTCGCTCGCCGCGTCTCAGGGCCCGATGTCATAACCGGCGCCCCTGCTGTCACGGCAGGTGCGTGTCGTCCTGGCACGGTCAAGGTATTCGCGTATCGCGCGATTCTGCTCGGCTTGGTCGCTGATCTACCCAGGCGCGGCGCTCGGTGCGGGACCGCCGTTCGACTTCCATATCGATGCGGAAAAACGAGCCTGTCACGAATTTTCTATTGGTCAAAGCTGACGTGCCTATCGAATTCCATTGTAGAAGAGCACTATTCGGCCGAAGGGTCAAGCGGGTGTGTTAAGCGCCACAATCCAGCGAGTGGGTTCCGGTCCGCGATTGGCACCGTTCTGCGACCAACGAGATCAACCCTGATGAGCGGTACGCACCCAGCGCGCCCGTCCTTCTGAGCCACGCGACCGACCCGCTCAGGGGTTGGCATCAGCAGACTGGCAGGTGCGGTCAGTACCATCAGTCCCGTGGCATCCAACGGTCCACGCGATGACTTCCACAACCGGCCGACGCAGCATGCCGACTTCGGCATGAGCGAGCCGCCGACCGGTGAAGTCCCGCCCCCGAACTTCCCGCCCCAGCCGCCCCACGGGTTCGAGCAGCCCCACGGCGTCGACCCGTTCGACCAGGAACCCGAGCCGACACCCTGGTATCGCAAGCCCGCGATGCTCATCGCCTGGCTGATCTCCGTCGTCATCCTGATCGCCCTGATCGTGTTCGGCATCATCGAGCTCATTCACGACAACCAGTCCGTCAACCACGTGCCCAAGTCGACGACGAGCACCACCACGACAACAACAACAAGCACGACGACGACCACCACCACCGGACCCAGCAGTAGCGCCGAAGAACAGCCCCCGGCCCAGCAGCCGACGCAGCAGCGGCCCACCGGACAACAAACGCAGCAGCCCACGCATCGCCACCATCTGCCGCAGCTGCCGCCGGTGATCACCATTCCGCAGGTGCCGACGGTCATCACGGTGCCGCCGGGCCTGCGTTAGCGAGTCGGCGCCAGGCCGGTCACGCTCGGCGACGCGGCGCCTGCGGCGCCCTAGACTCGCTGCAATCCACGGACAACCGACACAGGGGTACGGACATGAGCGAGGCGCTGGGGCTATCGATCGGGGTGGCCAACCTGGTGGCAGCCCGCGCCGGCAGCGCTCCGGTCACCCGCAGCTCGGTGCTGACCCTGTTCGAGCAGCGGCCCACTGAAGTTGGCCTGCCGGAAGAGAATCCGAACCTGACCGCACCCGGCCTGGTGTTGCGCGGGTTCGTCGAGCGGGTCGGCGACCGGGCCCCGTTGGTGGCCGCCGACGGCACCAAATACCTGGGCGCGGCGCTGACGGTCGAGGCGATCGAGGCGATGGCCCGCACGGTCGGCTACGGGACGCCGATCACCATCGCGGTGCCCGCCTACTGGTCCGACGACCAGTTCGCGGCGCTGCGTGAGGAGTTCTTCGCCCAATCCGACCTCGCGCGCGGCGGGGTCGCTCCGATGCTGGTGTCCGACGCCACGGCCGCGCTCGCGGCGCTGCGCGACACACCGGGATTCCCCGCCGACGGCGTCATCGCGCTGTGCGACTTCGGCGCCGGCGGCACCACCGTCACGCTGATGGACGCCCGCGCCGGCTTTGCGCCCGCCGGCCCGGCCGTGCGGCACACCGATTTCTCCGGCGACGCGATCGATCAGCTCATCGTCGATCACCTGCTGGCCTCCGATGTCAGCACCGCCGTCCTGGGGGGCAGCGCGCGGATGGGGTCGCAAACCCGCCTGCTCGACGCCTGCCGGCGCGCCAAGGAGCAGCTCTCGACGGCCCCGGTGAGCACCGTCGCGGGCGCTTCCGGTGAGGCCGCCCAACTGACCCGCACCGACTTCGAGCAACTGATCTCCCCGTCGCTGGACCGGTTTGTCACCTCTCTCGAAGAAACGTTGCGGAGCAATGGGATTCCGAACGCCAACCTGCGCGGCGTGGCGATCGTCGGCGGCGGCGCGAGCATTCCGCTGATCGCCGCCCGGTTGTCGCAGCGCTTCGGCGTGCCGATCCGCAGCACGGCGCGGCCGGCGTCGCTGGCCGCCCTGGGCGCGGCGGCGCTCGGTGCGCAGTACGCGTCGGGGGGCGCTGAAACCGCCGCGGCCGCCGCCGTGGAGACACCGACTGAAATGGTCGGCACCGCGGGTGTCGGCGCGACCCAGGCCGCGTGGGCCGCCCAGGCCACCGACGTGGACGATGCGCTGGCGTGGTCACAAGACGCCGACGCCGACGAGCCGGTGCCCTACACCGGCCGCGACGCCACCGGCGAATACGCCAGCGAGGCACGCGAATCCGAGTATCCCGCGCAGGGTGGGTTGCCCTGGTACAAGCGCACGGCGCTGGTGTTGACCGTGGCCGGGGCGGGGGTGGCGGTGCTGGTGGCCGTGGCGCTGGCGATCGGCCTGCTGATGACGAAGTCCACTCCGGCCCCTCCGTCGTCGCCGCCCCGCCCATCGGCACCGCCGCAGACCGTGACCATCACCGGGCCCAATGACAGCACCACCGTCACCGTGGTTCCGGCCCCGCCACCGCCGTCCAGCGAGGCGCCGGCCACCACGACCACCACGACCGCGGCCCCGGAGCCGTCGACCACGACAACGACGACGCCTCCGCCGAGCACCACGACGACCACCAGCGCGCCACCCACCACCACATCGCAGGCGACCACCACGACCGTGGCGCCGACGACGACGCGCGCGCGTCTGTTGCCGCCGATCTTCCAACCCCCATTCGGGCGCTGACGCGAACGATTGCGGCTACGCGCGAAAAAGGGCCCCAGAAAAGGGTCACTCAGCGAAATTTGGTGGCGCTGATCACTCCGACAAACGTCACATCCGGCGAGGGGTATCAATCAGCAGGCCAGAGATACCGACGAACTCCCAAGTTAGGGCAGCCTTTCTCGCGCCCAAAGCCGCGAAGATGTAACTATGAGCGGGGCTTAAGCAGGCAAATAAGCACAGGCCGAATTATCGATGCATTGGGGAGACCTTCTGTGACAACGCAGATGCTCATCAGGCTGGTCGTGGGCATGGGCATGACGCTGGTCGTGGCCGCGCTCGCCGCGCGACGGGTCCTGTGGCTGTTCAAGCTGATCACGGCCGGCAGGCCGGCCCCGGGGCACACCGACGAACCCGGCAAGCGAATCTGGGCCGAGGTCTCCGAAGTCTTCGGGCAGCGCCGCCTGCTCAAATGGTCGATCCCCGGCCTGGCGCACTTCTTCACGATGTGGGGCTTCTTCATCCTCCTCACGGTCTACATCGAGGCCTACGGGCTGCTCTTCCAGGATGACTTCCACATCCCGTTCATCGGGCGCTGGGACGCGCTGGGCTTCCTGCAGGACTTCTTCGCGACCGCCGTCTTCCTGGGCATCGTCACCTTCGCCATCATCCGTTGGATGCGCAGCCCGCGAGAGATCGGCCGCTCGTCACGGTTCTACGGCTCCCACACCGGCGGCGCCTGGCTGGTGCTGTTCATGATCTTCAACGTCGTCTTCACCTACGTGTTCGTGCGCGGAGCCGCGGTCAACAACGGCACGCTGCCCTACGGCAACGGCGCCTTCCTGTCGCAACTGTTCGGCGTCATCCTGCGTCCGCTGGGCCAGCCCGCCAACGAGATCATCGAGACGACGGCCCTGCTGCTGCACATCGCGGTCATGCTGGCGTTCCTGATCATCGTGCTGCACTCCAAGCACCTGCACATCTTCACGGCGCCGATCAACGTGATCTTCAAGCGGCTGCCCGACGGGCTCGGGCCGCTGCTGCCGCTGGAGTACGACGGCAAGCCGATCGACTTCGAAAACCCGCCCGACGACGCAACATTCGGGCGCGGCAAGGTCGAGGACTTCAGCTGGAAGGCCATGCTGGACTTCGCCACCTGTACCGAGTGTGGGCGCTGCCAGTCGCAGTGCCCGGCGTGGAACACCGGCAAGCCGCTCTCACCCAAGCTCGTCATCATGGACCTGCGCGACCACTGGATGGCCAAGGCGCCCTACATCCTGGGCGACAAGGAGAGTCCCGCCGAGAACACGCCGGAGGGTGGACTCGGTGACAAGCTGGCCGGCGAGAAGCACGCCGAGGCCCACCACGTTCCCGAGTCAGGCTTCGGCCGCGTCATGGGCTCAGGCCCCGAGCAGGCCACCCGGCCGCTGGTCGGCACCGAGGAACAGGGCGGCGTCATCGACCCCGACGTGCTGTGGTCCTGCGTGTCCTGCGGCGCCTGCGTCGAGCAGTGCCCGGTGGACATCGAGCACGTCGATCACATCATCGACATGCGCCGCTACCAGGTGATGATGGAGTCCGAATTTCCCTCGGAGCTCTCGGTGCTGTTCAAGAACCTGGAAACCAAGGGCAACCCGTGGGGCCAGAACGCCTCCGACCGCACCAACTGGATCAACGAGGTCGACTTCGACGTGCCGGTCTACGGCGAGGACGTCGACAGCTTCGACGGCTACGAATACCTGTTCTGGGTGGGCTGCGCCGGCGCCTACGACGACAAGGCCAAGAAGACCACCAAGGCCGTCGCCGAACTGCTGGCCATCGCCGGGGTGAAGTACCTGGTGCTGGGTACCGGCGAGTCCTGCAACGGCGACTCCGCGCGCCGCTCGGGCAACGAGTTTTTGTTCCAGCAACTGGCCGCCCAGGCCGTCGAGACCCTGGACGGGCTGTTCGAGGGCACCGAGACCGTCGATCGCAAGATCGTGGTGACCTGCCCGCACTGCTTCAACACCCTGGGCAAGGAATACCGGCAGCTGGGCGCCAACTACAGCGTGCTGCACCACACCCAGCTGCTGAACCGGCTGACCCGGGACAACAAGCTGGTGCCGGTGACCCCGGTGTCCCAGAACATCACCTACCACGACCCCTGCTACCTGGGCCGGCACAACAAGGTCTACGAACCGCCGCGGGAGCTGATCGAGTCCTCCGGCGCGAACCTCACCGAGATGCCGCGACACGGCGAGCGCAGCTTCTGCTGTGGCGCCGGCGGCGCGCGGATGTGGATGGAAGAACACATCGGCAAGCGGATCAACCACGAGCGCGTCGACGAGGCGCTGGCCACCGGGGCCACCACGATCGCCACCGCGTGCCCGTTCTGCCGGGTGATGATCACCGACGGTGTCAACGACCGGCAGGAAGAGGCCGGGCGCACGGGCGTCGAAGTGCTGGACGTCGCCCAGATCCTGCTCGCGTCTCTCGAGTACGACAAGGCGACACTGCCCGAAAAGGGCACGGCCGCCAAGGAAGCCGAGAAGCGGGCGGCTCAGGCGCCCAAGGCCGCGGCTGCCACGGCGACGGTGACCGCGCCCGCCGAGGAGGCCGAGGAGGCACCCGCCGAGACGGCCCCGAAGTCTGAGGCCGCGGCCGCGCCCGTGAAGGGGCTGGGCATCGCCGGGGGCGCCAAGCGTCCCGGGGCCAAGAAGGCCGCCCCGGCCGCAGAAGGCAAGGCCGAGGCCGCCGCACCTGCCGCGCCCGTGAAGGGGCTGGGCATCGCCGGCGGCGCCAAGCGTCCCGGGGCCAAGAAGGCCGCCCCGGCCGCAGAAGGCAAGGCCGAGACCGAGACCGAGACCGAGGCCAAGGCGCCCGCCGCGCCGGTGAAGGGCCTGGGCATCGCCGGGGGCGCCAAGCGTCCCGGCGCCAAGAAGGCCGCCCCGGCCGCCGAGGCCCCGAAGGCCGATGCCGAGGCTCAGCCGGCCGACGCAACCCCCGAAGCCGCCCCCGAGGCCAAGGCGCCCGCCGCGCCGGTGAAGGGCCTGGGCATCGCGGCGGGCGCCAAGCGTCCCGGCGCCAAGAAGGCCGCCCCGGCAGCCGAGGCCCCGAAGGCCGATGCCGAGGCTCAGCCCGCCGACCAGGCACAGGTCGAGCCGGCTCCCGAAGCCGAGCCGGCAAAGGCAGCCGAGGGCGACGCAGCAAAGCCCACACCACCCGTTAAAGGTCTGGGCATCGCTCGTGGCGCGCGCCCACCGGGCAAACGTTGATCACAGTTTGACGCCGTCAGCAAATTTCAGTGGACAGTGATGGCACCATTGGTGATGTGACCACCCACCAGCTGCCTCACCAGGTGCCACCACACCCGCCGGCGCATCACCGGCAGCAGCGTAGTTTCGCGCAGTCGTCGAAGCTTCAGGACGTCCTGTACGAGATCCGCGGACCGGTGCATCAGCAGGCCGCGCGGCTGGAGGCCGAAGGACACCGCATCCTCAAGCTCAACATCGGCAACCCGGCGCCGTTCGGCTTCGAGGCGCCCGACGTGATCATGCGCGACATGATCCAGGCCCTGCCGTACGCCCAGGGCTACTCCGACTCGCAGGGCATCCTGCCCGCGCGGCGGGCCGTGGTCACCCGCTACGAGTTGGTCGACGGATTCCCCCGCTTCGACGTCGACGACGTCTACCTGGGCAACGGGTGCTCCGAGCTGATCACGATGACGCTGCAGGCCCTGCTCGACAACGGCGACGAGGTGCTGATCCCGTCGCCCGACTACCCGCTGTGGACGGCGTCGACCTCACTGGCGGGCGGCACCCCGGTGCATTACCTGTGCGACGAGACGCAGGGCTGGCAGCCCGACATCGCCGACCTGGAGTCGAAGATCACCGACCGCACCAAGGCACTGGTCGTGATCAACCCGAACAATCCGACCGGCGCGGTCTACACCAGCGAAGTCCTCACCCAGATCGTCGAACTGGCGCGCAAGCACGAGCTGCTGCTGCTCGCCGACGAGATCTACGACAAGATCCTGTACGGCGACGCCACCCACATCAACCTGGCCTCGCTGGCGCCGGACATGCTGTGCCTGACCTTCAACGGCCTGTCGAAGGCCTACCGGGTGGCCGGTTATCGGGCCGGCTGGCTGGCGATCACCGGGCCCAAGGACCACGCCAGCAGCTTCATCGAGGGGATCAACCTGCTGGCCAACATGCGGCTGTGCCCCAATGTCCCGGCACAGCATGCGATCCAGGTCGCCCTGGGCGGCTACCAGAGCATCGACGACCTGGTCCTGCCCGGCGGCCGGCTGCTCGAGCAGCGCGACGTCGCCTGGACCAAGCTCAACGAGATTCCGGGGGTGTCCTGCGTCAAGCCGGACGGTGCGCTCTACGCCTTCCCGCGACTGGACCCCGAGGTCTACGACATCGACGACGACGAGCAGCTCGTCCTCGACCTGCTGCTGCAGGAGAAGATTCTGGTCACCCAGGGCACCGGCTTCAATTGGCCCGCACCGGATCACCTGCGCATCGTGACCCTACCGTGGGCCCGCGATCTGGCGGCCGCGATCGAGCGGCTGGGCAACTTCCTCGTCGGCTATCGCCAGTAAGCGTCCAGGAAACCGCCTCTACGGTGGAGCGGGTGACGCACTCCCACTCGCACAGCATGCCGCCGGGTCCGTCGGGCGTTGATCCGTTGCCCGCCAGGATCGTTGTCGGGCTGCTGGTCGCGATCGGCGTGGCCGTGGCCGTCGGCGCGATACTGCTGTGGCCCAGTCGGCAGCGCGTCGACATTCCGATGCCACTGCAGAGCGCGTCCGGCGGCGCCGTGAGCACGCAGGCCGGGCACGTGCTTTCCAGCGGGCTGGGCGACTGCGGCAGCCCGTCGGTCAGTCAGGTCCTCACCGGCCCCCCGGAGCCCGCCGCACCGGGCGCCGGACGCTGCGTGTTGACCCAGGTCGCCATCGATTCGGGGCCGAACGCGGGGGCCAACACGCTGCTGGAGTCCTCCCCCGGCCCCGGCCAGCCGAAATTCGCGGTGGGCGACCACATTCGGGTCGTGCGCCAGGTCGACGATCAGGGCGCCACCAGCTACGCGTTCTACGACTTCGAACGGGGCTGGGCGCTGGGCGGTTTGGCGATCGCGTTCGCGGTGGTGATCGTGGCCGTGGCGCGCTGGCGCGGGCTGCTCGCGCTGGTGGGCATCGTGGTCGCCTTCGTGGTGCTGGTCCTGTTCCTGCTGCCGGCGTTGCGCGACGGGGCGCCCGCGGTCCCGGTGGCGCTGGTGGCGTCGGCGGCGATCCTCTACGCGGTCATCTACCTGGCCCATGGGGTCAGCCTGCGGACCAGCGCCGCGCTGCTGGGCACCCTGTCGGCACTGCTGCTTGCCGCCGGATTATCTTGGGCGGCAATAGAACTCGCGCACCTGACCGGACTATCGGATGAACAGAACACCACCGTCAGCGCGTACCTGGGCAATGTGTCGATCGGCGGACTGCTGCTGGCCGGCTTCATCATCGGGTCGCTGGGCGTGCTCAACGATGTCACGGTGACCCAATCCTCGACGGTGTTCGAGCTGGCCCGCCTCGGCGGCTCGCGGCGGGCGATCTTTTTGGGCGCCATCCGGGTGGGTCGCGATCACATCGCCAGCACGGTCTACACGCTGGTGCTGGCCTATGCCGGGAGTTCGCTGCCGCTGCTATTGCTGTTCAGCGTCGCCAACCGCTCGTTGACGGACGTGCTGACCGGCGAGAGCGTGGCCATCGAGATCGCCCGCTCGGCGGTGGGTGGGATGGCGTTGGCGCTGTCGGTTCCGCTGACGACGGCGATCGCGGCGGCGCTGGCCAAGCCTAGTGAAACCGGCTCCGCTCCAACAGATTCAGCAAATAGGAGCCATACCCGGACTTGAGCAGGCTGTGCGCCCGGTCAGCCAGCTGCTGGTCGGTGATCCAGCCCCGCTGCCACGCCACCTCCTCGGGCACGCTGACCTTGAGGCCTTGCCGCCGTTCCAGCGTGCGGACGAAGTCGCTGGCGTCCAGCAGCGAGTCGAAGGTGCCGGTGTCCAGCCAGGCCGTTCCGCGGGCCATCACCTCCACCGAGAGCCGGCCCCGGTTGAGATAGATCTGGTTGACCTCGGTGATCTCGTATTCGCCGCGCGCCGATTTCTTGAGGCCCTTGGCGATTTCGATCACGTCGTTGTCATAGAAGTACAGTCCCGGAACCGCGTAGTTGGATTTCGGTGTCTGGGGTTTCTCTTCCAGGGACAGCGCCCGGCCGTCGTCGCTGAATTCGACCACACCGTACGCCGACGGGTTGGCCACCCAGTAGGCGAAAACCGCTCCCCCGGTGATGGTTTGGAATCGGCTCAAGCTGGTGCCCAGCCCGGGGCCGTAGAAGATGTTGTCTCCCAACACCAGAGCCACCGACTCGTTGCCGATGTGGTCGGCACCGAGGACGAACGCCTGGGCCAGACCGTCGGGCCGGTCCTGCGTCACGTAGGTGATGTTGACGCCGAACTGCGAGCCGTCGCCCAGGAGTCGCTGAAATCCGGGCGCGTCATGGGGGGTGGTGATCACCAGGATGTCGCGAATTCCGGCCATCATCAGGGTGGACAGCGGGTAGTAGACCATCGGCTTGTCGTAGACCGGCAACAACTGCTTGCTGATGCCCGTGGTGATCGGATGCAGGCGGGTGCCCGACCCGCCGGCCAAGATGATTCCGCGCATGAATAGCTCCTACTGCCTGGGTCCTAGTCGACGGCGTCGGATTCGGTGAGCTCGGTGGCCGCCAGCGCCGACGCCAGGCTGTCGTGCCGGAATACGGAGGTGACGTGGTCGTGGACCACCCGGAACGTCAGCGCGGGGTTGGTGGCGGCCGCCGGATCGCCGGAGCCGCTGGGCTTTTGTTCGACGGCCACGACGCCGTCGTGCACATACATTCGGCCGAGCTCGGTGGCCGACCGGTGCGAGGCGGCCCAGGTGCGCAGCGCCTCGTGGCCCTGCGCTGCTCCGTGCGCGTCACCCATCTCGATGTCGTCGCTGGACAAGGACGCCAAGGTATCGATGTCCGCGGCGTTGAGGGCGTCGTGCCATGCCAGAACGGTGGCGATCTCCGATGTGGTCATGGTGTGCAAATTACCGTGCGGCCCCGCGGCTAGAGGGGCGTACGGTCCAACCAGCGTTCCCACACGGCTTCGTCGCCGAACAGTGCGACGCCCGTGTCGGCGAGCGGCCGCCTGCGCAGCATTGCCAGCAGCAGCTCCGTGGCGCCACCCCGCAACGCGGCGCTGCCCTTGCCGTGCTCGTGCGACCAGGTGATCCGCCTCTGGTCGACGGCGGCCGTCCACTCGCCGGCGTCGCCGAGGCCGGGATCGGTGGCGTGCAGGTGCAGGGTGGTGCCGTCCTCGAGCGGCAGCGGCGCATCCCGGCTGCCCGCCTGGATCGCGATCCACTCCAGCCATTCGCTGATGCCGTCGGCCGCGACGTCGGGTTCGAGGGTGAAATCGACGCCCAGCGCGATCGCGGCGTCGGCCCGATGCACGGTCACCTCGTGCAGCCGGCGCCGGATCCACCAGTTCGCCGGGCGCGGCCCGAGGAACGTCCAGACCGGCGTCTCGACCCCGGTGAGCTCCACGGCGTCGACCAGCCGCCGAGCGCCGCCCTGGAGCCAGGAGATCGCGTCGGCGGGATCGGGCGGCGGCTTGCCGCCGTCCACCGTGCGGGGGTCGACGTAGTCCTCGAGCCGATCGCGCACGATCTGGGCCGCCCAGCGGTCCCCCCGGCCGACGTGGCGGAACAGTTGCCGCAGCGTCCACTCCGGGCAGGTGGGCACCGGCGTGGACTCGTCGACCCCGTCGAACAGCTCCGCGAAAGCCCGGTTCTCGTCGAGGAATGCGCCGGCATAGTCCACGCCGGTCAGGCTACTCGCCGGGGTTTTGGGCCCGCCCGCCGTCACTACGGTCGCGGCGCGCCGAGCCGATACACCCGCCAGCCGGCCCGCTGCCAGCGGGCGACGTCCAGGCAGTTGCGGCCGTCGACGATGACGCGGGCCCGCACCCCGCCGGCCAGATCGTCGGGGTCGAGCTCGACGAATTGCCGCCACTCGGTGAGCACCAGCACGGCATCGGCGCGCTCGCAGGCCTCTTCGACCGAGACCGCATAGTTCAGCGTCGGGAACAGCCGCTGCGCGTTGTCCAGGGCCTTGGGGTCATAGACGTTGACCGCGGCGCCGTTGAGCTGTAGCTGCCCCGCGACGTTGAGCGCGGGTGAGTCGCGGACATCGTCGGATTCGGGTTTGAACGCCGCGCCGAGCACCGCGACGTTGGCGCCCAGCAGTGAACCGCCGCATGCCGCGCTGGCCAGTTCCACCATCCTGGTGCGGCGGCGCATGTTGATGCTGTCCACCTCGCGCAGGAACGTCAGCGCTTGGTCGGCTCCCAGCTCCCCGGCGCGCGCCATGAACGCGCGGATGTCCTTGGGCAGGCAGCCGCCGCCGAAACCCAAGCCGGCGTTGAGGAATTGGCGCCCGATCCGGGAATCGTATCCGAGCGCATCGGCCAGCAGGCTGACGTCGGCCCCGGCGGCCTCGCATACCTCGGAAATGGCGTTGATGAACGAAATCTTGGTCGCCAGAAAGGCATTGGCGGAAACCTTGACCAGCTCCGCGGTTTGCAGATCTGTCACGAGGAACGGCACCCGCGCGTCCAGCAGCGGCCCGTACAGCTCACGCACCGCGGCCTCGGCGCGCACCGAATCCTGCTGGACCCCAAGCACAATGCGGTCCGGACACAGTGTGTCCTGCACGGCGTAGCCTTCACGCAGAAACTCCGGATTCCAGGCGATTTCGACGTCGACGCCCCGCGGCGCCAGCGCGGCGGCGCGCTGGGTCAACTCGGCCGCGGTGCCCACCGGAACCGTCGATTTGCCGACCAGCACCGCCGACGTCGTCAGCCGCGGCACCAACTCGTCGATGACGGCGTAGACGTGGCGTAGATCGGCGCCGTATTCGCCCTTCTTCTGCGGTGTGCCCACGCCCAGGAAGTGCAGGTCGGCGAAGTCAGCGGCCGCGTCGTAGTCGGTGGTGAACCGCAGGCGCCCCCCAGACAGGTTCTCGTTCAACAGCTTTCGCAGGCCAGGCTCGTAAAAAGGGATGTCACCCCCGGCGAGCTTGGCCACCTTGCCCGGGTCGATGTCGATCCCGAGGACGTCGTGTCCCAGTGCCGCCATCCCCACCGCGTGGGTGGCGCCGAGGTATCCCGTGCCGAACACGGTGCATCGCATACCACTGGTGTAAGCGGCCCCGATGAGCTGACTGCATCGCCGGGCTAAGCGGGAGGCAAACGGCAGATGACGGGTGGCCGCCGCTGCCCCCGCGTATTAAATCCCGGGGATGCCCGGAATGTTGATGTGCGGGCCACCGCCGCCGAATCCGCCGCGGCCATGGCCGCCGCCGAAGCCGCCGCGCGGCCCGCCGGGGAAGCCGCCGCCGTCGTGGTCCCCGTGGCCTCCACCGCGGCCGGGTCCCCAGCCGCCGCCGGGCGGTCCACCGATGCCGGGCGGTCCACCGATGCCGGGTATCGGCAGCGGGATCGGCACCGGGACGGGTGCCACCTGCGGCGGTGCGGGTGGCGGGGCCGCCGGAACCGGGATCGGCGCCGGCGCCGGGGCCGCTGGGGCGGGAGCCTCTGGAGCGGGCGCCGGGGCCGGTGCCTTCGGCGCGGGCGCGGGAGCCGCGGGGGCCTGCACGGGAGCCGGAGCCGCGGGCGCCGGAGCGGGCCGGGTGGGCGCGACGACGACGTTCTCGTTCGGACTGGGCCGCACGTTGGCCGTCGGACGGATGGCGATGGCCAGTGACACGACCAGCGCCACCACGCCGATGACGAAGACGGCCGCCACCGCGCTGCCCACCAACTTGAACGAGCTGCGGCCGCGATAGTCCGCGCCGACGAGCTCGGTGGCGGCGGTCTGCGTTCCCGTATAGAACTCGTCGGGGTCGTCGGGCACGGCGCTGTACGCCAGGGCATCCGCGCCGGCGTCCTCGGGAGCATCGAAGTAGCCGGGTGCCACGGCGAGCGGGTTGATCGCCCCGGTGCCCGGGTCCTGCGCGTACGCCAGCGCGGCGGTGGACGACGCGAACAGCGGGGCATGCGCCGACGCCAGGGCCGCGCCGCGGGCCAGCGCCGTCTCCGGCTCCTCGGCCGCCGTCAACGGAAGGGTCGTCGCCGCCTCCAGCGCGGGCTTGATCAGCGGGACGTCGATGCCGGAGCCGACGACGAACACCGCGTCCGGCCGGCTTTCCATATTCTCCGCGCCGGAGACCATCCGAGTCAGCTCGGCCACCGCCGCCTCGTCATCGTCGGGGAGGACTTGGCGCCGGACGTCGGCGATGGATCCGTCGGCGCTGTCGACGATCGCGAGCGTCGCGGTGTCGGGCTCGATGTACAGCAGCGCGGTCTGCGCGTAGTTGGTCCGGTGGCCGACGGCCTGGGCCAGCGCGGCCGCGGCCAGGAAGGCCGAGACCAGCATCACATTTTCGACCTTGTGGGCGGCGAGCTTGTCGCGCAGCGCGGCCGCCTCGACCGGGTCGGTGAACGTGACTCCGGTCGACGCCAGTTGGTAGCCGCCCTCTGCTGCGCCCTGACGCGTCCCCAAGATGGCAGAGACTACCTGGTCGGAGGCGGTGACAGTTGCTGCATCAGCGGCCGTCGTGACGTCGAAATTGTCTTCATCGACAGTGGCACCGTCGCCGTTTTCCCCCTCGACCAGCACCATCCGGACTGCGGTCGGGGCCATCGACACACCAAGTACGGTGTCCAAAGCTCCTCCAATAGTCGGTTGCTAGCCATTCACGGTGAGGGCGTCGTCGTCGCTAGAAATGATGGCGTGCGACATCGCTGAGTCCCCACCGTTATTCCCCTAGTGCCCCGATTTTACGCGTGATCGGCGGTCGGGGGGTGGGCCGGGACCGGGCTAAGGGGCCGGGATTCCGGGGTCCAAGTGGCGTTGCAGCCAGTCGTCCCAGTGTTCGTGGTCGCCGGATTGCGGTGACGGCGCAGCAGGCGACGGCGGTGCTGCGGGCGTCTCCGCCGCGGAGGCCGAGGGCGGCGGCGGCCCCGGCGGGCCGGCGTTCGGGGGCGGCGGATTCTCCGGAGCGACGACGTTGGTGCTGACGTCCGGTGGCTGGTCCACGTGCGGGCGGCTGCCGAAGACCAGTGCCAGCGACAACGCCACGAAGCCGGTGACAAAAATGGCCATCACGCCGACGACCGTGGCCACCGACTTTCGGCTGTGCCGGTCGCGCGACGGGGTGCTGCGCGCTTCGGGGTCGTGGGCGTACCCGGCCGCCGCGGTCGAGGAAATCCGCGCGGAAGGCATCGTGATCGTCCGCGGCGCACCCAACCGCGCGTTCGCCGCGGCCAGCGAGGCGCCTCGGGCCAGCGCCATCTCGGGTTCCTCGGGAGTGGTCACCGAGAGCGACGTCGCAGCCTCGAGCGTTGGCATGATCAACGGGATGTCCACGTCCGGGCCGACCAGGACCACTCCCTCGGGTTGCGCCCTCATCGATTCGGCGCCCGAGACCATCGCGGTCAGCTTCGCCAGCGCGACGTCGTCGCGGCCGGGCAGTGGGTGCCGATGCACGTCGGTGACCGTCCCGTCGGACGTGTCGACGATCGCCAGGGTCGCGCTGGTGGGCTCGACGAGCAGCAACGCGGTGCGGGCCCAATTGGTCGCGCTGCCCATCGCCTGCGCCAGCGCCGCGGCGGCCATCACCGCCGAGACCAGCATCACGTTCTCAATTCTGCGGGCCGCCAACACATCTCGCAGGGCCGCCGCCTTGGCTGGGTCGGTCCAGCTCACCCCGCTCGACTTGAGCTGGTAGCCGCCCTGTGCCGCGCTGTCGCGGGTGCCGAGAATGGCCGCGACGATGTGATTGGCGGCGGCAGCCGGGGTCGGGTTGCCGACGACGTCGAAGCCGTCCTGATCGACGGTCACCCCGCCGGCGGCCGCACCTTCGACCAGCACCATGCGGACTGTCTCAGGTGCCATCGACACGCCGAGTACGACTTCCACCGCTCCTCCAAATGTCCAACGCGTGGTTGCCGTGCTGTGCCAGGACAGCTGCGCTGGCACCGCATGGGGGCTTCGCGACGCCACCCTAGCGTGCTGCGTTGCCGGTGCCCGTGGCCGCTTGCTGCAGGGAGGTTCGGCAAATCGAGACTATTTGTGGCCGCCGCCGCCGCCGTGGCCGCCGCCAAAGCCGCCGCCGCCGTGGCCGCCGCCGAAGCCTCCGCCGGTGTGGCCGCCGCCAAAGCCACCACCGCTGTGGCCGCCGCCAAAGCCGCCCAAGCCACCGCCGCTGTGCCCGCCGCCGAAGCCTCCGCCGCCGCTAGGTGCCGGAGCGTGGCCGCCGCCAAATCCGCCGCCACTATGACCGCCGCCGAAGCCGCCTCCGGGAGCAGGAGCGTGGCCACCGCCAAGCCCGCCGCCGGGGGCAGAAGCGTGCCCGCCGCCAAGTCCGCCCGGACCGCCCCCACCAGGCTTCGGTACATGACCGCCACCCGAACCCGGTGTCGGAACGTGCCCACCACCCGAACCCGGCGTCGGAACGTGGCCGCCACCCGAGCCACCGGAACCCGGCGTGGGCACGTGGCCACCACCCGAGCCACCGGAACCCGGCGTGGGCACGTGGCCACCACCAGAGCCACCAGAACCGGGAGTCGGAACGTGGCCACCACCAGAGCCACCCGAGCCAGGCGTCGGAACATGCCCACCACCAGAGCCACCCGAGCCAGGCGTCGGAACATGCCCACCACCTGAGCCACCCGTGCCACCGGAACCGGGAGTGGGAACGTGGCCGCCGCCGGAGTTGCCCGGAGCGCTCGGCTTGGGCGGGGTGCCTTCACCGGGAGACGTTTGGTGCGGCGGCGACTGCGGAACCGTGCCGCCCACCTTCGGGGGCGTCGGCGGCTGAGGAATGTGTGCCGGCGGTTGGGGCAGCACCGGTTGAGGGACCGGAACTCGCGGCGGGGCCTCGAACAGCGGCGGCCTCACAACGGGATTCGGGATCGGGATGCGGACCGGCACCGGAACCGGAACCGGGGGAACGACAACGGGAACCGGAATCACCGGCGGGGCCGCGGGAAGGGGAGGGGCCGCCGGCGGCGGAACCGCCGGCAGCGGCGCGGCGACCGGGGGGTTCAACGGTTTCGGCGCGGCCACCGGGGCCGGCAGGCTGATCTTCGGCTCCGGTACGGACGCCTGCACCGGTACCGGGGCCTGCTCGGTGGGAACGATCAGGTGTTGGTTCGGGGTCGGCTGCAAAGCGACGGTTCCCGTCGTGCGGATGCCGATCGCCAACGCGATCTCGAGCGCCAGCACCGCGCTGATGCCGGCTACCGCCAACCCGCTACCGACCAGCAAGGCCGGCCGCCGCTGCGGCTGACTCGCTTCGGGAAGGAACAGCCGTTCGATGACAACGGTCGGCGAGTCGGCATCCTCATCCCCCACCGCGCTGTAGGCGAGCTCGTCGTCACCGGCGGCCTGCGGACCGAAGGGAACATAGAGGTATTCGGGCAGGGAGTGCTGGTCGACCGCGCCGGTACCGGGGTCTTGCGCATAGGCCAGCGCAGCGGTTGAGGAGGCAAACAGCGGGGCGTTCGCCGACGCCAGTGCGGCCCCGCGGGCCAGCGCCATGTCCGGCTCCTCGGCCACACTCACGTCGAGGCATGTCGTCGACTGCAAGACCGACGTCAACGGCGCGACATCGATGCCCGAGCCGACGACGAACAGCCCGCCCGGTAGTGATTCCAGCTTCTGCAGCCCGGCGACCATCGCGCCGAGTTGCTCGGCGGCGGCGCCGTAGGATTCGGCGCGGATCTGCTGCTTGTAAACATCCGGGATGGAACCGTCGGAGGTCTCGACGACGGCCAACGTCGCGGTGTCGGGCTCCACCAACAGCACGGCGGTGCGTTCGTACCCCATTGCGCCGCCGACGTTTTGCGCCAGCGCCGCCGCCGCAAGAAACGCCGAGACCAGCATCACATTGTCGAGCCGGTGAGCGGTCAGCGCGTCGCGCAAGGCGGCCGCTTCGAGTTGATCGGTCCACGTCACCCCGATGGATGACAACTCGAGGCCGGCATCGGCCGCGCCCTCGCGGGTGCCCAAAATCGCCGAGATCACGCGGTCGGGCGCGCTCGCGGTCGCTGCGCCATCGGCGGCGGTGACGTCGATCGCGTCCTCTTCCACCGTGGCGCCGTCGGCGTATTCGCCTTGCACGACAACCATTTGGATCGACGACGGTGCCATCGACACCCCGAGCACGATATCCAATACAACCCCTCCAAAGGCATTGCACGCTAAACCACGGCCAGGCGGAGGTAAAAACTACGGCTACCTAAGTATCGCGCAGAACGGGGGCGAGCGGGCCCCACAGAACCTATGTAGACGATATGAAGTTCTGATAGGAGCGCGAGGGTGTGGGCCCTCGCTGGCCCTGGTACTTCGACCCCACTCGCGAACTGCCGTAAGGATGTTCGGCCGGGCTGGTCAGCCGCAGGATACACAGCTGACCGATCTTCATGCCCGGCCACAGCGTGATCGGCAGGTTCGCGACGTTGGACAGCTCGAGGGTGATGTGACCGCTGAACCCGGGATCGATGAACCCGGCGGTCGAGTGCGTCAGCAGGCCGAGGCGGCCCAGCGACGACTTGCCCTCCAGCCGTCCCGCGAGGTCCTCGGGCAAGGTGATGAGCTCCAGCGTCGAGCCCAGCACGAACTCGCCGGGATGCAGCACGAACGGCTCCCCCTCGGCGGGTTCGACCAAGGTGGTCAGCTCGTCCTGTTGCTTCGCCGGGTCGATGTGGGTGTAGCGGGTGTTGTTGAACACCCGGAACATGCAGTCAAGGCGAACGTCGATGCTGGACGGCTGCACCAGGGCGTCGTCGAACGGGTCGATGCCCAACCGGCCGGCGGTGATTTCAGCCCTGAGGTCGCGATCGGAGAGCAACACGCGACGAGCCTATCTGCTGCTGAACGGGCTCAGCGGAGATAGACCTCCCCGCCGGTCGGATATCCGCCCCCGAGTGTCGTGACGTGGACATGGTCGTAATGGCCGAGCCGGCTGGCTTGCGATCCGCCCGGCGTGTAGTAGACGCCCCGCCAGATCGCATCCTGGATCCCGAACCGCGCGGCGTTCTGCATCACGTAGGCGACGATCGCGTTGCCCAGAGCGATGCCCTCGGCGCTGCCGGGGTCGGGAATCATGACATCAAGCGCCAACCCCCGGGGATGCCAGGGCAGCGGATCCGGCCGCACCCCACCGATCTCGTGGATCTGGGGGAACTCCGCGCTGATGCTGCGCTCGACCAAGATCGTCCGGACCTGTAGCCCCTGCTCCGCCGCAAGGCCGACCGGCAAGAAACGCGATTGTCTGTGGTAGCGCGATGCGGCGGTGGGCTGGCCGTCATCGAGTCCTTTAGCGGGCCGCTTCGCCGCGGCTGTCACGATTTGCACGCAACAGGGGGCGACGTCGCTGATAACGGGTTTTGGCGCCGGCTGGGCAGCCAATGGATGAACGTCTCCGGAGACCGCGAAGAACACCGCCGCGGGGGCGAGCACCGCTGCCAGGGCCACTGATGGCTTACGCCGCTTCCTGGCTAATTCGTGCCGACCCACCCGGAGCACATTACGTTGCGATAACGAAATAATAAATATCAGCGTTATGAGAATAGTTAGATAGGCGTCTTAGATTTCGCGTGCGCGCTCTTAATCGGGAGGTAGGCAGAGGTCAGGCCCCCGCGCGGGTGAGCGCGCCTGCCGCTGGATGCTAGCCTGCTGAGGCGACCGTGCCGATGTAGTTCAATGGCAGAACATCAGCTTCCCAAGCTGAATACGCGGGTTCGATTCCCGTCATCGGCTCCACGTCTCACCACCGGCAACGCTTTCCACATGCTGGGCAGCGCGGCCCGGGCACCGAATCTCTTCCTTGCTCGAGGCGACGCCACGGCGATTGGCGTGTCATGCGCAGTCTGGCCACAGAACCGCGCGCGATGGCTAGTCCCGTTTGCTCGGCCCTACATAGCGTTGGCGGCGTGATACGGCACCCACGGCGCGGCTGCCCATGCCGGCGCTAGGGCCACGACCGCTGTTAAGTCTCAACGCTGGCAACCATGCGGTCTTCCGTCGCGTTAACCGGGGGGTGAGGCAGTGAAGTTCGGTGTCGTCGAAGCGCCACTGCATAGCCGGTTCGGGCCGACGGCGGCGGCCGAAATGGGTTATCGGACTGCGAAGCTGACCGGTGCTGATTCGTACTGGCTGCCCGACCATCTCAATGCCTTTTTGCCGCGAGCGGTGATGACGCCGAAGTACAGCGGGATAGCCCGACTGGCGCCCGATGCGGACGCATTCCTGGAGCCGTGGACGACGCTCGGGCACCTCGCCGGCCGGCATCGTTTCAACCGGATGCGACTGGGCACCTGCGTGACCGACACCGGCCGCCGGAATCCGGCCGTGACGGCGCAGGCCGCGGCGACGCTGCACCTGATGACCCGGGGCCGCGCGGTCCTCGGGATCGGAACCGGGGAACGCGAAGGCAACGAGCCATACGGGGTGGACTGGTCCAAGCCGGTGGCCAGATTCGAGGAGGGGCTGGCGACGATCCGTGCGCTGTGGAACTCCAACGGGCAGTTGGTGAATCGAGATTCGGAATGGTTCCCCCTGCGCAACGCGATTTTCACCTTGCCTCCCGTGAAAGGCAAACGGCCGCAGATCTGGGTGGCCTCGCACGGACCGCGGATGTTGCGGGCGACGGGTCGCTACGCCGACGGGTGGTTCCCAGTGGCGATCGTTAACCCCGAACGGTACGCAATCGGGTTGGAACAGGTTCGGGCGGCCGCCGACGACGCCAACCGGGATCCGTACTCCATCGTCGCCGCGATCACGCAGTTCGTCGTGACCGGGCGCAGTACGGCCGAGGTCGACGACGCCTTGGAGTCAGTGCCCGCCCGCACGTATGCCCTCCTTCTCCCGGATGTGGAATGGGCCGAGCATGGCGCCCGTCATCCGATGGGAGAGGGATGCACCGGCTATCAGGACATCCTGCCGCAGCTACTCGACGAGGCGACGACGCTCGCCCACATCGATGCGGTACCGCGGGCTTTGATGCGCCGATGCCTACTCAGCGGAACACCCGACGAGGTCCTCGATCAGCTCGCCACCTACCGCGATCATGGTGTCCGGTATCCCACACTGCTCAACATGAGCACCATCCAGCCCAAACTCAGCCGCGGGCTGTCCAGCGCATTGCCCTTCATGAAGATCCTCCGCGGAATCGCGAGGTTGTGAGAGCACCAAACCTGGATTGGTCCAATGGGTTTGCACGGTTGTCGAGGCCGCCGCCCCCGCGAACGGTCGTTAGCTGGTTGCCCACCATGGAGAACTTCGCAGACACGGTGCGGCGATCAGCATTGAACGAAACCCGCCGTAGCCAAAACGTGACCGAGGCGTGCCCAAATATCCACGTGCCGTTGCGCTTCCGCAGGTCAGCAGCCATTTATCATCCCTATTGCAACGATGTCAGTTAAAAGGGAATTGAGGCCATGCGGACAGGTGTTCGGTGTGTTGTTGCGGTCGTCGGGGTTACTGCCGGTGTGGTCGTGGCGCCGGCCGGTGTGAGCCTGGCGTCGGCCCACCTGTCGCAGGGGCCTGCCATCGCGTCGGTTTCGCCGACGCGCGGCGAGGTGGTGGGTGTGGCGCACCCCGTGGTGGTGACGTTCGGCGCGCCCGTAACCACCTCAGCCGACCGGCGCGCGGCCGAGCGTGCCGTCAAGGTCAAGTCGACCCCCGCGATGACCGGCAAGTTCGAATGGCTCGACAACAAGGTTGTGCAGTGGGTGCCCGATCGATACTGGCCGGCGCACAGCACCATTGCGCTGACGGTGGGCCAGGCGACCTCGGAGATCACAACGGGTCCCGCGGTCATCGGGGTGGCCAGCGTCTCGCAGCACACGTTCACCGTGAGCATCGACGGAGTCGAGGCGGGACCGCCGACTCAACTCCCGGCGCCGCACCATCGGCCGCACTTCGGGGAGCAGGGCGTGATGCCGGCTTCGCTGGGCAGGCCGGAATACGCGACACCGGTCGGCTCGTACACCGTGCTCTCCAAAGAGCCCGCGGTGACCATGGATTCGAGCAGCGTCGGCATCCCCGTCGACGATCCCAACGGCTACCTGCTCACGGTCAATCACGCCGTCCGCATCACCAGCCGCGGCCTGTTCGTGCATTCGGCCCCCTGGGCCGTCCCCTCACTGGGACTCGAGAACGTCAGCCATGGCTGCATCAGCCTGAGCCCCGATGACGCCGAGTGGTACTACAACCACGTCAACGTCGGCGACCCGGTGATCGTGCAGGACTAGCAGCGGCCAATCTTCACGAAGCTCGAAGCTCCGCACCCACATGCAGGACGGGTGCGGAGCTTCGATTGTGTTGGGGCACACGCTTTTCATCGCGCTGCCGTTTGAGCTCGCCCACTCGCGCAACGGAATGGGCCCGCTGGTAGGAAAACCAGCGGGCCCGCCCGACACGGAAAGAGCGTTGACGTCAGCTCGACGGTCCGGGCCGAACCGGCTCACCGGGGACCGGCCCGCCGGCGGGCGCCGGACCGGTCGGCGCGTCCTTCACCCCAGACATGTCGATGATCGGGGCGGCGGCCTCCAGCGGAGCTCCAGCCGCCACCGGCCCGCCCAGGGCAATCAGGGGCGCCCCAGCGGGCACCACCGGCACCGGAGGCACTATCGGCACGGGCGGCGCAAGGGGCAGCGGAGGCACGATGGGCACCGGGGCACCGAGCGGCACCGGCCCGGGCACGGCCATGGGCACACCGGACATGTCAGTGAGCGGCGCCGCGCACATGTCCGCCGGTGCGCCCGCGGCCACGGGGCCTCCGGCGGCCGGCGCCGCATCGCCCGCTTGCCCCTGGATGCACGCGTGGCCGCCCGTAATCAGCGGGGCGGCCGCCGCGCCGGGGCTCAACGCTATAGCTGCTCCGCACAACCCAGCGCCGGCAACTACCTTCATGTTGAACCGATCGACGATCGCCATCAGCTTCAACTCTCCTTTATTCACGCTCAGCTATTTCCGCAGTCAATCAGTGCAGCAGGCCCGCCTAGCCGTACCGAGGCCGTCTTTTCACGACCGGGCCAATTGTCAGCAGCCGACACGCGACACAAGCCACGCCGCACCGCGCCGTTTCCAAATGGTGACGTCACAACGGTGTCACGGATCGGAAGTTTGCCAGAAGACATTCCTGAGCTGCGCCAATAGTCCTGGGCGCAGCGCCCCGCGCGGCGGGTCGTGCCGGCACGCCGTCCGGGCGATAGCGGGCTCCGGGTCGGCGGCCCCGTCGGCGTCCCCCGTCGCGCCAGCGCCCGACTTCAAATCCCGCGGACTTTATTTTTCCGCAGGTCATTCACAGCGAAAATTGGGTGCACAAATCTTGTCCAGGAGGTTACATAGAGGTGAACACCGTGAGAGCAACCGATGACAGACGAAGGGGAAGGGCTTATGTCACGACGTCGTCTAGCTGCCGGTTTCATCGCCTCGGCGCTGTTCGGTGCCCCGCTTCTCGCCGGCCTCGTCTGGGCCAGCCCCGCGCAGGCCGACGCGGCCAGCTTTCTCAATGACATGCACAAGGATGGGATCCACGCCGTAACCGGCGGCGACGCGGCGCTGTTGGAGGCGGGCCTGAACATCTGCCAGCAAATATCGTGGGGTGCCCCGCCCGCGCAGCTCGAGGGCTTGGCGCTGCAGCGTTCTAGCGAACGGCAGGGCAATGGTGGGCTCAGTCCGCAACAGGCCGGCGACATCGTCGTCTACGCCGTCCGTGACCTGTGCCCGAGCTAGTCACGCTGATCTGAGTTCCCGCGCGCCGCGCGGCGGCGTCGGCTAGTCTTTGCCGACCGTCCATCCTCCGAATTTTCTGCACGGCCGATGATGCGCTTGTGTGTAAAGGTGCATCATCTGCATCGGGGGCAGACACGGGGAGAAGGTTGGATGGAGGCACGCGGGCTGGACGCCCGGTTCATGGGCGCGGCGCTGACGGTTGGTCCACTTCTGTTCGCCGGGGTCATCTGGGCCGGACCGGCGCGAGCCGACGAGGCGGCCTTTCTCGACGACCTGCACAACGCCGGCATTCACGCCGTCGATGGCGGCGACGACGCGCTGTTGCAGATGGGCGCGGAAGTATGCCAGCAGCTTTCCTGGGGGGCTTCTCCCCAGCAGCTGGAGGCGCTGGCGCTGCAACGCTCCGACGCCGACCAGGGCACCGGCGGGATCAACGGTCGACAGGCCGCCGACGTGGTGATCTTCGCGTTGCGCGATCTGTGTCCAAACGCCTAGCGCTGAGCTAGCCGCGGCGGACTCCGCGCTAAGGTGACACTCGAGTGAAGCTGAACGCACGGAACCTGAGCGGTCTCGACATTCCCGTCCCGACCTATGACCGCAGCCAAATCGGCATCGGCATAGCGCATTTCGGTGTGGGTGGATTTCACCGCGCCCACCAGGCCATGTACATCGATCGCCTGCTCAACGCCGGGCTCGCCCAGGACTGGGGTATCTGCGGTGTCGGCGTGCTGCCGGGTGACCAGCAGATGCGCGACGCGATGCGCGGCCAGGATCACCTGTACACGCTGATCCTCGAACACCCCGACGGCACCCGAGAACCCCGAATCATCGGATCCATCGTCGACTTCCGTTATGCGCCTGAGGATCCCGAATCGGTCATCGAGCTGCTCGCCGATCCGGCCACCCGGATCATCTCGCTCACCATCACCGAGGGCGGTTACCAGCCGCCCATGAGCGCCGTGTTCGGACTGGTGGCGCAGGCGTGCGACCGGCGCCGGGCGCGCGGCCTGGCCTCCCCGACCATCGTGTCGTGCGACAACATCATCGGGAACGGAGACGTGGCGCGGCGCGCCTTTACGTCCTACGCGGAGCAGATCAATCCCGAACTCGCGCACTGGATGCGCGAGAAGACGAGCTTCCCCAACTCGATGGTGGACCGGATCACGCCGGTGACCACACCCGACGTGGTGGAGCGGCTGGACTCCGAATACGGCGTGCGCGACGACCGGCCCGTGGTGGCCGAACCGTTCGCCATGTGGGCGATCGAGGACGACTTCGCCGCCGGGCGGCCACCCCTGGACCGGGCCGGCGTCCAGCTCGTCGACGACGTCGCGCCGTACGAGGCGATGAAGCTGCGCCTGCTCAATGCCGGCCATCAGGGCCTGTGCTATTTCGCGCATTTGGCCGGGTATCGGCTGGTGCACCAGGCCGCCCAGGATCCGGTGATCGCCGAATTCCTTGCCCGCTACCTGGATTCGGAGGCCATGCCGACACTGATACGCATCCCGGGCCTGGCCGAGTTCCGCAGCGAACTCCTCCCCCGCTTCGCCAACGCCTACGTGCGCGACACAGTCGCCCGGCTGTGCGCCGACTCCTCGGACCGCATCCCGAAATGGCTGCTGCCCGTCGTGCATGACAATCTGCGCACCGGCGGTCCGGTGCGGCTGTCCGCGGCGATCGTCGCGAGCTGGGCCCGGTACGCCGAGGGTGTCGACGAACAGGGCCGACCGATCGAGGTGGTGGACCGGCTGGCGGACACGCTGGTTCCCATCGCCCGCTCCCAATCCGACAAGCCGGACGCGTTTCTGGCCAACCGTTCGCTATTCGGTGACCTCGTCGACGCGCCGCGCTTCCGCGAGGCCTACCTGTGGGCGCTGGACTGCCTGCACCGGCGCGGCGCGCAGGCCACCTTGCGGGCGCTGATCGGAGCCGACGAACCATGACGTTGGTCGCCGGGATCGACTCCTCGACCCAATCCTGCAAGGTGCTGGTGTGTGACGCCGCCACCGGAGAGGTGGTCCGCGAGGGCCAGGCCGTCCACCCGACCGGTACCGAAATCTCCCCAACCGCATGGGAATCTGCCACACACGACGCCATCGCGGCCGCGGGTGGGCTGGACGGCGTCGACGCTCTGGCCGTCGGCGCGCAGCAGCACGGCATGGTGTGCCTGGACCGGACCGGTCGGGTGGTGCGCCCGGCGCTGCTGTGGAACGACGTGCGCTCGGCCGACGCCGCGCAGGCACTCGTGCGCGAGCTGGGTGGAGCGCGGGCGTGGGCCCACGCCGTGGGCGTGGTGCCGCTGGCCGCGATCACCGTGGCGAAGTTGCGCTGGCTCGCCGACCACGAGCCACGCCACGCGGACCGCACCGCGGCGGTCTGCCTTCCCCACGACTGGCTGACGTGGCGGCTACGCGGCGACGCCGACATCGCGGCGTTGACCACCGATCGCAGCGACGCCAGCGGCACCGGCTACTACGACGCCGCGGCAGGCGACTACCGCGTCGATCTGCTGGAGCTGGCCCTGCGCGGACGCCACCCGCACCTCCCTACCGTCCTGAGCCCGTCGGGCGGCATCGCCAGTGGCGCAACGACGTTCGGTGCGGGCCTCGGGGACAACGCCGCCGCGGCGCTGGGCCTGGGGGCCGAAGAGGGCGACGTGATCGTCTCGATCGGCACATCGGGGGTGGTGGCCGCCGTCACCGCCGATCCGGTCCGCGACGACGCCGGGTTCGTCGCCGGATTCGCCGACGGCACCGGGCGCTACCTGCCGCTGGTGTGCACCCTCAACGGCGCGCGGGTACTCGACGCGGCCGCCGCCATGCTGCGAGTCGGCCACGACGAGCTGTCCCGGCTCGCGCTGTCGGCACCGCCGGGCAGCGACGGACTGGTCATGGTCCCTTACCTCGAGGGCGAGCGAAGCCCTAACCGGCCCAATGCAACTGGAGCCTTGCACGGCCTGCGGGTCTCCAACGCGACCTCGGCCAACCTGGCCAGGGCCGCGGTGGAGGGACTGCTGTGCTCGCTCGCCGACGGCGTCGCACATCTGGCCGCACACGGCGTCGTCGCGCGCCGCATCCTGCTGGTCGGCGGCGGCGCGCAATCCAGGGCGCTGCGCGAGATAGCGCCCGCGGTGTTCGGCATGCCGGTGCTGGCGCCCGCCCCGGCGCAGTACGTCGCGGCGGGCGCGGCGCGGCAGGCGGCGTGGGCGCTGAGCGGCTCGCCGCAACCACCCGCGTGGAATCCGCCACCGGTGGACGAATACACCGCCGCCCCCTCACCCGAGGTGGCGGCGCGCTACGCGCAGGTGCGCGACCTCACCGAGGGGGCCCCACACCGGCAAGCGGACGAAACACCGGAAGAATCCGGTATTTCGTAATGAAGCTGGCGTCGTCGTAGCGGTTGCCGACCTCGCCGTCGCGGGCAACGGCCGTGGGGCCGTCGACGGCGTTGAAGCTGAATTCGGGCACCTGCAACTCGTGGTAGAGCGGGCTGCGTTCGAGCCGGCCCAGCGCCAGCGCGGTCAGAATCCGGGTCCTGGCCCACGGCCGGCCCGCTTCCAGGATCCGGACGTCGATGAGCCCGTCATCCATGCGGATCCGCCGCGACGGCGCGAAGCCGGTGGGCAGGTACAGCGAATTACCAAGGAAGAACAGCGAAGTCAGCAGGGTCTTGTTGTCGTAGCGGATGCGCACCGGCTCTTCTTTGCGCAGCGTGCGCAGCATCGCGTAGAGGCCGGCCAGGGGCTTGCCGACGCGTTTCTCGAGTTTTTCGCGCCGCCGCACGAAGGCCGGGTAGGCGCCGATGCTGGCGGTGTTGAGGACCATCTGAGCGTCGTTGAGGCACACCAGGTCCACGTACGCCACGCTGCCGCTCCGGATCGCGTCGACCGTCTTGGCCACGGTGTCGCAGCCGATGTCCTTGGCGAAGTGGTTGAACGTGCCGGCGGGAAAGACCGCCAACGGGAGCCCGGCGTCGATGGCCACCCCCGCGGCGGCCGCCACGGTGCCGTCGCCGCCGCCCACCGCCAGCACCTCGGCGCCGGCGGCCGCGCCGCGCAAGACCTCCACCGGGTCGTCGTCGGGACCCAGTTCGCGGATGTCGACCCTCGGCAGCTCGGCGCGCACCTCGTCGACGACGCGAGCTCCGGTGCCGCTGCCCGACTCCGGGTTGATGACCAGGACCACCCCGGCGCCGTCGGGCCGCTGCGGTGCCGCGACGCGCAGCGGTTCAGTTCGCGGAAGGGCCGTTTCGACGATCGGCGGGACCAGCCGGCCGCCCAGCACCGCCAGGCCGGAGCCGATCCCGAACCCGGCGATGACGTCGCCCGGGTAGTGCGCGCCGGTCGCCACCCGCGACAGACCCACCAGCCCGGCCAGCAGCGCCAGCCCGAAGCCCAGCGGCGGGTTCTCCAAACCCACCCCGACGGCGAACGCGGCGGCGCTGGCGGAGTGTCCCGACGGCAGGGAATTCGACGTCGGCCGGCGGCGAACCTGCCTGATCAAGGGCACCAAGTCGTAGCCGGGGCGCGGGCGCCGCCGGATGCGCTTGGCGAACTGGTTGGTGACCAAGCTGGTGGCGGCCAGCGTCACCACCCCGCGGGTGGCGCCGCGCTGCGCGCTTTGCCTGCCGGTGGCGAGCAGGGCGGCGCCGATGGCCAACCACAGCTTGGAATGGTCGGCCGCCCGCGTCAGCGGCGGCATGACCGCGTCCAGCAGCGGAGTGTCCGTCTCGGCGATCGCGTCGAACAGTTCTCGATCCAGCGTGCCCAGTCCTCGGGTGATCTGTCTGATGCCGCGCGCGCGTCGCCAGGGCCGCCTCTTCATTCGCTCCACCCTAACCATGGATAACAATGGACCGGAAAGATATGGACGCACAGGGCTATTCCACGAGATGGCGGGAAAACGCCGAACGCCGCGGCGTGCCCCCGCGCGCGGTCGCCGAGATCACCCGCCGACACGACATCACCCGCACCAGCTTCGCGGTCCTCACGAGGATGGTGGAGATCGAGGACCCGGCCGGCCAATCCTTCTTCCTGCTGCCGCCGGGCACCCGCGGGGACGACGCCCGCGCGGCGGCGCTGATGACCTACATCCTGAACGCGGGCACCGACTACGGCGCGGCGGGCAAGCGGCCGACCGACTTTCCGGCCACCCCGTACTGCGCCACCGAGGTGACGCGAATCCGCCTGCGGCAGCAGGCAAACAGCTGGAGCTACACCCGCGACGTCCCGTTCGTGCACCGCAACGGCGGGCGTCTGGTCACCACGCCCAACGGCATGCTGATGGGGCTGGGCGGCAACTGGATCCAGCGGCTGTATACCCAGCGCGGCGGCACCACCTGGGGTGACATCTTCCTGGTGAACCTGGGCAGGCTTGCCGACCCGGCAGAACAACTGCGCCGAATCGTGCGCTCCGGGCACGCCTGGTGCCTCGACGGGCACGGCGCGCCGGGCTGCAGCCGCCTGGAGCTGGACCGGGTGTTGCACCACGAAGAGCGGCACGCCGCGCAATGGGCGGCTCGGGGCTATCTGGGCATGCTCGCCGGCTACGGTCGGGAACTGTTCCGCGAGTTGGCCTTTGGCGCGACCAACAGGCTCGAAGAGGACGCTGGTCTGGCCGACGGTGGCTACAGGGCGTGAATCCCGTGGTAGAGCACCATCGCGCCGATCACCACCAGGACCGCGGCGAGCAGGGCGGCGTTGTTGCGGTCCATCCACTCCTTGAGGCGTGCCAGCGTGTCGTCGAGGCGGCTGCCGGCGACCGCGTACGCCAGGATCGGGATCGCGACGCTCGACGCCGCGATGGCAACGAAGAACGCGGCGGCCACCCAGTCGCCGGCGGCGCCGAGCCCGCTGGTGCCGATGCCCAATCCGGCCGGGATGCAGATGAGCGCCACATCCGGTCGCACCACGACCAGCACCGCCCCGGTGGTCCCGGCACGGGCCGGGGTGATGTTGGCGAACGATCGCATCCACGCCGGTGACCCAGCCTGGCCGTTCCGCTTGAGCCACCGGACAACACCGAACACGATCAGCGCCGCCCCCAGCACCACCCGCAGCCACGACGACCACCGCGGCGGCGCCTTGTCCAAGCCGCCGAGCAGGCCGGAGGCCGTGACCGACAGTGCCGTCAGCGCGGCCAGGCTGAGCAGCCAGCCGCCCAGAAACGCAAGGCTGCTCGGCCGCGGCCGCGGCGCCTGAAGCACCAGCACCGCCGGGATGACCGTGAGCGGCGACAGCGAGATGACCAGACCGAGCGGAACCAGCCCGGTCAACACGGTGCCCCAGCTTCCTGCCATGGGCGGCATCCTCCCATCGCCGCGCCGAAGTGACGCCGAAACGCGCCGTAGTCGGCCGAACCCGGGTCAGGCCAGCGCGCGAATCCCGTTGTAGAGCACGATCAACCCGATCAGGAACAGGATCACGGCCAGCATCGCGTCGTGGTTGGCTTCCATCCAGGCTTTGAGACGTTCCAGGGTTCCCTCGAGGCGGTCACCGGCGCCCACGTAGGCCAGGATCGGGAAGGCCACCGTCGACGCGGCGACGACGACGAAGATCGCGGCCGCGACCAACTCGGCGCCGGCGCTCAGGCTGCTGTTGCCGACGGCCAAACCGGCCGCCGCGCACAGGATGAGAACCTCGGGCCGCAGCGGCACCAGGGCCGCTCCCACCACACCGGCGCGCACCGGAGAGAGCGTGGAAAACGAACGCATCCAGCGCGGCATGCTGCGATTGCGGTGCCGGGTGAACCAATGAAACGCCGCCAGCGCCAGGAGCGCCACCCCGAAGACCAGGCGCACCCACGACGCCCATTTCGGCGGGGTCGCATGAAAGCCACTGAGCAGTTCCGAGCCGGCGACGAACGCGGCGGTGAAACCGACCAGCCCCAGCAGCCAGCCGCCGAGAAAGGCGAGGCTGGCCGGGCGCGGCCGGGGCGCGTGCAGCACCAGCACCGCGGGGATGACCGTGATCGGTGACAGCGCAATGACCGCCGCCAACGCGATGAGCTTGCTCAGGACCGACGCCCAACTTGCTTCCACGGGCAGCAATCATCGCATTGGCGGGCCGCCCGCGCAGTCAGCCTTTGCGGCGCAACGTCCAGGCCGGCACCCAGTGCGTCACGGTCCGGCGCTGGGATCCGTAGGCGACGGGATAGGTCACCAGGCCCCACCAATCGCCCTGCTCGCACAGGGCCCAGCAGCTCAGCCACCCCTCGACGACCTTGTGCAGCTGCAGGCCGTTGGGCTGATAGCGCCCCGAGCGGTGCGGCTCACGCGGGAAAAGCACCGTCAGGTCGACAAGCACGGCGAGCGGCGGCCGGAGCACCCGAAACGGGCTACGGACCGGCTGCCCGTTGTACCCGATCGACGCGAGCGGTCCCATTGATCGATCATACGTTCGAATAAAGGGACTGAGTCCGCCGATCGCCCCGGTTCGCTTCTGGCAACATAGCGGTGTGTTCAGCCCCGGCGTGCTTGGCGGCCGCCGACCGGCCGCAGTGGCCGCACTGGACCCGTTGATCGTCGCGGTGCTGGCCGTCGCGGTGAGCATGGCCGGGGCCGCCCGGCCCTCCTTCTGGTACGACGAGGCCGCGACCATCTCGGCCTCCTACAGCCGTTCGCTGGCCCAGATGTTCCACATGCTGGGCAATGTCGATGCCGTCCACGGCCTGTACTACCTGCTCATGCACGGGTGGTTTCAGATCTTTCCGCCCACCGAGTTCTGGTCCCGCGCGCCCAGTGGCCTGGCGGCGGGGGGCGCGGCCGCCGGCATCGTCGTGTTGGGCAAGCAGTTCTCGTCACGGACCGTCGCGGTGGCCTCCGGCGTGTTCTGCGCGATCTTGCCGCGGACCACCTGGGCGGGCATCGAAGCCCGCCCCTATGCCATGTCGATGACGGCCGCCGTGTGGCTGACCGTCCTGCTCGTCTATGCCGCGCGACGCGACACCCGGTGGCTGTGGCTGACTTACGGTGTCGCGCTTGCCTTATCGATTGTGCTCGACGCATACCTCGCGCTGCTGCTGGCGGCGTACGGCGTTTTCGTCGGCGTCTTCCACCGGAGCCGAACGGTGTTGGCGGGCTTCGTTATTGCCTCGGGCGTGGCGGTCGGAGCCGTGCTGCCGTTCCTGCTCACGGTCGCCGGGCAGGCACACCAGATCAGCTGGGTCGCCCCGATCGGTCACCGCACCATCGAAGACGTGCTGATCCAGCAGTATTTCGAACGAAGCCCGCCGTTCGCCATACTATCGGCGCTGCTGATGTGCGCGGCGATCGTGTTGTGGCTCAGCCGATCCGCGCGGTTGGCGCAATCAGAACGGGAGCTGTTGGTTCTCGCGGCGGGATGGCTGGTCATCCCGACCGCCGCGATCGTGACCTATTCGGCGCTGGTTCACCCGATCTACACGCCCCGCTACCTGTCCTTCACCGCTCCGGCGATGGCGCTGGTCCTGGGCGCCTGCGCGGGCGCGGTGGCCGCCAGGCCGTGGGTGACCGCGGCGCTCGTCGGTCTTTTCGCCGTGGCTGCCGCGCCGAATTATGTTCGGGTGCAGCGCAACCCGTATGCCAAATACGGCATGGACTACAGTCAGGTGGCCGACCTGATCACCGCGCAGGCGGCGCCGGGTGATTGCCTGCTGGTGAACGACACGGTGACGTTCATGCCGGCACCCATGCGTCCGTTGCTGGCGGCGCGCCCGGATGCCTATCGCACGCTGGTCGACCTGACGCTGTGGCAACGCGCGACCGACCGCAGCGACGTCTTCGACACCAACCTCATCCCCGAGGTCGTCGCCAAACCGTTGAGCCACTGCGGCGTCGTCTGGATCATCACCCAGGCCGACCCGTCGCAGCCGGCGCACGAGCGGGGCGCGGCGCTGCCGCCGGGCCCGCGGTACGGGGCGACCCCGGCGTTCGCGGTGCCGCACGACCTGGGCTTCCGGCTGGTCGAGCGGTGGCAGTTCAACCTGGTTCAGGTGCTCAAAGCCACTTCGAACAATTGACGTGACGGCTACCAGATGCGGAGGTAGTCGATGAGCATGGACGCCGGGAAGACACCCGCGGCGGGGTCGCCGGCGCCCACCCCGCCGACGGCGAGCGTGAACATCGGGGTCATCCAGTAGCCGGGGTTGTTGAACGGCCACCGGAAGTCGTCGGGGGCGCCGCCGGCGACGTGGATGGGCTTGTTGGGCACCTTGTAGTACTGCGCCCCGTCCCGGAAGAACTCGAATCCCTCTTCGCCCCAGTGCATTCGCCAGGTGTGCCAGTTGCCGTCGACCAGGCCGGGAATCGACCTGCCCTCCCAGGTCTTCCCGTTGGACGCCGCGTGCACCGTGGTCCCGGGGGCCCAGTTGCCGTTGCCGTACCACTCGAAGATGTCGACCTCGCCGTCGGGCAGTGGGTCCTCGTTGACGCCCCAGAACGAGGGCCACAGGCCGGGGGTCAAGCAGTCCAGCTTGATCCGCGCCTCCCAGGTCTGGTTGATCATGCTGCGGAAGTTGCCGCGCAGCTTGCCGCTGTAGTAGGTGCCCATCTCCTGGGTGGCGCACAGGACGAGGTTGGAATTGCCATCCTGGAACACGTTTCGGCGGTCGTCGCGGTAGATCCCCTCCACCGGCGGGAACACGTCGTCCTGCCAGGTCTGGACCGTCCACTTGCCCGGATCGGGCGCCGAGCCCGCGGGCCCGTCGAACTCGTCGGCGAAGATGTAGGGCCCGCCGCCGGCCGACGGTGGCGCCTGCGGCGCCGACGGGGTGGCCCAGGCGCCCGGCAAGCGCATCGCAGCCCCCAGCATGCCGAGCCCCGACATCAACATCATGCTGCGACGATCCATCTACAAACCACCCATCGTTGAAAGCCGGCTCGTCAAGCCCGGCGCGATCTCCCCAGGCAACTCTCGCAAACGGTGTTATAAAACCACGCGGTGGGGGTGCGCCGCATCCTTCTGCCTCAGCGCGCGCCGGGTTCGCTGATTTTGACCAGCGTCTTGCCGACGTTGACGCCGGTGAACAGGCCGTTGAGGGCATCGACACACGACTCGATGCCCTCAAAAATGGTCTGCCGGTGGTGAAGTCGGCCCGCGGCCTCCCAGCCACGCAGCGCGGCGAACGCCTCGTCGAAGCGGCCCCACTGATCCAGCGCGTTGAAGCCCTGCATCAGGGCGGTCTTGGACAACAGGTTCACATAGTTTGCCGGCCCCGGGTGATCGCCGGTCAGGTAGCTGGAGATGACGCCGCACAGCACCACACGCGCGCGGGGCGCCAGCCGGCCCAGCACGGCGTTGAGGATGGGCCCGCCCACGTTGTCGAAGTAGACGTCGACCCGTTGCGGGCAATGCTTTTTGAGTGCCGCCGCGATGTCGTCGTTCTTGTAGTCGATGCACGCGTCGAACCCGAAGTCCTCCACCACCGCCCGGCATTTCTCCGCGCCGCCCGCGATGCCCACCACCCGGGCGCCGGCGATCTTCGCGATTTGCCCGGCGACCGATCCGGTGGCCCCGGCGGCCGCCGACACCACGACCGTCTCCCCGGGCTGCGGTCGGCCGATGTCGGTCATCCCGAAATAGGCGGTGGCGCCGGTCGGCCCGTATACCGACATGATCGCCAGCTGGTCGTCCTCGCCCGGGATCGGCGTGCTGAACACGTCGTCGCGGATGATCACGTACTCCTGAAAGCCGGTCAGGGTGGTGACGACGTCGCCGACGGCAAAGGCGTCACAACGCGACGCGACCACCTCGCCGATGCCGGCCGCGCGTATGACCTCACCCAGCTGCACCGGCGGAAGGTAGCTGGGCTGGTCGTCGAGCCAGGTGCGGGCGGCCGCGTCGATGCCGACGTAGGTGGTGCGCAGCAGCGCCTCCCCCGCGGCGGGTTCGGGTGCGGCGGCGGTGACCACTTCCGTGTCGTCCGGCCGGACGAGCCCGGAGGGACGACGACGCAACAACACCTGGCGGTTCGGCAAATCGGGCACGATCCCCAAAACTACCGAACGGGCCGAAACCGCAGAAGCGAATGGCATATTCAATGCATGGCAGCAAACGATGACCCGGAAGAGCGGATCCGGGAACTCGAGCGCCCGCTCGCCGAGTCGGCGTGGGCCTCAGAGCAGGCCAGCTCCGCGCCCGCCGGCCAGGGTCATCCACCGTCCGCCCCGGGCGCCCCGCCACCACCGCTCCCGTGGACCTTCGGCGGTCCCGTTCCCGGACCGCCCCCACACCGCCCCTCGAGCAACCGCGCGTGGTGGATCGTGGGCACCGTCGTCGCCGTCGGCGTGGTCGCGCTGGCGGGAGGCATCGCGGCCTTTGCCGCACACCAGATTTCGGGGGTGAAGTCTTTTATCACCGCGCCGCCGAGCGTCTCGACGAGCCCGGCCCCGTCGGCCTCGCGGCGAACGTCGCCGTCGGCCTCACCCACCGCACCGCGCGGCACCCGGCTCAGCGTCGCCGGCGTCAACGAGAACCGGACCATCGCCTGCAACGACAACATCGTCAGCGTCAGCGGCGTTTCCAACACGGTGACGATCAGCGGGCATTGCACCAGCCTCTCGGTCTCCGGCGTGCAAAACGCCATCACCATCGAGGCGGTCGACAGCATCACCGCGTCGGGCTTCAACAACAAGGTCACCTACCGCTCGGGCACACCCAAGATCAGCAACTCCGGTGACTCGAACGTCGTCGCGCGGGGCTGAGCCGAAAACGCCTGCTACGAAGGCTCTTCGGAATCGTCGTCGAGGACGCTGACCGCGATGCCATAGGGCAGGAAACGCACTTTGCGTTGCGGGTCGAGGTTGTCCTTGTTCGCCCGCAACGCGTCGAGTTCGGTCGCATAGACCTGTTCGACGTGCGCGCCGCCGTCGGCGTCCACGGTGTAGATGGCCCACACGCCGTCCCCGGCCTCGCCGGCGGTCTCGGGCGCGGGGCGGGGGCGCCGCGACAGGTCCTCGAAAATCGTTGACCAGCCCGCCCGGGCACCGGGGGCGGCGACGAACCTGCTGACGCGCTCGAACACGTCGCGCAGCCCCTCGCTGCCTTCGCGGATCATTCGATCGAACTCATCGGGGTCGAATCCGAACCCACCGTGCTCGCCCATCCGACCTCCTTGGAGTGCGTGCCGTCATTGCCAGTGTGCGCCCAGCCGAGCGCGTGCGCCACGTGCTGGCCACGTCCTATGGGCCCGGCGGGGGCGGCGGCGGGTTGATCGGGATGGGCACCGTGACGAACGGGAAGTGCAGGTACATGGTCACCGGCGGCTGCCTGGGCGGCGGCGGTGGGCCGGGGGCGGGC
>NZ_LZHT01000117.1 GCF_001667315.1 Mycobacterium sp. 852002-10029_SCH5224772
GGAGACCTGGCCGGCGATCCCAGCTTCACCGACCTCCTCGCGCGGGTGCGCGCCCGCAGCCTGGAAGCCTTCGAGCACCAGGACGTGCCCTTCGAGGTGCTGGTGGAGCGGGTCAACCCGACCCGAAGCCTCACGCATCACCCGCTCGTCCAGGTGATGCTGGCCTGGCAGAACTTCGCCGGCCAGGACGACGACCCCGGGGCCGGGCTGGCACTGGGCGACGTGCGCGTCACGTCGATCCCCCTGGACACCCAGGTGGCCCGCATGGACCTGGTGTTCTCGCTGGCCGAACGCTGGACCGAGGGCGACGAGCCCGCCGGGATCGGTGGGCGGGTCGAGTTCCGCACCGACGTGTTCGACGCGGACAGCATCCGGGCGCTGATCGGGCGGCTGGAGCGCGTCCTGACGGCGATGACCGCCGATCCGACCCGCCGGGTGTCGTCGGTGGATCTGCTCGACGCCGGTGAGCACGCCCGCCTCGACGTCCTCGGCAACCGCGCGGCGCTGACCGCAGCCGCCGCCGTGGACGCCTCGGTTCCGACGCTGTTCGCCGAGCAGGTGGCCCGCGCCCCGGACGCGGTGGCGCTCAGCTTCGAAGACCGCTCGTGGACCCACCGCGAGCTCGACGAGGCCGCCAACCGCCTGGCGCACCGGCTGGCCGGCTTCGGCGTGGGCCCCGGCGAGCGGGTGGCGCTGCTGTTCGGCCGTTCGGCCGACGCGATCGTGGCGATCCTGGCGGTCCTCAAGGCCGGCGCCGCCTACCTGCCCATCGACCCCGGGCTGCCGGCCGAGCGGATCGGGTTCATGCTCTCCGACGCCGCGCCGATGGCCGCGATCAGCACCGGCGAGCTCGCCACCCGGCTGCGCGGGCATCACGTCGTCGTCCTCGACGTGAACGACCCCGCCGTCGACACCGAGCCCTGCACCCCGTTGCCGGCGCCGGGCGCGGACGATATCGCCTACCTGATCTACACGTCGGGCACCACCGGCGTGCCCAAAGGCGTTGCGGTGAGCCACCGTAACGTCGCCCAACTGCTGGCGTCGGGGGACTCCGGGCTGCCGCGCGAGGGCGTGTGGTCGCAGTGGCACTCGCTGGCCTTCGACGTCTCGGTCTGGGAGATCTTCGGCGCGCTGCTGCACGGCGGGCGGCTCGTGGTCATCCCCGACTCGGTGGTGCGATCCCCGCACGACTTCCACGCGTTGCTGGACGCCGAACACGTCAGCGTGATCAGTCAGACCCCGTCGGCGGCCGACGTGCTCTCCCCCGAGGGACTCGGGTCGGCGACCCTGGTGGTCGCCGGTGAGGCCTGCCCGGCGGAGCTGGTCGACCGGTGGGCGCCCGGGCGGGCGATGATCAACGCCTACGGCCCCACCGAGGCGACGGTCTACGCGGCGGTCAGCGCCCCGCTACAGGCCGGATCGCCTGTGGCGCCCATCGGATCCCCGGTGCCCGGGGCCGCGTTGTTCGTCCTGGACGACTCCCTGCGGCCGGTGCCGCACGGCGTCGTCGGGGAGCTGTACGTGGCCGGCGCCGGCGTGGCCTGCGGCTACTGGCGCCGGGCCGGGCTGACCGGGTCGCGGTTCGTGGCCTGCCCGTTCGGCGAGCCGGGAGCGCGCATGTATCGCACCGGCGACCTGGTGCGGTGGGGGG
>NZ_LZHT01000118.1 GCF_001667315.1 Mycobacterium sp. 852002-10029_SCH5224772
GCCACGCACATCGTGGTCTCGGTCGGGCCATAGGCGTTGACCATCACCCGCCCCGGCGCCCACCGATCCACCACCTCAACCGGGCAGGCCTCACCGACCACCGCCAACGCCGCCGACTCCAACCCCTCAGACGGCAACGCCGCCACCGCCGACGGGGTCTGAGTGACGACATCGACCTGTTCAGCGACTAGCACGTGGTGCAAGTCGTGCGGTGACCCGGTTACCGGCTCGGGCACCACCACCAGCCGCCCACCGCGCAACAGCGCACCAAAGATCTCCCACACCGACACGTCGAAAGCCAACGAATGACACAGCGCCCACACGCCCGCACCTGGCAGGCCGGCATCCAACGACCCCAACAGCTGGGTCACGTTGCGATGGGTGATCGCCACGCCTTTCGGCACCCCGGTGGTACCCGAGGTGTAGATCAGGTAGGCGATAGCGTCGGGGGCCGGCGCCGGCAGGCCCGTGCACGGCTGAGCCTCAACAGCGGGATCGTTGACGTCGACGATCACCACGTCATGCCCGTCGAGCCGCTCGGCCAGCCCCGCCGTGGTGATCACCGCCGTCGGCGCGGCATCGGCCAGCACGAACCCGGTCCGCTCCGCCGGCAGCCCCGGGTCGATCGGCAGATACGCCGCCCCCGTCTTGAGCACCGCCAGGATCGCCACGACCGCCTCGGCCGACCGGGACAACAGCAGCGCCACACAGGCGCCCGGGCCCGCCCCCCGGCCGGCCAGCAAGTGCGCCAACCGATTTGAGGACTCATCGAGGTCCCGGTACGTCATTGAACGGGCTTCGAAGGTCACCGCCACCGCCTCCGGTATCCGGGCCACCCACTCAGCGAAGAGCACCGGAATCGACACCGACGTGCTCACCGACTCGCTCAACACCGCCCGGTTACCGATCTCACCCAACCGGGCATACTCACCCTCACCGAGCAGATCCACCGACGAGAGCCGCCGTGTCGGGTCGGCGGTCATCGCCACCAACACCCGCTCCAACCGCTCGACCAAATCGCGGACGTCACAATCAGAAAGCCATTGGCCAGCGCCCCCGAACCCACTTGTCGTAGCGCCGGGCTGCATGCCGAGAAAAAGCCGATCATGGTCGCTGAAAAAGTCCAGTCCAAGCTGATCGACGAGATTAGTATGCGTCAGGGTCCCCGAAACCGTAGCACCAGCAATATTTGCCAGATTTGTCGTCGGAATGAAATTAAGAATTATGCGATTCGACGTATGCGCGGAGCCTCGGGGGCGCTTGTTTTCAATAGCGTGCACCGGGAACCGCTGATGGTGCAACGCTTCCCGCAGTCGCGTGTCGACGTGTTCACAAAAACTGGCAACCGCGGAGTCCGGCGAAGCTTTCAATACCAGTGGGACGAACCCGGTAACCATTCCGGGAACCGTCTGTGTCTCCGGACGCACCCGCCTGCTTACCGGAAATTCGAACACCACCTCCGAGGTCTCGACGTCGCACCCACCCACCAGCAGCGCGCACGCCGCAGCAATCACCGACGAGCGACGCACCCCCAGCGCCTGCGACAACTCCTGGATCCCGGCGACAACGACAGGATCCAATTCAACCGGCGGAGAAGATTCATATGAATCACGGCCGCCCGCGGCGGGCGCCCACCGATAACGCGGTTCGTTTTCCGCCGGCAGGTTCTTGGTCCAATAGGCCTGATCCTCGAGATAATCGGCGGACGCTTCGTATTCTGACTCGCAAGCAATCAGATCACTCAGCGATCCAAAAAAGACCGGTGGAATCGGCGCGCCCGAAGCCACGGCACTATAGACATCTCCGATCCGATGACAAATAAGAGCAAGGCCGATTCCGTCCGCCACGATATGATGGCAGCACACGAAAAGATAAAATTCATCTGCCCGCGTCTGCAACAACGCAAATTTAAACAGCGGACCACTAAGCGGCATCACCGTGCGCTGAATCGCGGATGCCAACCGATAGGCTTCCTGGACAGGATCCTGCGAGCCCATGCACTCATAGCAGGCAAGCTCGACATCCGGGTAATCAACCGCCTCTTGGAACACGTGGCCATCGACCTGGAAAAAAACGGCTCTAAGTGGTTCGGCCTCGCGCACCACTTGACGGATCGTCTGCTCGAGCAACCACGGGTCGACCGTGCCCTCGATTCGCAGAAGATAGCCCAGCTGCCACCTCGCACCTTGGCGATCCGTTTCCTGCGCAAGCCATATATCCAGCTGTCCGCGCGTCAGCGGGAATGGCCCACCATCAACATCCGTCAGTTGTTCGCGCCCAACCACCAGCGCCCGGTCATCAATCGTCATCGGATTCCCTTGCGGTCTACTTGCCAGAACCCCGGCGCGCTGCCGCCAGCCTGTTCCGTAGAGACTTCGGCCGGATATCGGGCCAGTTCTCTTCGATGTAGTTCAGGCACGCGGCGCGGTCCGTGTCGCCATAAACGATCTGCCAGCCGGCTGGAACGTCGGCGAACGCCGGCCACAGGCTGTGTTGCTCTTCGTTGTTCATCAAGACGAAGAAGCTGCCGTTGTCGTCATCGAACGGATTGGTACTCACAAGTCCTCCAAATCCTCGGTTTGGCATGGGTCGGGCACTTCAGTGCACTTGCTGTTTTCGACCGGGGCGCTGGAGGGCTTGACCCAGCAACGGTCTCGACATGATCGGGAGCGTATGGGTTTCAATCCTGTTGTCAGGCTTATCAAGCCGGGTAGCGTAGTAACTGCGCGCACATAGAGTGGTTAGCGCAAGCCGACAGAGTGGTGACTCCTTCAGCGACGCGCAAATACTCAACCGAAAATGGATGTACCGGCGCGGATTTGATTCTGCGACAGCGGTTTTCACCGAGGATGCTGGCTCGAAGCTGTTACGCGGCCCGGCCAGCAGACCCGCCCCGCTGAGCAGCACGAATTACCGCGGTCCGCGATGTCCATGGGTCGTTGCGGAACGTCGTCATGACGCGCCGGGGTCGTCGTCCTGTGTCGCGGACAAATCCAGGTTCAGCAGCTGGACGAGCTGGTCGCGGTGGTTGACTCCAAGTTTGGAGAACAGACGGTACAGGTGTCCCTCCACCGTGCGCACCGAAATGACCAGCCGGTTGGCGATCTCACGGTTGGACAATCCGGCCGCGACCAGCATCACGATCTGACGCTCACGGCCGCTAAAGGGAAGCGGGCGCGCCGCGGCCTCGAGCGCCGGTGTACGCAGTCCGCACTGGTTGGCCAAGGCGTGTGCCCAGGTCGACGACTCGATCTCCTCGCGCCGGTCGCCCCGGCGGGAATGTTCGCTGGCCGCCTGCGCCGATGCATCGGCGGCGAAAGCCAATGCGCCGAGATCGGCGAATTTGTGTGCGGCGACATCGAGCAGATGGCCGTCATGTTGGGCCAGACCGCGGGCATGGTCAGCGACTGCCTGCGCCGATGGCGAGTTCAGCCTCCGGGCGAGCTCATCCACCCGCTCAGCCTGCGAACGGTCGCCGAAGCGCACAGCCGCATGGCGTGCCCGCATCTCCGCTACGTGCATCCCGGCTGTCCGGGCGGCTTGGGCCGCTTGCATCGCATGCGTCTGGGTAGCGATCGTGTCGCCGGCAGCTGCCCGCTCCCAGGCCCGGGCGAGCTCGAGTTCCGGCAAGAACACCGCGACGTGCGGTCCATAGGTGTCCTCCGCACGCCGCAACGCAGCGGCGGCCGCCGCGACATCTCCCCGCATCCCCTCGGCCTGGGCAAGCAGGGCAGCCACCACCAACAACCAAGGTGACGGAAAGCCTTGGGACAGTTGCGAGATCGACCGGCTGAGAGTGGCGCACGCTGACGGGAGCTCACCGCGGGAGACCTGCACGAGTCCCAGCATCGCGTCGACCATGGCCTCCGCTGCGGGAAGACCGACAGCCAGCGCAGCGTAACGCCCGTGGATTCGGTCGGCTGCCGGATAGTCACCAGCAGCGGTCGCGACCATAACCTCGGCCAGTCCGACGGCGAACCGCTGCGCTCCCGCTCTGCAGAGCGCCGTCGCGCGCACGCCGGCAGCGGCTATGCGGCCGACTTCGGAAAACCGCCCGGCCGCCATCAAGGCACCGCATGTCGCGACAGCCGCCAACACGGTGGCCATCGGCACTACATCGGGCTCGCACAGCCTCGGCCCAATCTCAATCGTCGTCTCAACGTCGCCGCAGAAGAACCCGATCGAAATCTCCAACGCGGTGATCAGCTGGAGGCCGCTTTCGGTCACGAGACGCTGTTTCACCTCGGCCAGTACGCGCTTCGCGGTGTCGGCGTCACCGCACCCCCACGCCAGGTTGGCAGCGCGCAGACAGCCCCACCGCGCGACCAGCCATTCGTCGGCGTCATTGACATCGACGCCCAGAAGAATGGAATCGGCCTCCTCGCCGCGTCCCTGCCAACTCACCGCCTCGGCAAGCACCAACGCCGCCGGCAGGCCACCACCGCGATCGACGGCGAACCTTGCCAGCTCCTCGCCCAGCGCCACATTCGACATCGCCAATGCACTGGCCGCCGCGGTGACCACCACCTCGAGGTCGGGCTCCAAGTCGCTTCGCATCATGAACTGAGCCAACCGGATTCGGCCCCGCGGATCCGAGAATTGCGAGCGCCGCCCACCTGCCCGCAGGTGCCTTCGAAGGGTTTTCGCCAAGATGCCATTGAGTTGCCGCGAACGCACCACCCCGGCATGGCGGGTCGCCGCTTCACCGAGCATGGGGTGATTCAACTGCGCCAAGGTGTGGGATCCGTCGACGACCAACTGGATCAGACCGCGGCGATCGAGGGTTGCCATCGCATCGGCATCGCAGATGTCGCGCAGAATCTCCCACTCCAGCACCTCGGCGGTGGCCAAAATCTCCACCACCTCCAGCTCCTCTGGACTCAGCGATAGCAGCCGAAACTCCAAAACATCACGAAGTTCACGATCCGCGCGCAACGGGCCCCGAAGTTGCCAGCCCTCCTCGGTATGAACCAAGGCCCCACTTTCACGCCCTGCGGTCAGAAAACCGCGCAGTAGCAACAGATTTCCCGCACTGCGCTCAAATAACTCGTCAACCAAACGAAAATCGACCGGACCACCCAGAACCGCGCCGGCCAGCAGCGCGGTCTGCTCGCGGGTGAACGGGTCGACGTGAACAGTCAACAACAGGCGCTCTTTCAACAACGCAGTCACCGCATCCAGCACCTGCTCACCCGACCGGATCGTCACGATCAACCGCGCACCGCCGCCTGCAGCAAGCTGATTGACCAAGGTGGCCGACAACGGATCAAGCAACTGGGCCTCGTCGACCACCACCACCAGGTTCTTGTCTTGGCCCAAGATGTTATGCGCAGCGGCCAGCATCATGGCCGGCTCATGCCCCACCCCGAGACTCACCGCTCGAGAAAACGCACCCAGCGGCACTGCGTGGCCGGTTTGGGTGCCCAACGCGAATCGCACCGTACGCCCCGCCGACTCAACCGTCTTCGCCAGCATGCGCGCCAGCGTCGACTTACCCACCCCACTGTCACCGACCAGTGCCACCCCGTGGAATTCCCCGTTATTGAGAGCCGCCAGCGACCGCCGGAATTCCACATCGCGCCCCACGATGGGCCACGTCGACCCATTTAGTCTCTGCGTCAAAGGTGTATCTCCCCGTTCCCGGAGGCTGCCGATGCGGCGACCAGTCTGCTTACCGTCTGCCGCAAGCCAGTGCGTTCCTCTGCCCGACGAGACGTTCGGAGCTCATTGCCGCTACATAACGGCTGAACTCGCTGCCGCCAAATAACGCCTGAAAGAGTCCAGCGAAGCCGAGGTCCCGTTTCCGTAGCCTGATGGGAGTCGCTTCTCGACGGTCAACGATTCGCACAGCTGGACCGTTTCTGCGGGTCCGGACGGGTCGACATGGTGATCGACGATCGCGACCGTGCGCTTCCGACTGCCTATCATGTGCGGAGCGTATGGCCCCTCAAGCGGGCCTCGTCGGAAGCCACATACAAGTCGAGTGGTATGCGCGCGGAGATAGAGTAGGGGCGCCTAAAACCGCAAGAGCCGACAGCGAAAACTCAGCCAGTCCGAGGGTGATCAAGGCTCCTGTAGCCCGACGACCCCTCGCCGAGGGGTGACACCTCGCGTTGCGCGGACGGCTCCCTGCGGGTCAGGCAGATGAGTTGCTCCCGAGTGTTGATGCCGAGTCTGGCGAAGATGCGGTACAGGTGTCCCTCCACCGTGCGCACCGAGATGACCAACCGGTTGGCGATCTGGCGATTGGACAGACCGGCCGCGACCAGCATCACGATCTGGCGCTCACGGCCGCTGAACGGAAGCGGGGACGCCGCCGCCGCAACCGCCGGTGTGCGTGCCCCGCATTGGCTGGCCAGAGCGTGCGCCCACGTCGACGACTCGAATTTCTCACCGCGGTCGCCTCTGCAGGCATGTTCGCTGGCCGCCTGCGCCGATGCATCGGCGGCGAAAGCCAATGCGCCGAGATCGGCGAATTTGTGTGCGGTGACATCGAGCAGATGGCCGTCATGTTGGGCCAGTCCGCGGGCATGGTCGGCGACCGCCTCGGCCAACGCGGTGTTCAGCATACGAGCAAGTTTCTCCAACCGCCTGGCCTGCGAACGATCGCCGAAGCGCACAGCTGCATGGCGTGCCCGTAGCTCGACCGCGTGCATCCCGGCTGCTTCCGCGATTTGCGCGGCTTGCACCGCATGCGTCTGGGCGGCCGCCGTCTCGCCGACCGACGCTCGCTCCCAGGCCCGGGCAAGCTCGAGTTCTGGCAAGAACACCGCGACGTGCGGCCCGTAGGCCTTGTCCGCATGCCGCAACGCAGCGGCAGCCGCCGCGCCATCTCCCCGCTCCCCTTCCGCCTGGGCAAGCAGGGCGGCCACCAGCGCCAACCAAGGGGACGGAAAACCCTGGGCGAACACCACAACCGAGTCGACGAATGCGGAGCACGCTGACGCGAGCTCCCCACGTGCAACGTGCACGAGCCCGAGCATCGCGTCGACCATGGCCTTCGCTTCAGGAAGACCGGCAGCCATCGCGGCATAACGCTTATAGACCCGCTCTACCGCGCGATCATCGCCGGCGGCGCTCGCGGCCATGACTTCCATCATCCCGATGTTGAATTGATGCGGCCCCAGTCCGCACAGCCGAGAAGCACGCAGCCCGAGTTCGGCTATGCGGCTGACTTCGGAAAACCGCCCGGCGGCCGCCAAGGCGCCGCATGTTGGGAAAACCGCCCACGCGGTCGCTGTCGGTGATAAATCGGACTCGCACAAGCCCAGCCCAAGTTCAATAGTCGTCTCAACGTCGCCATGGAAGTAACCCATGGACACCTCCAGCGCGGTGAGCAGCCGGATGCCGGCCTCGGACGCCACACGCTTTTTCACGTCATCGAGCGCCCGGGTGGCCGCTTCAACGTCTCCGCAGCCGAAGTGCAAATTGGCAGCGCGCAAACATCCCCACCGCGCGATCAGCCACTCGTCGTCGTCGCTGGGTTCGGCGTCGACAAGCACGGAATCGGCCTCCTCGCCGCGGCCCTGCCAACTCATGGCCTCGGCAAGCACCAACGCGGCCGGCAGACCACCACCACGATCTACCGCGAACCGTGCAAGCTCTTCGCCCAGCGCCACATTCGACATCGCCAACGCATCCGCCGCGGCTTCGATCACCACATCGAGGTCGGGCTCCAGGTCGCTTCGCATCATGAACTGGGCCAACCGGATTCGGCCCTGTAGGCCGGGCAGCCTCAGCAGCCGGCCTCCGGCCCGCTCATGTTTTTGCAGAGCCCGCACCAATTTGCCGTTGACTTGCCTCGAGCGCACCGTCCCGGCGTACCGGGTCGCCGCTTCGCCGAGCATGGGCTGATTCAACTGGGCCACGGCATGGGACCCGTCGGCGACCAACTGGATGAGACCACGGCGCTCCAGAGTTGTTACCACGTCGGCATCGCAGATGTCACGCAGCACCTCCCACTTCAGCCGCTCGGCAGTGGCCAAGATCTCCACCACCTCCAGCTCCGCTGGACTCAGCGATTGCAGCCGAAACTCCAACGCATCGTGAAGTTCGCGATCTGCGCGCAACGGGCCCCGAAGTTGCCAGCCCTCTTCCGTACGGACCAACGTCCCACTTTCTTGCCCCGCGGTCAGAAAACCGCGTAGTAGCAACGGATTTCCCGCGCTGCGCTCGAACAATTCGTCAACCAATGCCGACTCGACCGGACCACCCAGGACCACGCCGGCCAGCAGTGCGGTCTGCTCGCGGGTGAACGGATCGACGTGGACGGTCAGCAGCAGGCGCTCTTTCAACAGCGCGGTCACCGCGTCCGAGACCGGCTCACCGGATCGGATTGTCATGATCAACCGCGCGCTGCGGTCAGCGGCAAGCTGATTGACCAAGGTGGCCGACAAGGGATCGAGCAACTGCGCGTCGTCGACCACCGCCACCAGGTTTTTCTCTTGGCACAGCGACATGTGCGCCGCGGCCAGCATGACCGCCGGTTCGTGTGCGACCCCAAGGGTCACCGCGCGAGAAAACGCACCCAGCGGCACTGCGTAGCCCGTTTGAGTGCCCAGCGCGAAATGCACCGTGCGACCGGCCGACTCGACCGTCTTCGCCAGCATGCGCGCCAGCGTCGACTTGCCCACGCCGCTGTCGCCCACCAACGCCACCCCGTGGAATTCGTCGTTACCCAGGGCCGCCAGCGACCGCCGGAATTCCACATCTCGCCCCACGATGGGCCACGTGGACCCATTTACGCCCTGCACCGGAAAACCCTAGTTCTGGTGAGGGCGTATCGGCGCCCTGGCGTTCAGAAACGTCGCGTTCATCAAAGCCACATCCCGTTGGTGAAGTTCAATACCCAAATGGGCCGTTCGGCCCAGCGGTAGCAGCTACACCACGCCTATGCGGCTTACTACGATCCCGAGGTACCGGTCGCCGCAGCAGATTGCCCGATGACGGCTGCGCTGATCCATTCCCCGTACGCACCGGACCTCACTCCCTCTTATGGTCCAGCAGTTATCGCAAAATATACCTGAAATACTGACCCTCAGCAAATAGCATCGACTGCGCGAAATTCGACACCAGTGTTAATTAACGTGCTGGTTATACAGCTGTTTCATAGGAACCATGGCACGATTGAGGTATGGACGTCAGCAAATAATCCATATCCGCCTGATGCACGGCGGCGGAACCACGCCAATGCGGGCGGGCGGTTCTGCTTACCGATCAGCACCGGCGCGGCGCTTACAGCTCCACGCCCAGTAGCGCATCGATCGCCGCCGCCACCAGCCGGGGCGACTCGGCGTCGTGGCCACCGTATTCGAGCGCATCGGTCGTCCAACCATCAAGTGCGGCAAGCGCTTTAGGGGTGTCGAGGTCGTCGGCCAAATATTGGCGCACCCGCGCGATCACGTCGGCGGCGTCCGGGCCGGCCGGTAGCGCGGCCGCGGTGCGCCAGCGCTGCAGCCGAGCGATGGCCTCGTCGAGCACCTGCTCGCTCCAAAAGCGATCGCCGCGGTAGTGCCCGGCCAGCAGCCCCAACCGGATGGCCGCCGGTTCGACACCTTGTGCACGCAGCCTCGACACCAGCACCAGGTTGCCGCGACTCTTGGACATCTTGTGCCCATCCCAGCCGATCATCCCAGCGTGCACGTAGTGGCGCGCGAATCGTCTTTCGCCCCGGACACATTCGGCGTGCGCCGCGGTGAACTCATGATGCGGGAAGATCAGGTCGCTGCCCCCGCCCTGAATGTCGAGGCCGCTGCCGATGCGGCTGAGCGCGATCGCCGCGCACTCGACATGCCAGCCGGGTCGGCCCTCGCCGAACGGCGACGGCCAGCTGGGCTCCCCGGGCCGCGCCGCCCGCCACAACAGGGCGTCGAGCTGGTCGATCTTGCCGGGCCGCTGCGGGTCGCCGCCGCGCTCGGAGAACAGGCGCAGCATGGTGTCGCGGTCATAGCCCGATTCGTAGCCGAACTGGGGCGTGGCGTCGGCCCGGTAGTAGATGTCCGGGTATTCGCCCTCGACCACGTAGGCCGCCCCGGACGCCAGCATCTTCTCGACCAGCTCGACGACCTCGGGGATCGCCTCGGTCACCCCGACATAATCGCTTGGCGCCAGCATGCGCAGCGCAGCCATGTCCTCGCGGAACAGCGATACTTCACGCTCGCTCAGCTCCCGCCAATCGACGCCGTCGCGCTCCGCGCGCTCCAACAGCGGATCGTCGACGTCGGTGACGTTTTGGACGTAGTGGACCTCGTGGCCGAGATCCAGCCACTGCCGGTAGATCAGATCGAACGCCAGATAGGTTGCGGCGTGGCCGAGGTGCGTCGCGTCATAGGGGGTGATGCCGCAGACATACATCGTGGCCGTCGACCCCGACGCCACGGGACGCACCTGTCGATCAGATGTGTCGTACAGCCGTAGCTCCGGGCCGCGCCCCGCCAGCACGGGGACCTGTGGGGAAGACCAGGACTGCATGGCAATCAGCCTAAGCGTGGCGATGATGCAGGCCGGAATCGACCGCCGTCCTGCGTCCCGGAAGCGCTATCGCCCCCGCAGGATTCGTGGTTTGCTAACAGCGGTATCGAGCAAATTCACCCAACGTCGACGAGCGAGGTGGTTGCGATGTCGACCCACACACCTGACCGAACAGACACCGCGGGCGCGGCCACGCACCAAGAAGTCGTGGTCACCTGCCCGGCGACGGCACAGGTCGTCGGCCACGTCCCGGTCGCCACCGCCGGCGAAGTCGAGGCCGTGGCCACCCGGCTGCGGGCGGCTCAGCCGATGTGGCAGCAAATGGGAGTCGACGGCCGCGCACGGTGGCTGGGCAAGTGGCGCGACTGGATGCTCGATCATCGCGATGAGCTGTTGACACCGCTGCAACTCGAAACGGGCAAGTCCTGGGGCGACACCGGCGTGGAGATCTCCGCGGTGCAGATCATCAACTATTGGATCGACAACGCCGCCGAATTTCTCGCCGATCAGACGGTGCGCCCCTACGGCGCCGCCAACGCGGGCAAGAAGCTGACCGTGGTCTATGCGCCCTATCAACTCGTCGGGGTCATCACCCCGTGGAACGGGCCCCTGTCCGTGCCGCTACTCGACATCCCCGCCGCGCTGATGGCCGGGTGCGCCGTGCTGTCCAAACCCTCCGAGTTCACCCCCCTGGCATGGCGGGTCGCGGTCGAGGGTTGGAAGCAGATCGGCGCGCCGAATGTGCTGGACGTGGTGTTCGGTTACGGGGAAACCGGTGCGGCACTGGTCAATACGGTCGACTACGTGATGTTCACCGGATCGGTCGGCACTGGGCGCCGCATCGCCGTCGCGGCGGCCGAGCGGCTGATCCCCTGCAGCCTGGAGCTCGGGGGCAAGGACGCGATGATTGTGTGCGCCGACGCCGACATCGACCGCGCCGTCGACGGCGCGGTGTGGGGTGGGTTCTTCTACACCGGGCAGGTATGTATCTCGGTGGAACGGGTCTACGTCGAGGAGCCGGTCTACGACGAGTTCGTAAAGAAGTTGGTGGCCAAGACATCTGCGCTGCGCAACGGCATGGATGCCGGGCACGATTACTCCTGCGAAGTCGGGTCGATGACCACTGAACAGCAACTCGCGGTCGTGTCCCGCCATGTCGACGACGCCGTGAGCAAGGGCGCGAACGTGCTTGTCGGCGGGAAGGCGGGCGGCGACGGCGGCGGCTTGTTCTACGAGCCGACCGTGCTGGTCGACGTGAACCACGACATGGCGTGCATGCGCGAAGAGACCTTCGGCCCCACGCTTCCGGTCATGAAGGTCCGCGACCTCGCGGAAGCCATTGCAAAGGCCAATGACTCCAATCTGGGGTTGTCCGGCAGCGTGTGGACGAGCGACAAAAGCAAGGCGATGAACGTTGCGCGGCAAATGAATACGGGCAGCGTCAACATCAACAACGTCGTCACAAGCCTGTTGCAGTTTGGGCTGCCGATGGTCGGATGGAAGGAATCGGGGATCGGTTCGCGCTCCGGTGGTGCCGACGGCATCCGCAAGTACTGCCGCCAGAAAGCCATTGTTGCCGAGCGGATCGCGCTGAAAAAGGAACTGCTGTGGTACCCCTACAGTCGCAAGAAGGGGACCCTCGTGGAAAACGCTGTCCGCCTGCTGTCAGCGAAAGACTGGCGACGCCGGCTCGGACGCCAGGCCGCCTAACGCCACGCGTCGCGAATGGCAGTCAACAGGATTGGTGCCAACTCGGCGCGGCACATCACGAAGTCGGGCAGGTACGGGTCGAGCTGGTTGTAGCGCATCGGTGATCCGTCGAGCCGCGAGGCGTGCATCCCGGCGGCCATCACCACCCCGGCCGGGGCCGCCGAGTCCCACTCCCACTGCCCGCCCGCGTGCACGTAGGCGTCGACATCGCCGTCGATGATGGCCATCGCCTTGGCGCCCGCCGAACCGATGGCCACGGGCTGAATGGGCAACGTCTGCCGCATCCGATACAAGACCGCCGGGGGCCGGGTCGCGCTGACGGCGATGCGGATGCTGTCCGTCACGCCGACACGCGCGGCGCCGGCGGTCACGGTGTCACTGCGGTAGACGATGTTTCCACGCGCGGGCAACGACACCGCCGCGTCGGTGATCTCGCGCTGGCCGTTGCTGGGCCGTTGCCATAGCGCGATGTGGACGGCCCAGTCGTCGCGGCCCGGCGTGGAGAACTCGCGGGTGCCGTCCAGCGGGTCGATGATCCACACCCGGTCGTGCTGCAGCCGGGACAGGTCGTCGTAGGCCTCCTCGCTGAGCACTCCGTCGTCGGGCCGCTCGACACGCAACCGGCGCAGGATCAGTTCGTTCGCCAGGCTGTCCCCCGCGTCGCCCAGCGCCCAGGGATAGCCGAACCCCACTTCGTCACGGACTTTGAGCAGTAACTCCCCCGCATCGGCGGCGAGATCGGCGGCCAGCGCCGCGTCGGTCAATTCAGCCGACTCGTCGTCGGGGGCATCGCTCACCGGTTCAGTATCGCCGACGGCATGGCATGGCCTTCACCGATGGCTACGCCGCGCTTGCGATCGCCGCTAGAAAGCGGGCCACGGAATCGGACGATGCCGGTTGGGCACGGGCATCACCGGATTGTCCAGCAGTGCGTGCGCGCGCATGCCCAGCGCGGCGATCTCCGCGCGGGTGATGTGTTCGGCCAATTCGTCGCCGAACGAGCCGGTGAGGGCCTCGGCCAGCCCGGCGACGGCCTTGCACGTTTGACCGTCGATCGGCTTGCCGGCCCATCCCCACAGCACGGTCCGCAGCTTGTTCTCCACGTGCAGGCACACCCCATGGTCGACCCCGAAGATGTGGCCGTCGAGGTCGCGCAGGACGTGGCCGCCCTTGCGGTCGGCGTTGTTGACCAGCACGTCGAACACCGCCATCCGCCACAGCCGAATATCGTCGGCGTGCATCAACACGACCTCGTCGCCGGCGTAGTCGTGGGCGCGCAGCACCGGCAGGTAGCCGGGCTGGGCGTTACCGGCGGGGAACAGGTCGACCAGGTCCGGACCCGGCCGCGGATCGGTGCCCACCGTGTCGCCGGGCTGCTGCACCCACTGCTGCAGCATGCCCGGGCCCGCCGGCCCGTGGCGAATGATCGTGTAGGGCACGATGTTCCACCCCAATCGCGCGGACACCAGGTACGCGCCCCGCTCGCGGCCGGCCAACGTTCCGTCGGGAAAATCCCACAGCGGCGCCTCACCGGCCACCGGCTTGTAGACGCAATGCACCGCGCGCTCGTCGAGCGTCGATTCGCACAAGAAGGTGGCGTTGCTGGCCGAGCGGATCCGTCCGATGACCGTCAGCTCGCCGTCGCGCAACACCTCATGGTCGTCATATCTCGGGGTCATCGTCTGACCCGAGCAGCGCGTTGCGCCGATAGCCGTTGGCGCGTGCGCAGATATGTCCCTCCGGATCCAACGGTTCGTCGCACAGCGGGCACGGTGGACGCCCCGCCGAGATCACGCGGCTGGAGCGGGTGGCGAACTGCCGCGCGGACTCCGGTGTCAAGAACACCCGTACTGCGTCGGGACCCTCCTCGGTGTCGTCGAGCACCACCGACGCGTCGAACTCGGCATCGGTGACGGCCAGCAGCTCGACCACGACGGTCTGGGCCTCCGAATCCCAGCCCAGGCCCATGGTCCCGACCCGAAACTCGGCGTCCACGGGTGTGATCAACGGCTTCAGGTCCTCGACCTCGGCGGGCTCCGGGGGAACCGGCGTGCCGAACCTGCGATTAACCTCGAGCAGCAGCGCGCCGATGCGTTCGGCCAGCACGGCAACCTGCTGCTTCTCCAAGATCACCGACACCACCCGGGCGTCGTGCACCGCCTGGATGTAGAACGTGCGGTTTCCGGGCTGGCCAACGGTCCCGGCCACGAAGCGGTCGGGTGTGCGGAAGACGTGAATTGCGCGGGACATGGCACCTCCAAAATACCGGCTGTTGCCGTCGCCGTGCGATCCGATAGTGGTGGCAGCCGAATTAATCCGTGGAACCGCCGACCACGGCGTCGCTGGACGGCACCCCGGTGGCCGGTGGCGCCTGCGGCTCGCCGTTGGATTGCCCGTCCGTTTCCGCCTTTGCCTCTTCCTTCGGGGGCGGCCCGGCGCGCAATGCGGCGGACAACCGGGCGCCGGTGTGGTTGACGTGCAACACAAACGGGCGCAGCTCGGTGTAGCGGATCACGCTGACCGATGCCGGATCGGCGGTGACGCGCTGGAAGCCGTCCAGGTGGATGCCATACGCGTCGGCGATGACCGCTTTGATGACATCACCGTGAGTGCAAGCGACCCACAGCGCGTCGCCACCATGCTCGGCCGCGAGGCGTCGATCGTGCTCGCGGACGGCGGCGACCGCCCGCGCCTGCACCTGCGCCAGGCCCTCGCCGCCGGGAAAGACCGCCGCGCTGGGATGAGCCTGAACGACCTTCCACAAGGGCTCGCTCACCAGCTCGCCGATTTTGCGGCCGGTCCATTCTCCGTAGTCCACTTCGGCAAGCCGATCATCGACGAGCGGCGCCAGACACAGCGCCTCGGCCAGGGGCTCGAGGGTGCGACGGCAGCGCAACAGCGGCGAGGTGATCAATTCCCGAACCGGCAGATCACCGATCCGGTCGATCAGCCCGGCGGCTTGTTCCCGGCCCTTGTCATCGAGGTCGACGCCCTCGGAACGACCGGCGAGAATGCCCGCGGTGTTCGAGCTGGAGCGGCCGTGTCGCAACAGGATGACGGTCATATCGACCACGACGCTACCCGGTGCGCGGCGCCGCTACCGCAGGTGACTAGCCCGACGGCGGCGCGGCGTGCGCCACGGAGTCGCGCACCGCCGCGCTCAGACTGCGTTCGTCCGTGAGGTCGATATCGACCAGGCTGCGGACTGCGGTGGCGACCACCTCGTCGGCCTGCGGGACAGGTCCGGCAAGACGCGGCCGGTAAACCTCGACGACGAGTGATCCGCTTTCGATGTGGAACGAAAAACTTCGTCCATCACCGACTTGTCCGTATCCGCTAGCGAAAATACCTGTCGACATGTCTTCGACAGCAAACTCTTTCTGCGTCATATGACGGTCAGCGGTGACGGCCATGAGCAGACGATACCTCGCCAGTACGGCCGAAGACGGGCAGCATGGCCCTGTTGGACGCGAGAGCGTTCCTTAGAATTTGGGTTCCACCGCCGCACCGTGAGGGAAACGAATTGCTGCCACGACAAGGACGTCACAAGCTGGCAGCTCAAGGCGGTTTGGTGGGTATAGCGGTTTTGCTGACCGTGACGGTCGGGTGCTCGTCGAATCCGCTTCAGAGCGCGCCGCGCACCATCGAACCCGCGCTGGCGGCCGTGTCGCCGCCGGTGTCACAGCCTCCCGCCGGCGCGGTGCGCCCGCTGGCCGCCCGCGCCGCGGCGGCGGTGTTCGACGGCGGCACCGGCCAGCTGGCGGTTTTGGCGCCAGGTGCCGACGCGGCAGGCCCCACCAGCGTTGCCGTTTTCGGTGACCCGCAGGCCGCCCCCCGCATCGTCGACCTGCCGGGACCGGCGACCGCGCTGACCGCCGACGGCCACGGAACCGTCTACCTCGCCGCACGCGGCGGCTACTTCGCGGTCGACCTGACCACCGGCCACGCGGCGCGGGTGGGCGTCACCGAGGCCGCCCAGAGCGAATTCACCGCGGTGGCCCAACGCGCCGACGGCAAGCTGGTGTTGGGCAGCGCCGACGGCGCTGTCTACACCCTGGCTTCTCCGACGCCGGGCGCCGTGACCAGTGCGAGCGTCGAGACCCGGAACAAGATCTTCGCGCGCGTCGATTGCCTTGCCACACAAGGCAATACGACGGTCGTGCTGGACCGCGGACAGACGTCTGTGACGACGATTGGCGCCGACGGTCACGTCCAGCAGGCGCTGCGCGCCGGCAGGGGCGCCACCACCATGGCCGCCGACGCGCTGGGCCGGGTCCTGGTCGCCGATACCCGCGGCGGCCAGCTGCTGGTGTACGGCGTGGACCCGCTGATCCTGCGTCAGGCCTACCCGGTCTCCCAGGCGCCCTACGGCCTGGCCGGTTCCCGCGCGTTAGCCTGGGTTTCGGCGACACTTTCCAATATCGTCATTGGTTACGATCTGTCCACCGGAATTCCCGTCGAAAAGGTGCGTTACCCCACCGTGCAGCAACCGAACTCACTGGCCTTCGACGAAGCGTCGGACACCTTGTACGTGGTGTCGGGATCCGGTGCGGGAGTTCAGGTCATCGACCACGCGGCGGGTAGGCGTTGACCGCGGCCCGGCGCAGCCGCTTGCCCGCGGGCTGGGACACCGAGATGTCCGACGAATACGAATGGGTGCCGCTGCGCCTGCCCCCGGAAGTCACCCGGGTCAGCGCGTCCACCCGTTTGTCCATCGAGGCCGAATACCGCGGCTGGGAGTTGACCAGAGTGCGCCTCTACACCGACGGCAGTAGACGAGTTTTGTTGCGCCGCAAGAAGTCTCGTTTCGACGCTGCGGGCGTCGAGGGGCGACGGCCCGACCAGCCCGAACTGTGACGCCCGAGCGACCACGCGAGGGCGGCCACCGGTTGTACGGCGTGGCGCGGCAGCTGTTTTTCGTGATCCCGCCCGAGCGCATCCACACGCTGGTTTTCGCCATCCTGCGCGGCGTCACGAGGCTCGCCTGGACGCGGCGGGTGTTGCGCCGGCTGCTTGCCCCGACCGACCCGGCGCTGGCCAGCACCGTGTTCGGGGTGCGCTTCCCGGGCCCGCTCGGGCTGGCGGCCGGCTTCGACAAGGACGGTCTGGGCGTGCTCACCTGGGGCGCGCTGGGTTTCGGGTATGCCGAGATCGGGACCGTCACCGCCCACCCGCAGCCCGGCAACCCGGCTCCCCGCATGTTCCGGCTGCCCCCCGACCGGGCCCTGCTGAACCGGATGGGCTTCAACAATCTCGGTGCCGGCGCGCTGGCGATGCGGCTCGCGCGACAGCGGCCGGAGGTGCCGATCGGGGTCAACATCGGCAAGACGAAGACAACGCCGGCCGATCAGGCCGTCGACGACTACCGGGCGAGCGCCCGGCTGGTCGCCCCCCTGGCGTCCTACCTGGTGGTCAACGTCAGCTCGCCTAACACCCCGGGCCTGCGTGATCTACAGGCGGTCGAGTCGCTGCGGCCCATCCTGGCGGCCGTCCTCGCCGAGACGACCAAACCGGTGCTGGTGAAGATCGCGCCGGACCTCTCCGACTCCGACGTGGACGACATCGCGGACCTGGCGGTCGAACTCGGCCTGGCCGGGATCGTGGCCACCAACACCACGGTGTCGCGCGACGGCCTGAAAACCCCGGGGGTCGAGGCGCTGGGCGCCGGCGGCATCTCCGGGCCGCCGGTGGCACGCCGCGCTGTCGAGGTGCTGCGCCGGCTCTACAGCCGGGTCGGCGACCGGCTGGTACTGATCAGCGTCGGCGGCATCGAGAATGCCGACGACGCCTGGGAGCGGATCACCGCGGGCGCCTCGCTGCTGCAGGGCTACACCGGCTTCATCTACGGAGGTGGCTTGTGGGCCAAGCAGATTCACGACGGCGTCGCGCGTCGGCTGCACGACGGCGAATTCGCCTCGCTCAGTGATGCGGTCGGCTCGACGGCTCACTGAGCCCCCGCGGGAGTGCAGTGGGCGACGCGTTCACGCGGAAAATGCGTCGGCAGTTGCACTTTCGCGGCTGGGGCGAAGGGCCCTCCCCTACTTCTGTTCGTAGGTGGCGTGGATGACCGCCCGCGCGATGGCGTGCTGGAACAGGTTGAACCCGAGGAAGGCGGGGCTGGCGTCCTCGGGGAGATCCAGCTTGTCGGTGTCCACGGCGTGCACGGCGATGTAGTAGCGATGCGGACCGTGACCGGCCGGCGGCGCGGCGCCCAGGTAGCGGCGCAGCCCGGCGTCGTTGACCAGCGTCAGCGCGTCACCGGGTAGATTGCTGCCGTCGCCGGCTCCCTCGGCAAGCTCGGTGACGTCGGCCGGCAGGTTGGCCACCGCCCAGTGCCAGAACCCGGAGGCCGTCGGCGCGTCGGGGTCATAGACGGTGACGGCGAAGCTGCGGGTCCCGTCCGGGAATCCCGACCAGCTCAGCTGGGGGCTGACGTCTTCGCCACCGGCGCCCATGATCCCGCTGACCTGGGGCTTGGCCAGGGGCTGACCGTCGGTGACCGATTGCGAGGTCAACGTGAACGTCGGCAGCTTGGGCAGCGATGCGTACGGGTCGGGAGCAGTGCTCATGACGGTCCTCTCGGGTGATCGGCTTGCGGTCCTCATTAGCAGTGGGTCAGGAAGTGGGTCAGCACGTCGGTGCCGAACCGCAACGCGTCGATGGGTACCCGCTCATCGACGCCATGGAACAGCGCGGTGAAATCCAGATCCGGCGGCAACCGCAGCGGGCTGAAACCGAAGCAGCGAATACCCAAGCGCGCGAAGGATTTCGCGTCGGTACCACCGGAGAGCATATACGGCACGGTGCGGGCGCCCGGGTCGAGCGCCAGCAGGGCGTCGTTCATCGCGTCGACCAGGTCACCGTCGAAGCTGGTCTCATACGACGAGAAGTCCTTGATCCACTCGCGGGTCACGTCCGGTCCGATCAGCTCGTCGATCTCGGCCTCGAACGCCTCCTTGCGGCCGGGAAGGATCCGGCAGTCCACCACCGCCTCCGCGATCGCGGGGACGACGTTGGCCTTGTATCCGGCCTTGAGCATGGTGGGGTTCGCGGTGTCGTGCAGCACCGCCTTGAGCATGCGGGCCATCGGGCCCAGCTTCTCGACCGCTCCCCGCAGGTCACCCGAGTCGGTGTCGAAGGTGAGACCGGTCTCCTCGCTGACGGCCGCGAGGAACTGCGCGACGGTGTCGGTCAGCACCAGCGGAAACTGGTGCCGGCCCAGGCGGGCGACGGCCTCGGCGACGGCGGTGACGGCGTTCTGGTCGTGCACCATCGATCCGTGGCCGGCCGGGCCGCGGGCGGTCAGCCTCATCCACGACAGCCCCTTTTCGGCCGTCTCGATCAGGTAGAGCCGACGTTCGCCTCCGTCGCGGCGCGGCACGGTCAGCGAGAAACCACCCACCTCGCCGATCGCCTCGGTGACGCCGTCGAACAGATCCGGCCGGTTGTCGACCAGCCACTGCGCGCCGTAGGTCCCGCCGTGCTCTTCGTCGGCGATGAATCCGAAGACCAGGTCGCGCGGGGGCACGATGCCGTCCCGCTTCAACTGCCGGGCCACCACGATCATCATGCCGACCATGTCCTTCATGTCGATCGCCCCGCGGCCCCAGACAAAGCCGTCTTTGACCGCGCCGGAGAACGGGTGCACGCTCCATTCGGTCGGCTCGGCCGGCACCACGTCGAGATGCCCATGGATCAGCAGCGCGCCCCGCGAGCGGTCGGCGCCCGGCAGGCGGACGAAGACGTTGCCGCGGCCCGGGGCGCCGGACTCGAGATACTGCGGCGCGTAGCCGACCTCGGCGAGTTGCTCGGCGACCCACTGCGCGCAGTCGGCCTCACCCTTCGTGGTCTCCGGATCGCCGGTGTTGGTGGTGTCGAACCGGATCAGCTTGCTGACCACCTCGACCACATCGTCGCTCCGGTTGGCCGCCCCGCTCTGAATGGTCACAACCCCCTTTCCTACCATTGCCAGGGCCGGACGGCTCGACGCCGAGCACCGAGACGTCCCGAGGAACTGGATTGGGTTCGCGGCGGGCAATCCGATAGCCTTAGCTGCCAACCCATGCTGGTTTGGTCTTGTCCGAGTGGCGGAATGGCAGACGCGCTAGCTTGAGGTGCTAGTGCCCTACTAATGGGCGTGGGGGTTCAAGTCCCCCCTCGGACACGCGACTGAGGCGAGCGAAGTGGATGCTCGCATTCACTTCCGAGCCGATGGAGCGTGTTGAGCGGCGAAGCCGCGATCACACCCACACTGCGGCGGTGTTGAGCGGCGATCGCTCCATTAGACCCGACATCGCCCGCTACGTCCAATCCCCTTGCCGCGCAACCGTATTGCGCCTGCGCCGGCCATCAGACCGAGCGCGGGCCTCCGTGAATGGGCTTTCACACGTAGGCTGGTGGGCGGACCAATGAACCGACCGAACGGCTTTCTCCGTCGAACGGCGACACGCAATTTCCGTGACCGCCGCGAGGCTGGTCGCGCGGTGGCCGCGGAGTTGATGTCCTACCGCGGCCGCGACGACGTGCTGGTGTTCGGGCTGGCCCGCGGCGGAGTGCCGGTGGCCTGGGAGATCGCCGCCGCCGTAGGTGCTCCGCTGGATGTGTTCCTGGTGCGCAAGCTCGGGGTGCCGGACTGGTCGGAGCTGGCGATGGGCGCGCTGGCCAGCGGTGGCGGGCTGGTGATGAACGACGACGTCGTCGCCAGCTTGCGCATCACCGATGAGCAGGTGCGTGAGGTGATCGACAGCGAGACGTCCGAACTGCTCCGGCGCGAGCACGCGTACCGCGGCGACCGCCCGATCGCCGACCTGCGCGACCGGGTGGTGATCCTGGCCGACGACGGGATCGCCACCGGCGCCAGCATGCTGGCCGCCGTGCGCGCGGTGCGGGCCGCGGGCCCGAAATCAATCACCGTCGCGGTCCCGGTGGGACCGGAGTCGACCTGCCGCGACCTCGCGCTCGAGGCCGATGACGTGGTGTGCGTGACGATGCCGCCCGGCTTCGAAGCGGTCGGCCAGGTCTACGACGACTTTCATCAGGTCAGTGACGACGAGGTGCGCGACCTACTCGCCACGCCGACCGCCTGAGCGCGCCGAGGTTACTTGGCGGGCTTGTCGCTGCGGCCGTCGGCCGCGACGCTGGACTCCGACGGCTCGGTCGCTTCGGAGGCGGCCTCCGGCTCGCCCTCCGCGGGGACTTCCTCGGGGTAGTCGACGTAGTCTTCCTCGTCGGGCTGGGCGTCGCCCGCATCCTGGTCTTCGTCACCACCGGCCTCGCGCTGCTGGCGCTCCCGCAAGGCGTCGAGGATCAACAACACCACACCCACCACGCTGGCGACGATGCACACCCAGGCGACCAGCTCGTTGCTCGTGACGACCGCGAACACCAAGGCGACAAGCCCGATCAGGGCCAATACCAGCGCAATGACGAGCATCGGGCATCCTCCAGGCGACGAGCGGGACTGCGGTGTTCAAGACCTAGTGTGCCAACCCCGAAGCTCGGCGAGCGTCCGGCACCACTGAAAGGCTAGTTGTTACCCCGGTTGAATTGTTCGAACCCGCCCGCGTCCGCACTGGAGTCCACAGGGGCCGCCGATCCGCGCTGGCCGAGTTCCTCCAACTGAGACTCCAGATACGTCTTGAGCCGGGTGCGGTATTCGCGCTCGAAGGTGCGGAGCTGCTCGAGGCGGCCTTCCAGGACCGTGCGCTGCTGGTTGATGGTGCCCATGATCTCGGAATGCTTGCGTTCGGCGTCGGCCTGCAGGGCGTCGGCCTTTTCCTGGGCCTGGCGCAACTGGGTCTCCGACCGGGTCTGCGCGTCCGCCAACATCGCGTCGGCGCGCTGCCGGGCCTCGGTGACCGTGGTCTCGGCGGTGCTGCGGGCCTCGCTGAGGATCTGGTCGGCGTTGGCGCGGGCGTCGGACAGCATCTTCTCCGACTCGGCCTGCGCGGTGCTGGTCAGCCGGTCGGCGGTGTCTTGGGCCAGGCTGAGCACCCGGGCGGCCTTCATGGCCTGTTCCTCGTTGTTGACCGCCGCGGCCGGGGCGGCCGCCGCCTTGACGGGCTCCGGCTCGGGCTCGCGGACAGGAATGGCCTGGGTGGGCGCGGCGGCAGCGGCCGGGGCGGCAGCCCCGCCACCAGAGGCCAGTTCCTGGTCCAACTCTTCAATCCGCTGGCGCAGATCGCTGTTCTCTTCGATGAGTCGCGTCAGCTCGGCTTCCACCAGATCGAGGAAGGCATCCACCTCGTCTTCGTTGTAGCCCCGCTTGCCGATCGGTGGCTTACTGAACGCCACATTGTGGACGTCGGCTGGTGTAAGCGGCATTGTTTCGTCCCCTCAAGTTCCTGTCTAACGTTCTGGAAAGTGTAGAACGCAGTGGTAGCCGTAGTGCAACTGCCGTCCATCCTGTCACACCAGGCGCGACGGTTGCTGATTAGCCCAATAAATAAGAACCAATTTCAAACACTGAGCCCAATAAAATCCGAACCCTGAGAAATTTTAAATCGCGCGAACCAAACCGACGCTAAAACGTGTCCGAACCGACTCCTGGCCCGGAACGGGCTCACGCCGCGGGGGGCGGGATCGGCTCAGGCCGCGGCGCCGAACGCCAGCTGCATCCCGATGAACGCCACCAGCAACAGCACCATGATCGACAGGTCGAAGCGGACCGCTCCGATGGTGAGTTGGGGGATCAGCCGGCGGAGCAGCTTCACCGGCGGGTCGGTGATCGACATGATGATCTCCAGCACCACCACGGTGATGCCGGTGGGATGCCAGTCCCGGCTGAAGGACCGAATGAACTCGACGACGACCCGAGCGATGAGCAGCAGCCAGAAGATGAACAGCGCAAACCCAAGGATCTGAAAGAACAACACCAACTGAAGTGCCCCGACCTTACCGATGAGATGCCACGCGATGCCAAGCGCCGCGGACGTGCGCGGCGCCTGCCAGCCTACCGACTCCGGGTTACGGGCCCCACGTCACGTGGTCCCGGGGATCGCTCACCCGTTCGAGGGTGCGATCGCCTCCCACGGACAAGCCGTCGCCGAGCGGGGTCGGTTGCGTCTATTGGTAAGCGTAGAAACCGGTTTCGGCGATCCGGCGGCGCTCCTCCGGGGACACGTCCACGTCGGCGGGTGACAGCAGGAAGACCTTGGTCGCCACCTTGTCGAAGGAGCCGCGCAGCGCAAAGGCGAGGCCGGCCGCGAAGTCGACGAGCCGCTTGGCGTCGGCGTTGTCCATCGACACCAGGTCCATGATGACCGGGGTGCCATCGCGGAAACGCTCGCCGATGGTGCGGGCCTCGCTGTAGTCCTTGGGCCGCAACGTGGTGATCTTCGACAGCGGGTGGCCCTCTTCGAACATCATCGCCATCCGGCGCGGGTCCATCGCCAGCGCGCCGCGGGTGGAATTGCGCAACCACGACCCGAAACGGGGCCCGCCCCTCTCGGCCCGGTCGAACTCGCGGGGGTGAACGGGGCTGTAGCGCGCCTCCTCGGCGTAGCCGGCGCGGTAGCCGCCGGGCGGCGGGTAGTCGGCGGGCTCGCGGCGCGGGTCGTCATAGTCGTCGCCGTCGTAGCGGCCGTATCCTCCCTGGAAAGCTTCGTCAAATCGCGGGCGCGGGAAACCGCGTGACGGCGCGCGGTCGTCGTAATACTCGTCTTCGTAGTCGTCCATTGGGGCCATACCGAAATAGGCCTTGACTTTGTGCAGTGTGCTCATTGCGTTGACCCTTCTAGCCCCTGGGATTCCTGGTGTTAGTGATAAAGCTGTTACTGCAGTGACTACTTACGGTGACGGTAACGGTCTACGACCCAATAGCGCGGTACCGACACGCACACATGTCGAACCGTGTTTGACCGCAATTTCGAAGTCGTCGGACATGCCCGCGGACAGGCCGACCGCGTTCCGATGCGATTCGAGCACCCGCCGGTGTTCCGATTGAAGCCGGTCAAAGGCTTCGTCGGGATCCGAGTTCAGCGGCGGGATTGCCATCAATCCGGCCAGATCCAGGTTGGTCGACTCCGCGACCTGAGCGCACATCTGGTCGACGGCCCCCGGCCGGGAAATGTCCACGCCGCCGCGGGACTCGTCGCCGTCGAGGCTGACCTGGACATAGATTCGCATCGGGTCGGAGCGGTGCCCGTCGGCCAGCGCCGCCGCCACTCCCCGGTCGAGCGCGCTTACCAGGTGAGCGCTGTCGACCGAGTGGGCGGTGTGCGCCCAACAGGCCACCGACCGCGCCTTGTTCCGCTGGATATGACCCACCATGTGCCAGCGCGGGTTTCCCACGTTCGTCCGCGCAGATGCCGCCAGCAACCGAGTGACTTCGGCTGCCTTTGCCGTCGCTTCCTGGTCCCGCGATTCGCCGACGGCCCGACAACCCAATCGGGACAAAGTCACAACATCGGTTGCTGGGAAGAATTTGGTAATCGGTAAAACTTCGATTTCCCCGACATTGCGGCCCGCCGCTTCTGCCGCCGCGGCAAGGCGTGAGCGCACCGCCGCCAAGGCGTGGGTCAATTCCGATTCGCGGTCGCTTCCGCTTTCTGGGGCTGATGCTCCTAGCGCCATAGCGGTCACTCCATCCAGACCATCGAGGCCAGCCGGCCGGTGGGCGCATCCCGGCGATGACTGAACAACGTCGGGTCGGCCACCGTGCACCGAGGATCGATATCGATTGCGGTGACTCCCAAATCCTTTAGCTGGCAAGCGATTCCGGCCCGCAGATCGAGCCCGGGGGTCCCCGCCGCGGTGGTGGTGCGACTGCCCGGCAGCGCCGCCTCGACCTCGTCGGCCATCGCCGCCGGCACTTCGTAGTTGTCGCCGCTGACCGCGGGGCCCAGCAGGGCCGAAATGTCGCCGGGCCGCGCACCCAGCTCGAGCATCGCCTCCACCGTGCGCGCCACCACACCGCGCTGGGCCCCGACCCGGCCGGCGTGTACCGCGGCGGCCACACCGGCGTGCGCGTCGGCCATCAACACCGGAACACAGTCGGCGGTCACCACCGCCAGCGCCAGTCGCGCCGTGCGGGTCACCAGGGCGTCGGTGTCTTCCACCGCGCTGTCGCGTGCCCCGTCGACCACCTCGACCCGATCACCGTGGACCTGGTTCATCCACACCACCCGGCCGGCGCGCAAGCCGACGGCGGCGGCCAGCCGGGCCCGGTTCTCGGCGACCGCGGCCGGGTCATCACCGACGTGATCTCCGAGATTGAAGGTGTCGAAGGGTGGCTTCGAGACACCACCGGCACGGGTGGTGGTCACCCGCCGGATGCGCACACTCACCTGACCAGTATCTCCGAAGGTGTTGCCCGCCAGGCCGCATCGACGTACGGCCGCGGCCGGTTTGTCGCGCAGTGGCAAGCAAATTGAGACCTCAGCGGCGCATGAACGGCGGCACATCGACGTCATCGTCATCGCCGCCGATATTCAAGGTCGAACCGTTGGTGTGCACCGGCACGCTGACCGCGTCGACCGGCTCGAACAACGTCGAGGTGAGCTTGCCGGCCTTCGCCGACTCGATGCGGTGCGCGCCGACTTTCTCGTCCTTGTCGGCGCTGCCGCCGATGACCGGTTTGCGACCGGGACCGGTGGCGTCGAAGCCCGCCGCGATGACGGTGACACGCACCTCGTCGCCCAGCGAGTCGTCGATCACGGTGCCGAAGATGATGTTGGCGTCTTGATGCGCGGCGTCCTGCACCAGCGAGGCCGCCTCGTTGATCTCGAACAGGCCCAGGTCGCTCCCGCCGGCGATCGACATCAGGACGCCCTGCGCACCCTCCATCGACTGTTCCAGCAGCGGCGAGTTGATCGCGATCTCGGCGGCCTTGAGCGCTCGACCCTCGCCACGGGCCGAGCCGATGCCCATCAGCGCGGTACCGGCGCCGGACATGATGCCTTTGACGTCGGCGAAGTCGACGTTGATCAGCCCCGGGGTGGTGATCAGGTCGGTGATGCCCTGCACACCGTTGAGCAGCACCTCGTCGGCGCTGCGGAACGCATCCATCAGCGATACCGCGGCGTCCCCCATCTGCAGCAGCCGGTCGTTGGGGATCACGATGAGGGTGTCGCAGCTTTCCCGCAGCGAATTGATGCCGGTTTCGGCCTGCGTGCCGCGGCGCTTGCCCTCGAACGAGAACGGCCGGGTGACCACGCCGACGGTCAACGCCCCCAGCTTGCGGGCGATGCTGGCGACGACAGGTGCCCCGCCGGTGCCGGTCCCGCCGCCCTCACCGGCGGTGACGAACACCATGTCCGCCCCGCGCAGCAGCTCCTCGATCTCGTCCTTGGCGTCCTCGGCGGCCCTGCGTCCGACCTCCGGGTCGGCACCGGCGCCCAGGCCGCGGGTGGAGTCTCGCCCGACGTCGAGTTTGACGTCGGCATCGCTCATCAACAGCGCCTGCGCGTCGGTGTTGATCGCGATGAACTCGACGCCTTTGAGGCCCTGTTCGATCATTCGGTTGACGGCGTTGACGCCGCCGCCACCGATACCTACGACCTTGATCACGGCCAGGTAGTTGTGCGGGGGGGTCATCATTCGTCTTCCTCCCTGATGGGCTCGGCTCTCCCGGTGGTGGGCTCCTCCGGACGTTGGCGGTCCTCCCTGGCAAACCCTCAACCTCAACCATAGAGTTAGAGTTATGTCAAGTAGTTCCGCGCAACCAGAACGGTATGGGCATGGCGCGCGCTAACCCCGCAGGCGCGCCGACACGCGGCGCGCAAATTTTTCCGTCTCGCCAGCGTGCGGCTGGCCGCACGCTCGGCGCCGAATGGGCGGCTGGCCTCACATTCGGGCGGGAAGCTACTTGACCGTCGGCAGGTCGGGGCTCGACACGTCGTAGGTCTTGCCGGGCTGGGTCAATAGCGCGGACAACTTCTCGGCCTTCTCATCGGTGCGGTCGGTGGTCCCCCAGATCACCACCCGGCCGTCGCCGAGCGTCAGGGTGATCGACGCCACCGAGGGCGCCGCGATCCGGCCGACCTGGTCCTGGACCTCGGGCCGCAGCGCCGTCAGCACCTGAAGGGCGGCCTTGGTGGCCGGGTCGTTCGGCCCCGGATCGGCGACATCGAGGTAAGGCAGCGCCGGTGGTGGCGGCCCGGTCGCGAAGTCCACGCCGTCCCGGTCGAAAAGGTGCGGCCCGTCGGGAAAGTCCTTGACCGCCACCGGGACTCGCTCGACGATGGTGATCCGCAGCGCGGACGGGTACTGGCGCTGCACGCGCGCGCTGGCGACGCGTCGGATCGCCGCCACCCGGTCGGCGACCTGGCTGGTGTTGATTTGCAGCAGCGGCGTTCCGAGCCGCACCTGGGCCACGTCCAGGACCTCTTCGCGGGTCACCACGCCGGTGCCGACGACGACGATGTTGCGGGCCGACATCGCTGGCGTGAAATAGAGGACCAATGCCAGCCCGACGCCGACGATCACCAGCAGGATGGTCACCAACAGCATCTTGAGCCCTCGAACAACGCCGCGCGCAACGGGTTTGGACTCGCTGGCCGGCAGTCCGGTGGCCCTGCGCTTGGCTTCACGGCGCGCCTCTTCGATGGCGGTGGCGCGGGCCTGGGCGGCGCGGCGTTCGGCGCGTTCCCGGCGGGCCCGCCGGCGCGGCCCCTCGACCTCCGCCGGATCGGCGCTTTGAGCGGTTTCCGTCTCGTCGGCGCCCGCACCCGTGAACAGCGGTTCGGTGACGGCGTCGTCGGGGACCGGGGTGTCGGGTTGGTCGCCGACACCCGGGTTGCCCGGCTCCTCGGCGGGCCGCTCCGCAGCCCGCGTCGTCGCCGGGCGGTCGGCCGGGGTGGCCCCGGGCGGCTCGGGGTTCTGGGTCATCGCAGCGCTCCCGGTGCGCCGCGGTTGGCCCGCACCCGCAGCGCCGTGACGATCTCGGGTCCCAGCAACGTCACGTCCCCGGCCCCCATGGTGACGATGACATCGCCGGGCCCGGCGACCGCGGCCACCTGCTCGGCGGCGGCGGAGAAGTTCGGGAGGTAGCGCACCGGAACGCTGACGTGCTCGGCGACGCTGGCGCCGCTGACACCGGCCAGCGGTTGTTCGCGCGCGCCGTAGACGTCGAGCACGAACACCTCGTCCGCGCCGTCCAGCGCGTGCCCGAACTCCTCGGCGAAAGCTTTTGTCCGCGAATATAAATGGGGCTGGAACACCGCGATGCTGCGGCCGTCACCGCTCTGTTCGAGCAGGGTTCGCACCGCCCCCAGCGTGGCGACGATCTCGGTGGGGTGATGGGCATAGTCGTCGAACACTCGCACCGGCTGCCCGTTACCCGCGGTGCCGACCAGCTCGAATCGGCGGCGCACCCCCTCGAAGCCGGCCAGCCCGTCCAGCACCGCGTCGGCCGGGGCGCCGATCTCGACGGCCGCCAGCAGCGCGCCCATCGCGTTGAGCGCCATGTGACGGCCGGGCACCGATAACCGCATCACCCGCGGGCGTTGTTCGGGGTCCAGGCCGGGAGCGAGCTGGATCTGGGCGACCGCTTCGGTGCCCTGCTGCTGCCACGACAACAAGGCGGCGGCCAGGGGTTCACCCGAGTGCGAGGTCGCTGAGCCGGATCCGTAGCGCAAGACTCGAATGCCCAGTGCGGCCGTGCGCCGTGCCAGCGCCGCCGCCCCCGGGTCATCGACGCACACCACCAGCGCGCCGCCGGGGGCAAGCCGCTCCACGAAGGCGTCGAACACGTCGACGTAGGCCTTGGCGCTGCCGTAGAAGTCCAGGTGGTCGGTCTCGATGTTGGTGACCACCGCGACGTTCGGCGTGTATTCGAGCAGCGACCCGTCGCTTTCGTCGGCCTCGGCGACGAAGCAATCGCCGCTGCCGTGGTGGGCGTTGGTGCCGGCCTCCCCCATCTCCCCGCCGACCGCGAACGACGGGTCGCGCCCGCAGTGCTGCAGCGCGACGATCAGCATCGATGTCGTCGTCGTCTTGCCGTGCGTGCCGGTGACCATCAGCGTGGTGCGCCCGTCCATCAGCTTGGCCAGCACGGCCGGCCGCAGGATCACCGGAATGCCGCGCCGCCGGGCCTCGACGAGCTCGGGGTTGGTTTTGGGGATGGCGGCGTGGGTGGTGATGACGGCGGTGGCGCCGCCGGGCAGCAGATCCAGCGAGGACGCGTCGTGCCCGATGTTGATCTGCGCGCCCCGGGCCCGCAGCGCATGGATGCCGCGCGACTCCTTGGCATCCGAGCCGGAGACCAGCCCGCCGCGGTCGAGCAGGATGCGGGCGATGCCCGACATGCCGGCGCCCCCGATGCCGACCATGTGCACCCGCTGCAGCTCAGGCGGCAGCTGGTGGGTGTTCACCGGGTTCCCCCGGTCCCCCGGCCGCTCGAGCGGCCGAGCTGCGCCTTCCTGGCGATGTCCAGCGCCGCCTGGGCCACCTGGCGTGCCGCATCGGGATGCCCCACCTGCGCGGCGGCCGTCGTCATCGCCGCCAGCCGCGGCGGGTCGCCCACCAGGTCCGCCACTTCCCGGGCGACCAGCTCGGGCGTCAGGTCGGCGTCGGCGACCACCATGCCACCGCCGGCATTGACCACCGGCAACGCGTTGAGCCGCTGCTCGCCGTTGCCGATCGGCAGGGGCACGTAGATCGCCGGCAAACCCACCGCCGAGACCTCGGCGACCGTCATCGCCCCCGACCGGCAGATCACCAGGTCGGCGGCGGCATAGGCCAGATCCATCCGGTCGAGGTAGGGCACCGCGACGTACGGCGGATCGCCCGGCTGGGGTTCACGCAGGTCGAGCGTGTTCTTGGGGCCGTGCGCGTGCAGCACGGCCACGCCCGCCTCGGCCAGACCGGCGGCCGCCCCGGAAACGGCCCGGTTCAGCGAGGCCGCGCCCTGTGAGCCGCCGAACACCAGCAGCACCCGGGCGTCGTCGGCGAAACCGAAGTGTCGGCGCGCTTCGGCGCGCAGCGCCGCGCGGTCCAGTGCGGTGATGGCCTCGCGCACCGGCACCCCCACGACCTGGGCGCCCGGCAGGCCGCAATCGGGGACCGCGGAGAGCACCCGTTCGGCGCTGCGGGCGCCTACCCGGTTGGCCAGCCCGGCGCTGGCGTTGGCTTCGTGGATCACCACCGGAACCCGGCGCTGCCGTGGGTACCCGCCGGGGAGGCCGCGGGCGGCGAGGTAGGCCGGCAGCGCCACGTACCCGCCGAAGCCGATCACCACATCGGCGTCGACCGCCCTCAGCACGGCGCGGGTTTCCCGGACCGCTCGCCACACCCGCGAGGGTAGGCGGGCCAGGTCGCCGCTGGGCTTACGCGGCAGTGGCACCGGGGTGATCAGCTCGAGGTCATACCCGCGCGCGGGCACCAGCCTGGTTTCCAGCCCCCGCGCCGTGCCCAGCGCGGTGATCCGGACCCGCGGGTCAAGCGCACTCAGCGCGTCGGCGACGGCCATTGCCGGCTCGACGTGGCCGGCCGTTCCCCCGCCGGCCAGCACGACCGATAACGGCTTAAAAGCCGACAACGCGGCACCGGCGGGCAGAGGGTCTGCCCCCCGCCCGCCGGTCGGCTTGTTGACCGTGTCGTTCACCCGTAACGCTGACCTTCCAATGCGCGTGTGCGCCGTTGCTGACGCCGGCCGGCGGCCTGATTGGCTCCAAGGGTCGCATAGCGCTGGCCAGATCCATGATGCCTCGCCCGTGAGCGGGCGTTACCCGCAGACTGGCGAGCCGGCCGGCCGGCCGCTCGCGGCGGCGCCGGTCGCAGCGGTGCCTCGCCGTTGCGGGCCGCCTTGCGCCCGGGCGATCCGGCGCCCTTGCGGGGCGTGGCTTCCGGCTGCGGGCGAGACCGGCGGCCGCGGAACGCCTCCAGCCGCGTGGGCGAATACGGCTCGGGCAGCGGCAGCCGCAGCAGCCGGTTCACCTTGTCGTCACGGCCGGCGCGCAGCGCGGCCACCGCCTCGGGTTCGTGCCGGGCCGCGTTGGCCATGATTCCGATCATGAAAAGCGTTGCCGCGGTGGATGTTCCACCGGCGGAGATGAGCGGTAGCTGAATGCCCGTCACCGGCAGGATCCCGATCACGTAACCGATGTTGATGAACGCCTGGCCCAGCACCCACATCGTCGTGGTGGCCGTCAGCAGCCGTAGGAACGGGTCGGCCGACCGGCGGGCGATCCGCATCCCGGTGTAGGCGAACAGCCCGAACAGGACCAGCAGACCGAACGCGCCGATGAAACCGAGTTCCTCACCGATGATCGCGAAGATGAAGTCGTTGTGCGCGTTGGGCAGGTAGTTCCATTTGGCGGTGCCTTGGCCCAGGCCGTCGCCGAAGATGCCGCCGTGAGCCAATGCGAATTTCGCCTGCCGGGCCTGGTAGCCCGTGTCCTGCGGGTCGTTCTCGGGGTTGATCCAGGATCGCACCCGCTCGGACCGGTAGCCGGCCGACATCGCCAAGACCGCGCCGGCCATGAACACCGCCAGCAGCGAGGTGCCGAAGACGCGCAGCGGCAGGCCGGCGTACCAGAGCAGGGCGAGCAGGATGATGCCCATCGACACCGTCTGCCCGAGGTCGGGCTGCGCAACGATCAGCGCCAGCGCGATGATCGCCGCCGGCACCAGCGGGATCAGCAGTTCGCGCAGGCTGGCCCGCTCCAGGCGGCGGGCCGCGAGCATGTGCGCACCCCAGATGGCGAAGGCGATTTTGGCCAGCTCGGAAGGCTGCATGGAAAGGCCCGCGACCACGAACCACTTACGGGAGCCGTTGGCCAGGTTGCCGATGCCGGGAACGAGCACCAAGACCAGCAAGATGACCGTGACGACGTAACCGGTGAAGGCGACGCGGCGGATGAACCGCACCGACATCCGCAACGAGGTGTAGCAGGCGACGAGCCCGATGACCGTCCACAGGACCTGCTTGCCGAAGATGATCCAGGCCGACCCGTCGGCGCCATAGGACCGCACGCCCGACGCCGAGAGCACCATGATCAGGCCGAGCGTCGTCAGCAAGGCGGCGATGGCGATGAGCAGATGAAACGACGTCATGGGACGGCCGAGCCAGGCGCCGAACCGGTTGTGCGAACCGCCGTCGTTGCCGGCGGCCGTTTCCTTTTGCGCCTTAGGGGCCTTCGGGGCTTTGGGGGGCTTGCCGTTCTTGCCGGTGTCGTGCGAGGACGTCCCGGCAACAGCGGCCGCGTCGGTGTCCTCGGTCGACGAGTCGGCGTCGTCCGCGGGCCCCTGCTCGGTCGCGGCGATTCCGCCGGTCGCCTTACCCCGGCCCAGGAGCCGGGTCAGTGCGTTACCCACGCCCGCCCTACCGGATCGCCGCGCGCACGGCGGCCGCGAACGCGTCGCCGCGGTCGGCGTAACCGGCGAACTGGTCGAACGATGCGCCCGCCGGTGCCAGCAGGACCGTGTCACCGGGTGTGGCCAGGCCACGAGCCGCGGTCACCGCCGCGCGCATGACCGCAGCGCCGAGATCCCCGGCCAAATGTTTCACTTCTGTCACATCTGCACCAAAAACCACAGCAGTCGCATCCATACCAGCATCCTCGCCTGTCACAACGTGGAGGACGGGGACATCCGGCGCGTGTCGCGATAACGCCTCTGCAACCACTTGCCGATCGCGACCGATGAGCACCGCCCCGACCAGCCGGGACGCGATCCTGGCGACCTCCGCGTCGACCGACGCCCCCTTCAGCAGACCGCCGGCGATCCAGATGACCCGGGGGTAGGCCAGCACGGACGCCTCGGCGGCGTGGGGATTGGTGGCCTTGGAGTCGTCGACGTAGCTGATGCCGTCGGCGACGGCCACGACCTCGGCCCGGTGCCGGCCCACCCGGAAAGTCCCGATCGCCGACGCGATCGCCTCGGCCGGCACCCCGACGCTGCGGGCCAGCGCCGCGGCGGCCAGGGCGTCGAGCACGCCGACGGGACCGGGCACCGGTATCGATTCGACGGGCAGCAACGCCAGGTCGTCGGCAAAGGCGCGGTCGACCAGGTGGCCGTCGCGCACGCCGAGCTCCCCCGGGCCCGGCTCGCCCAACCGAAAGCCGACGCGCACCGGGGCCCGCGCGGTGGCCAGCAGCGCCGCGGCCCGGCCATCATCCAGCCCGACCACCGCCACCCGGCCGTCGAGCACCCGGGCCTTCGCCGCGGCGTAGTCGGCCATCGTGCCGTGCCAGTCCAGGTGGTCCTCGGCGATGTTGAGCACCGCGCCGCCCTCGGGCCGCAGCGAAGGCGCCCAATGCAACTGGAAGCTGGACAGCTCGACGGCCAGCAACTCGGCGGGCTCGTCCAGCACGTCGAGCACCGGGCTGCCGATGTTGCCGCACAACAGGCTTGGGCGCCCCGCGGCGCTCAGCATGGCGTGCAGCATCGACGTCGTCGTGGTCTTGCCGTTCGTCCCCGTCACCACCAGCCAGCGGCGCGGCGGTCCGTAGTGACCCGCGGCGTCCAGCCGCCAGGCCAGCTCCACATCACCCCAGACGGGCACGCCCGCGGCCGACGCGGCGACGAGCAGCGGCGCGGCCGGTGAGAAGCCCGGGCTGGTGACCACCAGGGCGTAGCGGGAAATCTGCTCGGTGGCCGCCGCCCTCGGCGCGGTCGCCACCCCCGCATCGGCAAAGCCGCGCAGGGTCGCCGCGTCGTCGTCGCACAGCGTCGGCACCGCGCCGAATCGGATCAGGGCCGCCAGCACCGCCTTGCCCGTCACCCCGCCGCCGGCCACCAGCACCGGCGCGCCCGGCACGAGGGGATCAAGACCGCTCATCACGCACCGATCGCGCCCAGCCATTCACCGTAGAAAAGGGCCACGCCCAACCCGCAGGCGATCGCGGTGAGCAGCCAGAAGCGGATGATGACCGTGGTCTCGGCCCAGCCGGCCAACTCGAAGTGGTGGTGGAAGGGCGCCATCCGGAAGACCCGGCGCCCGGTGGTACGAAAAGTCAAGATTTGCAACACAACCGAGCCGACCTCGGCGACGAACAGCGAACCCAGCACCACGGCGAGGATCTCGGTGCGGCTGGTGACCGAGAGGCCCGCGATGATGCCGCCCAACGCCAGCGATCCGGTGTCGCCCATGAAGATCTTGGCGGGCGCGGCGTTCCACCACAGAAAGCCGATGCAGGCCCCGGCGGTGGCGGCGGCGACGATCGCCAAATCCAGCGGATCGCGCACGTTGTAGCAGCCCAGCCCGGGTGCGGTGACACACGCGTTGCGGTACTGCCAGAACGTGATCAGCACGTATGCCGCCGTGACCATCGCCATGCTGCCGGCGGCGAGCCCGTCCAGTCCGTCGGTGAAGTTGACCGCGTTGGACCACGCGCTGACGACGACCACGCAGAACAGCACGAACAGCGCCGGGGCCAGGGCGACGGTGGCGATCTCCCGCACGTAGGACAGGTCCGCGCTGGCCGGTGTCAGCCCGTTGGCGTTGCGGAACTGCAGCACCAGCACACCGAACAGCACCGCGGCGGTGACCTGCCCGACCGCCTTGGCGGTCTTGTTCAGCCCGAGATTGCGCGACCGGCGGATCTTGATCACGTCGTCGAGAAAGCCGACGCCGCCGAGCACGGTGGCCAGGCTCAGCACCAGCAGCCCCGACGCGGAGACGCCCTCGCCGTCGAAGGCCAGCCCGGCCAGGTGGGTCCCCAGATAACCGGCCCAAATGCCGGCCAGGATCGCCACGCCGCCCATCGACGGCGTGCCACGTTTGGCGTGGTGGGTCGGCGGGCCGTCGTCGCGGGTGTGGTGGCCGAATCCCTGCCGGGTGAACAACCGGATCAGCGCCGGGGTCAACAGGATCGACACGGTCAGCGCGACGGCGACGGCGACGAGGATCTGCCTCATGGGCGGGTCCCGCCGTTTTCCGCGACTGCTGAGTGTTCTGCGGCCAGGGCGTCGGCCAGCGCGCCCAGGCCGGCCGCGTTCGACGCCTTGACCAGGACGACGTCGCCGGGTTGCACCTCGGCCCGCAGCAACGCCAGGGCGGCGTCGCTGTCTGCCACGTTGACGGCCCCCTTATCGGCGGAACCCCACGAACCCTCCATGACCGCTCCGTGGTGCATGGCGCTCATCGACCTCCCACTTCCCACGACAACGAGTCGAGACACATCTAAGCGCACGGCCAGCCGGCCGATGCGATCATGCTCGGCGATCGCGTCCTCGCCGAGTTCGGCCATCTCGCCGAGCACCGCCCAACTCCTGCGTTTTGCAGCGGGGTGCCCGCTGCCCGATTCGCCCCCGCCGTGGGCAATCCAGGCCAGGGCCTGCAGCCCGGCCCGCATCGAATCGGGGTTGGCGTTGTAGGCGTCGTCGATCACGGTGACGCCGTCGGAGCGGGTGGTGACGTGCATCCGGTGTCGCGACACTGGGCCGGCCCCGGCGAGTGCCGCCCCCACCTGTTCGACGTCGGCGCCGCATTCCAGCGCGACCGCGGCGGCGCACAGCGCGTTGGCGACCTGGTGATCGCCGTAGACACCGAGGCGCACCTGTGCCTGCCTGGCCCCGGAGGCGTCGCGGTAATGCAGCGTGAAGCACGGCCTGGCCAACTCGTCGAGCGCCACCGGCCCTGCCCACAGCTGGCTGGGGCCCGTCTCGGCGCGGCTGACCCGCACCACCCGGGCCGCGGTCACCTCCGCCATCGCCGCCACCGCCGGGTCGTCGACGTTGAGGATCACCACCCCGGAGGCCGGAACAGATTGCGGCAGTTCGGATTTCGTTTGCGCAATGGCTTCGCGCGAGCCGAACTCGCCCAGGTGCGCGGTGCCGACGTTGAGGACCACCCCGATCGCCGGCGGGGCGATGTCGGCGAGCGCGGCGATGTTGCCGGGGTGGCGCGCCGACATCTCGAGGACCAGGTAATCGGTGTCGGGTGTCGCACGCAGCACCGTCCACGGATGTCCCAGCTCGTTGTTGAACGACCCGGGCGGGGCGACCACCTCTCCCAGCGGTTCCAGCACGGCGGCCACCAGGTCCTTGGTCGAGGTCTTGCCGGACGATCCGGTGATCCCGACGATGGTCAGCCCCGCCGAAACCAGTTCGGCGGCCACCGCCTTGGCCAGTTTGGCCAGCGCCGCCAGCACCGCCGCGCCAGAGCCGTCCGGGTCGTGCTCGAGCACCCCGGCCCGCGATCCGGCCGCCCGATCGGGGGCGACGACGACGGCGGGGACACCGACGGGCCGGGCGGCCAGCACCGCGACCGCACCGGCGGCGACCGCCGAGGCCGCGTGGTCGTGGCCGTCCGAGCGCGCGCCCGGGAGCGCCAGGAAAAGCCCGCCGGGTCCGACGGCGCGTGAGTCGAATTCCACCGTCCCGGTGACGTGGCGTTGCGCGGCGTCCTCCGGCGAGATGCCGGACAGGGTGCCGCCGACGATGTCGGCGATCTGCGCGACGGTCAGGTCGATCATCGCCGGACCCCGTCGAGGTCGCGCAGCGCCTGGGCCAGCTCCACCCGGTCGTCGAAGGGACGGGTGTGCCCGCCGGCCCGCTGGCCGGTCTCGTGGCCCTTGCCGGCGATCAGCACCACGTCACCCGGGCCCGCCCAGGCGACCGCGTGCCTGATCGCGGCGCGCCGGTCGGCGATCTCGACAATGTCTGCCGCACAACCGCTTTCGGCTGCGCCGGCCAGGATCTCGCGGCGGATCGCCGCCGGGTCCTCGCCGCGCGGATTGTCGTCGGTGACGACCACCAGGTCGGCCAGCTCGGCCGCGGTCGCGCCCATCGGCGCCCGTTTGCCCGGGTCGCGTTCGCCGCCGGCGCCGAACACCACCGCCAGCCGGCGTTCCGGACGGGCCAGGGTGGTCAGCACGGCGCGCAACGCGCCCGGTTTGTGGGCGTAGTCGACCAGCGCCAGGAAATCCTGTCCGGCGTCGATTTCCTCCATGCGCCCCGGCACGCGCGCCTGCAACAGTCCCGCCGATGCCTGGCCCACAGACACCCCCACCGCGTCCAGAACAGCCAGTGCCACAAGGCAATTGGCGATGTTGTAGTGGCCAGGCAGCCGAACGCCGAGCTGATGCCGCGCGCCGGCGGGATCGATGACGGTGAACCGTTGTCCCCCGGCGCCCATCGGGGCCACGTCAACTGCGCGCCAGTGCGCGGGGTGACCCTCGGCGCTGACGGTGATCGCGTCGCCGGCACGGGCCGCCATCGCGCGCCCGGCCTCGTCGTCGACGCAGACGACGGCGCGGCGGGCCCGCAGCGGCGAATTCGGCTCGAAGAGCAACGCCTTGGCCTCGAAGTAGTCGGCCATGGTCGGGTGAAAGTCGAGGTGGTCGCGGGACAGGTTGGTGAAACCACCGACCGCGAATTCGGTCCCGTCCACGCGGCCCAGTGCCAGCGCGTGGCTGGAGACCTCCATGACGACGGTGTCCACCCCCTGTTCGACCATCGCCGCCAGCATCGCCTGCAGGGTGGGGGCTTCCGGCGTGGTGAGCACGCTGGGAATGTCGGCGCCGTCGACGCGAATGCCGATGGTGCCGATCAGCCCGGCCGTGCGGCCCGCGGCGCGCAAAGCGGATTCGACCAGATACGTCGTGGTGGTCTTGCCGGACGTGCCGGTGATCCCCACGACCGGCACCCGCGCGGACGGGTTCCCGTACACCGTGGCGGCCAGCCCGCCCAGCACACCGCGGGGATCGGGGTGCACCAGCGTGGGCACGGCCTGGGTGAGGGCACCCATCTCGGTGACCCCGGCGGCATCGGTGAGCACCGCGATCGCCCCGCTGGCGATCGCCTGCGCGGCGTACCGGGCCCCGTGGGTGGTCGAACCGGGCAGCGCGGCGAACAGATCACCGGGCAGCACGTCCTGGGCGCGCAGCGTCACACCGGTCACCGCCACGTCGGGCACCGCTGCCCGCCGACCTGCATCGTCGGCTGGCACGGCCCCCGCCTGGGCGGCCAGCACGGGTAGGCGTGCGCCCGCGGCGGCGCTGGGGCGTAACCCGGTGGGCATCGACACCACTTCCGTCACACCTCCCTCCGGCACCGCATGATCCTCATGATCGGCCATGACACCCTACCGAGCCGCACCCGGCCGTGAGGGGATCCACGGGCCCGCGGCAGGTGGGCCGCCCGGCCGCGCCGCGGGCGTGCGGTTAGGTGGCCTGCAAGGTCAGCGGCGGGCCCGGGTCCGGCGACAGCGGCACGTTCTCGCGCTGCATCAGCCAGCCGGCGATGTTGTGGAACAGCGGAGCCGCCGAGTGGCCCGGCGTGCCGTCCGCGTTGCGCTCCGGGTTGTCCATCATGATGCCGATGACATACCGGGGGTTGTCGACGGTGGCCATCCCGGCGAACGTGATCCAGTAGACGTTGTCGAAATAGCAGCCGCAGGCGGGGTTGATCTGCTGAGCGGTACCGGTCTTGCCGGCCATCTGGTAGCCCGTCACCGCGGCGGCCGGACCCGTGCCCTGCTGGTAGCCCATCGGATCGTGTTGCACGACGGCACGCAGCATGTTGCGCACGGTCTGCGCCGTCTGCGCCGACACCACGCGCACACCGTCCGGGCGCGGTTCGTCGGTCCGCGTGCCGTCGGGCGCGATGGTGGCCTTGATGATCCGCGGCGGGATCCGCACCCCGTCGTTGGCGATCGTCTGGTACATGCCGGTCATCTGCAGCAGCGTCATCGAAAGACCTTGCCCGATAGGCAGGTTGGAGAAGGTGCTGCCCGACCATTGGTCGATCGGCGGCACCAGCCCGGCGCTCTCCCCGGGCAGGCCCACGTTGGTGCGCTGCCCGAGTCCGAACTTGCGGACCATGTCATAGAAGCGCTCCGGGCCAACCCGCTGCGCGAGCATCAACGTGCCGACGTTGGAGGACTTTCCGAACACACCCGTGGTGGTGTAGGGCATCACGCCGTGGTCCCAGGCGTCGTGGATGGAGACCCCGCCCATCTGGATCGAACCGGGGACCTGCAGCACCTCGTCCGGATTGGACAGGCCGTACTCGATGACCGACGAAGCGGTGATCACCTTGTTCACCGAGCCGGGTTCGAATGGCGAGGACACCGCCAGGTTGCCCAGCTGTTTGTCGCCCTGCCGCCCGATGTCCTGGGAGGGGTCAAAGGTGTTGTCATTGGCCATGGCCATCACTTCGCCGGTCTTCGCGTCGAGCACCACGGCCGAAACATTGTGCGCGCCAGATGCATTCTTGGCCTGCTGAACCTGCTGCTGCACATAGAACTGGATGTCGTCATCGAGGGTCAGCTGCACCATCGAGCCGTTGACCGCCCGGTGCCGGTTGCGGTAACTGCCGGGGATGACCACACCGTCGGATCCGCGGTCATAGGTGACCGAACCGTCGGTTCCGGATAGTACGGAGTCCATGGCCTCTTCCAGCCCCAGCAGCCCGTGGCCGTCCCAATCGATGCCGCCGACGATGTTGGCGGCCAACGATCCGCCCGGATACTGGCGCAGATCCTGGCGTTCGGAACCCACCTCGGGGAATTTGTCCGAGATCGCGCTGGCGACAGCGGGATCGACGGCGCGCGCCAAATAGACGAAATTCTCGTCGCTTTGCAGCTTCTTCAGCAGGGTCGCCGAATCGGGCTTGTTGCCCAGGCGGCCCGAGACGTCCTTGGCGATATCCCGCATCCGCTGTTGCGGGTCGGGGGCGGCCGAATTCTTGGCTTTCGCCTCCTCCAGCTGCTTGTGAATGCGTTTCGGCTGAAAGGTCAGCGCACGCGACTCGATGGTGAAGGCCAGTTGATCCTTGTGGCGGTCGATGATACTGCCGCGCACCGCCTTTTCCACATCGGTGACCTTGAGTTGTCCGGCGGCCTGGGCGCGCAGCGATGGAGCGTCGGTCACCTGCAGGACGAACAACTGGGCGCCGGCAACCAGCATCAACACCAGGATGACGATGTTGCCGGCGCGATGACGGAAAACGAACGAGCTGCCGCGACTGGCCAATTGCGCGATCTGACGGGTGCGCCGGTCCCGCGCCGAGTGCCCCGCGCCCGCCGGCTCGGGCCGCTGTGCTCCGCGGGCATCCTTGGGCTGCTTGGCTTTTCGGACTCGCTTCGGTTCCCGAACGTCGCGACCCTGTTCGGCTTGCTGCGATTTCGCGCGGCGCTTGGGTTGCCGGACGCCGTTGCCCTCCAAGTCCTTACGGGGACCACGCGTCGGGCGTGCCGCCTGCGAGCGGCGTGCCCGCGGGGAATCGCCGCGGCTCACCTGGGGGCACCTGGCGCCGTACCGGCGGGCCCGGGCAGGACGCCGGTGCCCGGTTGCGGCATCGGGGCGGGCGCCGGAGCGGCGGGGACGATCGGCTGGGGGCTGGCGGGACGGCCCAGCTGCACGGGGACCGGAACCTCCGGCGACAGGGGTGCGGGCAGCTGTCCAGGCGCCGGAATGGGCAGGCCGCCCAAGGGAATCGGCACCTCGGCGGGTACCGGAGGGGCCGCGGGCATGGCCGGCATCGGCAGGCCCGGCGTCGGCAGCGCACCGGTTACCGGCCCACCGGGCATGCCGGGCAGCGCACCGGTAACGGGCCCGCCTGGCATGCCGGGCAGCGTACCGGCAGCGGGCGCGCCCGGCGCACCAGGCGCGCCGGGCACCGGCGGAACTGCCGGCGGGAAGTGCTGGCCGCCCACCGTCGAGGCCCCGTCGGGTGCGCGCAGCAGCGCTTCGGGCCCGGACCTGGCCGGGGCCGGGCCGCCGGGGACCGGTTCGAGCCGCATCGGAACCTCCGCGGCAGGCGCGGCCGGCTTCGGGGGCTGCGGCGCTTCGTCGGGGAGCTTGGTGTTCAGCGGCGGCGGCGGAACACCGTCGGCCGGCTTGGGGGTGCCCACGACCACCCAGTTCCCGGACGGGTCCTGGACCAGGTGCGCGGTGTCTCTGGTGGGGATCATGCCCTGCTTGCGGGCGGCCTCTGCCAGCGCCGGCGCGGCTTCGGCCTCGCGGACGTCGCGCTCGAGCGCCTCCTTCTGCTGCTGCAGCAGCCGGGTCCGCTCGCGGGCGTGGCTCAACTTGTAGGAGCGTTCGGCGGAGTCGGTGGACAACCACAGCGTGAGCCCAAGCCCGACGCCGAGCGCACCGATGACCAACACGACGAACGGAACCTTGCTCGCGAGTGTGCGCGGGCGCAGGTCGATCGATGCGAGCCGGATTGCCAGCCGCTCGGTCAGCCTGGGACGAACAACCTTGGGCGCCTTGGCTTTCCGTGCTTTGGCCCGCGCCTTGGCCTGGCTGGTGTTCTTGGCCCGCGCCGGCCGCTCGACCGGCCGGGCGACGGGGCTGGTCTGCGGTCCGGACTTGGGCGCGCGGGTTTCACGGGTGGGCGCCGAGGTCTTGGCGCCGCGGGTGCGCCGCGCCGCACCGGATTCCGGTGCCGGACGCCTGCCCCGTCGGCCAGAAGCGTCGCGCGCGCCCCGGCGGTCGCCGCCACCGCGCCGTTTCGCCGTCTCGCGGTCCGCTTTCATCAATCGCCTTTCCCGGTAGCCTGCTGTGATTCGATTCGTTGCAGAGCCCGTAATCGCACCGCGGCGCTGCGCGGATTTCGTTCGATCTCGGTGGCGTCGGCGCGTCCAGCACCCTGTGTCAGGGCCTGGAATCGCGGCTGGTGGCCGGGAAGTTCGACCGGCAGGTCCACCGGGGTACGGGAGGCGACCGCCTGGGTGAACAACCGCTTGACGATCCGGTCTTCCAGCGATTGGTAGGCCATCACCACGATGCGCCCGCCGACCGCAAGCGCGTCCAGGGCCGCCGGAAGCGCGCCGCGCAGCGAGTCCAGTTCGTCGTTGACCGCTACCCGCAGCGCCTGGAAGGTGCGCTTGGCCGGGTGCCCGCCGGTGCGCCGGGCCGCGGCCGGAATCGCTTCGTAGAGCAGGGCTACCAGGTCCGCGGTGGACGTGAACGGCTGGCGGGCACGCCGGCGCACGATGTGTGCGGCGATGCGCCGCGCGAACCGCTCCTCGCCATAGCGGTGCAAGATGTTCGCCAGCTCCGCCTCGTCATAGGTGTTGAGGATGTCGGCCGCGGTCAGCGGTGCTTGCGGGTCCATCCGCATGTCCAGCGGCGCATCCTGGGCGTAGGCGAAACCCCGTTCGGCGCGATCCAGCTGCATGGAGGACACTCCGAGGTCGAACAGCATTCCGTCGACCGATTCGGTTGCGGCATATCCGGATTCGGTCAGCGCCGAGGCGACCCCGTCGTAGCGGGTGTGCACCAGCGTGACGCGGTCGGCAAATCGCGCCAACCGTGATCGGGTGATGTCCAGGGCGCTGGGGTCGCGGTCGAGTCCGATCAGCCGCAGCCCCGGCAGGTCGGTCAGGAACCGCTCCGCATGCCCGCCCGCGCCGACGGTGGCATCGACCAAGGTCGCTCCCGTCCCGTCCGGGTGTCGGCGGGTCAATGCGGGCGTGAGGAGCGAGACGCAACGCTCCAGCAGGACGGGCATGTGCCCGAAATCTGAATTGTCTGCCACCGCAACGCCTCCCCGGATTCGCCGGCACCCGTCGACCGCGTGGGCCCGTACCGTCCGTGCGTGCCGGAAAAAGTGCGGCGCCCCTGCATCGAGGTCCCTGTCCGAAAGCGCGAACCTGGCGTTGGGGAAGTACGCCAGGGTCGGTTCGGGCAGAGGCCACGTTGCACGGGCATGCGCCTCAAATGATGTCGCCGAGTGCTTCATCGCTGGCCGCGGAGAAGTTCTCTTCGTGGGTCTGCTGGTAGTCCTGCCAGGCCTGCGCGTCCCAGATTTCGAGGTAGTCGACCGCGCCGATCACCACGCAGTCCTTGGACAGGCTCGCGTAACGACGGTGGTCGGCCGACAACGTGATGCGGCCCTGGGCGTCGGCATGCTGCTCGTCGGTGCCGGCGGCGAGGTTACGCAGGAACGCCCTGGCGTCGGGGTTGCTCCGCGAGGCCTTGCTCGCCCGCTGGGCCAGTTGCTCGAATTCCGCCCGCGGGTAGACGGCGAGGCTGTGGTCCTGGCTCTTGGTGACCATCAACCCCCCTGCCAGTGCGTCACGGAACTTGGCGGGCAACGTCAGCCGCCCCTTGTCGTCGAGTTTGGGCGTGTAGGTGCCAAGAAACACCAGCTCACCTCCCGTTCGAGGTCACCCAAACACTGTCGCCACCATACCCCACAATCACCCACTTCGCCCCATTAACCGAGTGTCGTCGTGGCGTTTTTCGGGTTATCCGTCGTCACGGGCTCCACAGCGCGACACAGGGGGCGTGTCGGGCGCTTCCCCAGGCATGCTGCAGGGCTGCAGAATCAGCGTATCTATCAGGGAAAACGCCGCGGGTGGGGCGTAGTGGGGAACCTGAGTGGGGCCCAGTGGGGCTCAGGCGCGGCCCCCGCACCTCGGTTAGGGTTCGAATGAGTCGCAAAACGGCATCGACGATTGCGCCGGGGTCAGCCAGACGGCCGGAACCTGCGACGATGGCAGCGCCGCCGGCATCGGACCTGGAAGAAAAGCAAAACGGGGCAGCCCGTGGCTACCCCGCGCGTGCAGATCGGCGCTAGTTGTCGAAGCGGCGGCGGAACCGATCCTCCATGCGACTGGTGAAGGAGCCGCCGCCTTTGTTGCGGCGCTGGCGCAGCGAGCCGGGCGTCGAGCCGGAATGGTCTGACCTGCCCGACAACCGGGGGCCGGTGATGCCGAACACCACTCCGCCAAACATGACGATGAACCCGAAAATGCTGAGAATGGGGACGCTGCCACCGATCCAGGTGGCCTTGAACGCCACCCCGGAAACCAGCATCGCCAAACCGACGACGAACAGCGCCACACCCTGCAGACGCCGGCGGGCCGTGGGCGCGCGAAACCCGCCGCCCCGGACGCTTGACGCGAATTTGGGATCTTCGGCGTAGAGAGCGCTCTCGATCTGATCGAGCATTCGCTGCTCATGATCGGAGAGTGGCATTCGTCCCTCCTTGCCGACAATGTGGCACGTGACTATCGGTAGCACGCGGATGCCCGTTGCACGGGCAACTAATTGAATGATACGAGGTCAATCTGCCCCATACCACTGGTTCCGCGCCGATTCTATCCCGGCCGGATCGGGGCACCCCGCCAGACCGGAACGCCCGTGCGGTACAACCGGCTTCCCGAACCGGGGTGGTTCGGCGGTTCGGTGCCACGACCGCTCGTCGGGCCGCGGTGCGGGGGTCCGATAATGATCGATAGCAGCCTGGTCCCCGACGACCACAGCACGACGAGCACCGCATGACTCTGATCACCGGATGAGGAGGGCACCGCGAGTTGGCGATATTCCTCATCGATCTGCTCCCGCACGATATGGAGCGTCGCCTCGGGGACGCCCTGGGGGTGTACGTCGATGCGATGCGATACCCGCGGGGCACGGAGCAGCAGCGCGCCGCGATGTGGCTCGAGCACATCCGTCGACGCGGCTGGCAAGGCGTTGGCGTCGTCGAAGCCGAGGTAGCCGACGATGAGAACACGCACCCGCCCTCGTCGGAAGATCTGACCAGCGCACCGTTACTCGGCGTCGCCTACGGCTATCCCGGGGCGCCCGGGCAATGGTGGCAGCAGCAGGTCGTGCTGGGCATGCAGCGCGGCGGCTCGCCGCCCCAGGAGATCGCCCGGCTGATGAACAGCTATTTCGAGTTGACCGAGTTGCACATCCATCCCCGCGCCCAGGGCCGCGGCCTCGGCGAGGCGCTGGCCCGTCGGCTGCTCGCCGGCCGCGCGGAAAAGAACGTGCTGCTGTCGACGCCGGAAATCAATGGTGAGCCCAACCGCGCCTGGCGGTTGTACCGGCGGCTGGGTTTCACTGACATCATCCGCCGCTACCACTTCGCCGGCGACCCGCGCGCGTTCGCGATCCTGGGCCGCGAACTGCCCCTGTGACGCCGCGGAACTCGGGGCGCATCGGGAGCCTCACTGCGGTGTGGCGCGTATTTAAGTGGCACACCTGATCTGGCACGATGACCTGGTGCGCGCCAGCCCTCCCCCCGTCCGCGGCCGAGGCGTCCGAGCCCCCCGGGCTCGACGAAGCCGTTTCGTGGCCATCGCGATGTTGCTGCTGGTGGTGCCGCTGGCCACCGGGTGCCTGCGGGTCCGGGCCTCGCTCACCATCTCCCCCGACGACCTGGTGTCCGGCGAGATCGTCGCCGCCGCGAAACCCAAGACCCCCAAGGACACCGGCCCCCAGCTGGACAGCAACAACCTGCCGTTCAGCCAGAAGGTGGCGGTGTCGAACTACGACAGCGACGGCTACGTCGGCTCCCAGGCGGTGTTCTCCGATCTGACGTTCGCCGAGTTGCCGCAGCTGGCCAACATGAACTCCGACGCCTCCGGCGTCAACCTGTCGCTGCGCCGCAACGGCAACCTGGTGCTCCTGGAGGGCCGGGCGGATCTGACCTCGCTGACCGATTCGGAGGCGGATGTCGAGCTGACCGTCGCCTTCCCGGGCGTGGTGACCTCCACCAACGGCGACCGGGTCGAGCCCGACGTGGTGTCGTGGAAGCTCAAGCCGGGCGTGGTGAGCACCATGACCGCCCAGGCCCGCTACACCGACCCCAACACCCGTTCTTTCACCGGCGCCGTGGTGTGGCTGGGCATCGCGTCCTTCGCGGCCGCCGGCGTGGTGGGGCTGCTGGCGTGGGTCAGCCGCGACCGGTCACCGCGGCTCACCGCACCGCGCGATCAGCCGCCGCCCAGCTAGCCCTGCTGAGCCGGTGACCAGTACGCGAGCATCTCCGCGAAGGTCTGGAACGCCGGACCCGAAATCCCGTAGGTCGCCTCGAGGTGGATGCTCAGCGGGAAGCCGAGCTCGGCCACCCCGTCGATGACGCGCTTGTAGAGGTCGACCATCAGCCGGCGCTTCTGGGGCGGCTCGCTGGCGGCGAGGTTGCGGACGAACTCCTGCTCGGCGGCCACGGCGGCGTTGCCCGGGTCCTGGATGAGCCAGTTGATCAGCCCGACGCGGCCTTCCATCTTCGGCACGAAGCCGAAGGACAACAGGACCTCGGGCCGGTGATCGGTTTCCTTGGCGAACTCGCTGAGGAAACCCACGATCGCATCGGAGTACAGCAGCTGGGTCATGCCGTAGGTGGCGCCCTGGTCGCACTTGAAGTTGAACCGGCCCTGCTCCCCGTCGCGGGTGGGGATCAGGATCACGCCGCGGTTGCTCACCAGCTCGCGATAGATCGACAGGGCGTCGGTCGGGGCGACGCCGGAGCCCTCACCGTCGTTCATGGTGCGCGGTACGCCGACGAAGACCACGCCTTCCATTCCGGCCGAGGACAACTCGGTCAGCCGGCCCCGCAGCGACGGCTCGTCCATGAACGCGGTGACCTGCGTGCACAAGCCCTTGATCCCCGGCAGCTCCGGCTTGACGACCGACCAGAAGTCGAGCACATCCAGCTTGGGCTTCATCGGAACCGGGCGGTCGTCGTCCTCGGCGATGATCCCGGGGATCATCACGTGCCGGATCCGGCCGTCCAGACCGGCCTCGGCCGAATGCCGCACCACTTTCTGCGCCTCTTCGAGTGCCCGCTCCCGACCTTCGTCGGCGTTGGGGGGCACCAGCTCGAGCGCAATGGTGTTGAGGGTCACGCGGCTTCTCTCCGTCCAACGACTATTGGCCTGGGGCGTCCTCTGGCCGCGCATGACCCGCGCGGGCCCCAGCGCACCCGCAAGCATAGGGGCGGGTTAGTGAGGCAGTCGAAGCAACTGGGTGCGCGCGGCGACGTCATGGGCAACGCAACCCGGGCGGCGCGACGAATACACTGGTCGGGCCTGGAACACCCAGCGAGCCGAGCAGAAAGGGGCGCCGCGCTGAGCCGGAAAGCAACAGCAGCAGCGGCAACCGTCGAGTTGACCGGCGCCATCACCGAACAATTGCGGCGGTATTTGCACGACCGGCGCGCCGAGACCGCTTACATCGGTGAGGACTACAGCGAGCTGATCGCTGCGCTCGAAGATTTTGTGCTGGGCGGCGGTAAGCGGCTACGCCCCGCCTTCGCCTATTGGGGTTGGCGCGCGGTGGCCGCCGACGCTCCCGATGAGCAAGTGCTGCTGCTGTTTTCCGCACTCGAGTTGCTGCACGCCTGCGCCCTGGTGCACGACGACGTGATCGACGACTCCTCCACCCGGCGGGGACGGCCGACCACCCACGTTCGTTTCGCGACGCTGCATCGCGACCGGCGCTGGCAAGGCTCGCCGGAGCGGTTCGGCATGTCGGCCGCCATCCTGCTCGGTGACCTCGCCCTGGCCTGGGCCGACGACATCGTCTTCGGTGTCGACTTGACGCCGCAGGCACAGCGGCGCGTCCGCCGGGTGTGGGCCAACATCCGCACCGAGGTGCTCGGCGGGCAGTACCTCGACATCGTCGCCGAGGCCAGCGCCGCCGCCTCGATCGCATCGGCGATGAACGTCGACACCTTCAAGACCGCCTGCTACACCGTGTCGCGACCGCTGCAGCTCGGGGTGGCCGCGGCCGCCGACAGACCCGACGTCCACGACATCTTTAGCCAGTTCGGCACGGATCTCGGGGTGGCGTTTCAGCTACGCGACGACGTCCTGGGCGTGTTCGGTGACCCGGCGGTGACCGGCAAACCGTCCGGGGATGACCTGCGATCGGGCAAGCGCACGGTGCTGCTGGCCGAGGCGGTGGAGCTGGCGGAGAAGTCAGACCCGTTGGCGGCCAACCTGTTACGGAGCTCGATCGGAGCCCCGCTGACCGACGCGCAAGTGGATCAGCTGCGCGACGTCATCGAGTCGGTGGGCGCCCTGGCCGCGGCCGAACAGCGAATCGCCACGCTCACCCAGCGGGCGCTGGCCGCGCTGGCCGCCGCACCCATCAACACCGCGGCAAAAGCGGGCCTGTCCGAATTGGCCAAGATGGCCACCAACCGGTCCGCATGAACCGATGACGACACCTACCGACACCCCGGACGCCGACTCGGCTGCAGCTAAACCGTCTCGCGGAGAATGGTTTTCGCGACTGAAGACGTTCGTGGCCGCCGACGACTCCCGTCCGGCAAAACTCGGCTTGCTCGGATCGGTGTTGATCACCCTGGGCGGACTGGGGGCGGGCAGCACCCGCCAACACGACCCGCTGCTCGAATCAATTCACATGTCCTGGCTGCGTTTTGGACACGGCCTGGTGCTGTCGTCGATCGTGTTGTGGGCCGGCGTCGGTCTCATGCTGATCGCCTGGCTGGGTCTGGGCCGCCGGGTGCTGGCCGGCGAAGCGACCGAGTTCGTCATGAAGGCCACCACCGGCTTCTGGCTGGCGCCACTGCTGGTGTCGGTGCCCGTCTTCAGCCGGGACACCTATTCGTATCTGGCGCAGGGCGCACTGCTGCGCGACGGCCTGGATCCCTACGCCGTTGGCCCGGTCGCCAATCCAAACATCTTGCTGGACAACGTCAGTCCCATCTGGTCGATCACGACCGCGCCCTACGGTCCGGCGTTCATTCTGGTCGCCAAGCTCATCACCGTCATCGTCGGCAACAACGTGGTGGCGGGAACCATGTTGCTGCGGCTGTGCATGTTGCCCGGTCTGGCGCTGTTGATCTGGGCGACCCCTCGATTGGCGCGCCATTTGGGCGCTGACCCGTCGATCGCGTTGTGGATCTGTGTGCTCAACCCGCTGGTGCTCATCCATCTGATGGGCGGAGTGCACAACGAGATGCTGATGGTGGGTCTGATGGCCGCCGGCATCGCGCTGACGTTCGGCGGCCGCCACGTCGCGGGCACCGCGCTGATCACGGTCGCCATCGCGGTCAAAGCGACCGCCGGCATCGCGCTGCCCTTCCTGGTCTGGGTGTGGGCGCGGGATCTGCGCGGCCGACGCGGATATCCGCCCGTGCGAGCGCTTCTCGCGGCCACGGGGGCGACCCTGCTGGTCTTCGCCGTGACGTTCGCGGTCTTGTCGGCGGTGGCCGGCGTCGGGCTGGGGTGGCTGACCGCGCTGGCCGGATCGGTGAAGATCATCAACTGGCTGACCGTGCCGACGGCGGCGGCCAACCTGATCCACGCGATCGGCAGCGGGTTGATCCCGGTGAGCTTCTATCCGATTCTCCGCGTCACCCGGCTGGTGGGCATCGCGATCATCGCGGTCTGCCTGCCGCTGCTGTGGTGGCGGTTCCGTCGTGACGACAAGGGCGCGCTCACCGGCATCGCGTACTCGATGCTGATCGTGGTGCTGTTCGTCCCGGCCGCGTTGCCGTGGTACTACTCGTGGCCGCTGGCGGTCGTGGCCCCCCTGGCCCAGTCACGGCGCGCGGTGGCGATCATCGGTGGGCTATCGACCTGGGTGATGGTGATCTTCAAACCCGATGGCTCGCATGGTATGTACTCGTGGCTGCACTTCTCGCTGGCCACCGCGTGCGCGCTGACCGCCTGGTACACCCTGTACCGGGATCGTCAGCCGCCGGCCGAGCGGACCGCGGTCAACGCCGGTTAATCGACGGGCTCAGCAGGCCATCGCCTGCGCCCGGCGCACGACTTCCCTGGCCTGGTGGGCATGCAGCGCGTCGACGGGACGGGCATTGCTGATCGCGTCGCGGCTGCCGTCCCGGGTCACCGTCAACGACGGGTCCGGGGTGAACAACCAGCGCACGATCTCGGTTTCGTGGTAGCCGCCGTCATGCAGGATCGTCAACAATCCCGGCAGGCTTTTGACCACCTCGCCGGATTGGGTGAAGAACACCTGCGGCACCACCACGCCCTCGCCGCGCCGGATCGCGAGCAGATGGCCCTCCCGGAGTTGTTGGTGCACCTTGGTAACCGGGACTCCGAGCAATTCGGCGACCCGCGGCAGGTCGTAGATCGGCTCGTCGGGCTCTAGCACATCGTCGCCGGCAGGAATACTGCTCATCCGCGCAAGTGTAAGCCTTGATACGCGCCTTGAACCCGGGTTCTACCGCCCAATCACAGCGTCGCACCTACGATGGCCCCGTGGCCCAAGCTCATCCGCCCGGCCGGGCCGTTCCGTCTCGTCGGCGGGCCGAAGCCGGGGCGGCGGACCCGTTGGACAACGCCGTGCTGGACGGCCGTTATCTGATCCAGGCCAAGATCGCCAGCGGGGGCACCTCAACGGTGTACCGCGGTCTCGACACCCGGCTCGACCGTCCCGTCGCCGTGAAGGTGATGGACTCTCGCTATGCCGGCGACGAGCAGTTCCTCACCCGGTTCCAGCGCGAGGCCCGCACCGTTGCGCGGCTGAAGGATCCCGGGCTGGTCGCGGTCTACGACCAGGGCTCCGACGCGCGGCACCCGTTTCTGGTGATGGAGCTCATCGAGGGCGGCACCCTGCGCGAGCTGCTGGGCGAGCGCGGACCCATGCCGCCGTATGCCGTGGCGGCGGTGCTCCGTCCGGTCCTCGGCGGGCTGGCCGCCGCGCACCGGGCCGGCCTGGTGCATCGCGACGTCAAGCCGGAGAACGTGTTGATCTCCGACGATGGCGAAGTGAAGATCGCCGACTTCGGGTTGGTTCGTGCCGTCGCTGCCGCCGGAATCACCTCTACCAGTGTAATTTTGGGCACCGCGGCGTATCTGTCGCCCGAACAGGTGCGCGACGGCGACGCCAGCCCGCGCAGCGACGTCTACTCCGCGGGCATCCTCGCCTACGAGCTGCTGACCGGGCACACCCCCTTCACCGGCGACTCGGCGCTGTCGATCGCCTATCAACGGCTGGACACCGACGTGCCGGCGCCCAGCGCGGCCATCGACGGCGTGCCCGCGCAGGTCGACCAATTCGTGCAGCGGGCGACGGCCCGCGACCCGGCCGGCCGGTACGCCGACGCGTCCGAGATGGGCGCCGATCTCGACGCGATCGCCGACGAGCTTGCGCTGCCGGACTTTCGGGTGCCGGCGCCGCGCAACTCCGCGCAGCACCGCTCGGCGGCGCTGCATCACAGCCGGACGAGCCGGCACCCGGCGCAGCAACCCGGGCCGCCCGAGCCGGTGCGCCACCCCACCCGCCAGCTGACCCGGGGCCCCGAGGACTGGCCGGAACCGCAGCGCCCGGCGCCGCCCGAGGCCGAGCCCGACGATGACAACGAATATGAGCCTGTCACAGGCGAATTCGCCGGGATTCCGATCAGCGAATTCGTGTGGACGCGCCAGCACAATCGGCGCATGGTGCTGGTGTGGGTGGCGCTGGTGCTGGCGCTCAGCGGACTGGTCGCGACCGCGGCGTGGACCATCGGAAGCAACCTCGACGGACTGCTCTAGCTTCTTTGCGAGCGTGCGCAGTTGTACGGCCGTGTCGTCATGCAGACACACACGCTCACGAGCAATGAAACTCAGTCGCGCAGCATCTCGGCGACCAGGAACGCCAACTCCAGCGACTGCTGGGTGTTCAGCCGTGGGTCGCACGCGGTCTCGTAGCGGCCGACCAAGTCGGTGTCCGAAATGTCTTGCGCCCCACCAAGACACTCGGTGACGTTCTCGCCGGTGATCTCGACGTGAATGCCGCCGGGATGGGTGCCCAGCGCGCGGTGGACCTCGAAGAAGCCCTGCACCTCGTCGACGATGCGGTCGAAGTGCCGGGTCTTGTAGCCGTTGGACGACTCGTGGGTGTTGCCGTGCATGGGGTCGCACTGCCAGATCACCTGGTGGCCGGCGGCCTGGACCTTCTCCACGATCGGCGGCAGCAGGTCGCGCACCTTGTTGTTGCCCATCCTGCTCACCAACGTCAGCCGGCCGGGCTTGTTGTGCGGGTCGAGCCGCTCGACGTATTCGACGGCGAGCTCCGGGGTGATCGTCGGGCCGATCTTGACGCCGATCGGGTTGGCGATCACCTCCGCGAAGGCGACGTGTGCGCCGTCGAGCTGGCGGGTCCGCTCGCCGATCCACACGGTGTGCGCCGACAGGTCATACAGCTGGGGCTCGCCGCTGTCGCTTTCGGACAGGCGCAGCATCGACCGCTCGTAGTCGAGCACCAAAGCCTCATGGCTGGCGTAGATTTCGGCGGTCTGCAAGTTGCGGTCGGCCACCCCGCAGGCGCTCATGAAACGCAGACCGCGATCGATCTCGGTGGCCAGCGCCTCGTAGCGGGCACCCGCCGGCGATGTCCGGACGAATTCGCGGTTCCAGTCGTGAACCCCATGCAGCGACGCCAACCCCGAAGACGTCAGCGCCCGAACCAGATTCATCGCCGCGCTGGCATTGGCGTAGGCACGCACCAGCCGCGACGGATCGTGCTCGCGCACCGCGGCGTCCGGGGCGAAGCCGTTGATCATGTCGCCGCGGTAGGACTTCAACCCCAACGCGTCGACGTCGGCTGAGCGTGGCTTCGCGTATTGCCCCGCGATGCGGGCCACCTTGACCACCGGCAAGCTCGAGCCGTAGGTCAGCACCACCGCCATCTGCAGCAGGGTGCGCACGTTGCCGCGGATGTGGGGTTCGGTGTTCTCGGTGAACGTCTCGGCGCAGTCACCGCCCTGCAGCAGGAACGCCTCACCCCTGGCCACCTGGGCCAGTTGCTCTTGTAGCCGGACGACTTCCGACGGCACCGTGACCGGCGGCACGCTCTCCAGGACCGTGCGCATCGCCGACGCCTGATCGGCGGGCCAGCTGGGTTGCTGGGCGGCCGGCTTGGCCAGGGCGGCGTCCAACCGCGCCCGCAGATCGGTCGGCAGCGGCGGCAGCGGCGGCAGCTGGTCGATCGGTATGTCGACGGTCCAGTTCATCGGTCCATCGTAACCGGGGCGTGGACGCCCCTGGTCAGGGCTGATCAGCGTGAACGCCGTCGATCTGGGCTCGATCGCCTCGGGGCGGTCTCAGTCTGCCGCTGTGATCAACCGGAATCGGTGGAGCTGATCGCGGGCGTCGACCAGCGCGTCGTGGGCGTCGGATGACCGCGGCGGCATCCGCGGGCTGCCCCGGTCTTCCCACAGTTGCCGCAGCTCCCGGGTGAAACGCGGGATGGCCCGCGGCAGTTCCGGCATCGGGCCCCACAACTGGCACAGCGCGACGTGGTCGTAAGCCGCCACCCACGCCCACAGTTCGATCGGCTCCGGGGTTGCCTGCCCAGAATTCAGGCCGAAGAACTCTTCCAGGTCCTCGCGGATCCGCCTGCGTGAGCGCCACAACTGCGACGCCGGCGGCGGCAACTTGGGCAGCACGTTGGCGCGCACCCACGGCCCGGCGCGCTCGGGGTCGAATTCCGTGGATACCGCGTAGTACTCGCGGCCGTCCTCGGCGGCAACCCCGATCGAGATCAGCTCGATGGTGCGGCCGTCCTCGATGAATTCGGTGTCGTAGAAGTACCGCACCGGAAGAAGCCTAGACCGGCGACGATGAGTGCCGGCACGGCACGAAAAAGGAGACGGTCACTCAAGCTCAGCCGGCGACGATGAGTGCCGGCACGGCACGAAAAAGGAGACGGTCACTCAAGCGGCGGCGGGCGCGGCGGCCTATCTGCCGATCAGGATGGGACCGGTGGGGGCCGGCGCGGGATGAATCTCGTCGTCCAGCCTGGCGTCCACCGCATGTTGGTCCGGGAACCGCGGCGTGCCGGCGATGGCGCACTGCAGATACAGCTTGGCCCGCACCACCGGGCGGCGCAGCCGCCGTTCGCGCTGCAGCGCGCGGCGCATCTTGTCCGCCTGCGTGGAGTAGCGCCAGCGGGCCCAGGGCGCGTGCGGGCGCGACAGCCGGATCGCCCCGATGACCAGCAGGATGACCAGAAACATGCCCAGCAGGCCCGTCCATACCTTGCCCTTGAGCACCACCACGACGGCCAGCGGCAGCGTCAGCGCCATGGCGCCGCCCACCACGGCCCGCAGTGCCACCGAATTGGCGTCATGCCAGATCGGCAGGAAGAACATCAGCGGGTGCAGACCCATCATCAACAGCCCGGCCACCGCCACGGCGGCAAAGACCGCATCGACCGACGTGCGGCCGTCCTCGGACCAGTAGACGTCGGACAGATGCAGGATCAACGCGTACTCGTCGAGGACCAAGGCGGCGCCGACCCCGAAAAAGGTAGCGGCCATCATGAACTGAGGCTCATGCCCATCGATGGACAGCGTGACCAGCGTCAGCCCGGAGAGCAGCGTCAGGACCACCCCGAACGTCACGTGGTGGATGTGCACTCCCCCGACGTGGACGTTGCGCGGGTGCCACCACCTGGTGGGCTGGCCGTTTTCGACGCGGCGACGGATGAGCCGCACGAACGTCCGCGTGACGAAAAACGTCAAGATAAAGGCCACCAGGCAGCACAACAGTGGCAGGTGGCCCCGATCGTGAATGTCATGTTCGAACCATCGGGACATCTCGTCCCCGAACGAGTGGAGCACTCCTGAAACCTACGCCTTCGCGCGGCGATGCCGTGGGAGCCGCGCTGCACCAGGGATGTCCGGGCGCGGGCACCCATTACGCTGTTGTGCGACATGAGTACACGGCAGGCGCCCGGGGCGGGCTTACCAGGTAAGCGTGGCCCCGGGTGGGCGCTGGTGTGGGGCGTGGCTTGGCTGGCCGCCGCGGCGGGGCTCAGTTACGCGGCGTGGCAGTTGTTCGGGCACACCCCGTATCGCATCGACATCGACGTCTATCAGATGGGCGCCCGGGCCTGGATGGACGGCCGGCCGCTGTACCGCGGAGACGTGCTGTTCCACACGCCGATCGTGGATCTGCCGTTCACCTATCCGCCGCTGGCCGCCATCGTGTTCTGCCCGTTCGCCTGGATGCACATGCCGGCCGCCAGTGTCGCGATCACCGCCTTGACGTTGGTGCTGCTGGTCGTGTCGACCGTGATCGTGCTGACCCGGCTCGACGTGTGGAGCGCCTCCGCTGTGCTGCCTGGGCCGGCCTGGCTGCGCCGGTGGTGGCTGGCCATCGTCGCCGCGGCGGCGGCGGCGATCTGGCTGGAACCGATCAGCTCGAACTTCGCCTTCGGTCAGATCAATGTTGTGCTGATGACGCTGGTGATCGCCGACTGCCTGCCGCGCCGCACGCCGTGGCCGCGCGGGCTTTTGCTGGGGCTGGGCATGGCGCTGAAGCTGACGCCGGCGGTGTTTCTGCTCTATTTCCTGCTGCGCCGCGATCACCGGGCGGCGTTGACCGCGCTGGCGTCGTTCGTGGGGGCGACGCTGCTGGGTTTCGCCCTGGCCTGGAACGACTCGTGGGAGTACTGGACGCACACCGTGCACCACACCGACCGGATCGGTTCCGCGTCGTTGAATACCGACCAGAACATCGCCGGCGCCCTGGCCCGGCTGGGGCTGGGACAACAGGAGCGCTTCCTGCTGTGGGTGGCCGCATCGCTGGTGGTGCTGGCGCTGACGGTCTGGGCGATGCGGCGGGTGCTGCGCGCCGACGAGCCGACGCTCGCGCTGGTCTGCGTCGCGCTGTTCGGGCTGGTGGTGTCGCCGGTGTCGTGGTCACACCATTGGGTGTGGGTGCTGCCCGCGGCGCTGGTGACGGCGATCTTGGCCTGGCGGCGCCGCAACGCGCCGCTGATGGTCGTCAGCGCCGTCGGGGTTGCGCTGATGAGGTGGACTCCGATCGACCTGCTGCCCAAGCATCACGAGGCGAGCGCGGTGTGGTGGCGCCAACTCGCCGGGATGTCCTACGTGTGGTGGGCGCTGGCGGTCATCGTCGCGGCCGGCGTCGCCGTCACCGCCCGCGGGGTTTCGCGGGAGACCGCTCCGGAGCCGTTGGCGCCGGTTACCGCGGTCGGCTAACCGGCAGCGGTCTCGGGAATGCGCGCGGCCTCGCCGTCGGCCGCGTCACCGTCGCCGCCCTTTTTTAGGCTGACCGCGTAAATGTCGACGTACTCCTGCCCGGACAAACCCATCAGCTCGTAGATCACTTCGTCGGTGACGGCCCGCTCGATGAAGCGGTTGCCGGCCAACCCGTCGAAGCGCGAGAAGTCCATGGGCTCGCCGAAGCGAACGGTGACCCGGCCGAACCGCAACATGTTGGTCCCGGGCGGGTTGACGACGTTGGTGCCGATCATCGCGACCGGGATCACCGGGACCCCGGTCTCCAGGGCCAGCCGCGCCAGCCCGGTCTTGCCCTTGTACAGCCGGCCGTCCGGGGACCGCGTGCCTTCGGGGTACATGCCCAGCAGCTTGCCCTGGTCCAGCACCTGCTGCGCGGTCCTCAGCGCGGCCTGAGCGCTGTCGGCATCGGTACGGTCGATCGGCACCTGCCCAACGGCGGTGAAGAACCACCGCTGGAACCATCCCTTCACGCCGGTGCCGGTGAAATATTCCGACTTGGCCAGGAAGGTGATTCGACGCCGCACGACCAGCGGAAGATAGAAACTGTCCATCACGGCCAGGTGATTACTTGCCAGTATCGCCGGCCCGGAGCTCGGAACGTGTTCTAAGCCTTCAATTTTCGGCCGACCGAGCAGAGATAGCAACGGGCCGAGGAGTACGTACTTGAACAGCCAGTACCACATGGCCCTCCCTCTCTGCTTCACCCGCTGATGTTCTGCGCCAACTGTACCCATCCCCACGAGAAGGGACCACCTGCGACGCCGAGGCTCACTCGTCCAGCGTGACGGGGATGGGCTGATAACGGGTCCGCGGGGCGGCATCGCCGGCGTCGGTCGCGCCGCTGGGCGGACCGTCGGGCGGCGGCTCCGGTGTGGACGCCCGGTCAATGTCGTCGACGATGTCGCGGATCACCTGAAGCAAGGCGATGCTGTGGTCGGCGATCGCGGTGAGCAAGGGGTGTTGGTCGCCGGTCGCCAACGCGGCCAGCGCGCACACCGGGCACCACACCTGCTGGCACTTGCCGGTTCCGGGTCCTGCGCCCGCCGTCAGCGCCGCTGCCGCGCGCAGCGCGGGATCGATTCCGTCCAGAATCGACTGGGCGAGCCTGCGTAGCTCGGGACCGCTTTCGGGATGAGCCCCACTCACTTAGGCCACACCTCCGGATCTGGTCGAAAACGCACTGTCAGCTCACCATCCCGCAGGCGCGCGTCCAGCACTGTGCAGCGCCGGAGCACGGACGCCAACCTCACCCTGCGCCGCAATCCGCCGGCGCTGATGATCAGGTCGTCATCGACCCTCCCCAACGTCAGCGCCGACGGATCGAGTTGCGGCAACGCTAGCCGCATCCGGTAGATGGACCCAAGTCCCGTCCCGGATTCCAGGTCCACGGTGGGACGCAACGGGCCCGGCGGCGCGGCGCCGCCCCGGCGACGGGCGGCATCGAGCAGCGCGCCTAGCGCCTTGGCGCCGACCGGCTCGCCGGATAGGTGCGGGGTCATCACCAGGGCTACCTCACCGATCGTGGCGTCGAGGTCGTCGAGCACGCTGCGCTGCTCGGCGATGCGTTCGGTGTACCAGTAGAAGGCAGGGTGCTCGGGCAGATTGCGGTACTCGTACGACTCGTCTTGCAGCAGAACCTGGTTCACGATCAGCTCTTCGACGCGCACACCCATCAACGCCAGGGACCCCAGCGTCCGGGCCGCCTCCGCGGCGACCACCCGCTCGGGGGTCAACACCAGATGCGCACTGACCAGCTCGCCGTCGGTGAGCAGCGCGCTGAGCGCCTCCACGCTCGCGCTGATGCGCTCGAGCAGCGCGACCACCGCCGCCGACCGGGCGTCATCGGCGGTCAGGGACAGCCGGCGATGCCGGGGCCACGCCCGCTCGACATAGAGCCCGAAAGTGGCGGGCAATGTCAACATCCGCAGCGCGTCCGCGGTCGACGCGCAATCGACCACCACGCGATCCCATCGGCCGGAGCCGGCCAGCTCACCGACGGCGTACAGGCCGAGCACTTCCTGAACACCGGGCAGCGCCGAAAGTTCTTCGGGCGCAATGGTGCTCAGTTCGGAGTCGGGAAACCGCCGGTCGACTGTGGCGACGATGTCACGCCAGCGGACTTCGAGCAGGGCCAGGGTGTCCAAGGCCAGAGCGTCGAGAAACCCGCCGCCGGCCTCCGCGTCATCGGCGAGCACCCGCACGAGTTCGCCTCGGCTGGGCGGGACGGGGATGCCCAGCACATCACCCAGCGAGTGCGCCTGGTCGGTGGACACCACCAGCACCCGCTGCCCCGCGCTTGCGGCACTGACCGCGGTCGCGCAAGCCAGCGTGGATTTCCCTACCCCGCCTTTGCCAACGAAGAGACTGATCCGGGCCGGGGTGGGCTCAGCCGTCTCACTCAGCCTCGACTCGTTTCTTCAGATCCTTCAACGCGGTATCGGTCAAACGTCGCTCGGCCTTGCGTTTGAGCAAGCCGATCATCGGCATGGCCAGGTCGACGGAGAGTTCGTAGGTGACTTCGGTGCCGGATCCCTTGGGCGCCAACCGATACGACCCTTCAAGAGAACGTAGCAGCGAGCTCGAGACCAGTGTCCAGCTGACCGATCGACGGTCCTTGGGCCATTGGTAGGACATGACCATGGTGTCTTTGAGGACAGTGGCGTCCATGACGATCCGCGCCACTTTCGGGTAGCCGTCGGCGTCCTTCTCCTGAACCTCGGCTTCCTTGTATTCCGAGATCCATTGCGGGTACGAATCGATATCCGCGATCACCTGCATCACGGTGCCCGGATCGGCATCGATGTAGATGGTTTGCGTCGTCTTCTCCGCCACCTGGTTGCTGCCCTCTCTCCCACAAGCAGATCGGCCCCGGCTTCTCGGAACCGGCCGTGCCGGGGCCCCGCCGGTCTCGGTCCGAAACGGTACTCTCTGCGCGGACCCGACCCGGCTAAACTACCGGAGAAACTCCGACCGGACGTGACCGTTCCAGTGTCGTCTTGACCTCAAAGGCCATTTTTTTACCCGCCACTCGGCGGCGGTGTGTGATTTTCGCCAGGTTCAGCTTGGCCAGCTGCCAGGCCGCCACCCCGGTCGGCTCGGCGTGCAGGAAGTAGTGCAGCACGACCCCGTCCAGCGACGGCTCCAGCCAGACCTCCATGGTCCCGGTCAACGCCCCGGTGACCGACCACCGGATGCCCTTGTCGGCGCGGTCCTCGACGACCTGCAGCCGCAGGTCCGGCCACCAGCGGCGCCAGCTCGACTGATCCGCGACCGCGGCGCCCACCCGTGCGCCGTCGGCGGCGACAAACGTCTCATCCGCGATCTGGATGCTGTTCATGCCCACAGCTTCACACACGGCCCCCGGCGCTCCGCCGAGGGCGTCCGGACGCGGCGGCAGGCAATCGCGGTCGCGGCCGGCTATCGCCGTGCTGGCTCGATGCTCGGATTAGGCTGGTCGACAGCAACCCCGCCTGCCGGGAATCTTTCACGAGGTCAATTGAGGTCATAAGAGTGCGTGAGTACAGCGTCCCCGCCCGCTTTTCGGTCGACGAAGACGAAAACATCGCGACAATGGTCTTCGAGCACGAGCACGATGACCCTAACTTCGTCATCTATCGACGTCAGGTCGACGGCGAGTGGACCGACGTCACCTGCGCCGAGGCGGCCGATCAGATTCGCTCCGCCGCACTCGGTTTGATCGCACTGGGCGTGCAGGCCGGCGACCGGGTGTCGATCTTCTGTGCCACCTGCTACGAATGGGCGATCCTCGACCTGGCGATCCTGTCGGTGGGCGCGGTCACCGTGCCGATCTATGAGACGTCGTCGGCCGAACAGGTGCGCTGGGTGCTGCAGGACTCCGAGGCGGTGCTGGCGTTCGCCGAGACCGATGAGCACGCGGCGATGGTCACCGAGCTGACTGCCGAACTGCCCGCACTGCGCCGGGTGCTGCACATCGACGGTTCGGGTCCCAAGGCGCTCGACCAGCTTGTGGAGGCCGGCGCATCGGTGGAACCGGCCGAGCTGACCGCGCGCCTCGAGGCCCTGCGGGCCGACGATCCCGCGACGCTCATCTACACCTCGGGCACCACCGGGCGGCCCAAGGGCTGCCAGCTGACACACTCCAACCTGCTGTATGAGACCCGCGGCGCCAAGGAAAGCCTGCCGACGCTGCTGGACGAGGGGCAGCGGCTGCTGATCTTCTTGCCGCTGGCCCACGTGCTGGCACGCTCGCTGACCTTGTCCGCGTTCGCCAACAAGGTGACCGTCGGATTCACCAGCGACATCAAGAACCTGCTGCCGCTGTTCGCGGTGTTCAAACCGACCGTGGTGGTGTCGGTTCCACGGGTGTTCGAAAAGGTGTACAACACCGCCGAGCAAAACGCCGCGAACGACGGCAAGGGGCGGATCTTCGCCATGGCCGTGCAGACCGCCGTCGACTGGAGCGAGGCCCAGGATCGCGGTCGGCGGGGGCCGGTGCTGCGCGCCAAGCATGCGTTGTTCGACCGGCTGGTGTACCGCAAGCTGCGCGGGGCGCTGGGCGGCGACTGCCACGCCTCGGTATCGGGCGGCGCGCCGCTGGGGTCGCGGCTCGGGCACTTCTACCGCGGCGTGGGCCTGACCATCCACGAGGGCTACGGCCTGACCGAGACCAGCTCGGCGATCACGGTCAACCAGGTCGGCAACGTCAAGATCGGGACCGTCGGAACGTTGTTGCCCGGCAACAGCATGCGCATCGCCGACGACGGCGAGCTGCTGGTGCGCGGCGGCGTGGTGTTCGGCGGCTACTGGCGCAACGAGCAGGCCACCGGAGATGCCTTCAACGACGGCTGGTTCAAGACCGGTGATCTGGGCGTGCTCGACGACGACGGCTTCTTGAAGATCACCGGGCGTAAGAAGGAGATCATCGTCACCGCGGGCGGCAAAAACGTCGCCCCCGCCGTGCTGGAGGACCGGCTGCGGGCCCATCCGCTGATCAGCCAGGCCATGGTGGTCGGCGACGCCAAACCGTTCATCGGCGCGCTGATCACCATCGACCCCGAGGCGTTCGACGGCTGGAAGCAGCGCAACCAGAAGGGGGCCGGCACCTCGGTGGCCGATCTGGCCACCGATCCCGACCTTGTCGCCGAGGTGGACGCGGCCATCAAGGACGCCAATCAGGCGGTGTCGCACGCCGAGTCGATCCGCAAGTTCCGCATCCTGCCAGTCGATTTCACCGAGGACACCGGTGAACTGACGCCGACGATGAAGGTCAAGCGCAACGTGGTGGCCGAGAAGTTCGCCTCCGACATCGAATCGATCTACGCCGGTTAGCCCGGCGGCTGCTCGGCACTGCTAGCCGAGCAGCTGGGCCAGCCGTGCCGCCAGGGTGTCCCACCGCCACTCGGCGGTCACCCATTCGCGGCCGGCGGCGCCCATCGCCGCGGCGCGGTCCCGATCGATCAGCAACTCGGCGACGGCGTCCGCGATCTCGGTCACCGAGCAACCGTCGACAACGAGCCCAGTTTCGTTGTGCCGCACCGTTTCTGGCGCTCCCCCGGACTTTCCGGCGACGACGGGCACGCCGCTCGCCGAGGCCTCCAGGAAGACGATGCCCAGTCCCTCGACGTCCAAGCCGGCACCGCGGGTGCGGCAGGGCATCGCGAACACGTCCGCCAGCGCGTGATGGGTGGGCAGCTCCGCGGCAGGTACGCCGCCGGTGAAAATCACCTCGTCGTCCACCCCGCAGTCGCGGGCCAGCGTCTGCAGTGATTCCAGGTAAGGCCCGCCACCGACGATGACCAGGGCGGCCCCGTCGACGCGCCGCCGGATCGAGGGCAGCGCTTTGATGAGCATGTCCTGGCCTTTGCGCGGCACCAGCCGAGACACGCACACCACGGTGGGCCGCTCCCCCAACCCGTAGCGCTTACGCAGCTCGGCCCGGCCGGCCGGGTCGGGCCGAAACCGGTCGGTGTCCACCCCGGAGGGCAGGTGTTCCAGCGACGCTTTGGGCCCGAAGGCCGGAGCGAACCGGGACCGCGTATAGCGGCTGACGAACGTGACGACGTCGGTGTCGTCGCCGATGCGGCGCAGCACCGAGCGCGCGACCGGCAGCATCGACCACCCCACCTCGTGGCCGTGGGTGCTGGCCAGCACCCGGCGCGCCCCCGCCCCCCGCGCGCGCCGGGCCAGCAGCGCCAGCGGTGCGGCCGCGCCGAACCAGACGGTCTCGACGTCGTGGTCGGCGATCAGCCTGCGCATCCGGGCGTCGACCGCCGGGCCGGGCAGCATCAGGGTGCCCGGATGGCGCACCACGCGGTAGCCGGCGGCCTCGTCTGAGCGGTCAAAGGCCTCGGCGCCCTTCCATTGGGGTGCGTACACCGTCACCGAATGCGACTGGGCGTCGACGAGCCGACCGACGAACTCACCGAGGTAGGACTGGATGCCGCCCCGGCGGGGCGGAAAGTCGTTGGTTACCAGCAGGACCCGACTCACCTGCGTCAGGCTAGCGTGGCGGCGATGCGGTCCGCGCACACGGCCTGAGCCCGGCGGTGCAGCGCTAGTGGGTCAGCCACTGGCGCCAGCGGGTGAGCAGGCCCGCCTCGCTGGTACCCAGCACGTCCTGGGCGGCGGTAGCCATGTCAGCGCGCCTGATGCCGCAGGTCGCCAGGTAGAGATCGTGCAGCTTCGGCGCTCCGTAGGTGTCGGCCACGAACCGGGCGAACCCCCAGGCGCGGTCGTAGGCCACCGAGCGCTGCGTGCCCGGCACGTCCAGGTCGCTGTCCGACGGCAGCGTCATGGGCAGGAGCCCTTCGGTGCGCACCGGCGCCGGCGGGCGGCCGACGAAGTCGGCCACCCCTTCGGTGAGCCAGCGGGGCGCGTCCACCACGGTGTCCGCGCGTGCGGCGTAGTGAAAAAGCTCGTGGGCCAACACTATTCGCAGAGACGCCGCGCTCATGTTGACGGCACCCGGCGCGAACACGATCCGCTGGCCGAGGGCGACCCGGCGGACGGGATCGACCCGGTCGGAGATGGTCGCGGCCGCGATATCGGCCCACTGCGACGCCGGTCCCCCGCCGGCGGCGCCGCGAAATTCCTCGTCCGTGCCGGCGGCGACCACCGAGATTTCGCGTGCCCAGTCAACGCCCCAGAATGCCTCCACGGCGCCGATCGCGGCGCCCATGTCCGAGGCCACCCGGGACAACAACCGGTCACTCGACGGGCCGCCGAGGCCCAACAGGCGGACGGTGCGGTCGCCGACGACGATCGACTTCGTCGAGGCGCTGACCTGGCTGCGCGCGGGCGTGATCAGCTGCGGGGGCCGGATCCGGCTGTTCCGTTCGGCGTCGAACGGCATGGCCGCGGCCACGATCAGCTCGACGACGAATACCCACGTCAGCAGGATCGGAAGCCGCCGGCGCCGCGGCGCGGGGTGTCTAGTAACGGCGAGCGTCGTAGATCGGGCCGGAGGAGTTCATCGGCACCACCCGCACCGGCACACCGTAGGTGGAGGAATGGATCATCATGCCGTCACCGATGTAGAGGCCGGCGTGCGAGGCGTCCGAGTAGAAGGTCAGCACGTCACCGGGCTGCAGGTCCGACAGCGAAACGGGTTGACCGCCGTGGGCCAGCGCCTGGCTGGAGTGGGGCAAGGAGATCCCGGCCTGCTGGAACGCCCACATCACCAAGCCGGAGCAGTCGAATCCGCCGGGCGCGGCGCCACCCCACACGTAGGAGGACCCAACCTGGGTCAGCGCGGCCTGCACGACGGTCGCGCGGTCACCGCCGCCGACCCCGCCGCCTGGAGCCATACCGGGCATTCCGCCGGGAGGCGGGGCCTCGCCCGGCGCCTGCCCTGCTCCCGGAGGTGCCGCTTCCGGCGCCGGGGCACCGGGGGCCGGCGCCGCCGCGGGCGCGTCGGGTCCGGGATTGGCGAGCGCGGTGCGCTGGTCGGCGGTCAACGACATGTATTGCGACTTGACCACCGCGATCTGCACCTGCAGCTGACTTTGCTTGGACTGCAAGCTCGCTCGCACCGCGGCGGCCTGCTCGGCCGCACTCTTGGCTTCGGCGGCGGATTTCGCGGACTCCCGCTCGGCCTTGGCGGCCTGCTCACCGGCGATCCGGTAGCTCTTCATCTGGCTGGCCATTTGCGTTGCCATCACCCGCTGCACGGCGAGCTTGTCGATCAGCCCTTGCGGCGAGCCGGCGGTGAGGATGGCTTCCATGCCGTCGACGTGACCACCCATGTAGGTCGCGGCGGCCAGGTTGTTGACGGAGTTCTGGTACGACGTCAAATGGGCCTTGGTCGCGTCCACGGCGGCCTGGTCGTCGTTGTGCTTCTTGTCGGCCGCGCGCTGGGCGGCCACCTTGTCGTTCAGGTCGAGCTGGGCGCTGTGCATCGCCTCGGTGGTCTGCTCGGCCTGACGCGACAGCTCGTTGAGTTTTGCCATGGCGTCGACCGCTGGGTCCGCCCCCGACGGGGCGGTCACCACCCCGAACAGGAGCGCGAAGCCAGCTAGCGTCCCTAGGGCCGAACGTGTCACGACACGCACAACCGGGTACCTAGAGCTAAGCCTCAAAATTTGCTTCCTTAAACGGCCATCGACGAATCCTGATCGTCGAGCGGGTTTAGGTCTCAAACAGGTTACGAAACGATATCGGCGTTTGTCCAAAGCGAGCGGTTAAGAAATTAGAAAGAATTCTGTCATTTTCATGTGACCCATTCCGCCTGAGCCGAGGGCCTTTGGCGGACAAGGCATTTAGGCTACACCAGATCCGCGGTCCCGACGAATCGGGACCAGACGAAGTCGCGGCGTCAAGCCCACCTCGGCGAGAACCTCCAAAGCCGCTTGTTCGTCCTGCAATAAAGTATCCGGGACCCCGAGTATCACGCTGACTACACAGTCGTGGCATCCGGGCCCGCGCACCGCGCAGTCGTCGCAGTCGATCACCACCGGCGCCCCCGGCTCTGGCGGCGGCATCGCGACATTGGTGGGTCCGGTTCTTGGTGCCATCGGGTCGGTCCTCTCGGTCTGGCTCCGACGAACATCACGCCGGACTGCCCGAACCGTAACCGCGGGCACCGACATCTTTTTGTGGCCGCGGCGTGGGACCGCCGCCGATGTCGGTCGTCCTGCTTAACGTCACCCCCGTGGGTGCACGTGGCGCGACTCAGCTGAGCTTCGCCGACGTCGGGTCACCGTTCACGTCCGACGAGCTTGCGTTGCGTGACACCACGTTCGTCGTGGTGGACCTGGAGACCACCGGCGGACGCACCAAGGGCACGGCGGGGACGCCGCCGGACGCCATCACCGAAATCGGCGCGGTCAAGGTCCGCGGCGGCGTGGTGCTCGGCGAGTTCGCCACCCTGATCGATCCGCAGCGCAGCATCCCGCCCCAGATCGTGCAGCTGACCGGCATCACCACGGCGATGGTGTCCGACGCGCCGGCCATCGACGCCGTGCTGCCGATGTTTTTGGAATTCGCCGGTGACGCCGTGCTGGTGGCCCACAACGCCGGCTTCGACATCGGCTTTCTGCGCGCCGCGGCGCAGCGGTGTGACATCGCCTGGCCGCGGCCGGAGGTGCTGTGCACCGTCCGGCTGGCCCGGCGGGTGCTCAGCCGCGAGGAAGCCCCGAGCGTGCGGCTGGCCTCCCTGGCGCGGCTGTTCGCCGTCACCACCCAGCCCACCCACCGCGCCCTCGACGACGCGCGCGCCACCGTCGACGTGCTGCACGCCCTCATCGAGCGGGTGGGCAACCAGGGCGTGCACACGTACGCCGACCTGCGCTCCTATCTGCCCGACGTGACGCCCGCGCAGCGCCGCAAACGGGTCCTCGCCGAGGGGTTGCCGCACCGGCCAGGGGTGTACCTGTTCCGCGGGCCGTCGGGCGAGGTGCTCTACGTCGGCACGGCCGTCGACCTGCGTCGGCGGGTCGGCCAGTACTTCACCGGCGCCGATCCGCGCGGCCGCATGAAGGAGATGGTCACGCTGGCCGGCGCGGTCGACCACGTCGAGTGCGCCCACGCGCTCGAGGCCGGTGTGCGCGAGCTTCGGCTGCTGGCCGCGCACGCCCCGCCGTACAACCGGCGGTCTCGGTTTCCGCAGCGCTGGTGGTGGGTGGCGCTGACCGATGAGGCGTTCCCCCGCCTGGCGGTGGTGCGCGCCCCACGGCACGATCGCGCCGTCGGCCCGTTCCGGGCACGCGCCGACGCCGCCGACACCGCCGCGCTGCTGGCCCGGTTCACCGGCCTGCGAACCTGCACCAACCGGCTGGGCCGCTCGGCATTACACGGGCCGCTGTGCGCCGAGGCGGAGGTGTCGCCGTGCCCGGCCGCCCGCGGCGTCACCGCCACGCAATACGCGGCGGCCGTCTCGCACATGGCGGCGTTGGTCGACGGCGCGGACAACACCGCGCTGACGGCCGCCGTGGCCCACGTCGCCGCCCTCGCCGAGCGGCGTCACTTCGAGAGCGCCGCCCGGCTGCGTGACCGCACCGCGACCGCGGTCGAAACGCTGTGGCGCGGGCAGCGGCTGCGCGCCCTGGCCGCGCTGCCCGAACTGATCGCCGCCGCGCCCGACGGCCAGGGCGGCTATCACCTCGCCGTCATCCGCTACGGCCAACTCGCCGCCGCCGGCAACGCCCGGCGGGGGGTGCCGCCGATGCCGGTCGTCGACGCGATTACCGCTGCGGCACAAGCGATTTTGCCAGCATCGGCCCCACTCGGCGGGGCGCTGGTCGAGGAGACCGCCCTGATCGCGCGCTGGCTGGGCGCCCCCGGCGTGCGCATCGTCCGTGTCGAGGGCACCCAGGACGCCGCGGGCTGGGCGTCCCCGCTGCGATCGGCCGGCGCCTGGGCGGCCTGGGCGGAGGCGGCGCGCTCGGCGCGCCTGGCCGCCGAGCAAGCCCTGCGAAATTCAGACCTGCTGGCCGAACCGCACCCATCGCGCGAGCAGCTGTTCGGCCGCGCCGGAATCGATGGCGCCCGCGGCGCGGGCCAACCCGTCCTCCCACGCCGGCAACCATTCAGCGCGACTGGATAACCCGGCGTGGGCCACGATCGCGCCGGCGGCGTTGAGGACGACGGCGTCGCGCACCGGGCCCTTGCCGCCGGCCAGCACCGCACGCACCTCCGCCGCGTTGGCCTGCGCGTCGCCACCCAACAAATCGTCGAGATCGGCCCGGGGAAACCCGAACCCGGCCGGATCGAACGTCAGCCTGTCCACGGTGCCGGCCTGCACCCGCCAGATGGTGCTGGTGGTCGTGGTCGTCAACTCGTCGAGCCCGTCGTCGCCGTGCACCACCAGCACGCTGGACCGGCGCGCGGCGAACACACCCGCCATCACCTCGGCCAAGTCGACGAACGCGCAGCCGATCAACCCGGCACGCGGTCGGGCCGGATTTGTAAGCGGTCCAAGGAGATTGAACACCGTCGGCACGCCGATCTCGCGGCGCACCGCGGAGGTGTGCCGGTATGACGGATGGAACAACGGCGCGAAGCAGAACCCGATGCCGACCTCGGCGAGGCTGCGAGCCACCTCCTCGGGCCCGAGGTCGATGCGAATGCCGAGCGCCTCGAGCGTGTCGGCGCCGCCCGACAACGACGAGGCCGCCCGGTTGCCGTGTTTGACCACCGGCACACCCGCGGCCGCCGTCACGATCGCCGCCATCGTGGACAGATTCACGGTGTTGACGCCGTCGCCGCCGGTTCCCACGATGTCGACGGTGTCGTCGCGGATTCCTCCGGCCGGCATCGGCAGCGCGTGGTTGAGCATGACCTCGGCCAGCTCGGTCACCTCGGCCGAGGTGGGGACCTTCACCTGCATCGCCACTGCGAAGGCCGCGATCTGGGCGGCGCTCGCCTCGCCGGTCATGATCTGGTCCATGGCCCAGGCCGCCTGCCCGCGGGTCAGGTCCTGACCGCCCGTCAACCGGGCCAGGACCCGCGGCCACGACGTCGCGGACGCGCCTGCGTCGTGCGGGGAGCCCGCCGGAGCGCCTCCGGGCGGCCCGGCCTCAGATGACAAAGCCACCCGCCGATGGTCCCACGAGGATCACACCAGCCCCAACCTCGACCAATCTCGGCCGCGAGCCGCCCGGTCTGCACGCGCGCGCGACGCGCGAGGCATAAATTTCCGCCCCGGGTGGAGTTCAACAACTACAAAGCGTCATACTTGCGGATGTGACCAGCGCTGTCGGGACCTCAGGTACTGCAATCACGTCGCGCATTCATTCGCTGAATCGACCCAACATGGTCAGTGTCGGCACCATCGTCTGGCTTTCCAGCGAGCTGATGTTCTTTGCTGGCCTGTTCGCGATGTACTTCACCGCGCGTGCCCAGTCCGGCGGGAAGTGGCCGCCGCCGCCCACCGAGCTCAACCTGTACCAGGCCGTCCCCGTGACGTTAGTGCTGATCGCGTCGTCATTCACCTGCCAGATGGGGGTGTTCGCGGCCGAGCGCGGCGACGTGTTCGGGCTGCGCCGCTGGTACGTGATCACCTTCCTGATGGGCCTGTTCTTCGTCCTCGGGCAGGCCTACGAGTACTACCACCTGGTGGGCCACGGGACCACCATCCCCAGCAGCGCCTACGGCAGCGTGTTCTATCTGGCGACCGGGTTCCACGGGCTGCACGTGACCGGCGGCCTGATCGCCTTCATCTTCTTGCTGGCCCGCACCGCGATGAGCAAGTTCACCCCGGCGCAGGCTACGGCCAGCATCGTCGTCTCGTACTACTGGCATTTCGTCGACATCGTGTGGATCGCGCTGTTCACCGTGATCTATTTCATCCGATGAGCAGGCGCTGGACGAACAGGAGTGCTCGGTTGAAGAAACTGGGGTCTACCCGATCCGGTTCGCGGCTTGCGCTGTCGCGACAAGGGCAGCGTGACCGTTCGCGACGGCGGTTGCGCCGCCGCTTGTCGGGCGGCCTGCTGCTGCTGATCGCCCTGACCATCGCCGGCGGCGTGGCCGCCATCCTGACCCCGCGCCCGCAGGTCGCCGTCGCCGATGAGTCGAACTCGGCGCTGCTGCGGACCGGCAAGCAGCTGTTCGACACGTCGTGCGTGTCCTGCCACGGCGCCAACCTGCAGGGCGTGCCCGACCGCGGGCCGAGCCTGATCGGCGTCGGCGAGGAAGCCGTCTACTTCCAGGTGTCCACCGGCCGCATGCCGGCGATGACCGGCGAGGCGCAGGCGCCGCGCAAGGATCCCATCTTCGACGAGGGGCAGGTCGACGCGCTGGGCGCCTACGTGCAGGCCAACGGCGGCGGCCCCACGACCGTGCGCAACCCCGACGGCAGCCTGGCGATGCACTCGCTGCGCGGCGAGGACCTGGGACGCGGCGGGGACCTGTTCCGGCTCAACTGCTCGTCGTGCCACAACTTCACCGGTAAGGGCGGGGCGCTGTCGTCCGGTAAGTACGCGCCGGACCTGGAGCCCGCCAACGAACAACAGATCCTGGCGGCCATGCGGACCGGCCCGCAGAGCATGCCGAAGTTCTCCGACCACCAGCTGTCCTTCGAAGCCAAGAAGGACATCATCGGCTACGTCAAGGCGGTGACCGAAGAGCGTCAGCCGGGCGGCTACGGCCTGGGCGGATTCGGGCCCGCACCCGAGGGCATGGCTGCCTGGATCATCGGGATGGTCGCCGCCATCGGGCTGGCACTGTGGATTGGGGCACGAGGATGAGCCGCGCTGAGACGGTAGCGCGCGAAGCGACAAAAAGGGCGAAGAGGAGCGGCGCAAAATGAGCGAAGGCGACGGTCGCGGCTCTGACACCGGCGGGAACCCGCAGGGCGCTGGCGCGAAGGAGCCCGACGACGCGGCGCTGGCCGCGATGTCGCAGCAGGAGCTGGTGGCGCTGGGCGGCAGGCTCGACGGCGTCGAGACCGTGTTCAAGGAAAACCGCTGGCCGGTCGAGGGCACCAAAGCCGAGAAGCGGGCCGAGCGCGGCGTGGCCCTGTGGCTTTTGCTGGGCGGTGGTTTCGGGCTGGCGCTGCTGCTGATCTTCCTGTTCTGGCCGTGGGAGTACAAGCCGAAGGAAGCCCCGGGCAGCCTGCTCTACACGCTGACCACCCCGCTGTACGGCCTGACGTTCGGGATGTCGATCCTGTCCATCGGGATCGGCACCATCCTGTACCAGAAACGCTTTATCCCCGAAGAGATTTCGATTCAGGACCGCCACGACGGCGCCTCCCGCGACGTCGACCGCAAGACGGTGGTGGCGAACCTGGCCGACTCCTACGGCGGCTCGGGCATCGGGCGACGCAAACTGGTCGGGCTGTCGCTGGGCGTGGGCCTGGGCGCGTTCGGCCTATCCACCTTGGTGGCATTTGCTGGTGGCTTGATCAAGAACCCGTGGAAGCCGGTGGTGCAAACCGCCAACGGCAAGAAGGCCGTGCTGTGGACTTCCGACTGGACCCCGCGCTACCACGGCGAGACCATCTACCTGGCGCGCGCCACCGGGAGCTTCTCCGGGTCGCCGTTCGTCAAGATGCGCCCCGGGGATCTCGACGCCGGCGGCATGGAAACCGTCTTCCCATGGCGGGAGTCCGACGGTGACGGCACCACCCCGGAGTCGCAGGAGAGGCTGCGGGCGATCAACCAGGGTGTGCGAAACCCCGTGATGCTCATCCGCATTCGGCCGACCGACATGCACCGCGTGGTCAAGCGGCAGGGCCAGGAGAGCTTCAACTTCGGCGAACTGTTCGCGTACACGAAGGTCTGCTCGCACCTGGGTTGCCCCGCGTCGCTGTTCGAACAGCAGTCCTACCGAATCTTGTGCCCTTGCCACCAGTCGCAGTTCGACGCGCTGCACTTCGCCAAGCCGATCTTCGGGCCGGCGGCGCGTGCGTTGGCGCAACTGCCGATCACCATCGACACCAACGGGTACCTGGTCGCCGACGGTGACTTCATCGAACCCGTCGGACCGGCATTCTGGGAGAGGACGACATCATGAGTCCCAAACTGAGTCCCCCGAAGATCGGCGATGTCCTGGCCCGTCAAGGCGAGGACATCGACACGCGCTATCACCCGTCGGCGGCCGTACGCAGACAACTCAACAAGGTCTTCCCCACCCACTGGTCGTTCCTGCTGGGCGAGATCGCGATGTACAGCTTCATCGTGCTCCTGCTCACCGGCGTGTACCTGACGCTGTTCTTTGACCCGTCCATGGCCGAGGTCACCTACAACGGCGCGTACCAGCCGCTGCGCGGAGTGGATATGTCGAAGGCTTTCGCGTCGACCCTCGACATCTCCTTCGAGGTGCGCGGCGGCCTGTTCGTCCGGCAGGTCCACCACTGGGCGGCGCTGATCTTCTCGGCGTCGATCATGGTGCACCTGGCCCGCATCTTCTTCACCGGCGCGTTCCGGCGGCCGCGCGAGGCCAACTGGGTCATCGGTTCGCTGCTGCTGATCCTGGCCATGTTCGAGGGCTACTTCGGCTACTCGCTGCCCGACGACCTGTTGTCGGGCATCGGGTTGCGCGCTGCCCTGTCGTCGATCACGTTGGGCATGCCGGTGATCGGCACCTGGCTGCACTGGGCCCTGTTCGGTGGTGACTTCCCCTGCGGTGGCGTCGGAAACGAGTGCGCTACAGCGGGTTACATCATCCCCCGCATGTACTCCCTGCACATCCTGCTGCTGCCCGGCATCATCCTGGCGCTGATCGGCCTGCACCTTGCCATGGTGTGGTTCCAGAAGCACACCCAGTTCCCCGGACCGGGGCGCACCGAGCACAACGTGGTCGGGGTGCGCGTGATGCCCGTGTTCGCGGTCAAGTCCGGCGCGTTCTTCGCCTCGATCGTCGGCGTGCTGGGGCTGCTGGGTGGCCTGCTGCAGATCAACCCGATCTGGAACCTGGGGCCCTACAAGCCATCTCACGTCTCGGCGGGCTCGCAGCCGGACTTCTACATGATGTGGACCGAAGGCTTGGCCCGCATCTGGCCGCCGTGGGAGTTCTACTTCTGGCACCACACCATTCCGGCGGCGGTCTGGGTGGCGTTGATCATGGGCGGGATTTTCGTCCTGCTGATCATCTACCCGTTCCTGGAGAAGCGATTCAGCGGTGACAACGCGCACCACAACCTGCTGCAGCGTCCGCGCGACGTGCCGGTGCGCACGTCGATCGGCGCGATGGCGATCTCGTTCTACATGTTGCTGACGCTGGCGGCCATGAACGACATCATCGCGTTGAAGTTCGACATCTCGCTGAACGCTACGACGTGGATCGGGCGCATCGGCATGGTGATCCTGCCGCCGATCGTCTACTTCGTCACCTATCGGTGGTGCATCGGCCTGCAGCGCAGCGACCGCGCTGTGCTCGAGCACGGCATCGAGACCGGCATCATCAAGCGGCTGCCGCACGGCGCCTACATCGAGCTGCACCAGCCGTTGGGCCCGGTCGACGACCACGGCCACCCGCTGCCGCTCGAGTACCAGGGCGCGGTGCTGCCCAAGAAGATGAACAAGCTGGGCTCGGCGGGAGCGCCGGGAAGCGGCAGCTTCATGTTCGCCGATCCGCCGGCCGAGGACGCGGCATTGCGGGAGGCGGCGCACGCCTCCGACAGCAACGGAGACACAGACTGTGACGGTGACGCCCTCTCCGGCACCGCCGCCCCCGCCGGTACCCGCGCCGGCGCCACCGGCGACCTCCACGGCGGCAGCGCCTCCGCCGCCCACGACACCGGCCGGGCCGCGGCAAGTCACCTACTCGGTGACCGGCACCAAGGCGCCCGGCGACATCATCTCGGTGACCTACGTCGACGCGTCCGGTCGCCGGCGCACTCAGCACAACGTGTACATCCCGTGGTCGATGACCGTCACCCCGATCTCGCAATCCGATGTGGGCTCGGTGGAGGCCTCCAGCCTGTTCCGGGTCAGCAGGCTCAATTGCTCGATCACGACAAGCGACGGAACCGTGCTGTCGTCGAACAGCAACGACTCGCCGCAGACGAGCTGCTGATGGTCAGCAGATATTCGGCATATCGGCGTGGGATGGGCGACGACACCATTTCGCCCGAGGTGATCGACCGCATTCTGGTCGGCGCGTGCGCCGCGATTTACCTGGTGCTGCTGGGTGTCAGCGTGGCCGCGGCCGTCGCGCTCACGGACCTGGGCAGGGGATTTCACAAATCGGCGAGCAGCCCGCACACCACCTGGGTGCTGTACGCCGTCATCATCGTCTCCGCGTTGATCATCGCGGGCGCGATCCCAATTCTGTTGCGGGCCCGCCGGATGTCTCAGTCCGAGCCGGCCGCCCGGGCGATGACCGCACCGAACCGGCCTCCCGTGCGCCTCATGTCTCAGGCTCCGCGGACGTCGGCGGAGCGGGCGCGCCAGCAGGCCACGGTGCAAGCGGCGACACCGAAATCGGACGCGGAGTGGTCAGGCGAGTCGGTAGACCGGGTCTGGTTGCGCGGCACGGTCATCTTGACCGGCACCATGGGTGCGGCGCTGATCGCGGTCGCGACGGCGACCTACCTGATGGCGGTCGGTCACGACGGCGCGTCGTGGGTGGCGTATGTGTTCGCCGGCGCCATCACCGCCGCGATGCCGGCGGTCGAGTGGCTGCACATCCGGCAGCTGCGCCGCGTGGTCGCCGAGCGCTGAGCCGCACTGCCGGTTTCGTGGGTTGCGGCCGCGACGGCGGCGATCCCCACCACCCACGGCCAGCGCGCGGTGCTGTGTTCGTCGTCGGAGTCGGACGAGCC
>NZ_LZHT01000119.1 GCF_001667315.1 Mycobacterium sp. 852002-10029_SCH5224772
CCGCGCAGCGCGAATTCGGCCCCGGCCAGCATCAGGCCCAGCATCAGCGCCTCGTTGTGCACCCCGGCCACCAGATGCATGATCAGCAGCGGATTGGCCGCGCCCAGCCACAGCGCGCTGACCTCGGCGACGCCGCAGCGCCGGGCCAGCCGCGGTGTCGCCCACACGATCAGCCCGACGCCGAGCAGCTCCACCAGCCGGTGACACAGCACGGCGGCGACGATGTTTTCCCCGGTGATCGCCGAAATGCCGCGCCCCATCCATAAAAACAGTGGGCCGTAGGGCGCGGGTGTCTCGCGCCACAGGGTCGGTACGGACAGGGTGAAGATGTGGGACAGGCCCAGTCCCGAGGCCGGACCCACGCGGTACGGGTCGAGTCCCTCTAGGGAGATCTGGCTCTGCGCCAGGTAGGAGTAGACGTCCTTGCTGTACATCGGCGGCGCGATCAGCAGCGGTAGCACCCACAGCAGCAAGGTGCGGTCCAGGTCGCCGCGCGACATCCGCCGGTTGCCCAGCGCGAACCGGCCGAGCATCAGCCAGGCCAGCGCCATCATGACCGCGCCCGTCGTCGTCATCGTCAACGACACGGTCTGGATCCGCGACGGCAGGTTGAGCAACCGCACCCCGAACGTCGGGTCCTGCACGACGGGCCGCGCCCCGGCGCCCAGCGCACCGATCGCCATCAGCATGGTGCCGGTGGCACCGAACAGGCGGGTGCGGCGAAGCGCGGTGAGCTCGGTATCGTTCAGCGGCGACCCCACCGTTTGCTCGTCGCCGTGCAGACTCGCGATCGAAGAGCTCAGCGTGTGGTGGCGGGCTGCCATCAGAGCAGCGTAGCCGTCGGGCCCGAGCCCACCGCGCGTCCCGCTCAGTGTGACGAGCGCAACGCAAAGGCAGGGGACCCTTGCTGGACCGGCGGCCGGAATTGCGTCACACTGGTGTTGTGAAAATCCGAACCAGCCTGGACGGGTCCGCCGCTGTCGGCGCGGGCGACGTCGGCGCTGCCACGGGTCTCACAGCGGATGGTCACACCCGTCGCGCCATCGTGCGCCTGCTGGTGGAGTCCGGATCGATCACCGCCGGCGAGATCGGTGACCGGTTGGGCCTGGCGGCCGCCGGTGTGCGTCGCCACCTCGACGCGCTGATCGAGGCCGGCGATGCCGAGGCCACGCCCGCCGCGGCATGGCAGCAGGTGGGGCGTGGGCGTCCCGCCAAGCGTTACCGGCTGACCGCGGGCGGCCGCGCCAAGCTCGACCACGCCTACGACGACTTGGCGGCGGCGGCGATGCGGCAGCTGCGCGAGATCGGCGGCGAAGAGGCGGTTCAGGCGTTCGCCCGGCAGCGGATCGACGCCATCTTGACCGACGTCTCCGCGGCCGACAGCGCGGCGGACGACGACGTCGAGGCGGCCGCGGAACGGATCGCCACCGCGTTGACCAAGGCCGGCTATGTCGCGAGCACCACGCAGGTCGGTGGGCCGATCCACGGCGTGCAGATCTGCCAGCATCACTGCCCGGTGTCGCATGTCGCCGAGGAGTTCCCCGAGCTGTGCGAGGCCGAACAGCAGGCGATGGCCGAGGTGCTGGGCACCCATGTGCAGCGGTTGGCGACCATCGTCAACGGCGACTGCGCCTGCACCACGCACGTACCCCTGACCCAGGTATTAAGCACGGCGCCCAGCCCGCGCCGCGACACCACGAGCATCAAAGGATCGTCACTATGACACTCAGCCCAGAAGCCACCAAGGCCGCCGTTGCCACCGAGCCGCTGACCCAGGAAGAGGCGATCGCCTCGCTGGGCCGGTACGAGTACGGGTGGGCCGACTCCGACGTGGCGGGCGCCAGCGCGAAGCGCGGTCTGTCCGAGTTGGTGGTCCGTGACATCTCGATGAAGAAGAACGAGCCCGAGTGGATGCTGGAAGCCCGGCTCAAGGCGTTGCGGACCTTCCGCAAGAAGCCGATGCCGACATGGGGCTCGGACCTCGGCGGCATCGATTTCGACAACATCAAGTACTTCGTGCGCTCCACCGAGCAGCAGGCCCAGACCTGGGAAGACCTGCCGGATGACATCCGCAACACCTACGACCGGTTGGGCATCCCCGAGGCCGAGAAGAATCGCTACGTCGCCGGTGTGGCGGCTCAGTACGAGTCCGAGGTGGTCTACCACAAGATCCGCGAGGACCTGGAGGCCCTGGGCGTGATCTTCGTCGACACCGACACCGGTTTGCGCGAGTACGAGGATTTGTTCAAGCAGTACTTCGCCACCGTGATCCCGGCCGGGGACAACAAGTTCTCCGCGCTGAACACCGCGGTCTGGTCGGGCGGCTCGTTCATCTACGTCCCGCCGGGCGTGCACGTCGACATCCCGTTGCAGGCCTACTTCCGGATCAACACCGAGAACATGGGTCAGTTCGAGCGGACGCTGATCATCGTCGACGAGGACGCGTACGTGCACTACGTGGAGGGCTGCACCGCGCCGGTGTACTCATCCGCCTCGCTGCACTCGGCGGTGGTGGAGATCATCGTGAAGCCCGGTGGCCGGTGCCGCTACACCACGATCCAAAACTGGTCCAACAACGTGTACAACCTGGTCACCAAGCGGGCGCGCGCCGAGGCCGGTGCCACCATGGAATGGGTCGACGGCAACATCGGCTCTAAGGTGACCATGAAGTACCCGGCGGTCTGGATGACCGGCGAGCACGCCAAGGGTGAGGTGCTGTCGGTCGCGTTCGCCGGGGATGGCCAGCACCAGGACGCCGGCGCCAAGATGCTGCACCTGGCGCCGAACACCTCCAGCAACATCGTCTCGAAGTCGGTTGCCCGCGGCGGCGGCCGCACCTCGTATCGCGGTCTCGTGCAAATGAACAAAGGTGCCCACGGGTCGCGATCCAGCGTGAAATGCGATGCGCTGCTGGTGGATACGATCAGCCGCAGCGACACCTACCCCTACGTCGACATCCGCGAGGACGACGTCACGATGGGCCACGAGGCCACCGTGTCGAAGGTCAGCGAAACCCAGCTGTTCTACCTGATGAGCCGCGGGCTCACCGAAGAAGAGGCAATGGCGATGGTGGTGCGCGGTTTCGTCGAGCCGATCGCCAAGGAATTGCCCATGGAGTACGCGCTCGAGCTGAACCGGCTGATCGAACTGCAGATGGAAGGCGCGGTCGGATGACGAATCTGACCGAGGCGGTTGAGGGTTCGGCCCTGGCCGCAGTCAATAAGGGCGAGGTCTTCGCCTCGTTCGATGTCGACGCGTTCGAGGTCCCGCACGGGCGCGACGAGATCTGGCGCTTCACCCCGCTGCGGCGGCTGCGCGGGCTGCACGACGGCTCGGCGCGTGCCACCGGCAAGGCCGAGATCAGTGTCGCTGAACAACCCGGCCTGCGGGTCGAAACCGTCGGCCGCGGCGATGAGCGGCTCGGCCAGGGCGGTGTCCCAACCGACCGCGTTGCGGCGCAGGCATTTTCGTCGTTCAACTCCGCGACGCTGATCACCGTCGAGCGCGACACGCGCATCGACGATCCGGTCGCCGTCACTGTCACCGGCCCCGGCGAGGGCGCGGTGGCCTACGGACATCTGCAGATCCGGGTCTGCGAGCTCGCCGAGGTGGTCGTCGTCATCGACTATCGGGGCAGCGGAACCTTCGCCGACAACGTCGAATTCATCGTCGACGACGCCGCCCGGCTCACCGTGGTGTGGCTCGCCGACTGGTCCGACGACGCCGTGCACGTCGGCATGCACCACGCCAAGCTGGGCAAGGACGCGGTGCTGCGCCACGTCGCCGTCACGCTCGGCGGTGAGGTGGTGCGGATGACGGCCAACGTGCGGTATGACGCCCCTGGCGGGGACGCCGAACTGCTGGGCCTGTACTTCGCCGACGACGGCCAGCACCTCGAGTCTCGGCTGCTCGTCGACCACGCGCAGCCGAACTGCAAGTCCAATGCGCTCTATAAAGGTGCGTTGCAAGGGGATTCGGAATCTCAGCGCCCGGATGCTCACACCGTGTGGGTGGGCGACGTGCTGATCCGCGCCGAGGCCACCGGCACCGACACCTTCGAGGTGAACCGCAACCTGGTCCTCACCGATGGCGCGCGCGCCGACTCGATACCGAACTTGGAGATCGAGACCGGGGAGATCGTCGGCGCCGGACATGCCAGCGCCACCGGGCGTTTCGACGACGAGCAATTGTTCTACCTGCGTTCCCGTGGCATCTCGGAAGAGCAGGCCCGCCGGCTGGTGGTCCGCGGCTTCTTCGGCGAGATCATCTCTAAAATCGCGGTGCCCGAGATACGGGAACGCCTCACCGCAGCCATCGAACACGAATTGGCCATCACCGAATCGAGAGCAACAGCTTCATGACGACATTGGAAATCAAAGACCTGCACGTCAGCGTTGAGAGCCCCAACGCCGCGGAATCCGAACACGAGATTCCCATCCTCAACGGCGTCGACTTGACGGTGAAATCCGGTGAGACGCACGCCCTGATGGGCCCCAACGGTTCGGGCAAGTCGACGCTGTCCTATGCCATCGCCGGCCACCCCAAGTACACGGTGACCTCGGGTTCCATCACGCTGGACGGCGAGAACGTGCTGGAGATGAGTATCGACCAGCGCGCGCGGGCGGGGCTGTTTCTGGCCATGCAATACCCCGTCGAGGTGCCGGGTGTCTCGGTGTCGAACTTCCTGCGTTCGGCGGCGACCGCCGTCCGTGGCGAGGCCCCCAAGCTGCGGCACTGGGTCAAAGAGGTCAAGGGCGCGATGTCCGCACTCGAGATCGACCCGGCCTTCGCCGAGCGCAATGTGAACGAGGGATTCTCCGGCGGTGAGAAGAAGCGCCATGAGATCCTGCAACTCGAGTTGCTCAAGCCCAAGATCGCCATCCTGGACGAAACCGACTCCGGGCTGGACGTCGACGCGCTGCGGGTGGTCAGCGAGGGCGTGAACCGCTACGCCGAAACCGGCTGGGACGACGGCACCGGCCAGCAGGTGCGGGGCGGAGTTCTGCTCATCACGCACTACACCCGCATCTTGCGCTACATCCGCCCGGAATACGTCCACGTGTTCGTCGCCGGCCGCATCGTCGAATCCGGTGGGCCCGAACTGGCCGACGAACTCGAGCAGAACGGCTACGTGCGCTTTTCGCAAGCGGCGACTGCCGGGGCGTAAGCATGTCTGCCTCCGTGACTCCGCTGGATCTGACGGCGATCCGCGCCGACTTCCCAATCCTCAAACGCGTCATGCGCGGCGGAAATCAATTGGCGTACCTGGATTCCGGGGCGACGGCGCAGCGCCCATTGCAGGTGCTCGACGCCGAACGCGAGTTTCTGCTGACATCCAACGGCGGCGTGCATCGCGGTGCGCACCAGCTGATGGAGGAAGCCACCGACGCCTACGAGCAGGGCCGCACCGACATCGCGGCGTTCGTCGGCGCCGACTCGCAAGAGCTGATCTTCACCAAGAACGCTACCGAGGCACTCAACCTGGTCTCCTATGTGCTGGGCGACAACCGGTTCGAACGGGCGATTGGCCCCGGGGACGTCATCGTCACCACCGAGCTCGAGCACCACGCCAACCTGGTCCCATGGCAAGAACTGGCCCGCCGCACCGGCGCCACGCTGCGCTGGTACGGCGTCACCGACGAGGGCCGCATCGACCTGGACTCGCTACAGCTCGACGAGCACGTCAAAGTCGTCGCCTTCAGCCACCATTCGAATGTCACCGGCGCGCTGGCACCCGTGGGTGAGCTGGTCTCCCGAGCCAAGGCGGTGGGTGCGCTCACCGTTCTGGACGCATGCCAGTCGGTGCCCCACCGGCCCGTCGACTTCCACGGGCTCGACGTCGACTTCGCCGCGTTCTCCGGACATAAAATGCTGGGCCCCAACGGGATCGGTGTGCTGTACGGACGCGGTGAGCTGTTGTCGGCGATGCCGCCGTTCCTCACCGGCGGCTCGATGATCGAAAACGTGGCCATGGAAGCCTCGACCTACGCCGCACCTCCGCAGCGCTTCGAGGCCGGTACCCCGATGACGTCCCAGGTGGTCGGCTTGGCCGCGGCGGCCCGCTATCTCAACGGCATCGGCATGGACGCCGTCGAGGCCCATGAACGCGAGCTTGCCGCCGCCGCCATCGAGGGCCTGTCCGGCATCGACGGCGTGCGGATCATCGGGCCCACGTCGCTGGAAAACCGTGGCTCTCCGGTGGCCTTCGTCGTCGACGGCGTGCACGCGCACGATGTCGGGCAGGTGCTCGACGACGACGGCGTGGCCGTGCGTGTCGGGCACCACTGCGCGCTGCCGCTGCACCGCCGGTTCGGTCTGGCCGCCACCGCCCGGGCATCCTTTGCGGTGTACAACACCGCTGACGAGGTCGATCGTTTGGTGGCCGGCGTGCGCCGTGCGCTGGATTTCTTTGGAAGAGAATGACGTTGCGCCTCGAGCAGATGTATCAGGACGTGATCCTCGATCACTACAAGCACCCGCAGCACCGGGGGCTGCGGGAGCCGTTCGGCGCCGAGGTGTTTCACGTCAACCCGGTCTGCGGTGACGAGATCACCCTGCGTGTCGCATTGTCCGACGACGGCGAAACGATCGCCGATGTGTCGTATGACGGGCAGGGCTGCTCCATCAGCCAGGCGGCCACCTCGGTCCTCACCGAGCAGGTGATCGGCCAAAGCGTCGGCGATGCGCTCAAGACCATCACCGCATTCAACGAAATGGTGTCTTCGCGGGGAACCATCGACGGCGACGAGGACGTCCTGGGCGACGGAGTCGCGTTCGCCGGAGTGGCCAAATACCCGGCACGGGTGAAGTGTGCGTTGCTGGGATGGTTGGCATGTAAGGATGCACTGGCTCGTGCCAGCGCGGCTCAAGACGTACTGGTCCACGCCAGTGAAGCACTCGAGGAGGTTACAGATGAGCGAAACCACCACACCGCATGACGAGTTGCTGGCCGATATCGAGGAGGCGATGCATGACGTCGTCGACCCCGAACTCGGCATCAACGTCATGGACCTGGGCCTGGTATACGGCCTGGAGGTCGAGCACGGCGAGATGGGCCCGGTGGCTTTGATCGACATGACACTCACGTCGGCGGCCTGCCCGCTGCAGGACGTCATCGCAGACCAGTCGCAAAACGCGCTGGTCGGTGCCGGTCTGGTCGACGAACTGCGGATCAACTGGGTGTGGACCCCGCCGTGGGGCCCGGACAAGATCACCGACGACGGGCGCGAGCAACTGCGCGCCCTCGGCTTCACGGTCTGAATCCGCGTATCGGCTCGAATCTCATACCGATCTGCATTCATCATCTTTGCGCAGAACGGAAATAGCGCCTTTAGCTTCGAAGATTGCGAGATTAATGCAGTCGGCGTTGGGGTGCCCGTTCAGGCGTAACACGGCCTCCAGGTCGGCGACAGTCAATCCGCATTGACGCAGGCTGCGTCGGTCTACCTGTCCGTCGCGGATCAGCACTTTCAGTGGTGGATCGATGAACCGTCGAACCCCCGGAACGAAGCGCAATCGTGCCAACACCGCATGGGTGACCAGGAGGCAGACAAGCGCCGTGGTTGCGCTGAGCCACGAGGTGTCACTGGCGGTGGCAGCCCTGCCGACGATCGCTCCTGCGGCGACCGCGGCGATCCAGTCGAAGGGCGCGAATTCGGCGAGGGTGCGTCGCTCCGTGAAGCGAAATAGGACCGCGGCCGTAAGGAACAGGGTCGAGGTTTTGATGGCGGCACCGGTGGCGGCGGTCGGGTCACCGATCAGGGCATGAAATATTCGGTCCACACGTGCCTCCGTTCAGGGGGACCATCGACTTTGCGCCCTTGCCGGTTTGCTTTCCGGCCGAGTCAGTCTCAACGTTCGGTTTGCGGCGCGAGGTGATGATCGGCCGACGCCGCAGAGGCTGTCGGTAGTGAGCGTGGCCCGAACCGTTGTGAACTGTCATCACCCTGCATCACCAATCACCCGGGTGAATGATCGGCTGGGGTGATGACGGTTAACCCCGCCGCGCGTCACGCTCACTGTATGAGCAGACCTGCGAAGATCACCGCCTCGCTGGCCGCGCGCCGCAGCCGAGACCCCGCAGATCCGCTCGAAATGGAACGAGCAGGCTAGCGGCCCAGCCGCAGCCGTTATGAGAAATCACAGGAGGACCACGACGTGTCCACCCACTTCGAGGCCCAGAAGGTCGCGGCAAGGCCCACCGCCGCGATCACAAACTCGCCACGCGCGGATCGGCGAAGTGAACGTCACCGTGGCGAGGTCGATAGCGCAATTGCAAGCCGAAGCGAGAGCCCGTCGGCGCGTAACCCGATTGCTGCTCCCTGCGGCATCGAACATCTCGATTTCTCCCTCCAGTGTCAGCTGGCCTTCCTCGACAACGGCTTTCGGTGCGACCGGCCGGCGGCGGCGTATGTGGAATTTCACATGGTCGGGCACTGCAAACGCTTTGACTGTGACGACAACGGCAATGCCTGCGGCTATGTGTGCGCCGGCCATCTCGAGGCGTTGGCGTATACGGCCGAGTGCACCGCGCGGGAGTTACAGCCGCTGACTCTCGTGCGGTGGTTGACCCGGCGCGTCGTTCGATGCCCGACCTGCGACCGGTCGATCCAATCCGCCGCTGACATTCTGCAGATCGTGCTGATGCTCTAGGGGACACCGCGCCTATCGCCGTTGATCATCGGCCCTGTCTCATAGCAGGTTTCGACTAACCAGCGTTCGGCGTCGAGGGCGGCTGCGCAGCCGCTGGCGGCCGCGGTGATGGCCTGCCGGTAACGGCGGTCCACCAGGTCGCCCGCGGCGAATACGCCGTCGACCGAGGTGTGACTGGTCGGATCTCGGGTAAGGACATACCCCTTGGGGTCGAGATCCAGCAGGCCCACAAGTAGCTCAGAACGGGGGCCTTGTCCGACTGCCACAATCACCGCTGAAACCGGCAGATCGCGTTCGGCGCCGGTTATGCGCTGTCGCAGCCGCAGATTGGTGACCCGCTGTTCACCCCGGACGGCGACGACCGACATGTTGGTCAGCATGGTGACCTTGTCGTGTGCGCGCACACGGGCGGTCGTGATCGCCGATGAGCGAAAGGTGTCGCGGTGATGAATGATGGTGATGCTGCGCGCGATCGTGGTCAGAAAAAGCGCCTCTTCCATGGCGGCATCCCCTCCGCCGACCACGGCGACATCCTTGTCGCGCAACGAGAGTCCTTCCCCCTTGGCGGTGCTACTGATGCCTCGCCCCTGCAACCGCTTCTCACCCGGGACCCCAAGCCCCCGCGGGGCCGAACCCATGGCGAGGATCACTGCGCGCGAATGCCGGGCGTTCTTGGCTGCCGTCACGGTCTTGACGTCACCGTCGAGCAGGAAGGCATCGACATCGTCGGGGTACAGGCGGGCACCGAACCGTTCGGCCTGGGCGCGCATGTCTTGCACCAGAAGTGGTCCGCTGGTGCCCTCGGAGAAGCCGGGATAGTTCTCGACGACCGTGGTGGTCATCAGCGACCCGCCGCGCGACGTCCCCTCGATCACCACGGTGTCGAGCCGCGCGCGCGCCGCATAGATCGCTGCGCTATACCCCGCCGGACCCGATCCGACGATGACGATGTCATGAACATGCCCCGCCGGGATCATCGGCATACGCGACGGCTTATGCGGGCCACTTGCTAAGAACTCTGGGCGACAACGACTCCGGCGTCGCGCTCACGAGCTATCCACTCTCCCGTACTGGACGTGGGCCTCGGCGCGCAACCGGTTGATCATGTGCGGGTAGTGCAGTTCGAAGGCGGGCCGTTCGGAGCGGATACGGGGAAGTTCGGTGAAGTTGTGTCGTGGCGGCGGGCTGGTGGTGGCCCATTCCAGCGAGTTGCCGTGTCCCCATGGATCGTCGACGGTCACCGGCTCGCCGTACCGCCAGCTCCTGAACACATTCCACACGAACGGCAGCATCGACAAGCCGAGAATGAACGCCCCTATCGTCGAGACAATATTGAGCGGCTGGAAGCCATCGGTGGGGAGGTAGTCGGAGTACCTGCGCGGCATGCCCATACTGCCCAGCCAGTGCTGTACCAGAAACGTTGTATGAAAGCCGATCAGCGTCAACCAGAAATGTAGCTTGCCCAACCGCTCGTCGAGCAGCCGGCCGGTCATCTTCGGGAACCAGAAGTACACCCCCGCGTAGGTGGCGAACACGATCGTGCCGAACAACACATAGTGGAAGTGCGCGACGACGAAATAGGTGTCGGTGACGTGGAAGTCGATCGGAGGGCTGGCCAGCAGCACCCCGGACAAGCCGCCCAGCAGGAATGTGACCAAGAAGCCCGTCGCGAACAGCATCGGTGTTTCGAAGGTCAGCTGGCCCTTCCACATGGTGCCGATCCAGTTGACGAACTTGATCCCGGTGGGGACCGCGATCAAGAACGTCGTGAACGAGAAGAACGGCAGCAGCACCGCGCCGGTGGCATAAAGATGATGCGCCCACACCGCGATCGACAGCGCCCCGATGCTGATGGTGGCGTACACCATCGTGGAGTAGCCGAACAGTGGCTTGCGGGAAAACACGGGGATGACCTCGGTGATGATGCCGAAAAACGGCAACGCGATGATGTAGACCTCGGGGTGGCCGAAAAACCAGAACAGGTGTTGCCACAACAGGACTCCGCCGTTGGCGGCGTCAAAGATGTGCGCGCCGAGGTGCCGGTCGGCGGCAGCGCCGAAGAGCGCGGCCGTCAGTAGCGGAAACGCCACTATCACCATGATGCTGGTGACCAGGATGTTCCAGGTGAAGACCGGCAAGCGGAACATCGTCATCCCCGGCGCGCGCAGGCAGACCACCGTGGTGATCATGTTGACCCCGCCCAGGATGGTGCCCAGGCCGCCGACAATGAGCCCCAAGAACCACAAATCACCCCCGGCGCCCGGGGAATGGACGGCGTTGGAAAGCGGCGTATAGGCCGTCCAGCCGAAATCCGCTGCGCCGCCGGGGGTGATGAATCCCGCCAGCGCGATCAGCGCACCAAACACGAAGAGCCAGAACGACAATGCGTTGAGGCGCGGAAAGGCGACGTCGGGAGCGCCGATCTGCAAGGGCAGCACTAGGTTGGCGAACCCGAACACGATCGGGGTGGCATAAAACAACAGCATCACCGTGCCGTGCATGGTAAATAGCTGGTTGTACTGCTCGTTCGACAAAAACTGCAGCCCCGGTGCGGCCAGCTCGGTACGGATGAACAGCGCCATCAGCCCGCCGACGAAAAAGAATCCGAAGCAGGCAACGATGTACATGATCCCGATCAACTTGTGATCGGTCGTGGTGATCAGGCGATAGATCAGGTTGCCTTTGGGACCAATGCGCGCCGGGAACGCCCGGTGGGCGCGAAGCTCTCCCAACGGGGGTGCGTACGCGGACATCAGATCGGCCTCCTAATGCTGGATTCGTCTCCCGCCGGCGGTCAGCGGCATCGGCGTTGGACGATCACGATCATCCATCGCGGTTCGCGTGCGTCGACGTCGATGTGACATCGCGAAAGCCGCTGCGGTGGGGCAGCTTCCATCCTGGCCGGATGTAGTGGCACGTATAGCCGGACGGGTAGCGCTCGAGGTAGTCCTGGTGCTCGGGCTCTGCCTCCCAGAATTCGCCGGCCGCAGTCACCTCGGTGACCACCTTGCCGTGCCACAGCCCCGACGCCTCGACGTCAGCGATCGTGTCGAGCGCGATCTGCTTCTGCTCGTCGTCCAGATAAAAGATCGCTGAGCGGTAGCTGGTTCCGACGTCGTTGCCCTGGCGGTTCTTGGTGGTCGGGTCGTGGATCTGGAAGAAAAACTCCAGCAGCGTCCGATAATCGGTCTTGCCTGGGTCGTAGGTGATCTCGATCGCTTCCGCGTGGCCGGGATGGTTGCGATAGGTGGGGTGCGCGTTCTGGCCGCCGGTGTATCCGACTCGGGTGGACACCACGCCTTGCTGCTTGCGGATCAGATCCTGCATGCCCCAAAAACATCCACCCGCCAGCACTGCCATCTTGTCGTGGTTCGTCATGACCGCTGCTCGCTCACGGGTGCCCCGTCGCGCCGCGCCGGATCCGCGTCGGCGAACAGGCTCAGGTATTGCCCATAACCTTCGGCTTCGAGGTTGTCGCGGTGAATGAAGCGCAGCGACGCCGAGTTGATGCAGTAACGCAGGCCGCCTTGAGCCCTCGGGCCGTCGCTGAAGACGTGCCCGAGGTGGCTGTCGCCGTGGGCGGAACGCACCTCGGTGCGCTCCATGAAGTGGCTCCGGTCGCGCTTCTCGACGACGTTATCCTCGTCGATCACCTTGGTGAAGCTCGGCCAGCCGGTGCCGCTCTCGAACTTGTCGACCGATGCGAACAGCGGCTCACCGGAGACGACGTCGACGTAGATGCCGGGTTCCTTGTTGGCCCAGTACTCGCCGCTGAACGGACGCTCGGTCCCGCTCTCTTGGGTGACGTGGTACTGCTCGGGGCTCAATGCGTCGACCGCGGCCGGGTTCTTGTTGTATTCGTGTGGCACGGATGCTCCTTAGGCTAGGTGTGCGGTTAATTGACTGATGGGCCGGAACTTTTAGTTGCGGCCGGCCATGATGCCGCCGTCGACGTTGAGGATTGCGCCGGTGACCCAGCTGGCCTGGTCGGACAGCAGATAGGTGACTGCGTTGGCGACGTCGGCGGGGGTGCCGACGCGTCCCAGGGGATGAAGCGGCGCGAATGTCTCCAGGGTGGCGTCGATCTCGGCCTTCGGGATGAACTTTTCATACAGCGGGGTCTTGACAACCCCCGGTGCCACCGCGTTGACGCGAATGTTGTGCTCGGCAAGCTCGATGGCGAGATTGTGCGTGAGCGCGTGCAGCCCGGCTTTTTGCATCGAATACGCGGCCGATGGGGTCGCACCGATGGCCTGATGTGCCCACATGGCACCGATGTTGACGATGGAGCCGCCCTTACCGTTGGCGATCATGCCCGCAACAGCGGTCTGCGTCAGGAAAAACAGCGCATAGTTCAGCTCCAGATACGAGTCGTAGGTCAGCGCGTCGGACTCCAAAAATGGCTTCGGGATGAAGTATCCCGCCGCGTTGACCAGCAGGGTCGCGTCGTCGTGCTGCTCGGAGAGCGCGCGCTGCACATCCCCGACCGCGGCGCGATCGGTCAGCTCGGCGGCGATGCCCCAGGCCTGGCCGCGCCGGCTCGTCAGCTCGGTTACGGTGTCGTCGACACGGTCTTTGGAGCGTCCGACGATCACCGCGCTGCCGCCATGGTCGACGACGTCGAGCGCGACCTGCCGTCCCATGCCGGCACTGCCGCCGACAACAATGACCTTCTTGTCCTCAAAATGCATGTTCGGGTCCCTTCCTGGTTGTCCTTGACGGCTCCAGCTGGGCCGCCGATGGCTTAGATTCGAGCGGGCGCGGGCTGACATTTCCGCCCGCTTCTTCCTCATGAGGTTGCAACTTCGCGGGGTGGGCTGGCATCACCCCAAGCACCTATTCACCCGGGTGATTAATGCGGAGTTGCGTGCCGCGATTCCTTTACAGATTGATCGTCTCGCCGGTCAGGGCGCGGAAGCAGTCCTGTAGCCCTTCACCGATTGTGGTATGCGTGTGGACGTTTCGTGCCAGCTCGGCGGCGGTGAGATCCCACAGCTACGCCAGCGTCAACTCGGGGAAGAGCTCGCGGACTTCGCCGCCCACCAGATGCGCTCAGAAGCTCGCCATCGACAACCGCCCAGTGTCGATGGCGGCACGGGCCATCGAAACGTGAACGGACGCTGGTCTTCTCGCTGAGCGCAACTTCATCAACGACGGTGTCAGGTTGATTTGGCGGCGGCCGCCCGTTCGCGGGTCGCGTCGATGGCGTCCACCAGCAGCCACAGTGCTAGGCCTAGGAGCGCGATGTCCTTCATCAAAAACTCCCCGTCGGCGGACAAAACGGGAAAGCCACCCGCAGACGCCTCACCGACCCCGGGGGTCGTGACCATGAAACTCAGCGTGGTCACGAAGAACAGCGAGGCGAAAATGCCGCCCACCACGGAAGCCTTCGGGTACCACGGCTTGACGGCAAGCAGTGCTGCAGTAACCAATTCTACTGACCCGTTGAATCGACCAAAGGCGTCGATGGATATCACGTTGTAGAGCCAACCCATGAGGGGGCTATTGGCCACCCAATGTGAAATACCGTGGGCTTCATAGGTAGTGAACTTCATAGCGCCGAACCAGGCCAGGACTATGGCCAGGCCATACCGTGGGAGAAGAGGCGCGATGACGTTTATGCGAGACTTTGCCGGCCCATCGATCATCATGGCCGTGGCCGTGGCTGTGGCCTCATTCTGCGACATGCTGTCTCCGTTCTGTGTCGTTCCGCATGGCCCCCGCCGAACTCGCACTGCCTTCGCTGGCGGCACAGACGGTGATCCAGGCGGTTTCGATCGCGGCTCAGATCAGCGACCACTATCTCTGCGCAGGGGGTGAGTTGTCCTCATCCTTGCGTGCAATTCACCCGGGTGAGGGCGGATAACGCCAACCGGCAACGGGCGCACTACGATGCACTTCCGGTCGAGTTCATTGCGCACAAGCCGGCTCCGGTAGGTCGAGGTCGGCCTTCGTCAGGCGATAGACCTGTAGCGTGAGGTTGTAGTACTTGTCGGTCTCGCCGACCCATTCCATTCCAATGCGCCGGGCGGTAGCCACACCGCGGCGATTCCCCGGGCGCACGACCGCAAAGACCTCACTGATACCGGGGTTTTCGAATGCCTGATGGGCAACCGCGTGACCGGCTTCCGCGCCGTACCCGTAGCCCCAGGCGTTCGGAGACAGCTGCCACCCGATTTCCAGATCCGTGCCGCCCGGCGGCAGTGGAAGCAGGGCCACACCCCCGATCACGCCTGCGGAGCTTTTGTCGATGATCGCCCATCGACCCAGCGGCAGCCCGGTCGGCTCGCTTTCGGCTATCCACCCTCCCAGGACGCGTCGCATCTCGGCGCCATCGATGATTTGGGGTAACGCCGGATACAGCCAACGCGCCACTTCGGGCGCACCGTATATGGCATATGCGGCGAGATCGTCATCGAGCTGCCACGGTCGCAACATCAGCCGGGGTGTCGTGATGTGCCGCGTGGCGGCGTCCCATTCGACGTGGTGATGCTCAACCATTCCGGCCCCTAGCGTTGTCGTGTGTGGTGCCCAATAGTTACGGGCGTTTGCGCCGATCAGTCAATTCTCGTTGAGTTCCAGCGCATTCGGCGTTTCACTCCTGATGGCGGCGATGGTCTCTGCGTCCTCCAGGATGACCTCGTTGGCGGCGCGAAGCACTGCGCGCACCTCGCCGGCGGGTATCACCGCAGCGCCGGAGGCGTCGGCGAAGACATAGTCGCCGGGACGGACCGCCACGCCCGCGATCACCACCGGACGGTTCGCCTCGTACGGGGTGACGACGTCGCCGCCCGACCGCGTTGTCTCGCCGCGGCAATAGATGGCGAGGTCGTAGTGCTCGAGCTCGGCGAAGTCGCGCAGCTTCCCGTCCGCGAGAATGCCGGCGAGCCGATGGCTTTGGACACGCGACAGCTTTGTCCCGCCACCCAGCGACGTGTCGGTGTAGCCGTTGCTGGCCAGGACCAGCACGTGCCCGTCGGCGCCCCCTTCGATGGCGTCGTAGAACAACCTCTTGAAGTTGTAGCGCTCGGGCGGGAGGGCGGCCCGGCACGTAGGGAAGTAGGAGATGGTGACGGCGGGGCCGAAGAGCCGGCGGCCAGGTGTCGGGCTCACCAGGTCGAGAAGGTGACAGCGATGTCGGTGCCGGCGCCCCATGGCGTCCACGATGTCGGCGGTGCGCACGCGACCGGCGAGTGCGTCGAGGGATTGCATCAGCGGTCCGGGATCGCAATACGCCAGGACTGGGCGCCGCGGAAGTCGAGCCACATGTCGGTGCTCGTTTGCACGAGTCGGGCCAGGACGTCGTCGCAGGCCGGGCAGCGCACCACGATGCCGGGGCCGCGGTTGTAGACGTGGCTCTCGGCGAAGGCGGTGGCGTGACAACATTTCCCGCAGGTGAGCATCGCGGTGGTGACATCGAATCCCAGGACCTCTGCGAAGGCGCCCGCAGCGGCGTTGCCGTCGACGTGCGTTGGTTCGGTCATCATTCCTCATTTCTGGATTAGCTGCTCGGCCCGAATCGCTCGGTCCGGATGGCTGACGGCCGATGTCCCAACTCGATCAGCTTCGCGGTGACCGATTCCACGAATCCCGTTGGGCCGCAGACGTAGGAGCGCACCCCATCGTCGATGGCCCATCGAGTCGTGACGAGGTCGGTGGCGCGCACCCGGCCCGGCGACCGGGTGGTCTGCGGCGCGGCCGAGCGGGTATAGACCAGCGTGACCTGAAGCCAATCACACTCACGCTCGAATCGGGAAAGCTCGTGGGCGTAGTACACATCGGCGGGACTGCGCACCGAATAGACCAGTCGAAAGTTGGCGCTGCCCGCCACGACTCGCTGCCGCAGCATGGCCATCAACGGCACGATTCCCGATCCGCCGCCGACGAGTAGAACGTGGGCCTCCTCGTCCGGCCGCCAGACGAACCAGCCACCGATGGGTCCGCGCAGTTCGATCTCGTCGCCGGCGGCGAGATCGATGAGATAGGGCGAGACCTCTCCGTCGTCGATCCGCTGCACGGTGAGCTCGATGTGCTCACCTTCTGTCGGTCTGCCCAGTGAGTAGCTGCGTTGTGCGCTGTAACCGTCCTCGGCAGTCAGCTTGAGATCAATGTGCTGGCCGGCCAGGTGGCCGCCCCAGTCGGGCACGGTCAGCCCGATCGTGCGCGCAGTATCGGTCTCGGGTCGGGAGTTCACCACCCGCGCGACCCGCCACCGTAGCGCCGGCTTGACGTGGACGTCCACAGTCGTCACTCGTCCTCAGTCCCCGGCGTAGCGTTGTTCTGTCCACGGGTCGCCGTAGTTGTGGTAGCCCAGCCCTTCCCAGAATCCCGGTATGTCGCTGTCCCGCAACTCAATGGATTTCACCCACTTCGCGGACTTCCAGAAATACAGGTGCGGCACCAACAGTCGTGCCGGGCCCCCGTGCACCGGGCGCAGCGGTGCGCCGTCGTAGGCGTAGACGATCCACGCCTTGCCGCCGAGAAGATCGCGCAGCGGAAAGTTGGTGGTATAGCCGCCGTACGAACCGACCAGTGCGAATTGGGCGGCCGTGTTGATTGATTCGAGAAGGGTGTCCAGAGAAACGCCCTCCCACCTGGTGTTCAGCTTGGACCACGTGGTGACGCAGTGGATATCGACGGTGGGCCGCTCGGTGGGCAATTGCATCAGCTGGGCCCAGGTCCACACGTGTTCGGCGCCACGCTCGTCGCGGATGGTGAACCGCCAGCGGTCGAGATCGATGCGCGGAGTCGGTCCTGCCTGCAGGACGGGGAAGTCCGTGGTCAGATGTTGGCCGGGTGGCAACTCGAGGACCGACTCGGCGCGGCGGCCGCGAAAGCCTTTGTTGACAATGCTCATGGTGCGTCCGCCGATCAGCCGTGGGCCGTCGAGGGGGCCGCGTCGTGGCCGACGGGTTGCGCGTTGGTGCCATCCAGCAGGTGTCGGGCGGCCCGTTCAATGCTGGGCCCGTCGATTCCGGCTTCCGCGAGCAGTTCAGCCGGTGTTCCCGAGCCCGGAATGACGCGAACCGCCAGGTGCACCAGTCGAAGTGGTGGCGAATGCACCCCGGCGAGGGCTTCGAGTACTGCCGAGCCGAGCCCCCCCTCGGGATGATGATCCTCGGCGACGACGAGCCGTCCGCGGGTGGCGCGCACGGCTTCGCTGAGCGTTTGCCCATCAATCGGTTTAATGGAGTACATGTCGATGACGCGGGCGGCGATTCCGTCGCGGTGCAGTGATTCGGCCGCCGCGAGGCATTGATGGACGGTGACGCCGGCACCGATGAGGGTGACCTGATCATCGTCGCTGGAGCGCAGGGTCTGAGACCCGCCGACGGTGAACGTGGTCGCGGGCTCGTAGAGGACTGGGTAGGCGCCGCGGGTGGTTCTCAGGTAACGGATGCCGTGCCCGTTCGCCATGGCGTCGACCAGCGCGGCGGTGCTTGTCGCATCGCTGGGGTAGAGCACGGTCGCGCCGTGGACGGAACGCATCATGGCGAGGTCTTCCAGGGCCATCTGCGACGGCCCGTCGGCGCCGATCTCGACGCCGGCGTGGGATCCGACCAGGCAGATGTTCGCCCGGGACACGGCGCCCATGCGGATGAAGTCGTGGGCGCGGGTGAAGAACGCGGCGAAGGTCGACGCGAACGGGATGTAGTGCCGGACACTGAGTCCGACGGCGGATGCGACGAGTTGTTGCTCGGCGATGAACATTTCGAAGTAGCGGTCGGGGTAGCGTTGGGCGAATTCTCCGGCGCCCGTGGAGTTGCTGACTTCGCCGTCCATGGCGACGATTCGGTGGTTGGCCTCGCCCAGCGCGACCAGCGCGGTCCCGTAGGCGGCCCGGGTGGCGACCTTGTCTCCCAGCGCGTAGCTCGGCCGAATTGGCGCACGCGTTTCGGCGTCAGGCGGTGATGTCGGTGTGCTGCGCTCGCGCGGTGCGGGCTTGAGTCCGATGACGGTCACGTCGTTCTTGTGGCCGAGTTCGGCCAGTGCGCGCTGCGCCATGTCGGGAGGGAGCGCTTTCCCGTGCCAGCCTTCGCGATCTTCGACCTCGCTGAATCCGCGTCCCTTGATGGTCCTGGCGAGGATCACCGTGGGCGCCGTCGTAGTCTCGCGCGCGGTTGTGAAGGCGCGGTCTATCTCATCGAGGTCATGGCCGTCGATGGTGATGGCCTTCGCGCCGAAGGCTTCGACGCGTTGCGCGTAACTCGCTAAATCCCAACCCAGTTCGGTCGGCCCGCGTTGACCCAGCCGGTTGACATCGACGATGACGGTGAAGTTCGCGAGCCCGTAGTAGCCGGCCTTGTCGAGTGCCTCCCACACCGACCCCTCGGCGGTTTCGCTGTCACCGCACAACACCCACACGTGAAACGGCGACTTGTCGAGGAACTTTCCGGCGAGCGCAACACCGACGCCGTTGCCGATCCCCTGTCCCAGCGAGCCGCTGGCGACGTCGACCCAGGGCAGCACCGGTGTCGGATGGCCCTGTAGGCGGGAACCGAACCGGCGGTAGCCCGACATCAATTCGGTGTCGGTGATCACGCCCGCCGCCTTGAACGCGGCGTACAGCAGCGGCGACGCGTGCCCTTTGGACAAGATGAAGTGATCGTTGTCCCGGTAGTCCGGCCGGTCCCAGTGGTAGCGCAGGTGGCGTGCGAGCAACACCGCCATCAGGTCAGCGGCGGACATGCTCGAGGTGGGGTGCCCGGAACCGGCGTTGGTGCTGCAGCGGATCGCATCGGCCCGCAGCTGGGTTGCCAGCTGCGCCACGAACGTCATCCATGCACGCCCATCGTTCGACTCAGTCAACGGAAGTTCCTCCAGGTAGCGAACGTGCGGGGCCGGGATAGGAATCGAGTAGGTGCCGCCAGGATGCTGCGAACTTGGCGACACCGTCGTTTTCGAGCATCCTGACAACGTCCACGAGGTCGACGCCGGCTGCGCTGATGCTGTCGAGCACCGCTTGGGCGCCGGTGGCCGTGCCGGTGATGGAGTCACCGATGATCACACCGTGGTCGGCGAGGGCTTCCAAAGTTTTTTCCGGGATGGTGCTGACCATCTCTGGTGCGACCAGCTCGGTGATGTACATGGTGTCGGGATAGGCGGGGTTTTTCACCCCGGTGGAGGCCCACAGCGGCCGCTGTACACGGGCCCCGGCGTCGCTGAGCGCGGCGTAGCGCTGTCCAGCCCGGAACACCTGCTGGTAGGCGGCATAGACGAGCCGGGCGGTGGCAATGCCGGCGTGTCCGCGCAGGGACAGAGCTGCGTCGGTGCCGATCGCCTCCAGCCGCTGGTCGATTTCGGTGTCGATGCGGGAGACGAACAGGGAGGCCACGGAATGGACTTGGGTGAGGTCTTTGCCGGCGCGTTGCGCGGCTTTCAGCCCGGCCAGGTAGGCGTTCATCACCGCGCGGTGGCGCTCGACCGAGAAGATGAGGGTCACGTTGACTGAAATGCCTTCGGCCACAGTTGCGGTGATCGCGGACATACCGGCCGATGTCGCGGGAATTTTGATGAACAGATTCGGCCGATCGACGATCTTCCACAGCTCGACGGCTTGGCTGACCGTCTTCTCGGCGTCGTGGGCCACCCGCGGGTCGACCTCGATCGACACCCGCCCGTCGACACCGGCGGAGGCTTCCCACTGCGGGCGCAGGACGTCGCATGCTTGCCGGACGTCGTCGGTGATGACCGTGCGGATCGCCGACTCGGCGTCGGCGCCGCGTTCGGCCAGTTCGGTGATCTGCCGATCGTAAGCATGGCCGTGTGAGATCGCCCGCTGGAAGATCGTGGGGTTGGTGGTGACGCCGACGACGCTTCTGGTGTCGATCAGCTGCTGCAGGTTGCCCGATACCAGACGGTCGCGGGACAGGTCGTCCAGCCAAACCGACACGCCCGCCGCCGACAGCGCGGCCAAGGTGGCGTTTTGCGTCATTGGACCGCGGCCTCCTGCCGGTGTCGGCGAACACGCGCGGTTCGTGCGGTGACGAGCGCGGCGGCGAACGCGATGACCGGCCAGTACGCGCCGGCCAGCATCCGCCGATCCCGCGTCGTCAAGCAAAAGCGGCGTGCAGTTTGCGTCACACGTCCTCCGTTATCAGGCCTCCGCAGAGCGGTCTTTTCACGACCACGGGTGCAAGCCCGTTGATGTGGAACTCATGTCCGCCAGGCCGATGCCCGGGTTGTATATCGGCAGCTGCCGGGCGGTGTTCTGAGCGTGGCCCGAACCCGGTGCAGCTGTCATCACCCCCCGGCACCATTCACCCGGGTGAAAATGCTCAAACCGCACGACTCCAGGACCATTCCAGGGTGCGCGAATTATTGCGGCACAAAGCGCAACTCCGCAGCGCCGAAGGACACACCGAAGCGGTCGCACCACAGAACGACGCTGCCGACTCCGGCGGTGTCGACATCGTCGGGTATGGCGTAGTTGGCGTTGCCCCGGTTGGCTCGCAGGGGGCCGAGATCTATGTGATTGCTGCGACCGAACCTTCGAGATCGGCTGCCGCCATTGGTCACTCGTGCATCAGTTAGCCAGACGCGCAGCTGCGGTCCCAAAGTGGCATGAAGATTCTCCAGCCGCAGAATCCGTAACCCATCCGGCAAGGTCGCTAGCCGCGCAGCACCGCTGGTTCGGTGGATGTGGCCGGTGAATTCTCCTAACCGGGTGGTCTGCGCTCCAGGCGGCAGCATCTCATCGATTGTGGTCCTGATGAACAACTTCCACGGCGCCAGCCACCAGAATGCGACAGGCATCGCGACCAGGACAAGCGCCGCTCGGGCCACGCGTCGCGGCGCCAGCCGTCGCGCGGCGTCAGTCCAGGTCATCGTGAGCTATCAGCCGCCGGGCCGCCTCGGTGATCGAGCCCGACAGCGACGGGTAGATGGCGAGCGTCTGCGCCAACTCGTTGACCGTGATGCGATTCTGCACGGCCACCGCGATCGGCAGGATCAGCTCCGAGGCGATCGGGGCGACCACCACTCCGCCGATCACCACGCCGGTGGCTTGTTGGCAGAAGAGTTTGACGAAGCCATGACGCAGCTCCGACATCTTGGCGCGCGCATTGGTTTCGAGTGGCAGCATGATGGTCCGGGCCGGCACTGAGCCATCGTCGATCGCCGTCTGCGGCACGCCGACCGCGGCGATCTCGGGTCGCGTGAATACCGTCGCCGCTACGGTGCGCAGCCGGATCGGGCTGACGGCCTCGCCCAGCGCGTGATACATCGCGATCCGGCCCTGCATCGCCGCGACCGAGGCCAATGGCAACAGACCGGTGCAGTCGCCGGCGGCGTAGATCCCGGGCACCGATGTTCGTGACACCCGGTCGACGGTCAGGTAGTTGCTTCGCCCCAGTTCGATGCCCACCCGCTCCAGGCCCAGACCGCCGGTATTCGGGGTCGATCCGATCGTCATCAGGGCGTGGCTGCCCTCGACGGTGCGGCCGTCGGTCATCGTCACCACGACCCCGGCCGCACTGCGGGAAACCGATTGCGCACGTGCGTTTTTGACCAGTTTGACGCCGCGTTCGGCGAACGACTCCTCCAGCACCCACGCGGCGTCGGCGTCCTCGTAGGGCAGCACCCGGTCCCGGCTGGCCACGACGGTCACTGTGACACCGAGTTCGGCGTAGGCGTTGACGAACTCGGCGCCGGTGACACCCGAGCCGACGACGATCAGGTGGTCGGGCAGCGTGGCCAGGTCATAAAGCTGGCGCCAGGTCAGGATTCGCTCATCGTCGGGCTGTGCCGACGGCAGGATCCGCGGGCTGGCGCCGGTCGCGATCAGTACGACGTCGGCGTCGTACGTGCTGGTGCTGCAGTCGGCCCCCGGATCGGAATGGGTCACCTTGACGCAGTGGCGCGCCAGCCCGGGAGTCGCGTCGACCAGCTCACCACGACCGGCGATCAGCTCGACACCCATGCTGAGCAGGTCGGCGGTGATGTCGGCGGACTGGGCGGCCGCCAATGTCTTGACCCGCTGGTGGATTTCGGGCAACGAGATCTCCGCGGCGGGCATACCGATGTCCAACCCCAGCGGTGCCCGGCGTAGTTCGGTGCGCAGCCCGGTGGAGGCGATGAACGTCTTTGACGGCACACAGTCGCACAGCACGGCCGCACCGCCGATACCGTCGGCGTCCACGACACTCACCTGCGCGACCTCAGGCCCTCGGGCGGCGGCGACCAGTGCCGCCTCGTAACCGGCCGGGCCGCCGCCGAGGATCACGATGCGGGTCGGCACAGCTCGAACCTCACCAATAGGCCGGACGACAGGTCATCAAAGACGCCATCCCCCACCGGCGTTGGTGTCCTCATCGCCGATGATATGGATGGCGGCTTCCTCAGCCGACGCGGCGCCACCGTCAATGCCGACGTCGTAGGCAAGGTAATCGGTACCCGGATCCGTAGGGTCGACGTCGAAGGCGACGAGCCGGCCTGCGCGCATGCCGCCGACCTGATCGTCGATAGGCTCGCCATCGCTGTCAGCGCTATCACCGATTCCGTCGCCGTCCCACTGGTCGGACACGTCGGGCAGCTCGCGGGCCAGCCGGCGGGCCAGACTTTCATGGGTACGCGCTTCCCTCGCGGTGAGACCCCACGCGCGCAATTCACGTGGGCTTTCCGGGGGTGAGTAGCCTTCGTCCAGGTCGATGCCGGTCTGTTCTGAGTCCAGGCTCTCTTCTGGTTCGAGCAGATGGGCCCCGACGTCATCGAATTCAGAAATCCCCATCAGGCTCGTCTCCATTCCTTATCTGCAAGGTCACACTCGCGCAGCGACGCCGCGCGCCCGCTCGGTGGTTGTGTCAACCGAGCGCCTCGAGAAGATCGCGGCAGGCTCGTTCACAGCGACGGCATACCTCGGCGCACACGCGGCAATGCTCGTGTTTCGCCGCATGCTTGTCGCATTCGTCCGCGCTTGTCTTACAGGCGGTGGCGCACGTTTGGAGCACCGTCCGAGTCAAGTTGGCGTCGTAGTCCGTGTGCCGGGACAGCACGCGGCCGGTTGTCGCGCAGACATCCGCGCAGTCAAGGCAGGTACGGATGCATTTGGTTAAGTGATTGACGTCGTCTTCACTGAGGCAGGCATCTGCACACGCTGTGCACGCTTGGTCGCATTCAATACAGGCGTCGATACATGCGACCAGCTTGTCTCTATCGATCCGGCCTAGATCCCGGGGATAGGTCTCCAGCATTCTCCTGGCGGCGCTCACTATCTCCTCCTTGCTGGGGGTCCTCCATGTCGGGGGTTGTCTCACACAGCAGAACACGGCTGCATAGCTGTAGACATCAAGAGCATGGCGTGCAAAGGGGTGAACTGTCCTCGCCCACCTGAGTCACTCACCCGGGTGATAAACGACGTGACGAATCGTCGAGACGGGTCGGGCGAGCACGAGACGATTCGATCACCGCCGACGGAGCATGATCGCTCGGTCGAATCACGCACCTAAACCGTCGCGAACTGCTCCAGGCGAAGGCTGGCGAGCATCATGCGCAGTTGCGGCTCCTCTGGGCTACCGGCGTAGCCATTCAGCCAGCCGGTCAGCTTTGAGAGTATCGCCACCGGCAACGGCGTCCGCGTTGACAGGAGGGCGGTGAGGATGCGTTTGATCACGAGATAGCTTTCCCCGCAACCTAATTCGACGAAAATAACAGTGCGCTCATAGCCGGTCAGACACGAATTCACCGCGTCGACCAGTAACCACGCCATGTCCTCGTCGGAGATACTCGACGGCTCAACCATGCGGTGCGATTGCGTCGGCGAACCACGACTTGGGAACCTCCGTGTCCTCGACGACACTAATCGGGCCTGAGGCCTCATAGCGGCAGTAAGCATGTCCTGGTCCCCTTCCCGGTTTCCCTGGCTGCGGCTGGGTCACTGCCCTTCTGTGTTATCAAAGGCGTTCTCAGACAAGGCGATTCGTGATCAGGAACGTCTGCCGCGGCGTCGGCGGGCGAACTACAGCAGGCCGAGTTCTCGCGCCCGGCTGACCGCCGCGCCGCGGTGCTCGACGCCGAGCTTGCGGTACACGGCGCGCTGGTGGGTCTTCACGGTATTGAGCGAGACGTAGAGCCGCTCACCGATCTCACGCCGCGATAACCGGGTGGCGAGCAGGCGAAGAACTTCAAGCTCCTTGGGGGTCAGCGCCTCAACGACCGCGCGCTCGTTGTGGCGCGAACGCACCGCGACGCCCGCGTGGCGCTCGGCCGAAGCGAGCAGCTTCGGGGCGACGCCGGCATCGGTGCAACCGCGCACCAGCGTGCCGACCTCTTCGAGGCTCGCGGTCGCGGTCTGGTGGTCGCCGAGGTGCTCGAAGATGTCCGCTTTTACCAACAGGGACTTGGCCACCTCGAGGACTGCTCCGCCTTGACGGGCCGATAGGACGGCCATGTCCGCGGCGGCCACCGCGGCAGTCGCGTCGCCGCGCAGGGCGAGGAGTTCGGCCGCGGCAAGCGACACCATCACGTCCACGAAATGTTCCCCATCCGCGAGGTCCCGGGAGCTTCCGGAAGCCCGGCGGATCTGGCGTTCAGCGTCTGCGAGCTGACCGAGTTCGGCCGAGATCAGCGCCAGATAGCCCAACGCGCCGATGCGGGCGCGGCGGTCGCCCGCCTTCTCGGCCTGCTGCACGGCCCGCCGGAAGGCGCCTTGCGCCTCATGGGTGCTGCCCGAGAAGTAGAGGGCGGACCCGTAGACGCAGTATGCGCTTGATCGGCCCGGCGGCGCTTCGCCGAGATCGAGGGTGACCGCGCGGCGAGCCTCCTCGAGCGCCGCGGCGACTTCAGCCGTCTTGAACGAGTGAACCGCGCGCAACACGACGACTTGAGCGCTGATGGCGCCACCATCGGCCGGGCATCCGGCCTCGACCGCCTCGATCCACTCGGCGGCGTCGTCGAGTTGACCCTGGCTGAGGGCGATCCAGGCGCGGGCCACGCTCAGCCGCGGATCCTGCAGGACGGTCTCGTCGGGAAGCAGGTCAAGCCAACCGGAGACGGTCGACAGCCCGCCCCCGTTGAACTCATTGACCCAGTCCGCGGCGATCAGATCGGCGCTGCGCGAGATGTCACCGGCAGCGACCAGGTGGCGCACCGCCTCATCGTTGAGGCCCTCGGCCTCGAACCAGGCCGCGGCTCGTCGGTGCAGATCGGCGACCAGATCGGGCTCGGTGCGGTGCAACTCGGTGCGCAGCAACTCCCCGAACAGCTGGTGATAGCGATACCAGTGACGCGACATGTCCAGCGGCGCCACAAACAGGTTCTCGCGCTCGATCTTCTTCAAGACCGCGGCCGAGCCAGAGGTTTGCAGCAGCGCGTCGCACAGCGCACCGTTGAGCCGTCGCAAGACCGAGGTACGTAGCAAGAAGCTGCGTATTTCCGGCGGCTGACCGTCGAGCACCTCGGCCATCAAGTAGTCGACGATATGACGGTTATCGCCCGCGAACGTCCTGATGAACGCGGCGGGATCGGCACGCCCGGCAAGCGAGAGAGCCGCGAGGTAGAGGCCGGCGGCCCACCCTTCGGTGCGTCGGTGCAACAGGTGAATATCCGCATCAGGCAGGTCCAGCCCGAGGACATCGTTCAGCAGTTGCTCCGCCTCACTGGCCCCGAAACGTAAATCGTCGGCTCGCATCTCGGCAAGATCGCCGCCGGCCCTCAGCCGGGCCAACGGCAACATCGGATCCGATCGGGTGGCCAACACCAGGTGAAGATTCGCCGGCATCCGGCTGATTACGAACGCCAGCTGCTCGTGAACCGCTCGACGTACCACCAGGTGGTAGTCATCAAGAATGAGCACGATCGGGTCGGCGATTGTGTCCAGATCATTCAGCAGGGTGGGCAGGACGACCTGCGTAGGGTCGGCGCCCATCTTCAGGAGTTCGACCGCGCGAATCCCCACCCCAGGATTGACCGTCTGCAGCGCGGCGACCACGTACATCCAAAACCACACCGGGTCGTTGTCGGAAGAATCAAGCGACAGCCAGGCGAACTGCTGGTCCTCGGCCGCGCCCTGGGCCCATTGCGCCAGTACTGTCGTCTTGCCCCAGCCCGCCGGCGCACTCAGCAGGGTCAGCTTGCGGCTACGTCCCGCCGACAATGCGTCGAGCAGGGCGGTGCGGTGAACGAGCTGTGGCCCGATAGCCGGGACGTGCAGCTTGGTGGCGAGCAGAATTGCTCGCGCAGCGGCTTCTCCGATGCCGCTGTCGCTGCGTTCAGCTGAGCCGGTCACGTTCGAACTCCGCGAATCCGTTGAACCCAGCGGCCGTTTGGGAACGCTGGGCGTTGCCGCATCCTGCGTGGGCGCTGACGTCTCGGCATCCCAATTGTTCCCTGCAGGGTCGGGCGGACTCGTTCCGCCCGGCAATTGCGGTGACCCTATTGAATCAGATGCGTTCTCCGCGATTGCCTCCGGCGCACGCTGGTGGTGCCCGTTTGAGCTGGCGGACCCACTTCCCGCGTGACCCGCCAGTGGTCCGCAGAGGATCTTTTCGTGAACCGCGCTCGCGCTGTGCCCGCTCACCGTGATTCCTCCCTGTTCCGGTCGATGCAGCGACTCCTGCAACAACTCCTGCAACTCATGACACTGCGGCGCGCGGATGGTGGGCGTCTCAACATGAGGTGAGTGAGCGTCTCAAAGTGACACATCTCGAGGGCGCCGGAGGGCGGTCCGTCGTCGTCTTCGGCGTGCTCATGGTCGTCGGCTCACCAACATGTACCCACCGACGCCGAACACCACCGGCACCATCATCAACATCCCCAGAAATGTGCTCATCATCGTTTTCTCAACTTCTCTATGTGGTTGCTCTCCGGCGCCGGTTCCTGGTTGAGCGGCCGCGGTCACGGCGATCCGGAGTTCAATCACTACGTTGGCAGCCCGACACCGCCGCCACCATCGCCCAACGGATGATCTTTAGGGCCGGGTCGGTGTATACCTAGTGGCCTTGCTAGTTGACAGACTCGTCAATCCGCGGCGCATGCGTTGCCTCACGGTGTGAGGAGGATGCAGTTGCTGCGCGCTGGTGCGTCCGCAACCAAGGTCGTCAGCAAGATCGCGGCAAGTCACACGATCAGAGTCATTGGCGGCCTAGAATTCTCGTTTGAGAAGAACATCAGCGGCGAAAGCAACGGTGCGAATCCAGAGAGATCCACGGAGCCGGCGAATGTGGTGATGCGATCGGCGGGCCGCGGCGGGGTGGTCACGGTTACGGCCTCGCATGGAATTCGGCGGGCTGAGACGCGTTCACCGCAGCCCCAGCCCGCCGAACGGTCAGTTAGCGACGACGCTCGGCTTAAATGCGGCGCTAGCTTGCTCGACTGTGGTGGCCGCCTTGCGGTTTTCCCGACGCTGCGGAACCGCCTGGGGCACCCGCTCCGGAATGGCCATAGTCGGCTACCAGGGCTACGGCGTCGGACTGTGCCAACCGACTTACCCGGCTTCCAGCCGCGAGAGCCGGGCCGTCGGCGGCGATGGCGGAGCTGATGGCTTCGGTGACCACCTGCGGGACTTCATGCAAAAGCGTGTGCCCTGCGGTGGGCCGATGGATGAGCGTCGCGCCGGGTATACCGTCGGCCAGCTCGCGGGCGTGCCACATCGGCGTGAGCTTGTCCGCTCCTCCACTGATGATGGTTGTCGTGGCCGTGATCGAGCCCAGGGCCTGAGAGCAGTCGTATTCTTTTAGACCGCGCAGGAAGCCGACTTTGGTCGTCGACGGGGTGGCGTTGATATCGGCCGCGGACATAGCGACCAACGATTTCGGGGCGACTGCACCGTATCCGCCATGTCTGGTAAGTGCCGCGCACACCGGCCGGGCCAGGAATTGAACTACCTGATCGGTACCCGCGCGGGGCATTCGGTGTACGAGGTGGTAGAGCACGCTTGTCGCGGGGGTGCTCAGCAGCCGGCCGAGGCCGTGCTTACCGAGATTTCCCGCGGCGGTCGCGACGAGAACAAGGCTCTCCGGCTCGACGGGACGCTTGCCGGGCGGCCGGCGAAGATAGGCCAAGGCCGTCATGCCGCCCATCGAGTGCCCCACCAGGGTGAGCGGGCCCGTAACGCCAAGCGTGACCAGCAACTCGGCGAGGTCGTCGGCGAGTCGGTCGATCCGGTAGGTGTGCATTGACGCATTGCCGGAGTCGCCGTGACCACGGTGGTCGTAACTGATGATCCGGATGTTGTTGCCCCAGCGACGGATCAGCTGCGTCATCTGGATGTTCCAGGACTCTTTGTTCAGGCAAAAGCCATGGAGAAGTACGACTGTATGGCCGGCGGCGTGTGATCCCCAGTCACGAACGGACAGCGAGATGCCATCGCTCGTGGTAACCATGCGGTTGCAGGCCGGCGATCGGTGTGCGCCGGGTGTTCGGTTACGGCCGCATCGCGTTGGCGGCGTCCGTGGCGTCATCGCTTTGCTACCAGACATGGCCATGTTTCGGGGCGAGGATTCCAGCCAACGTGTCGTCGAGGAGTTGCACTCGCCATCGCCGGCCGGTTGCTGTCCTCGTGCTGCAAAGTCGCGCATCTTGTCGAAGTTGTCCGCAGCGCTGTGTATCTCGAGTGTGGCTGATGTCGTCGTTGTCATCTCAGCTAGCCTGACCTGCCTGCGCACCGAGATGTGCAGTCCTGCTTGCCGGTTCGCCGAGCGAGCTGGCGTGACCGGCGTTCATCGCCGGTATTCGAAGCGCCGCATTCAACATTGTCGCTCTTTTCCTTTTGTGCTCACCGACACGGTGTGCGGCCTGGCTGGGCCGTCGCATTGGGCGAGAACGTGATTAGTTGTCGACTGCTACGGTCGTCGTGCGGGCAGCCCAAATCCATCGCCCGAGGATTGATGTTTAGGGCCGGACCGGTCTAGTACTAGCAGCGCCGAGATGTTCGACGACCGAGCTGAACCAGGCCATGACACCGGCGGCATAATCGAGAAGATTGATCGGGCTCGGCGGGTGCGGCCAACATCGTCTGGTTATCCGGATGGTCGACGACCACTACCGAAGTGGGTTCGCGGTTATCTGTAGCCATGCCTCGAATTCCCTTTGTTCACGGCGCTTTTGCGACCGTTTGGCACGCAATCGTTGGATGATGATTGCAAGTTCGCCATTGCCGGCGCGTCGTGCTTTCGGGTCGATATCGATAGGCTGGCTTGCTGATTCGGTGATCGGACTGGGCCGGCTTGCCGTCATCACGACACCATCGTCGTCCCGGGCAACCCAGAACGTCACTGGCAACATCGCCAGCATTCCGTAGGCTGCGTTCAGCATTGTTCGCTCTTTCCCTTGTGTGCTCACTGGCGGGTGGGTATGGCTACGCTCGAGCGTCGCTCGGGTGAGTACGCGATTGGTTGTCAACTACTACGGTCGTCGTGCGGGCAGCGCAAATCCATCGCCCGAGGGTTGATGTTTAGGGCCGGATGGATGCAGCACTAGGCGGCCCGTATTTGACGTGTCGATCAATCAGCGCCGCGCACGAGCTGCGCCAATTGGGCGCGGGACGTGATGCCGAGCTTGGCGAATGCGTGGTGCACGTGGGTCTTGACGGTGTGCGGGGACAGGTGCAGTTGCTGGGCAACGGAGCGGTTGGTCGCGCCTGCGGCGATCAGACGGACGACGGTGTGTTCGGAATCAGTGAGGCTGCCCCAGCCCGTTTTTGCCCGTGGTCGGGTGACGATGCGGCGTTCCGCGCCTAATCGGCGCAGCGCGCGGCCCACCCGGCGGGCATCGGCAAGCGCCTCGCACTCGATGTAGGTGTCGAATGCGGCATTGAGCTGATCGACCGCCTGATCAGCGCGGTCGGTGCGGGCCAGTTCAGCGCCGGCATCCTCGGCCGCAGCGGCGTAAAGAAGCGGCCGCTCCGACGATTCAAGCAACCCAGCGGCAGCTGCCAGCGCCTGGGCGTCACGTTCGAGTATCCCGCGGGCGTATCCGGCGACCCCGGCGAACAGCGGCACCGGTGGCCGCTCACGCTCCAGCGCCTCGGTGGCCTGCAGGACCCGTGCGCGCAAGCCGGCATCACCTGCGGCCGAGGCCACCTGGGCACTCAAGATCACCAGATCTAAGACCTCGGGCGTGAGTGGTGTCCCGAGTCGGGCCATGTCGCCGCCGAGCCAGCGCACTGCTTCATGGACGTCGTCGCGCTGCCACGCCGCCCGCGCCAACGCGTGCGTTGCCATCCGACGTACAAAAGATGAGCCGGTGGGGTAGGCGGCGCGAGCGTCAATTTCCGTTTGCTGCAACAAGTTTCGGTCATCGGTGCGCACCGCCACCTCGGTCAGAATTCTCATGCGCAACATGTCCGCCTCGGTCGCCCCTGTCGACTGTGGGGGTGGTTGGGACTCAACCGCGGCGCGAGCGGCCGACAACCGGCCCGCAGCGAGATGGACACGCCCGACAACCAGGGCCCACATATCAAGGGCCATCGCGTTGCCTTCCCGGCGGGCGTGCGCTGTTTCGTCGCCGACCTGGACCGCAGCGTCGTCCAACCGGCCGACCACCGCCAGCTGGTTCGCGTACTGCATGGCAGCGGCCAAGTAATGATCTGTGTGCACATCACCCGCGCGGGCAAGCGCGCAAGCCTTCTCCAGGCGGCATAGCGCGCGGCCCGCGTACCCGTCGCCGCCGTCGAGACGAGCCAGGGTGACATCGGTCACGACCCTGGCCTCGAGATCATCGGTGGCTGCCGCGGCCGCGGCAGCCTCGTCGGCGGCCGCGCGATGTTGGCCGCGGCGGTCGTACAGCAGGTTGTAAGCCAGCCAGGCCAGATGTCGTGCCCTGGTGACGTCGCTGATCTCGCTCAACTCGAGCGCCTGCCGATTCTCCGCCACGCGCCGCTGGGTGCTGTGCTGGGTGTGCGCCGGGAGCCGGAGGCGGATCTCGGCCTCCGCTTCGGGCGAGGCCGCCTGCGAGAGCGCCACCACGGCCAACTCTTCGGCCTCCCGGTGACGGCTGGCCCGGTTGAGCCACTCCACCGTCTCGGCCACGAGTGACCCGTAGTCAAGGTCGTGGGCGGGCAACAGCTCTAACGCGCGCTTGCTCAAGTCCGCGGCCGCGCTCGCGTCGCCGCGGCCAACCGATTGGGCGGCTTGGCGCAGTGCGTCGATCGCCTCCCGGTCTCCGGGCTCGGCGCTG
>NZ_LZHT01000120.1 GCF_001667315.1 Mycobacterium sp. 852002-10029_SCH5224772
AGCGCCTCGAGCGCGTCGCGCGTCGGGTCCGCGTACCCGGGCACACCTTGATCAACGAACTACGCGCCCAGGCCACCACGACAGAGCTGGGCGACACGCTGGGGCGTGCGTTGGCCGAGCGGTTACGCATCACCACCGCCGATGCCGGGCGCCGGGTGGCCGAGGCCGCCGATCTCGGGCAGCGTCGTGCGCTGACCGGGGAGTTGTTGGCGCCCACCTTGGGGGCCACCGCGGCCGCCCAACGCCAGGGATTGATCGGCGATGGGCATGTGCGGGTGATTCGCGGGTTTTTTGCCGACCTGCCCTACGAGATCGACGCCTGCACCCGCGAGGACGCCGAGGCCGATCTGGCGCGTCAGGCCAGCAGGTTTCGCCCCGATGAGTTGGGCCAATACGCCCGCCGGGCGATGGGCTGGCTCAACCCCGACGGGAAACTCAATGATGCCGAACGTGCCCGCAAGCGCGGCATCACCATCGGGGCCCAGCACTACGACGGCATGTCACCCATCCGCGGGTATCTGACCCCCGAGGCGCGCGCCACGTTCGAACCCGTGCTGGCCAAACTCGGGGCCCCCGGGGCGTGTAACCCCTACGATGAGGTTCCCCTCATCGATGAGGTTCCTGATGAGGATGCGGCGCGCCGCGATATGCGCAGCCCGGCGCAACGCAATCACGACGCCCTGCTGGCCTGACGCGCCAGATCGGCCTCGGCGTCCTCGCGGGTGCAGGCGTCGATCTCGTAGGGCAGGTCGGCAAAAAACCCGCGAATCACCCGCACATGCCCATCGCCGATCAATCCCTGGCGTTGGGCGGCCGCGGTGGCCCCCAAGGTGGGCGCCAACAACTCCCCGGTCAGCGCACGACGCTGCCCGAGATCGGCGGCCTCGGCCACCCGGCGCCCGGCATCGGCGGTGGTGATGCGTAACCGCTCGGCCAACGCACGCCCCAGCGTGTCGCCCAGCTCTGTCGTGGTGGCCTGGGCGCGTAGTTCGTTGATCAAGGTGTGCCCGGGTACGCGGACCCGACGCGCGACGCGCTCGAGGCGCT
>NZ_LZHT01000121.1 GCF_001667315.1 Mycobacterium sp. 852002-10029_SCH5224772
AGCGCCTCGAGCGCGTCGCGCGTCGGGTCCGCGTACCCGGGCACACCTTGATCAACGAACTACGCGCCCAGGCCACCACGACAGAGCTGGGCGACACGCTGGGGCGTGCGTTGGCCGAGCGGTTACGCATCACCACCGCCGATGCCGGGCGCCGGGTGGCCGAGGCCGCCGATCTCGGGCAGCGTCGTGCGCTGACCGGGGAGTTGTTGGCGCCCACCTTGGGGGCCACCGCGGCCGCCCAACGCCAGGGATTGATCGGCGATGGGCATGTGCGGGTGATTCGCGGGTTTTTTGCCGACCTGCCCTACGAGATCGACGCCTGCACCCGCGAGGACGCCGAGGCCGATCTGGCGCGTCAGGCCAGCAGGTTTCGCCCCGATGAGTTGGGCCAATACGCCCGCCGGGCGATGGGCTGGCTCAACCCCGACGGGAAACTCAATGATGCCGAACGTGCCCGCAAGCGCGGCATCACCATCGGGGCCCAGCACTACGACGGCATGTCACCCATCCGCGGGTATCTGACCCCCGAGGCGCGCGCCACGTTCGAACCCGTGCTGGCCAAACTCGGGGCCCCCGGGGCGTGTAACCCCTACGATGAGGTTCCCCTCATCGATGAGGTTCCTGATGAGGATGCGGCGCGCCGCGATATGCGCAGCCCGGCGCAACGCAATCACGACGCCCTGCTGGCCGGGCTGCGCGCCCTGCTGGCCTCCGGCGAGTTGGGCTGCCACAACGGCCT
>NZ_LZHT01000122.1 GCF_001667315.1 Mycobacterium sp. 852002-10029_SCH5224772
AAAACCGCCGGGAGGCGCCCACCTTCAGTTGCTTGACACGCGACCCCCACATCGGCTGGTCGCCGGCCGTCCAGAGGCTCAGCGTGGGCACTCCGGCGCGCAGGCCCGCGGCCGTGGTCCCCGCGCCGCTGTGGTGTACCACCGCGCGGCAGGCGGGAAAGACGGCTGCGTAGTTCACCACGCCCACCACTTTGACGTGGTCGAACTGCGGGACGCCGGTGAAATCGGTTTTGCCGGAGCACACCAGCGCCCGCTCACCCAACTGGGCGCAGGCCTCGCCGATCATGGCGATCGTGTCGGCCGGCGAATCGACCGCAGTGCTGCCGAACCCGAAGCAGATCGGCGGGGTGCCCGCGGCGATCCACGATGCGACCTCGTCGTCGGCGTCCGTCGTCAACTCCATGGTGAGCGTGCCGACGAAGGGGCGCTGGGCCTTCCACTTCGCCCATTCGTCGGCCAGCCCGGGAAAGCACACCTCGTCGTAGGCCTGGATCTCCAGCCCGCCGCGTGTGGCCATCCGTTGCGGCGCGGGACGCTTTGCCTTCGACAGGCCGAAGCCGCGGCGCTGGGCGTTCTCGGCTTTCTTGGTCACCCCCCACTGGGTCCAGTCCAGCGCCGTCATCGCGGAGCGGACCAGCGGTGCGGGCAGGCCGGGGGAAAGTTGACCGTTGGGCCGCATCGGGAAGTAATGCATTGTGGCCAACGGAAGGTCGAGGTGTTCGGCCACGTTCGCAGCGACCCCCGGAAACCCCGGGCCGGTGAACACCAGGTCGGCCCCGTCCGACAGGGATGTCAGGGTCGCACTCATCTCCGCCCAGGATTGGGTGAGCATGTCCTGGGCTTCGCGCCACCGCCTCCTCACCTCCGGGAAATTCCAGAACTTGCCGAGGAAGTCGGTGTCCCAGAAGCCGTCCTGCTGATCGGGCCCGTAGGCGGCCGCCGCAAGTCCGGCCGACTCGACCAGCGCAACCAGGTTGGGCGGCACGGCCAGGCGAACGTCGTGTCCGCGCCGCTGCAGTTCGCGGCCCACCGCCGTGCACGGCTCGACATCGCCGCGAGTCCCATAGCTCGCCAGGGCAAATTTCACGACGAATCCTTCCGATGGTCGTGCGGGTTAAGCCTGCATAGCTTTAGATTTGATCGCGGCTTGAACTATCTGCTTCCACCGAGAGTAGGTTCGCAAACGCGTGTATTCGATGGTAACGAACGCCGCGTAGATCCGGATCGAGGCACGACACGACAGCCGGCCGGACGATATGCAGACAAAGAGGAAACCGGATTCAGGGAATTATCCGAACGTGTGAGTTGGCGGAGAGTTGGCATCCACGGCACTCTGTGCGCTGCGGCCGGAACGGCGAGCCGTCCAGAAATTCTGGGCGTGTCTTTTAATCCTTTTGACTAGGACTAGGGCCGCAAGTTCTTTAAAGAACACACCCAACATGCCCGTGCCGTGATACTTGAACCGGAGCCTCGCCTCGAGATCGTCGGTGTCAGAACTAGCCAGCACGTTGGCTGGATGGACGAGGGGCAGATCTAGTTTTTCAGCAGCCAGCGATCCATAAACGCTGTCGTATTTTGTGTGTGTGTGCGTCGCGTCGGTCTGAAAGCCAATGTTCCGCACCAGGTTGCGAGCAGGGTGGGCGCAAAGGCCTGAGTTTGCCCACGTGCTGTAAAACCACCGCCAGGCCCATGTGTTGGCCATGCCGCCGTACCTGTCGTACACGAGTTGAAGCATGCCCTCGCAGTGATAGCGGTCGCGTCTCTTCGTGAAGTACTGATCGAAGAGCTGCCTATCCCTGATCTCCGGCCAGCGCAACATGTCTGGGTCGTACTTCTCCCACGCACGTCGCCAAGTGGCCCAGCCCCACACATGTGGATATCTGGAAAAGTAATAGCTATCCGCCGTTCCAGGGCGTCCGAAGAGATGATTGTTGCCAGAAATCATCATGACCCGCTCGTCAGCCGCGTAGCGGTCGAGGAGGTCGGCACAGAAATGAAAGAAGGAAGGATCGGGCACGCAGTCGTCCTCGAGGATGATCGCCTTGTCGACGAGTTCGAAGGCCCAGCTTATACCAGACGAAATACGTTGACAGAGGCCCATATTTACGTCCGAGAAATTCGTGTGGATATCGCATTCCCAATCCACCTCGTCGACAATCGCGCGTGTCGTTTCACACTTCGCAAATTCTCCCGGCCTGTCCGGACGTGGGCCGTCAGCGATCACTAAGAGCGTCTTTGGCCGTGCGGTCCTGATAGCTTCGAACACTTGCTTGGCGGTGTCCAACCGATTGAAAATAATGAAGATGACTGGGGGTGTTGTTGTCACGATCCCATCCTCGGCGGCAACTCATTGAAGAGTTAGCGGAATACGGATGATCATCCAGCGGGCGCTGCTCACGAAATGAGTGCTGACACTATAGAACCCGCGGAGTCCGCGTCAAGGGCCGTGCGTCAGGTGTCGGCATAGAACGGATTCCAGCGCGCCTAGCGGCACTGTCTTGAGACCTAGCCCCCTCCTACGCAGGCGGCAGGACATGCGGAGGGGACTCGGTGCCGTTTGCCTGCGCAGGCCAACAGTCCATTTTGCGGGCCGAAGCCGGCCGGAGTTGAGCAGCAGGAGTGGCAGCCGTCGCCTAGTGGCTATGGAATCAACCCTCTTATAAGCGGACTGCCTCCGGTGAATGGGCAGCGTGTAGCGGTATCCTGTGGGCTCGTGGTTTCGGTCGAGACGAGAACGGACATGGTGTGAGTATCCTGGACGGTGCGATGAGTATTGCGAATAGAGCCCGGTCGATCGCCCTTCGTTTTTCCGGCAGCGAACGCAGCCGCTATCCACGTCAAGTTGCTGTTTTTAGTTCCAACGATGCAACTCTCGAGTTTATTCGACAGACTAGCTGTCGCTCGATAGCTGAAATAGGTATATATAAAGGTCACACAACGCTCGGACTTGCGGAATTCCTCAACGGGGAGGGTGAACTTCATATCTTCGACTATGAGGATCGTGTTGCGGACGTCGAACAAAGAGTCCGGGCTGCGGGGTACTCCAACATCCGTGCGTTCGGTTCATCGTACAAACTCTTGGATTCCTATAATTGGAGTTTAGGCAAATTGTTAGAAATGCACAAGATGCCGATATATGACTACATCTTTATTGACGGCGCTCACACATGGGCCGTCGACGCGCTGACGACGTTTCTCGCCGATCAATTGTTGAAGCCTGGTGGGTACCTCGACTTCGATGACTATGAATGGACACTTGAACAGTCACCATCACTGAAGCCCTCCGCGTTCCCGTTGACAGGCAAGCTGTACACCGCCGAGCAGATCTCCACGAGACAAGTGAAGATGATCATTGATGTCGTGGTCAGGCAAAACTCGCGTTATCGCGAGGTGGTACCTAACAAAATTTTCCAAAAGTCGGTCGAAGGCTGATCTAGCAAATTTTACCTAGGTACTTGTCTACTTAGCCGAACAGCAAATTGTCTCGGAACAAGGGGTTCTGTCGAATCGTTAAATTCGGCCCATCCCGTAGTATTCGAATCCCTCCGCTCGCAAGCGTTCAGGGTCGTAGACATTTCTGCCGTCGAACACGACGTGTTGACGCATCGCCGACTTGACACGCTGCCACGATGGCCGCTGGAATTGCTTCCACTCCGTGAGAAGTAGCAGCGCATCAGCACCCTCGGCGGCGTCATACATGTTCCCGGCATACTCGATCGAATCTCCGAGGACCTTCTTCGCCTGTCCGGTTGCTTCGGGATCAAAGGCTCGCACTGTGGCGCCAAATTCTGCCAGGTTTTTCGCGATGACGAGAGAGGGGGCCGCGCGCACATCGTCGGTTTGTGGTTTAAAGCTGAGGCCCCAGAGCGCAATTTGCAAACCACGTAGATTCGTGTTTGCTCGTTCTCCTGCGAATCGGGTGATGATTTTCGATACGAGAGCCTCTTTCTGCCGGTCGTTGACATGTTCGACTGCGTGCAGCAGGTGTGTTTCCGAGTCGAAGCGGCTGGCGGTATGTAGAAGCGCCCGAACGTCTTTCGGCAAGCAGGAACCGCCGTAGCCTATCCCGGGGAACAAAAAATCATAGCCGATGCGCTTGTCTGCTCCGATGGCCTCCCGCACCGCCGAAATGTCCGCTCCGGCTTTCTCGCACAAGTTCGACATCTCGTTAATGAAGGAAATCTTGGTCGCGAGAAAGCAGTTCGCCGCATATTTCGCCATCTCGGCGCTCTTGACATCGATGGCTATTAGGGGATGGAAAGTACGAAGGAAGGGCTCGTAGAGATCTTTCATGACCTTAAGGGCCCGTTCGGAATCGCTGCCAATCACCACCCGGTCGGGTTGCATGAAATCGGCGATCGCCTTGCCTTGCTTCAGGAATTCGGGATTTGACACGACGTCGAACTTGTGTCGGGTCTTGCTGCGGATGATCGCTCGTACTTCGTCGGCAGTCCCGACGGGAACGGTTGATTTGTCGACCACGACCTTGTACCGGTCCATATGCGATCCGATATCGGCGGCCGCGGAGAAGACGTGTGTGAGATCGGCTGCGCCGCTCTCACCCATGGGCGTTGGGACAGCGATGAAGATGACGTCCCCGTGTTCAATCCCACGCTGCTTGTCAGTGGTGAAGTCGATCAGCCCGTTCTCACGGTTTCGCGCGATGAGTTCCGCCAGGCCGGGCTCGAAAATCGGGACGCCGCCCCCGAGAAGCAGATCTATCTTGGCCTTATCAATATCGACGCAGACGACATCATTGCCGCTATCCGCGAGGCAGGCCCCCGTGACTAGCCCGACGTAGCCGGATCCGATCACCGAGATTTTCAACTTGTCCTCTATCCCCCCAACCGGTCACCGCTGCCCATATTGCCGTAACCGCAGCGTGTGCATAGGCAAATCCAGCGCAGCTTTCGTAACAATCACAAATAGCTTCGCCGGATTCGGGCTGAGCCGATCTCGCCGCTGGTTCCGTTCGCGGCACGGGTATGGACATGGTCCTCGGCCTTGGACCTCGCAAATGTACTCGTCGTTCGTTTCGTGAACGACCACCCCGTTCCTTCGACGGGGCCGTGCGCTCGGCAAATCGGACAGTGTCACAGTGTCATGGTGAACTCACTCACAAGCTGGCTACGTCTAAGGCACCTCACCAACTGCCCCCGGAGCGTCCGCTCGTGCATGTAGAGTCTCGGCCGAAAGGGGCTCCTACCGCGTGAAGAAATTTTGGGATGAGGTAAACGAAGTTGCTTTCACGGCGCAGCAGCGATTAGGCCGGCTCCAGGTACCGGAGATGCCGCACTTCGACAGCCCTGAAACCACCAACTGGTTCCTAGATCAACTGAGGGCCGCCAAACGGTATCTCGAGTATGGAATGGGTGGGTCAACTTACCAGGCGGCCAGAGTCGGGGTGGACTTCATCGCCGTGGACACCGACCCGTACTTCCTCGATGCCGTACGCACCAAGATCCAAGGCGACGGTTTGGGCAAGCCCGGACAAGTGTTTCGGCACGCTGATATCGGCCGGACTGGGACGTGGGGCCGTCCACGGGGGAGAATTAACGACGTTCGTCGCCAGTCGTTTCGCCGCGCGTCTGATCCCCCGCCTGAATGTGTGGAGGGGCTCCTACCCGACCTAGTGTTGATCGACGGCCGATTCCGCGTTGCTTGCGCCTTCAAAGCTTTCAACATGCTGCACGCACAGACAGAGTGGACCGTCGTGGTCGATGACTACACCCAGCGGCCCCAATACCGTGAGATTGAGGACTACGCCGAGGTAACATTGGTGGGGCGCATGGCAGTCATCCAGTCGGCACGTCCGGTACCCAGTAATGTGATCACTCACTGGGAAATTGACTTCAATTAGGTTTCCCGAGTTGACCACCTGACCGCTGTAGTACTGCGCGTAGTAAAGGACAGCGTCCGACCTCACTTCGTCCCGGCATCGGCGGGGGCGGCCCGTGATGCAGTAGCTTCGATTCCTGCGGCGTCGTGCTCTGCATCAACTTGCATGCTGCACTGAACTAATAGCGGGCGAATCAACTTTTCCGGGCGCGACAGGCTCCTCCTAAACTCATAATCGAGGCTTCAGGAGGGGAGAATCCAACTGAATACGGCCTGAGGGCCGATGGCGCGCGAGGTCTCGGTGAGGAGCTGATTTGAGAGACTTGAGCATTGACACAAGTGTGATCGCATGCTGCCGACTAGGTCCTCGAACACCTTGGAGCTGAGACATCTATGACCGTTATCTTAACGGGCGCAACAGGATTCGTCGGAAGGCAGATCCTTGCGGACTTGCTCGAGCGGGGTCACTCGGTAAAAGCTGTCGTTCGAGATCCGTCTCGTTTGCATGACATTCCGGCACGCGGAACGCTAACGGTTGCGCGCACGCCCGACTTGTTTGCAGAAGGGACCGGGCGATTGGAAGAGTTGCTGGATGGATCGGAAACCCTGGTTCATGCTGCTTGGCATGCTGAACCCGGCGAATACCTCACCTCGCCGTCGAACCTCGCATGCCTCACGGGAAGCCTCCATCTGGCCCGCGCGTTCTCCGCAGTCGGGGGCAAGAGATTCGTCGGCATAGGAACCTGCGCGGAATATGACACTTCCGCAGGCCTGATGACGATCGATACCCCCTTAGCTCCTACCACCTTGTATGCCGTGTGTAAGGCGGCGGCCTACCAGGTGCTCCGCTGTTTTCTCGGCGAGGAGAACATGAGTTTTGCCTGGTGTCGAATCTTCTACCTGTACGGAGAAGGTGAAGATGAGCGGCGGCTTGTGCCATACATTCGGAGGCAACTGGAGGCCGGGCAGCAGGTGCTTCTGACTCGCGGCGACCAAGTGCGTGATTTCATCGACGTGAAAGACGCAGCTCGAATGATTGTCGATGTCGTGTTGGGCCGAGAGGAGGGCGCTGTCAACATCTGTTCAGGTGAAGGGGTGAGCGTTCGACAGCTCGCCGAACGCATTGCCGACGAGTACGGTCGGCGAGAATTATTAAGTTTTGGGGCGAGGCCCGAGAATACTTTTGACCCACCACGGGTCGTCGGTGTGCGGAAGGACGTGTAATGAGTGGCGTGACACAGCTTTACGAGCAGCCAGCTTTTCCGATCTTCCAGAACCGCATGTACGACTCCGCTCAGGAGGCGCGCGAGTGCCCCCGAGGCGATATTTGTTTGGTCCAAGACGATGTCAGCGGCCTCATATACAACGCGGCCTTTCGGCCGGAAGCGATGAACTATGACGCTGCATACCAAAACGAGCAGGCACATAGCCCGTTGTTCAGAAGTCACCTGGAAAAAGTCGCAAATATCGTTGAGCGCAACCTAGGCACTCATGGGTTGGTCGAAGTCGGTTGCGGCAAGGCGTATTTCCTCGAGCTGCTCCAGGCGCGCGGATACTCCATCACCGGCTTCGACCCTACCTACGAGGGCGAAAACCCCGCAGTCCAGCGTCGCAACTTTAGCCATGGCGTGGCCGTGTCGGCCAGGGGACTGATTCTGCGTCACGTGCTGGAGCATGTCCAGAACCCCGTTGATTTCCTCGAAGGCTTGCGCGACGCCAATGGCGGCGGGCTGATCTATATTGAGGTGCCGTGCTTCGACTGGATTCTGGGCGCGAGAGCGTGGTTCGACATTTTCTACGAGCACGTCAACTACTTTAGGCTCGAAGACTTTTCGAGGATCTTCGGCCGAGTCGTGGAGGGCGGCCATCTGTTCGGCGGCCAATACCTTTACGTCGTCGCTGATCTCGCTACCTTGCGGCCGCCCGTGTCCGGCGCGGCGGATCGTGTGAACTTCCCCGAAGATTTTCTAGCGATGGCAACCGTCGCACCGTCCAACCGGGGAGGGGTGCCGAGTGCCGTGTGGGGCGCCGCGTCGAAAGGTGTCATCTACTCGCTCTTACGAGAACGCTGTGGGAATCCGGTGAGCGTTCTTATCGACATCAGCCCAGGCAAGTGCGGCAAGTTCGTGCCGGCCACTGGTCTACGCGTAATGTCGCCGGATGAGGGGATGGCCGCGCTCTCGCCGGGTTCAGACATCTGCGTGATGAACTCCAACTATTTGGAGGAGATCCGCAAGGTTACGAGAGATCGATTCAATCTGATTGGAGTGGAGCGTGGATGATTTCGAAGCGGAAGTGGCGGACCGGATCGACGCCATGTCCCGCAATGACTATCTTCGGACGCACGCCGCCGATTTCATGCAGACCTCTCTGCATGCCAAATATTCGTACAACTTTGCTTGGATGTCGCGGCCAATCATCCAGTACCCCCAGGACATGGTCGCTATGCAGGAATTGATCTGGCGAGTCCGTCCGGACCTAATCATCGAGACGGGGATCGCCCACGGCGGGTCACTCATCTTCAGTGCGTCTATGCTGGCGCTGTTAGACATGGCCGAGGCCATCGAAGCCGGCGTTACGCTCGATCCTGCCAAATCCAATCGCCGGGTCGTTGGCGTTGACATCGATATTCGCGCGCATAATCGTATGGCCATCGAGGCGCACCCGATGGCCTCCCGCATACAGATGATCCAGGGTTCGAGCATCGCACCCGATGTGGTGGCGCAGGTCAACGAAATTGCTGCGAAATATGAGCGCGTGCTGGTGTGTCTGGATAGCAATCACACGCACGATCATGTGCTGGCCGAACTAGAAGCCTATGCCCCACTGACCTCGGTAGGCAGTTACTGCGTGGTATTCGACACTATCGTGGAGGACGTGCCTGGTGACTTATCAGCCGACCGCCCTTGGGGCCCAGGCGACAACCCAAAGACGGCGGTCAGAGAATATCTCAAGAGCCACGCAGAGTTCCAGATCGACAAGAACATCGAGTGCAAGTTACTGATTACGGTAGCCCCAAATGGCTACCTGAACAGGGCTGCGTAACATCGTTCCGGACACCATCCAGTCGGTGAGGAAGGCTGGGTTCAGAGAAAGCTCAATTCAGGGATTGCCGTGACGAAACGTGTCCCGCTCTGCGCAAGGTCAGCCAACTGATTCTGCACCTCTCGAACGATGTTCCAAGGCAAGATAATTAGGCTGTCTGGCGGATTTTTACGCAGCGCCTCAGGGGAGCGAATCGGGATATGACTTCCTGGCATGAATTTGCCTTGCTTGGATACAGCGGCATCGCACACGTACGCGAGTAAGTCGCTTCGGACGCCCGCGTAATTCAGCAACGTGTTACCTTTCGCTGCTGCGCCGTAGGCCGCCACGCGTTGGCCGTTACGCTTTTGCTCAATTAGGAAGGCTAAAAGGTCGTCCTTCAGACGGTCGGCGCGAGGCTGGAAGGCCGCGTAGGTCTCAGGTCGGGTTAGCCCGAACTGGCTTTCACGAGTCAGCAGCGCATTAACGCGATCGGTGGTGGCGATCGCCGCTGCGGCATGGCAGCCAAAGATCCGCAGGCTGCCACCGTGGGTTGGTAGTTCTTCCACGTCCCAGACGCGCAAGCCAGCCATTGCAAAGATACGGGTCACGGTGGTGAGCGACAGATACGAGAAGTGCTCGTGATAGATGGTGTCGAACTGCGTTCGTTCGATCAGCGGCATCAGGTGGGGGAATTCCAGTGTGACGGTGCCTTCAGGTTTCAGTGCGGCGGCCAGACCCCGGGTGAAGTCATTGATGTCAGGAACATGGGCATAAACGTTGTTACCGACAATCAGATCTGCTCGCCGTCCCTCTGCCGCCAGCTGACGTCCCAAGTTTTCACCGAAGAATTCCCGCCGGACCGAGAGTCCCAGTGCCTCGGCAGCTGCGGCGGTACTCGCGGTCGGCTCGATGCCCAGGCAGGGAATGCCGGCTGCTTTGAAGTTCTTCAGCAAGTAGCCATCATTGGATGCGACCTCGATGACGAAGCTTTCAAGTCCGAGCTGAAGACGCTCAATCGCAATATGCGCAAAGCGGGCTGCGTGATCGAGCCAACTGCTAGACGTGCTCGAGAAATAGGCGTAGTCGGCGCTGAACAGTTCTTCAGCGCGGGCGTAGTCCTCGGTTTGTACTAACCAGCATTCGTGGCAGACGTTAACCCGGAGGGGATAGTGCATCTCTGGGTAACAGAGGTCCTCGGCGCGTAAGTAAGCATTGGAGGGGGGCGCAAAGCCAAGGTCTACAAAGCGGTGAGTCAAGGTGACTTCGCAGTGTCGGCATTTCATAACGCGACCCCTGCGAAGTCGGGACTCAGCAAGGGGTGGGTCAAATCGCGAGGTGAGACATCCCGCGGCGGCAGTGGCCAGGAAATAGCAAGCCGGGGATCGTCGTGACGAACACCGCCTTCTGATGGCGGATCATAGGAGGCCGTATGCAGGTATAGCAATTCGCTCTCGGGCTCCAGAACCTGGAAGCCGTGGGCGAAACCCTCTGGGATGATCAGCATCTGCGCGTCGTCTTGCGCCAATTGCTCGGCGTGCCACTGTAAGAAAGTGGGAGAGTCAATCCGTAGGTCCACCGCGACGTCCCAGACCCGCCCGCGTAGGCATCGAATCATCTTCATCTCCGCGTGGGGTGGCCTTTGGAAGTGCAAGCCACGCACGGCGCCGGCATGACTCGTCTTGGAGTGGTTGATCTGTGCGATTTGGCGGTTCCCCAGTAGCGGTTGAAGTTCTTCGGCGCAGAAGATGCGGCCGAAGACTCCACGGGCATCGCGAAAAGGCAAGGATTGCACGATCTTCAGATCGGGCAGCGGGGTATCGAGGACGTTCATGTGGTCGCCCAATTAAGGCCCAAATTGCCTGCATCGGCGACGTAGGTGGTTAATTCGTGGATGCTCGATACTTCGCCGGCTTCAAGAAAGCGGCGATACCAGCTCGCAGTGTGGTCGATTGCGTTCTCAAGATTCCAGACGGGACGCCATCCAAGATGCATTTTCGCTTTTGAGCTGTCTAGTTGGAGCAAACCCGCCTCGTGTGGCTGAGTATCCGATGCTAACTGCCACCGCACGTCTGGCCAAGTGCGAACAACAGCGCTTAGCACATTCTCAACCGTCCGAGTCCCCTCCCCATCGGGCCCGAAGTTCCAAGCATCAGCACAAGTGGTATCACCAGCCAGCAGCCGCTGACCCAACACCAAATAGCCACTGAGGCAATCAAGAACATGTTGCCAGGGGCGGGTGGCGTGCGGCGAACGAATAGTCAGCGGCTTGTTAGCGGTGACCGAACGCACCAAATCAGGAATCAGCCGGTCCTCAGACCAGTCGCCACCCCCGATAACATTGCCGCCGCGCGCAGTTGCGACTAACGCGGCCGAAGGCTGATGCAGAAATGCTGTGCGGTGACTCGCCGCGACCAGCTCGGCCCCCGCTTTCGATGCGCTATAGGGGTCGTGCCCGCCCAGTCTGTCACGTTCCCGGTAAGCCCAAGGCCATTCACGGTTTTCGTAACATTTATCAGTCGTGACAACTACTACCGCGCGCACATCCGGCGTGTGGCGGACTGCCTCGAGCAAATGCAGTGTGCCCATCACGTTTGTAGCCCAGGTAGTTACCGGGTCGCGGTACGACCGGCGAACGAACGGTTGTGCGGCTAAATGGAATACGATCTCCGGCCTCTCAGCGGCGAGGACCGCAAGCACTGCAGCTTCATCGCGAATGTCGACCCGATGATCCTTAGCGGACAGGTTCAGCAGGTTCCAATGGCTCGGCTCGGACGATGGATCCAGTCCGAGGCCTATGACACGCGAACCTAGTGCTTCCAGCCACAGGCACAACCAACTGCCCTTAAAACCGGTGTGACCGGTGACCAGGACTCGGCGCCCGCTGTAGGCATTTCCGAAGGAGTTCAAGGCCAGCATTTCCACGGTGCTTCGCCACTGCTCCAAAGTTCTTCGAGCATATTTTTGTCTCGTAGCGTGTCCATCGGTTGCCAGAAGCCGGAATGCTCGAAGGCCATTACTTCACCGTCCGCAGCGAGCCGAGCCAATGGCGGCCCCTCCCAAGCGGTTTGGTCGCCTTGAATATAGTCGAGTACCACAGGTGACAGGACGAAAAATCCGCCGTTGATGAGGCCACCATCGCCTCGCGGCTTCTCGGCAAAGCCGGTCACCCGGTCGCCTGCGCACTCGATGGCACCGTAGCGCCCAGGCGGGAGTACCGCCGTTACGGTGGCGTGGCGCCCGTGCTGACGGTGGAATTCGATGCTCGCGCCAATGTTCACATCACTGAGTCCGTCACCGTAGGTAAAGCAGAACGCTTCGTCGTTCTCGATGTAGGCGCCCACCCGTTTCAGGCGCCCGCCCGTCAGGGTCTCGTCGCCGGTATCCACCAACGTCACCCGCCAAGGTTCTGCGTGGTGCCGATGCACTTCCATCCTGTTAACAGACATATCGAAAGTAACGTCCGACATGTGCAGAAAATAGTTGGCGAAGTATTCTTTAATGACGTAACCCTTATATCCGCAGCACACGATGAAATCCTGAATGCCGTGGTGGGAGTAGAGTTTCATGATGTGCCAGAGGATTGGCCGACCGCCGATCTCCACCATTGGCTTGGGTCGAATCGCAGTTTCCTCGCTTAGGCGAGTCCCGAGGCCGCCAGCTAGTAGTACAGCCTTCATCGCGCTTGCTTCCTTTTTGAGCGATAACGGCTTAAACGACCGCCCTGTGGCTCTGTCGATGCGATAGAGTAGCCCGAGTTGTCATCCACGATCACACTCATGTATCCGAATATTTCTGCGGGGATCTTATTGGAATAAAATTCCGTAAGTTGTCGAATCAGAAGAAACGAGCCCAGTCGTTCGGAAAGAAATCCGACCGCTCGCACTTGGTATGTGTCGTACTTTTCCACCCGATTGTGATAGCGATTCAAGAATTGTCGGCTAATTGATTCGATACTTGACAGCGCCTTTGTCAGCCAGTCAACTGGATAGATCCCAAGTTCAACGCCGCCGGGGATGAAGTGTCTGGAGGCTAGAAACTCAGATGCGGAATCTGAATCTAACACGCCCATTTCGACTGCTAGCGACGCATAATCGAGTATATCTTGGCGGTGATGGCATGCCGCGTACTGGCCGATTATCGACTTCTTGAAATATTTCGGCTGCGCGACTAGAAACTCGCGGCCAACTCTAGGGGTGAACACTGTTAGTTCGGGCTGACTGGTAATAGCCCGAAGGCTAAGCTCTCTCATGGTCGGATACGATGGCGCCTCTACTCCCTCTGGGGTAGGCAGAATTCTTTTTCTATAGGAAGAAATCTCAATAAGTTGAGCACTGGGGGGCAATTTCTTGATTGCGATCGGCAATACGTGCGATCCTGCGGCGCCATAGGCGAGCGGTCTGGCTTCATGCCAATATCGATCAAGTTGTTTAACATGAAATGCGGAATCAGATTGAAATTCTCCGAGTGCAATACAATCGTCGTACCAACCCTGGGGCAACAAGGGGTCTTCATGAGTAATGCAGAATCTATGGATCATGAGGCTGAACTGGTTTCGGGCTCGGGTGCTAGCGAGTGTTCGGGCGCATTCCCTCCCTCGGTCCGTGGACCGAAAGCAAGTAGCAGGCGGCCGCAACTGCGATGATCGACTGTCGATAGACGACGACCGCTCGGTCGTTGAAGGTTCATCCACCCTCCACACCAGTGCGCACGAGCGGTGAGTTAGTAACCAAATCGTTCGCCACGCAAGCGATTCTAGATGACATCATATCCATCCTTGGGCGAATCATCGACACCATGACCTGACTGACGCTACGGCAGGACGCCCGGTGCGGTGCACGATTGCCGGTCTACATGGCCAGCAAGTGCGCGAACGATCACGTAACGGACAATAATGGCTAGGTTTCACCTATGTAGGTTGGTCTCGACCGACTGATTAACTCCTCAATTCTGCCTATCGGATGCCTCAAGGAAGGTCGAGCGGGTTAATATCGCATTAGCAAATGCCCAGTCTATACCCCGATGGCGCGCCTCATAATAATAATTTGGTCAGCTTGAAAGTCTCCTTCGCAAGTGGCCATCGTGTAATGGCCGTATATCGCGTCAACCAGCGCCTTGATGAGGTCGACAAACGAGAGCTGGCTGTAGAAAGTCCAAATGTCGCAGCAAGAGCCTTTAACCACATAGATCCCGCGATCGACCAACCCGCTAGGGAAAAGGCAATCTAGACACTTTATCATGTCGGCGCTCGTGGTACTTCCGGTATCAAGAATGACATCGAAAGGACCGTATTGCGCGGCCACCGCTGTCAGTAATGTACTGTTTTGCTCCGAACCGAAGCGAACGTGAGTACCTTCTGGACCGCCGATTCTTACAAGCTTGGAGTTGATATCGACAACGGCGATGACCGAATCGGGGTGTAACCGTTGTTGCCAGATCGGTAACGAGTCGGCATAAAAGCTACCGATTTCTAATACGCGGATCGGCTTGGTTCGGTCGACTGTATATGGGTATAACGGCGAGTGGTCCGCGCGCTCGCGGCCTGCTAATGGATGATGATTTACTGGAGGCTTATCGCTGTTGGCCGGCCAGATGGACATTTCAGCTAGATCTGGCCCCGTCGCCTTCGATAGTCTCCGACGGCTGCGTCGACGATAGCGCCGAGCAACAGGCGAAAAGTTCAGGATGATTTTCACGACTGCCATTGTGTCACCCGGGGCATTCAACCGTATGCCAACCATGCGTCGACTTGCGGTGCTGCAGAAGCCATCACGGGCGGGTAAACGTCAGTCACCTCAAGCGCGGATTCCGGACGGCACTATGCGTTTGCCTCAGCAGCTAACCGATAGCCGCGGACCGCGACTGGGACGAATACTGCCAGCAGCGCGACAGCCCAGATAAGGGTTATCGCGAAAGGCCAGGCGAGTGGGCCCCCGTGGGCTAGAGACCTCATCGTCTCGATGGGCGGCGATATCGGTTGCATACGGATCAACGGCCGAACCCACTCTGGAAACAGGCCGATGGGAGTGGCACCCGGGTTGACGAATGCCATCGAAAAAGTGAGGCCCAGTATCCAAGTCATTGCTGTGCGGCCATTCTGGCGAACCGCCATCGCCATCACCATCGCAGTGAACCCGGTTACCGCGATCGACGGGATCATAATAAAAGCCAGGGCCGCGGGCCAGCCATGTGTGAAACGCAGCCCCATTGTGAGTCCGATCCCGGTAATCAAGACTGTCCCGATGAGCGCGCGCACGACCTCGGCGGTTACCCATCCGGTAAGCGGGCTGGCCCGGTGTATCGGTAGCACCCACATCCGGCTGAGCAGGCGCGATTGGCGGTCCATGGTAATGCCGACCGAGTTGCCCAAAGCACCGAAAAGGGCAGAAATTACCGCGCACATGGGCACTATGCCGTACACGCTCTCCACTCCGGTGACCGCGCGCACGCGCTCGCCCAGCACGATTTGGTAGGCGAAGAGGAGGAACACGGGTAGGAGCAGTGAGCCCATTAGGACCGCTTGGTCACGTCGCCATCGGAGTAGTAGCCGGCTAGCCTGCACCCAGCTTTGGGTAAGCAGGGAAGCTTGCAACTCAAGGCGATGCGCCACTAGCCGCGCCTCTGCATCCGCAGCGTGATCGAGCCGAAGATGAGCACCATGCCCGCGCACCAAATTAGGCTGGCGGCCAAGTTGGCCACCAGTAGCTTTCCGGTCGCGAGGCCACGCAGGGTTTCGGCGAACTGGGATACCGGTTGGTTACGGACGCACGGGCGCAGCCAGTCGGGAAATGTCTTTTCGGGGGCGAGCCCGGTGGACAGCATGAACAGCAACAGTTGGGGAACGAACAGGAGGTGGCTGGCCCCCTGGACACTTTTTGCGCGCGACCCCAGCGCATCGGCGCCGAGCGTCACGGCCAGGCATAGCAGTAGCGCGACAAATAGGAAAGCCACCGCATAGCCCAGTCCGCCGGTCATCCGGAAGCCGAAGGCGTAGCCGGCAACCATCGCCACCATGAGGGAGAGCAGCCCCCGCATTAGGGTTGCCGCCACACGTGCACTCACGGTGGCCGCCGCGGCGACTGGAAGCGTCCGGATCCGCTCGCCGAACCCAAACAGGTGGTCGCGTGCCGCGCGGTCCGCGGTGAGCAGCCCAACGACGATCATCGACTGGACCACCACTGCGGGCAACAGATACTGCGAATAGCTGATGCGTCCGGTGTCGATCAGACCGTGTAGCGCCACGCTGAAACCCACCAAATACGCTGCGGGGGAGAGGATTTCGAAGATCATCTCGCCATCGCGCGCCGCGGACTTTAGCGAACGCTCGATGAGGGCGGGCAGGGCGCTCATGACCGGGCGGCGGTCCGTTCGGTGAGGTGCAGGAAAGCTTCGTCGAGCGAGGGTTTGCGCAGCGAGATATCGGTGAGCTCGAGGCCGAGCGCGTCGACCCGGCGAAACACCTCGACCAACGTTGTCACCCCGTCCGGGGCGAACACCGACACCGAGCCCGTGTCGGTGTTGATATCGACTCCGTCGAGTCCGGCCATCGCCGCGGCAACCTGTGGCAGATCGGCAGGATTTGCCGGAGTCACCTGACAATAGCTGGTACCAACGGCGCGCTTGAGCTCCTCCGAGGTGCCGCTGGCGATCACCTGCCCGTGATCGATGACAACGATCGAGTCGCTCAGCACGTCGGCCTCTTCCAGGTACTGCGTGGTCAGCAACACGGTGATGCCCTGCGTGGTCAGCGAGCCGACGAGAGCCCATACGTCGCGGCGGCTGCGTGGATCCAACCCTGTGGTCGGCTCGTCGAGGAATAACACTTGTGGTGGTACCACTAGGGCGCTGGCCAGGTCGACGCGGCGGAACATGCCTCCGGAGTACGTCGACAGCCGCCGGTCGGCGGCGGCAACGAGGTCGAATTGTTCGAGCAGTTCGTCGGCACGCGCCTTTGCCTGTCGGCGGTTCAATCCGCGCAGCCTGCCGAACAACACCAGGTTCTCACGGCCCGTCAGCATGGGGTCCATGCCGGTGAACTGTCCGGCCATTCCGATGCTGGCCCGTACCTCGGCGGCCTGGCTTGCGATGTCATGCCCAGCAACGCTGGCGCGGCCTGAGCTGGGGCGGATCAGCGTCGACAAGATGTTGATCGTGGTCGTTTTGCCGGCGCCATTATGGCCGAGTAGCCCACACACCGTCCCGGCCGGAACCGAAAAGTCCACGCCATTCAGCGCAACCGTGTTTCGCCCGAATGTCTTTGTGAGGCCTTCAACCTCGATCGCCAATGGGCTCACGGTAGGAGTATTTCATGGTGCGCGCCGGCGTGTTGGCGGTATAGGTGGAAAGCGGTGTGCGGGATGGCGCGGGCCGTTCCTCGGGCATCACCCAAAACCGTTTGCAGCGGGGGAGTTCCGCATGTGCGGGGCAAAATCATTGGCGTCCAATCTTTCTCACCACATTCTTCGCGGAGGGCGTTTCGCGGAGGGCGTTGAGCGTCCCCCGTCAACCGTGCAATGAGAAACGCGAAATCCACCTAGACGGTTGACCGGGGGATCGGGATCTCCGCCGTCGGGGCGTCCGCGTCGTCGTCGTCGTGCAGGAGGGTGCGCACCGACGGGCGTGTGCCCACGGAGCGAAGCAGTAGGCTTGCTGGCCGCGGCCGAACCAACAGCGGCCACCAGAACCACCGCCCGAGCAGCGCCGCGATGGTGGGCGTCATGAACGAACGCACGATCAGGGTGTCGAACATCAATCCGAGGCCGATGGTGGTACCGACCTGACCGATGATGCGCAGATCGCTGACCACCATCGATGCCATGGTGAATGCGAACACCAGGCCTGCGTTCGTCACGACCTTGCCGGTGCCGCCCATCGCGCGAATGATGCCCGTATTGATGCCGGCGGCTATTTCCTCCTTCATGCGGGACACCAGCAGCAGGTTGTAGTCCGACCCGACAGCCAACAAGACGATGACCGACATGGGCAGCACCATCCAGTACAGCTCGATGCCGAAGATGTACTGCCAGATCAACACTGACAACCCGAACGAGGCGCCCAAGGAAAGCGTCACCGTGCCCACGATGACAAGGGCAGCCACAAAACTTCTGGTGATGATCAGCATGATGATGAAGATCAGGCACAACGCGCCGACGCCGGCGATCAAGAGGTCGTAGGTCGAACCGTCCCGGAAGTCCTTGAAGGTGGACGCGGTACCCGCGATGTTGATCTTCGCGGTTTCCAGGGGCGTGTTCTTGAGCGCTTCTTCCGCCGCCAGCCTGATCTTGTCGATGCGGGACACGCTTTCAGACGTCGCCGGGTCTCCGCGGTGCGAAATGATGAACCGAGCGGCCTTCCCGTCCGGTGACAAGAATTGGCTCATCGCTTTCTTGAAGTCCGCATTGTCGAAGATGTCCGGCGGCAGATAGAACGAGTCATCGTTCTTGGAGGCGTCGAACGCCTCGCCCATGGCAACGGCGTCTTTGTTGTTGCTGTCCATCTGGCCGATGATCCCGGACATGGTGCTGTGGTTCGTCAGCATCATGTTCCGCATATCCTCCGACATCGCAATCATCGGCGGGTATTGCTCGAGCAGCTGCGGCATCAGCTTGTCCATATTGTCGAGATCTTTGAGGAGATCCAGCAGTTTGTCGCTGAGCGTATCGATGCCGTCGAGCGTGTCGAATATGCTTCTGAGCGCAAAGCATACGGGGATGTCGTAGCAGTGTTTTTCCCAATAGAAATAGCTGCGCAGCGGCCGGTAGAAATCTTCAAAGTCGGACACATGGTCGCGTATGTCAGCAACGACTTCGGCCATTTCTTTGGTCTTGACGATGGTGTCATGCGTGATGTCGGTCATGCGCTTCTGCAATGAGTAGATGCGCTTCATGATCTCGATTTGCTTGGCCATCATGTCCGCCTGGACGAGCATGTCATCCATGCGCAACTGCATGTACTTGATGTCTTGACTCATCATCGCCTGCTGCATGCTGAGCAGGAACGGGATCGACGTGTGCTGGATCGGCGTTCCCTCCGGCCGCGTGATGCCCTGCACCCGCGAAATCCCGTGAACGCCGAAGATTGCCTTGGCAAGCCTGTGCAGCACCAGGAAATCCGCCGGATTCCGCATATCGTGATCGGCCTCGATCATCACGATTTCGGGCATCATTCGCGATTGATTGAAATGACGATCGGCGGCCGCGTACCCGACGTTGGCGGGAACGCTGTTGGGCATATAGAGCCGGTTGTTGTAGCTCGTCTTATAGCCGGGCAAAGTGGCCAGGCCGACTATGGCAATCGCTATCGTCGCGCACAGAATGGGCGCGGGCCAGCGGACGATCGCCGTACCGATCCGGCGCCAGCGGCCGAACCCGATCGTGCGCGTCGGGTCGAATAATCCGAAGCCACCGCCCACGGTCAGAACCGCCGGAACCAGGGTCAGGGCGATCACGACCGAAATCAGCATGCCCAAGGAGCAAGGCAGACCCATGGTTTGGAAGATGGGCATGCGGGTGAAGCTCAGGCACAACATGGCACCGGCGATCGTCAGCCCGGAACCCAAGACCACGGGAGCGACGCTGCGGTAGGTGGTGAAGAAGGCGGTTTCCCGGTCCTCGCCGGCCTGACGCGCCTCTTGATATCGGCCGAAGAAGAAGATCGCGTAGTCGGTTCCGGCGGCCATCGCCAGGGCCACCAGCAAGTTGACGGCGAACGTCGATAGGGCGATGAGGTTGTGATCGGCGATAAAGGCGATGACACCGCGCGCGGCGAACACTTCGACGCCCACCGTGAGCAACAACAGGATCACGGTGATAACCGAGCGGTACACCAACAGCAGCACGATGAAAATGATCAAGGCGCCGATCATGGTCATCTTCAGAATGGATCGGTCACCCGCGAGCTGCATATCGGAAAAAAGCGCTGCGGGGCCGGTGACATAGGCCTGAATTCCGGGAGGCGGTGGCGTCCGCGCGATAATGTCGCGGATCGCCGCCACTGATTCCTGACCCTGGGTAGTGCCCTGATTACCGGCCAGATTCAACTGCACATAGACGGCCTTGCCGTCGGGACTTTGCGCGCCCGCCGCGGTGAGGCGGTCTCCCCACAAATCCTGCACGTGCTCGATGTGCTTGGTGTCGGCTTTGAGCTCACGCACCAATTTGTCGTAGTAGGCGTGGGCCGAGTCTCCCAGTTGCTGCTGTCCTTCGAGCACCAGCATCGCGAAACTGTCCGAATCGGACTCTTTGAAGTCCCTGCCCATGCGCTGCATGGCCTGGACCGCCGGCGCGTCCTGAGGGGCCAGCGGCACCGAATGCTGCTGGCCCACGATCTCCAGTCGGGGGACACCGAAGGTCACCAGCAGGGTCAGCGCCACCCACCCGATGATGATGAGCGCCGCAAAGCGACGGATGATCCGGGCAACGCGTGGAGGCCGAACTGGTTGGGTCGTCATGCGGCCCCCAGCAGGCAGGCGGCGCTATTGCCCTGTCTCACAACGTTACCCACGGTTGCTGTTCCCATCCTGAAGTGGAAAGCCGCCACTTACTGCGACTGCTTCAGAAGCAACGAACGCACCACCGGACGAGGCCCCGTGGACCGCAGCATTGTGCTGGCGGGGCGGGGACGCACCAGCTGTGGCCACCAGAACCACCGTCCCAGCAGCGCGGCGACGGCCGGCGTCATGAACGCCCGCACGATCAACGTGTCGAACATCAGACCCAAGCCGATCGTCGTGCCCACCTGGCCGATGCTGCGCAGATCGCTGACCACCATCGAGGCCATGGTGAACGCGAACACCAGGCCGGCATTCGTCACGACCTTCCCGGTGCCGCCCATGGCGCGAATGATGCCCGTGTGGATGCCGGCGCCCAATTCCTCCTTCATGCGAGAGACCAGCAGCAGGTTGTAGTCGGAGCCCACCGCCAACAGCACGATCACCGAGGTGGACAGCACCGTCCAGTGCAATTGCATGCCGAGGAGGTACTGCCAGACCAATACGGACAGCCCGAAGGACGCGCCGAGTGACAGCAAAACCGTGCCGACGATCACCATGGCGGCAATGAAACTTCGCGTCATGATCAGCATGATGATGAAAATGAGGCAGAGCGCGGAGACGCCGGCAATCAAGAGGTCGAATTTGGATCCGTCCACCAGATCTTTGGTGATCGCCGCCGTGCCGGTCAGGTAGATCTTCGCGTTTTCGAGGGGAGTCCCCTTCAGCGACTCTTCGGCCGCCGTCTTGATCTGCTCCACCCGCGAGAGGCCCTCGGGTGTCGCCGGGTCGCCCCGTTGCGAGATGAGCAGACGGAAGTCCTTGCCATCCGGCGACATGAACACCTTCTCGACCCGCTTGAAGGCGTCGGAGCCGTTGATGATCCCCGGCGGAAGGTAGAAGGAATCGTCGTTTCTGGAGGCATCGAAAGCCTGCCCCATGATGCTCGGATCCTTGGCGCTCGAATCCATCTGGCCCATGACGCCGGACATGGTGCTGTGCATGGTCAGCATCATGGTGCGCATGCCCCCCATGGTTTCGATCATGGGCGGGATCTGCATGACCAGCTGGGGCAGGATCGTGTCGAGCTGATCGAGATTCTTGACCATTTCCTGCAGCTTGTCGCTGACCAAGTCAACGCCGTCGAGGGTGTCGAAGATGGATCGCAGGGAGAAGCAGATCGGAATGTCGTAGCAGTGCTTTTCCCAGTAGAAGTAACTGCGCAGGGGCCGGAAGAAATCCTCGAAATCCGAGATGTGGTCGCGCAAATCCGACGTGATGTCCTGCATTTCATGTGTCGTCTGGACCATGTGGTGCGTGGTGGAGACGAGCTCTTTCATCAGGTCCAACATGTGCTGCATGATGCCGATCATTTTTCCCAGCTCGTTGGCCTGGACGAGCATGTCGTTCATGCGGTCTTTTTGGAAAGCCATGTTCTGCATCTGGCTCGCCTGACTCATGCTGATGATCCACGGGATCGTGGTGTGCTGCAGGGGAACACCTTCGGGGCGGGTAACGGTCTGTACCGTGGCAATTCCCGGAACCCCTAGCACGGCCTTGGCGAGTTTGTTGATCACCAACATGTCGGTCGGATTGCGCAAATCATGATCGGTCTCGACCAACAGAATTTCGGGCATCTGCATTCGCTGGCCAGGAAAGTGCCGCGCCGCCGCCGCATACCCCACATTGGCCGGAATGCTTTGCGGAATGAATTTCTGGTCGTCATAGCTGGGGTGGTAATTCGGCAAGGCCAACAACCCGATCAGCGCCACGGCCAACGAGGCAACGAGAATGGGCGCCGGCCACCGGACGATGGCCGTACCGATCCGTCGCCACCTGCGGGCCGAGACCGCCCGCCGCGGCTCGAACAGGCCGAACCGCGCGCCGGCGGCCAGCAGCGCCGGTCCCAGCGTCAACGCCACCATCACCGCAACCGATATACCGACGGCACAGGGGATACCGAGCGGCTGGAAATAGGGAAGCCGGGTGAAACTGAGGCAGAGCACTGCGCCGGCGATGGTCAATCCGGAGGCCAAGACAACCTTCGCGACCCCGCTGTATGTGGTGTAGAAAGCTTGTTCCCGGCTTTCACCGGCCTGCCGCGCCTCTTGATAACGGCCGACAAAGAAAATGCCGTAGTCGGTACCCGTCGCGATGACCGCCGCGACCAATAGGTTGACGGCAAAAGTGGTAAGCCCGACCAGCCCGAGATGACCGATCAACGCGACCATTCCGCGCGCGATCTGCAATTCCAGGCCGACGATGAGCAACAAGAGAACGACCGTGACAATCGATCGATAAACGAACAGCAACGTCAGGAAGATCACGCACAGGCTGACCAGAGTAACCAGCATGACGGTTTTTGCACCGGCGATGTTCATATCCGCGACGATGGGCGCGGGACCGGTGACATAGACCTTGAGCCCGGGTGGTGGAGAAGCCTCCTGCACGATCTTCCGGATCGCCAGCACGGATTCGTCGCCCGCGGCCGCGCCCGCATTGCCGTTCAGATTCACCTGAACATACGCGGCCTTACCGTCTTGGCTTTGTGCGGCGCCGCGGGTCAGCGGATCGCCCCAGAAATCCTGGACGTGCTGCACATGCGCGTGGTCGGCCTCCAAAAGGCGAACCAAGCGGTCGTAATACTTGTGCGCGTCATCGCCGAGTTGCTGCTGGCCCTCCAGCAGGACCATCGCCAACGCGCCGGTATTGGTTTCCTTGAAATCCTCGCCCAGGCGCTCCATTGCCTTGAACGACGGCGCCCCCAGAGGGCTCAGCGATACCGCATGCTCGGCCGTGACCTTTTCCAACGACGGGACGGCGACGGTGATGAGCACGGCGATACCGAGCCAACCCAAAATAATGGGCACCGACAAGCGGTGGATGGTCCGCGCTACCCGTGATCGCGCGGCCGGCTGGGTCTCCAATGGCTGGTTACTCATGTGGCCGTCAACACGCAGTAGGTAAACGCGTTCAATTGATGCGAGATCCTCTCGGTTTTGACAACGCCGTCAACCACGATGCGGCAGCCGAGAGTATCGCTATTGCCCTGTGCCACAACATTTCCCACGATTGACGGCAACGTCGTCGAGATGTCGAACGACCATGGCAGCACAATTCCATTGATGTGGTTCGGCTCGCCATTGGCGTCAAAGTAGCTGATGTCGGCCGTCGTCCCCGCCGGCCCGAAGACTTCATACTTCACATGCTTGGGGTTGAACGGTTTGGTGTCTTGTTGCCTTGATTCGGCATAGGAAGGGCGATGCTCGGAACCGAACACACCGTGCAACCGCGAAACGGTCATACCCCCGGCAATGACCACGGCCACGATGACCAACGGGATCCACAGCCGCTTCAGAACACCGAAAGCCGCGGCTCCCGTTTGCGGACGACTCGTTTGACGGCCACTGTGCTGCGTGGGTTCGGGTGAAGATCGGCGAGCGAAGCCCAGGAAACCACGTCTCCGGCCAGACGGTTGGCTAATTTCTCGTCCTTCCGCGATGGTGTTGTCGGGCCGGGCCCGCACGTCGGATTCGACCACTGCACCCCCTTCAGCCGTCCGCACGCCGGGTCTTCGCCACCCGAACATGCAACTACAGACCGGTAGCAATGCGCCAGACTGCGGCGCCTCGAATTCGGTGCAAGGCACCGACCAGTCGTGTCTCCGTCACCTCATGCGAGCCCCGCCCCGGGGAGCGCGACCAGGTCTTGAAAGTAAACCACGCCCGTCGCTTCCGTATCAGTAGTTTGGGCAACGCGATACGGGATCGTAATGCCTATCGCGTGCGCAAACGCCGCTTTTGCGGACGTAGGAAGCCTCCCGTTGACTCCATCGTGGCCGCCCGACCACCTAAGCACAGCCGGGTGCGTGGTGTCATCGGCCGGGGTCACCCGAGGGCGCCGCGTCGGACGCCTGCCATGGGCCTCTGGGTGATTTTCGCCCCTCCGCGGGTTCGGCTAGGATGTGTGTCGACAAGCACAATAACTTCATCGGCCTGAAGGACGTGCCTGCCCCAATAGCGATATTTCGCAATCGACGCCATTGATGCAGGTCACTGCAGTGAATTAAGGGGCATCGGGGCCCCTCCGCACACCAATCACTCGATGGCGCCAAAAGCCTTCTAGGTCACACCAGGAACTTTGTTCAAACCACGGGCGAGCGCCCAGTAGCTCAACTATGGTTTGGACCTGTTCCACTCATGTCCACTATGTATCTGGAGAATTGTGAGCATCAATCCATTCGACGACGACAACGGCAGCTTTTTCGTCCTGGTGAACGACGAAGAGCAACACAGCTTGTGGCCGGCCTTCGCCGATGTTCCAGCGGGCTGGAAGGTGGTACACGGGGAAGCCGACCGAGCTGCGTGTTTGGAGTACATCGAGCAGCATTGGCCCGACATCAGGCCGAAGAGCCTGCGGGACAAGCTCGCAACGGGTCGGGGTTTTGACCAGTAACCAGCCGGGGTACGGGGCGGGTGGGTGGAGACTTGGGGGAGTCGATGGAGAGGGATGATCGGACGCTGCCACTAACACGCGGGCAGCTTGACATCTGGCTATCCCAAGAAGCCGGTTTCGCCGGCACCCAGTGGCAGCTCGGCCTCCTCGTCAAAATCGACGGCCCGGTCCGTCGCGACGCTTTTCAGCAGGCACTCACCCAAGCGGTCGGCGAAGCCGAACCCGGCAGGGTCTCGTTCTTCGAGGTCGACGGCCAGGTCGTCCAGAAGCCGATCGACTACCCCCACGTCGAGCTCGAGTTTCACGACCTGACGGGCGCGGCGGATCCGGTGCAGGAAGCCCGCGAGATGTCTTCCGCCATCCAGCGCACCCCGCTGCCGTTGAACGGCCAAATGTTCAAATTCGTGCTATTTCAAACTGGGCACGAGGAATTCTATTTGTTTGGGTGCTGCCACCACATTGCCATCGACGGCCTGGGCATGGCCTTGGTTTGCCGTCGGGTCGCGACCATTTATTCCGCAATGGTGGCGGGAAAGCCAATTCCCGACGCCTACTTCGGTTCGGCACAGGACTTGGTCGACCTCGAGTCCGGGTATGAGGCTTCCGAGGACTACGTCGAAGACCGGGCCTACTGGAGCGAACACCTCCCGCCGGAGAGTGGACCGGTCGATCAACTGCCCGACGCGGGCAGCGAGCGCGACCACTACTCGCCGTCCGCGTCAGTCCAGTTGGACCCCTCGGTGGCCAACCGGATCAAGGAGCTGTCTAAAAAGCTGGCCATCCGCCGGTTTTCGGTCACCACCGCCGCCTGCGCCCTTTTGGTGCGCGGCTGGTCGGGCAGCGGCTCGGAGGTGGCGCTGGACTTCCCGGTCAGCCGGCGAGTGCGTCCGGAGTCGAAAACCCTTCCCGCAATGCTGGCCGGCGTCGTGCCGCTGGTGCTGACGACCGAGCCGGAGTCGACGGTCGCCGATTTCTGCAGGCACGTGGACAAGCGGATTCGCGAACTACTGCAACATCAGCGCTTCCCGGTGCACACCCTCGAGGGCGACGGGTTGCGGCAGGCGCCGAACCGGGTCGGGATCAACTTCATCCCGTCGCGACTGACTCTGGACCTGGCCGGCTCTCGGGCGACGGCGTCATACACGAACCACGGCCCGGTCGGGCACTTCGGCTTGTTTTTCCTCGGCGCCGGTGACCAGCTCTTCCTCAGCACCGCGGGCCCGGGTCAACCGTTCGCGAGTTTCGGCGTCGCCGACCTGGCGGGCCGCCTGCAGCAGATTCTGGAGGCGATGACCGCCGACCCGGAACGGCCGCTGTCGTCGATCGATCTGCTCACCCCCGACGAGCCCGCGCTCATCGACCAGTGGAGCAACCGGCCGGCATTGGCCGAGCCCGCGCCCGCCCCGGTGTCGATTCCCGTCGCGTTCGCCGAACACGTGCAGCGCACCCCCGACGCGCTGGCGGTGACCTTCGGCGCCCACTCCCTGACGTACGCGGAGCTCGACGAGGCGTCCAACCGGCTGGGGCACCTGCTCGCCGACCACGGCGTGGGCCCGGGCGACTGTGTGGCAGTGATGTTCCCCCGGTGCGCGGACGCTATCGTCTCGATGCTGGCGGTGCTCAAGACCGGGGCGGCCTACGTGCCGATCGACCCTGCGCACGCGTCGTCGCGGATGGACTTCGTGCTCGAAGATGCCGCACCCAGCGCGGTGATCACCACGGCGGACCTGCGTTCGCGGCTGGACGACCATGATGTCCTCGTCGTCGATGTGCACGACCCCGCCATCGACACCCAGCCCAGCACCGCGCTGCCGAACCCGGCCCCCGAGAACGTCGCCTACATCATCTACACGTCCGGAACCACCGGCACGCCCAAAGGCGTTGCCATTCCTCATCTCAACGTCACCTGGCTGACCGAGTCGCTCGACGCCGCCTTGCCCCCCGGAAATGTGTGGACGCAAAGCCATTCCGCGGCCTTCGACTTCTCGGTGTGGGAGATCTTCGGCGCGTTGCTGCGGGGCAGGCGGCTCCTGGTGGTGCCCGAATCGGTGGCGTCCTCCCCGCAGGACTTCCACGACTTGCTGGTCGCGGAGAAAGTCAGCGTGCTGACCCAGACCCCGTCGGCGGTGGCGATGCTGCCGGCCGAGGGCCTGGAATCCACGGCGTTGGTGGTAGCCGGCGAGGCCTGCCCGACCGACGTCGTCGACCGGTGGGCGGCGCCCGGGCGGGTGATGATCGATGCCTACGGCCCGACCGAGACCACGGTCTGCGCGTCGATCAGCACGCCGCTGACGCCTGGCTCGCCGGTGGTGCCGATCGGGTCCCCGATCGCCGGGGCCGCGATGTTCGTGCTCGACAAGTGGCTGCAGCCGGTGCCCGCCGGTGTGGTCGGCGAGCTGTACCTGGCGGGTCGCGGCGTCGGACATGGCTACGTGCGCCGCGCCGGGCTGACGGCCTCGCGGTTTGTGGCCAACCCCTTTGGCGGCCCGGGCGCGCGGATGTACCGCACCGGCGACCTGGTGTGCTGGGGTCCCGACGGGCAACTGCAGTACCTGGGCCGCGCCGACGAGCAGGTCAAGATACGCGGCTACCGCATCGAACTCGGCGAGATCCAGGCGGTGTTGGCCGGCCTCGACGGGGTGGACCAGGCCGCGGTGATCGCCCGCGAGGACCGCCCCGGCGACAAGCGCCTGGTCGGCTACATCGCCGGGACCGCCGACCCCGCGGAGCTGCGCGCCCAGCTGGCCGCCAAGCTGCCGCCCTACATGGTGCCGACCGCGGTGATGGTGCTCGACGCCCTGCCGCTGACCGGCAACAACAAGCTCGACAAGCGCGCCCTGCCCTCGCCGGAATACACCGCGGGCGAGTACCGGGCCCCGGCCGACGCGATCGAGGAGATCCTGGCCGACATCTACGCCCAGGTGCTGGGGGTGGAGCGCGTCGGCGTCGACGACTCCTTCTTCGACCTGGGCGGCGACAGCATCCTGTCGATGCAGGTGGTGTCCCGGGCCCGAGCGGCCGGCGTGATCTGCCGTCCCCGGGATGTGTTCGTCGAGCAGACGGTGGCCCGCCTGGCGCGGGTGTCCGAGGTGGCGGTCGACGGCGAACTGGGCGCGGGCGACGAGGGGATCGGGCCGGTGGTGGCCACCCCGATCATGCGCTGGCTGCAGACCATTGACGGACCGATCGACGAGTTCAACCAGGCCATGGTGTTGGCGGCGCCCGCGGGCGTGAGCCCCGACGACGTGGCGGTGGTGCTGCAGGCCCTGCTGGATCGCCATCCCATGCTGCGGCTTCGCGTGCAGGACGACGGCGCCGGCGGCTGGTCGCTCGAGGCCCCCGAGGCGGGTTCGGTGCAGGCGAGCGACTGCCTGCGCACGGTCGACGCGCTCTCCGACGCGGATTTGGTCGAGGCCCGCTCGCGGCTCAACATCGCCGACGGAGTGATGCTGAGCGCGGTATGGGCAAGCGCGACAAGCCAATTGGCGTTGATCATCCACCACCTGGCCGTTGACGGTGTGTCGTGGCGGACCATGATCGAGGACCTCAACATCGCCTGGGCCCAGCATCACAACGCCCAACCGGTGGCGTTGCCGGCGCCCGGCACGTCGTTCGCCCGGTGGTCGTCGCTGCTGGCCGAGCACGCGAAGGATCCGGCGGTCCTCGAGCACGCCGACGCGTGGCGGCAGGTGGCCGCCACCCCGGCGGTGCTGCCGGCGGTCCAACCGGAGGACACATACGCCAACGCCGGGCAGTTGTCGGCGTCGCTGGATGTCGAGACCACCCGCCTGTTGTTGGGGGAGGTGCCGGCGGCGTTTCACGCCGGCGTGCAAGACATCCTGCTGATCGCGTTCGGGTTGGCGTTCACCGAATTCCTGGGTGAGGCGGCCCCGATCGGCATCGACATCGAAGGACACGGGCGCAACGAAGAGATCGCGTCGCGCGTGGATCTGTCCCGCACCGTGGGCTGGTTCACCACGAAATACCCTGCGGCACTGTCGATCACCGGCGGGCTGGACTGGTCGAAGGTGGCCGCCGGCGATGCCGCGCTGGGCGCGGTGATCAAGGACGCCAAGGAGCAACTGCGCGCCCTGCCCGACGGACTGACTTACGGGCTGCTGCGCTACCTGAACACCGAGGTCGACCTGCAGGGCTCGGACCCCGCGATCGGGTTCAACTACCTGGGCCGGCTGGCCGCGGGGGCCGACCTGTCCGAGGACTTGTGGCGCGTCAGCGAGGACAGCCTGACGTCGGCCGCGGTGGCGACGGCGGTGGCGATGCCGTTGGCGCACACGGTGGAACTCAACGCCGGCACCATGGACACCGAGGCCGGCCCGCTCCTGCACGCCAACTGGCGGTGGGCGACCTCGGCGCTGACCGACGAGCAAGTAAACCGGTTGAGCCAGTTGTGGTTTGAGGCCCTGGCCGGAATCTGCGCGCACGTACGCGGCGGTGGCGGCGGGTTGACCCCGTCCGACATTGCGCCGGTCCGATTGGACCAGCAGCAGATCGACGAGCTGTGCCGCCTGCACCAGATCGTCGACGTGCTGCCGCTGAGCCCGGTGCAGCAGGGGCTGTTGTTCCACACCAGCTTCGCGGCCGAACTCGAAGACCTCTACGCGGTGCAGCTCGGCATCACCGTGAGCGGCAGCCTGGACCAGCACCGGCTGCGCGAGGCCGTGCAGACCGCGGTCAACCGCCACCCCAACCTGGTGGCCCGCTTCGTCGACGAATTCGGCGAGCCGGTGCAGATCATCCCGGCCGAGCCGGTGATGGCTTGGCGCTACGTCGAATTGGACGCCGGTGAGGTCGATCAACAGCTCGAGCAGCTGGCCGCCGACGAGCGCACCGCCGTGTGCGACCTGGCCGGCCAACCCGCCTTCCGGGCCGCGTTGATCCGCATCGCCGACGACCGGCACCGGCTGCTGTTCACCATCCACCACATCGTGATCGACGGCTGGTCGCTGCCCGTCCTGCTGCGGGAGGTCTTCGCCGGCTATTACGGGCAGCGGCTGCCCGCGCCCCCGTCGTACCGCAGCTACCTGATGTGGCTGGCGGCTCAGGATCGCGCCGCCGCCCAGGCGGCCTGGGGCGAGGCGCTCGACGGGTTCGAAGCCCCCACGCTGGTGGCCCCGCCGGGCAAGATCGGGCGGCGCGCCGTTGCCGCCTATACGGTTTCGGCGGACACCACGCGGGCGCTCGGCGAGCTGGCCCGCTCCAGTCGCACCACCATCAGCACCGTGCTACAGGGTGCGTGGGCGCAGCTGCTGACGTGGCTGACCGGGCAGCACGACGTCGCCTTCGGCACCGCGGTGTCGGGCCGGCCCACCGAGTTGGCCGGCGCGGACGCCATGGTCGGGTTGCTGATCAACACCGTGCCGGTGCGCGCCGACATCGCCGCCGCGACCACGGTTACCGACCTGCTCGAGCAGCTGCAACGCTCCCACGCCGAAACCCTTGAGCATGAGCACTTGGCGCTGGGCGAGATTCACCGGCTCACCGGACACGACCAGCTGTTCGACACCCTCTTCCTGTACGAGAATTACCCGATCGACGCCGGCGCGCTGCTAGGCGTCCAGGAGCTGGCGGTCACCGAGTTCAGCAGCCGCGAATTCAACCACTACCCGCTGTCAGTGGTGGCCACGCCGGGCCACGAACTGAGCCTGCGCGTCGAATACGACACCGAGGTCTTCGACGCGGCCGCCATCGAAACGCTGATCGAGCGGTTGCGCCACGTGATGGCCGCCATGACCGCCGATCCCGCGCAACGGCTTTCGTCGATCGATCTGCTCGATCCTGCCGACCACGAACGACTCGACGAGTGGGGCAACCGGGCCGTGCTGGCCCGGCGGCCCACCGGGCAGGAGTCGATTCCGGCGTTGTTCGCCGCGCAGGTCGCCCGCGCCGCCGACGCGGCCGCGATCACCTGCGGCGAGCGTTCGTTCACCTACCGCGAGGTCGAAGAGTCGGCAAACCGGTTGGCGCACTTGCTTGTTGGGCAGGGCGCGGGCCCCGGCGAGCGGGTCGCCGTGGTGATCCCACGGTCGGCCGAAGCGGTGATCGCGATCTTCGCGGTGCTCAAGACCGGGGCCGCCTACGTGCCGATCGACCCCAGCGTCCCCGCGGCGCGCCTCGAGTTCGTCCTCGGCGATGCCGCGCCGATCGCGGCGGTGACCACCGCCGAGGTGCGACCGCAGTTGAACGGGTTCACCGGGCAGATCATCGACATCGACGACCCCGCGATCGGCAGCCAGCCCGCGACCGGGCTGCCGGTGCCGTCGCCGGACAACATCGCCTACATCATCTACACCTCGGGCACGACGGGAACGCCCAAGGGCGTGGCCATCCCGCACCGCAACGTCACGTTGCTGCTGGAGACACTCGATGCTCAGCTGGGGTTGGGCCAGGTGTGGACGCAATGTCACTCGCTGGCGTTCGACTTCTCGGTGTGGGAGGTATTCGGGTCGCTGCTGTACGGCGGGCGCCTGGTGGTGGTGCCCGACGCGGTGGTGCGCTCCGCGGAAGACTTGCACGCGTTGCTGGTTCGCGAACAGGTCAGCGTGCTCAGCCAGACCCCGTCGGCGTTCTATGCGCTGCAGAGTGCCGACGCGTTGGCGCCGGAGCTGGGTGAGCAGCTGAAGTTGCAGACGGTGGTGTTCGGTGGCGAGGCCTTGGAGCCGCACCGCTTGGCGACATGGCTACATCACCACCCCGGGTTGCCCCGCATGATCAACATGTACGGCATCACCGAGACCACGGTGCACGCCTCGTTCCGCGAAATCCTCGGCGGCGACCTCGACAGCAACGTCAGCCCCATCGGGGTGCCGCTGGCCAACCTCGGCTTCTTCGTGCTCGACGGCTGGCTGCGTCCGGTGCCCGTCGGGGTGGTGGGTGAGCTCTACGTCGCCGGCGGCGGACTGGCCACCGGCTATGTCGGCCGACCCGGGTTGTCGGCCACCCGATTCGTGGCCTGCCCGTACGGGGCCCCCGGGGCGCGCATGTATCGCACCGGCGACCTCGTCCGCTGGAGCGCCGACGGGCAGCTGCAGTACATGGGCCGCGCCGACGAGCAGGTCAAGATCCGCGGCTACCGCATCGAACTCGGCGAAATCCAGGCCGCCCTCGCCTCGCTCACCGGGGTCGAGCACGCCGCCGTGATCGCCCGCGAGGACCGCCCCGGCGACAAGCGCCTGGTCGGCTACGTGACCGGCACCGCCGACCCCGCCGAGGCGCGGGCCCAACTCAGCGAACGGCTGCCCGGCTACATGGTGCCCTCGGCGGTGGTGGTGCTCGAGACGCTGCCGTTGACCGTCAACGGCAAGCTCGACACCCGCGCCCTGCCGGCACCGGAATACCAAGACGTCGACCGGTACCGCGCACCGGCGAGCGCCATCGAGGAAATCCTGGCCGGCATCTACGCCCAGGTGCTGGGCGTCGAGCGCGTCGGCGTCGACGACTCCTTCTTCGATCTCGGCGGCGACAGCATCCTGTCGATGCAGGTGGTGGCCCGCGCCAGGGCCGCCGGCGTCGTGTGCCGCCCGCGGGACGTCTTCACCGAGCAGACCGTCGCCCGCCTGGCGCGGGTCGCCACGATCGCCAGCCCCGAGGACGACGTGGTCGACGAGGGGACCGGCCCGGTGGTGGCCACCCCGATCATGCGCTGGCTGCAGGACATGGACGGCCCCGTCGAGCAGTTCAACCAGACCATGGTGCTGGCGGCGCCCGCCGACGTCACCGCCGACGACGTGGCGGTGGTGCTGCAGGCGTTGCTGGACCGGCACGCGATGCTGCGCGTGCGCGTCGAGGACGACGGCGTGGGCGGGTGGTCGTTCGAGGTACCCGAGGCGGGCTCGGTGCAGGCCGGCGACTGCCTGGAGACGGTCGAGGTGTTGTCCGGGGCGGAGCTGGTCGAGGCCCGGTCGCGGCTGAACCTGGCCGACGGCCTGGTGCTCAGCGCGGTATGGGCAAGTGCCACAAACCAATTGGCGTTGATCATTCACCACCTGGCCATCGACGGCGTGTCGTGGCGGACCGTGATCGAGGACCTCAACATCGCCTGGGCGCAGCATCACAGCGGCCAGCCGGTGGCATTGCCGGTGGGCGGCACCTCGTTCGCCCGGTGGTCGTCGCTGCTGGACGAGCACGCGCGCCGCCCCGAGGTGGTCGAACGGGCCGAACAGTGGCGGCAGGTGGCCGCGACCCCGGCGGTGCTGCCGGCCGCGCAGCCCGAGGACACCTACGCCAACGCCGGGCAACTGTCGGCGTCGCTGGACGTCGAGACGACACGCCTGCTGCTCGGTGAGGTGCCCGCGGCGTTTCACGCTGGGGTGCAAGACATTTTGCTGATCGCCTTCGGGTTGGCCTGGACGCAGTTCGTGGGCACCGGCGCGCCGATCGCCATCGACGTGGAAGGTCACGGGCGCCAGGAGGAGCTGGGCCCGCAGGTGGACCTGTCGCGCACGGTGGGCTGGTTCACCGCCAAATACCCGGTGGCGCTGCGCGTCGGGGGCCTGTCCTGGGGCCAGGTGATCGGTGGCGACGCGGCGCTGGGCCCGGTCATCAAGGACGCCAAGGAGCAACTGCGCGCCCTGCCCGACGGCCTCAGCTACGGGCTGCTGCGTTACCTGAATCCTGATGTGGACCTTGGCAATTCGGATCCCGCCATCAGCTTCAACTACCTGGGCCGCCTCGGCGGCGGGGCCGCCGACCTCTCGCCCGACCTGTGGCAGCTGAGCGAGGACAGCTTCGCGCTGGCCGGTGCGGCCGGGGCGCTGACCCTGCCGTTGCCGCACACCGTGGAGCTCAACGCCGGCACCATGGACACCGCCGACGGCCCGCACCTGCAGGCCAACTGGACGTGGGCGCCCTCGGCGCTGGACGAAAAGCAAATCGGCAAGCTCAGCGAACTATGGTTCGACGCCCTGGCCGGCATCTGCGCGCACGTGCAGGCCGGTGGCGGCGGGTTGACCCCGTCCGACCTCGCCCCCGCCCGGCTGACCCAGCGGGACATCGACGAACTGCAGCAGCAGCACCGCGTCGCCGACGTGCTGCCGCTGACGCCGCTGCAGCAGGGGCTGCTGTTCCACACCGGCACCGCACAGGGCGGTGACGACCTCTACGCCGTGCAGCTCGACATCTCGGTGGCCGGCGCCATCGACCCGGAGCGGCTGCGCGAGGCGGTGCAGACCGTCATCACCCGCCACCCCAACGTGGTGGCCCGCTTCAGCGAGGACTTCGGCGAGCCGGTGCAGGTTCTCTCGGCCGACCCGGAGCTGGCCTGGCAGTACGTCGAGCTGGACGCCGGCGGCGGCGTCGACCAACACGACGACCAGATCGAGCAGCTCTCGGCCGCCGAACGCGTCGCCGTCTGCGACCTGGCGGGCAAGCCGCCGTTCCGGGGCGCGCTGATCCGCACCGGGGACGACACCTACCGGTTCGTGCTGACCAACCACCACATCGTGCTCGACGGCTGGTCCAAGCCGGTCCTGCTGCAGGAGATCTTCGCCAGCTACTTCGGGGTGCGGCTACCCGCGCCGGTGCCCTACCGCAGCTTCATCACCTGGCTGTCCGAGCAGGACCGCGCCGCCGCCCAGGCGGCATGGCGCGAGGTGCTCGCCGGTTTCGACACCCCCACGCTGGTGGGGCCGTCGGGGCGGATGGGGCTCGGTCCGCGCGGCGTCGCCGAGTTCGGAGTCTCCGCGGAGACCAGCCGCCTGCTCGGCGAACTGGCCCGCTCGTGCCGCACGACCGTCAGCACCGTGCTGCAGGCGGCCTGGGCGCAGCTGCTGATGTGGCTGACCGGCCAGCATGATGTGGTCTTCGGCACTGCGGTTTCGGGCCGGCCGACCGATTTGGCCGGGTCCGAGTCCATGGTCGGCCTGCTGATCAACACCGTTCCGGTGCGCGCGACCATCGGCGCCGAAACCACCATCGCCGACCTGCTTGACCAGCTACAAAGCACCTACACCAGCACCCTGGACCACCAGCACCTGGCACTGAATGAAATCCATCGTGTAACGGGACACGACCAAATTTTCGACACAATGTTCGTGTACGAGAACTATCCCCTCGATACTGCCGCGCTATCGGCCGTGGACGAGTTAACTATTAGTGGATTCACGAATCGGGAATACAACCACTACCCGCTTTCGGTACAAGCCGTGCCGGGCCATGAAATTGGCCTTCGCGTCGAGTTCGACACCGACGTGTTCGGCGAGGCGAGGATCGAGAAGCTGGTCGAGCGTTTCAAGCGGGTGCTGGAAGCCATGACCGTGGACTTGGAGGAGCAGTCATGACCGTCGGTGCGGGACGGCGATTGTTATCGATCGATCTACTGGATGGCGGCGAGCACGACCGACTCGACGAGTGGGGTAACCGCGCGATATTGACCAAGCCGGTGAAAACCGCGACGTCCATCCCCGGAATGTTCGCCACGCAGGTGGCGCGCGCCCCCGAGGCGGTGGCGCTGAGTTTCGAGGGTCGCTCGATCACGTACCTGGAGCTCGACGAGGCCGCCAACCGGCTGGCTCACCTGCTGGCCGATCAGGGCGCGGGCCCGGGCGAGTGCGTGGCGCTGCTGTTTTCCCGCTCGGCCGAGGCCATCGTCTCGATCCTCGCGGTATTGAAGACCGGCGCCGCCTACCTGCCGATCGACCCGGCGCTGCCGGCCGCGCGGATGGAGTTCATGCTCGGCGACGCGACGCCGATCGCCGCGGTCACCACGGCCGGCCTGCGCGGCCGGCTGGAGGGGTTCGACCTGCCCGTCATCGACGTCGACGAGGCCGCGGCCGACAGCCAGCCCAGCAGCGCGCTGCCCGGGCCGGCCCCCGAGGACATCGCCTACATGATCTACACCTCGGGGACCACGGGCGTCCCCAAGGGCGTGGCGGTCACGCACCGCAACGTGACCGAATTCCTGAAGACCCTGCACGCCAAACTGCCGTCGGGCTCGGGGCAGGTGTGGTCGCAGTGGCACTCGCTGGTGTTCGATGTCTCGGTGTGGGAGATCTGGGGCGCGCTGCTGCACGGCGGGCGCCTGGTGGTGGTCCCCGAATCGGTCGCCGGCTCGCCCGACGAGCTGCACGCCCTGCTGGTCGCCGAGAAGGTCAACGTCCTGAGCCAGACCCCGTCCGCCGTGGGGATGCTCTCACCCGAGGGCCTGGAGTCGACGGCGCTGGTGGTGGCCGGCGAGGCCTGCCCGGCCGAGGTCGTCGACCGCTGGGCGCCCGGACGGGTGATGATCAACGCCTACGGCCCGACCGAAGCCACCGTGTACGCCGCGATGAGCGCGCCGCTGGCGGGCGACTCCGGCGCGCCCCCGATCGGATCGCCGGTCCCGGGCGCGGCGCTGTTCGTCCTGGACAAGTGGCTGCGGCCCGCGCCCGAGGGCGTGGTCGGTGAGTTGTACGTGGCCGGCCGCGGTGTGGCCACCGGGTATGCGCGCCGGGCCAGTCTGACCGCGTCGCGGTTCGTGGCCTGCCCGTTCGGCGGCCCCGGCGCTCGGATGTACCGCACCGGCGACCTGGTGCGCTGGGGCACCGACGGCCAGCTGCAATACCTGGGCCGCGCCGACGAGCAGGTCAAGATCCGCGGCTACCGCATCGAACTCGGCGAGATCCAGTCGGCGCTCGCCGCGCTGGACGGCGTCGACCAGGCCGCCGTGATCGCCCGCGAGGACCGCCCCGGCGACAAGCGCCTCGTCGGCTACATCACCGGCACCGCCGACCCGGCCGAACTGCGCACCCAGCTGGGCCAGCGGCTGCCCGCCTACATGGTCCCCGCCGCGGTGGTGGTGCTCGAGACGCTGCCGCTGACGGTCAACGGCAAGCTCGACAAGCGCGCCCTGCCCGCGCCGGAGTACCACAAGCGCGCCGGCGAGTACCGCGCCCCGTCCGACCACACCGAGGAGATCCTGGCCGGCATCTACGCCCAGGTACTCGGCGTGGAGCGCGTCGGGGTGGACGACTCCTTCTTCGACCTGGGCGGGGACAGCATCCTGTCGATGCAGGTGGTGGCCCGCGCCCGCGCCGCCGGCGTGATGTGCCGCCCCCGCGACGTGTTCGTCGAGCAGACGGTGGCCCGGCTGGCCCGCGTGGCCACCGACCGCGACGACGAGGAGGACGTGGTCGACGAGGGGATCGGGCCGGTGGTGGCGACCCCGATCATGCGGTGGCTGCAGACCATTGACGGACCGATCGACGACTTCAACCAGACCATGGTGCTGGCGGCCCCCGCGGGCGTCACCGCCGACGAGGTCGTGGTCGTGCTCCAGGCCCTGCTGGACCGCCACCCCATGCTGCGGTTGCGCGTCGAAGACGACGGCGCCGGCGGCTGGAACCTGCAGGCGCCCGACCCGGGCTGCGTGCAGGCCGCCGACTGCCTGCAATCCGTCGACACCCTGACCGATGCCACGCTGGTCGAGGCGCGCTCCCGGCTGAACCCGGGCGCCGGGGTGATGGTGAGCGCCGTATGGGCAAGCGAGACAAGCCAATTGGCGTTGATCATCCACCACGTGGCCGTCGACGGTGTGTCCTGGCGGACCCTGATCGAGGACCTCAACATCGCCTGGGCGCAGCACCACAACGGCCAGCCAGTGGCACTGCCGGTGGGCGGCACCTCGTTCGCCCGATGGTCGTCGCTGCTCGCCGACCACGCGCAGAGCCCGACCGTCCTCGAGCAGGCCGACGCCTGGCGCGAGGTCGTGTCCACCCCGGCCGTGCTGCCGGCGGTGCAACCCGACGTGGACACCTACCAGACGGCCGAGCAGTTGTCGGCGTCGCTGGATGTCGAGACCACCCGCCTGCTGCTGGGTGAGGTGCCCGCGGCCTTCCACGCCGGCGTGCAGGACATCCTGCTGATCGCGTTCGCGATGGCCTGGACGAAGTTCGTCGGCAGCGGCACACCGATCGGCATCGACGTCGAGGGTCACGGACGCCAGGAAGAGCTGGGGCCGCGCGTCGACCTGTCGCGCACCGTGGGCTGGTTCACCACCAAGTACCCGGTGTCGCTGAGGATCGACGGGCTGGACTGGGCGAGCGTGGTGGACGGTGACGACGCGCTGGGCACGGCCGTCAAGTCCACCAAGGAACAGCTACGCGCCCTGCCGGACGGACTGACCTACGGCCTGCTGCGCTACCTGAACCCCGACGTCGATCTGGGTGGATCCGACCCGGTGATCGGCTTCAACTACCTCGGACGGCTCGGCGCGGCCGCGGACCTGCCCGGCGAACTGTGGCGGCTGAGCCCCGACAGCATGTCGCTGAGCGGTGCGGCAGCGGCGGTGGCGATGCCGCTCATGCACACCGTCGACCTCAACGCCGGCACCATGGACACCGAGG
>NZ_LZHT01000123.1 GCF_001667315.1 Mycobacterium sp. 852002-10029_SCH5224772
CCGGGGGGGGGCGCGGGGCGGGGCCCAGCTGGCCCTACGGGGGGGCGTCCGAGGGGCGGGGGGGGGGGGGGCGGCCCCCCCCCGCCGAGGGGGCGGCCCGGCCCGCGCGCGAGACGTGCGAAAACGAGCTGTCGGCCGCGCTGGCCGCCGTCGACCCGGCGTCGTTGCCGACCGGGCTGATCGCCGAGCTTGCCGACGCCGAGGCCCGGGTGGTGCTCGCCCGCCGCTTCCACAACGACGCGGTGCGCGACACCCTGGCGCTGGCCGAGCGGCCCCTGGTGCGGCTGTTCCACCTCGGCGGGACCGCCGCGCTGCCCAGCTATTTCGAGATCGTCGAGCGCCCGCACGCGCTGGCGCACGGCGATCACGGCGTGCTCAACCACCGCACGTCGGCGCGCGTCGTGCTGCTCGACGAGGGCGGGTCGGTGCTGCTGCTGCGCGGGTCGGATCCGGCGCTGGCCGGCCAGGACGCGCCCAAGTGGTGGATCACGGTCGGCGGTGAAGTGCAGCAGGGGGAGCGGCTGGCCGAGGCCGCCGCCCGCGAGCTCGCCGAGGAGACCGGCCTGCGGGTCGCGCCGGCCGACATGGTCGGGCCCGTGTGGCGCCGCGACCAGGTCTTCGAGTTCAACGGCAAGCTGATCGACAGCGAGGAGTTCTATTTCGTCCACCGCACCCGCCGGTTCGAGCCGTCGCGCGCGGGCCACACCGACCTGGAACGCAGCTACATCCACGGCCACCGCTGGTGTGACGCTGCCGACATCGCCCAACTCGTCGCCGCGGGGGAGACGGTGTACCCCATGCAACTATCCGGACTGCTCACCGACGCGGCCGCGCTGGCCGGCGGCCGGGCATCCGGCCCGCTGCTGTCCATCCGCTGACTCCGTCGTCAACGCGGGCCAAAGGGCCTCATTAGACTGGATCGACAACGGTTGAAGGAGATCAAGCAGTGACTAGCGCCCACCCACCGGACGGCAACGGGCGAACCGGAACCGCGCGCGTCAAGCGCGGCATGGCCGAGATGCTCAAGGGCGGCGTCATCATGGACGTCGTCACCCCCGAGCAGGCCAAGATCGCCGAGGGCGCCGGCGCCGTCGCGGTGATGGCGCTCGAGCGGGTGCCCGCCGACATCCGCGCCCAGGGCGGGGTGTCGCGGATGAGCGATCCGGACATGATCGAGGGCATCGTCGCCGCGGTGACCATCCCGGTGATGGCCAAGGCCCGCATCGGGCACTTCGTCGAGGCGCAGATCCTGCAGAGCCTCGGCGTGGACTACGTCGACGAGTCGGAGGTGCTCACCCCCGCCGACTACACCCACCACATCGACAAGTGGAAGTTCACCGTGCCGTTCGTGTGCGGGGCGACCAACCTCGGTGAGGCGCTGCGCCGCATCAACGAGGGCGCGGCCATGATCCGCTCCAAGGGCGAAGCCGGCACCGGGGACGTCTCCAACGCGACCACGCACATGCGGGCCATCGGCGGCGAGATCCGCCGCCTGACGTCGCTGTCCGAAGACGAATTGTATGTCGCCGCAAAGGAATTGCAGGCACCGTATGACCTCGTCGTCGAGGTGGCGCGAGCGGGCAAGCTGCCGGTCACCATGTTCACCGCGGGCGGTATCGCCACCCCCGCCGACGCGGCGATGATGATGCAACTCGGCGCCGAGGGTGTCTTCGTGGGCTCGGGCATCTTCAAGTCCGGCGACCCCGCGCAGCGCGCCGCCGCGATCGTCAAGGCCACCACCTTCTACGACGATCCCGACGTGCTGGCCAAGGTCTCGCGCGGGCTGGGCGAGGCGATGGTCGGCATCAACGTCGAGCAGATCGCGCAGCCCCATCGACTGGCTGAACGCGGCTGGTGACACGGGCGATGAGCGCTTGCGCGAAGAGCAGACAGTTATAGCGTGGCGATCGTAGAGATCCTCGATCTCGAGCAACTCGAGGTCAACATCTACCGCGGCAGCATCTTCAGCCCGGAATCGGGATTCCTTCAGCGCACCTTCGGCGGCCATGTGGCCGGCCAGTCGCTGGTGTCGGCGGTGCGCACCGTCGACCCGCGCTACCAGGTCCACTCGCTGCACGGATACTTCCTGCGGCCCGGGGACGCCAAGGAGCGCACGGTGTTCATCGTGGAGCGCACCCGCGACGGCGGCTCGTTTGCCACCCGGCGCGTCAACGCCATCCAGCACGGCGAAATCATCTTCAGCATGGGTGCGTCCTTTCAAAGCGAGCAGGAGGGCATCCACCACCAGGACCCCATGCCCGCCGCTCCGCCGCCCGACGGACTGCCCGGGCTGGACTCGATCAAGGTCTTCGACGACGCCGGGTTCAAGCAGTTCGAGGAGTGGGACGTCTGCATCGTGCCGCGCGAGCGCCTGCAGCTGTTGCCGGGCAAGGCCGCCCAGCAGCAGGTGTGGTTCCGCCACCGCGACCCGCTGCCCGACGACCCGGTGCTGCACATCTGCGCGCTGGCCTACATGAGCGACCTGACGCTGCTGGGATCGGCGCAGGTCACCCACCTCGACGTGCGGGAGCACCTGCAGGTGGCGTCGCTGGACCACGCGATGTGGTTCATGCGGGCGTTCCGGGCCGACGAATGGCTGCTGTACGACCAGTCCTCGCCGTCGGCCAACGGCGGTCGCGCGCTGTGCCAGGGCAAGATCTTCACCCAATCCGGTGAGATGGTCGCCGCGGTCATGCAGGAGGGGCTGACCCGCTTCAAGCGCGGCCACCAGCCGACCAACCAGTGAGCGCCCCCCGGATCGGGGTCCTCGCGCTGCAGGGCGATACCCGCGAGCACCTGGCGGCCCTGCGCGAAGCCGGGGCCGAGTCGATGCCGGTGCGCCGGCGCGGTGAGCTCGAGGCGGTCGACGGGCTGGTCATTCCCGGAGGGGAGTCCACCACCATGAGCCACCTGCTGGGAGACCTCGGCCTGCTGGAGCCGCTGCGTGGCCTCTTGGCCGACGGGCTGCCCGCCTACGGCGCGTGCGCCGGCATGATCCTGCTGGCCAGTGAAATCCTCGACGCCGGAATGGGGGGGCGCGAGGCGCTGCCCCTGAGTGCGATCGATATGACGGTGCGGCGCAACGCCTTTGGGCGCCAGGTCGATTCGTTCGAAGGGGACATCGCGTTCGCCGGGCTGGCGGACCCGGTGCGCGCGGTGTTCATCCGCGCGCCCTGGGTCGAGCGCGCCGGTGAGGGCGTGGAGGTGCTGGCCAGCGCCGCCGGTCACGTCGTCGCGGTGCGCCAGGGCCGCAAGCTGGCGACGGCGTTTCACCCCGAGGTGACCGGCGACCGGCGCATTCACCACATGTTCGTCGACCTCGTCATCGGCTGAGGTCCTTGCTCGGCGGCGTTCGAGGCGGAAGCGGGCGCCCACGTAGACTCGTCTGGCCACAAAAACAAGAGGACTTCCAGATAGGACACCGATGAGCGGCCATTCCAAGTGGGCCACCACCAAACACCAGAAGGCCGTCAAAGACGCGCGCCGTGGCAAGGAATTCGCCCGGCTGATCAAGAACATCGAAGTCGCCGCCCGCACCGGCGGTGGCGACCCGGCGGGCAACCCGACGCTTTACGACGCCATCCAGAAGGCGAAGAAGACCTCGGTGCCCAACGACAACATCGAGCGCGCGCGCAAGCGGGGCGCGGGCGAGGAAGCCGGCGGCGCGGAATACCAGACGATCATGTACGAGGGCTACGGACCCAACGGCGTCGCGGTGCTGATCGAATGTCTGACGGACAACCGCAACCGCGCGGCCGGTGAGGTCCGGGTGGCGGTGACCCGTAACGGCGGCAACATGGCCGACCCCGGCTCGGTGTCCTACCTGTTCACCCGCAAGGGCGTCGTCACGTTGGAGAAGAACGGCCTGACCGAGGACGACGTGCTGACCGCCGTGCTCGACGCCGGCGCCGAGGACGTCAACGACCTCGGTGAGAGCTTCGAGGTCATCTCCGAGCCGACCGACCTGGTCGCGGTGCGGACCGCGCTGCAGGACGCAGGCATCGACTACGCGTCGGCCGAGGCGAGTTTCCAGCCGTCGGTCAGCGTGCCGGTCGACGTCGACGGCGCCCGCAAGGTGTTCAAGCTGGTGGATGCGCTGGAAGACAGCGACGACGTGCAGAACGTCTGGACCAACGTCGACCTGTCGGATGAGGTGCTGGCCGCCCTCGACGAGGAATAGTTCGCTTTCGCCGAGCGTGCACTGGGGGCGAGATTTCGGCCGATTTTTCGCCATCAGTGCACGCTCGGCGCAAGCAAGCCATGTCAGGGACTAGTCGTACCCGTGCCGCATGTCCTCGACGATGCGCGGATTGTCCAGGGTCGACGGCTCCACGGGCCGCGGCGCGATGTCGCCGGAGAACACGCCGGCGGCCTCGAGCACCTGCTGGTTGAGAAAGCGCAGCGGCGGCGCGTCGGGCGGCAGCGTCGGCAGGGGCGCAACGGCGCCGCGCTGCGCCAGCGCGAATCCCCAGTCACCGAACGTCGGCACGTGCACGTGATACGGCGTGACCGCATAGCCCGCCGCCCGGATCGTCGACACCGTGCGCCAGTAGGCCGTCGGGGTGGAAAAGGGGCTGCCCGCCTGCACCGCCAGCAGCCCGCCGGGGGCCAGCGCGCGGGCGGCCAGCGTGTAGAACTCGGTCGAATACAGCCGGCCCAGCACGGGGGTGTCGGGATCGGGAAGGTCGACGATGATCGCGTCGAACCGGTCAATGTTGGCCCCGCGCAACCAATTCATCGCGTCCTCGGTCACCACGCTCACCCGCGGGTTGTCCAACGAACCGCCGTTGGCGCCGCGCAGCGTGGTGCGCGCGATGTCGATCACCGCGGGGTCGAGCTCGACCTGCACGATCTTGGAAATACCGGGCTGGCGCAGCAATTCGCGGGCCACCAGGCCGTCGCCACCGCCGAGCACCAGCACCGAATGCGCGCCTTTCCCAAGCGCGGGATAGACGAGGCTTTCGGTGTAGCGGTATTCGTCCCGGGTGGAGAATTGCAGCCCGCCGTCGAGGTACAGGCGGGTGTCGTTGCCGCGCCGGGTCACGACGATCTCCTGGTAGGGCGTATGCCGGTAGGTGATGATCGGATCGGCGTAAAGCCTTTGCCTGCTTGTGGTTTCGACGTCGGCCGAACGCAGCAAGAGGGTGGCGAGCAGCCCCAGCGCGGCAGCCAGCGCGCACAGCGCCGCGAGCAGTTGCCGTGTCGAAACCACCTGGCGCAGCAGGAATATCGCGACGATGGCCGCGGCGGCCAGGTTGATCATGCCGGTGGCCGCGGCGCCCCGAATCATCCCGAGCTGGGGCAGCAGCAGGAACGGCCAGACCAGCCCACCCAGCAGCGCGCCGAGGTAATCGGCGGCGTTGAGGTTGGCCAGCGTGCGCCCGGCATCGGCGGCTGGATTTTGTGCGGCCACACGCCCGCTTTGCAGCAGCGTCATTAACAGCGGTACCTCGGCGCCGACCAGGGCGCCGATCAGCGCGGTGCCCACCGCCAGCACCCACGTCGAACCGACCGAGCCGTCCAGAAACGCGAACACCACGTATAGCGCCGCCGCGGACAGCCCGCCGATGACGCCGAGGGCCGCCTCGACGCTGATGAAGGTGATCGCGGCGTGCGCGAGCAGCGGCTTGACCAGCAGGGCACCGACGCCCAGCGCGGCGATGTAGCCCGCGACGATCAGCGAGGTGGCGACGATGCCGCCGCCGTCGAGGCTGGCCGACAGCGTCAGCAACGCGAGTTCATAGATGATGCCGCAGGCCGCGCACGCCGCCACGGCGGCCAGCAGCAGCGCCCGCCACCGCCCCGTCGACGCCGCGGACGGCGGCGCCGGGGGCGTGGCCACGTCGACGGAGCTCATGACACCGCCGCGGCGGTCACCCCTCCCACGGCGAGCAGTATCAGCGCCACCGCGAACGATCCGGGATGCAGCACCTGCTCGTCGATGTGCTCGTGGAAACTGCCCGGTATCAGCAGATGCATGGTGAGCAGCGCTATCCCGAGCAGGATCACACCCATCAACCCGTACACCGCCACGCCGAGGAGCCCCTGGCCCAGCTTGCTGTAGCTGTTGGCGATGGCGGTGATGATCACGACGGTCAGCGCGATGTACATCGCGCCCGCGACGGCGTTGGGGCGGCGGTCGATGAACACCAGCTGGCGCAGCTTCCCCGGGGTCAGCACGTCGACCACGTAGAACCCGACGAGCAGGACGGCCATGCCGACCACGAAGTACAGGATCGTCGCAACTGCGCCTTTCAGGACGGGATTGACGTCGACGCTTCCGATCTCGACGGCGAGGTACATGGTTTTCTCCTTTGCGGTGGTGCCATCACTTGGTTCCGCCGGGGCCGCCCGGGCTGCCTCCGGAGCCGCCCGACGGGGAGCCGGGTGTGAATCCGGGGCCGAGGAAGATGAACGCGCCGTGGCTGTATCCGGCGCTCAGCGACTCGACGCGGATGCTGCACGGGTAAGTGCCGTCGGGGCCGACGATCACGATGTTGTTGCTGTAACGCAGGTACTCGCTGTTGCCGTTGTCGGCCCGCGCCTCGGGTCGTGCGTACCCGGCGAGCGCGTCGGCGGTCTGCCGTGGTGAACCGGTGCACTGGTATCGCGTGCCGTTCACGTCGTGGGCGTACTCGTGATAGTGGCTCGCGACATACGACGCGATGTTCTTCTGCAGCAAGATGATTCCGACCAACAGGCAGAGGACGGCGGCGGCCGCCAACAGGCCGGCGATCACGAACAGGCGGGTTCGGCTCACGGATGCCACCGGCTCGCCGTGTGAACCACGGTCCCGCCGGAGCCCGCCGGCTGCCCCGGATACAGATGCCATGTCTGCCAACGCCATCCGGGGCCGTCGGGTTCGGCGGCCAGCACGGTCAGCGCGGCGTCGTCGCCGGGGAACGTGCCGCCGAGCCAGCCCGCCTGGCGTGCGCAACGGCCGCGCAGGTCGTGCGCGAGGCGGCGAAAGGCCGGCTCGTCGCGGGTGTCGGTGACCGATTGCAGGCAGTAGCCGGGCGCGTCGGTGCGCGCGGGCAGGTCGGCCCCGTGGCTGCGGGCGGTGCAGGAGACCTGCTCGGAGAACCCGCCCGCGGCGTGCTCGACCGCGACGACGTGCGACGCCCCGAGCACCCCGAGCAGCAGCGCGCCCACGCCGTCAGGGTGGTCCAAGCGGCAGGTGGCCAGCGGTGGGGGGACGGGCGCGTTGAGCGCGAGGCCCAGCCTCTCCCCGGATACGTCGGCCGGGGTCACGGCGAGTCGATGAAGGGGCACCGGCCTGACCTCGTGCGCTAGGCCGGGCTGGGCGGCGGCGCCGCGTACACGATGAGTTCGCCGGGTGACACCGGCTTGCCCGTCGACACCTCCCAGGGCATGTCCGCGGCCCAGCGCTCGAAGGAGAGCAGGACCGTCTCGTCTTCGTTGGTGCAGTCGACGAATTCCATCTCGCCGCCGGCGGGCAGGCCGGTGTTGCCCTCGGTCGTGTAGGAGGCGCGGCCGCGCTCGGATTCGTGGAACATCACGCCGTCGACGACGTACGGGTCGCCGGGCCGCAGCGGCAGGTCCTTGCGGGTGACCCACATCGCCAGCTCCAGGCGGCCGTCGTCTTCTTCCACGCTGAACCAGATCGGCTGGTCGCCGCCTTCGAGCAGGTGTTCCCACCAGACGAACGGGCCCTCGCGGAAGGTCACCGACCCGCGCACGATGTAGTCGGTGCCGCCGTAGCTGACGATGGCGCCGGGGCCGAGCTGGCGGGGCCCGAACTGCGGCATCGCGTCCGACGCGAGCGGATCGGGCCGCCCGCTTCGCTGGGCCGGCTGCTTGGGCCGCCGCAAAGCGATGACGAGCACCACGATGGACGCGATGAACAGCACGATCGCGAGCATGACCAGCAGAGATCCCATGCGAACCCTCCCGTTGCCACAATGCTTGAGCGAACGTGGGCTAAAGCTAACAGCTTTTTCGCGGGTTCGGCGCGGTAACCCCGCGGCCCGGGAATCGGCCCGGAATCGGGGTAGCCGCCGCGTGTCGCACCCGGGCCCGTCGGTGCCGGCCGCTAGGGTATCGAACAGCTGTTCTACTAGGTGGGAGCGGGTAATGCGGGTGATGGGCGTCGACCCCGGCCTGACCCGGTGCGGGCTGTCGGTCGTCGAAAGCGGGCGCGGGCGCACCGTCGTCGCGCTGGACGTCGACGTGGTGCGCACGCCGTCGGACGCGCCGCTCGCCGAGCGGCTGCTGATGATCAGCGACGCGGTCGAGCACTGGCTGACCACCCACCAGCCGGACGTCGTGGCCGTCGAGCGGGTGTTCTCCCAGCTGAACGTGTCGACCGTGATGGGCACCGCCCAGGCCGGCGGTGTGGTCGCGTTGGCGGCGGCCAAGCGCGGCATCGACGTGCACTTCCACACCCCCAGCGAGGTCAAGGCCGCGGTCACCGGCAACGGTGCGGCCAACAAGGCGCAGGTCACCGCGATGGTCACCAGAATCCTTGCGCTGCAAGCCAAACCGACGCCGGCCGACGCCGCCGACGCGCTCGCATTGGCGATCTGTCATTGCTGGCGGGCGCCGATGATCGCCCGCATGGCGGCGGCCGAGGCGCTGGCCGCCGAGCAGCGGCAGAAGTACCAGGCCAAGCTGAAGGCCGCCCGATGATCGCCGCGGTGCGCGGGGAGGTGCTCGAGGTGGCGCTCGATCATGTGGTGATCGAGGCCGCGGGCGTCGGCTACCGGGTGAACGCGACACCGTCGACGCTGTCCACGCTGCGGACCGGGACGGAGGCGCGGCTGATCACCGCGATGATCGTCCGCGAGGATTCGATGACGCTGTACGGCTTCACCGACACCGACACCCGCGACCTGTTCCTGACCCTGCTGTCGGTGTCGGGCGTCGGGCCCCGGCTGGCGATGGCGACGCTGGCCGTGCACGACGCCGGCGCGCTCCGTCAAGCGCTGCATGACAGCGATGTCGCCGCGCTGACCCGGGTGCCCGGGATCGGCAAACGCAGCGCCGAACGGATGGTCTTGGAGCTGCGCGACAAGGTGGGCGTCGCTGCGGCGGGCGGGGGCCCGACCGCCGGCGCCGCGCTGAACGGCCACGCGATCCGCGGGCCGGTGGTGGAGGCCCTGGTCGGCCTCGGCTTCGCCGTCAAGCAGGCCGAAGAAGCCACCGACAAGGTGCTGGCCGCCGAACAGGACGCGACCACCTCCGGCGCGCTGCGCGCGGCCCTGTCGCTGCTGGGCAAGTCGCGATGACCCGCGCCGGTGACGATGCAGAGCGCAGCGATGAGGAGGAGCGGCGCCGATGACCCACGCCGGCGACGATGCAGAGCGCAGCGATGAGGAGGAGCGGCGCCGATGACCCACGCCGGCGACGACTGGTCCGACCGCGACGTCTCCGCCGCGCTGGCGCCCGGCGAAGGTGACATCGACGTCAGCCTGCGGCCGCGCACGCTGCGCGAATTCATCGGCCAGCCGCGGGTGCGCGAGCAGCTGCAGCTCGTCATCGAGGGGGCCAAAAACCGCGGCGGCACACCGGATCACATTCTGCTGTCCGGGCCGCCGGGGCTGGGCAAGACGTCGCTGGCCATGATCATCGCGGCCGAGCTCGGATCCTCGCTGCGGCTGACGTCCGGGCCCGCCCTGGAACGCGCCGGGGATCTGGCGGCGATGCTGTCCAATCTGGTCGAGCACGACGTGTTGTTCATCGACGAGATCCACCGCATCGCGCGGCCCGCCGAGGAAATGCTCTACCTGGCGATGGAGGACTTCCGGGTGGACGTCGTGGTCGGCAAGGGGCCGGGTGCAACGTCGATTCCCCTGGAGGTGGCGCCGTTCACCCTGGTCGGCGCGACCACCCGCTCGGGCGCGCTGACCGGCCCGCTGCGGGATCGATTCGGCTTCACCGCGCACATGGACTTCTACGAGCCCCCCGAGCTGGAGCGGGTGCTGGCCCGCTCCGCCGGAATTCTGGGCATCGAACTCGGCGCCGATGCGGCTGCGGAGATCGCCCGTCGCTCGCGCGGCACGCCGCGGATCGCCAACCGGCTGTTGCGCCGGGTGCGGGACTTCGCCGAGGTGCGCGCCGACGGCGTGATCACCCGCGACGTCGCCAAGGCCGCGCTGGCGGTCTACGACGTCGACGAACTGGGTCTGGACCGGCTGGACCGGGCGGTGCTCTCGGCGCTGACCCGCAGCTTCGGTGGCGGCCCGGTCGGGGTGTCGACGCTGGCTGTGGCGGTGGGCGAGGAGGCCACCACCGTCGAGGAAGTGTGTGAGCCGTTCCTGGTCCGCGCCGGCATGATGGCGCGGACACCGCGAGGCCGGGTGGCCACCGCCCAGGCCTGGACGCACCTGGGCATGGCGCCGCCGGCCGGGGCCGCCGGGCTCGGGCAGCCCGGCCTGTTCGAGTAACCACAGCAAACAATCGGCCGGTCCCCATCGGGTTACTTTGCCGCGCCGTGGGTAACCAACCTCACAGCAGCAACACCTCGTGAAGGAGACTGACGATGAGGAACAGGCGCCACGATGACGAACGCCCTCGCGCTCTGGACATGCCACGTACCCGCGGCGCGCTGACCGGGCTACTCCTGATTCTTTTGGGTGCTTGGGGCGCCTTGATCCCGTTCTTCGGACCCAACATCGACTGGGCATACGGCGCGGACCCGGCATGGACGTGGACCGCGGCCAAGGGCTGGCTGGAGGTCCTTCCTGGGGTGGCCGCGGCGGTGGGCGGCTTGCTGGTGCTCCTCTCCGGCAATCGCGCCAACGCCGTGCTCGGGGGCTGGCTGGCGGTCCTGGGCGGCGCCTGGTTCGTGGTGGGTCGCGCGTTCGCGCCGACGCTGGGTATCGGGGACGTCGGGCAACCGGCGGCGACCTCAACCGCAGCGGACCTGAAACGAGCCCTGCTCGAGATCACCTACTTCAGCGGTCTGGGTGCCCTGATCGTGTTCCTGGGCGGCGCGGCCGTGGCGCGCCTGGCGGTTCGGCATGCGCGCGACGTCGTGGCGACGCAACCGGCGCCCGTGGCAGAGGACGCGGTGCCTGCGGGCCAACCGGCCATGTACGACGAGACGGGCGGCCTGGCGCGGGCCCGGACGGACGCGGTGGCGGCCGAGCCGGAGCCTCGCGGGCGCACCGGGGGCGGCTTGTTCCGCCGGCGCACCGGCGGCGGCCTCTTCCGCCGGCATCACCACGCCGCTTAGCCGAGAACCGACAACCCGAAAGGCGCCGGTAGCCCTGGGCTATCGGCGCCTTCGCCGGGGTGGCCCGGGCACCCGCCGGTCGGTAAAGTTCACCGGCGCCAAGGCATGGACCGGGCAGACCGGGCGCCCCGACCGCGCAGGCCTCGCCCGGCGAGGAGGACGCGATGATCACGACCGCACTGGTGTTCGCCGCGCTGGCGGCGTTACTGCACGTCTACATCTTCGTGATGGAATCGTTGACCTGGACCTCGCCGCGCACCCGCGCCACCTTCGGCACCACCGCCGAGGAAGCCGAAACCACCACGCTGCTCGCCTTCAACCAAGGCTTCTACAACTTGTTCCTGGCCATCGTCACCGGCATCGGCATCGCCGCAATTGCTTTGGGGCACAGGGGCGTTGGGGCGGCACTCATTTTCGCCGGCGTCGGATCGATGGCCGCGGCCGCGGTGGTGCTGCTGGTGTCCGCGCCCGACAAGGCGCGCGCGGCGCTCACCCAGGGCACCTTCCCGGCGATGGCGATCGTGCTGTTGTTGCTGGGCCTTCAGTAGTAACACCAGTCTCACCAGCCTCAATAATCACGGCCAGCGGTTGGCTTTCGTTTTGCCGCGTGGGTTACTAGTAGAAGTCGCCGGGTACCCATCTCGAGCCGGAAATAGGCCCGGTATTCAACGAGGGGATGTCATGAAATACGCAGAAGACGGCCGAACCCGCGGGCTGAGCATGCCGCGCTCGCGAGGCGCGGTCAGCGGATTGCTCCTGGTCATTCTGGGAGCCTGGGGGGCGTTGATACCGTTTGTCGGTCCACACTTCAACTTCGCCTACACGCCGGACCGAAACTGGGCATGGAGTTCGGCCCGCGGCTGGCTGGAAGTCGCACCGGGAGCGGCCACCGCGCTAGGCGGCCTACTTTTGATCGTGGCCGGCAACCGCGTCGCCGCGATGCTCGGCGGGTGGCTGGCCGTGCTGGCCGGGGCCTGGTTCGTCGTGGGTGGCGAGGTCGCGCCGCTGCTGGGCATTGGCTCAGCCGGCGACCCGATCGCCGCAACCGACCGCAAGCGCGCGGTGCTCGAGGTCACCTATTTCTCGGGCCTGGGTGCACTGATCATCTTCGTGGGGGGTGTCGTGTTGGCCCGCACCGCCGCGCGCCTGGCGCGCGACGTGGCGCCGTTGGCGCCGGCAGCCTCGGGAGCACCGGCCGTCGAGCCGTATCGGGATTCGGTGTACGAGCAGCCGGCCGAGGTCTCCTCGGGTGCGCTGACCAAGCCGCGCACGTCGTCTGACCCCGAACCAAAGCGGGGATGGCGCCGCCAGCGGGCAGGTTCGGGGTCAGGGGGCAACGCCGCGTACTTGCGTTGGCCGCACCCGCAGCAGTAGTCAGCACACCAACAACAAGTCGCCCAGCCCCAAAAAGGGCTGGGCGACTTGTTGTTTGACTGAACTCAGAGCAGTCCGAGTAACTCCAGGTTAGTGATGTACTTGACGATCACCGGTGCCGACACATGCGGGATGTCTTTGTCAGGGCCGATTTTCGCTTCCTGCACCGCCGCACGGAACCGGTCGGTCGGTGCCATTGACCCGTTGATCGGCGTGTCCGGTGTCTGGTAGTTGTGCAGCAGCGGCAGCAGCGAGTACTGACGCTGCCGGTCCGGCAGGGCCCGCAGCGACGTCTCGAACCGCCGCAGCCACTCGGAGTAATCGGCGATGCGCTCGATCGAATACCCGGCCTCGACCAGCCAATCGATGTACTCGTCCAGGCCGATGCCGTCGTCGTACGGGTTCATCACGTGGTACGTCTGGAATCCGGTGTCGCTGTCCAGGATTCGGGTCCCCAGCGTCGAGATCGCCGCGGCGATGAACTCGACCGGCAGGCCGTCGTAGTGCGACCGCTGCCGGTTGCCGTCGGCGTCGAGCTCGTAGAACGAACCGGGCGCGATGCCGGTGGCGACCACGCTCAGCATCAGCCGGGTGAACATGTCCGGGAGGTTGAGCTGTCCGGCATAGGTGGTGTCGGCCAGGATCATGTCGCAGCGGAACACCGAGACCGGCAGGCCGCACAGGTCGTGCGCCTCACGCAGCAACACCTCGCCGGCCCACTTGCTGTTGCCGTAGCCGTTGGCGTAGTTGTCGTTGATCTCGCGGGTCGCGCTGATCGTCCGGACGTCGACGTCCTCGACGAACGTGCCCGGCCGGATCTGGTCACCGACGCCGATCGTCGACACGTACGTGTACGGCTTTTGCTTGGACGTCAACGCGATTCGGATCAGCTCCGCGGTGCCCACGGCGTTCGGCCCGAACAGCTCGCTGTACGGCAGCACGTGGTTGACCAGCGCGGCGGGGTCGACGATGACGTCGACGGTGTCGGCCAGTCGCTGCCAGGTCGCGTCGTCCAGGCCGAGGTTGGCCTCACCCTTGTCGCCCGCGATGACCTCCAGGTGGTCGGCAGCCAGCTGCTGGTAGTGCGCCAGCAGTGTGGGGTCGCCGCTGTCGAAGGTCTTGTCCAGACGACTCCTCGCCTCTTCATCTGTGCGGGCCCGCACCAGGGCGATGACCTTGCCGTCCACCATGTCCATGCGCTCGAGCCACTCCAGCGCCAGGTAGCGGCCCAAAAAGCCGGTGGCGCCGGTCAACAGCACCGTGCGCACCTCGGTGGCCGGCTTGGGCAGGCTCGGCGCGGCGGCCAGGGTCGCCTCGTCGAGGAACTTGTCCAGCGTGAGGTCGCTGGCGCGCACCGTCGTTGCGCCGCGCCCGTGCACGGCGGCGAACGTCGGTCGCTTGGAGCCCTGCCGTTCGGCCTCGATGTAGCCGGCGATGGCCGCCAGGTCGTTGGCCGGGCTGACGATGACACCCACCGGCACGTCGACGTCGAAGATCTCGCGCAACAGATTGCCGAAGGTCAACGCCGACAACGAGTCTCCACCCAGATCGGTGAAATGGGCGTCACCGGCCAGGTCGCGGGTCGAGGTCCCCAGCATGGCGGCCGCGGCCCGGCTCACGGTCTGCAGCACCGGCGCGTCGGCCCCGCTGCGACGCAGTTCGGCCAACTCGTTGGCCTGTCCGGCGGCCAGGTCGGCGTAGATCTGCTCGAGCTGTTCCCCGTAGTGCGCCTTGAGCTTTGGCCACGCCAGCTTGCGGATCCCGGTCAGCAGGCCGTTTTCCAGAGTGAACGGCGTGGTCTCGATGATGAAGTCGCGAGGCACCTCGTAGGACTGCAGGCCGGTCTCCTTCGCGACATGCTGCAGCGAGTCGGCGATCTTCGGCTTGAGCGAGTCAAGATCGTTGTCCGCCAAGGCTTCTTCGGTCGGCACGATGACCGCCAGCAGGTAGGGCTGCGCGCTGTTGCCGTAGACGTAGATCTGGCGGATCAGCGGGCTGTTGCCGAACAACGCCTCCAGCTTCGCCAGGGTCACGAACTCGCCCTGCGCGAGCTTGAGCACGTTGTTGCGGCGGTCGACGTACACGAGCCGGTCCGGGGCGATCTCGGCGAACACGTCACCGGTGCGGTAGTAGCCGTCGTCGTCGAAGACGTTGGCGGTGGTCTCGGCGCGCTTGTAGTAGCCGGGAAACATGTTCTCGGTCCGCAGTAGCAGTTCACCGCGCGGATGCGGGCGGTCGGTGCTGAAGTAGCCCAGATCCGGAACGTCGACCAGCTTGTAATCGATGACCGGCGGACGCTGAATTTCCCCGTCGAACAACACCATTCCGGCCTCGGTGGAGCCGTAGCCGTCCAACAGGTGCATCTGCAGCAGCGACTCGGCCCACTTCTTCAGCTCCGGCGAGGTGGGTGCGGAGCCCGTCATCGCGAAGATGAATCGCCCGCCCAGCAGGTACTGGCGCTGTTCGGCCAGCACCTCCTTCTCAATGGCCTCGCGGCCGGCGCGATCTCCGCCATCGGCCAGCCGCCGCTCGACCTGGCGCTGGAATTCGCCGAACAGCGTCTCCCAGATGCGGGGGACGAAGTTCATCTCGGTGGGCCGCACCAACTCGAGGTCCTCGAGCAGGGTGGACAGGTCGCTGCGGGCGGCGAAGTAGGCGGTGCCGCCATTGCCCAACGTGCCGTAGAGGATTCCGCGCCCCATGACGTGGCTCATCGGCATGAAATTGAGGGTGATCGACGCGGCGCTCTCGCCGAACCAGTTCTTGCTGCCGCGCCGCCACATCTTGCCGACGTTGCTCTGCGGGTACATCGCGCCCTTGGGGGCGCCGGTGCTGCCGGAGGTGTAGATCAGCAGGGCCAGTGAGTCCTCGTCGCTTTCCTGCTCCGCAACGGCCGGCAGCTCCTTGCCGTGCTGCAGCACGTCGGCGAGTGTCTCGACCACGACGCCGGCGTCGGCCAACCGCGCGGCGGCGCTTTCCACGGCCTCGCGCTGGTCGTCGACCTGGGGGTGGTAGTCGAACACGACGAGCTTGGCGGGCAGGTGGTCGCCGCTGAGGATCAACTCCACGGCGTCGGGCAGTTGGTTGACGCTCGAGGCGATCAGGCTGGGCTCGGTCTCGGCGACGATCGGCTGCAGCGACGAGGTCGCCGCGCTGGTCTGCAGCGGCACCGACACGGCGCCGATGGTGCCCAGCGCGATGTCGATGGTGGCGTAGTCGACGCTGTTGAAGCCGAGCACGCAGACGCGATCGCCGGGGTGCACCGAGTCACTGGCCCAGGCGCGGCCGAGGGCCGAAACTCGTTCGCCGAGTTCGCCATACGTCACGGTCTCGAAGCGGGGGAGCAACTCGGCCGACGTCCGTCCGGTTCTGGCGTCGGTGACGAACTCCACGACGCGCTGCGCCAGCGCCGGCCGGTCGGCATAGCCGTCCAGCACGGTCCGGATGATCTGCGGCAGTCGCAGCCCGGGCTGTTCGGTGGCGGCGGTGATCGACGGGTCGGGTTGGGCGGCGGCGAACTGGGGGTCGTTGGCGATGAGTTCCTCGATGCGACGGTCGAGGTGTTCGTCATGGATGGCAGTCGACATAAACACGTCCCTTGCGAATGAAAGATAGCGGGTCAATAGGCGCGTCGGCGCTGACACATAGAACGTTAGCTAAAGTAACGGTATTCCACCATGATACCGCCCCGGGCGTGCCTGTGACATTGCCCACGAGGACCGGTTTCTTACAGGTCGCGCAACAGCCCGCTCAGGATGTCGATGCCTTCGGCCAGCAGCTCGTCGCCGATGGTCAGCGGCGGCAACAACCGGATGACGTTGCCGAACATGCCGCAGGTCAGGACGATGACGCCGGCCGCCTGGGCGGCGACGGTCAGCTTCTGGGTGAGCTCCTTGTCCGGCTCGGCGGTCCCCGACTTCACCAACTCGATGGCGATCATCGCGCCCCGGCCGCGGACGTCGCCGATCCGGTCGTCGCCGGCCTGCAGCCGCAGCAGTGGTTCGGTGATCAGGCGTTCGAGCTGCTGGGCGCGTTCGACGAGCCCGTCGCTCTCGATCGTCTCGATGGTGGCCAGCGCGGCCGCGCAGGCCAGAGGGTTTCCGCCGAAGGTGCCCCCAAGGCCGCCGACCTGCGGTGCGTCCATGATCTGGGCCCGGCCGGTGACCGCCGACAGGGGCAGCCCGTCCGCGATGGCCTTTGCGGTGCAGATCAGGTCGGGCTCCAGACCGTCCGGGCCTTCGTGTTCGCAGGCGAACATGGCGCCCGAGCGCGCGAAACCGGTTTGCACCTCGTCGGCGATGAACACCACGTCGTTATTGCGGCACCAGTTCAGCAGGGCGGGCAGGAATCCCTCGGCGGGGACGATGAAGCCGCCTTCGCCCTGGATCGGCTCGATGAGGAGGGCGGCCAGGTTGTCGGCGCCGATCTGGCTGTCGATGACCTTGATGGCCCGTGCGGCGGCCTTTTCCCCGTCGGTGGCCAGTTCCTTGTCGATCAGGCCGTCTCGATACGGGTAGGACAGCGGCGCCCGGTAGACCTCCGGCGCGAACGGGCCGAAACCCGCCTTATAGGGCATCGACTTCGCGGTCAGCGCCATCGTGAGATTGGTGCGGCCGTGGTAGGCGTGGTTGAACGCCACGACTGCGGACTTGCGCGTGTAGGAGCGCGCGATCTTGACGGCGTTCTCGACGGCCTCAGCGCCGGAATTGAACAGCGCCGAGCGCTTCTCGCCGGAACCCGGCGTGATCCGGTTGAGCGTTTCGGCGACGGCGACGTAGGACTCGTACGGCGTCACCATGAAGCAGGTGTGGGTGAATTCGGCCACCTGCGCGCGTACCGCGTCGACCACCCGGGGCGCCGAGTTGCCGATGGTCGTCACCGCGATGCCGGAACCGAGGTCGATGAGCCGGTTGCCGTCGACGTCCTCGATGATGCCGCCGCCGGCGCGCGCCACGAAGACCGGGACGGAGACGTTCACCGCGTGCGACACCGCCGCCGCCCGCCGTTTGCTCAGTTCCAGCGATGCCGGACCGGGGATCTCGGTGACCAATTGGCGAGTCTGCTCGAGGCTGGCCACCACTTACTCCTCCCCGCGGCGCGCGTGTCACGTCGCGCTGAAAGCCTATCGAGCTTGCCGCCCGTGGGCACTCCGCGCACCGCGGGGGCCGGCGACGACCCGCTACCTGCCAGACTGAACGGGCACACTGGACCGTTATGAGGTGCGCGACGCTCGAGTCGGCCCGGCACCCACCCCCGAAATCGCAAGAAAGAAAGACACAGGCGCGCCCATGGAGAGTTTGATCCTGTTCCTGCCGTTCCTGCTCATCATGGGCGGGTTCATGTACTTCGCATCGCGGCGCCAGAAGCGCGCGATGCAGGCCACCATCGATCTGCACGAATCATTGAGCCCGGGCGACCACGTGTACACCACGTCGGGCCTGCAGGCCACCGTCGTCGCGATCGCCGAAGACACCGTGGACCTCGAGATCGCGGACGGCGTGGTGACCACCTGGATGAAGCTGGCGATTCGCGACCGGATCCTGCCCGAGGACGACGATGACCTGGTCGATGGCGACGAGTCCGCCGACCAGAGCTCGGTCACCAAGGATTCCTGACGCCAAATACTCCGGGGGAGGACCGCTTGCACGACGGGCTCCTCGGGGCCACGTAGGCTTTTCTAGGCTCTGTCCGGGCTAAGTAACCGATTCGCAAGGAGATAGAAGGAACGTGGCATCGTCTTCGGCGCCGGTGCACCCTGCCCGCTACCTGTCGGTCTTCTTGGTATTGCTCATCGGCGTCTACCTGCTGGTGTTCCTCACTGGCGACAAGCGGCCCGCCGCCAAGCTCGGGATCGATCTTCAGGGCGGCACCCGCGTCACGTTGACCGCGCGCACCCCGGACGGTTCGCGCCCCAGCCGTGAGGCGTTGGCGCAGGCGCAGCAGATCATCGGTTCCCGGGTCAACGGCCTTGGCGTTTCCGGTTCGGAGGTCGTGGTCGACGGCGACAACCTGATCATCACGGTCCCCGGGAACGACGGCAACGAGGCCCGCAACCTGGGCCAGACGGCCCGGCTCTACATCCGCCCGGTGCTCAACTCGATGCCGGCCCAGATCGCCGAGCCCAAGCCCGCGCCGCGCCAGCCCGCCCCCGGCCAGCCCGCTCCGGGCCAGCTGGCGCCGAACGGTCAACCCGCGCCCGGTGAACCGGCTCCAGGTCAACCGGCTCCGCCACCGGCGGGACAGCCGGCGCCGGGCGGCAAGCCGGGCGCCCAGCCCCGGCCCTACCCGCAAGAACCGCCGCCGACGCCCAGCCCCGCACCGGCGCCCGTGCCCGCCGCCCCGGCGCCCGCGCCCGGCGCACCGGCTGGGGAGGCGCCGCCCGCCGAGCAGCCCGCGTCGCCGGATCCGCGCAAGGACCTCGCCGATCGCATCGCCGACGAGAAGAAGTGGCGGCAAAGCACCCGGCAGGGCATTCAATTCCTGGCCCTACAGTTCCAGGCGACGCGCTGCGACAAAGAAGACATCCTGGCCGGCAACGACGACCCCGCCCAGCCACTGATCACCTGCTCGACCGACCACAAGGTGGCCTATCTGTTGGGCCCGTCGATCATCAGCGGTGACCAGATCCAGGACGCCACCTCGAGCCAGAACCAGCGCGGTATCGGCTACGTCGTCGACCTTCAGTTCAAGTCCGCCGCGGCGAACACCTGGGCGGACTTCACCGCGGCCCACATCGGTACCCAGACCGCGTTCACGCTGGACTCCCAGGTCGTCAGCGCACCGATGATCCAAGAGGCCATCCCCGGTGGCCGCACCCAGATCAGTGGTGGCGACCCGCCATTCACCGCGGCTACCGCCAAGCAGCTGGCCAACGTTCTGAAATACGGTTCGCTGCCGCTGTCGTTCGAAGCTTCGGAGGCCCAAACCGTCTCGGCGACACTGGGATTGACCTCGCTGCGGGCGGGGCTGATCGCCGGTGCGATCGGCTTGGTCCTGGTCCTGCTCTATTCGTTGCTCTACTACCGGGTGCTGGGACTGCTGACGGCGCTGTCGCTAGGCGCTTCCGGCGCAATGGTTTTCGCGATCCTGGTGATCTTGGGCCGGCAGATCAACTACACCCTCGACCTGGCGGGCATCGCGGGTTTGATCATCGGTATCGGTACCACCGCCGACTCGTTCGTCGTGTTCTTCGAGCGCATCAAAGACGAGATCCGCGAGGGGCGTTCGTTCCGGTCGGCGGTGCCTCGAGGCTGGGGGCGGGCGCGTAAGACGATCGTCTCGGGCAACGCGGTTACCTTCCTGGCCGCCGCGGTGCTGTACGCGCTGGCGATCGGCCAGGTGAAGGGCTTCGCATTCACGTTGGGGCTCACCACAATCCTTGACGTGGTAGTGGTGTTCCTGGTGACCTGGCCGCTGGTCTACCTGGCCTCCAAGTCGCCGACGTTGGCGAAACCCGCATACAACGGCCTGGGCGCGATCCAGCAGGTCGCCCGCGAACGCCGGGGTTCGTCGCAGGTCAAGACGGGACGGGGATAGCGTGATGGCCTCTAAAGACGCGACCGAGATCACCGAAACCTCGGAGGGCACAACCGAATTGACTGACAGCGCTGCCAGCACGGCCGAAGCGCCGCGCCACAGCTTCCTGTCGCGGCTCTACACCGGCACCGGTGCGTTCGAGGTGGTCGGACGGCGGCGGTTGTGGTTCGGCATCAGCGGCGGGATCGTCGCTGTCGCGCTCCTGTCGATCGCGTTGCGGGGCTTCAGTTTCGGCATCGACTTCAACGGTGGCACCACGGTGTCGATGCCCGCCGACGGGGCGAACGGCACGGTGCACACCTCCCAGGTCCAAGACGTGTTCCGCAAGACGCTGGGCAATGATCCCGAAACGGTGGTCGTCGTCGGCAACGGTGCCGCGGCGACCGTGCAGATTCGCTCCGAGACGCTGTCCAACGACGAGACGGCCAAGCTGCGCGACGCGTTGTTCGACGCGTTCGGGCCCAAAGGCCCCGACGGCAAGCCCAGCAAGCAGGCCATCAGCGACTCGGCGGTCTCCGAGACCTGGGGTGACCAGATCACCATGAAGGCGCTGATCGCCTTGGTGGTGTTCTTGGCGCTGGTCGGCGTGTACATCACGGTCCGCTACGAGCGGTACATGACCCTGGCTGCGATCGCGGCGATGTTCTTCGACCTCGCCGTGACGGCCGGTGTGTACTCGCTGGTGGGTTTCGAGGTCACCCCGGCCACCGTCATCGGCTTGCTGACGATCCTCGGTTTCTCCCTCTACGACACCGTCATCGTGTTCGACAAGGTCGAGGAGAACACCCACGGCTTCCAGCACAAACCCAAGCGCACCTTCGCCGAAGAGGCCAACCTGGCGATCAACCAGACGTTCATGCGCTCCATCAACACCAGCCTCATCGGTGTGCTGCCGGTGCTGGCGCTGATGGTGGTGGCGGTGTGGCTGCTGGGTGTGGGCACCCTGAAGGATCTGGCGCTGGTGCAGCTGATCGGCATCATCGTGGGCACCTACTCGTCGATCTTCTTCGCCACGCCGCTGCTGGTCAGCATGCGGGAGCGCACCGAGTTGGTGCGCACCCACACCCGCCGCGTGATGAGGCGGCGCACCGGCGGTTCGCGCGCCGGCGCCGAGAACGCCTCTGACACCAACGACGCTGACGACCAGGCCGCCGAGGACGCCAAGGCGACCGCCGGCGAATCGGCGTCGGCGCCGCCAGGGCCGTCCAAGCCGGCACCGAGCAAGCCCGCCCCCGGCGCCCGTCCCGTGCGGCCGACCGGGACGCGGCGTCCCACCGGCAAGCGGAACGTCGGCCGGCGGTAGACACCATGGCCACCAGGTACCGGGGAACTGGGGCCGATCGTGGAGTGCTAACCAGCCGGCGGAACATCGCGCTGTGGATCAGCGTCGGGCTGGCGGTGGTGCTGGCCGCGGCCTTCACGGTGACCGCGTGCGCCGGTAGCGCCGCCTCCGAGGTCGATTACGTGGTCGACGGCCCGCTGACCACCTACAACACCAACACCGTCGTCGGCGCCGCCTCGGCCGGGGCACAGGCCTTCGCCCGCACGCTCACGGGGTTCAGCTATCACGGCCCCGACGGGCAAATCGTCGCCGACCGCGACTTCGGCACCGTTTCGGTGGTCGGCGGCACACCCCTGGTGCTGGACTATCAGATCGCCGACAACGCCGTCTACTCCGATGGCAAGCCGTTGACCTGCGACGACATCGTCCTCGCCTGGGCGGCCCAGTCCGGTCGCTTCCCGGAATTCCATGCGGCCACCCAGGGCGGCTATATCGACATCGCCAACGTCGAGTGCATACCCGGGCAAAAGAAGGCGCGGGTGTCGTTCGTCCCGGACCGCGGCATCGTCGACTACGTGCAGCTGTTCACCGCGACCTCCCTGATGCCGTCGCACGTCATCGCCGACCAACTCAACGTCGACGTGACCGCGGCGCTGCTCAGCCGCAACGCGCCGCTGGTGCAACAGATCGCGAAGCTGTGGAACACCATCTGGGACCTCAAACCCGGGCTGCCCAAAGACGTGCTCGACAAGCGATTCCCGTCGTCGGGGCCCTACAAAATCGGCTCCGTCCTGGAAGGTGGGGCGGTGGTGCTCGTCGCCAACGACCGGTGGTGGGGGCCCAAGGCCATCACCAAGCGGATCACGGTGTGGCCGCAGGGGCCCGACATCCAGGACCGGGTCAACAACCGCACCGTCGACGTGGTCGACGTCGCCGCCGGTTCCTCGGGAACGCTGGCCACACCCGACAATTACGAGCGCTCCGACGCGCCGTCGGACGGCATCGAGCAGCTGATCTTCGCCCCGCAGGGACCGCTCTCCGCGCCCACGGCCCGCCGGGCGGTCGCGCTGTGCACGCCGCGCGACGCGTTGGCCCACGACGCGGGCACACCGATCGCCAATTCACGTCTGAGCCCGGCCGGCGATGACGCCGTGACGGCGGCCGACGGGGCCGCCGAGGCCGGCCCGTTCAGCAAGGCGGATCCGGTCGCCGCGCGCAACGCGCTGGGCGGTGCGCCGCTGACGGTACGGATCGGCTACCAGGGGCCTAACGCGCGGCTCGCGGTCAACGTCGGGGTCATCACCAAGTCGTGCGCCGCGGCCGGGATCACGGTCTCCGGCGTCACCCTGGACGTCCCGGGCCCGCAGGCGCTCCGGGACGGGAAGATCGACGTGCTGCTGGCCAGCACCGGCGGCGCCACCGGCAGCGGTTCGACGGGGTCCTCGGCGCTGGATGCCTACGCCCTGCACACCGGCAACGGCAACAACCTGTCCGGATACACGAATCCGCAGGTCGACAGCGCGATCGGGGCGCTGGCGGTGTCCGCCGACGCCGCCGAGCGAGTCAGGCTGCTGGCCGAAACCGCCCCGGTACTGTGGGGCGACATGCCCACCCTGCCCCTGTATCGGCAGCAGCGCACGTTGTTGATGTCCAAGAAGATGTACGCGGTGAGCAAGAACCCGACCCGTTGGGGCGTCGGCTGGAACATGGACCGATGGGCCCTGGTGCAGTGACGAGTGTCGGCGGGCGGACACCGGTGGCGGGGCTCATCGCGTCGCTGACGCGCAAGGTGCCCGACTTTCCCAAGCCGGGGATCCAGTTCAAGGACCTCACCCCGGTGTTCGCCGACGCGACGGCGATGACGGCGATCACCGGCGCGGTGGCCGAACTCGCGTCCGGCGCCGATCTGGTGGCCGGCATCGAAGCCCGGGGATTTCTGGTGGCCGCGGCTGTCGCCGACCGGCTGCACACCGGGGTGTTGGCCGTCCGCAAGGCCGGGAAATTGCCGCCACCCGTGCACGCCGAGCAGTACGACCTGGAATACGGCACCGCGACGTTGGAGATCCCCGCCGAGGGCATCAACCTGCGCGGACGCAACGTTGTGATCATCGACGACGTGCTGGCCACCGGCGGCACCCTGGCCGCGTCGGCGCGCCTGCTCGCGCGCGCCGGGGCGAACGTGGTGGCTGCGGTGGTGTTGTTCGAACTCGGCGGGCTGGGCGGCCGCGAAACGGTCGCGCCCGTACCGGTGCACAGCCTGATGTGCGAGTAACCCACCTGCCTCCGGCGACGATGCGCGCCGCGGAGCGGCGTGAGGAGGAGCCGGGTAATCGAATCCAGAGGAGATATCCTCGGAATCGGAGGTGACTAAACGTGGCGGATGACAACAGCGCGGCGCAAGCGCTCGACGCGCCCACTCAAGTCACAGAGTCGCCGGCCATCACGCAGCCGATGGAGGTTCCGGAGCCGCCGGCCGAATCCCTGAAGACGTCCAGCAGCGCGTCGCGGCGGGTCCGGGCCCGGCTGGCCAGGCGGATGACCGCGCAGCGCAGCACGCTCAACCCGGTGCTGGAACCGCTGGTGGCGGTGCACCGGGAGATCTACCCGAAGGCGAACGTGTCGCTGCTGCAGCGCGCCTTCGAGGTCGCCGACCAGCGCCACGCCACCCAGTTGCGTCACTCCGGGGACCCCTACATCACCCACCCGCTGGCCGTCGCCACCATTCTGGCCGAATTGGGCATGGACACCACGACTTTGGTGGCCGCGCTGTTGCACGACACCGTCGAGGACACCGGGTACACCCTGGACGCTTTGAGCGAAGAATTCGGTGAAGAGGTGGGCCATCTGGTCGATGGCGTCACCAAGCTGGACCGGGTGGTGCTGGGCAGCGCCGCCGAGGGCGAGACGATCCGCAAAATGATCACCGCGATGGCCCGGGACCCGCGGGTGCTGGTGATCAAGGTGGCCGACCGGCTGCACAACATGCGCACCATGCGGTTCCTGCCGCCGGAGAAGCAGGCGCGCAAGGCCCGCGAGACGCTGGAAGTCATTGCACCCCTTGCGCATCGGCTGGGTATGGCCAGTGTCAAGTGGGAGCTCGAAGACCTGTCGTTCGCGATCCTGCATCCCAAGAAATACGAGGAGATTGTCCGGCTGGTCGCCGGGCGCGCCCCGTCGCGGGACACCTACCTGGCCAAGGTTCGCGCCGAGATCGTCAACACCCTGGGCGCGTCGAAGATCAAGGCGACCGTGGAGGGCCGCCCCAAGCACTACTGGTCGATCTACCAGAAGATGATCGTCAAGGGCCGCGACTTCGACGACATCCACGACCTCGTCGGCATCCGCATCCTGTGCGACGAGATCCGGGACTGCTATGCCGCTGTGGGCGTGGTGCATTCGCTGTGGCAGCCGATGGCCGGGCGGTTCAAGGACTACATCGCCCAGCCCCGATACGGGGTCTACCAATCGTTGCACACCACCGTCGTCGGGCCCGAGGGCAAGCCGCTGGAAATCCAGATCCGCACCCGCGACATGCACCGCACCGCTGAATACGGTATCGCCGCGCACTGGCGCTACAAGGAAACCAAGGGCCGCAACGGCGTTCCGCATCCCCACAACACCGCCGAGATCGACGACATGGCCTGGATGCGCCAGCTGCTCGACTGGCAACGGGAGGCCGCCGACCCGGGTGAATTCCTCGAGTCGCTGCGGTATGACCTTGCGGTACAAGAAATCTTCGTCTTCACCCCCAAGGGTGATGTCATCACCCTGCCGACCGGCTCCACGCCGGTGGACTTCGCCTACGCGGTGCACACCGAGGTCGGCCACCGTTGCATCGGCGCGCGGGTCAACGGGCGGCTGGTGGCGCTGGAACGCAAGCTCGAAAACGGGGAAGTCGTCGAGGTTTTCACGTCCAAGGCGGCCAATGCCGGGCCGTCGCGGGACTGGCAGCAGTTCGTCGTCTCACCGCGCGCCAAGGCAAAGATCCGGCAGTGGTTTGCCAAGGAGCGCCGCGAGGAGGCTCTCGACTCCGGCAAGGACGCCATGGCCCGCGAGGTACGTCGCGGCGGACTTCCGTTGCAGCGCTTGGTCAATGGCGAGACCCTGGCCGCGGTGGCCCGCGAGCTGCACTACACCGACGTGTCCGCCCTCTACACCGCGATCGGTGAGGGGCACGTATCGGCTCGGCACGTCGTGCAGCGGCTGCTGGCCGAACTCGGCGGCATCGACCAGGCCGAAGAGGACCTCGCCGAGCGGTCCACCCCGACGACCATGCTGCGGCGCCCCCGCAGCAGCGACGACGTCGGGGTCTCGGTCCCCGGCGCCCCGGGTGTGCTGACCAAGCTGGCGAAATGCTGCACACCGGTGCCCGGCGACCAGATCATGGGATTCGTCACCCGCGGCGGCGGAGTCAGCGTGCACCGCACCGACTGCACCAACGCCGCGTCGTTGCAGCAGCAGTCCGAGCGCATCATCGAGGTGCATTGGGCGCCGTCGCCGTCGTCGGTGTTCCTGGTGGCCATTCAGGTCGAGGCGCTCGACCGGCACCGGCTGCTGTCGGACGTCACGCGAGTGCTGGCCGACGAGAAGGTCGACATCCTGTCCGCGTCGGTGACCACCTCTGGCGACCGAGTTGCCATCAGCCGGTTCACCTTTGAGATGGGTGATCCCAAGCACCTCGGTCATCTTCTGAACGTGGTGCGCAACGTCGAGGGCGTCTACGACGTCTACCGCGTGACGTCCGCGGCCTGAGGGGCCTGAGTCAGTCGAGCAGCACCGAGGTGATGGTGACCTCAGTGGCGGGTGCCCCGTCCTCGCCGCCGCCGGCGACGCCGGCCTTGGCGATCTTGTCCAGGGTGGCCAGTCCGTCGGGCTGAATCGTGCCGAAGACGGTGTATTGCGGCGGCAGCTGGGAGTCCTTGTAGACCATGAAGAATTGGCTGCCGTTGGTGCCGGGCCCGGCATTGGCCATGGCCAGGGTGCCGCGCGGGTAGAGGACGGGCTCCCGCGCCTTGGGGTCATTCGGCGGGTACTGGTCGGTCGGGTATTCGTTGGCGAATTGATAGCCCGGGCCACCCGTGCCCTCACCCTTGGGGTCACCACACTGCAACACGCCCAGCCCCGGCGAGGTGGTCAGCCGGTGGCACTTGGTGTTGTCGAAGTACTTCTGGCCGATCAGGCTCGCGAAACTGTTGACCGTGCAAGGTGATTGGTTGTTGGCCAGCATCAGACCGATGTGGCCCTCGTTGGTCACCATGCTGACACTGACCTGAGCCGGATCGGTCGGCACTTTGCCGGTCCGGGGCGGCTTGACCTCCTTGGCCGCCGGCTCGGGCGACGGCGGATACTGACAGTTGGCACCCACCTCGGCCGACGGCTTGAACGCGGGCAACGGCGGCGCGGACGGCGCCGGCCCGGCGGGCGTCGTGGACTCCGGGGACCCGCTGGCGGCTGTCGTGCTGCTCGTCGCCGCGGTGTTGCTCTTCTGTTCGTTCTTGGTGTTGACGATCGTCAGGACCACCGCCACGACCACGGCCACGGCCACGATCGAGGCGGCCGCGATCAGCACGATCCGGCGCGTCTTGGCTTGCTTCGCGCGGCGCTCCAGCTGGCGTTCGAGCTTGCGTTTGGCGTTGGCACGTCGTTGTTCGTTGGTCGGCACGGCCGCTCTGCCTCCATGCTTGGTGAAGTCGGAGTTCCCTGAACCCGTGGGGTGGCCAGCTCAGGCTAATGTGGGCGCCGCGACTCGTGTCAAGTGGGCCCCGTGGGAAAATGGGAGCCGTGTTGATCACCGGATTTCCCGCGGGCATGTTGCAGTGCAACTGCTACGTGCTGGCCGAGCGGCCCGGAACAGACGCCGTCATCGTGGATCCGGGACAGCGGGTGATGGCCCCGCTGCGGCGCATCCTGGACGAGAACCGGCTGACGCCGGCCGCGGTGCTGCTGACCCACGGGCACATCGACCACATGTGGTCGGCGCAGAAGGTGTCCGACACCTATGGTTGCCCGACCTACATCCATCCCGAGGACAGGTTCATGCTCAAAGACCCGATCTACGGCCTAGGCCCGCGCCTGGCGCAGATGGTGGCGGGCGCTTTCTGGCGGGAGCCCAAGCAGGTCGTCGAGCTGGACCGCGACGGCGACAAGCTCGACCTGGGCAGCGTGACGGTCAACGTCGATCACACCCCCGGGCACACCCGCGGATCGGTGGTGTTCCGCGTGTCGTCCGACAAGGACGACAAAGACTATGTGTTCACCGGCGACACGCTGTTCGAGCGTTCGGTCGGGCGCACCGACCTGTTCGGCGGCAGCGGACGCGACTTGCTGACCTCGATCGTCGACAAGCTGCTGGTGCTCGACGACACGACTGTGGTGTTGCCGGGGCACGGCAACGCGACCACCATCGGCGCCGAGCGCCGCCTCAACCCCTTCCTCGAAGGCCTGTAGCCCGTGGCGGATCACTCAGCCTTCGCGGCGCCCAAGGGGGTCCCGGACTACGTCCCGCCCGACTCGGCGCAGTTCGTCGCGGTGCGCGACGGCCTGCTCGGCGCCGCCCGCCGCGCCGGTTACGGGGACATCGAGCTGCCCATCTTCGAAGACACCGCCCTGTTCGCCCGCGGTGTCGGCGAATCCACCGATGTCGTGTCCAAGGAGATGTACACGTTCGCCGACCGTGGCGACCGCTCGGTGACGCTGCGGCCCGAGGGAACCGCCGGCGTGGTCCGCGCGGTGATCGAACACGGACTGGACCGCGGCGCGTTGCCGATCAAACTCTGTTATGCGGGGCCGTTTTTCCGCTACGAACGTCCGCAGGCCGGCCGGTATCGCCAGCTGCAGCAGGTCGGGGTGGAGGCGATCGGCGTCGACGATCCGGCCCTCGATGCCGAGGTCATCGCCGTCGCCGACGCCGGGTTCCGAGCCCTGGGGCTCGATGGATTCCGCTTGGAGATCACCTCGCTGGGAGACGACAGCTGCCGGCCGCAATACCGGGAATTGTTGCAGGACTTCCTGTTTGGCCTCGACCTCGATGAGGAGACGCGACGGCGGGCCGAGATCAACCCGTTGCGCGTGCTCGACGACAAGCGGCCACAGGTGAAAGCCATGACGGCCGATGCCCCAGTGCTGCTCGATCACCTGTCCGATGCGGCCAAGCAGCACTTCGACACCGTGCTGGCGCATCTGGACGCGCTCGGGATCCCGTACGTCATCAACCCGCGAATGGTGCGCGGGCTGGACTACTACACCAAGACCACCTTCGAGTTCGTGCACGACGGGCTGGGCGCGCAGTCGGGCATCGGGGGCGGCGGCCGCTACGACGGCCTGATGCGCGAGCTCGGCGGACAAGACCTGTCCGGCATCGGATTTGGGCTCGGCGTGGACCGCACCCTGCTGGCGCTGCGGGCCGAGGGCAAGAGCGTGGGGGAGACCACCCGCTGCGACGTGTTCGGGGTGCCGCTGAGCGAGCAGGCCAAGCTGCGGCTGGCGGTGCTGGCCGGCCGGCTGCGGGCCGCCGGTGTGCGCGCCGACCTGGCCTACGGGGACCGCGGGCTCAAAGGCGCGATGCGCGCGGCCGACCGGTCCGGTGCCCGGATCGCGCTGGTGCTCGGCGATCGCGATATCGAGGCCGGGACCGTCGGGGTCAAAGACCTCGGTACCGGGGATCAAGTTCCCGTCGCGGCGGATGCCGTGGTCGCCGAGGTGCTTGCGCGGCTCGGCCGGTAGTCCGTTTCGGGCGGCGTGACGGCTGTCCCCGACCCCTGTCGGTCGAAGCGGGCACGCGCAGCATGGATATCGGAGTAACGGGTGTCGGCCCAATCGATGAGGCTCGCCATCGGCTCCAGCAGGGATTGGCCGAGCGGGGAAAGGCGATATTCAACGCTCGGCGGCTTTGTGGGAAAGACATGGCGGGTGATCAGTCCGTCACGCTCCAAATCGCGCAGGGTCTGGGTGAGCATGCGCTTGGAGATGTCGCGAATAGCTCGGTGAAGCTCGCTGAAGCGCTGTGGTCGCGCCGCGAGGGTCATGATCATGAGGATGCTCCATTTGTCGCCGATGCGGTCGAGCACGTCGCGCACCGGGCAATACACAGGTCCTACCGACTGGGCGTCCTCGGATTGGTATCGGCTGAAACGCTCGTTCGCGCTCGCTGCGGAGCTCACGGAGTTCATACGGGTCCCCTCGATCCCACCTGGTTACAAATAACTGCCTCCTTATGGCGCAGCCACATGGTCTATATCGTAGACCTGGTCTAGAACATAGACCATTTAGCGGTAGGAGAAAAGGCATGAAGATATTGGTTTTGGGCGCAACCGGCGCAACCGGTCAGCTCATCGTCCGCGACGCCACTGCGAGCGGTCACTACGTAGTGGCGCTGGTTCGTGCCAAAGCGCGCGCTGATCTGCCAGGAGCCGAGGTGATCGAGGGCGATGTGCGCGACGAGGGGACCCTGGCGCGCGCGTTGAACGGCTGCGATGCCGTCGTCAGCGCGCTGGGCACCGGTATGGGCGTGCGCGAGGTCGACCTGCTGACCGTCGCGACCCGTGCCCTCGTCGCGGCGATGACCCGCGCCGGCGTTCGCCGGCTGATCAGCATCTCCGCGCTCGGAGTCGGCGATAGTCGCAACCACGGCGGCTTCGTCTTCGACCGGCTGTTCCAGCCCTTGCTGCTCGGCCCCGCCTACAAGGACAAGGAGCGCCAAGAAGCCGCGATCCGCGCCAGTTCGCTCGACTGGATTGTCGTTCGCCCCGCCATGCTCACCAACGGTGCACCGCGTGGCCGCATCAGGGCCACCACCGACCTCGCAGGCGTCAACGGCGGCAAGATAGCGCGCGCCGAAGTCGCTCAGTTCGTGGTCGAGCAACTGACGACCGACACCTGGTTACGGCGCACACCCGTCATCCTCTGGTGAAAGGCGGTTTAGCGCCCTGGTGTGGGACGGCGCGGCCGGGTCATTTTTTACTGGGAATGACGATCACCACGATCAACGTGAGGATGGAGAAGAACAGCCCAAGGATTCCCCATCCCAGTGGATTGCGGCCCTTCATCATGGCGATGACTCCGCAGACTATCGCGGCGATGATGCTGCCGATCGCGACGAAAATCCCTTTGATGCCACGCAGAATGAGGCCGGCCGCGACGGGGTCCGAACTCGCCAGAAACACCGAATGCAACATGTCGGGTCCTTTCAGCTGTCGGGCCTACAGCACTATTCCACGCGGATAACCGCGGCGGACGGTGCGATCGAGAATTCCCAGGGTCGCGCGCAGCGCCCCCTCGGACAGGATCGGGAAGATTCCGGCGTCCCGCCACTTGGGGTCGATGTCCGACCAGTCGTAGAACGAGGTGACCACGGTGGCGGCGCCGTCGTCGGTGGGTGCCAGCGCATAGCCGTACACATGGCCGATCGGCGGCTGAATCTGGCCGAGGACCGTCCACGCGATCAGCCGATCCTGCTCGAACTCCTTGATGTCGACGGTGACGTCGTATTTGCCCAATTGCGGAAAGTCATTCAAGGACTCGCGGTCCATGTGCACGACGAAGTTGTCGCCGACGCCGCGCACCGGATCGCCTTCGGCGTCTTGGAGCATCCCGGACGAATCGATCGCCACGTGGCCCTGCGGGTCACACAGCACGGCGAAGATGGCCTGCGCGGGCGCGGCGATGGTGCGGGAGGTCTCGATGCGATCGGTCATATCTCCTCGCGGCGGCCAACGTAGGGACGATGATCCGAAGCCTAGCGGTGGGCCAGAAGAGGGCGTGCGGTGCCGAGGGTATATGGGCTAGTGCGGTGAGTTGACCAGATAACACTGCACGCGGCGAACGGCGTCCTCGGGCTTGACTCCCATGTTCACCAACCTCTGGACCACTTCGGCGGCCGGCACACCCGAAATGATGTCGCGGTCAATCACATGGACGCTGGGAAACCACACGTCTGCACTCACCCCCGGCGGCGGGGGTTTCGTGTCGCCTCCGACGCATTGTGCGTAACCAATGGAGCCGGTCTCCGCGCGAGCCGGCGACGCCCCCAGCAGCACCACGACGGGAATGCCCACCGCCACCGCGACATGGATCAAACGCATGCCTGAATACCCCGCCTTCGCATCGGTTAACCGAAACTAATCTGGTTTGCTACCGGGCACAAGCCCGACCTTCGAAGGTGCCCAAGGGGCTAACGGAGGCTGTCGAGATGGCAAGCCCGCCTGCGCCGGCACTTGACTCGAGCTCGAACTGATGTTCGAATAGCGGGATGCGGTGGGCGCACCAGGCCGTCGCGGTCAACGGGAAGCCGGTGGAGGACGGGGCGCTGCCGGGGCTGCAGCGCATCGGCTTCATCCGCAGCGTGCGCGCGCCGCAGTTCGAGGGGATCACCTTTCACGAGGTGCTGTGCAAGTCCGCGCTGAACAAGGTGCCGAACGCTTCGGCCCTGCCGTTTCGCTACACCGTCAACAGCTACCGTGGTTGCTCGCACGCCTGCCGGTACTGCTTTGCCCGTCCCACCCACGAATACCTGGAGCTGGACTGCGGCAACGACTTTGACACCCAGGTCGTCGTCAAGACCAACGTGGTCGAGGTGCTGCGCCGGGAGCTGCAGAGGCCGTCGTGGCAGCGCGAGACCGTAGCCCTGGGCACCAACACCGACCCCTACCAGCGGGCCGAGGGGCGCTACGCATTGATGCCCGGCATCATCGGCGCCCTGGCCGATTCGGGCACCCCGCTCTCGATCCTGACCAAGGGCACACTGTTGCGGCGCGACCTGCCGCTGATCGCCGACGCCGCGGCGCAGGTCCCGGTGTCGGTCGCGGTGTCGCTGGCGGTGGGGGATGCCGAGCTGCACCGCGACGTCGAGCCCGGCACGCCCACGCCGCAGGCGCGGCTGGGCCTGATCGGCGCGATCCGCGCGGCCGGGCTGGACTGTCATGTGATGGTCGCGCCGGTCCTGCCGCATCTCACCGATTCCGTCGAGCAGCTCGACGGGCTGCTCGGGCAGATCGCGGCGGCCGGCGCCGGCAGCGTGACGGTTTTCGGGCTGCATCTGCGCGGCTCCACCCGCGGCTGGTTCATGGCGTGGCTGGGGCGCTCGCATCCCGAACTGGTCGGCCGTTATCGGGAGCTGTACCGGCGGGGCGCCTACCTGCCGCAGGGCTATCGGGACATGCTGCGCGAGCGGGCCGCCCCGCTGATCGCCAAGTACCGGCTGGCCGGCGATCACCGCCCGTTCTCGCAAGCGGTTTCGGCCGCCCGCGCACCGGAACCCGTACAGCAGACGTTGTTTTGAGCTAGCCCTTGTCGCCGCGCGGCTTGGTCAGCGTGAATTCGTCGATCACGACCATCTCGCCGAGCGGGCCCCGCAACGCGTAATGCGTCGCCTTGATCGACGTGTTGCCGCCGGGCCGGCCCGGGTCAACGTCGAAAGCCGCGAAACCGTAGGGATTGTCGCGGTCGCGGAACGCCGACCACGGCGCGTCCTCGAGGACGTAGATCGGCACCTTGCGCCGCAGCGCGGGGTCGAATCGCCCCACGCCGGTCACCACGCGGCACCGGGGCTCGGGAAAGAACATCCCGTTGCTCGGCGCCGAGGTGCCGCCGCCGCCGATGACCAGGTGCACCGTGCCCCGCGTGGAGTCGATGAGATCGTGTCGGGTGTCGACGGGTATCGGCGTTCGGGTGTCGGTCCCCAGCGTGCCGCGCAACGGGTGCGAGCGCTCGTAGTGATGTTCGTGGCCGCACACCACCAGATCGACCTGGTACTGGTCGAACAGTGGCAGCCATTCCTCACGCACGCCCAGGTCGGCCCCGTTGGTCTTGTCGGCGGTGGAGATCGCCGTCTGGTGCATGCACACGACCAGCCAGTCGATATCCGGATCGCGCCGGGCTGCCGCGAGTTCGGCTGCCAGCCAACGTTTTTGCTCTCCGCCAGAGTAGCCGTGCACGTAGGAGTTGCCGCCGTCCTGGTAGGCCACGTCGTCGTTGTTGAGGCTGATCACCCGCACCGAGCCGGCGGTGAACGAATACCACAGGCCGCGGGTCTGCGGGCTCGACCCGGAATCGGGCACCGCGAAGTACGTCTGGTAGGCGCCGTAACCGATTGGCCCGTTACCCAGTTCGTTCTCGTGATTGCCGGCCGCCGGCATCCAGGGCCGGTGGCGCGCCGAGCGGGTGTTGTTCTCGAACCAGTTCGACCAGGTGCGGATCCGGTTCTGGGCCAGGTTCGCGTAGCACAGGTCGCCGTTGACGAGGTTGAACAGCGGGCCGAGGCGCTCGATGGCCATGGTGGTGTCGGCGGCCGCCGGTGAGCCGATGTTGTCGGTGGCGTAACGGCCGTCGGGCATCTTGGCGAGCGCCGGGGTGGACTGGTCGCCGAAGCTGGTGAAACGCAAGGGCTTTCGCCCCGACGGCGCCGTCCGCACGGTTCCCTCTTCCGGTTCGGCACCGTCGTGCACCGCGGCGTACACATAGTCGGTGTCCGGCGTGAGGTTCGTCAGCCGGGCGTGGTTGACGCGAACCTCGGTGCTGGACTTCGCGTCCCGGTAGGTCCGGGTCTCGGCGGCCACGGTGCGGCCGAACCCGGATGTCGGCGTCCCCAGCATGACGCGCGGATTGCGCACGGCGTCGGTGGTGTGCCAGGACACCACCACCTCCGTGCCGGCGTTCTGCCCGAACTGTAGGTGCAGCCCGCCCACCGGCGGTGCCCCGTTGCGATCGGGCTGCAGCCACGCCGCGGGACCGCGGGAGGTCGCGGACTGCGACCACAGCAGCGCGGCGCCACCCACCCCGACGCCGCCGAGAACGGCGGAGGCCGCGCTCGATGTGAGTAACCGGCGGCGGCTGATGCCGGCATGCTCCGAATCGTTGCCCACTCATGCTTCATACCGGAGCCGAGCAACCTGAAGGTGAACACCCCGCCGGGAAGGGCGAATGCCGTGGGCACAGATTTGCGTGCTGGAAGCCGTTTTCCGGGTACGGCCGTAACGGATTCGGTAGCGTTTCAGATATGACGAACGTGCGAATAGTGACCACGGGAATCGCCGCGGCGACGTTTGTCGCGGCCACCGCGATGACTGCGACGTCCGCGATCTCCCATGCGGATCCCACCGGCCACCAGGTGACGTACACCGTCACCGCCACCGGCAACCTGACCGGCAACGTCAGGTACATGAACAGCGATCCGCCCAGCCAGGCGGCCTTCAACGCGAACTCGTCGCAGTTCCTGAACACGGTGCAAACGCCGTTCGCCGCCGGGCAGCCGCTCGTCTACAACGTCACGCTGGCGGACCCCAACCAGTGGGCGTTCGTCAACGCCAGCGGCGGATGCCACTGGCCGGACTGCGACGCGTCGAACACGCCGCAGATTCAGTGCCAGATCGCGGTGGACGGCCAGGTTGTGGTGACCCAGAGCGCCACCACCGGCGTCACCTGCTCGACCCGTCCCTGGTAGCCACCACGACGACTTCGGCGGATTCGGCGCCGACGGCCCGGATCTTGTGGCTGATCGAGGCGTCGAAATAGGCGCTGTCACCGGGCCCGAGCGTGAACGTCTGATCCCCGTAGTCGAGTTCGACGGTCCCGGCGTGCACGAACATGAATTCCTGGCCGTCGTGCTCCGGATGTGGATCGTCGGCCAGCTTCTCCGTCGGGCGAACCACGAACGGCGACATCGATTTTCCCAGCAGCGACGTGGCCAGCACCCGGTAGCGCTCGCCCTGCGCGACGGCGGCACGTTCGACGGTGATCTTCTCGTGCGCGGCCTCGTCTGAGAACAACCGGCCGACGTCGACATCCAGGGCCTTGGCGACCTTGAGGGCCACCGCGATCGACGGGGTGCTGTGGCGGCGTTCGATCTTGGACAGGTAGCTCTTGGTCAGCCCGGTCTGCTGAGCCAGGGCTTCCAGGGTCAGGCCGCGTTGCTTGCGGACCGCGCGCAGCAGTGCGGTCATCGGCGGCCCCTCTCATGACACAAGGTTTCCTAAAGTGATACTATTGTGTCATACGTTCGCGCCGAGGGAGCTCGTTATGGCCAGCACGTTCACCGATTCGAAGTCCGATTTGATGCGCCGGGCCGCCGAGCAGTTGACGGCATTCCAAACCAAAGACACCACCGATTCGCAGCTGAGCACGCGCCAGAAGCTGGCCCTGACGTGCCGCGCCCTGTTCGACGCCGGGCATGACTCCGGATTGGCCGGCCAGATCACCGCCCGCGCCGAGGCGGACGGCACCTACTACACCCAGCGGCTCGGCCTGGGCTTCGACGAGATCACCGACGCCAACCTGCTCTTGGTCGACGAGGACCTCAATGTCCTCGATGGTGACGGAATGGCCAACCCCGCCAACCGTTTTCACAGCTGGATCTACCGCGCCCGCCCCGATGTGCAATGTATCGTGCACACCCACGCGTTCCATGTGGCGGCGCTGTCGATGCTGGAAGTTCCGCTGATCGTGTCCCACATGGACACCACACCGCTCTACGGTGACTGCGCGTTTCTGGCGAAATGGCCGGGCGTGCCGGTCGGCAACGAAGAGGGGGAGATCATCTCCGCCGCCCTCGGTGACAAGAAGGCGATCCTGCTGGCCCACCACGGCCACGTCATCGCCGGCGCCAGCATCGAGGAGGCGTGCTCGTTGGGAATCCTCATCGAGCGCGCCGCCAAACTGCAGCTGACCGCCATGGCCGCCGGCACCGTCAAAGAGCTGCCCGAAGAACTGGCCCGCGAGGCCCACGACTGGACGCTGTCGCCGCAGCGCAGCCGCGCCAACTTCGCGTACTACGCCCGCCGGGCCCTGGCCCGGCACCCGGATGTGCTGACCAGCTAAACCGTTATCTGCCAACCGAATCCGAGGAGCCAGCCTGTGGCGCAATCGTCTGAGCCCAAGATCCACGGCATCATCGCCTACCCGGTGACCCCGTTCGCCGGCGACGGCATCAACACGAAACGTCTCGCCGCGCTGGTCGACAGGCTGGTGTCCGCCGACGTCCATGCCATCGCGCCCTTGGGCAGCACCGGTGAACTGGCCTATCTCGACGAGCCCGAATTCGACACCGTGGTCGACACCACCATCGCCACCGTCGCGGGTCGGGTGCCGGTGGTCGTCGGCGTGTCAGATGTGACCACCGCCAAGACCATTCGGCGCGCCACCTACGCGCAGCAGGCCGGGGCCGCCGCCGTGATGATCCTGCCCGTGTCCTACTGGAAGCTCACCGAGCGCGAGATCTTCCAGCACTACCGCAGCATCAGCGACGCCATCTCGATCCCGATCATGGCCTACAACAACCCGGCCACCAGCGGCGTCGACATGCCCCCCGAGTTGCTGGTGCGCATGTTCGAATCCATCGACAACGTCACCATGGTCAAGGAGTCCACCGGCGACCTGACCCGGATGCAGCGCATCGCGGAGCTGTCCGGCAACCGGTTGCCCTTCTACAACGGCAGCAACCCGCTGGTGCTCGAAGCGCTGAAGGCCGGGGCGTCCGGATGGTGCACGGCCGCACCGTGTTTGCGGCCGCAGCCGTGCATCGACCTGTACGAGGCGGTGCGCGCGAACGACCTCGACACGGCACAGAAGCTCTACGACGATCTCAAGCCGCTGCTGCAGTTCATCGTCGCGGGCGGCCTGGCCACCACGGTGAAGGCCGGCCTGGAGCTGCTCGACTTCCCGGTCGGAGACCCGCGTGCGCCGCTGCTGCCGCTCGACGAGCAGGGCCGCGCCGAGTTGAAAGGCCTGCTGGCTTAACCCGATTGCCCTACTCCTCCTCACCCCGCTGCGCGGGCTGCATCGTGGTAGGGCTAGCCCAAATCGGGTGCGGAGAAGGTATCGCACTGGTTCGGGTCACCGGTCTGATAGCCCACGGTGAACCAGTGCTGGCGCTGCTCGGCCGAACCGTGGGTCCAGCTTTCGCGGTTGACATGCCCGGTCGCCTGTTTCTGGATGCGGTCGTCGCCGACCGATGCGGCGGCCGATAGCGCGTCGCGAATGTCGTCGTCGGTCAACGGATTCAGGAATGGCGTGCCGTCCTTCTGGTTGACCGTTGCGGCGTAGTGCGCCCAGATGCCGGCGTAGCAGTCGGCCTGCAGCTCGGTGCGTACGCCGTTGCCGCCGGCACCCTTGGCTCCCTGTTGGGAGCGCCCCAGGTTGCCTTGCAGCTGTTGCACGTGATGGCCGTATTCGTGGGCGACGACGTATTCCTGGGCAAAAGCCCCGTTGCTGGAATGAAGTTGCCTGACGAGAACGTCCTGAAAGAAGCTGGTGTCGAAGTACGCCGTCTGGTCCATCGGGCAGTAGAACGGCCCGACGTCGGTGGTGGCCGGTCCGCAACCGGTGCTCACCTGGTCGCTGAACAGCCGGACATGCGGGCGGGTGTAACCCGTCATCAGCTGATGCCACACCGCGTCCACGGAGTTGCCGGTGGCGACCACGCGGCACTGCACGTACTTGTTGGCGTCCGCACCCGTCTTGCACTGGCTCAGGTCGAAACCGGGTGCCGAATAGCCGCCGGTGTTCGTCTGCGGCTGGTTCATGACGCGGCCCGGATCGACGCCCAAGAACAGCGCCCCGAGCAGGATAATCAGCCCGAGCCCGCCGCCCCCGACGGCCATTCCCATCCCGCCGCCGCCCGACGACGACGCGTTGCTGGTGTCGATCTGCATGCCCTCGTTGAAGGTCATGAGGCGCTCCTAACGTTGCCGGGTCGCAAGGGAGTCGGTGTAGCTGCGCAGGTTGCGCAGGTAGCGGCGCAGGGCGATGTTCACCAGCGGCCCGACCACCACCATCGCCAGCTTCGCCGGGCCGGCCGGCTTCTGGGCCATGGTCCACGTCAGCCGGCAGCCGCCCGGGATGACCTGGACCCGGTAGTCCTCGGCGAAGGCGGCCACGGACTTGGTCGAGCATTCATTGAAGCGAAAAGCCATGTGCGTGAAGGGTTCCCACGCAAGGAATTCCTCGTTGCCGACCATGCCGCCGCGCATCTCGACGACGCGGGTGGTACCTACTCCGCGCGGCTCGGGGCTGGTCCAGGTCACCTTGGTGATCACCTTCGCCCAGCGCGGCCAGGATTCGGCGTCGGAGAGTACCTCGAACAGTTGCTCGGGGGTGATGGCCAGGTCCACGCTGTTGCGGAAGGCAAATGGCGCCGAGTCGATGAAGTCCACGTCGACGCGCTCGCAGGGAAACATGGCACCAATTTAGCCGGGGCCGTCGCTGGCCGCGGCCAGTAAGGGCACCACGACGTCGCTGATCGGTGTGGCCAGGCCGTGGGCGCGGCCCTTGCGGACGATCACCCCGTTGCGGATATCCCATTCCATCGGGCGGTGATGCTCCGCGTCGGTCAGGATCGACGTGCTCATGTCTTCGGGAACGTTGCGAAACATGTCGACCAGCTCATCGATGACGCCGTCGGCAAGACGGGCGCCTTCGGCGCGCGCGACGGCCAGGCATTCGGCGACATAGCGGCGCGACAGCGCGGCGACGTCGTCGCGGCGGAACATCCCGGACCGGCGCCGCGACAGCGCCATGAACCCGGCCAGCGCGTTGGTGAGCAGCTTGTGCCAGGCCGCGGTGATGATGTCGGGGTCGCAGTCCACCCGGCAACCGGCGCCGCGCAGCAGCTCGGCGATCACCTCCGCCGACGGGCCGCTGGGCAGCACCAGGGCCGGCTCGCCGCGCAACCGCACCCAGCCTTCGGGCTGGGTTTCGGCCGAATACCACACGATTCCGGGGATGACGGGGGATTGCGGGCAGTGCGGCCGCACCTGCTCGACCTGCTCCACGCCGTTTTGCAGCACCACCACGATGGTGTGCACATCGCAGAGCCGGGACAGCCAGGCGGCCGCCTGATCGTTCTGGGTGGCCTTGACGGCCAACAGCACCACGTCCACCGGCCCTGGCGTCTCGCTGGGGTCGGTGCGCACGGGGCCGGGGACGACGATCGGGTCCGCGCCGTCGGGCCGCAGTTCGATGCTCTCGCGCGGGCTGCGGCCGCACACCTCGACCGAGTGTCCGGCCCGATACAGCAACGCGGCGGCCGTCGTACCGACGGCGCCGGGACCGACGAGGGCGATGTTCGTGGCGATAGGAGCGAAATTACACCGCCCCTTAGACTGATCAGTCGTTCAACGTGAAGGGGAGTGTTTTTGTGCTGCGCAGCCACGCCGCCGGTTCGCTGAGAAGTAGCGACGCCGGGCAGCAGGTGACGCTCGCGGGCTGGGTGGCCCGCCGCCGCGACCACGGTGGCGTCATCTTCATCGACCTGCGCGACGCCTCCGGAATCGCCCAGGTGGTGTTCCGCGCCGAAGACGTGCTGGCCCAGGCGCACCGGCTGCGCGCCGAGTTCTGTGTCGCGGTCTCCGGTGTGGTCGAGATCCGCCCGGAGGGCAACGCCAACCCCGAGATCGCCACCGGCGAGATCGAGGTCAACGCCACGTCGCTGACCGTGCTCGGCGAGAGCGCGCCGCTGCCCTTCCAGCTCGACGAGCCCGCCGGCGAGGAACTGCGGCTCAAATACCGTTACCTGGATCTGCGGCGCGACGGCCCGGCGGACGCACTTCGCTTGCGCTCCAAGGTGAATGCCGCCGCGCGGGCCGTCCTCGCGCAGCACGACTTCGTCGAGATCGAAACGCCGACGATCACCCGCTCGACCCCGGAAGGGGCGCGCGACTTCCTGGTGCCGGCCCGGCTGCACCCCGGCTCGTTCTACGCCCTGCCGCAGAGCCCGCAGCTGTTCAAGCAGCTGCTGATGGTGGCCGGGATGGAGCGTTACTACCAGATCGCCCGCTGTTACCGCGACGAGGATTTCCGCGCCGACCGCCAGCCGGAGTTCACTCAGCTCGACATGGAGATGAGCTTCGTGGACGCCGAGGACATCCTCGCCATCTCCGAGGAGATCCTCTCGGCGCTGTGGGCGCTCATCGGGTATGAGCTTCCGACGCCCATCCCGCGGATCAGCTACGCCGAGGCGATGCGACGGTTCGGCTCCGACAAGCCCGACATGCGTTTCGGGCTCGAGCTCGTCGACTGCACAGAGTTCTTCAAAGACACCACATTTCGCGTCTTCCAGGCACCGTACGTCGGCGCGGTGGTGATGCCCGGCGGCGCATCGCAGCCGCGCCGCACGCTGGACGGCTGGCAGGAGTGGGCCAAGCAGCGCGGCCACCGCGGGCTGGCCTACGTGCTGATCGCGGACGACGGCACGCTGGGAGGCCCGGTCGCCAAGAACCTGTCCGACGCCGAACGCGACGGCCTCGCCGGGCACGTTGGCGCCAAGCCGGGGGATTGCGTCTTCTTTTCCGCGGGCCCGCCGAAGCCGTCGCGGGCGCTGCTGGGGGCGGCGCGCGGTGAGATCGCCCACCGGCTGGGCATGATCGATCCCGACGCCTGGGCGTTCGTCTGGGTCGTGGACCCGCCCCTGTTCGAGCCCGCAGATGACGCGACCGCCGCCGGTGACGTGGCCGTCGGCTCGGGGGCGTGGACCGCGGTGCATCACGCGTTCACCTCGCCCAAGGCCGGCCACGAGGACGCCCTGGGGACACCCGACACCGATCTCGGCAACGTCCTCGCCGACGCCTACGACATCGTCTGCAACGGCAACGAGATCGGCGGCGGCTCGATTCGTATCCACCGCCGCGACATCCAGGAGCGGGTGTTCGCGGTGATGGGCCTGGACCGCGCCGAGGCCGAAGAAAAGTTCGGATTCCTGTTGGAGGCGTTCACCTTTGGCGCGCCCCCACACGGCGGGATCGCGTTCGGCTGGGACCGCATCAACGCCCTGTTGTCCGGGGTCGACTCGATCCGCGAGGTGATCGCGTTCCCGAAGACCGGCGGCGGCGTCGACCCGCTCACCGATGCGCCGGCGCCGATCACCGCCCAGCAGCGCAAGGAGTCCGGAATAGACGCCAAGCCGGACAAGGTTGACCGGGTATGACCGAAACCCCGGACACCGAGACGATCAACGCGTTCAACAAGGCCATCACCGACGAATTCCGTGCCCACGGCGGCAAGGTCGGCGGCCAGTTCGAGGGCGCCAACCTGCTGCTGCTGCACACGACCGGAGCCAAGTCCGGTCAGCCCCGGGTGTCTCCGCTGGCCTACTTCCGCATCGACGGCAAGCTCGTCATCATCGGCTCCTTTGCCGGAGCCCCCGTCAGCCCGGCCTGGGTGCACAACCTGCGGGCCAACCCGAAGGCCCGCGTCGAGGTCCGTGCCGAACCGGGGATAGCGGCGTTCGACGTGACGGCGCGCGAGCTGCCGACCGACGAGCGCGACGACCTCTTCGACAAGGTCACCGCCGCGGCGCCCGGCTTCGCCGAGTACCAGGCCAAGACCAGCAGGCGGATTCCGCTGTTCGAGCTCATCCGGACCTAGCAACGGGTCATCGAGCTTCGACACGCATGAATGTCACCGCGACTCGGCCAGGAATTCCTGCACCAGTTTCCGCGGCGCCTGCGTCAGCCAGGCCTCGGTGATGAGCTCCTGGAGGTCGCGCACCGAGATCTCGGCCAGGTTGACCAACACCACGGGATAGCCGTCGAAATGCGGGGTGGTGAAGTACGTTTGCGGCTCGTCGTCGATCAGCGCGAACTTGACGCCCTCGTCGGACACCCGAACACCGAGGATGTCGCCCCGCGGGGGTTCCGGGCCGGCCTGCGCCAGGGCCTCGCGTTCCGAGGGCCGCAGCGGCCGCTCCCAGGCCAGCAGCTTCTTGCCGACCCGCCAGTCGTGCGGTGACGGCTCGGAGGTGAGGGCCAGCTCGCCGACGATGCGGGCGACCTCGTCCCACGTGGCCACCACTCGATTGTGCTCCCGTTTCTTCGCCGTTGCCGTCATATCGGCGAACGGCCGACGACCGGGCAGCGGTGGGGCGCGCAACGGCCCCGTGTGTGATGTGATCAGCCTTGTGTCTGAAGCTGACGCCGGGCTCGCCCGCCGGTATCGAGTCACCCATCGCACCGAGTACCGCTACTCCGACGTCGTGACCAGTTCATACGGTCGCGGCTTCCTGACCCCGCGTGACTCGCTGCGGCAGCGCCGCGTCGCGCACCAGCTGACCATCGAGCCGGCCCCCGCCGACAGCTCCACCAGCACGGACACCTACGGGAACATCAGCTCCTACTTCCATGTGACCGAGCCGCACAGCGCCCTGAGGGTGGTCAGCGATTCCGTCGTCGACGTCTATCCGCCGGCGCCGGGCCTCTACGGCGGCGGGGCGGCGCTCCAGCCGTGGGAGGACGCCCGGCCGGCCGGGCGCAGCGGAGCGCTGGCGGCCGAGTTCACCCTGGACCTGAACCCGCCGGAAATCACCGACGAGGTCCGCGAGTACGCGGCGCCCAGCTTCACTCCCGGGCGCCCGCTGATCGAGGTGCTGCGCGATCTGGGGTCGCGGATTTTCACCGACTTCACCTACCGGTCGGGGTCGACGACGATTTCCACCGGGGTCAAGGAGGTTCTGGCGGCGCGGGAGGGGGTATGTCAAGACTTTGCCAGGCTGGCGATCGCCTGCCTGCGCGCCAACGGTTTGGCGGCCAGCTACGTGTCGGGCTACCTGGCCACCGACCCGCCGCCCGGAAAGGATCGGATGATCGGCATCGACGCCACGCACGCCTGGGCCGCGGTGTGGACTCCGCAGGATCCCGGCCGATTCGAGTGGCTGGGGCTCGATCCCACCAACGACCAGATGGTCGACGAGCGCTACATCGTGGTGGGACGCGGCCGCGATTACGCGGACGTCCCGCCGCTGCGCGGCATCATCTACACCGACTCGCAGCACAGCGTGATCGACGTCGCCGTCGACGTGGTGCCCTACGCAGAACCCGTTGAAGGCGACTTCTCGCATGCGTGACTTCACCTGCCCCAAGTGCGGCCAGCGCCTGACGTTCGAGAACTCGACCTGCCTGAATTGCGGCAGCGCCCTGGGGTTTTCGCTCGAGCAGATGGCCCTGCTGGTGATCTCCGGCGACGAGGCGACCGAGCACGCCGGCTTCGTGCCCGCCCGCGAGTATCAGCTGTGCGCCAATCTGCAGCTGGCCGAATGTAATTGGCTGGTGCCGGTCAACACCCCCCGGTTGCTGTGCACGTCGTGTGCGCTGACCGCCGAACGGCCCAACGACGCCGACGCCGTCGGGCTAGCCGAGTTCGCCCGGGCCGAGGCGGCCAAACGACGCCTGATCGTCGAACTGCACGAGCTGAAGCTGCCGATCGTCGGCCGCGACAAGGATCCCGATTACGGGCTGGCCTTCCGGCTCCTGTCCAGCGCGCACGAGAACGTGATGACCGGGCACGAGAACGGGATCATCACAATCGATTTGGCCGAGGGCGACGACTTACACCGCGAGCAGCTGCGCATCGAGATGGACGAGCCGTACCGGACCCTGCTGGGGCACTTCCGCCACGAGATCGGGCATTACTACTTCTACCGGCTGATCGCTCCGTCCCGCGACCGCGTGGAGCGGTTCAACGAACTGTTCGGCGACCCCGACGCCGACTACCAAGAGGCGCTCGACCGCCACTACAGCGAGGGCGCTCCCGAGGGATGGCGGGGCGACTTCGTGTCGTCCTACGCCACCATGCATGCGAGCGAGGATTGGGCCGAGACGTTCGCCCACTACCTGCACATCCGGGACGCGCTGGACACCTCGGCGTGGTGCGGGCTGGCGGCGGCGTCGGCCACCTTCGACCGGCCGGCCCTGGGCCCCAGCGCCTTTCAGACGATCATCGACATGTGGCTGCCGTTGTCGTGGTCGCTGAACATGGTGAACCGGTCGATGGGACACGACGACCTGTACCCGTTCGTGCTGCCGGCCACGGTGCTGAAGAAAATGAAGTTCATCCACACCGTCGTCGACGAGGCGACGTCGGAGTCCCGGGGCCCCGCGTCTGTGGCGGGTTAGCGATGTGCTTCTCGATAACGGCGGATCTGGTGGTGGGCACCGCCCTCGTGCCGGTCGCCGTGGCGACCCTGCGCGAGGTGAAGCACTGGCGCGAAGTGCCATTTGCCTTGTTGCCGACGGTGTTCGCGGCCCACCAGTTCATCGAGGCGGCCGTGTGGCCCAACAACGTTGTCTCGCCCGGGATGGCCCACCTGGCGATGCTTGCCTATGTCTTCATCGCACTGCCGCTGCTTCCCACACTGGTCCCGTGGGCGATCTTGATGCTGGAACCGCGGGGCGCCCGGCTACGAGTGGCGCCGTTCGCGGTGCTCGGAACCGTAGTGTCCGCGTATCTGGCCGTCGTCGTGCTCACCGAACCAGTCGCGGTGACGAGAGGCCCCCATGCGCTGCAATACCAGACCGGTGTCCAGGGCGGCTATGTGTGGGCGGTGCTCTACGTCATCGCTGTCATCGGGCCGGCATTGATGTCGGGCTATCGCTCCATCGTGGTGTTCGGGATCGCGAACCTGGTGGGGCTGGCCGTGGTCGCGGTCCTCTACACGCAGGCGTTCGCGTCGCTATGGTGCATCTACGCCGCCACGCTGTCGATCCTGGCGCTGGTGCACATGGTGCGGCGTCGGCGACTGCGCGACCCACATCGCTACCACGGCCTCGCCGAGGATCGGGCGACATCGAACGCGTGACAGTCGCGGGCCGCATCGTCGTACGGCTAGGCGGAATTGCCGCACTCCTCCGCACCCCGCTTCGCGGGCTGCATCGTCGTACGGCTAGGTGGGATTGCCGCACTCCTCCGCACCCCGCTTCGCGGGCTGCATCGTCGTACGGCTAGGCGGGCATCACGCGGCGCACGTCGGGGCCCCACAGCGGTTGCATCCCACCGGGCAGGGCCAGCTGCGTGGTGGTGATGACCTCGGCCAGGTTGCGCAGCTCGGCGTGTACCGCACCGAGCAGGTTCGCCAGCTCGGCGCGCCGCCCGTCGCCGCTGACCCGTTCCAGCGCGGCGGGATGCGAGCGGCGCAGCAGGGTGCCGATCTCGTCCACCAGCCGCTCCGGGCGCGAGGATCCCGACGAACCGGGCAGGTCCTTGAGGTTGGCGCGCAGCCGGTCCAATTGGTACAGCAGCGACCGCGGGTTCTGCGCGTCGAACAGCATCAGCTCGACCATGGCGGCCACGCTGATCTTGCCCGCCGTGCGGCGCCGGTAGATGACCGAGGACTCGCACGCCACCAGCGTCGACTCGATGACGGTTTGTTCGGCGGCGGCGCCGCGCGCCACGGTCAGCGTCGCCCGCAGCAACGCGGTCAGCCACAAGCCGCGTTCGATCCGCTTGCCGATGTCCATCATCGTCCAGCCCACGTCGCGCACCATCGACTCACTGGCCACCCCGGACAGGGTCAGCATCCCGGCCAGTGTCTGGGCCTGCGCCCGGCTCAGCGCGGCGTCGGCCTCGGCGAGCGAGTCCGGCGGTTCGCTGTCGAGTGCCAGTGCGCGCTCCACCGCGGCCAGCACCATCCAGGTGTCGTTGGACATCTGGTCGCGTACCGCCCGGGCGGCCAGCGCCAGCCCTTCCACGGACTGCACCAGGGAGCCGGGCCGGTGCGGGTCGACGGTGAGCGACCACAGCGTCGAGGGTGCGACGGCGATCATTTCGGCCCCATCGCTGGCACCGTCGGAGTCGGCCGCGGTGTCGGTTCCGGTGATCAGGCCGAGCGCGGCCATCAGCACTGGCACACACTCGCTTTCCTCGCTGTGCTGGTGGTGCCGGTACACGTGGAACCTGTCCCGGGCGACGATGAGCAACCGCGCCATGCTCTCGGCGCGCTCGCCGTAGCGGCCGATCCAGAAGAGGTCGGACAGCACGCGTGGGGAACTGACGCCCCAGGTGCCCGCGGCCGTCTTCGCCGGCGGTTCCACGCTCGGGAGGCTGATCGCCTCGGCCCGCGCCCGCTCGGTGGGACGCACCCAAACATCTTTTGCCGCAACCGTTTTCAGCGTATAGGCGGCGTCCCCGGGCGCCAGCACGTAGCCGATGCCGCCGATCATCGGCGCGTAGCCGCCCCGCTGGGCGACGGTGAACAGCCGAATCCCGACGCCCGCCGAGGACAACACACCGCCGTGGTCGGTCGGCGCGGACGAGAACTGCGGCAGCTCCTGGCCGACCCACTGCCACGGCATCGCCTCGATCTGGTCCGCCAACTGCGACAGCTGCCGAGACGAAAGTGCCGGTCCAACGAGGGTTTTCTCGCCGACGGTCGACCTCACCAACAGCGACGACAGATTGGCCAGCAAGTGCGAACGCTCGGCGGCGATGCCCCCCCAGTACGTCGGCGCGCTGGGCAGCAGCAGGGTCTCCGACAACAGGTGCTCGGCCATCGCGGGCAGGAAACGCTGCAGCCCAGGGTTTTCCAGAATCCCGCTGCCCAACGTGTTGACGACGGTCACCGTCCCGCGGTGTTGGGCCTCCACGAGGCCGACGACCCCGAGGCGGGAATCGGCGCGCAGATCCAGCGGGTCCGAATAGTCCGCGTCGACCCGGCGCAAAACCACGTCAACGCGCTTCAGGGTGCCCAGCGAGCGCATCCACAACATGCCGTCGCGCACCACCAGGTCCGCGCTCTCCACCATCGGAAAGCCCAGCAGGGTGGCCAGATAGGCCTGGTCGAAAGCGGTTTCGGAGTAGATACCCGGGGACAGGACCACCACCACCGGGTCCCGGGCGTCGTCGGGAGCCGCGTCGATCAGCGCCAACCGTAGAGCCTGGGCGAACGGGGTGGTCGGCCGCGGCGCGATCCTCTCGTAGAGGTCGGGAACCGCGTGCGCGACGACGCGCCGGTCGGCCAGCGCGTAGCCGCCGCCCGAGGGCGCCTGGGTCCGGTCGCCGTTGACGACAAAGGCGCCGTCCGGACGGCGGCTGACGTCGCAGGCGTGCATGAAAAGCTGGTGGCGCCCGGGGATCTCGATTCCGTTGGCGGCACGCACGTAACCGGGGTGGGCGAACAGCAGCTCGGGGGGAAGGACGCCATCGGTGAGCAGGCTGCGCGGCCCGTAAAGGTCGGCGAGCACGGCGTCGAGCACCCGGGACCGCTGCAGCAGCCCCGCCTCGAGCGCCTCCCAGTCGGCGGCAGACAGCACGATCGGCAGGGTGTCCAGCTGCCAAGGCCTCGGCTCCTGACCGCGGCCGCCGGGCACGACGTCGGTGTAGGTGATGCCGTCGTTGTCGATCAGGCCGTGCACCACCGAGCGCAGCCGGTCCAGCCCGGCGCGGCCGCGCTCCGCGATGGCGTCGGCCACCTCCGCCCACGCCGGGCGCACGTTGCCGTCGTGGTCGACGAATTCGTCGTAGCCGCTCGCAGGGCCGCGCCGCAGATCGAAGAGTGCTTCCTGCGCCCGGGCGGCGCGGTAGCCGGCCAGCAGCCGGTCGGCGTCGTACCCGGCACCCGCCGAGGCCGCGCCGGTGCCGAATGTCATGTCCGCAAACGCCATTACTGCTGCACGGTACGCACGCGGCGCGGGCCGCGGACGCCCGGCGCGCCGGATCCGCGCCGAGCTATGCCGGTGGCGGCCCGGTCTGGTAACCCGCCTGCTGCGGCGGGACAACCTGTCCGCCGGAGAGCTTGCGGTAGGCATAGGTCAGGATTAGCCCGCCGAGGGGAGCCGCCACCAGCGCGCCGAGGCCGCACGTCAGCAGGCCGGCGAGGGTCGCAGCGAGCAGCACCAGCCACACCAGCAGTGCGTTGGCGAAGTTCGAGCCGACGAGCGACACGCTGGAATTGAAGCCTTTGATCGCCGACTCCGAACGGTCGACCACGAACAGGATGGTGAACTGCACGAACAGGCTCACGATGAGGCCGGGGACGACGCAGAGGGATAAGCCGATCGAGGTGAGAACGCCGACGATCAACGCGGCAACATACGCCATCGCGAAGTTGCGCGGCTTGAAGAACGAGCCAATGGTCACCGGGCGTCCGTCGGCCAGATCCAGACAGCCGGACAGGAAGGCGGAGTGGGCGAACGCGGACACGAGGTACGCCGCCAGGTAGCCGACGATGAGCAGCGCCAGCCCGCCGCCATTGAGGTTCGCCGTGAAGGTGAAGTAGTCGTCGTCGGAGCCGGTCGTCGTCGTGCCCACGCTTTGACTCAGGCCGATCAGGACCGAGGCAACGCCGATCAGCACCACGTACAGCAGGGCCGAAATGACCAGCGTCGCTGCGTGTTTGGTGAACGTGTTCCAGGCCCAGCCGAACGCGTCACCGATGCTGAACGCGGGCGTGGGCGGGCCGCCGTAGCCGGGCGGGGGCCCATAGCCGGGCGGGGGACCATAGCCGGGAGGCGGGGCGCCGTAGCCCGGTGGCGGACCGTAACCCGGGGGAGGCCCGCCATAGCCCGGGGGTGGGC
>NZ_LZHT01000124.1 GCF_001667315.1 Mycobacterium sp. 852002-10029_SCH5224772
GAACAAGCCGTCCAACCCCAGTGACCCGCACGACGGTGTCTACACCGCGGCGCGCCTGGCCAAGGACGAGGGCGTGCAGATCTCGACGATCTCGTTCGGCACCCCGTACGGCACCGTCGACTACGAGGGCGCCACCATTCCGGTTCCGGTGGACGATCAGACCCTGCAGAAGATCGGCGAGATCACCGACGGCCAGGCCTTCCACGCCGACAGCCTGGACTCGCTGGAGAACGTGTACACGACGCTGCAGCGCCAGATCGGCTACGAAACCGTCAAGGGCGATGCCAGCCTGGCCTGGATGCTGCTCGGTGCCGTCGTGATGGCCGGCGCCGTGCTGGCCGGCCTGCTGCTGAACCGCCGGCTGCCCGCCTGATACGCGCTAGGTCGGCAGGCGCCGATTGATCAACAGCGCCAACGCGGTCGCGATCAGTGCGGCCAGCACCCCGAGGCGCAGCCAGCCGGCGCTGCCCGGGCCCGGCACCGTGCGGTAACCGATCTCGTTCTCGATCGCGTTGTAGCTCTTTTCGAGCTCGCCGAGGTTGGTGGCGGTGTAGGGCTGCCCGCCGGAGAGTCTGGCGATCGTCTTCATCTGGTCGGTCGACACCGGGACCGCGACGCGCTGCCCGTCCATCTCGATCTCACCGCCCTTGGTTCCGAACGAGATCGTCGAGATGGGCACGCCCTGGCCCTTGGCCAGGCGCGCCGCGGTG
>NZ_LZHT01000125.1 GCF_001667315.1 Mycobacterium sp. 852002-10029_SCH5224772
CGGTGGTGGTCACCCCGATCATCGGTTGGCTGCGCGACGTGGAAAGCGCTGGCGGACAGGTCGATCAGTTCAACCAGGCCATGCTGGTGCAGGCGCCCGCCGGGGTGACCGAGGCCGACGTGGTGACGGTGTTGCAGGCCCTGCTGGACCGCCACGCCATGCTGCGGCTGCGCGTCGACAACCAAGGCGACGAGGACGGCTCCGGCGATTGGGCCCTGACGGTGCCCGAGGCGGGCTCGGTCGACGCCGCCGAGTGCCTGCACGTTGTGGACGAGCTGTCCGACGCGGCGGTCATCGAGGCGCGGTCGCGGTTGAACCCGGCCGCCGGGGTGATGCTCAGCGCGCTGTGGGCCAGCGCCACCGGCCAACTCGTGGTGATCGTTCACCATCTGGCCGTCGACGGCGTGTCGTGGCGAGTCCTGTTGCAGGACTTGAACATCGCCTGGGCCCAGCATCACGGGGGGCAGCCGGTCGAGTTGCCCGCCGCGGGCACCTCGTTCGCCCGGTGGTCGTCGCAGCTGGCCGCCCATGCGCGCCACCCCGACGTCGTCGAACACGCGGACACCTGGAAAACGGTGGCGGCGACACCGCCGGCCCTGCCCTCGGTGCGTCCCGCGGTGGACACCTTCGCCACGGCCGGGCACCTCACCACGGAACTGGACGCCGAGACCACCGGCATGCTGCTGGGCGAGGTGCCGGCGGCGTTCCACGCCGGCGTCCAAGACATCCTGCTGATCGCGTTCGCGCTGGCCTGCGCGGAGTTCTCCGGCGGCCGCGCGCCCCTCGGCATCGACGTCGAAGGCCACGGCCGGCACGAGGAACTGGGCCGCGACATCGACCTGTCCCACACCGTCGGGTGGTTCACCACCAAATACCCGACGGCGTTGCACGTGGGCGGGGTCTCCTGGGCGCAGGTCGTCGCCGGCGGCACCGCGCTGGGCGCAATGCTCAAGGACGCCAAGGAACAGCTGCGCTCCCTCCCGGACCCGCTGACTTACGGGCTGCTGCGCTACCTCAACCCCGAGATCGACCTCGACGGTCCCGAGCCGCCGATCGGGTTCAACTACCTGGGACGCCAGGGCGGCGCGAACGAGCTCACCGCGGACATGTGGCGACCCGAGCCCGATGGCTGGTCGGTGACCCGCGCCGCCACGTCGATACCCATGCCGCTGATGCACACCCTCGAGCTCAACGCGGTCACCGTCGACGGCGAGGCCGGCCCACGGCTGCGCGCCAACTGGACCTGGGCGCCGTCGGCGCTCGACGACGAACAGATCACCCGGCTGAGCCGGCTGTGGTTCGAGGCGCTGACCGGCATCTGCGCGCACGTGCGCGGCGGCGGCGGCGGATTGACGCCGTCGGACATCGCTCCCGCGCGCCTGAGCCAACAGCAGCTCGATCAGCTTGCGCGGCAACACCATATCGCCGACGTGCTCGCGCTGACCCCGGTCCAGCAGGGACTGCTGTTCCACGCCAACACCGCACCGGCGACCGACGATCTGTATGCGGGACAGCTGAACATCAGCATCGCGGGCCCGCTTGATCCGAACCGCCTGCGCGACGCCGTGCACACCATGATCGCCCGGCATCCGAACCTGGTGGCCCGCTTCTGCGACCGCTACGACGAGCCGGTCCAGATCATCCCGGCCGACCCCGCGCCGGCCTGGCAGTACATCGAGCTCGACGGCGACCCCGCAGACACCGCAGAGACCGCGGCCGACGAGGCGATCGAGCGCCTGTGCGCCGCCGAACGCGCGGCCGTCTGCGACGACCTCGCCGAACAGCCCGCGTTCCGGGTGGCGTTAATGCGCACCGCATCCGAGCGCTACCGGCTGGTGCTGACCAACCACCACATCGTGCTCGACGGCTGGTCGATGCCGATCCTGCTGGGGGAGATCTTCGCGGCCTATTACGGGCAGCGGCTGCCGGCGGCGGCGCCCTACCGCGGCTTCGTCAGCTGGCTGGCCGAGCGCGATCTGGACGCCGCCCGCGCGGCCTGGGGCGAGGTGTTCGCCGGCTTCGACGCCCCGACCCTGGTCGGCCCCCAGGACCGGACACAGCTGGGACGCCAAAGCGTCGAGACGTTCACGCTGCCCGCCGACCTCACCCAAGCCGTCGGCGACCTGGCCCGTTCCTGCCACACCACCGTCAACACCGTGCTGCAGGGCGCCTTCGCGCAACTGCTGTGCGGCTTGACCGGCCAACGCGATGTCGTCTTCGGCACCACGGTGTCGGGCCGCCCCGCCGAAATCGCCGGCGCGGAAACCATGGTGGGCCTGCTGATCAACACGGTGCCGGTGCGGGCGAACATCACCGCCACGACCACCACCGCCGATCTGCTGGACCAACTGCAGGGCGCGTACAACCACACGCTCGACCATCAGCACCTGGCGCTCAACGAGATCCACCGCATCACCGGACAGGACACGCTGTTCGACACCCTGTTCGCCTACGAGAACTATCCGATCGACGCCAGCGCGCTGTCGGGCAACCACGAGCTCGCCGTCACCGACGTCACCAGCCGCGAATCCACCCATTATCCGCTGACGGTGCAGTCCCAGCCGGGTCGGGAAATGCGCCTCCAAGTCGAATACGACACAGACGTTTTCGACGCGGCCGGGATCGCCACGCTGATCGACCGGATGCGACGGGTGCTGGTCGTCATGACCACCGAACCCGCGCGGCGGCTGTCGTCGATCGACGTCCTCGAACAAGCCGAACACGACCGGCTAAACGAGTGGGGCGACCGGGCGATCCTGACTCGGCCCGGCACACCGGCATCGATTCCGGAGTTGTTCGGCGCCCAGGCGGCGCGGACCCCGCACGCGCCGGCGGTGACCTACGAGGGCCGGTCCATGACCTACCGGCAGCTCGACGAGAGGTCAAACCGGTTGGCGCACATGCTGGTTGACCGCGGGGTAGGCCCCGGCGAGTCCGTGGCGCTGCTCTTCGGTCGGTCGGCCGACGCGATCGTGGCCATCCTGGCGGTGCTGAAGGCCGGCGCGGCGTACCTGCCGATCGACCCCGCCCTCCCGGCGGCCCGCATCGAGTTCATGCTCGGCGACACCGCACCCATGGCTGCGCTCACCACCGCCGCGCTGGCCGACAAGCTCGACGCCCACGCCCTGATCGTCATCGACATCCACGACCGCGCCGTGCGCACCCGACCCGGCACCGCGCTACCGGCGCCGGCACCCGAGCACGTCGCGCACATCATCTACACCTCCGGAACCACAGGCGTGCCCAAAGGCGTTGCGGTCAGCCACCACAACGTGACCCGGCTGTTCGATGCGCAGGCCGTCGGCGTCGAGTTGTCCGCCGAACAGGTGTGGACGCAATTCCATTCGTATGCCTTCGACTTCTCGGTGTGGGAGATCTGGGGCGCGCTGCTGCACGGCGGGCGGCTCGTCGTGGTCCCCGATTCGGTGGCCCGCTCGCCGATGGACTTCCACGCCCTGCTGGTCGCCGAAAAGGTCACCGTCGTCAGCCAGACCCCGTCGGCGGTGCGGATGCTGTCGCCGCAGGGACTGGATTCGGCGGCGCTGGTGATCGGCGCCGAGCCCTGCCCGCCCGAACTGGTGGACCGGTGGGCGCCGGGGCGGGTGATGGTCAACGTCTACGGCCCGACCGAAGCCACGATCTTCTCGTCGACGAGCGTGCCGTTAGCCGCCGGGTCGGGTGCGCCCCCGATCGGCTCGCCGGTCCCCGGGGCCGCGTTGTTCGTGCTCGACGGGTGGCTGCGCCCGGTGCCCGCCGGCGTGGTCGGGGAGCTGTACGTCGCCGGCCGCGGCGTGGGGTACGGGTATGTGCGCCGGGCCGGGCTGACCGCGTCGCGGTTCGTGGCCTGCCCGTTCGGCGAGCCGGGAGCGCGCATGTATCGCACCGGCGACCTGGTGCGCTGGGGGGCAGACGGGCAGCTGCAGTACCTGGGCCGCGCCGACGACCAGGTCAAGATCCGCGGCTACCGCATCGAGGTCGGCGAGGTGCGCTCGGTGCTGGCCGCCCTGGACGGGGTGGGCCAGGCCGTCGTCATCGCGCGTGAGGATCGTCCCGGCGATAAGCGCCTGGTCGGCTACATCACCGGCACCGCCGACCCGGCCGACGCCCGCGCCCAGCTGGCCGAGCGGCTACCCGCCTACATGGTCCCGGTGGCGGTGGTGGCGCTCGACGCGCTGCCGATGACGGTCAACGGCAAACTCGACACCCGCGCCCTGCCGGCGCCGGAATACTCCGCCGCCGGATACCGCTCGCCGACCACCCCCACCGAGGAGATCCTGGCCGGCATCTACGCCCACGTGCTCGGCGTCGAACGCGTCGGGGTCGACGACTCCTTCTTCGACCTCGGCGGCGACAGCATCTCGGCGATGCGCGTCATCGCGGCGATCAACAGCGCCATGGATGCCGGCGTTCCGGTGCGCGTCATCTTCGAGGCGCCCACCATCGCCCAATTGGCGCCGCGCATCGGTGAGGACACGGGCCGGCTGGAGCCCCTGGTGGCCGGCGCACGGCCCGCGGTGGTGCCGCTGTCGTTCGCTCAGAGCCGGCTGTGGTTCCTCGACCAGCTGCAGGGACCGTCGCCGGTCTACAACATGGCCGCGGCGCTGCGGATGCGCGGACGGCTCGACGCAGAGGCGCTGGGCGCGGCGCTGGCCGACGTGGTGGCCCGCCACGAGAGCCTGCGGACGGTGTTCGCCGCGCCGCAGGGGACGCCCCAGCAGGTGGTGCTCCCGGCCGAGCGGGCCGATTTCAGCTGGCGCACCGTCGATGCCCGCAGGTGGTCGGCAGGCCGGCTGCGCGAGGCCATCGACATCGCCGCCGCCGAAACCTTCGACCTGGCCACCCAAATCCCCTTGCGCGCATCGCTTTTCCGCGTCGCCGAGGACGAGCACGTGCTGGTGGCAGTGGTGCACCACATCGCCGCGGACGGCTGGTCCCTGCGGCCGCTGGTGCGAGACCTCGGCATGGCCTATGCCAGCCGGTGCGCCGGGCGGGCCCCCGACTGGGAGCCGCTGCCGGTGCAATACGTCGACTACACGCTGTGGCAGCGGGAGCAGTTCGGCGAGCTCGCCGACAGCGGCAGCCGCATCGCCGCCCAGCTCGCCTACTGGCAGGACGCGCTGGCCGGCATGCCCGAGCGGCTGCAGCTGCCCACCGACCGGCCCTACCCGCAGATCGCCGATCAGCGCGGGGCGGCCGTCGAGGTGGACTGGCCGGCCGACCTGCAGCAGCAGGTCGCCGGGCTCGCCCGCGAATACAACTCCACCAGCTTCATGGTGGTGCAGGCCGCCCTGGCGGTGCTGCTGTCGAAGATCAGCGCCAGCACCGACGTGGCGGTCGGGTTCCCGATCGCCGGGCGGCGCGACCCCGCGCTCGACGAGCTGGTCGGCTTCTTCGTCAACACGCTGGTTCTGCGGGTCGA
>NZ_LZHT01000126.1 GCF_001667315.1 Mycobacterium sp. 852002-10029_SCH5224772
CTAGCTGGATGGCGGCGACCCGGTTCGCCCGGCTTCGCCGCGCTCCCGATCGCCGCTAGCTGGATGGCGGCGACCCGCTTCGCCCGGCTTCGCCGCGCATCTCGGTCAGGCGGGCCGCCGCGTCGGTGAACTGCCACACGGTGTGCTCGATCACCGCCGCGGTGTCGCGATGGCGCAGCGCGGCAATCAGCTTCCGATGGTTGTCGACGGCGGCCTTGCCCCAATGCGGATCGGCGGCGTACACCAGCACCGGCATGTAGCGGGCGGCGTTGAGCAGGAACCACGCCAGCTTGATACGGCCGCTGGCCTGGTTGAAGACACGGTGAAACGCGAACTCGATACCGGCGATGGTCTCGGCGTCGCTGGACCCGACGGCCGCGGCGAGCGAATCGTTGATGCGGTCCAATTCGTCGATCTCGGCGTCGGTGATGTGGTTGGTGGCCGCGGCGGCCAACTCCTTGGCGATCGAGGCCTGCAGCCAGAAGATGTCCTCGATGTCTTGGCGGGTGAGCGGCAACACGACGTGACCGCGGTGGGGTTCGAGCTGCACCATGCCCTCACCGCGCAGCTTCAGCAGGGCCTCCCGCACCGGCGTCACGCTGACCCCGAGCTGGGCCGCGGTCTCATCGAGCCGGATGAACGTTCCGGGCCGAAGCGCGCCGGACATGATGGAGGCCCGCAGATGGCCCGCGACCTCGTCGGACAACTGAGCCCGCCGCAGCGGCCGCCGGCTCCTCGGCTGCATAGACATCGGTGCGTTCACAGGGGCTGCCAGGGCTTTCAGTGGCTTGGCGGGACGAAGTTGAAGTTTTGGAAGGTCGTGATGGGGGCTTGTCGAGGACTTGTCAGTGGACCGTCAAAGCCATAGTGTGACCCACACAACACTATGTTTTATCAAATATCAACCTGGCGCAAGCGGTGCGCGAGTGAAGGGAAGTGCTGAGTTTGACCGCGCAATTGGCAAACCATCTGACACAGGCGAACGAGCAGCCGTACCTGGCCCGGCGGCAAAACTGGGTGAACCAACTCGAGCGGCACGCGCTCATGCAGCCGAACGCGACGGCGCTGAGGTACCTGGGCAAGAGCCTGACGTGGGGCGAGCTGCGCGGCCGGGTGGCGGCGCTGGCCGACGCGCTGAGCCGCCGGGGTGTCGGCTTCGGCGACCGGGTCATGATCCTGATGCTCAACCGCACCGAGTTCGTCGAGTCGGTGCTGGCCATCAACATGCTCGGCGCCATCGCCGTGCCGCTGAACTTCCGGCTCACCGCCGCCGAGATCGCCTTTCTCGTCGAGGACTGCGAAGCGCGCGTGATCATCACCGAATCGGTGCTCGCCCCGGTGGCCACCGGGGTGCGCGGCATCGAGGCGCTGCTCGGCACGATCGTGGTGGCCGGCGGTCCGACCGACGAGAACGTGCTGGGTTACGAAGACCTCATCGACGAGACCGGACAGTCGCACCACCCCGTCGACATCCCGAACGACTCGCCTGCGTTGATCATGTACACGTCGGGCACCACCGGCCGCCCGAAGGGCGCCGTGCTCACCCACACCAACTTGACCGGCCAGACGATGACCGGGCTGTACACCAACGGCGCCGACATCAACAGCGACGTCGGGTTCATCGGGGTGCCGTTCTTCCACATCGCGGGCATCGGCAACATGCTGACCGGGGTGCTGCTCGGCATCCCCACGGTCATCTACCCGCTCGGCGCGTTCGAGCCCGGGCAACTCCTCGATGTGCTTGCCGCAGAAAAGGTCACCGGGATTTTTCTGGTTCCCGCGCAGTGGCAGGCGGTCTGCGCCGAGCAAAAGGCGCGCCCGCGTGACCTGAAACTGCGGGTGATCTCGTGGGGCGCCGCACCGGCGCCCGACGCACTGCTGCGGGAGATGTCGGCGAGGTTCCCCGGTACCCAGATCCTGGCCGCGTTCGGCCAGACGGAGATGTCGCCGGTCACCTGCATGCTGCTCGGCGAAGACGCCATCCGTAAGCGCGGCTCGGTCGGCAAGGTGATCCCCACGGTGGCCGCGCGAGTCGTCGACGAGAACATGAACGACGTGCCCATCGGTGAGGTCGGCGAAATCGTTTACCGCGCACCAACTTTGATGAATGGTTATTGGAACAACCCGGAGGCGACGGCGGAAGCGTTCGCCGGCGGCTGGTTCCACTCCGGCGACCTGGTCCGCATGGATTCCGACGGCTACGTGTGGGTGGTCGACCGCAAGAAGGACATGATCATCTCCGGTGGCGAGAACATCTACTGCGCCGAGGTGGAGAACGTCCTGGCCAGCCATCCCAGCATCGTCGAAGTCGCCGTCATCGGCCGGACCCACGACAAGTGGGGCGAGGTGCCGATCGCGGTCGCCGCCGTCGCGGGCGACGATTTGCGGCTCGAGGAGTTGGACGAGTTCCTGACCGAGCGGCTGGCGCGCTACAAGCACCCCAAGGCAATCGAGATCGTCGACGCGCTGCCGCGCAACCCGGCCGGCAAGGTACTCAAGACTGAACTGCGAATCCGTTACGGAGTCGCAAAAATCGACTAAATCCATTCTAGGGCAAGAGGTTTTAGGACCAGAGGAAAAATTTGACAGGGACTGTAACGTTTGCCGGTTGTTGGCGAAGGGTTAATTGTGCAGATGCGGTTCACACGTGCTTGGCCATCGGGTACATTCCTGTGGTCTCCGTTACTACTTGCCAGTAGGGAGCCGATGGTCACAGACATCAAGCCGGGGCGAGGAGGAGGCGTGCGACACGATCCGCCGCGGTGCCGGGAGGTACGCGGTGACGGCCAGAGGGGGCAGCGGTGACTTCAACGTCGACGAGTCGACGGGGTCCCTACCTGGTCAGCTATGTGCGCGATCAACTGCAAACCCCGCTGGAGCTTATCGGCGGGTTCTTCCGGATGTGCGTGCTGACCGGAAAAGCCCTATTCCGTTGGCCGTTCCAATGGCGCGAATTCGTCCAGCAGTGCTGGTTCATCATGAGGGTGGCGTTCTTGCCGACCATCATGGTCTCGATCCCGCTGACCGTTCTGCTGATCTTCACCCTCAACGTGTTGCTGGCGCAGTTCGGGGCCGCTGACCTATCCGGCGCCGGCGCGGCGATCGGCGCCGTCACCCAGCTCGGCCCGCTGACCACGGTGCTGGTGGTCGCCGGCGCCGGCTCGACGGCGATCTGCGCCGACCTGGGCGCGCGCACCATCCGCGAAGAGATCGACGCGATGGAGGTGCTCGGCATCGACCCGATCCATCGGCTGGTGGTGCCCCGGGTGATAGCCGCGACCCTGGTCGCTACCTTGCTCAACGGCCTGGTGATTACCGTCGGTCTGGTTGGCGGCTACCTGTTCGGCGTCTATTTGCAGAACGTGTCGGGCGGCGCGTACCTGGCCACCCTGACCACGATCACCGGCCTGCCCGAGGTCGTCATCGCGACGGTCAAGGCCGCGATCTTCGGCCTGATCGCCGGACTGGTCGGGTGCTTCCGTGGGCTGACCGTGCGCGGCGGCTCCAAGGGCCTCGGCACCGCCGTCAACGAGACCGTCGTGCTCTGCGTCGTCGCGCTTTACGCAGTCAACGTGGTGCTGACCACGATCGGCGTGCGATTCGGGACGGGGCACTGACATGTCGACCACCGCTATCTTTCGCTCGCGCTTCCCGCGGGCCACAGAGAATCTCAACCGCTACGGCCTTGCCGCGGCTCGCGGGCTCGACGACATCGGTCAGATGGCGTGGTTCGGTGGTGTGGCCCTGGCGCACATGCCGCACGCGCTGCGCAACTACCGCAAAGAAACCCTGCGGCTGATCGCCCAGATCGGCATGGGCACCGGCGCCATGGCCGTCATCGGCGGCACCGTCGCCATCGTCGGCTTCGTGACGCTGTCCGGTAGCTCCCTAGTCGCCATCCAGGGGTTCGCGTCGCTGGGAAATATCGGTGTCGAGGCGTTCACCGGATTCTTCGCCGCGCTGATCAACGTGCGCATCGCCGCGCCCGTCGTCACCGGCATCGCGATGGCCGCCACGGTCGGCGCCGGCGCGACCGCCGAGCTGGGCGCCATGCGCATCAGCGAAGAGATCGATGCCCTGGAAGTGATGGGTATCAAGTCGATTTCGTTCTTGGCGACCACCCGGATCATGGCCGGGCTGGTGGTGATCATCCCGCTCTACTCGCTCGCGATGATCATGTCGTTCCTGTCACCGCAGATCACCACGACGGTGCTTTACGGACAATCCAACGGCACCTACGAGCACTACTTCCGGACTTTCCTGCGCCCCGACGACGTCTTCTGGTCGTTCCTGGAGGCCATCATCATCACCGCGGTCGTCATGATCACCCACTGCTTCTACGGCTACAACGCCGGCGGCGGGCCGGTCGGCGTGGGTGAGGCGGTCGGTCGATCGATGCGTTTCTCGCTGGTGTCGGTGCAGGTCGTTGTGTTGGCCGCCGCGTTGGCGCTCTATGGCGTCAACCCCAACTTCGCGCTCACGGTGTAACCGCCATGCCAGCACCCATCCAGAGCAACGCCCCGCGGAACCCGCCCTACAAGTGGGTCGGGTTGGCGGGCCTGGTGATCGCCGCGCTGGTCGTCGGACTTGTCTACGGCCAGTTCCGGGGAGACTTCACCCCCAAGACCAACCTGACCATGGTGGCGTCGCGGGCCGGGTTGGTGATGGATCCGGGGTCGAAGGTGACTTATAACGGGGTGGAGATCGGC
>NZ_LZHT01000127.1 GCF_001667315.1 Mycobacterium sp. 852002-10029_SCH5224772
CGACTGCGGCAACGACTGGCGGGTGGCCTCGCGCAGCAAGTCGTGCCGAAACCTCAGTTGCTCACCGTCTTCGACGAAAAGATCCGCGCGCACCGCCTCCTCCAGCGCCGAGAGCAACGACGTCGGCGGCCGGCCCAGCATCGCGGCGAGCAAGCCGGCCGAAAACCGGTCCGGCAGTACTCCGGCCACCCGCACCACCTCCGAAGCACTATCGGAGAGCAGGTCCAGTCGCTGTTGCATACCGACACCCAGCCGCCGTGGCAACCCATCTCCAGTAGCCATTGCACGCCCACCGGAGAAATCGAGCCGACCCTCCTCGCCGAGTCCTCCGACCAGCTCGCTGACCAGAAACGGATTGCCGTGCGCCTTGGCGGCCAGATTCAGCAACGACACATCGGCTTGCGCCCGCACCGCGTCTTGAACCATGTCGGCGACCGCGTCCGGCGTCATGGCCGCCAGTCGCAAGAATGTGGCATTCGCGCGGTGCAGCACCGACAACGTCTCCTGCACCGCGGGCCCGCCGGCCCCGGTGCGGGCGGTCAGCACCCACAGCACCGCCGCATCCGGCCGCGCGGTGGGCAGCGAGCGCAGCGCCAACAGGGTGCCGTTATCGGCCCAGTGAATGTCCTCCAACACAATCACCAGCGGGGTCTGTGCGGCCGCCGCATGGATCGCGCCGGCCAGATCGTGCACCACCCAGTAGCGCAGATCGGCCGAGCCGCCTAGTTGGCGCAACGCCGCGGCGTCTCCCACCGGGGGATCGGCGTTCAGCGTCGCCATGAACAGCGAGAAGAATGGCACCGTCTGCTGATACTCGAACGCCTCGCCGAACAGGCTGCGTACCGCGGACTTGTCGGCCAGCGTCAACACCTCGGTGAGCAATCGACTCTTGCCGATGCCGGGCGGGCCCTCGATGACGAGTACGCCCCCGCGCCCCTGGGCCACTGCGGTAACGAGTGCGCCGAGCACGTGCAGCTCGTCGGCCCGCCCTCGAATCGTGGGCGTGACCAGGCGCTGGCCGCCGACGTCGAATAGCCCGGGTGAAGGCCCCATCGGGTGTCCTGCCTACCGTTTATTTACCGGACTTCCATTGCGGTGGACGTCATTGTAGGCATGCGGCCACGCCATCCGACCGATTTGCTGTCGATCAATCAGCGCCGCGCATGAGCTGCGCCAATTGGGCGCGGGAAGTGATGCCGAGCTTGGCGAACGCGTTGTGCACGTGGGTCTTGACGGTGTGGGGGGAGAGGTGCAGTTGCTGGGCAACGTCGCGGTTGGTCGCGCCCTGTGCAATCAGGTTGACGACCTTGAGCTCAGAGTCGGTGAGGCTGTCCCAGCCCGTTTTTGTCCGCGGGTGGGTGACGATGCGGCGTTCCGCGCCTAATCGGCGCAGCGCGCGGCCGACCCGGCGGGCATCGGCAAGCGCTTCGCACTCGATGTAGGTGTCGAATGCCGCGTTCAGCTGGTCGAGCGCCTCGGCGTTGCGCCGCGCGCGAGCCAGCTCGCCGCCGGCGTCCTCGGCAGCACTTGCGTAAAGAAGCGGACGCTCCGACGAGTGAAGCACCTCCGCGGCAGCCACCAATGCCTGGTCGTCACGCTCGAGGATCCCGCGGATGTGTTGCGCGACCGTTGCGAACAATCGAACGGCGGGCGGCTCGCGTTCGAGCGTGTCGACGGCGTCCAGGAGACGTGCGCGCAGGCCGGCATCACCGGCCGCCGACGCTACCCGTGCGGTCAAGGTCAGCTGATCCAACACCGTCGGCAAGAACGGGGTCACGAGCAGCGACGTGTCGCCGCCGAGCCAGCGCAGCGCTTCATGAACGTCGTCGCGCTGCCACGCCGCCAGTCCTAGCGCGCACGCCGCCCCGCGACGCACGGCAGGTGAACCGTTGATGTATGCATCGCGCGCCTCGCTCATCGTCTCTATCAACAACGTCCGATCGTCGGTGCGCGCCGCCACCTCGGCCAGGGTGAACATGCGCATCGCGGTGACGAAGGTCGATCCCGTTCGCTCGGGCGTGGGCAGCCGCTCGGTGGTGGCGCGGGCAGCCGAGAGCCGGCCCGCGGCCATCTGCACCACCCCCGTCGTCAGGGCCCAGATGTGAAGGGCCATGCCGTCACGTTCCCGCTGGGATTTCTCCGTGCAGTTCGCGATCAGCGTCGCGGCATCTTCCAGCCGTCCCACCACGGCAAGCAGGTTTGCCAAATGGCATGCGGCGAGGTTATGAGCGGTCATGTCGCCCGCGGGGGTCAGGGTTTGCAGTTCCTCAACGCGGTGCAGCGCGCGGCCCGGATATCCGTTCGCGCAGTCAAGGCAGGCAAGCGCGACGCCGGACAGAATGCTCGACTCGACATCGCCGGTGGTTGCGGCGGCGGCCGCCGCCTCGTCGGCTGCCGCGGTGTCCTGTCCGGGTAGGCCGTACATCGCCAGGTTGTACGCCAGCCACGCCCGGTGTCGCGCCCGGGTGACGTCGCTGAGATGGGGCATCTGAAGTGCGCGGCGGTTGTCTTCGATGTGTTGCGTCGTCGTATCAGTGATCGGCGTTCGGAGCCGGAGAAGAATCTCTGCCTCTTCTTCGGGCGCCAGGGCGGCAGACAGGGTGGCGCCGGCCAGCCTTTCCGCCTCCTCGTAGCGGGTGGCGCGATTGAGCAGCACGATCGTTTCCGCCACGAGTGGCCCGCGTCCTGGGTCCTGGGGGGGCTGGAGCTCCAACGCGCGCTTGCTCAAATCCGACGCAGCGCCCGGATCGCTATTGGCCACCGACTGAGCGGCTTGCCGGAGTGCGGCGATCGCGGCCTGATCGCCCACCTCCGCGCTGCGGGCGAGCTGGGTTGCGACCTCCTCGGGCGCCGCCCCCATGTCCAGCATGACGCTCGCCGATTGCCGCTCCATCGCCCGGCGTAGCGACTGGGGCAACGATTGTCGCGTCGCTTCGCGCAGCAGGTCGTGACGAAACCTCATGTGTTCACCGTCTTCGACGAGCAGGTCGGCATGGACTGCCTCTTCCACCGCCGATATCAGGGCGGCGGGTCGGCGCTCCAGCATCGCGGCGAGCAGCCGGGCCGTGAACCGGTCAGGCAGCACAGAGGCCACCCGCACGACTTGGCTCGCAGCGGGGGACAGATGGTCGAGTCGTTGCTGCATGGTGTCGCTGAGCCGTCGCGGCAACGCGTCTCCGTTGGCGGCCGCGCGGCCGCCGCTCACATCGAGCCGGCCCTCCTCGTCCAGTCCCCGCAGCAACTCCGTGAGCAGGAACGGATTGCCGTGCGCCTTGTCGGCCAGACTCAGTAGCGACGCATCCGCGTTGGCTCGTACGGCGTCTTGCACGACGTCGGCGACCGCGCTCGGTGTCATCGCCGTCAACCGCAGAAACCTGGCGCCCTCGCGTTCCAGCGCGGTCAGCGTCTGGTGGACCGCCGGACCGCCTGCGCCCGTTCGTGCGGTCAGCACCCACAGCACCGGGGCGTCCGGCCGCGTCGCGGCCAGCGACCGCAGCGCCAGCAGGGTGGCGTTATCGGCCCAGTGGACGTCCTCGAGGACGATCGCCAAGGGTGTTCGGGACGCGGCAGCATTTATCGCGGCCTGCAAATCGCGCACAACCCAGTAGCTAAGATCGGACGACGTGCCCAGGCGGCGCAAGCCTTCCGCATCGCCGACGGGGGGATCCGCGCGCAGGGTCGCCATGAACAGCGAGAAAAACGGTACCGTCTGCTGGTACTCGAAGGCCTCGCCGAATAGTGCCCGGACACCGGTCTTTTCGGCGAGCGCCAAGACCTCGGTCAGCAACCGGCTCTTCCCGATGCCCGGCGGCCCCTCGATGACCAGCACACCCCCGCGCCCTTGGGCGACCGCCGTCACCAGCGCGCCGATCAGCTCCAGCTCGCCCGCGCGGCCCCGGATCGGCGGTACGCGCACCTTCCCCGACTCGCTCGCGGTGCTCACGCGAGCCACCGCCCACCAACATGACGTGGGTGGGCGGAAGACCTCCAGAATGCGTTGTCCACGATTTTCGCCACCGTTAGCGTCGGCGGTCAGTGTAGGCGGGTTCGCGCGCCCCACCTGCTGTGGCGCACATTCGATTGGCCCATAGGCGTACTCAGTGATCTTCTCGCGATCCGCGTTCACGCTGTGCCCGCTCACGGTGTTCTCCTCTCTTGGCATCGACGTGTTTGGCTCCTGCCACTCATGACACCGCCGAACGCGGCTGGTGAGCGTCTCAAGATGAGGTGAATGAGCGTCTCAAAGTGAGACACCTGCGGGCGGGCTGAACGCCCATCGTCGTCTTCGCGCTTGATTTCCCGCGAAAGTGTCGGTTCGTCCGAGCACCGCCAGCCGACGACGCGGACTCGCCCCGTGATGTGATGCGCCGCGATACCACAGTTTCGACTGGGTATTCATCGTCTCGGCGATCTCCTTCGCAAAACCCTCGACGTCGGTGCAGTAGACAACTCGTCCCCCGTCTCGGGCAAGGAATGCGTCAATGAGACAAGGATGCGGCAGGGTGTTGCGGGTTCGCATCGGCCGATGCCTAGTCGGCGCAGCCAGCATGCTGACTAGCCGGTGGTAGCCGTCCGTCCGACTGGACGGGCAGCTTCCCGTTCGCGCGCATCGCTCGCAGGATTCAATGAAGCTGGCTGCGTGAGCTGATGCCGAGCTTGGTGAAGACTTTGCTGAGGTGATACTGGACGGTTTTGGCGCTGATGAAAAGGCGCACACCGATCTCGGGGTTGGTCAGACCTTCTGCGGCTAACCGCGCGACCTGTTGTTCCTGCGGCGTAAGTTGTGGGCCGCTCGGCGAAGCGGCGCGTTTGCGGGCGGTCTCCCCGGTGGCGAGCAGCTCGCGGTGGGCCCGCTCGGCGAAGGCTTCCATGCCCATCGCGTCAAACATGCCGTGGGCCGTGCGCAGTTGTGCCCTTGCGTCGGTGCGGCGGCGCTCTCGGCGCAGCCATTCTCCGTAGAGCAGATGCGTCCGGGCGAGTTCAGTGCGTATGCGGGTACGGCCCAGCCGTTCGATCGCCTCGCGGTACAACCGCTCAGCGTCGGCCGCGTCACTGATCAGCGCGCGAGATCGCGCCTCGACACCCAGCGCCCAATCCGTGCCACTGGCACCGGTCATCTCACAGAGCCTTGCGACGGCGCCGGCTGCTACGTCGAACGCACCGCTGCGCGCGGCGGCTTCGATGAGTTCGATGGTGGACCACGCCGACAGAGCAAGATCAGGCTGCTCGGCAGCGCGCAGGGCCGAGGCTACCGCGGCCTGAAACTTACCAATGCCGTTGTTGAGTACCGCCTCCGCCCACTCGGCGACGCTTAGCCACATTCCTTCACCACGTCGTACGACACCTCGTGCGGTGGCCTCGATCAATGCCGACGCCTCAACCTGGTTGCCGCAGAACGCGGCCAGGCTCATCGCGGGATCTGTTGCGAGGCTGTCGCCGGTCGCTTCCGTCACGGTCTTCAATTCGTGATGGAGGGCTCCCGCGGCGGCGAGTTCACCGGCCAAGGTGAGCATCACGGCACGAGAACTGAGTGCTAGCGGCAGCTCAGCCAGCGCGCCTGCCGAACGGCCAAGCTCGAGGTGGCGCCTCGAAACTGCATCCCAGCTTTCGTCATCCCACAGATGTAAGGCGGCGATACCGGCAAGCCACAGAAATTGTTGCTGTTCATGTAATGGGTCGCGGCGGGCGGCGCTGACAGCGCGGGTCAAGGTCGGCACGCCCGCCGCATAACCATCGGTGAAGTTCGCGACGAACCCGTCGAGAAGAAGGTCCGCGAGGGTGGGAGCCGACGGTCGGGGCGACGTCTTCGCCGCGCGTGCGACCTCCAAGACGCCGCCGCCTACCGCTAATCGGCCGGCGAATACCGCCGCCTGTAGGGCGTGCAGATAAGTCGTGCGAGACATAGCAGCATTGATTGACTCGAACCGCCCGGCTGCCTTGAGCAACAGCGGCGGGGCGTCGCTGCCCCTGCCGGTGACGTAGGCGTGCTGGGCGCGGATGAGGTCGAGGCGGGCACTCTGGTGATCGCTGAGCGGGCCGCCCTCGGCAATCGCTAGCAGACTGAGTGCAGCGTCGAAAGCGCCCGCCTCGAGATTGGCTGATGCCGCGGCGAGCGCCCGCTCGGCCCGCAGCCCGGGATCGATGGTCAGCATCGTTGATCGCTCGAGAAAGGCAGCCACTGCTGCCAGACCGCCGCGTGCCCGGGCGCGGCCGGCCGAGCGCTCGAGCTCGTCGGCGACGTCCGCGTCGGGTCCCTCGGTTGCTTGGGCGCGATGCCACACGCGCCGGTCGGGGTCGATGTCCTGATCTGTCGCCGTCGCCAACGCTTGGTGTGCTAGCTGCCTTTGCCGAGTGGGCGCGGACTGGTAGATCGCAGAACGGACGAGCGGATGACGGAACCGCACCCGGGTGCCGAACTGGGCCAGCCCGGCCTCGGCTGCCGGTGTGGCAGCATCGGTGCCGATATCTAATGTGGCCGCCGCCCGCCACAACAGCGTCGGATCACCCAGCGGTTCGGCCGCCGCCAGCAGCAACAGGCGGCCGGTCTGTTCGGGGAGGGCCTGCACCTCACGCCGAAAGCTTTCCTCCACGGCCGCCGTCAACGGCGCGGCGCCGGGTAATCCGAACCCGCCGGCGAGTTCACGGGCACCGAATCTGCGCGGCAGCTCCACCAAGGCCAGTGGGTTACCCCGCGTCTCGGCGACGAACCGGTCGCGAACCTGCTCATCGAGCCCGGCGGTCAGTACCGAATCCAGCAATGCACGCGCATCGGCTTCCCGCAACCCCTTCAGCTGCACTTGCGGCAGCGTGGGCAAGTCGGTAGCGGGCACACGGCTCGCGAAGACCATGCCCGTCGGCTCGGCGCCGCGCCGACGCGCTACAAACGAAAGAGCCTGTACAGATGCGTGATCCAGCCATTGCAGGTCATCGATCAGACACAGCACGGGCTGCTCATCGGCGACATCGCAAAACAGGCTCAACACTGCCAGCCCGATCACCAGCCGATCCGGAGCCTGGCCCGCGCTCATCCCGAATGCGCTGCTCAGTGCGTCACGCTGCGGTGCAGGAAGATTTCCGAGGCGACCCAGCATCGGTGCGCACACCTGGTGCAGCGCGGCGTAGGCAAGCTCGACCTCGGACTCCACACCCGTGGCCCGGAACAAGCGAAAGCCCTCGGCCCGCTCGGCGACATACTCCATCAACGCCGACTTGCCGATGCCCGCCTCGCCGTGCAGGACCAGCACCCGACTTTGCCCAGCCCGCACATCCCGCAGCACTCCATCCAGCACGCGGCGCTCGTCAACGCGGTCGATCAACTCCATTGCATGCAGATGGTCGCATCTTCATCGCGTTGCCACCAGTTCATCGCCCGACTGGCAAGATTATTTTCAGATCAGTCGCGCTGTGGTTGCTGGGAGATGGTCGAGGCGACCCCACAGCGGTACGCGGCTGATGCAGCGCCGCGTATGCAAGGCCCATCGCGGACTTGAGGGCCATTGTCCGCAGCTCGGAGAACAAGGTCTGCAGCAAACTGCGGGCGGCGATAGCCTTGGGGATGTCGTGCGCGACGATCTACCGCAAGATGAGGGATTACGGCATCGTGTTATCTGCCGAAATAAGTATGGTGACCGCGAAGCAGAGTCGAGGTAGTTAAGGATGGGTTCGCGGGCGGGGTGTGCGACCGACCTCGCGCGGGCCAGGGAGAAAATCCTGTCCGTCGAGTCCCTTGACGAGGCGCGCGAACTCGATGAGGACATTCTCCGGCCCAGCGTCGTGGAATCCTGGCGCCGGTCTCAGGCCCTGCACGTTCACCCCGACCGGGTCGTGCTGCCCTTCGTGCGCGAACCCAATCGGGACTCGCGGTTGGCCCGCGCGGCCGCGCCGGTGCTGCAGCGCGTCACCGATGACCTGGCCGCGCAAGGCGTCAGCGTTGTCCTGACATCAACTGACGGCGTGGTGGTTGAAAGGACCGCCGCGGACGTGGCCATCCTCAACGCGTTGGACACGGTGAGCCTCGCGCCGGGGTACAGCTTGGCTGAAGAGGTGGCGGGCACCAACGGGATTGGCACCGCACTGGAAACCGGCCGGCCCGCCTTCATCGGTGGCGGCGAGCACTACGTCGCTATGTTCACCGGTTTCGCGTGCGCGGGTTCGCCGATCCGTGATCCCATAACGCACAGACTGATCGGCGCCGTGAATCTGAGTTGCCTTGCCGACCAATCCGATCCGCTGCTGCTCGCGCTGGCCGCCAGCACTGGTCGGCACATCGAGGATCGCCTGCGGACGGTGGCTCATGAGAGTGAGACCGCGCTTTTGGAAGCTTATCTGCAGCAGGCACGGCGATCTTCGAGCGGCGTGCTCGCGATCGGTGGCGATGTGGTGTTGATGAACCCGTATCTGCGGCACGCGCTCGACGGAAACGAGCAAGCCGCCGTGCTCGAACACGCCTCGGATCTGCTCACGTCCACGCTGTCGGGCACGGTGCTGGCTGTTCTTTCTCGCGGGCGCGTCGCCAAGATCTCTGCCGCCGACCGGTCGACGACAGCCGGACGCGCCAACGTCGTTTTTCACGTCGACGTTTCCGCCGAGACCGGCTTGCATCCGTCTCAAACCGGCCACTCGGTGCACGTTCGTATTCCAGGCCTGGCAGGTCGTAACAGCGCCTGGCTGAGCTGCTGTCAGCAGGTGCGGCAATGCTGTCGCGACCGAGAATGGGTGATGCTCGAGGGAGAGAAAGGATCCGGTCGGGCAAAGCTGGCGCAAGCCGTGGGGCAGGAAGTGAAGCGGGGCCGAACGGTTCGTGTGATGCGTGCCGAAACATTTGCCAGCGCAGCGTCTTTCGTTGCAGAGCTGGCGACACTGTCCGGTGATCAGGACTTCGCAGTGGTGCTCGCCGACGTGGACGACATCGACAAGGACACGCTCGAAGCGATCAGCTCGATGCTCGCCACGCGCGCAGGCCGAGGCTGGATCGCGGCGACCAAAAGCTCCGCGGCTCCCTCGGCACCGGTCAAGCAGCTGTTGCCGCTGTTCACCCACAGCGTCACTGTGCCGGCGCTGCGACACAGGATCGACGACCTCGAGGAGTTGGTGCCGCTCCTGCTCCGCGAGCTCACCCGGGGGGCCGATGTAGCGCTGGCGCCCGACGCCATGCGCCACCTCAGCAGGCTGCCCTGGCCGGGCAACGTTTCGCAGCTGCGGTCGGTTCTGACCGAAACCGTTGCCCGTCAACGATCGGGCATCATCAGCGCCGACAAGTTGCCCCCGGAGTGCCGGTCCGTCACGCGGCGGAAGCTGACCCAAATGGAAGCCCTCGAGCGCGACGCCATTGTCCGTAGCCTGCAAGACAACGGCGGCAACAAACAAGAGGCGGCTCGCGCCTTGGGAATGTCGCGGGCAACCATCTACCGCAAGATCAACGACTACGGCATCGCATAACACCCCACGCTTTTCGGCCCAAACGCATTGGCCCACAATCATCATCGCGAATCGCGTGGCCCTCGTCGTTTAGCCCCACAAGCTCCCGATAGCCAAAGCGGGGGATCGCCGCTCGCGCCGCAACCCTCCGTGGCAACCTGACGAGCGGTTGGCCGCTTCCGACTCGCACCGCACGGCCGCTTCGCTCTAGGCTGCCGATTCTCGGACGACCACGCGATGCCGCCCGAATTAGCCACCGCTAGCGACATTTTGATCGGCAGGCGTGCGATTTCCGAAATCCTAGGCAAATCACCCGGGTGAATCAGTTTGTCGGGTGATGACCACTCATCCCACACCGGTTGATGCTGGCTTAACACCTCACAAGCGGGCGGTACGTTGAGCCGCCGATAACCGGATCCGCGTTCGGGTCCGCATGAGCGAGCAACGGGTCGCAATGACGGTGGGCAACCTTGCTGCGTTGATCGCCCCGGGGGCCCATCACCACAAATCGGAGAAAACCAGATGACGCATCGCCAATTTCAACGATCGCCCGCCGAATACGGCCCCCGCGCCGCGCGGACACCATGGCTGCTGCATCGAATGCGGGATGTCGCCGCCTCCGCGCGGCGTTGGGGGTACCGGAAAGGGGGTGGCGCGACCGACCCCGTTCCGGCGATCGAGGATCAAATTCACGCACTGCAACCCATCTGCAGTGCCCAGCGGGTGTCGACCGGCTTTGTTTGCGGTGCGCCGGCGGTGGCGATCGCCGAGATACACGCCGTCGATGGCTGCGACCACATGGGGCTGAGCCCGGACGGCGACCTCGTCGAGACACTCTGTCAAGCCTGCCTGGACACCCTGCGCTGGGCGATGGCGGCCTACGTGGGCGACAAGCGCGAGATGGCGTCCCGATGTGGCACCCACCCGGTGTGCATCACCTGCGGGCGTCCCACTGGATACCTGCGCAGTGTCTTCACTGTGCGCGGGTTCGGGCCCGAGGCGCTGACACCATGACCCGACTACGCATCGCGTCCCTGTTTCTGGCTGTCGTGGCCGGGGATTACGCCGCCCTCACGTTGATCTATGGCCAGCTAACCGATTTCGGCGCCTCCGCCGCCGTTTGTGCGGGGTCTGCGGGCACAGCGGGGCTGGTCGCCCGTGCCGACAACCGACGCCGCCGCGCGGTGGCGCGGGGACGCGCGGCTGTCTGGCAGCGCCGTGATGAACAGGCCACGACCGGCGCAGACCAGCAGTGCCCGTCGTGCGGGGGTACGCGCCAACAATTAAGCGAATCGCCCAGATTCGTTGACCGGCAGGTCAGCCTCTTATGCCGGGCGTGCGGGCCGGCCCTCAACTCAGGGCCGACATGATGAGCCTCGCGCCGGTCTCAACGCCGGTTCTGGACGCTGGGCAACGCAAACGCGTGCGCCGATGGACAGCGGGCCCCGCCCTGGCGTCAGGGTGCATCCGGTTGCGGTGGCGTGGGGCACCCTTGTGACGTCGGCGTGGAGGTGTTGACATGAGCGCACCCGCCACCGCGTCGCATTCGTCGCGCCCCGGCCTCACAGCACCCAGGGCACGAAAAGCTCGGCGGTCCCCGTTTCGCGCGAACGCCGTCGTTGACGTCATCCAGGACGGTCCGAGCATGGCCGGGCGCATCGCCTGGCTGAGTGCCCGGCTGATGATCCGGCCCACGTTGAGTGTCGGCAGCTACCTGCCCGCGGCACCGTGGCCATGGGGCGTCGTCGAGGTTGCCGCCCGTGGCATCGCGCCGGCTCCAGGCACGGTGCGCGTCGGAATCGGGCTGGCGCATTGCACCGCGCAGCTTGTCCGTGCCGCCGGAGTGTTACCGGCCGACGGCACCCACCGGGTCGTGCTGTATATGCACGGCGGGGCCTTCCTCACCTGCGGCGCCTACTCGCACGGCCGACTGGTGAGCATGCTGTCGGGTTTCGCCGACAGCCCCGTGCTGGTGCCCAATTACCGCAAAATTCCCAAACATTCGATCACCGACGCGATCGACGACTGCTACGACGGCTACTCGTGGCTGCGCCAAAAAGGTTATGAGCCCGACCAGATCGTGCTGGCCGGCGATTCCGCGGGCGGCTACCTGGCGCTGGCGCTGGCTCAGCGCCTGCTCGAGTGCGGTGAGCGGCCCGCCGCGCTGGTGGCCATGTCACCGCTGCTGCAACTTGCCACACAACCCAAAAGGACCCACCCCAACATCGGCTCGGACGCGATGTTTCCGCCCAGGGCATTCGACGCCGTCCACGGCTTGATCACCCGCGCCGCAGCACACCGCAACGCCAACGGGCATGCCGACTCGCTCTACGAGCCGCTCGATCACATCCAACCCGGCCTGCCACCCACGTTGATCCATGTGTCGGGTTGCGAGGTGTTGCTCCACGATGCGCACCTGGCGGCCCGACGACTGGCGGCCGCCGGTGTGCCGGTCGAAGTGCAAGTATGGCCGGGCCAAATCCATGTGTTTCAAATCGCCGCGCCGATGATCCCGGAAGCCACCCGCTCACTGCGCCAGATTGGCCGCTACATCCGCGAAGTGACCGGATAGCCAAGGGATCTAGAGGTTTTCGAAGATGGATTTCGGGGCGTTGCCACCAGAAATCAACTCCGGCCGCATGTATGCCGGCCCCGGCTGCGGATCGATGCTGGTTGCCGCAGCGGCCTGGGGCGGGCTGGCCGCCGACCTGCAATTCGTGGCGGCCTCCTACGGGTCGGTGATTTCGGGCCTGGCCGGCGCAGCATGGCTGGGCGCCGCGTCGGTGGCGATGACGGCCGCCGCCGCGCCCTACGTGGCGTGGTTGACGATGACAGCTGACCTCTGCGAGCAGACCGCCACCCAGGCCGGGGCCGCCGCAGCCGCCTACGACGCCGCGTTTGCGATGACGGTGCCCCCACCCATGGTCGCGGCCAACCGCGCGCAGCTGATGGCGTTGATCGCGACAAACTTTCTGGGCCAAAATATCCCGGCAATCGCGGCCACCGAAGCCGAGTACGGCGAAATGTGGGCCCAGGATGCCGCGGCGATGTATGCGTACGCCGCCGCATCCGCTGCCGCTTCGGCGTTACCTGCGTTTACCTCGCCCCCGCCCACCACAAATCCGGCCGGGGTCGCCGGCCAGGTTGCCGCGGTCGCCCACGCCAGCGCCACGTCAGCCGGCGGCACCCAGACCATCATGTCGACGGGCTCGCGGCTGCTCTCCGCCGTGCCCGATGCACTTCAGGGGCTTACGCTGCCCGCACCGGCCGCTGCCGCCGCACTCCCATCGTTCTTGCAATTGCTGAGCTTGCTGAGCCCGGTGAACCTGGCCGTCTCGTCGGCGGCGACAGGCATCACGTCGACGGGCACCGCCGGGTCATATACGGGGTTGGGATATGCGGTGCACTACGACGCAGACGGTGCCAGCAAGACGGATGCCATACTGCAGCGTTTGGGGGCGGCTCCGGAAGGGTCAGGACCAGGCGTACGCGTGTCATTGGGTTCGGCAGACTTGGGGGCAGGCAACGGTGCGCCGCCTGGATTGCCGGCGGGTTTAGGCCGGGCCTACTCGATTGGCGGGCTGTCGGTGCCGCCGAGCTGGACTGCAGCCGCCCCGCCGATCAGGAGCGTCTCGGTAGCGGGGCCGAACACTCTCTCCGGTGCTGCCCCGACGGTTTTGGCAGCGATCCCAGAAGACCTGCTCAACGAAATGCTTCTGGCGGGCCTGGCGGTGCGCGGCATCGGCGGTAATGCCGCTCGGGGCCGGCCCAGGGTCACCATCACCGTCACGCAGCACCCACCGGATAGCGAAAACGGGCGTTGACTCCGCGACGGCGGCGGCAGAGGCCCCGGACCACGTCTGCCACCCCCGATGCCTCTCGATCCGCCCAGCGATGGCTACGTACTCACCCGGGTGAATTGGCTTGCCGGGTGATGACGACTCACCCCGCGTCGGTGGATGCTGATCGGCAGCTGGCGAGCGGAGGGAAAGTGCAGCCAACGATGTACGAGATCTGCATTCGAGGCCGCGTGACCGAGCGGCTCGGGTCCGCATTAGAAGGAATGCGCCTCGAGGCCGGTGCGACCGACACCGCGTTCACTGGTGAAATCCGCGACCAGTCACAGCTTTACGGACTCCTCGACCGGGTCCGTGATCTGGGCCTCGAGCTCGTCAGCGTACAGCCGACGCTCGCAGCCGACCCCGCGGCAACACCTCGCATCAGGAAGGATCTGTAATGCAAGCCATTACTGTTTCAGATCGTAATGCCGGTGTAGCCGGCCTGTCGTTGACCGACCTACCCTACCCCCAGGCGGCCGACAACGAGGTCATCGTGCGGGTGCACGCCGCGGGTTTCACGCGCGGCGAGCTTGACTGGCCACACACCTGGATCGACCGCGCGGGTCGTGACCGGACACCGAGTGTGCCCGGCCACGAGCTGTCGGGGGTCGTGGTTGAGTTAGGGTATGGCACAACCCTTTTGAGCGTCGGCCAGCGGGTGTTCGGGCTCACCGACTGGGCTCGCAATGGTTCGCTCGCGGAGTACACGGCCGTGGAAGCCCGTAATCTCGCCCCGCTGCCGATGGACATCGACCATACTGTGGCCGCGGCGCTGCCGATCTCTGGACTGGCTGCCTGGCAGGGTCTGTTCGATCACGGCCGCCTCGCCGCGGGGCAAACGGTTCTTATTCACGGCGCCACAGGTGGGGTCGGGTCGATCGCGGTGCAGCTCGCTCGCGAGGTCGGCGCGCGTGTCATTGGCACCGGCCGGGCCGCAGACCGGGACCGGGCCGGGAAGCTCGGCGTCCACACCTTCCTCGACCTGGAGACCGAAAAGCTGGAGGACGCAGGCGAAGTGGACGTGGTGTTTGACGTGATCGGCGGAGACATCCTGGCCCGCTCGGCGGCTGTTGTGCGGCCCGGCGGAACGCTGGTCACCATCGCCGAGCCGCCGAAGACCCTGCCGAGCGATGGGCGGGCAGTTTTCTTCCTTGTCGAAGCCGATCGTGACCGGCTCGCAGACCTCGCCGCCCGAGTACGGGACGGACGCCTCGCACCGGTGGTGGGTGCGGTGCTGCCACTCGCCGATGCCGCCGCGGCATTCGCCCCCGGAGAGCGCATCGCCGGCAAGACGATCCTGCGGGTCGCCGAGGACTGAAAAGGAGACTCGGCAGCCGCACGGGTCACCCCAAATCGTGCGATCACGTCGGCTAGTCGCCAAGACATCCCATGGGAAGGCGGCCAAAATGGCCCTCAAAGTACCACTCGCCGCGCTGACGGTTGCGGTGATGTTCGCGCCTGGGGCATGCGCCCAGCCGACGCCACAGCACTCGGATCAAAAGCCGGTGGTGCGCCCAGTCTTCAATCAATCAACCAATGTCCCGGGCAAATCACTCGAGGCAGTGACCGTCAGCTATCCGCCCGGGGCCAAAAGCGGAGCTCACCACCACGCGAAATCGGCGTTCATCATGGCCTACGTGATCTCCGGAGCGATCCGCAGTCAGGTCGAAGGTGAGCCGGCACGCGTCTATCACCCCGGCGAGACGTGGAGTGAAGCCCCGGGCGCGCACCACACGATCAGTGAAAATGCCAGCGCCACTGAACCCGCTGAATTGCTGGCGGTCTTCCTGATCGATAGCGGAGACGGCCCGCTCACCATGGACGACAACGCGAAAAGATGAGGCAGCGCGTCAATCGACGGAAAGTGTTCGTACCGTTCGACATTCACAATCTGACAACATTCCGATTTTCGGGAGAAGTCCATGCGCATCCCTGATCCGATCCGAGTTGTCCGGATGGCATTGCGATTCTCGCTCGCGGCGGCCTTTCTGTCCGCTGTTGCCGACCGATTCGGCTGGTGGGAACCGTTCGGACAGGGGAGCTGGGGGAGCATTGGCCGCTTCGCCGACTACACCCACCAGCTTGTCCCGTTTGCTTCTGGATGGTTATTGACCGTCATCGTGTGGGTTGCCACCGCCACCGAAGCGACCCTGGGAGTCCTGCTTATCGCGGGCTGGTGGCCGAAATTCGTTGGGGCTGCGACTTGCTTGGTGCTCATAATATTTGGAACGGCGATGGCCGTATCTCTCGGGATTGAAGCACCGCTGAGCTACAGCGTCTTCTCCGCGGCGAGTGCGGCCGCGGCCTACGCGATACTCGGCACGACATCGCCGTCACGCACCACTGTCCCTCATTCAGTCCGGAAACTTCCAACCGTCGTGAGCCGGCTCGTTGTGACCGGTGAGTCTCGCCCAAACACAGTTGGACGTACCGAGCTTCGGATACGAGGGTAGATGAAAGCTGGTAAAGACTTCGACGTGATCGTCGTGGGTGGCGGTGTGGGCGGTGTTGCCGCCGTGCGAAAGCTTGCGTCCGTGGGCCTTTCAGTGGCGCTCGTTGAGGATCGCCTGGTCGGTGGGGAGTGTCATTACTGGGGTTGCAACCCTAGCAAAACGCTGCTTCGCCCGATCGAGGTGTTCAATCTCGCGAAGGCGGTCCCTGGTGTGCGAGAGGCTATTTCGGGCAACGGATTGGACGTTGCGGCCGTCTTCGCGAAACGCGACGCGATCATCGAGAATCTCTCGGACCAAGACCGAATAGCCTCACTGCGCGAAGCCGGCGTAGCAGTGTTTCATGGGGTCTGCCGGTTGAGCGGCGAACGAACAGTGCGGGTGGCCTACGCCCTGGGGGATACCACCGAAGCGGTCTTGACTGCACGCCACGCGGTCGTGCTGGCCACCGGCACTCGTCCTCACGTGCCGGAGATACGCGGGTTGGCGCAAGCACGCCCGTGGACCAATCGGGACGTGACGACGATGACAGAGGTGCCACCTCGCGCGCTGGTGGTGGGCGCCGGCCCCGTCGGTGTCGAATTCGCGACCATCCTGACCGGATTAGGCTCCGCCGTAACACTTCTGGTGCGTGGGAGCACCCTTCTTCCTAACTGCGAACCTGAAGCTCGCGAGCTGGTCGCGCAGTCGCTGCGAAGCAAGGGCGTCACGATTCACTTTGAGACAGAGTTGTCGGCGGTCGCGCGCCCTACGGCGGGCGGGCCCGTCACGGCAACTTTTGACCGTCAGACCATCGAGGTAGACGAACTCATCCTGGCCGCCGGACGGCGCACCAATACCGACAATATCGGACTGGAAACCCTTGGCCTGCCAAGCGGCGGGTTCGTTGCCGTGAATGACCATCTCCAGGCGGTCGGTGTCGTAGGCGACTGGCTCTACGCACTGGGAGATACCACCGGGCGGGCTCGGCTGTCTCATATCTCCACCTACCATGGCCGCCTCGTGGCCGACATCATCGCGGCCCGGGCGGTGGGGCGAGAACTGTCCGAGAACGAGTTGACTGCCCACGATGCCGGCAGCGTTGCACAGGTCATCTTCACTGAGCCTCAAGTGGCCTGGGTTGGGCGCACGGAAAGTCGAGCCCGCGCGGAAGGGTTCGCGGTACGGACGCGAACGGCCCATTACCCCGGCACACTGTCATTCCTGACCCTCTTCAGGGAGGGCTTCCAAGGATGGGCGAAGTTGGTCATCGATGCCGAGACCAACACTTTGCTCGGAGCGACATTCGTCGGCCCGGAGTTCTCGGAACTGGTTCAAGCAGCCACCCTGGCCATCGTCGCGAAGGTCCCAGTCAGTCTCCTACGCCACGCTGTCGCGCCACACCCGACGGTCAACCAGGTCTGGGATCTGCTAGTCGCCCAAGAGTCCGAACTTGCCCCGTTGCAAAACGACGCGGCGCAGGAAGCACAGAAGACCGCTTAGCGAATCGCGTTATCTGTCAAACCCGTCACCTCGAGCCGTGAGAGGAACCACGATGACCCACGAGTGGCCGGTCGTCTCACCGTGACCATGCTGGTAGCGGGGGTCCGCACGCTCGGCGGCCATGTGGAGATGCTGGAACTGGACGACCCGCGACCGTTGGCGGCCGACGAGGTCCTCATCGACATTCGCGGCGCCGGGGTTGGCAACTGGGACAACATCGTTCGTTACGGCGGCTGGGACGTGGGCACCAGGCCGCCGCTGGCGCTCGGCGTCGAGGCCGCCGGGGTCATCGAGGCCGTCGGTGCCCACACGAGCGGTTTCAAGGTAGGCGATGAGGTGTTGTGCCACCCGGTGCCGCTCCGCGACCAGGGCACGTGGGCGCCGGTTGTGATCGCACCCGTTGCATCGCTCGCCCACAAACCGCCCGAGATTCCATGGGAGACCGCAGCGATCTTTCCGGTGCCGGCGTTGACTGCCGAGCAGGTGGTCGGCGAGGCATTGGCCCTGCGTGCTGGAGAAACGTTACTCGTTCATGGTGCGGGCGGAATCACCGGCGGGCTCATCGTCCAGCTGGCCGCCCTGCGCGGGGTCGATGTGCTCGCCACCGCCGGGCCGCGCAGCGCCGACCGGGTCCGCGCGCACGGCGCCCGCGACGTAATCGACTACCGCGATCCGCTGTGGCCCCAACACGCAAGGGCGTTGGCAAGCTCCATCGACGCCGTCGCCAACGCCGCGCCGGGGGGTGCTGCCGCGGCAATGACTGCGCTGGCCGACGGTGGTCGGCTGGCCACCATCACCCCCGACCCACCCGCATCCGCCCGCGGGATCGGCGTGACCGCGGTTTACGTCCGTTCCGACGGAGCTCAACTCGGCCGGCTGACCGCGCTGCTCGCGTCGCGCCGGTTGAGCATGCCGACCCCGCGTGTCTGCGGCCTGGATCAGGCCGCCGCCGCCCTCGCGCATGTCGTCGCAGGCCACGAGGCCCGCGGAGTCGTCATCACCAAAGACATCTCACCAAGTTAGCCAAAAAACCTCACACCCCCCAAGGAGTCTCGATGAGCACCATTACCCCGATCCTCACCGGAGTGGCCGACCACATCGGACACTACGCCGATGCGGTTGCCGTATCCGGCGGCGGCACACAGATTTTCGTCTCCGGAACGCCCGGGTTGCGCGAAGACGGCTCCGTCCCTGAGGACTTCACCGACGAAGCGCGGCAGTGCTGGGCCAACGTCGAAACCGCACTCGGCAAGGCCGGCGCCACGCTCACCGACATTGTCTACATGCGCCAATGGCTCACCAGCCGCGACAATGTGTCCGCCTACCTGGCGGTGAGCAAAGAGATCATCCACCACGAACCCGCCGCGATGTTCAGCATCATCGACGGGCTGGTGTGGCCCAACATCCGCGTGGAAGTCGAAGTCATCGCCATCCTGCCGGCATGAGCGATTACCCCATCGTCGACTTGTCCACCGACGAACTGCTGACCACGACCCGATCGGTGCGCAAACGTCTTGATTTGACCAAACCTGTTCCCATCGGCCTGATCCGGGAATGCCTGGAGATCGCGGTGCAGGCACCGACGTCGGGCAACGTGCAGAACGGGAGCTTCATCATCGTCACCGATGCCGAACAGCGTCGCGCGATCGCCGATGTGTACCGCCGCACATGGGACTTGATCGCCGCGTCCCCTTTCGCGGTCGCCGATCGGTTCAAAGGCGACCCCGCGCGTAATCGCGAGCAGCGCAAAGTGTCCGACAGTGCGGCGTATCTCGCCGAGCACATCGGCGAGGTCCCTGTCTTGATAATCCCGTGCGTCGAGGTCATCGACGGTGACGGCAAGCTGACGGGCGAAAACGCCAACCAGTATTGGAGTTCGATCATGCCCGCCACGTGGAGCTACATGCTCGCCGCGCGTTCTCGGGGCCTGGGAACCACGTGGACCGGGGTGACCATCATGGCCGACGAAGAGATGCGGGCCATCCTCGGGCTGCCCGACAACGTCTATCACGCCACCACCATCCCCACCGCCTACTACACGGGCACGACCTTCCGTCGTGCAAAACGGATTCCGCTCGACAATGTGGTGCATTTCGACCGATGGTGAGCCGCAATGGGTCTGGCGCCCAGTCATCGTCACGCGGCGAAGGGCCCCCGCAGTGACGTTGCGCGACGCGGCACCGACCAGTCGCGCCATGGTGGTCGCGGTGATGGTGTCGATGGTCGCGTTCCTCGACTCCACGGTGATCAATCTGGCTTTGCCGGCCATCGAGCACGACCTCGGCGGCGGCCTGGCGTCGCAGCAATGGATCATTGACGGCTACCTGTTGGCGATGGCGGCCGCGATTCTGCCCGGTGGGTCCATCTCGGATATGTTCGGACGCGTTCCGGTGATGCGATTCGGGCTGCTGACTTTCGGGGCGGGCTCGGTTCTGGCTGCGGTTGCAGCCTCGCCCGCCATGCTCATCATCGCCCGCCTCATCCAAGGCGTGGGTGCCGCGTTCCTGGTACCGGGTTCGCTTTCGCTGATCAACACGGTCTTCGACAAAGCGCACCGGTCCGCGGCGATCGGCGTCTGGACCGGCTGGACCGGGACCGCCTTCGCGTTGGGTCCCCTGCTGGGCGGAATGTTCGTCGATTTCCTTGGCTGGCGTTGGATTTTCGTATTGTCAGCGATCCCCATGGCGGTCGGGTACGCGCTGACATTCTGGCTGTGCCCAACGTCGGGGCGGGTCGAAGGCGCCCGTGTCGATACCGCGGGGGTGGGCTTGTCGGCGGTAGGGCTGGCCGCGACCGTGTATGCGTTGATCGAATCGCAACGCGATGGCTGGACCGACCCGCTGGTCGTCACGCCATTGGTGATCGGGATTGCCGCGCTCGCCGGCTTCGTCACCTGGCAGCACCGCAGCAGCTACCCGATGCTTCCGTTGTCGCTGTTCACCTCTCGCAACTTCACTGCCGCCAACCTGGTCACCGCGTTCGTCTACGGCGCGTTGACGCTGGGCTCGCTGGCCGTCGCCCTCTACACCCAAGAAGTCGGTGGCTACTCAGCCACCGCGGCCGGACTGGCCACCCTGCCGATTCCGGCGCTGTCGTTCGTGCTGGCCCGTCATGTCGGCCGCATCGCCGCCCGGGTGGGACCACGCGCGTTTCTGATTGCCGGGCCCGCGCTGGCGGGGGCGGGTCTACTGCTGATCCGCCCGAAACCCAATGGATTCCACGCGATCACCGACCTGGTACCCGGGATGACAGTGCTGGCGATCGGGCTGGTTGCGACTATCACACCGCTGACGTCGGTGATGCTGGTCTCGGTGCCGACCGAACACAGCGGCCTGGCATCGGCGATCAACAACGCCGTCTCGCGGCTGGCCGCGCTGATGTCGATCGGGTCCATAGGCTTGATCACCGTCGGCGCGGCGAGCGCCGCCGGATTCGCCCACGTGTTGGAAGTGAGCGCCGCACTATTCGCACTGGGCGCGTTGTGCGCCGCGCTGTTGATCACCAATCCTCCCGGCGGGTGCCAACCTGTCTCATGCGACATCGCAGCGTTGTGCCGCGACCGGCCCGGTGTGCAGCCCGCCCTGGCCAGCAGTCCCTCGACCGCGACTGAGCCATCCCCCCCGCAGGGAGGTACCTCAACGTGACACAACAAGTGGGAGGAAAAGATGACAGCAGCACCCTTACCGTCCGGAGCCCAAGACCACGAGCGCATGATGACCATGCTGACTGGATTCTGGGTCACCCAGATCGTTCGTGCTGCAGCGACTTTCAACGTGGCGGATCATCTCGCAGCGGGCACCGACACGGCTGAAGCGATCGCCGCAAAGGAATCGATCGACCCGGACGCCACTCGAAGGCTGATCCGTGCCTGCGCCTCGTTGGGTCTTGTGTCGTCGGCCGATGGTGTGCAGCTCAGCGGAACGCCCTTGCTCAGCACGCTGCTCAGAGATGACCCGAATTCGTTGCGTGGCATGGTCCTTGCGCAAGCCGCACCTGGTCATTGGTTGACCTGGGGATGCTTCCCGGATGCTGTTCGCAGCGGCGCCAGGCAGATGGAGGCTGCACACGGTACGCCCGGCACGATCTTCGACTACTTAGCCGCTCATCCCGACGAGGCGAGTCATTTCACCGAAGCCATGTCGAACCTCAGTGCAGCCGCTGCGGTCGAGATCGCAAAGCTGGTCGATACCCGAGGCGTCAAATACGCGCTCGACGTTGGGGGAGCAAACGGCGCGGTTCTTCGGGCGATGATGCGGGTCAACCCCGACCTGCGCGGTGGCGTCTTCGACCTGCCGCACATCGTGCCCGACGCCGCGGCGGCGGCTCGCAAAGATGGTCTGCAGGAACGCCTCACCGCAGTGGGAGGCGATTTTTTCGAGTCGGTACCGTCTTCAGATCTGTACGTGCTCAAATACATTCTGCACGACTGGGACGACGAGACCTGCATGCGGATCTTGAGAAACTGCCGTGCCGCCCTGCACGAGGGTGGACGCCTCGTCGTCATCGACTATCTCGTCGGGGAATTCGGAGTTCCTGGGCTGCCGGCAATGATGGACATGAACATGTTAGTCATGAATGGTGGCAAGGAACGCGACATCGCCGAGTTCGATGCGCTCTTCGCCTCCACCGGACTTCGCCGCACGACCGTCGGCCAGGCTGGGCAGTTCGCCGTCATAGAAACCGTAGGGATCTGAACACGACATCCGCCACGGGCGTCTGCGAACGCGCAACGGACACCGCATCGTTTCTACGATCAGTGATAGGCGCTGCAACCTTCACCGTCACAGCAAAAAAGAGCCACCGCGGGAATCAACTCGACCGCTGTTGCGTTCGGCTAGCCGTGGCGCACGCGCAGAGATGTCTTAATATCAGCCCATCGAGCATTCCTGATCGGGGGGCACGGTGTTGACGCTGCTCAAGCGGGCGTGGGTGCCGCTGGTTGTGACCGTGGCGCTGATCATCGGCGGCGTTGCAGTAATGCGACTCAATGGCGTTTTCCCAGGACCCGGCCTGCCCAAGCCCGATCCCCGGGATGCGACCCCGCCGTACGCGGCAAAGACCGCCATCTACGAAATCCTGGGGCCGCCCGGGACGACCGGCGTCGTCAACTGGATGGATGCGGAGTCGATACCGCAGAAGGCCAGCTTCACCACGTTGCCGTGGTCGACAACGATCGTCGCCGAGATGCCCGGCATCTTCGCCTACGTTGTCGCCCAAGGTGACAGTCCCTTCATCAGCTGCCGCATCACCGTCGACGGCAAGTTGGTCGATCAACAACAGGCCAACTCCCGGAACGCTCAGGTTTCCTGCTTGGACAAGTCCGCGTGACCGACGACACGAGCGACACGGACGAAATCCCCGTCGCGCCGCACACCGAAGTTGAGCACAAACCGCGGGTGGCCCGCTCCATCCGCGCCCTAGCGCTGCCGATCATCGTCATCTGGGTGCTGCTCGCGGTCGGCGTCAACGTCTTCGTCCCACAGTTGGAGAAGGTTGCCGAGGAAGTCTCGGTGCCGCTCTCGCCTTCCGATGCGCCGTCGGTGACCGGGATGAAGCACATCGGGGAGAAATTCAAGGAGTACGACTCCGACAACCTCGTGCTGGTGACCCTGGTCGGCGACAAACCCCTCGGCGAGGACGCTCATCGGTACTACGACGATCTGGTCAAGAAGATCCAGCAGGATCACGAACACGTCGAGCACGCGCTGAACTTCTGGGGGCAGCGATTCACGTCCTCCGGTGTCGAGAGCTACGACCACAAGGCCGCCTATGTCCAGGTCAACCTGCGCGGTGACCAGGGCGGAGCCGTCGGCGATAAATCGGTTGCCGCGGTTCGCAAAATAGTCGCGGATTCGAAGCCGCCGGCGGGGGTGAAGGCCTACGTCGCCGGTCAGGGAGCCCTGACCGCGGACACGATCGTCGTCGGCGACGCGAGCCTGGCCAAGATGACGATCATCACCATCATCATCATCGCGATCATGCTGATGTTCGTCTATCGATCCATCGGCACGGTGCTGCTGACGATGGTCATCCTGTTCGTCGGACTGGCCACCGGCCGCGGCGTAGTGGCGCTGCTGGGCGAAACCGGCATCATGGGGCTGTCGACCTTCGCCGTCAACCTGCTGACGGCACTGGCCATCGCCGCGGGTACCGACTACGCGATATTCATGGTCGGCCGCTACCAGGAGGGCCGCGAACGCGGGCTGGAACGCGAAGCCGCCTACTACGACACCTTGGCCGGTGTCACCAAGGTGGTGCTGGGCTCGGGTTTGACGATTGTCGGGGCGCTGGCCTGTCTGAAATTCACCCGGCTGCCGTACTTCAGTTCGCTGGCGTTTCCGTGCGCAGTTGGTCTGCTGGTGGTGGTGGCGGCCGGGGTCACGCTGACGCCGGCGCTGATCGCCTTTGCAAGCGGCTTCGGCCTGTTCGACCCGAAGCGCGAGTTCAACTACACCCGGTGGCGCCGTTTGGCGACGGCCATCGTGCGGTGGCCGGCGCCCATCCTCGCCACGTCCGTCATCCTGGCAATCGTCGGCGCGATCGGCTTGATGGGCTTCACTCCTCGCTACAACGACCTGTACTACCTGCCGCAAAGCGCTTCGTCGGTGAAGGCGTACACCGCGGCCGATCAACACTTCACCCAGGCCCGTTTGAACCCCGACCTTCTGATGATCGAATCGGACCACGATCTGCGCAATCCCAGAGACATGCTGGTTCTGGACAAAATTGCCGGCGCCATCTTCCGGGTGCCCGGCATCGAACGGGTGCAGAGCATCACCAGACCTCTCGGCCCGCCAATTCAAGACGGATCCATTCCGTTCCAGCTCAGTGTGCAAAGCGCGCCGATCCGCAGCAACCTGAACTACCTGAAGGACCGCGTCGGCGACATCAAGAAGATCACCGGTTTCCTCGACACCCAGATCGAACTGTTGGAGCGCCAGTACGCGGTGACCCAGAAGCTCGCGAACGCCGCGGACGACAGCTCGAAAACCACGGGCGAGACGGCGGCCATCACGGACGAAATCCGGGATCACATCGCGGATTTCGACGACTTCTGGAGACCGATTCGCAGTTACTTCTATTGGGAGAAGCACTGCTACGACATCCCGATCTGCTGGTCGCTACGATCGCTCTTCGACGCGTTGGACGGGTTCGATCAGCTGGCCGAAAAGTTCCACGCCCTCACCAGCGACCTCACCGACACGGCCAAGGCCACGCGCGAATTGCTGGCGATCATTCCCGAGAATATCGCCGTCACCAAGTCGATCCGGGATACGACGCTGACCATTTACAGCACGTTCGACAGCCTGATCGATCAGTTCGACCGGCTGACCGACACGAACGCTGTGATGGGCAAGTCCTTCAACGACTCCCAGGTGGAGAGCGTGTTCTACCTACCACCCGAGATCTTCCAGAACCCGGACTTCTTGCTGGGGTTGAGCTTGATGGTGTCGCCGGACGGAAAGGCTGCCCGCTTCATCATCACTCACGCGGTGGATCCGGCGACGACACAGGGAATCGCGTCTGTCGATCAGGAGCGCCAAGCGGCCAAAGAGGCGCTGAAACTCACCTCGCTGGAAAATGCCGACATCTACCTCGGCGGTACGGCCGCGACGTTTTACGACATCGCCAACGGCGCCAAGTACGACCTGATGATCGCCGGGGTGGCCTCGATCGTGCTCATCTTCATCATCATGGTGATAGTCACCCGCGCCTTGGTGGCAGCGGGCGTCATCGTCGGCACCATCGTGATGTCGTTGGGGGCCGCCTTCGGGTTCTCGACACTGATCTGGCAGCACCTTGGTAATTTCCAGTTGCACTGGGTAGCAACAGAATTCGCGTTGATTGTGCTCTTGGCGGTGGGATCCGATTACAACCTGATGCTGGTGTCCCGAATCGAGGAGGAGATCGGAGCCGGCCTGAAAACGGGACTCATCCGCGGCATGGGTGTGACCGGCCCGGTGGTGACTGCCGCCGGTGTGGTGTTCGCCGTCACCATGGCCACGATGATCACCAGCGATCTTCGGGCGATCGGCCAATTCGGCACGACGATCGGCATCGGGCTGTTGTTCGACACCTTCGTCGTCCGATCGCTAATCACCCCATCGATCATGACGGTGATGGGACGCTGGTTCTGGTGGCCGAAGCGGGTACGGGTCCGCCCGGCCAGCCAGATGCTTCGGTCCGTCGGGCCGCGCCCGCTGGTTCGGGCACTGTTGTATCAGCCGCGGCACGCAGTCCCGCAGGATCCGCAGACGTAGCATCCGGCTCCGCAGGCTTCGACGGCGATCGGTCTACGTTTCGCGCTGCGCCGCCCTTGCGGCTTCGCGCTGAGCCTTCTCTTTCACGTGGGTCGAGCAGCAATGCGAAAGACTGCAATGGAACCGATTACTGCAATCATGGCAACAATAGGCTGATGCGGCCGGGAGCCAGTCCGGATCGGACAAGTCACGCCGTGGGTTGTTCAGATCGAACGTGTGCCCGCAATGTACGCAGGTTTTGGTCTTGGTCTTGCTCTTGACCATACGGGTAAGGGTACGCGCCATGGCCTTAAATCGGTGCTGATTTCAGTTCGACGGCGAACAATCTGCTTTTCGTAAAACGATGGCGTGCAATTCAAAGTAACGTCGTTCGCACCAACGAATTAACCATCTTGTAAAAACTCAGGTGAAGAAACTGACACCCGAGTCGCGCCAGGCCTGGCGTAGCTGTAGTGCCTCGAAACGCTCCGTATCCCGCGTCCCGGACCCGTTGACATGAAGTCTGAGCGTCGTGATCGCCCTTCCCCCTCCTGCGGCAACGGCGGGCCGACAGCCAATCCGCTTCGCGGAGCGGGTCTTTTGGTTGCGACAGCTTTCAGCAGTTCAAACAGCCGACGCTCCGGTTCATGGCGGTGCATAGATCGCCCGGGTGAATAGCTAGTGGGGTGATGACAACTCACCCCGGCTGGCCGCAGTCTCTGCTGTACGAGCAGGACCGGGCGAGATCGCCCGGCGAAGGAGCATCCGTGCCATACGAATACAGCTGTGGCGGCGGAGACACCGGTGAACCTCAGGTGTCTTTTGAAAGTGCAAGAAAGCTGAAGAGGAGGGATTGCAGTGACAAGCGACATCTTGAGGCCAGGTGGCCCGCCAGCTAGGTCTGTCGGCCGCACCGAAGGTAAGTCGGTGTTCCTCGGGACGATCGGTGTCCGCCACATCGTCGATAAGTTTGAAGCCGAAGGGCGCTTTTCGGTCCTCGAGCATCCGATGTCACCGCGAGCGCTGGCCTCACCGCTTCATCGTCACCACAACGAAGATGAGTACAGCTGGATCATCGAGGGACGAGTAGGCGCTTTGCTTGGCGATGAGGTGCTCGAGGGCGGGCCCGGCGACTTCATTTTCAAGCCACGAAACCAATGGCACACATTCTGGAACGCCGGTGATGAGCCCGCCCGCATCCTTGAGATCATCTCCCCGGCAGGGTTTGAGCAGTACTTCGATGAGCTCTCTGCCCTCGGCGGTGTGGACAAAATCTCGACAGAGGACCTCCACGAATTGTGTGCGCGCTACGACCTGGAGATGGATGTCGACAGTGTCCCCGAACTATGCAAACGCTTCAACCTGAAATTCCCCGGCGAACCCATTTTGTAGTGAACCGTAGGGTTCGAAATCCGTGTATGGCCAAGCAATGGCGGCACGACGTCGATGACATGGCCGCAACGACGGATATGGCGCTCAGCCGGATCCGGTCTTTCGCAGGACAGGTGATCCCTCCGACGCCCCGGATCCCGACGGTATCGACGCGGGCCCGATTCCATTGATAGAGAAGAGATCGTTGCATGAGAACTGATCACCCAACCGCCGCAGCCGCGGGCACGCTGGAACTCGGCGGCCGCCTCACCATCAACCGGCTGGGTTTTGGAACGATGCGACTAACGGGACCCGGTAATTGGGGTCCCCCGCGCGACCATCAACAGGCAGTGGCGGTCCTGCGCCGCGCGGTGGAGTCGGGGGTCACGTTCATTGACACCGCGGACTCCTATGGCCCGTTCATCGCCGAGGAGTTGATTCGCACCGCCCTGCACCCCTACCCCGTCGATCTCGTCGTGGCCACAAAGGCCGGATTCCTGCGGACCCGTCCCGACGCGACGAACACACCGTCGCCGTCATCCTGGACTCCGCTGGGCAAACCCGAGTATCTGCGCCAACAGGTCGAGATGAGCCTCCGCAGGCTCAACACTGATTGCATCAAGCTGTTTCAGCTGCACCGCATCGATCCCGATTATCCCCTGGCCGACCAGGTCGGCGAGCTGGCCGACCTGAAAGCCGAAGGCAAGATTGGGCTGATTGGTCTGTCCGAGGTCAGCGTCGATCAGCTCGAGGCAGCGCAGACCATCACGCCGATCGCCTCCGTGCAGAACCTGTACAACCTCACCGCACGCGACGCCGAGCCTCTCGTGAACGTTTGCACCCAGCAGGGTATTGCGTTCATCCCGTGGTTTCCGCTGGCCGCCGGCCCGCTGGCTGCCCCCGACGGACCGTTGCGCAAGATCGCAGCCGCACACCACGCCAGCCCATCCCAGTTGGCACTGGCCTGGCTGCTCGCGCGCTCACCGATCATGCTGCCGATCCCTGGCACGTCTTCATTGGAACATCTCGACGAGAACATCGCCGCCGCAGCAGTGGACCTTACCGATGACGACCTCAAAGCACTCAGCGCCCTCTAGTTGCGCGACAAAGGCCCAAATTCACACCAAAGGAGTCTCCAGATGACAACCATCACCAAGATCTTCACCGGAGTGGGCGCTCACATCGCTCCCGGATACGCCGATGCGGTTGCCGTATCCGGCGGCGGCACACAGATTTTCGTCTCCGGAACGCCCGGGTTGCGCGAAGACGGCTCCGTCCCTGAGGACTTCACCGACGAAGCGCGGCAGTGCTGGGCCAACGTCGAAACCGCACTCGGCAAGGCCGGCGCCACGCTCACCGACATTGTCTACATGCGCCAATGGCTCACCAGCCGCGACAATGTGTCCGCCTACCTGGCGGTGAGCAAAGAGATCATCCACCACGAACCCGCCGCGATGTTCAGCATCATCGACGGGCTGGTGTGGCCCAACATCCGCGTGGAAGTCGAAGTCATCGCCATCCTGCCGGCATGAGCGATTACCCCATCGTCGACTTGTCCACCGACGAACTGCTGACCACGACCCGATCGGTGCGCAAACGTCTTGATTTGACCAAACCTGTTCCCATCGGCCTGATCCGGGAATGCCTGGAGATCGCGGTGCAGGCACCGACGTCGGGCAACGTGCAGAACGGGAGCTTCATCATCGTCACCGATGCCGAACAGCGTCGCGCGATCGCCGATGTGTACCGCCGCACATGGGACTTGAACGCCGCGTCCCCTTTCGCGGTCGCCGATCGGTTCAAGGACGACCCCGCGCGTAATCGCGAGCAGCGCAAAGTGTCCGACAGTGCGGCGTATCTCGCCGAGCACATCGGCTTGCCGACCAGGCTACGACCGCGCTTGGTAGGCGTGTCTGAGACATCCACTAGTCATTACGAAAGGGACATGACATGCAGTTCGACAACAGCACCGTCTTCTGCCGGCTCGCCGAGGAATCGGCCGGGGAGGCGTTAGACGTGCTAGGGCCGACCATCGAGTTCCTGACCTGGTCCGAGGATTTCTGTGTGATGCGTGGCGTGGTCCCGCCCGGGGTGACGGTGCCGCTGCATCGACACGACGACGCCGAAGACTTCTTCATCATCTCCGGCACGCAACAAGTCCTCGTCGAGAGCGCGAATGGGCTGGAATGGCGCGACGCTCACGCCGGCGATTACGTACGCATACCCGGTCATGTCCCCCACGCGCATCGCAACATCAGCGACCAACCCGCGATCGAGGTTATTGTCACGAGCGCGCGCCTTGGCCGGTTCTTCCAAGAGGTCGGCGTACCCGCCACCGATTCACCCCAACCGCCCACGGCAGAAAGGCTCAAACGTTTCGTGCAGGCCGCCGAGAAGTACGGCTACGTGCTCGGCACCCCTGAAGAGAACGCCGCGGTCGGAATAGAAGTGCCAGCATTCACCGGTTAGAAGCATGTGTAATGCGGTTGTCCACCCTGGTCGCCACCACGGTGGACAAACCTAACGGTCCAACGACTGCTACCTTCACTCGCGCTGGCGGGTATGTGGGCCGGGCGCGGAATTTCCGCCGCCTGGCTGCAGCACAGAAAGCGTTGTGGCGCAGTGAGAATCATCGCGGTCGCCGTCCGGCGGTGTGGACGCGCGGTGAGTGTCTGGTGGTGGACTGAGTCGAGGCTGGGGCCGGGTTGTTCCTGTTCTGCGCCGTCCTGGCCCATTTGCGGTATCGGTTTGTGCCCTTCGCGGCCGATCGCAAAGCCTTGACCACCCTGGCCAGGCTCGCCCAACCGCCAGCGGCGGTCGGCGGGCCTGGCGGCCAATGTCCTCGCAGACCGGATGGGCTGCCTCAAACGTGGTGTGATCGCCAACGTCGTGGTCCTCAGCCCTGACTACGTCCGGTTCGCTCCGGATTTCTATCACGCCTCAGACCCGCAGTGAAGGGGTGGGTGGGGGGAACCCTTTGCGTATGGCTCCGCTAACCAAGCGTCTTGGGTCGCTCACCCGGATCAGCCGGGGTTGACACAGCGCTAGTTGTGTTGTGCAGCAAGGAAATTAACATGAGTTCTGCCCCTATGGCGACGTCGTTCGCCACGCTCACACAGGACCGAAGGCTGCAGGCGAGCACCTATTCGGGTCGCCGGCCCCAACCGCCCACGATTGTCGGCAGCGTCCAGACCGCGTTGGCGTCGTCGAGGGCCTCGCCGAGCCGCTGCTCGAGTGTGTCGAGACCCATCTCCGCCTCGGTCGCGACACCGGAGTTCACTATCGCGTCTTTCAGTGCACGCACAACACCGACGTAGTACGCCACGGCACCTGCGCTTCTTGGTGGCCAGTAGTCCTGCAACCCGAGGGTCCCGATGTCACGGAAACCCGCCTGCTCGAAGAGCAAGGGAAGGCGCATCCCGAGTAGCACGTCGGCACGTGCGTACCCGAAGCCGGCAGTGATCCACTTCCTTACGCGTGAATGCAGTTCGACTTCGGGCAGCGTACGCACACCACTCGCGTCGTACTCAACGGCGATGAAGACACCGCCCGGACGCAGGTTACGTAGTTGGTGCGCAAGGACTTCGACAACGCCGGGCAGATGCATGAGCAGCAGCCGACAGACGATGGCATCGAACGGTTCCTCGTCCAGGAACGTGCGCGCGTCACCGTGGCGAAAGTCGACATTACGCAAGCCAAACCCGTCCCGACGTTGCATGGCCACGGCGATCTGGGAGAAATCCTGCTCGACGCCCACCACGGATCCCGCGGGCCCGATCATCTTGGCGACCTGAAACGCAACGTCGCCCGGCCCGGAGCCGAGGTCGAGCACCCGCATGCCAGGTCGAATACCCCCGCGCTGAAAGAGAAGACCTGTCGGTTCGGCCAGTAGCGCGGCCTGCGTCTGCAGACGCGCGATCTCAATGTTGTCGCTGCCCAGAGCGTATTCGGGTTTGGTCACGCTGCTATCTAACAACAGGCAAGTGGGATGCCGGCAAGTGCCGGCGCGTGATTCACCCGGGTGAATAGGTGGCTTGGGTGAAGACAACTCACCCCGCGCGGCCGCACGCTCAGTACGGCCACTATCGGCGGGATTGTCGGTCCGCTTCGGGATCCCCCTTCGGCCGTTACGCGCCCTCGATACCAAGAGCGGCGGCCCAGTCGACGCCGGCAGGAGTACCAGGAAGGACCCCGAATGCATTATGAGGACAAGAAGGAGAATTTGATGAAGGCCCTACGCCAGCACGCTGACGGGTTGCGGCTTGAGGAGATTGCCCAACCGGAACCGGGTCCCGACGAAGTGCTCGTTCGCGTCCACGCCGCGGCGATCACGCGGGACGAGCTGACCTGGTCAACCGACCGGCTGCCTGCGATTCCCTCCTATGAGCTGTGTGGCGTGGTCGAGTCGAATGGCGAAGAGGTCATCGCCCTGACGCCGTTCGATCGCGACGGAGTCGCCGCCGAGTTCGCGGCGGTGCCGAAATCCCTGCTCGCACCGAAGCCGTCCGCACTGACTTATGAGCAGGCCGCGGCGCTTCCGATGCCCGGGACGACCGCGTGGCAGGCGCTGGTCGTCCACGGCAAGGTCAAAACCGGCGAACGGGTGCTGATCACAGGCGCGCATGGCGGAGTCGGACACATTGCCGCCCAACTCGCACGTCGGCTCGGAGCGGTTCTGGTCGATGAAGGCGAGGCCTGCGACCTCCTCTTCGACACCACCGGCGGGGAGCCGCTCGCTCGTAGCGCGGATGGTGCGGCGCGCATCGTGACGATCGCAGCCGAGGCGCCGGGCGCGCAGTACTTCGTTGTGGAGCCGGACGGCGCGCAGCTCAGGGCGCTGCCGGAACTACAGCCGCAGATCGACACTGTCTTTCCGCTGGACCAGTTCGAAGCGGCTTTCGCTCGCACCGCCGAGCATGGCAAAAGCGGGAAGGTTGTGCTTCGCGTCGCCGAGAAGTAGGCCTGCCAGCCGAATCGACTTGCATTGCGAGGTCGGGGCCAGGCGGAAAGTCGGCCCGAATTCTTCGATACCCCGGATGCGGCCCATTATTGCGGCGAATGAGGGCCTGCACCGGCGAGTTCTGCGCGGCCGCTGAGGATTACACGGGGTGGTGTGGCAGCAGCCCCGAGCCCTCACCGGCGTCCCGGCTGGCGAATGCGGCGATAGCCGACCAGTCCAGTTGCCCGCCACCGTTGGCCACGAGCGCGAGGAAACGGTCGTGCAGCAGGCTGACGATCGGCAACGGAACCGCTAGCTCGTCGGCGGCGGCCAGCGCCAGCCGAATGTCCTTGAGCCCCAACGCCGCGGCGAACCCCGCCGGCTCGAATTCCCGGCGAGCAATCAGCCCGCCGTAGGTCTGGTAAGCCAGGCCGCCAAACAATTTCGACGTCGCGCTTGCGGGCGTTCGGATCGAACGTATGGCCGCAATGTACGCAGGTCTTGGTCCTGACCATTTCGCAAAACAGGTGGGTTGCAATTCACGCTCGGCTTTACGCTGTGGCTGCTAGCGGACGAGACGAACGCGGCGCGCAAACAATCGACACTCGCCCGCAAGTCATATCCAGTCACGCTTCGGTTCACGGCTGCGCGCTACTCACCCGGGTGAATAGGTGGTTGGGGTGACGACAGCTCACCCCACCTGGCTGCAGTCTCAGTACGAGCGAACCGGGGGGATTGTCTCCCGTCGTCGGGGCGCCCGACCTTCGTGCGCCACGCGTCGTCGACACGGGTACCGGCGGTCAGTGGGCGCGCGCTGCGACGGAAAGGGGCCCCAATGAGTGAGGCGTATGTCCTCGGCGGCGTGCGTACGCCGTTTGCCCGCTACGGCGGCACACTATCGGCCATCCGTGCCGACGAGCTCTTGGGAATGACGCTCAAGGGCGCATGCGAACGGGTGGGCGTTCCCCTTGATGCCGTCGAAGATATCCTCGCCGGGTGCGTGAACCCTGCCCATGAGGGGATGGGTGATATCGCGCGATGGGCCGCCCTTGCCGCGGGATTTCCTGACAGTGTCGCGGGCGCGACCGTGAATCGGTTCTGCGGCTCGTCGTTGAGTGCGGCGGCGAGTATCAGCCACGCGATCAAGGCCGGCGATCTCGGCCTGGGCATCGCATGTGGGGTCGAATCGATGTCACGCTCGGGCTGGGCGCTGATGAAAGGCGACGCGGCTTTCAGCCCCCGTGGTCCGGTGTTGATGCTCGACACCATGTGGAGTGGTGCCGGCGGGCCGCCGAATCCACGGTTGCTGGCTCGCAACGCCTACATCAGCATGATCGAGACGGCACAGAATGTCGCGGATCGATATTCGCTGACCCGCCAGGAGATCGACGCGTTTGCACTGCGCTCACAGCACCGTGCCACAGCCGCTCGCGACCGAGGGAGGCTGGCCAAGGAGATCATGGCAGTGCCTATCGCGGCGACCAAGAAGACAGCGGCGCGTCTGGTTGAGCGTGACGAGTTCATCCGCGATGACACCACCGCAGAGGCGTTAGCGGCACTTCCCGCCCAGCCGGGAACCACGCAAATAACGGCGGGCACCTCCACGCCCTTGAGCGACGGTGCGAGCGCGGTACTGATCGCCTCGAAGGAGCGCGCGGCCGAATTGGGCGTACCGCCGTTGGCCAGGATCGTGTCTAGCGCCGTGTACGGGATCGATCCGCTGATCATGGGTGTGGCTCCGGCGTGGGCGATGCCGGCGGCGATCCGGCGCGCCGGCCTGACCCCGCAACAGATCGATGTCTGGGAGATCCACGAGGCGTTCAGCGCGCAAGCCTTGGGAGTGCTGCGGGAGCTACCCAATCAGCTCGACGGCTTCGTCGTGCCCGATGACAAGCTCACACCCAACGGTGGTGCGGTGGCAATCGGGCATCCGTTTGGTGCGACCGGGACCCGGTATTTGTTGACGTTGTCCATCGAGTTGCGCGAACGTGGCGCACGCTACGGCGTGATCGGGGTGTGCATCGGCTCAGGGCAAGGGGTGGCGTTGGTGGTGGAAAACCCTGAAGCCCTTTAGCTTTGGCGCCCTGGCGCGGCGCAGCGTGGATTCATCGAGGCGAATCACCCGGATGAATCGGCGGATCGGATGATGACAACCCACCCGACTCCGACCGAGGGTGAGCTCATGGCACATGCGACCTCAACTGCCGCCTGTGACGACATGGAAGGGATAGCTGACTGTGAGTGAATCACCAACGTCCATGGGCAGTATCGAACGCAACGCCCACGATGAGCTACAGACAATCATCACCGACAACGCCCAAGACGGTCGGTTCGAGGCCGCGGTAGACGGCCAGGTGATCGGTCGGCAGCCCTACCGTCGCTACCGCGGCCACATCGTGTTGATGGCCACCGAAGTCGATGCGCAATGGCGTGATCGGGGTGTCTCCTCGGCGATGATCAGCGGTGTGCTCGCACTGATCCGGGAGGCCGGACACACGGTCATTCCGCGGTGCAAGATCACGGCTGACTACATTCTGCGCCATCCTGAGTATCGGGACCTGGTGGGCGACCAATATCAGGAATTGCTCCGTCCGGTGTCGCGGCCCGCTGCGCCGCCGGCTCCGGACAGCCAATAACCGGCCGGCGGCCGATGGCGGTGAGCCGAAGGCTGCAGCGCGTCAGCTGACCTTGGGCATCGGAATGCCCTCGCTGGCGCTGAATTGCGCGTCGTCCTCGGAGGACAACCCGATGGAGACGACGGAGCGGTTGAATAGCACGTCGGTCAGGTAGGCC
>NZ_LZHT01000128.1 GCF_001667315.1 Mycobacterium sp. 852002-10029_SCH5224772
ACCTACCGCCAGGCCGTGACCGCGGCCGGCAGCGGCTGTTCGGCCGCCATCGACGCCGAACGCTGGCTCGCCGACCATGAGGAATCCAGCGCCGCCGCACAAGGCGATGCCACCGAATTTCCGGACAGTACCGACACATTGATTGGAGCACCACAATGACCGACGCCGAAAAGGCCGGGGCCACAATCGAAGTCTCTGACGCGTCGTTCTCGACCGACGTGTTGTCCAGCAACAAGCCTGTGCTGGTTGACTTTTGGGCGACATGGTGTGGGCCCTGCAAGATGGTTGCACCGGTCCTCGAGGAGATTGCCGGCGAGCGCAGCGATCAGCTCACCGTGGCCAAGCTCGACGTGGACGCCAACCCGGAAACCGCCCAGAGCTTCCAGGTGGTCTCCATCCCCACCATGATCTTGTTCAAAGACGGCCAACCGGTGAAGCGGATCGTCGGCGCCAAAGGCAAGGCGGCGCTGCTGCGCGAGCTTTCCGACGCGGTTCCCGGCCTCGGCTGACGCCATCTGATTCCTCGCACCGCACCTCGCGCATAGCCTGGGGTTTTCCGGAATTTACGAAGCGTCTGCGACAATACGGTTAGCTGTTGCCCAGATGTGTGAGCCTGTCAGTTAGTCCCGGAGGGCCCTTGGTATGCCGAGTCCGCGCCGCGAATACGGCGACGCGCTGCGCTGTGGTGACCGCAGCGCCGCTGTGACCGAGATCCGGGCCACCTTGGCCTCCTTAGGCCTACTGGATGGCTCCGACGAGGACCTCAGTACCGGCCGGCACGTGGCCCAGGAACTCTTCGACACCGAACTTGACCAGGCGGTACGTGCTTTCCAACAGCATCGCGGACTGCTCGTGGACGGCATTGTTGGCGAGGCCACCTACCGTGCACTCAAGGAGGCGTCGTACCGCCTCGGTGCCCGAACGTTGTATCACCAATTCGGTGCCCCGCTCTTCGGTGACGACGTCGCCACGCTGCAGGCGCGGCTGCAGGATCTGGGCTTTTACACCGGGCTGGTCGACGGGTACTTCGGGTTGCAGACGCACAACGCTTTGATGTCGTATCAGCGTGAGTACGGGCTGTCCGCCGACGGCATCTGCGGCCCGGAAACGTTGCGGTCCTTGTACTTTCTGAGTTCACGGGTCACCGGCGGGTCGCCCCACGCGCTTCGCGAAGAAGAGTTGGTGCGCCGCTCGGGTCCCAAACTGTCGGGCAAACGGATCATCATCGATCCGGGCCGCGGCGGTGCGGACCACGGCCTGATCGTGCACGGTTCGTCGGGTCCGGTCAGCGAAGCAGATGTGTTGTGGGACTTGGCGAGCCGACTCGAGGGGCGCATGACCGCCATCGGGATGGAGACCTTCCTGTCCCGGCCGGTCAACCGCAGCCCGCTGGACGCCGAACGCGCGGCCACCGCCAACAACGTCGGCGCGGACCTGATGATCAGCCTGCGCTGCGAGAATCAGCTCAGCGCCGCGGCCAACGGGGTGGCTTCCTTTCACTTCGGGAACTCGCATGGTTCGGTGTCCACCATCGGCCGCAATCTCGCCGACTTCATCCAGCGAGAAGTGGTGGCCCGCACCGGTTTACGCGATTGCCGCACGCACGGCCGGACGTGGGATCTGCTGCGTCTGACCCGGATGCCCACGGTCCAGGTCGACATCGGGTACATCACGAACCCGCGCGATCGCGCGATGCTGGTCTCCACCCAGACCCGCGATGCCATCGCCGAGGGAATCCTCGCCGCGGTCAAGCGGCTCTACCTGTTGGGCAAAAACGACCGGCCCACTGGCACATTCACTTTCGCCGAGTTACTCGCCCACGAATTGTCGGTGGAGCGCACCAGCCAGCTGGGCGGATCGTAGCCACCCGTTAACCACCCAGGGTGGTCCCCAACGCATTCCCTGCCGTAGATCCTGCCCCGACCGGCTGCTCCAGATGCGCGCTCTCCAGCAGGCGCTCCAGGGCCGCCTCGACTTCGGCCTTCCATCCGAGACCCTTGTCGAGCTCCAGCCGCAGTCGCGGGAAATACGTATGTGGCGCCACCACAACGAAACCCGCGTCTTTCAAGAACTCCGCGTCCATCACGCAGCGGTCCACCGAGCAATCGCCGACGACTTCCAACACCGCCCGTACATCCGGATCCACCAGTCGCGGATCCTGCAATTCCGAAGCCGCCGGGGTGCGGCCGAACGCTTCGAGCGCCCGCACGCCGCGTCGCACCAACTCGTCGATGACCCGGGCGATCAAGCCGTGCGGCAGGTCCTCGGCGGCCGGGCCGGGTTCGATGCCCATCGACGTCAGCAGCACCGCGTCCGCGGACACCGGGCCGGTCGGAAATCGCTGCGCCCGCGGCACCGCGCGTGGCGGCGCGTAGAACACATAGCCCAGGCACGACGGTTCGGCCTGGCTTCGCTCGTCAGGAACCGCAGTGGCCACCTGACCGCACGAGCCCCACTCCAGCATCACCATCGACAACCACGCTTCTTTTTCGAATTCGGGGTCGGTGAGGTGATCCTGGTTGCCGAGGGTCGCAGGATCGACTTCCCAGAAGACGCACCGGCGCGCGTGCTTGGGAAGCTGCTCGAAGGCCTCGAGCCGCAGCGGCATGATTCGAGCGGACACTAGCCTCCTGCTCCTGTGCGGTACTGCAGCCATCTGCACCGACAACGCCTCCAGGATAGGAGAGGTGGTCGCGATCGGGCCAGCTTTAGCTGGCCACCCGGGTGGGCGCCCCCGAATCACCGACACAGTGTGGTCGTGAGCGTCGATTTCCGAAAGTCGTTGCTACCCATACTGTTTCGCCGACCCATGCCGCCCGGGGCGCGGAGATTTCCCGCCGAACGCGCCCCAGTGTCACAGTGACGTAATTACACCGTGTCCTAGTTCACGTCTTGGACGGTGACATGACGTCGATGATTCGCTGTAGGTCGTCCACCGAGCCGAACTCCACGACAATCTTGCCCTTGCGTTTGCCCAGGCTCACCGTCACCCGCGTATCGAAGGCGGTCGAGAGGCGGTCAGCAACGTCTTGCAGCCCGGGCATCTGGATCGGCTTGCGACGTGGGGCGGTCGGCGTGGTAGCGCCGGCCCGGTTGGCCAGCGTGACCGCCTCCTCGGTGGCCCGCACCGACAGCCCCTCCGCGACGATGCGGGTGGCCAGTTCCTCTTGCGCGTCCGGGCCGGCGTCCAGGGACAGCAGCGCACGGGCATGCCCGGCGGACAGCACCCCGGCGGCTACCCGCCGCTGCACCGCGATCGGCAGCTTGAGCAACCGGATCATGTTGGTGATCAACGGCCGCGACCGCCCGATGCGGGCCGCCAGTTCATCGTGGGTGACGCCGAACTCGTCGAGCAGCTGCTGGTAGGCGGCCGCCTCCTCCAAGGGGTTCAGCTGCACCCGGTGGATGTTCTCCAACAGGGCGTCGCGCAACAGATCGTCGTCGCCCGTCTCGCGCACGATGGCCGGGATGGTCGCCAGGCCAGCCTCTTGGGCCGCGCGCCAGCGCCGCTCCCCCATCACGATCTGATAGCGCGCACCGCTGGACGCATCCTTGACGGCCCGCACCACGATCGGCTGTAAGAGCCCGAACTCGCGGATGGAGTGCACCAGCTCGGCCAGTGCTTCCTCGTCGAAGACCTGCCGGGGCTGGCGCGGGTTGCGTTCGATGTCGGCGGGCGCGATTTCGCGGTAGACCGCACCCATCGGCGATGCGTCCTGCGGCGGTGGTCCCCCGATCAAGACGTCGGCGGCCGCGTCCCCCATCCGCGGACCGAGGGTCGCCGGTCCGGAATCACCTTCCGCGGGACCGGTGGGGATAAGCGAAGCCAGGCCGCGGCCGAGGCCGCCCTTTTTGCGTAATGGCTGCGTCATGGTCGTCCCTTCACGGATGGTGGTCAATCACGCTCGGCGAGTTCGCGGCTCGCGTCGAGGTAGCTCATCGCCCCGCGCGAACCGGGGTCGTAATCGATGATGGTCATGCTGTAGCCCGGCGCCTCGGAAACCTTCACGCTGCGCGGAATCACCGTCCGCAGCACCTTGCTTCCGAAGAAGCGGCGTACCTCTTCTGCCACTTGGTCCGCGAGCTTGGTGCGGCCGTCGTACATAGTCAGCACCACGGTGCTCACCTCGAGTTTCGGATTGAGATGAGCCTTCACCATCTCGATGTTGCGCATCAATTGCGAGACGCCCTCCAGGGCGTAGTACTCGCACTGGATCGGGATCAAGACTTCCGGCGCGGCGACGAGCGCGTTGATGGTCAGCAGCCCGAGCGATGGCGGGCAGTCGATGAAGACGCAATCGAAGTCGAGGTTGTCGAGATCGGCCAGCGCGGTGCGCAACCGGTTCTCGCGCGCCACCATGCTGACCAGCTCGATCTCAGCGCCCGCCAAGTCGATCGTCGCGGGAATGCAGAACAGCCGCTCATTGTGCGGGCTCTTCCTCAGGGCGTCGTGGACGGGGACCTCGCCGAGCAACACCTCGTACGACGACGGCGTCCCCGATTTCCGGTCGGTGATGCCGAGCGCCGTGCTCGCGTTGCCCTGGGGGTCGAGGTCGATGACGAGAATTTTGAGTCCTTGCAGCGCGAGGGCGGCGGCGAGGTTGACCGCGGTGGTCGTCTTACCCACGCCGCCCTTCTGGTTCGCGACGGTAAAGACTCGGCGGCGGGCCGGCCGGCGCAGGGGCGGATACGTGGTGTGCAAAACCCGCATCGCGCGTTCGGCTGCCGCCCCGATCGGAGTGTCGAATTCGGCCGCTGTTTCACGTGAAACATTGGGCTGCGACGCCGGCGCGACCGCCGCCGGTTCGCGCGGGGGCGCCGCCACATACGCCTGCATGGACGGAGCCTCCCCCGCGCCAGGAACATCCTCCGAAACCTGCGGGGGCACCGGCCCATCTCCTGGAGATGTCATCGCGTTCCGGCCTTCCCGGTCCGTACCGACTTGTGGCGCGGCGGCTGTCCGCGTCGCGCTGAAACTACGGTTGCGGGGGGACGCAAATAGTTCGCGCCACATGTCACCACCCTGACATCAGCGGCGCCCGATGCTGCCATCACACGCCGGTACTGTTCAACTTCCTCGGACGCCCGCTCCCCCTTGATGGCCAGCATCCGGCCGCCCGGGCGTAGCAGCGGCATGCTCCACTTCGTCAGTTTGTCCAACGCCGCAACCGCTCGTGACACCGCCGCATCCCTCTCCCCGAACCGGCTGCGCACTGCCGGCTCTTCCGCACGGCCACGGACCACCTCGACGGCTAACCCTAGTTCGTTGACGACCTCGTTGAGAAATTCGCTGCGGCGCAGGAGGGGTTCGAGTAACACGACCTCGAGATCGGGGCGCGCGATCGCGAGCGGTATGCCGGGCAGGCCGGCCCCGCTGCCGATGTCGATGACGCGCTCGCCCGTAGCAATGAGTTCGGCGGCGGCGGCGCTGTTCAATATGTGGCGGTCCCAGATGCGGTCGACTTCCCGGGGCCCGAGCAACCCGCGCTCCACGCCCGGTCCGGCAAGCAGTCCGGCGTACTGCCGCGCGACCGCGAGCCGCTCCCCGAAGACTGCGGCGGCCGAATCCGAGCAGGCGTCTGAGTCCGAGCCCGCGGGCTCCCCCGCGGCTTCGACCGGATCGCCATGTTTCACGTGAAACATCCTCTAGTTGGCGCGGGCGCCTTCGACGTTCGGACGCCCTTCGGACCAGACGAACTACACCGCTGTAACTCTGGGGCGTCAGTCGTGCAGAACGACCACGCGGCGCGCGGGCTCGACGCCCTCGCTCTCGCTGTGCACCCCGGAGACCGCTGCGACGGCGTCGTGCACGATCTTCCGCTCGAAGGGCGTCATCGGCGCCAGCTCTTCGCGCTCCCCCGATTCGAGCACCCGCCGCGCGACCTTGTCGCCCAACGCCGCCAACTCTTCGCGACGACGACGGCGCCAACTGGCGATGTCGAGCATCAACCGGCTCCGCACGCCGGTCTTCTGGTGCACCGCCAACCGGGTGAGCTCCTGCAGCGCGTCCAGCACCTCACCGCCGCGGCCGACCAACTTGGTCAAGTCGTCACTGCCGTCAATGCTCACGACCGCCCGGCTTCCCTCGACGTCCAAGTCGATGTCGCCGTCGAAGTCCAAGAGGTCCAACAACTCCTCGAGGTAGTCGCCGGCGATCTCGCCCTCGGCGACCAACCGCTCCTCCATGTCGTCGGTCTCCTCGGCATCGCCTTGGGCGGCGTCCTCGGCCGGGGCTGGCGCCTCGAGGTCGGTGTCAACCTCGCGCTCGGTGGTGTCTGCGTCTGTCATGTCTTTCTCTCCCTCATCCATGGGTCTGAGCCCAGTTGGGGTCCCCCTGCCAAGGTCGCCCCGATAGCTTGTCCGGCGGTATCAGCGTTTGCGTTTCTTCGGTCGTGCCCCGGGACGCGGGGTCCGGTTGCTCGGCCCGTCGTCCGCTTCTGTCGGTTGCGCGTCGGCCACATCGGGATCCGTTTCCGCGGAACCGGACTCATCGGCGTCGGCGTCGGCCTTCTCCGCACCGTTCCCACCCGGCGGCGCCGTCTTCGGGCTCCGCTTCGGTTTGGCTCCCGGCGCCGGCGCGTTGGCCGCCCGCCGCGCGATCACTTCCTGCTTCTTGGCTTCGTCCTCTTTTTCGATCATCCCGAAGACGTAGTGCTGCTGACCGAAGGTCCAGATGTTGTTCGCGAACCAGTACAGGATGATCGCGAGCGGAAGGAACGGCCCACCGACGACTACGCCCAGTGGAAACACATACAGCGCAAGCTTGTTCATCATCGCGGTCTGAGGGTTGGCCGCCGCCTCCGGGCTCTGCCTCGCCACCGACGCCCGGCTGTTGAAGTACGTCGCGACCCCGGCCAGGACCATCACCGGTAGGCCGACGGCGATCACGGCCGGCCGGCTGAAGAAGGTGAATGCGTCCAAACCGGTCCGCTGTGTCATGAAGGCGCCGATCGGTGCGCCGAACAGGTTGGCGTCCAGGAAGTGCCCGACGTCCGTCGGGGTGAACACGTAGTTTCCGGTGAGCCGGTTCTGCACCACCGACAGGTGCGGCTGCCCGAAGCCGCCGGTGGTCCGGTTGAACGAGCGCAACACGTGATACAGCCCGATGAACACCGGGATCTGCGCCAGCATCGGGAGGCAGCCGAGGATCGGGTTGAAGCCGTGCTCGCGCTGCAGCTTCTGCATCTCGAGCGCCATGCGCTGGCGGTCTTTGCCGTACTTCTTCTGCAGCGCCTTGATCTGCGGTTGCAGTTCCTGCATCTGGCGCGTGGTGCGGATCTGGCGCACGAAGGGTTTGTAAAGCAGCGCGCGCAGGCTGAACACCAAGAACATCACCGACAGCGCCCAGGCGAAGAAGTTCGACGGCCCGAGCATCGATGCGAACAACTTGTACCAAACCCACATGATCCACGACACCGGGTAGTAGACGAAGTCGAGGCTGAAAACATCAAACGACAAAGGATTCACTCTCCCCTCGCGTCGTTCGGAGGGCCCGAACGTCGCTGGCATCTTGGCAATTCACCTGGCATGCGGGGCGATCCGGTATCGGATCCCATCCACCCTCGTGCCATGGGCCGCACTTGGCGAGTCTGGCCGCAGCCAGCCAGCTCCCTCGGATCAAGCCGTACTCGTTCAGCGCGTCGACCGCGTACTGGCTGCACGTGGGTACGAAGCGACACGTCGCCGGACGTAGCGGCGACACCATATGCCGATAGAGCTGGATCAGGAAAATCAATCCCCGCGCGGCGGAGCTTCCCACGGTGTGGGTGAACGTGCCCACCAGCGACCGTCCCGTCACGGTGCGATTCCCGCCGCCGGCACGCGCCGCAAACACCGCCGCAGTTCCTGCTCCAAGCGAGCCGACGACGCGGTCCGGCTGCTGGGCAGCGCGCGGATCACCATCCGGTCGGACGGCGCGAGTTCGCTCAGAATCGTGCGGGCCACATGCCGCAGCCGGCGGGCCACCCGGTGACGTTCCACGGCCGACCCGACGGGCTTGCCGACAACCAATCCGACGTGTGGCGCCGTCGCGTCGTCGCGGCCACTTCCCCGCAGGAAGTGAACGACGATGTCGGGCTGCGCCGTGCGAATCCCGTGCTTCACCGTCGCGTCAAACTCAATTGACCGCGTCATGCGGTTGCGTGCGGGAAGCACGGCTGAAAGACCTGACCCGCGATCAGGCAGATAACGCGCGGCGGCCCTTGCGGCGCCGACCGGACACGATCGCGCGTCCGGCACGAGTGCGCATCCGCAAGCGGAAGCCATGCACGCGGGCTCGGCGCCGGTTATTCGGCTGGAAGGTCCGCTTGCCCTTGGCCACGACGTTCTCCTCGTTGTTTGCCATCCGGCCGTACAGACGCTTCGCTTCGGGCTCGTCTGCGTTCGGACCGGAGGTGGTCTTGCTGCTGCTGGCCGGCGCGGTCCCCATGTGGTTCTGGGTCGCAGCCGTATCGCCGACTTTCGGGCGACTGTTTGAGGGTACTGACGAGCCTTCGCCTGGTCAAACCTGGCTTGCCGCAACTGAGCCGCGGGGACCCGGCAAAAGATTTCCGTTCCGGTCACACTCGGCTCCGGCATGACTACGCTAACGAGCCGAACCCAGGCCCCACTTACCCTAAACAACCCGATTGGAATGCAGCAGAACGGTTGGCAGCCGCACAGAAAACTGTTAGCTTCTGCGCAAGTCGTTTTAGACTAAGCAGCGCTCGACAACGAAGCGAGGATGGTGGATCGACTAGCTGCCTAGACAACCTTTCAAGGTTTTCTTCCAGCGCGGAGATCGCGAGCCGTCGCCGGTAGCTTGTGGCTCGCATACGGTCATCCTGTCCACACCTGTGTATAACTATGTGGACAGCTTGTTTTGTCGCCAAGCGTGAGTTGTACTTCGACCCGGGACCTTCGAGAACCAGGGAGATGCGTCGTTGACCGATGACCCCGGTTCAAGCTTTACGACGGTGTGGAATGCGGTCGTTTCCGAACTCAACGGCGACCCCAGCGCAGACGGCCTGGCCGCTAACCGCACGGCCCTGGTCACACCCCTCACCCCCCAGCAAAGAGCTTGGCTGAATCTTGTCCGGCCGCTGACGATCGTCGAGGGATTTGCTCTGCTGTCGGTCCCGAGCAGCTTCGTGCAGAACGAGATCGAACGTCACCTGCGCGCCCCGATCACCGATGCGCTCAGCCGCCGGCTCGGACAACAGATCCAACTGGGAGTCCGCATCGCTCCCCCGGCCGACGATGTCGAGGACGCTCTGGTCCCACCGGCCGAACCGTTCCCCGGATCCGACGGCTCCTTCCCGGGCGACGACGCCACGGGCGGCACCGGCGAGCCGTTCGAAAACGGTGAGACCGTGGACAGCACCCAGCCCGGCTGGCCGAACTACTTCACCGAGCGGCCCCATGCCATCGACCCCGCCGTCGCCGCCGGAACGAGCCTCAACCGCCGCTACACCTTCGACACGTTCGTCATCGGCGCCTCCAACCGATTCGCGCACGCCGCCGCCTTGGCCATCGCCGAAGCGCCGGCCCGCGCGTACAACCCCCTTTTCATCTGGGGTGAGTCCGGTCTCGGCAAGACCCACCTGTTGCATGCCGCCGGTAATTACGCGCAGCGGTTGTTCCCTGGGATGCGGGTCAAGTACGTCTCCACCGAGGAATTCACCAACGACTTCATCAACTCGCTCCGCGACGACCGCAAGGTCGCCTTCAAGCGCAGCTACCGCGACGTCGACGTGCTGCTGGTCGATGACATTCAATTCATCGAGGGCAAAGAAGGTATCCAGGAAGAGTTCTTCCACACCTTCAACACGTTGCACAACGCCAACAAGCAGATCGTCATCTCCTCGGACCGGCCGCCCAAGCAGCTGGCGACCCTGGAAGACCGGCTCAGAACGCGGTTCGAGTGGGGCCTGATCACCGATGTGCAGCCCCCCGAGCTGGAAACCCGCATCGCCATCTTGCGCAAGAAAGCCCAGATGGAGCGGCTGGCTGTCCCCGACGACGTGCTGGAACTCATCGCCAGCAGCATCGAACGCAACATCCGCGAGCTCGAAGGCGCCCTGATCCGGGTGACCGCGTTCGCCTCGCTGAACAAGACCCCGATCGACAAGGCGCTGGCGGAAATCGTGCTTCGCGACTTGATCGCCGACGCCAGTACGATGCAGATCAGCGCGGCCACCATCATGGCCGCCACCGCCGAATACTTCGATACCACCGTGGAAGAACTTCGCGGCCCCGGTAAGACACGGGCGCTGGCCCAGTCACGCCAGATCGCCATGTATCTGTGCCGTGAGCTCACCGATCTGTCGCTGCCCAAGATCGGGCAGGCGTTCGGTCGCGACCACACCACGGTCATGTACGCGCAGCGCAAGATTTTGTCCGAGATGGCCGAGCGGCGTGAGGTTTTTGATCACGTCAAGGAGCTCACCACTCGCATCCGGCAGCGCTCCAAGCGCTGAATCCCGGGTTTCGGGGCACCTGCGCGTAATTTTTTTCGAGAAACTTCTCGCGCGTCCGTCACACCCGCCACACCCAGGGCATGTGGGCAGCCCTGTGCACAGAGCAATCAAACGCCGGTGCAGCACCGGCCGTTCCGTGCACACCCGTCATTCGTCCCCATCGGACCAACATCTGATTCACAGCCGCCGACGCCAAGATCCACATCCCGATCGCCGCGCTAGCTGCGCGGGGACGACGCTGTCCCCAGAATGCACAGCCCTTAATACTGTTACTGAGATCTCTTCATCGGTTCTTCTTTGAAATACAGGCCTGGGGACGTTCGGTGCACACCCCTCGTCGACGCCTTCGTCAGATCGGTTTGTCGGCCTTTGCGATTAGCTTTCAAGATGGCCCGTGAGGATCTACGGTTGTTCTTCGACTGCCGTTACGGTCGTCGTCGGCGCTTCGCGTCACCGGCGATCGTGGCGGGCCCCGTGCTAGCGGGGGAGGCTAGCCAAAATGATTCGAAAACGCTGAAGGTGAAGGGACGCTATGGACGCGGCGACGACAACGGCTGGCCTCAGCGACTTGAAGTTTCGTTTGGCGCGGGAGTCTTTCGCCGACGCGGTGTCGTGGGTGGCGAAGAACCTGCCGTCCAGACCCGCGGTGCCGGTGCTCTCGGGTGTGCTGTTGTCCGGGACCGATGAGGGTCTCACGATCTCCGGGTTCGATTACGAAGTTTCCGCGGAAGCACAGGTTGCGGCCGAAATCGCTTCTCCTGGAAGTGTTTTGGTCTCCGGACGGTTGTTGTCCGACATCGTTCGGGCGCTGCCGAACAAGCCGATCGACTTCTACGTCGACGGCAATCGAGTGGCTCTGAACTGCGGGAACGCGAGGTTTTCGCTGCCGACGATGGCGGTCGAGGATTACCCGACGCTGCCGGGTCTGCCGGATGAGACCGGGACACTGCCCGCCGATCTGTTCGCCGAGGCGATCAGTCAGGTCGCCATCGCTGCCGGTCGCGACGACACGCTGCCCATGTTGACGGGGATCCGGGTTGAGATTTCGGGCGACACGGTGGTCTTGGCCGCCACCGACAGGTTCCGGCTGGCGGTTCGCGAGCTGACTTGGTCGGCGGCCTCCCCCGACATCGAGGCCGCGGTCCTGGTGCCGGCCAAAACGTTGGCCGAAGCCGCCCGGACCGGCACCGACGGTTCTGATGTTCGTCTGTCGCTGGGTGCGGGTGCGGGCGTTGGAAAAGACGGGCTGCTCGGTATCAGCGGGAACGGCAAGCGCAGTACCACTCGCCTGCTCGACGCCGAATTCCCGAAGTTCCGCCAACTCTTGCCGGCCGAGCACACCGCGGTCGCCACCATCAACGTGGCGGAATTGACCGAGGCCATCAAGTTGGTGGCGTTGGTCGCCGACCGCGGAGCTCAGGTACGGATGGAATTCAGCGAGGGATCGCTGCGGCTGTCCGCGGGTGCCGACGACGTCGGCCGGGCCGAAGAAGATCTGGCTATCGATTTCGCCGGTGAACCGCTGACTATTGCCTTCAACCCGACTTACCTGACCGATGGACTGGGATCGGTTCATTCCGAGCGGGTGTCGTTTGGCTTCACCACTCCGGGCAAGCCCGCGTTGCTGCGCCCGGCGTTGGACGACGACAGCCACCCGACCGGCACGGGGCCCTTCAGCGCGCTGCCGACCGATTACGTCTACCTGTTGATGCCTGTCCGGTTGCCTGGCTAGGTGTACGTCCGGCATTTGGGACTGCGTGACTTCCGGTCCTGGGCACACGCCGACCTCGAATTGCAACCCGGTCGGACGGTCTTCATCGGTGCGAACGGTTTCGGGAAGACGAATCTTCTTGAGGCGCTGTGGTATTCGTGCACCTTGGGTTCACACCGGGTGGGAACGGACGCGCCGTTGATCCGCGCTGGCGCCGCCCGCGCCGTGGTTTCCACGATCGTGGTCAACGAGGGTAGGGAATGTGCGGTCGATCTGGAAATCGCTGCGGGCCGGGCGAACAAGGCGCGGCTGAATCGTTCGCCGGTGCGTAGCACGCGTGAGGTGATCGGCGTCCTGCGCGCGGTTCTGTTCGCTCCCGAGGACCTGGCGTTGGTGCGCGGAGATCCGTCGGAGCGACGTCGTTACCTCGACGATTTGGCGACGGTGCGGCGGCCGTCGGTGGCGGCGGTGCGGGCAGACTACGAAAAGGCTTTGCGGCAGCGGACCGCGCTGTTGAAATCCGTGTCGGGCGCGCGGTACCGCGGCGATCGAAGCGCGCTGGACACGCTCGACGTGTGGGACGCTCGTCTTGCCGAACACGGTGCCCAATTGATGGCCGCCCGTATCGATTTGGTGAACCAGCTGGCTCCAGAAGTCGAGAAGGCTTATCAGCTGCTGGCCCCTGGATCACGCGCGGCCGCCATCACCTACCGATCCAGTCTGGGTGCTGACCTCGCGGCGGAGATCGCGGGCGGTGATCGGGAGTTTCTGGAGGCCGCCCTGTTGGCGGCGTTGTCGGCACGCCGCGATGCGGAGCTGGAGCGTGGCATGTGTTTGGTCGGTCCGCACCGCGACGACTTGGAGTTGTGGCTCGGTGATCAACCGGCGAAAGGCTTTGCCAGCCATGGGGAGTCGTGGTCGTTCGCGTTGGCGCTGCGGCTGGCCGCGTACGAACTGCTGCGCGCCGACGAGAGCGATCCCGTGCTATTGCTCGACGACGTATTCGCGGAACTCGACGCCGCGCGGCGCCGCGCGCTGGCCACGGTGGCCGAATCGGCCGAGCAGGTGCTGGTCACCGCGGCGGTCGTCGAGGACATCCCGGCGGATTGGGACGTCCGACAGGTCTATGTGGATCTCCGCGACAGCGACTCGGGCCGGGTATCGGAGATGCGCGCATGACCGGCACGGGTGACGATCCGCGTGCTGACTCCAGTGGGCCATCGAGCGAGCTGACCGGGATCGACCTGGTCAGGCGCACCCTCGAGGAGGCCCGGGCAGCGGCGCGGGCGCAGGGCAAAGACGCTGGTCGCGGCCGTGCGGTGGCGCCCTCCCCCCGCCGGGTGGCGGGCCAGCGGCGCCGCTGGTCGGGGCCGGGTCCGGACATCCGTGACCCGCAGCCCCTGGGCAGGGTGGCGCGCGATCTGGCGAAAAAGCGCGGGTGGTCCGCGCAAGTCGCCGAGGGCACCGTGCTGGGCAACTGGACATCCGTGGTCGGCCACCAGATCGCCGACCATGCGGTCCCCACCGCCCTCAACGACGGCGTGCTGAACGTGGCCGCCGAATCGACGGCATGGGCGACCCAGTTGCGGATGATCCAGGCGCAGTTGTTGGCCAAGATCGCCGCGGCGGTCGGCAACGGGGTGGTGACGTCCTTGAAAATCACCGGGCCCGCCGCCCCGTCGTGGCGCAAGGGGCCGCGCCACATCGCCGGAAGGGGCCCGCGCGACACCTACGGTTAGCGCGTTCGGCGGCGCGTTCTGTCCCCAGACGGGCTGTTATCCACAGGCCGCTCAAATCGGCCAGAATGACGTGGATCCCCTCGATGCACGTCGGGACGCGGCCAGAATAAAAAAATCGTCCGCACGGCGCAGTTAGCTGGGTAGAAACGCGGCCAGAAAATCGGTGCGGACGGGTGATGACGCTAGACTGGCAGTATGCGACTGTTGCGGTGACTGGAACCGCCCGCATGAAACCCCAAGGAGAGCATTCCGACCGTGGCTGCCCAGAAGAAGAAGGCGCAAGACGAATACGGCGCTTCAGCGATCACCGTGCTCGAAGGCCTCGAGGCCGTCCGCAAACGCCCGGGTATGTACATCGGGTCCACCGGTGAGCGTGGTCTGCACCACCTCATCTGGGAGGTGGTGGACAACTCGGTCGACGAGGCGATGGCCGGCTACGCCGACAAGGTCGACGTCCGCATCCTCGACGACGGCAGCGTCGAGGTCTCCGACAACGGCCGCGGTATCCCGGTGGCGATGCACGCGACCGGCGCCCCCACCGTCGACGTGGTGATGACGCAACTGCACGCCGGCGGCAAGTTCGGCGGGGAGAACAGTGGCTACAACGTCAGTGGTGGTCTGCACGGCGTCGGTGTGTCGGTGGTCAACGCGCTGTCAAAGCGGCTCGAAGTGGACATCGCCCGCGACGGCCACGAGTGGTCGCAGTATTACGACCGTGCCGTGCCCGGAACCCTCAAACAGGGGGAGGCCACCAAGCGCACGGGCACCACGATCCGATTCTGGGCCGACTCCGACATCTTCGAGACCACCGACTACGACTTCGAGACGGTGGCGCGCCGGTTGCAGGAAATGGCGTTTCTGAACAAGGGTTTGACCATCAACCTCACCGACGAGCGGGTGACCAAGGAGGAGGTAGTCGACGAGGTTGTCAGCGACACCGCCGAAGCCCCCAAGTCGGCACAGGAGAAGGCCGCGGAATCGAGTGCGCCACATAAGGTTAAGCACCGCACCTTCCACTACCCCGGTGGCCTGGTCGACTTCGTCAAGCACATCAACCGCACCAAGAGCCCGATCCAGCAGAGCATCATCGACTTCGACGGCAAGGGTCCCGGCCACGAGGTCGAAATCGCGATGCAGTGGAACGGCGGCTACTCCGAATCGGTGCATACCTTCGCCAACACCATCAACACCCACGAGGGCGGTACCCACGAAGAGGGCTTCCGCAGCGCGCTGACGACGGTGGTGAACAAGTACGCCAAAGACAAGAAGCTGCTGAAGGACAAGGACCCCAACCTCACCGGCGACGACATCCGTGAAGGCCTGGCCGCGGTGATCTCGGTCAAGGTGAGTGAACCGCAGTTCGAGGGCCAGACCAAGACGAAACTGGGCAACACCGAAGTCAAGTCGTTCGTGCAGAAGGTGTGCAACGAACAGCTGACGCACTGGTTCGAAGCCAACCCCGCGGACGCCAAAGTTGTGGTCAACAAGGCGGTGTCGTCGGCGCAGGCCCGCATCGCCGCGCGGAAGGCACGAGAGTTGGTGCGCCGCAAAAGCGCTACCGACCTCGGCGGGCTGCCCGGAAAGCTCGCCGACTGCCGCTCCACCGACCCGCGCAAGTCGGAACTGTATGTGGTGGAGGGCGACTCGGCCGGCGGATCGGCCAAGAGTGGGCGCGACTCGATGTTCCAGGCCATCCTGCCGCTGCGCGGCAAGATCATCAACGTCGAAAAAGCGCGTATCGACCGGGTTTTGAAGAACACCGAAGTCCAGGCGATCATCACCGCCCTGGGCACCGGCATCCACGACGAGTTCGACCTCACCAAGCTGCGCTATCACAAGATCGTGCTGATGGCCGACGCGGACGTTGATGGCCAACACATCTCGACACTGTTGCTGACGCTGCTGTTCCGGTTCATGCGGCCGCTGATCGAGAACGGGCACGTGTTTTTGGCGCAGCCGCCACTGTACAAGCTGAAGTGGCAGCGCAGCGAGCCCGAATTCGCCTACTCAGACCGCGAGCGCGACGGCTTGTTGGAGGCCGGACGGGCAGCGGGCAAGAGGATCAACGCCGAAGACGGGATCCAGCGCTACAAGGGTCTGGGTGAAATGGACGCCAAAGAACTATGGGAAACCACGATGGACCCCACCGTTCGGGTACTGCGCCAAATCACGCTGGACGACGCCGCAGCCGCCGACGAACTGTTCTCGATCCTGATGGGCGAGGACGTCGATGCGCGCCGCAGCTTTATCACCCGTAATGCCAAGGACGTTCGCTTCCTCGACGTCTGAGCGATCAGACCAGCCACCGTTGACCGACCCACGAGGACTAGATGACTGACACCACGCTGCCGCCAAATGACGACTCCGTCGACCGGATCCAGCCGGTCGACATTCAGCAGGAGATGCAGCGCAGCTACATCGATTACGCGATGAGCGTGATCGTTGGGCGCGCCCTGCCCGAGGTGCGCGACGGCCTCAAGCCGGTCCACCGCAGGGTCCTCTATGCGATGTTCGACTCCGGGTTCAGGCCCGACCGCGGACACGCCAAGTCTGCACGGTCGGTGGCCGAGACGATGGGTAACTATCACCCGCACGGCGATTCGTCGATCTACGACACGTTGGTGCGCATGGCGCAGCCGTGGTCGCTGCGCTATCCCTTGGTCGACGGTCAGGGCAACTTCGGTTCGCCGGGCAACGACCCGCCGGCCGCGATGCGCTACACCGAGGCGCGGCTGACTCCGCTCGCGATGGAGATGTTGCGTGAAATCGACGAGGAGACAGTCGATTTCATCCCCAACTATGACGGCCGGGTCCAGGAGCCGACCGTGCTTCCCAGCCGGTTCCCCAACCTGCTGGCCAACGGCTCCGGCGGCATCGCGGTCGGGATGGCTACCAATATCCCGCCGCACAACCTGCGCGAGTTGGCCGAAGCCGTCTACTGGTGCCTGGACAATCACGAGGCCGACGAGGAGGCGACGCTGGCCGCGGTCCGCGAGCGGGTCAAAGGCCCCGACTTCCCCACCCACGGCCTGATCGTCGGATCGCAGGGTATCCATGACGCGTACACCACCGGACGCGGGTCGATCCGGATGCGCGGAGTCGTTGAGGTAGAAGAGGATTCGCGCGGACGCACCGCGCTGGTCATCACCGAATTGCCGTATCAGGTGAACCACGACAACTTCATCACCTCGATCGCCGAGCAGGTCCGCGACGGCAAGCTCGCCGGCATCTCCAACATCGAGGACCAGTCCAGCGACCGGGTGGGTTTGCGCATCGTCGTGGAGATCAAGCGCGACGCCGTCGCCAAGGTGGTGTTGAACAACCTCTACAAGCACACCCAGCTGCAGACCAGCTTCGGCGCCAACATGCTGTCCATCGTCGACGGGGTGCCGCGCACCCTGCGGCTCGACCAGATGATCCGCCACTACGTCAATCACCAACTCGACGTCATCATCCGGCGCACCACCTATCGGTTGCGCAAGGCCAACGAACGCGCCCACATCTTGCGCGGTCTGGTCAAAGCGCTCGATGCGCTGGATGAGGTCATCGCCTTGATCCGCGCGTCGGAGACCGTGGAGATCGCGCGGGCCGGCCTGATCGAGCTGCTGGATATCGACGAAATCCAGGCCCAGGCGATTCTGGACATGCAACTGCGGCGCCTCGCCGCCCTGGAGCGCCAGCGCATCATCGACGACTTGGCCAAGATCGAAGCCGAGATCGCCGACTTGGAGGACATCCTGGCCAAGCCCGAGCGGCAGCGCCGGATCGTGCACGACGAGCTTTCCGAGATCGTCGACAAGCACGGCGACGAACGGCGCACCCGGATCATCGCGGCCGACGGTGACGTCAACGACGAGGACCTGATCGCCCGCGAGGACGTCGTCGTCACCATCACCGAAACCGGCTACGCCAAACGCACCAAGACCGACCTGTACCGCAGCCAGAAGCGCGGCGGCAAGGGTGTGCAGGGCGCGGGGCTGAAGCAGGACGACATCGTGCGGCACTTCTTCGTGTGCTCAACGCACGACTGGATCCTGTTCTTCACCACGCAGGGCCGCGTGTACCGCGCCAAGGCCTACGAACTGCCGGAAGCGTCCCGGACGGCGCGCGGTCAGCACGTCGCCAACCTGCTGGCCTTCCAGCCCGAGGAGCGGATCGCCCAGGTCATCCAGATCCGCGGCTACGAGGACGCCCCGTACCTGGTGCTGGCCACCCGCAACGGGCTGGTGAAGAAGACCAAGCTGACCGATTTCGACTCGAACCGTTCGGGCGGAATCGTGGCGATCAACCTGCGTGACAGCGACGAGCTGGTCGGTGCGGTGCTGTGTTCCTCGGAGGACGACCTGCTGCTGGTGTCGGCCAACGGCCAGTCCATCAGGTTCTCGGCGACCGATGAGGCGCTGCGCCCAATGGGACGCGCCACCTCCGGCGTGCAGGGCATGCGCTTCAACGCCGACGATTACCTGTTGTCGCTCAACGTAGTTCGTGAGGGCACCTACCTGCTGGTGGCGACCTCCGGCGGGTACGCCAAGCGCACCGCGATCGAGGAATATCCGGTGCAGGGTCGCGGCGGCAAGGGCGTCCTGACGGTGATGTACGACCGTCGGCGCGGCAGGCTTGTCGGTGCGCTGATCGTCGAAGAGGACAGCGAGTTGTACGCGATCACTTCGGGAGGCGGCGTCATCCGCACCGCGGCGCGCCAGGTCCGCAAGGCGGGCCGGCAGACCAAGGGCGTGCGTCTGATGAACCTGGGTGAAGAGAACACGTTGTTGGCCATCGCCCGCAATGCGGAAGCAAACGCGGACGAAGCCGTCGAGGAAATCGACGGTGGTGCGGAGTCGGAGAGTTAGTCGGCAATTAGACTCAGCCGGATGGCGATGCGGGCCTCGGCGCGGCCCGAGGAGGGGTCGGGCAATTAGACTCAGCCCGACCAGACATGACGCGGCTGCCACCGCCTGGGCGGCCAGGGTCGAGAACTAAGGAGTCGGCGTGACTTCACCGAACGAGCCGGGCGCCCCCAATAAGGGGGACGGCCCCAACGGGGACAGTTCGGTCGAGCGCGCCGGCGTGCGCCGCGCGGCCCCACCCGCACAGGGTGGCCGCACCCAGGAGACCGGGGACGGACCGCCGTGGCCGCGCGGCGGCGGCCGGCCTCAGCAGCCGCCGCCCCGCCAGAATGAGCCGCCGACTGAAAAGCGGCCGTCGGGCCCGCCCAGCGGGGTGGAGGCCCGGCTGAACCGTTTCATCTCCGGTACCGCGGCGCCGGGAGCCGGCGCCACGTCGCATGCGAAAGATGCAGAGGCCGCGCCGTCGCGCGGGGAGGGCTCGCCCGCCGAGGCCTACGCCAGCGAATTGCCGGATCTGTCCGGCCCGTCCCGCGGCCCGCACCGCCAGCCACCATCGGAGCGGCCCTCGGAGAGCTCGTCGGGAGCCGGCCGCCCGGCGACCACGGAAAGCCGGGAGAACCGCGAGCGGGTGCAGGTGTCGCGGCGGACGCGAGGCCCGGTTCGGGCCAGCATGCAGATCCGCCGGGTCGATCCGTGGAGCACGTTGAAGGTGTCGCTGCTGCTTTCGGTGGCCCTGTTCTTCGTGTGGATGATCGCGGTCGCGTTCCTCTACCTCGTGCTCGGGGGCATGGGTGTGTGGTCGAAGTTGAACAGCAACGTCGGTGATTTGCTGAACAACACCAGCGGCAGCAGCGGCGAACTGGTGTCCAGCGGCACGATTTTCGGCGGCGCCGTCCTGATCGGTCTGGTCAACATCGTGCTGCTGACCGCGATGGCGACCATCGCCGCCTTCGTCTACAACCTGACCACCGATCTGATCGGCGGCATCGAAGTGACCCTGGCGGATCGCGACTAGCGTGGATGCTGCGCTTTTGGGAGTCAGGCGGCTGTTGCGGTAATCTCGTCGCTCGGCCGTACGCGAGTACGGGCCTATAGCTCAGGCGGTTAGAGCGCTTCGCTGATAACGAAGAGGTCGGAGGTTCGAGTCCTCCTAGGCCCACAACCATGTGCCCGTCAAGACGTTGCGTACGAATCGCACTGCCACTGGGACTGATCGCCGTATTGGTAGCGGTGGCGCGGTCACGACGTGGAGTCGAGGTCTGGCACGTGGCTGCGGATGACTCCGGTCAACCACACAGTCACGATGAGGGGCCTTAGCTCAGTTGGTAGAGCACCGCCTTTGCAAGGCGGGTGTCAGGGGTTCGATTCCCCTAGGCTCCACAAACTGGTCTCCCTCTGTGGACCGCCTAATTCGCTGATTCTGCCCATGGTGTGTAGGACGAGCCGAGGAAGCGTTCCACCAGGGCGCGTTCGGCGGCCGGGTCTTTGAGCGGCCAACCCCATAGCGCGAGGAAGACGCGGATCAGCCACTGCCCGGCCAACGGATCGTCGTTGCCGGGCCCCAGCATCTCGGCGGCCAGGCCGGTCACGGTGGGCGAGCTGATCACCCAGTCGCTGACCGGCGCCGTGTGGATCGACCGCATGAGCTGGGCCAGTGGATCGGATCGCAGACGGTCGAGCGCGAGGATCGTTGCGGCCACGACCCGATCCGGCCCGCGGAGGTCCTTGATGGCTTCCCGTATGGTGTCGACGATGCGAGCCGCGTGGATACCGACGACGGCGTCGCGGATGGTCGCCTTGCCGCCGGCGTGCCGGTAGATCGTCGCGGGCGAGCAGTGAACCCGGGTGGCCAAGGCCTCGATCGTGAACGCTTCGTAGCCCTGGCGAGCGATGAGGTCGGCCGCCGCGGCGTAGATCCGCTCGGCGGCTTCGCTACCGCGATCGCGGCCCACCAACCAGTCTTCGCGCGGCATCCACCCATGCTCCCCTACGCCGCGGGATGCCGAAATAGTTCTCGCAGCATGAGAAATTTAAGCCGGTTTCTCTCACACGAACGTGCTGCTGGTGAGGCCTAGACTCGGCCATCCCCCATCGACACTGACCGCGGGGGCTCCTCAACTTCGCCGCGCGCCATTGACCCGGGGGTGAGCGGCATCGAGCCTGAAACGCATGGCGGTCTTGGACAGTGCGACCCGGTTCTTCGGTAGCGCGGCGATGCAAGATCCCTACCCGCTGTATGACCGGATGCGGGCCGAGGCGCCGGTGCAGCGTATCGGTGACTCCGCCTTCTACGCCGTGTGCGGTTGGGACGCGGTGCAAGAGGCCGTCGATCGGGTCGAGGATTTTTCGTCGAACCTCACGGCGACCATGGTCTTTCACGAGGACGGCACCGTCACGCCGTTCGATATGGGCCAGCCGGGATCCCCGATGCACGTATTGGCCACGGCGGATGACCCCGTGCACGCGATGCACCGCAAGATTTTGTTGCCACACCTGTCGGCCAGGCGGATCCGGATCATCGAAGAATTTGCCGCCCAGACCGCCGACGACTTGTGGACGCAGAACCTGCGCGACGGTCAGATCGAATGGATGAGCAGCATCGCCAATCGGCTGCCGATGATGGTGGTCTGCAAGCTCCTGGGTCTCCCCGATGACGATGTCGACAACCTCATCAGGCTCGGCTACGCCACCACCACACTGCTTGACGGGATCGTGACTCCCGAGCGTCTCGAGCAAGCCGGGATGGCGGCGATGGAACTATCGGGGTATGTCATGGAGTATTTCGAAAAATCAAGCGCCAACGGTGAATCCGGCCTGATCGCCGACCTGGCCGCGCGCTACGCATCGGGTGAACTAGAGCAACTGCCGGCGCTGGGGATCATGCTCACTCTCTTCAGCGCGGCCGGCGAGTCGACCGCTTCTCTGTTGGGTAGTGCGGCGTGGATCCTCACCGATCGCCCCGCGATCCAACAGGGGCTCCGCGAAAGGCCGGAGTTACTAGGCGCTTTCATCGAAGAGACACTGCGTTTCGAGGCGCCGTTTCGGGGTCATTACCGGCACGTGTGGCACGACACCACACTCGGTGGGGTCGCGGTGCCGGCCGACTCACATCTGCTGTTGATGTGGGGAGCGGCCAACCGCGACCCGGCGCACTTTGAGGCCCCGAACGACTTCCGCCTTGACCGCGTCGCGGGCAAAAGTCACGTGAGCTTCGGCAAGGGCGTGCACTTCTGCGTGGGGGCTGCACTGGCACGCCTAGAAGCCCACATCGTGTTACGGATGCTGCTCGAGCGCACCACGTGGATCGGCGCGGCCGAGGTCGGAGAATGGCTGCCGAGCATTCTGGTGCGGCGCCGCGAACGATTGCGCCTCACCGTGCAGTGAGCTCACGGACGCTGCTGAACATCCACACTGGGCGGCCGTGACTGCGGCTCTTGAGGTTTCGCCCGCACTGAGCGCCGGACGATGCTGAACACCGCGGCGCCGCCGGCAAGGACCGCCACGGCTACTCCCGCAATCACCCACGGGCGCTTGCCGCGACGCCGTGCGCGCCGCGCGTCCTGCAGCGCTTGGGGCAGGCTGGTGACCACGTCCTGTGCGGCGGCCAGCTCCTGGGCGAGGGCTGCTTGGGCCGCCGCGATGTCCCGGGCCAGACGCCCCTCCTGATACCGACGACGCAGCTGCGCGGCCGTCGACTGCGCAGACTGGGCACTGAGACCCACGACTCCGCGGGTGACGTCCACCGGCCCCCTCGCCGAATAGGTCAGGCCTCGGGCCAGTCGCTCCCGCGGGGTCAGCCGGGATTCCGTCTTCGCGCTCATCTGCCGCCCTTCCGTTCCGCTGGTGACGCCTGTTGTGAAGCGAGCCCGATATCTGAAGGCCAGCATAGGGACGTCGGCGGGCGCGGTGTGTGTTCGTGGGGTTTTGCCAGCGGTTTCGGATTGGGTGGCACCGCGTGCGGGCCCGCCCACGCGTAGTGGCAGACTTTGGTGCCGTGACTAACAGCCCCTTTCAGACTGCTACCGCCACGCTCCACACCAACCGCGGCGACATCAAGGTCGCCTTGTTCGGAAACCACGCGCCCAAGACGGTCGCCAACTTCGTCGGCCTGGCGCAGGGCACCAAGGAGTACTCGACCCAGAACGCGTCGGGAGGCTCCTCCGGCCCGTTCTACGATGGCGCGGTCTTTCACCGAGTGATCCGGGGCTTCATGATCCAGGGCGGCGACCCGACCGGGACCGGCCGCGGCGGTCCGGGGTACAAGTTCGCCGATGAGTTCCATCCCGAGCTGCAATTCGACAAGCCCTACTTGCTGGCGATGGCGAACGCGGGCCCGGGCACCAACGGCTCGCAGTTCTTCATCACCGTCGATAAGACGCCGCACCTGAACCGGCGCCACACGATCTTCGGCGAAGTGACCGACCCGGAATCGCAGCAGGTGGTCGAGACGATCGCGACGACGAGCACCGACGGTAACGACCGCCCCTCCGAGCCGGTCGTCATCGAGTCGATCACCATCTCCTGAACCGCTCCCCCATTCGGGGCCGCTCAGTGCTGTGAACGTCCCGCGTAGCCGGCTGTCGTGAGCGCGTCGAGCACCTGAAGCGGGTCGGTCCCAAGGTCCCAGCGGGAGAACAGCACCAGGCCGTCGTCGGCCGTTTCGACCTCCAGCAACCGCACTTTGCGTCCATAGCGGCGGAACTCGATGATGCGGATGATCTTGATGTCGGATTGCTGTAATACCTGCGTCCGAAACCAGCCGCGCAGCGACAGCCCTTCGGGCGTGATTGCCAGTTTCGGGCGCGCGCGCCAAGACATTCCCGCAAACAAGATCAGACCCACTGCGGCAACGCCCGCCAGAACACGCCCCGGCAGGTCTGTGATTAGGGTCACACTGGCGATAGCCATTAGAACACCCGCGGCTCCACAACCTGCGATTCCCGCCGCGTGCGGCTCCCATTGTGTTTGCTGCATGCGGTCGTTAACCCCTCCCACCACTGCCGATGCAGTTATCCACAATCTCTATCAACAGTGGGGATAAATCACACGCGTGTGATTGGGTGCTCGGAAAGTTGCTGGCGCAGTGCCAAATCAGTCCCAAAATGAATTCATTCCGTGGGTTGTCCCGCTCAGTGCCAGCGCATCGTGAGCAACAAACCGGTGATCATGAAAGCGAACGCGATGGCATAGTTCCAGGGACCCAGTTGCGCCATCCAATTGAGGGCGGCCGGCGCCTGTGTTCCGACCGCGGCCAATTGAAAAACCATCAGCCAGACGAGGCCGATCAGCATGAGGCCGATGAACAGCGCGACGAACCACACGCTCGACGGTCCGACCTTGACTTTCACCGGGGTGCGGCTGACCGCGCTGACGGTGAAGTCGTTCTTCTTACGGACCTTGGACTTGGGCATGATTACCTCGCGGATTACCTCAACAACACGGTGAGCGGGACGGGGTGCAACGATGAACACGGCAGCTGCACCCATAGCTTGGCTACGAGACTAACGCACCTGGGACGGTGACCAGGAAATGGAGACTCGATGACCCCGACGCGCCAGTCGCCGTGGCGCTTCGGCGTCCCGGTGGTCTGTGTGCTGGCCGGATTGCTGCTCGCCGCCACACACGGGGTATCCGGCGGCGCCGAGATCCGCGGCAGCGACGCCCCGCGGCTGGTGGACTTGGTCCGTGAGACCCAGTCGTCGGTGAACCGCCTCAACGCCCAACGCGAGGAACTGGCGGGAAAGATCGATGCGGCGCACGGGCGCTCGTCGGACGCCGCGCTGGCCGCGATGCTGCGGCGCTCCGCACAGCTCGCCGGCGAGGCGGATATGAACCCGGTGCACGGCCCGGGTCTGGTGGTCACCCTCGAGGATGCGCAACGCGACGCCAACGGCCGGTTCCCGCGCGATGCGTCGCCCGACGACCTCGTGGTGCACCAGCAAGACATCCAGGCCGTGCTCAATGCGTTGTGGACCGCCGGCGCCGAGGCGATCCAGATGCAAGACCAGCGGCTCATCGCCACCTCTATGCCCCGCTGTGTGGGCAATACGCTGCTGCTCAACGGGCGCACCTACAGCCCGCCGTACACGATCACCGCGATCGGTAATTCCGCGGCCATGCAAGCCGCCCTCGCCGCCGCTCCCCTGGTGATCCTCTACAAGCAGTACGTGGTGCGCTTCGGGCTCGGCTACCGCGAAGAGGCCAAATCCGATGTGCAGGTCGTCGGTCATTTCGAACCCGACCGGCTGCATTATGCGCAGCCCAACGGCCCGATCGGTTACTGAGGCACACTGACCAGCGGCGCACCTGCCAACGGACGGTAACCTGGCACGATGCGGATCCTGGTTGTCGACAACTACGACAGCTTCGTGTTCAACCTGGTGCAGTACCTCGGGCAGCTGGGCGTGGACGCGGAGGTCTGGCGCAACGACGACGCCCGGCTCTCGGACGAGGCCGCCGCCGCCCGGCAGTTCGACGGCGTGCTGCTCAGTCCGGGGCCGGGCACCCCGGAGCGCGCGGGCGCTTCCATCGGGATGGTTCGCGCGTGTGCCGCCGAGAAGACCCCGCTGCTCGGGGTTTGCCTCGGGCACCAAGCCATCGGCGTCGCATTCGGCGCCACCGTCGACCGGGCTCCCGAACTGCTGCACGGCAAAACCAGCAGCGTCTACCACACCAATATCGGTGTGTTGCAAGGACTTCCGGATCCCTTCACGGCGACCCGCTACCACTCGCTGACCATCCTGCCCGAGTCGCTGCCGCCGGTGCTCGAGGTCACCGCCCACACCGACAGCGGCGTGATCATGGGGGTGCGCCACGCCGAATTGCCGATCCACGGCGTGCAGTTCCACCCGGAGTCGATCCTGACCGAGGGCGGCCATCGCATGCTGGCGAACTGGCTCGCCGTCTGCGGGTTGGTGCGCGATGACACCCTGGTACGTCGACTCGAGAATGACGTACACGCCGCGGTGCGGCCGTACTTCCCGCCCGATCCGGCGGCTACTGACCGAACTTCAGCGTGACGATCCCGTCCCGGTTCACCCCGGCGCCGGCCGGCGGGTTCTGATACACCACCCGGTGTGACTGAGAGCCACCGGCGTCGACGTCGGCGCCCTTGTCCAGGATGCCCGTCCAGCCCAGCGCCCGTAGCCGCGGCTCGGCGTCCGTCCAGAACATCCCGGACAGGTCGGGCATGACGAACTGATTGCCCTTCGATACCTGAAGCTCGATCACCGAGTCCACCGGAACCATCTGACCCTTGGGCGGATTGGTGCCGACGACCTCACCGGCCGGCCGGGGGCTGTCCACCTGCACCTGGGTCACTTTGCTGAAGCCGTAGACGGTCAGGTTCCGTTGCGCGATGTCCACCGTCTGGCCCGCGATGTCGGGAACCTGCTTGGTCTCCGGGCCGGAGCCGACGATGACGGTGATGACGTTGGTGATCGCCGACGTTTGGTTGGCCGGGGGGTTGGTCCCGATCACCTTGCCCAGCAGTTCTGGCGTCGACGGCGAATTGGCCTGCTTGAACTTGGTGAATCCCGCGCCTTTGAGCTTGGTGACCGCGTCGGAGTAACTCAACGAGGAGACGTCGGGGACCTCGCGCTGTTCCGGGCCGGTGGAGACGTTGACGGTGATCTCGTCGCCGGCGTTGATCGAGGCGTTGGCGCCGGGGTCGGTGCCGATGACGTGGTCGGGCGGAATGATCGAATCCGGCTTTTGCAGCGTGCGTGTTTTGAAGCCGCGGTTTTGCAGCGCCGCAATGGCATCGGCGGACACCTGCCCGCGCACGTCGGGCACCTGAACGTCGCGTGCGCCGCCGCCGAAGGTGTTGAAGGCGATGACCACGACGATCGTCAGGACGGCCAGCGCGGCGACCGCGACGATCCAGCGACCGACCGAACCGACGGTGCGGTCCTCGCCGGCGTCTGCGAGAACCTGGCGAGGCAGCGGGTCGGTCCGCGGCGGGCCAGCGTTACCGGGGCTGGACGACAGCATCGAGCTGCGGTCGGCGTCGGTGAAAACCTTGGGTGCATCGGGCTTTTCGCCGTTGTGTACCCGGACCAGATCGGCCCGCATCTCCGCCGCAGTCTGATAGCGGTTTTCCGGATTCTTGGCCAGCGCCTTGAGAACGACGGCGTCGAGGTCGGGCGAGATCCCTTCGTGGCGCTGCGACGGCGGGACGGGGTCTTCGCGGACGTGCTGGTAGGCAACCGCGACCGGTGAGTCTCCGACGAAAGGCGGTTCGCCCGTGAGGATTTCGTAAAGAACGCAACCCAACGAATACACGTCGGAACGGGCGTCAACGGTGTCGCCGCGGGCTTGCTCGGGCGACAGGTACTGCGCGGTGCCGATCACCGCGGCGGTCTGGGTGACGCTGTTGCCGCTGTCGGCGATCGCGCGGGCGATACCGAAATCCATCACCTTGACCGCATTGGTGGTGCTGATCATGATGTTGGCCGGCTTGACGTCGCGGTGGATGATGCCGTTCTGATGGCTGAAGTTCAGCGCCTGGCACGCGTCGGCGATGATCTCGATCGCCCGCCGGGGCGGCAGCGGGCCGTCGGTGTGCACGATGTCGCGCAGCGTGACGCCGTCGACGTACTCCATGACGATGTAGGGCAGCGGCCCGGTGGGGGTTTCCGCCTCGCCGGTGTCGTAGACGGCGACGATGGACGGGTGATTCAGCGCGGCGGCGTTTTGCGCCTCGCGCCGGAAGCGTAGGTAGAAGCTGGGATCGCGGGCCAGATCCGCGCGCAGCACCTTGACCGCGACGTCGCGATGCAAGCGGACGTCGCGGGCCAGGTGAACCTCGGACATACCTCCGAAGCCGAGGATTTCGCCGAGCTCGTAACGGTCAGACAGGTGCTGCGGGGTGGTCATGGCGATGTCCCGTGTCGGGCCGGTCCATTGCGGAATCCAGACATCCCTATCGTGTCGTCATCCGGCCAGGTGAAGCGCATGCCGGGTTGGGCCGCAGAACCGCTGGGGGTGTTGGTCGCTGGTGGCGCCGAGGCCGGTGGGGTGCCGGTGTCGGTGACCGTCGGGGGCTGTTGCTGCTGATCCCCCCGGGAATTGATGACGATGAGGACCGCGATGATGATCGCCAGCGCGCCGAGCACCCCGGCGGCCCACAGCAGCGCCCGCTGTCCCGACGAGAAAGTGCGTCGGGCCGGGGGCGGGCGGTGCCCGCCGGTGGTCGGGCGGGATCGACGAGGCGTAGCGGTTCGAGGGGTCACCGCGGCCGCCCTGGTCGTCGGGCTGGACGGGATCGCTGCCGGCGAGGCCCGGCCGGCGGGCGGTGTCGCGCTGGGTCGCGGCGGACGACGACCGGCGCGTACCGCGGCCACGGCGTCGGCGAACGGCCCTCCGCTGCGGTAACGCATGGCGGGGTTCTTGACCAATGTGATCTCGATGAGTTCGCGCACATTGGGCGGCAGCTCCGCGGGCAGCGGCGGCGGAGGTTCCTTGATGTGCTTCATCGCCACCGTCAGCGCGCCGTCACCGGTGAATGGCCGCTTGCCGCAAACAACCTCGTAGCCAACAACTCCTAGCGAGTACACGTCGCTGGACGGGGTGGCGTCGTGACCGAGGGCCTGTTCGGGGGCGATGTATTGGGCGGTGCCCATCACCATTCCGGTCTGGGTCACCGGGGCGGCGTCGACGGCCTTGGCGATACCGAAGTCGGTGATCTTCACCTGGCCGGTAGGAGTGATCAAGATGTTGCCCGGTTTGACGTCGCGGTGGACCAAGCCGGCGGCGTGTGCGACCTGCAGCGCGCGACCGGTCTGCTCGAGCATGTCCAGGGCGTGCCGCAGCGACAGCCGACCGGTGCGTTTGAGCACCGAGTTCAGCGGCTCGCCGTTGACCAGCTCCATCACCAGGTAGGCGGTACGGCCTTCCCCGTCCAGCTGGCTCTCGCCGTAGTCGTGGACCGCCGCGATCCCCGGGTGGTTGAGCATCGCCGTGGTCCGCGCCTCAGCGCGAAAGCGCTCGATGAACTCGGGGTCCTGGGAGAACTCCTGCTTGAGCACCTTGACCGCGACGCGGCGGCCCAGCCGGCTGTCTACCGCCTCCCAGACCTGACCCATGCCGCCGGTGGCGATCAGGCGCTGCAGGCGGTATCTGCCGGACAGCGTCACACCAACTCGCGGGCTCATGGTCCTCCCTGTAGCGCGGCCTGGATCACAGCCCGTCCGATCGGCGCGGCGAGTGCACCCCCCGTCGCGGACAGGCGGTCGGCGCCATTCTCCACCAACACCGCCACGGCGACCTTCGGGGTCTGCGCGGGCGCGAAAGCGATATACCACGCATGCGGCGGAGTGTGCCGCGGATCGGTGCCATGCTCTGCGGTACCCGTCTTGGATGCGATCTGCACGCCGGGAATGGCCCCTTTCTGCTGTGCGACCTTCTCGGCGCCGACCATCAGCTCTGTTAGCTTAGCGGCGACCTGCGGCGACACGGCGCGCCGCTGCTCATAGGGCGCCGTGGTGCTGATCGTGGTCAAGTCCGGCCCCTTGAGGCTGTCGATCAGATAGGGCTGCATCGTCACCCCGCCGTTCGCGATGGTCGCTGCGATCTCGGCGTTCTGCAGGGGCGTCATCGCGACATCCTTCTGTCCGATGCTCGACATTCCCAGGGCGGCGGCATCCGGGATGATCCCGATGGTCGACTCCGCGACCTGCAGCGGGATGACGCTCGGGGTGGTGTCCAGGCCGAATGAGTGTGCCGTGCTACGCAGCGCGTCGGATCCGGTGAGGATGCCGAGTTGGACGAACGCGGTGTTGCAGGACAGGGCGAATGCCTGCTGCAAGGACACGGTCGGCTCCTTGCCACACGCCTGTCCACCGTAGTTCTCCAGAGTTGCGGTGCTGTTCGGCAGTGGAATCGACGGGGCAGCGGTCAGTTGCTCGGTGTCGGAGGCGCCGGCCTGCAGCGCGGCCGCGGTGGTGACGACCTTGAAGGTGGAACCGGGTGGGTAGGTCTCCGAGATGGCACGGTTGGTCATCGGGTTGTCGGGATCGTCGCGCAACCGCTGCCAGGCCTTCGCCTGCACGTCGGGATCGTGCGACGACAGCAGGTTGGGGTCATAAGACGGCGACGACACCATCGCCAAGATCTTTCCGGTGGACGGTTCGAGGGCAACGACGGCACCCTTGCACGGCGGACCGCCGCAGCCCTGCTGCATCCCGTCCCAGGCGGCCTGCTGGACCCGCGGCTTGATCGTGGTGTCGATGTTGGCCCCGCGCGGGTCGCGGCCGGTGAAGAAGTCGGCCAGCCGGCGCCCGAACAGCCGCTCGTCGGAGCCGTTCAACAGCGGGTCCTCGGCGCGTTCCAGACCGGTGCTCGAATAGCGCAACGAGTAGAACCCGGTGACCGGCGCGTACGTCTCGGGGTTGGGATAGACCCGCAGGAAGCGGAAGCGGTTATCGGTGGCGACCGAGTAGGCCAGCAGCTGTCCGCCCGCCACGATTTGGCCGCGCTGGCGCGAATACTCATCGAGCAGGACCCGCTGATTGCGCGGGTCGGCGCGCAGCGAGTCGGCGGCGAAGACCTGTGTCATCGTGGCGTTGATCAACAGCAGCACGATCAACGCCATCACGATCACCGAGATCCGGCGCAGGGAGGCGTTCATACTTTCTCGATCACCTCGGTACCGGCCGCCGCGATCGGCGGCTCGTGACGCACGGAGGTGCGCAAGGGGCGTCGGGCGCTGTGCGAGATGCGCGCCAGGATGGCCAACAGCACATAGTTCGCCAGCAACGACGAGCCGCCGTAAGACATCCACGGGGTGGTCAAGCCGGTCAGCGGAATGAGTTGCGTTACCCCGCCGACGACGATGAACAGCTGAAGGGCCAGCGTCGAGGCCAGGCCCGCCGCCAGCAGCTTGCCGAAGCTATCGCGGGTGGCGATCGCCGTGCGCATTCCTCGCACGATGACGATCGTGTAGAGCATCAAGATGCTCGCCAGGCCCACCAATCCCAGCTCTTCGCCGAACGCCGCGATGATGAAGTCGGTCGACGCGGCCGGCACGGTGTCGGGCTGACCGTTGCCGAGCCCGGTGCCGAAGATCCCTCCGGTGGCAAAGCTGAACAGCGACTGCACAATTTGGTAGCCGCTGCCGTCGGGATCGGAAAACGGGTCCCACCACATCTGCACACGGACCCGGACGTGGCTGAAAATGTAATACGCGACAACGCTTCCCGCGGCGAACAGCACCAGGCCGATCCCCACCCAGCTAAATCGTTGGGTGGCGAGGTAGACCACTACCAGAAATGACGTGTACAGCAATAACGAAGTGCCAAGGTCCTTTTCGAAGGCCATCACGCCGACCGAGATCACCCACGCCGCCAGCAGGGGTGCGAGGTCGCGGGGGCGGGGCAGGGTCAAGCCCATGAAGTGCTTACCGACGCTGGTGAACAGGCCGCGTTTGGCGATCAGTACCGCGGAGAAGAAGATCAGTAGCAGAATTTTGGAGAATTCGGCGGGCTGAATTGAGAAGCCGGGCAAACGAATCCAGATCTTGGCACCGTTCTGTTCGGACAGCGACGCCGGCAACAGGGCGGGAATCACCAGGAAGATGAGACCGAACAGCCCGCATATGTAGCCGTAGCGCGCCAGTTGCCGATGGTCTTTCAGAAAGGTGACCACCAGGGCAAAGGTGACCACCCCGACCAGGGTCCACAGCATCTGCTGGGTCGCGCTGGGATGGTGGCGGCCGCTGAGCTGATTGGTCACCAGGTCGAGCCGGTGAATCATCACCAGGCCAAGTCCGTTGAGTAATGCCACGATTGGCAACAGCAGCGGGTCGGTGTAGGGCGCGAAGCGCCGGATGGCCATGTGCGCGGACCCGAACACGACGAGAAACACCAGCCCGTAGTTGATCGCGTTCCACTGCAGGTCGCGGGTTTGGTTGGCCTCAACGATCAGCAGCGCGGCGACGGTGATCAACGAGGCGAAGCCCAGCAGCAACAACTCGGCATTGCGCCGGGTAGGCAGTGGAGGCGTGACCGCGACCGGCGGCTGAAGCTGTGTTGTCATGCCACCGTCCGGCAGTCGATGCCCGGTTGAAGTGGGGGCCCGGGGAGTGCGGTCACCGTTTGCGACGTGGTCGTCGGGCCTGCCGGTGATGAGTTCGCGGGGCCGTTGGAGGCGCTTGTGCTGGGTGGGGGGCTGCTGCTGGTGGGGCTGGTGGTCGGTGATGCTGGTGATGCGGTGGCGCTGGATCCGGGTGTTCCGCCGCCGGTGGGTGGGGAACCGGGCGGGGAGGTGGCACGCGGCGACGGGCAGATCGGCAGCAGGTATTCGGCCATCAGTTGGCGCAGCTGCGATTCCGCTTGGTCCAGGCTGCCGCCCGGCAGCCCGGTTTGGACCTGGACCTGTCCGGGACGGCGCAGATCTTGCAGCGTCATCAACTGGCAATTGGAGTGGCCGCGGGATTGCCCATAGCTGACCAGGGACAGTTCGTTGCGCGCGTTGACGCAGCCCACCAGGTACGGCCGTTGCAGCGGAAACCCCAGCAGCGTCCCCTGGATCCCCCGCACGATGGAGACCCGGCCGTTGTATTCGGCGACGTAGTAGTTGCGCTGGATGACCCACCACCCGACGGTGAAGCCCGCGATCACCAGCAGCACCGCTAAAGCGGCGACGACGACCATCCGTCGGCGGGACCAGCGCGGCCGGTGCGTCGTCTCCGGTTGTGGCGCAACACGTTTGGCGGATTCGTCGCGCGGCCTGATCGCCGACGCGCGGCCAGCCGAGGTGTTGGGCAGCGTCATTTGATCCTCGTCGCCCGACACCGCGCCGGCCAGAATCGGCTGGGTTTGCCCGTAGTCGTAGTCGACGACGTCGGCGACGACGACGGTGACGTTATCGGGACCGCCGCCGCGCAGCGCCAACTCGATGAGGCGGTAGGCGGCCTCGGCGACATCGGGAATCTGCAACGCCTCGAGGATGGTCTCGTCGCTCACCGGATCCGACAACCCGTCGGAGCAAAGCAGATAGCGATCGCCGGCACGCGCTTCTCGCATGGTCAACGTCGGCTCGACCTCGTGACCGGTGAGCGCGCGCATGATCAGCGACCGCTGCGGATGGCTGTGGGCCTCTTCCCGGGTGATCCGGCCCTCGTCGACCAAGGTCTGAACGAACGTGTCGTCCTTGGTGATCTGACTCAGTTCGCCGTCGCGCAGCAAGTAACCACGTGAGTCGCCGATGTGCACCAATCCAATTCGGTCGCCCGCGAACAGGATTGCGGTAAGAGTGGTGCCCATCCCCTCGAGTTCGGGCTCCGCGTCGACCTGCGCGGCGATGGCCGCGTTGCCTGAGCGCACCGCGTTGTCGAGCTTGGCCAACAGGTCGCCGCCCGGCTCGTCGTCATCAAGATGGGCCAGGGCGGCGATCACCAACTGGGACGCCACCTCGCCGGCGGCGTGACCGCCCATGCCGTCGGCCAGAGCGAGCAGCCGGGCGCCGGCATAGACAGAGTCTTCGTTGTTGGCGCGCACCAGGCCGCGGTCACTCCGGGCGGCGTATCGCAGGACCAGGGTCACGGGCGCCACTCCTCGATCCCGGCCGGAAAATCTGCCAAGCCGACACCATCGTCACTGGCGCGGGTCACGGGCGTAACTCGATCGCCGTTTTGCCGATTCGAATCGGCGTTCCTATCGGGACTCGTACCGCAGTCGTCACTTTCGCCCTGTCGAGGTAAGTACCGTTGGTCGATCCTAGATCCTCGACGTACCACTCCGAGCCGCGCTGAGATAGCCGGGCGTGCCGCGTTGAGGCGTAGTCGTCGGTGAGTACCAGGGTGGAGTCGTCAGCCCGTCCGATCAGCACCGGCTGGCCGCTGAGAGTAATGCGCCCGCCCGCCAGCGCGCCTTCGGTCACCACCAGATAGCGGGCGGTACGCCCGCGCTGACGCGACGGCAGCAGCGTGCTGCGCAGCGCCAAGCCGCGACGCACCATGACAGCACCGGTCGGCGCGTAGAGATCGGTCCGCAGGATTCGCAGTACGGACCAGATGAATACCCACAACAACATCAAAAATCCGGCGCGCGTCAGCTGCAGTACCAATCCCTGCATCTGGCGTCCTTTCCGTCCTAGCGTCGTGTCCCCGGCGCCCGTGACTCCGAGCACATCGGCTACGTCACGATACTTGGACGGTGGTCGACACGGGGCGAAGCACGGCAGCGTTGAGCCCAGTGACTTAGTGGATCCGGACGATGATTTCCGAGTGGCCCAAACGGATGACGTCGCCGTCGGCCAGCTGCCACTCCTGGACCGGGGCGTTGTTCACCGTGGTGCCGTTGGTGGAGTTCAGGTCCGACAGCAGCGCGACCTGTCCGTCCCAGCGGATCTCCAGGTGACGCCGTGACACGCCCGTGTCGGGCAACCGGAACTGTGCGTCCTGCCCGCGGCCCACGATGTTGGAGCCGTCGCGCAACTGATAGGTGCGGCCGCTGCCGTCGTCGAGCTGAAGGGTGACCGCGGTGCCGGCGGCGCCGTAGCCGCCCTGGCCGTAGCCGCCGTAGGCGCCCGCCTGTTGGCCGTAGTCGGCGGGCTGGCCGTAGTCGGCCGGCTGGCCGTAGTCCGCCTGCTGGCCGTAATCGGGCTGCTGGCCGTAGTCGTACTCGGGGCTGCCCGCCTCGGGGTAGCCGCCGGCCTGCCCGCCGTACGTCCCGCCCTGCGCGTGCTCGGCGTATTGGGTGTATTCGGGGGACCCGTAGTCCTGACGGCTGTATCCGCCGCCCTGCTGGTAGCCCTGGTCGTACGCGCCGCCCTGCTCGGGGTAGCCGGGGCGTTGCTCTGGTGGGGCGTAGCCGCCCTCGTCCTGGCGGGCCGGCCCCCGACCGTAGTCGCCGTATCCGCCGCCGTAGCCCGGCGCGCCACCGCCCGGCTGGCCGGCAGGGCCGTAGCCACCGCCCTGGCGGTATCCCTGGTCGTAGCCTTGGCCGCCCCCGTACCCGGTAGGCGCGGGAGGGCGCTGCTCGTACGACTGTGGGTAGCCGCCCTGCCCCTGGTCGGGGTAGCCGCGCTGGTCCGGGTATCCCTGTTGGGGCGGGTAGCCGCCCTGGCCTTGGTCGGGGTAGCCGCGCTGGTCCGGGTATCCCTGTTGGGGCGGGTAGCCGCCTTGTCCTTGATCGGGGTAACCGCCTTGCTCCTGGTAGCCACCCTGCTCGGGCGGGCGCGGCGGCGGGTATCCCTGCTGAGGTGGGTAGCCGCCCTGTTCAGGCGGATATCCCCCACGCTGGTCGGGTGCACCCTGCGGGTCCGGGCCACCGCGCCCGTCGTCGTCCTGGGGACGCCGGTAGCGGTCGTCGTAGTACTCGTCGCCGGGGCGCCCCGGCCCCTGATCCCCGCGGTAGCTCGAATTGTCAGTCATTGGTGCTACTCCTCGTTCATCGCCGAACGCGTTATTTGATTGTGGCCGGACGGCGTCTTCGGCCGTCGGGCGGGGCTGGACATCCGGGTTGACAGCACCACGGGCGCGGTACTGACCGGTACGCAGGTTCGACGACTGCTCGAACCGGACGACCACCTCACCATACGTTTGCCACCCCTGTTCGTGGATGTAGTCAGCCAAGTACCTCGCGAAAGAGCTCGACGTGAGATCCGGATCTGCGCTCACCGTCTCGAAGTCGTGCATACCGAGGGTAATGATGTATTCGTTGGGGGCCAAAAGCCGATTTCCGTGAAGCTTCTGGATGCCGTCACGCGCTTCACGGCATAGCAGGGCTTCTACCTCTTGCGGGACGATCGATCCGCCGAATACGCGGGCGAAGGCATTGTCCACCGTCGCCTCGAGCTTGCGCTCGATTCGCGCGGCCAGCCCTCGTTGGCTACTCATGTCCTACCGTTCGCCCGCAGTTGCCTGAAGGTATTGCCGGTGCGCGGCAAACGAATCACACGCGTGCTGGTTCACTTCCGCATGGTATCGGCACTTCGCGGCGCGGCGGCACTGTCGAAATTGTGAGAACCGCGTACCTGCAGCTCAGACGCATGCCCGCAGGTGAATGCCCGGCGCCGTAGGGCCTTCCGGCCCGCTGCGGCGGTTCGGGAATCGGGCCATTACAGTGGTATGGTCCACCGGTTGTTTTTCCGGGCGAGTGGCGGAATGGCAGACGCGCTGGCTTCAGGTGCCAGTGTCCTTCGGGACGTGGGGGTTCAAGTCCCCCTTCGCCCACATTGAGCGGTGTTACGAAAAGTCACGACCTCGCAAGAGGTCGTGACTTTTGCGTTGGGGAACCAACGGCCCTATGAGTCGGCGGTGCGGTAAGTCCCGTGGCCCTCGACGATCACGTCGCCGTCGAAGATCAAGACCTCGTTGACGAGGTCGTCGTTCTGGTTGCGGTAGGTGATGACGATCGTGTTGACGCCTTGGTAGACGCCTTCGACGGTGAGCCGGAGGTCCGGAATGCGTTCAAGGGCGGCAACCCAGTACCGCCGCAGCGCCGCTTTGCCGCGCACCACGCCCTGTGTTTCCGGCAGGAGCTTGGCGGCCACGGGGGACGTGAACACGACGTCGTCATGGAAGTCGTCGAGGACGGTGTCGACGTCGTGGGCGTTCCAGTGTTGTGCCCATCGTTTGGAGAAGGCGACCGCATCGACATTCATGGACGGCAATGTGCGCGGGTGAATTCGGCGGCCCAGCGGCTTCCGTGCGCTCCGCCTGCTCCGGTCACAGTTGGCGGCGAATGTCGAGAAGGTGGTGCCGCAGCTCGTGCGCGGTGTGTACCGCGACCCAACGCAGCGACCGTTCGTGGGTCTCTGGATAGTGGTAGATCACCGTCCGATCCCAGTCATCGGCGGACAACCGAGCCAGCACGTTGCTGAATAGCGTTGCCGCGTCGGCAAGTTGGCGAGCCACCTCGGTCGGGTCCTGTGCGTTGTAGCCGTCGTGCTCGGCCCGCTCCTCCCGCCCCATGGACGCACAGTCGACGCCATTCGTCCGCCGGGCTGCCAGCACCCGTTCGCGTTGCACGAGCAGCACATCACGCAGATGGCACGCGTATTCCAGCGGCGACCATACGTCGGGCCGTGGGCGGGACCTCACATCAATTTCGTTGTTAGACAGAAGTACAACGACTTCCGCCGCCAACGCCTGGATGTCATCGCCGGCGGTTACGGCTCGGCGCAGGTCATAGCCGAAACCGCACCCTGCGCAAGGTTCTGTCACGGCACCATCATTTCAGCGGAGGCAAGCATGAAGCTGGCCGGCCATTCGCCGCCGATCGCGCGGGATTCAAAGTTGTTGTGCCTGTGGGACAATCGTCGGCGCCGGCAGGCAGCACCCAGCCGACGGCAGCAGGGCCACCCAATGCATCGGCTTCGGCGGTGAGGCAACCCACACATTAATGATGAGGGTAGCCTTACCTAAATTAAGCCGGTAGGGTCGCGGTTCATGACCTCCCCCTCCAATCCCCCTGTGCCCGGCACCGTCGACGATAAGTTGGTCAGCATCCTTCGCGATGACCTGGACCTCAAGTTCGAATCCGTCACCGCCACAACACGTCTGATAGAGGACCTGGGAATGGACTCCGTCGCCTTTGCGGCCGGTCTGGTTGCCATCGAAGAACGGTTCGGCACGCAATTGAGCGAGGAAGACCTGTTGACCTGCACGACCGTGGGTGACCTGCAAGCCGCGATCGGGGCCGGGGTCGGCGCATGAACGTTCTCGCGTCCGCCGTACGCGACGCGATGACGCGATCGCCGCATGACTTGGTCATCCTGGACAAAGAAACCGACCGCTGGACAACCCGCCCCTGGCCCGAAGTGCACGGGATGGCCGAAAGCATCGCGACGCATCTGCTCCAGCAGGATCACCTTGGCGCCGTAGGTCTCGTTGGCGAACCCACCGTCGAGCTGGTCGCCGCCATTCAGGGAGCGTGGCTGGCGGGTGCCGCCGTATCGATTCTCCCCCGCCCTAGACGCGGCGCCGACCCGGCTGAGTGGGCGCGCAGCACACTGAGCCGGTTCCGTGGAATTGGAGTCAGCACGGTATTCAGTCACGGAGCCACCCTGCGCACGTTGGGCGATGTGGAGTCGACCCTGTCGGTCTGCGGGCTTGCCGAGGCCGCCCGCACCCCGGCATCGAATAGGCCTCAGGCTCAATCAGATTCGAAGGCCGCGATTCTGCAGGGTACCGCCGGCTCGACCGGTGATCCCCGGACGGCGGTCTTGGCGCCGGGCGCGGTGCTGAACAACATGCGTGGCCTCATCGAGCGGCTACAGCTCGACGGCGCCTCCGACCGGGCGTGTTCGTGGCTGCCGATCTACCACGACATGGGTTTGGCTCTTCTGCTGACCGCTGTTCTGAGTGGGACACCGCTATGGCAGGCGCCGACGGGTGCGTTCTCTGCGGCACCGCTTCGCTGGGCGGATTGGCTTTCCGCCAGCGCGGCAACATTCACCGCCGGGCCCAATTTCGGCTACTCCATGCTCGGTCGCTACTCGGGCCGGGTGTCCGACGTTGACTTGGGGGCGCTGCGAATTGTTATCAATGGCGGCGAACCCGTTGACTGCGAGGGGTTTCAGCGATTCGCCGCGGCGATGGCTCCGTTTGGATTGCAGGCGTCGGCGGCAACCCCTGCGTACGGGATGGCCGAGTCAACCTGCGCCGTGACGATGCCTGCCTGCGGGGAGGGGTTGCGCATCGATGAGCGGACCGAATCTGGTACACGCCAACGGTATGCACTGTTGGGTCGCCCGATCTCCGGTATGGAGTTGCGCATAAGCCCGGCCGATCACGCCTCCGATGATCGCGTGGGGGAAGTCGAGATCCGCGGATCGTCGATGATGACGAAGTACTTCGGCGATGCGACCATCGAGCCTGATCGCGGTGCGCAGTGGTTCCGCACCGGGGACATCGGTTACCTGGTCGACGGCGCCCTCGTCATCTGTGGTCGCTCCAAAGAGGTCATCACGATTGCCGGCCGCAACATCTTTCCCACCGAAATCGAGCAAGTGGCCGGGCAAGTGGAGGGTGTGCGGCACGGTGGCGTGGTTGCGGTCGGCTCGAAATCTGGTGCCGCCCAGTCGCGGTTACTCATCGCCGCCGAATTCGTGGGGTCGGATCACGATGTGGTCCGCAGCGCGGTCATCAAGCGGGTCATCTCGGTGTGCGGGGTGACGCCGACCGATGTCGTCTTGATGCCGCCCGGATCATTACCGCGCACGTCCTCGGGCAAGCTCAGACGACTGGAGGTCCGCAGCCAACTACAAGCCTGACGCCTGAGCGCGATCAGAGGGCCGTTCGATTCGGCCGGCCAGCGCCTGGGTGTGCCGATCATGTTTCGCTGATACGCAATCTGTCATGAATTGACGGGCGCGTTGGCGCCAGTACCCTTATGAGCTAGCTCAGGGAGGGTTGGAAATGCGCGCAATACCGTCGCGGAGACTGACGTTAAGCGCCGCGCGGCCACGAGCGGTGCTGTGGCACTTCCGTATATAGATGAGCAGGCGCTGATCGCCGAGGCCGGTGGCGACCCCTGGGCGATCAATGCCAGCCTGCAAGCGGGCAGCCCATTGCAGATCTCCAATCTTGCTGGCGCCTTTCATCGCGCGGGACGATGCACCGCGGAGGCCGACAACGCGTTCCAGCAAGCCCGCACCCGCTTCGAGGCCGCCTGGAACCAGCACGATGGGGGCCATCCCATCAACGACTCCGACGAAGTTCAGCGGGTCACGAAATCCCTAGGGGCGCAGTCCTTGCAGCTGCCCAAGATCGCCGCGGACCTGGAGAGCATCGCGGCGGCGCTGGCCGATGCGCAGAAGGCCGGGGCTGCGCGCATCGCCACCTTGGATGCCCAGTTGAAGAATATTTCGGACTTGGTCAGCCAGACCGTCGCCATCTTGAACAACGACAAGAGCCTCAGTGCGGGGGAACGCGATGCGCTGCACGCCCTCATCAACACTTGCGAGGATGACGCCCTGCGCGACACCAAATCCGCGCTCGCCGCGCTGCAATCAATTCGCAACGGCTACTCCGATAGCCTTCAGAAGTCGCTGAATAACCTGCACGCCGAGGGGTACGACGGCGCGCCGCTCCATGGCGCCGACGCTGACGGCGTCGCCCCACCATCTCCCGCCCAACAGGCCGCGTTGGCTGACATTCGCCAAGCCACCAACCAGGCCGTCGTGGACCAGATGGCCAAGGTGCGTGCCGCGCAGGAGGCGCTCAGTAAAGCCGCGGCCGACCTCTATACCCATGGCCCGGGTTCGCCGGAGGGCGAGGCGGCCAGTGCCAAACTGCCCAAGCTCAAGGCCGACCTCGCCCGTGCTCTCGACGACCTGGGCAAGATTCCCGACTACAACAGCATTGACCCCGCGTCGATAAATGTTGGCCCCGACGGGCATTTCACGTTCACCTACAACGTCAACGGGCAGCCCGTACAGGCCTTCGGCGAGCTCAAGAACGGCACCGGTGAGTTCTTCGACCAAGCCACCGGCACGTACTACACCTTCAACGGCGGCAAGTTGACCGGCATGCGCACACCGGATCCCGGGCAGGTGGAAGCGACTTCCGAACCCCTCTTTACCGCCGTCACCCTGGCGGTCGGGGCTCCAGCGCTCAAGGCTGGCGGCGAGGCGGCCATTCAGGGCGTGAAGATGCTTTTCAGCCGCGAGATGTTGGAGGGTCTCACGGCCGACAACGTCTTCCCACGCGCACTCGCCGGAGCCGAGGAACACTTCCAAGTCGCAGAACGAAACCTGGCTTCCCACCCCCCGCTAACCGGGGACCCGGTCCCGGGCACTCACCCCCTCGAGCCACCCCCGGTCGAACACGCACCGCCCGCCGCGCACGGCGACATACCCGTCGAGCATGCGCCCGCGGGACCGCACGTGCCGGCGTTGCCCGACAGCGCACCGCCCGTCGTGGTTGATCCAGCTCATCCGGAATTCCACCTGGACAACCCGCTCCACTACATGACACCCGAACTGCGAGCGATGTCCGAAGCACATCTGACCGGAAGTGGTGAAACCGTCCTGGGACCGTTCAGGCCCCCGGGCGGCGGGCCTTCCTACCTCCAAGTCGCAGACGACCGCGGCGCCAGCTACTTCAGCCTTGGCGACGCGTGGAATTCGTTCACGCCCACAGAGCAACTGGCCGCCAATCAGCACGTACTCGACATCGCAATCGCAAATCGAGATAAGATTACGTTGTCGGTGCCTTTTCACAGGGTTGCCCCAGATACATACACGGCAGCGGAGCTCCGATACCTCGAAGCACATGGCTATCGGCGCATAGGCGAAAATATGTTGATGCCGCCAATCGAAGGAGCAAGATAAATAATGAAAAGCTTGCTGGAATTTTTTCTTCACTATTTGGACTTCTTGTATTTGGACCCTCGATATCACGTCACCGACTCGACGACGTCCGGCGACCCAACGACCAATGCATCGTTGACTCTCACCGGTCCGCTGATCAGCTTGGAGTTGACTAATGACAGGGGACAGTTTGGATTCGCTATTGCACCAACTGCATTAGCGGAGTCACCAGATAACTGGTTTCGGGCCACGCTGATCCGACAGTACCTTGATGACTACGACGAGACGAACGTTGTATCTCCGGACGAGACGGTGGCGTGGATTCGGAGCAACCGCGACCGTATCGAGCAACTCTTTGTTGAAGGAGAAGCCGAGCACTCGTGCGAGGAACTCATCAATCTCGCAAAGGCACTCGCAATAAAGTACTTTGGTCCGCCGCAAGGATAGGCAAGCGCTCCGTGTAGGGCCCCCGCCCGGGCCAAGCTGATAGCCAACCATCGACTAACGGATTGCACGCGTAATGCCAGATTTCTCTCGCTTATCAGCTAATTGGCTTCGTTGGGCGCCCGGAATGGGCGGAGGCGACATATTTGTCACGACCGACTGCGCAGACTGCCTGATTTGCTTCAGGACCGACGACTATTCTGTCCATCTTCGTGACGACGGGAATTGGTGGACAGTAGATACGGTTAACAATCGCGGGCAGCGACACAACGGCGTCGCCAAGCTATCGAATTTTGAACTGACAGAGAAGTACCTCATCTGGGACTGGGCCACAACCGTGCGCACCGACCTCGCATCTGGGCCACTGGGCGCTGACCTTGCCAAACAAGGATTTGCCTCGAATGTAGAGGTATCCCAAGTCGACACCAAATACGAAATCTGCTCCAACGATGATTGCGCAATCTTATCTGCGGTGAACGCCACCATTTTCAGTCACCTCATGGACAGGTCTGTGGATGAGATCGAGAAGATGGTCACCGCGACGCCCGGATGATCCGAAGGCCGGGCTCGTCGAGCTTTAGCTTTCCCCTAAGACCGCACCCACTGCGTGATTTCCGGAGTGACCGGGTCGGTGATGTCATCGAATTCGGGGTGCTTCTTGAGCACCGTGCCGATCATCGAGCACACCGGAACAATGCGCTTGCCCTCGCCGCGCGCTTCGTTGAGCGCTTCCTCGACAAGGATGGTCGCGAGGCCGCGTCCGCCGTACGCGGGATCGATTTCGGTGTGGTAGAAGACGCGCTGGTCGCCGCGGTCGGCGAAATCGGCTAGGCCCACCGTCTTGCCCTCGACGGCGATCGTGTACTTGCCGTCCTGAAGGCTGACCGTGGTTTCCGCACCGGTCTTATCGGTTGTCATTTGCGCTTTCCTTTCGTTGGGGTATCGGTCGAGGCCGCAGCCGAGTGGTCGGCAGCGGCGGGGCGGGCAATCGGGCGAGCGCGCCCCGGTATCCCTGGACGGCGCCGAACCGGTCGTCGCCGTCCTCCCACAGTCGGCGGTAGTTGACGATGTCCTGGTGGCTTCGTCCGACGAAGTTCCACCACATCACCAATTCTTCGGCGAACGGGGTGCCGCCCAGCAACAGCACCCGCGCGGGCCGCTCTCCCCCATTGTGCAGAGGCAGTTGCGAGCGGCCGGGGCTCAGGTATGCCAGGTCGGCGATCGCCAGCGGCGACCCATCCACGCGGACGGCGCCCGAATTACAAAGCACTCCGTGCTCGAAGGTGGGCTCGACGGTGAGGTCCAGGCTGGCTCCGGCGTCGAGGTCGAGTTGGGCGCCCAGTAACGGAGTGAATGTCGGTGCGGGCGAACGACTCCCGGCCAGTTCGCCGAGGAACACGCGCACTTCGGCTTCCGGTAGCGAGACCGGAACGGGCGTGTAGTGGACAAATTCTCGTCCGGTGTCCCGGTCGGAAGCGGGAAGCGCCACCCAGAGCTGGACGCCATGCAAGACAGGCCCCGCGTGAACCGACACTTCGGAGTGACAAATGCCGGCGCCCGCGGTCATCAGATTCAGCTCGCCGGGCCGAACGGCCGCACGAACGCCGGCGCTGTCGCGGTGCTCCACTTCCCCACTGAACAACCAACTGACGGTTTGTAGTCCCGTATGCGGGTGCGGCGGGACATCCATCCTCGCCGCGACCGGGCCGTAGTGGTCGATGAAACACCACGCACCGATCAGCGAACGCCCTCGTTGCGGCAGCGCGCGTTGCACACGGATCGCCCTCGGGCCACCCAAGGGAACTTCTCGCGAATGCAGCACCTCCACCGCGGCCGAAGTGCCCATGTGTTGCGAAGCGGCGCAGGCGACTTCGGCCGGCGCCGCTTCAAGGTTGCTCATCGTTCACCCTCCGTCACGGCCCTCTAGCGGGTCCGTCATCCGCGACCGTACCCGGCCGACTCACTTGCCCGGGGGCCGCAGTACCTTCATCGCCAGCCGCATGACCGGCTCGGGCACACGATCCTGCATCGACAGCGCGGTGTCGGCGACGCGGGACCGCAATGGGGTACCCCGCCCGAAAACGCGGTTCAACGGTCCCCCGGACGGCTCGAGCACCACATGCAGCGGCGGGGTGCCGACGGCAGCGCCCAGCGCGTTGGAGATGACCATCCGCTGGATCTCGCTGGTGCCTTCAAAGATGGTGTACAGCTTGGCATCCCGATACCACTTTTCCACCGGGTGATCGGTGATGTAGCCCCAGCCGCCCATGGTTTGGATGGCGCGCTCGGTGGCCTTGACCGCTACCTCGCTGGCGGCCATCTTCGACATCGAGCCCTCCCCCCGCTCGAAGGGAACGTTGTTGGCCGCCATCCAGGAGGCGCGCCAGGTGAGCAGCCGAGCTGCGTCGATCTGCGTGGCCAGTTCCGCGAGCGGGAACGCGATGCCCTGGTTGTCGATGATGGGCCCGCCGAAAGCCTCACGCTCGGTGGCGTACGCGGTCGCGTACTCCAGCGCCGCGCGGGCGATCCCGATTGCCTGGGCGGCAACCATCGGCCGGGTCTGCTCGAAGGTGCCCAACGTCGCTGAACCGGAACGCTTTCCACCCGACACGACTTCTCGCGCCTTGGCGAGTTTGTGTTCGAGCTTTTCCTCCCCACCCAGCAGATTCGCGCGAGGTACCCGCACACCTTCGAAGAGCAACTCGGCGGTATGGGAGGCTCGGCAGCCCAGCTTGTCGAGCTTTCGCAGCAGCTTCAGCCCGGGCGTGCCGCCGGGCACCACGAAGAGCGCCTGACCCCGATGGCCGAGTTCCTCGTCGACCACCGCGTTGACCACGTGCACATTGGCGATGCCGCCATTACCGATCCACATTTTATGGCCGTCGATGATCCAGTCGTCACCGTCGCGGCGCGCGTGGGTGCGCAGGTTGCGCACATCGCTGCCGCCTTCGGGCTCCGAGATCGCCAGGGCGGCGAGCTTGAGATCACCTGGCGTACCGAAACATTCGGGTGCCCACTCCAGCATCTGTTCCGGGGACGCGGCCTGTCCGATCGCAGACAGTGCCAACGCCGGCATGACGATGGCCAGCCCGATCCCGGCGCAGCCCCAGAACAGTTCCTCCATGAACATGGGCAAGGAGATGCCGGTCGGGTCACCGATCAGGTCGCGATAAAACAGCGGGCTGTAGAAGCCTTGCTGGGCCGCCTCCTCGAGCACCGGCCAGGGGAACTCCTGTCGCTGGTCGTAGTCGAGGGCTACCGGGCGTATTACGGATTCGGCGAACTCATGCGTTCGTCGGGCCAGATCGTGTTGTGCCGCCGTCGGGGTCAGGTCGAACGTCATGGGTGCGCCTTCAAGGTCGACAGACTGGTCTTGCCGACCCCGACTACCCCGTTGACTGGTTCAACAAACTGTCGAGCTGGGATTTTGGCGAGGCCTCAGGCAGCCGAACGAGGCCCGACCTGGGCCAGCGGCAGGTGCAACACGACCGCGGACACCGCGATCGCCTCGTGCTCGTGCCGTGCCAGCAGCGCCGCATTCTCGGGCAGCTGGCGGGAGTTGATCTCGCCCGAAGCAATACGCCGGAGAACATCGTGCGCGTGAGCGAGCTGGTCACGCTTGCGGTACTGGCCGCCGGGCAGCTTCACGCCCGCCCACACGCCGTACTCCTCGCGGTGTGCGATGGCGTGTTGGGCGCAGCGGCGCTGTTGCGCCAGTGGGCAGCGGCGCAGGCATTGAAGGCGCGCCTCGGTGGCCGACCGCTCGTATGCGCGCGCCTTCGCCGCGCCGTCACCACCGTCGTCGTCGGGATAGCCGAACCAAAGTTCCGGGTTGGCTGCGCAGGGGTGTCCCATGTCGGTCTCCTTGTCGAGCGTGAAACGTAGGTGAAAGCGTATACGGCGACCGCGGCGCAATGCAAGGGAAACGTCGACAAAAACGTATATACGCATATCCGAGTGTGCGGCTGTGTACTATCCGGCCTATGGCCGGAGCGTGTGGTGAGCCGTGAATCGGCCGGCGCGGCTATCCGCGCGTTGCGCGAATCGCGGGACTGGTCACTCGCCGACCTCGCCGCCGCGACCGGGGTCAGCATCATGGGGCTCAGCTTTCTGGAACGCGGCGCCCGTAAACCACACAAAAGCACAGTTCAGAAGGTTGAAAACGGGCTAGGCCTGCCGCCGGGCACCTACTCTCGACTACTGGTGGCCGCCGATCCGGACGCCGAATTGGCCCGCCTGATGGCCGCGCAGCCACCGGCCGCGATGCCGACGCGGCGCACCGGGCCGGTGGTGGTCGACCGCCACAGCGACACCGAAGTGCTGGAAGGTTATGCCGAAGCTCAGCTCGACGCCCTCAAATCCGTCATCGATCGGCTGCCGGCGACAACATCAAACGAATATGAGACGTATATTCTGTCTGTGATCGCTCAGTGCGTGAAGGCGGAGATGCTCGCGGCCAGTTCCTGGCGGGTGGCGGTGAGCGCGGGCGCCGATTCGACGGATCGGCTGATGGAGCACCTGCAGGCCCTGGAGGCGACGCGCACGGCCCTGCTGAAGCGGATGCCTACCAGTCTGAGCGCGCGTTTCGACCGGGCGTGCGCCCAGTCCTCGTTGCCGGAAACGATCATCGCCGCGCTGGTCGGCGTCGACGTCGAGGAGATATGGGACATCCGCAATCGCGGGGTCATTTCGCCGGGCGCACTCCCCCGTGTGCGTGCCTTCACCGAGGCGGTCGAGTCGACGAGCCAGGAACAGGCGAGCCAAGACAGCGCCGAGGGGGCACAGTGAGCCACAGCGAAGTCGAGGCGTTGAGCCGCGCACATCAACTCTTCGCCGGCAGCACGACGCCTCCGTCCCTGGATGCGGACGCCGTGCACTACCGCAGCCTGTTGCGGCGGACCGCCCGTCTGAACGACGGATTGGCGCACGGCGGCTACCAACTCGTGGTCGACCACAGCCGGCAACGCCTCACGTCGACGGCCGCGACCGACGCTGCCGTCACCGATGTGCTCGCCGGCGCCCACCACGACCGGGCGCAGGCCCACGACCTGACTCGAAACGTCCTCGACGCGGCCCGCGCCGATGCCCTGGCGACCCCGTCGACCCCGTTGGCACATCGAGAGGCTATGCGTCGCCGCGCGGCGCGACTGCGTACGCAACGGGCCCACGTCGCATCGGCGAGATTGCGCGCTCGACGACACCATGCGGCACTGCTGGCGTTGCGGTACCGGCTCGGGCATGGGCGTGGCCTCGGCTTAGGCCTGTCGAACGCCCGTGCCGCGCTCGCGGTGCGGGCCGCATTGTCACGGCTGGGCCGGCCCTACGTCTGGGGCGCGACCGGCCCCGATCAGTTCGACTGTTCCGGGCTGGTTCAGTGGAGCTACGCACGGGCCGGTATTCACTTGGACCGCACCACATATCAGCAAATCAACGATGGCGTTCCGGTGCCCCGTTCGCAGGTGCGACCGGGCGATCTGGTGTTTCCGCACGCCGGACACGTCCAGCTCGCCATCGGCAACAACCTGGTTGTCGAGGCGCCCTACGCGGGCGCGTCGGTGCGAATTAGCCGACTGGGCAACAACGTTGCGATACGCCGACCGATATGACGCGCCGACTTCGCCCGGCTACGCGGGCACCACGAGAAGGGTGAGCCGATGACGGAACAACCCGAGCCCTCCCTAGAGGCCGCTGAGGCACGGCGATCGGCGCTGGCGAGTCAGCACGGTACCGCGTCCGAAGCCGACCGCCTGCTCACTGACGTGCTGACCACCGCTCACACCGCAGCGCGCGAGAGCGTCCGCCGGCTGGACGCCATCGCCGAACAGATCGACCACGCCGTGGTGCAGCAAGCGGCCCTCGCCGTGGATACGCCCATGGGCGCGCGTGAGTTTCAGAAGTTTCTGCTGGACAAGCAACGCGAGATCGCCACGGTTGTGACCAGGGCGCGCGAGCTCGCTCATGCGAAAAGGGCTGTGTTGGAGAACCTTCGGGCGCAGTACACCGCCGGCGGCAGCTAGCCAGAACTAGTCCACAACCATGCAGCTCACTGACTTGTCGGCAGGAACGCCCCTGACTACTGTCGCCGGGCATGGAGGGGTCGCGCCACTTCCCGCAACAGGGTCCGCAGCAGCGCTGCCGGCTGGACTGATGTCTGCATACGACGATCTGCTCGCCGCGGTCAAATCGGTCCGAGACCGCACCGGCGATCCAAACGCGTGGCAGACGGGATTGGCGCCGACCGAAGTCTCCGCTGTGGCCACCCCGACCACGCGCCCCGAGCGACTCGAGGCAATCGTGCGCAAGATCCGCCAACAGCATGCTGACGTGTTCGGCGCCGCGACCCCGCCGGATCGCGAATCGGGTGCGGCGGCAGACGCCATCGCCAGCGCCGAAGCCGCTCTCGCACAGCAGAACTCGGCGAGCTCACAACTGGACATGCAAGTGGTTTCGGCCATTTTGAACGCACACCTGAATGCCGTCGACGGCAGAGAAGCGCTCACCAAGTTGCAACGAGAAACCGAAGTCGCGGTGCGGACGAGATCAGACCTGGACACTCCGGCGGGAGCGCGCGATTTCCAACGCTTCCTCATCGGCAAGCTCAGAGACATTCGCACAGTGGTCCTGAACGCCAGTCTGGACGACACGTCGAAATCGGCGCTGATGGCCGCATGGACGTCGCTCTACGACGCGTCCAAGAACGAAGCGACTCGGCCCGGTGAACACCCAAGGGCCGCGGCGTCCGTCGGGGATCCACCCGCGGCCCGCACGGCCGATCAACCGAGCGATGATATGGACTCCGACTGGGATCCGCTGCTGGACTCGTTGCTGGCCGACGATGACGAACTGCTGCCCGGAGACACCCCGGGGTCCGATCCGATGGCGGGCGCCCCCGGCGCGCCGGCGATGGAAACTCCGATGGCGCCCGCGATGCCCAACTTCGGGGGCGGGCCGCTCCCGGGTCTGGGCACCATGCCCGCCTCCATGGCGGGTTGGGAAGCGCCGGGCGGCCTTCCCCTCTCGGGGTTGCGGGACGGCGAAGGGATCGATCCGACGCTGCAGGATGTGGCCGATGAAGACCTACCGGATGCCCAAGAGGAAGACCCGAGCGCGCAGGACGCGTCGGACGGCCCCGGCGATCCGCAGAGCGTGTCATCCGATGAGCCCGCGACGGGACCGACGCCGGTGACCCTGCCCGACGGGGAAACCGTGACCGCCGCCAGCCCGCAGCTGGCCGCGGCGATCCAGGCCGCCGTCGACGGAACGCCGATCGCGGAAGCCTTCCAACACCAGGGAATGACCATTCCCCCACCGGGAACGACGGTGGTCAACCCGATCGATGCCCTGCAGGTAATTCCTGGCGACATCGGTATGTTCACGGATCGTCACGCCCTTGCCCTCGGCCCTGGTAAGGCACTTCTCGATGGCCAAATTCAGCACATCGGCACCGTGAGCGGGCCGAGCTTTCTAGGCTGGGAGCATCCGCCGGCGGCGGCCGCGACCGCGACCACGCCGACTAAGCCTGAACCACCGACACCTACCCGGCCGGCAACGTCGTCGACCACCTGACAAAAATGAACTCGCCGGCACGTACGGCGGTCGTCAACAGGAGACAGCGGATGGCAGATTCGATTCATGTGGTGCCCGCGCACTTACGTCAGGCCGCCGCGCACCACCAGGACACGTCGGAGTACTTGCGCACCGTTCCGTCGTCGCACGCCGCGATCCAGGAGAGCCTCGACTCGCTCGGGCCGATCTTTAGCGAACTTCGCGATGCCGGCCGCGAACTGCTCGAGCTGCGACGCCAGTGCTATGAGCAGCAGGCTGCTGACCACGCCGATTTGGCCGACCAATTGACCGTATCGGCGACGATGTGGGAACAGCACGAGCAGGAGGCTGCAGGCAAGTTCGGCGACATCGTCGACCGCGGTCGATGACCGACGCGAATCCCGCTTTCGACACCGTTCACCCGAGTGGGCACATCCTCGTCCGCTCGTGCCGCGGCGGATATATGCACAGCGTGGCATTGAGCGAAGAGGCGATGGAAACCGACGCTGAGACCTTGGCGCAGGGCATCGTGCTCACCGCCGATGTGTCGTGCCTCAAGGCGTTGCTGGAAATTCGCGACGAGATCGTCGCGGCAGGGCACACCCCTTCCGCCGAGGTGCCGACCCTCCGGGACCTCGATGCGGCCATTGAAAAGTTGCTGGCGCACAAACTGCGTCGCCGCAACGGCGGGCGCTAGCCGGCCTGCACGGATCTCAGCCGTGCCGTCGGCCTAACGCAGCCACGGCTTAGCCGCGCTGGGATCGGGAGCGATGCCCGTGGGCGGCTCTACGGGATTGGGGCCGAACAACTCTCGCGCGCGGGCGAGCAAGGCGCGCACCTCGTCGAGTTGCTGCTGCAGTGCAGATTCAGCCATGTCCCCACGCTACCCAGGCCTTCGCGGGCGCACAATTCACTGACCGCACAAGTCGCTCGCCCGCTGCCGGTACGCTTAGCCAGTGGCGATCTTCGGTCGAATGACGGCGCGTCAGCGCCTCCGGAGAGCTACCCGGGAATCGCTGGCGATCCCGGCTTTCAGCTCTCCCATCGACTGCACCCCCTGGGTGACAGGCGGGCTGTGGCCTGCCGAATTATCGACCGTCACCGCCGAAACCGCCACTCTCGCAGATTATCTCAAGGCGGACCTGCAGCGAATTGCCAACGGCGCCAACGACCAACTCAAGATGCTCAAGCGAGCGGGAATGACCGACCCTGCGCGGCAGTCAGCCGAGGCGCGAGTCATCGAGGAAGCCCGCGCACGTGCCGTGCGTCGAGTCGAATCGACGATTCGCTACCTGCATACGGTGCAGAGTGGTGCCCAGACCCCCGCTGCACCCCCACCGGCCCTCGAGCCTTCGGGTGCAGACCTGGAAACAACCCAAGTGCTACCGGCAATCCGCGAGGTCAATCACGTCGCCGAGCCACCCCAGGCCCCGCCCAGATGGCGTCGCCGCCCCACGGACGACCCGGGCGGTCGCCCGAACGAGCCGCCGGCGCGTGAGCAGGAACCCACCCCGGACGAGGAGGTGGCCGGGACAGCCGATGTGTCGCATCTCGAGGAGACGCAGGTCATTCCGGTGGTCACCGAGGAGGAGCCCGTCGTCGAGGCGCCGGCCGACCGTGCGCCTGATCCGGCCGACGAACCCGGAAGCGGCCGTCACCATGCGGTTGCGGACGAGCCGGTCGTGGACGACGAGCCGGTCGTGGACGACGCGCCGGCCGCGCCCGGGCAGGAAGCCACCCCCGACGAGGAGGTGGCCGGGACCGCTGATGCGTCGCATCTCGAGGAGACGCAGGTCATTCCGGTGGTCACCGAGGAGGAGCGCGTCGTCGAGGCGGCGCCGGCCGACCGTGTGCCTGAGCCCGTTGACGAATCCGTCGACAGCGGTCGCCACCACGCGCCGGCGGTCGGGCCGGCGGCGGCGCAGGTGCACACCGAAAAAACCGTAACCCCAACAGGATCCGACAATGACAGGCTGAACCGGCTGCTCGAGTTCGTGGTCCGGCAAGAGCCACGGCTGAATTGGGCGATCGCTGACCGCGCCGACGGAACGACGGTATTGGTCACCGATCTGGCTCACGGCTGGATCCCTTCCGGCATCAACCTTCCGGCAGAAGTGCGGCTGTTGGAACCCGAGCGACGCAGTGGCAGGGTCGGCGCGCTGGTCGGCGAAACGGCCCGCGTCGTCACTTACACTCCCGGTGATTCGCTGCGCCGCTCGGCTGACTTCGCCGCGACAAGATCGTCGGTGGAACCGCGCCAGCTGCCTGCCATCGATGATCTGGCAACAGTGCTCAGCCAGGTCACCCGGGCGCGGGCCGAGCTACCCAAGATCGTCGCGCGGTTGGCCGGGGCCGCGGCCGCGGGCACGGTTGTGGTCGATCAGGAGGTCGACGTGCTGCGGGTGCATCTCGACACGGCCCGTTATCAGCTCCTGGTTCAGTATCCGAATGTCAATCCGGCGCTGCTGCTCAAGTGCCTGTTGATCGCCGCCACCGAAGGCATCGCCAGCGGTGACACGGTGTCCGCGAACTACCACCTCGCCTGGTATCACAAGCTCGCCGCGCCGACGCCCGGTAGCTGAGCTGAGAACCCGCCGCGTATGAATTGACGCTGGTCGCAGGGGGCGACGATACTGTCCCTCGTGTCGGGTTCGGGCAGTCGCGCGAATCTCAGCGACAAGAATCTCGTCGACTCGGTTCTTCGGGAACTCAGCGAAGCGGCGGACAAGTGGGAAGCCCTTGTGGCGCAGGCCGAAGCCGTGACCTACAGCGTCGACCTGGGCGACGTTTACGCCGTGGCGAATTCCGACGGTCGGCTGATCAAACTGACGTTGCACCCCGGCGTGATGACCGGATACGGCCACGGCGAGTTGGCCGAGAGGCTGAACCTGGCGATTACCGCGCTGCGAGAAGAAGCGGAGGCCGAGAACCGGGCGAGTTACGGCGGGCCCTTGCACTGAAGACGGTCGTACGTCTCTCGGAGAGTCGACATGCCTGTGCCCGCCTTATAGCGACACGTTGGGGACCCTCGGTGGACACGCAGCGCGGTGCGCAATGTTGTCGCTATGAGGCGGGCAAAAGGGGTGCGCAGGCTGCGAGCGTCACATGGGACAGACGTGGCGCGCTGACCGACCGGCGCTTCAGCTGCTGGGGCCCGGCTCCTCGCGCGCTCATCGACCGGCGCCGGGAGGCCCCGCGAAAGCCTGGGCGATCTGCAACCAGTGCCGCGCGTCGGCGCCCTGGGCCGCGAGATCGAGGGTGTTCAGCGGGCGCCGTTGAGTGACGAGGAAGCAGAAGTCCTCCGCCGAGCCGCTGACCCGCTGCTCAGCGTCCGGCGGTCCCCAGGACCAGGTGTCACCGCCGGGTCCGCGAAGCTCGATTAGGAACGGCTCGGCCGGGGGCTCCAGATTGTTGACCACGAAGGCGTAATCGCGGGTGCGCACCCCCAGATGAGCGATCGACCGCAACCGCTCGGTCGCGGGCCGCGTGACGCCCAGGGCGTCGGCGACGTCGAGACCGTGTGCCCACGTCTCCATCAACCGCGCGGTGGCCATCGACGCCGCGCTCATCGGGGGGCCGAACCACGGGAGTTTGCGACCGGCGGTGACCGCGAGCAGCTCGTCGTGCAGCCGCCCGCGGGTGGCGCGCCAGTCGGCGAGCAGCTCGGCCGGCGCGGTGGCCGCGAGCTCTTCGGCGCCTTTGTCGACGAAGCCCGTCGGGTCGGCGGCCGCGCCTGCCAGCACGTCGGCGAATCCTGGCTCGTCGGTGACCGCGAGCAGGGCGACCCGGTCGGTCCACAGCAGGTGCGCGATCTGGTGCGCGACGGTCCAGCCGGCCGCGGGCGTCGGATCGGCCCAGCGTTCGGGCGGCAACGGGGCGACCAGCGCGTCGAGCGCGTCGCTTTCGGCGCGCAGGTCTTCGACCATGGGCACGGGACCGGTCATCGGGGCCCTCTCCTGTCGGCGGCGGGCGTCGCACAAATCACGTCGTCACCTTACGATCGTTCGTCTGCTCGCCGCGACGCCCTATGAAGCTGTGCATCGCCAGTCCGGCCAGGTAGAGCACCGAGCCGAACAGTGCGAACGCGGGCGCGTGCCCATCGTCGGGAATCAATATCCCGGCCGCCGTGATCGCGACGATGAACGCCACCCAAAACAGCGCATCCTGCACCGCGAACACATGCCCTCGAAGAGCGTCGTCGACATCCATCTGGATCGCCGTGTCGGCGCAGAGCTTGACCATCTGCCCGGTCACGCCGAGCAAAAAGCCGCAGGCCACCATGACCGGGACCAGCAGCTCGGCGCCGGCAACCTCGATGATCGCCGAGGTCGCCAGCGCGCCGTTTGCCGTGGCATAGCGCCCCCAGCGGCGGATCGCGGGCGGTGTCAGCAGGTTGGCCAGGAAGGCGCCCAGGCCCGCGGCGCCGAAGAACAGGAGCGCGGTGCCGAATCCCCCACCGTCGGAGTCGGGTATGTGATGGACCAGCAACAAGACCAGCAGCGAGTTGATGCCGACCACCATCCGGTGCGTGGCCAGGCCGGACAAGGTGGCGCCGACCGTCGGGCGCTGCGCCACCGTGCGCGCGCCGTGCAGCCAGCCGGTGACCACGGCGTAGACAACGGGTCCGTGGATCGCGCGCCGGGTGTCGTCGGGGCCCAGCACCCGCGCGGCGAACCGCCACGACAGCAGCAACGCGAGCGACACGGGAATCGCGGTGATGAAGACGATCGCCGCGGCGCCCGTGTCGCTGGCGCCGAGGATGAACCGCGGTACCAGCATGAAGTTTGCGCCGACGAACGCCGCGATGGCCCCGACCGCTGTAGCCACCGAGTTCATCGTCACCACCTGCTCGCGCGGCACCACATGCGGCAGCGACGCCGACAGGCCGGACCCGACGAACCGGGCTAAGCCGTTGGCGAACAAAGCGCCCAGCAACAGCGGCAGGTCGCCGGCCCGGACCGCCAGGATCGTGCCGATCGCGGCGATGAGGATCAAGCGGCCGGCGTTGGCGCCGACGAGGACGAGCCGCCGGTCCCACCGATCCATCAGGGCGCCAGCGAACGGCCCCAGTAGCGAGTAGGGCAAAAACAAGACCGTGAAGGCGCGCGCGATGGACAGCGGGTCGGCCGCTCGATCCGGGTTGAACAGCAGCGCCCCGGCCAGCGCCGCCTGAAACAGGCCGTCACCGAACTGGCTCGCCATCCGCACCTGCAACAGCCGCCAGAAGTCCGGCAAATCGCGCACCGACCGCCAGATTTCGACGGGTGCGCTGGACTGCATCCGGGTTGGGATCACGGAAACCGACTTCCACAATTGGGGCTGGCAAGCTCGCACGCTCAGAGGTGTCCCAACAACAGTACAAATCGCCGTGGCCCGCCCTTCAGATTGCCCTGGGCCGCGATCGGCCAGATGCGATGATGGGGAGGTGCCCCCGCCGGAGGATCCAGAGGACTATGTCGCACCCGCCGCGCAACGGGTGCGCGCGGGCACTTTGCTGCTCGCGAACACCGACCTTCTCGAACCGACGTTTCGGCGCAGTGTGATCTACATCGTCGAGCACAACGATGGCGGCACGTTGGGTGTCGTGCTCAACCGCGCCAGCGAAACCGCCGTGTACAACGTGCTGCCGCAGTGGACCAACCTGACGGCGAAGCCGAAGACGATGTTCATCGGTGGCCCGGTGAAGCGTGACGCCGCGCTGTGCCTGGCAACGTTGCGCGTCGGTGCCGATCCGCAAGACGTGCCGGGCTTGCGGCATGTGGACGGCCGGGTGGTGATGGTCGATTTGGACGCCGACCCCGACGCGATCGCACCACTGGTGGAGGGCGTGCGGATCTTCGCCGGGTACTCCGGCTGGACCATCGGTCAGCTCGAAGGCGAAATCGAACGCGACGACTGGATTGTCTTGTCCGCCTTGCCATCCGACGTTCTCGTCGGACCGAGGTCAGATTTGTGGGGCCATGTGCTGCGCCGGCAGCCGCTGCCGCTTTCGCTGCTCGCGACGCACCCGATCGACATCAGCCGGAACTAGCGCTTCCCCGCTTCAGGTCAGTGGCACGACTGCGTGCAGCCGGCGCAGCTGCCCGCGCACGCCGGCGCCGTCGCTTCCTGGCGCAATGCGAAACGCGCGCTCTGCCATGAGCCCGCGCCCAGCGTTCCCAGCGCCCCCGCGACACACACGATCAGCACCACCACGGCGGTGTGCGGGACCGCGGCCAGGGCCACTACGCCACCGGCACCCAGCATCACCGCGGCCGCCAACTGGGTGGGTGCCATGGCGCGCAGCGCCAGCGCTGTGGCGCCGAAATTCCGGTTGCGCGCAAGCGACCAGGTGCCGAACCCCGCCGAGGCCACCGCCGCACACATGCACAGCACGCCCGCAATCAGCATGGCCTCACAATACGAGCCCGGTTACCGGCCCGCTCATCCGGCTCTGCGGGTGCGAGCGCCGGTGGACTCAGTGCTGGAGGAACGAAAAGTTCGGCAGCGGGGGCAGGCCCGGCACCATGGCCAGCAGGCTGGGCGTGTGCTGCTGGTTGGGCAGCGACGTCGGCGCGGGGAGCCGGGCCGGGGCCACGGGTGCCGCAGGTGCCGTCTGGGCGAGGGGCACCAACGGGGCCGTGGCGGGTGCCGGTGCGATCGGGGCCGTGGCGGGTGCCGGTGCGACCGGTGCGACCGGAGCGGTGGCGGGCGCTGGAGCCACAGCGGGTGCCGGGGCGGCCGGAGCCACAGCGGGTGCCGGAGCGGCGGGCGCGACGGCGGGCGGCTGGGCGGGTCGCCCGACCGGCGAGGCAGCCGGAGATTGGGGGGGTGCCGGAGCGGCCGCGCCGGGGGCGGTGACCCGGAAGCCGTTGATGATGGCGTCGGTGGCCGGTGCGTCGGCGACGCTGACCGCACGATCGGTGGTCACCGCCAGCGAGACGAGGTATTTGTCGGGCCCCGACGTGGCGATGACGTGGCGTCGGGAGGTGTTCAGCGTCATGTCCCCGTCGCGGTAGGTGCCCTCAATGATGGACGACGGGAAGCCGCCGAAATCGACCATCGAGGCGTTGGTGGGCTGCCACGCCAGAAGCTTCTGACTGTCGACGTAGCCGTGTGTGATCGCCTCTTTCGGGTCGAAATCGCCGACCAGCTTGTACACCACCACCTGGGCGTTCGATGAATAGATGCTGCTACCGCGCCGATCGGCGATGACCGCGAACGCGTCGGGCACGTTGGGGTCGGGTACCTGGGTCCAGCGAGCGGGCAGCGGCAAGGTGATGTCGAGCGCCTTGAAGCTCTGCGGTTTTTGCGCCTCGAGCTTGACACCCTTCGACTGCAGGAATTCACGGATCGTCCCGGACGTCGCGGGGACGGGCGCCGGCGCCGGGGGGGTCGCCGGTGCGGCCGCGGCCGGTGCCGACGCTCTCGGTGTCCCGGCGGTGGCCGGCGGCGCAACGGGAATAGCGGCCTGCGGGGCGGCGAGGTATCTGCTCGGAGGCACCAGCTCGGGCCCGAGGTTCTGCGGCGCCTGGGCGGGGACGACGGGGACCGGCGCCGGCGCTGGAGGCAACGGGTCTGCCGATGCCGTGCCGCCCGCAACAACCGCCAGGCCCATCAGGCCAGCGACCATACCGCCCAGAAGTGCCCGGTGGACGGGGACGATGTCAATCATCTGCGTCGGTCCTTCCCATGGCTCGAGTACCTGAAGCCGTCGATAGTGGCTGACTGTAACTAGAGGTCAAGGCGGTGAACAGGCTCGAAATACACCTGGGATGAACCCCTGATCGGCGCGCAACGGAACCGAGACCAAGCTGTGGCCGGCGAACCGGCCGTGTCGGCCCTTATACCCTGTTCAGGTGACCGATTCCCCGACCACTTCGCCAGGTAGCGGCTCTGGCGCCGCCCAGCCGGACTCCGACGCGCCGCCGCATCGTTACACCGCGGCGCTGGCGGGCCGGATCGAGGGCACGTGGCAGGACAATTGGGCGAAGCTGGGGACGTTCAACGTGCCCAACCCGGTCGGATCGCTGGCCCCGGCGGGCGGGACCCCGGTCCCGGACGACAAGCTGTTCGTGCAGGACATGTTCCCCTACCCGTCGGGGGAGGGCCTGCACGTCGGCCACCCGCTGGGCTACATCGCGACGGACGTGTACGCGCGCTACTTTCGCATGAAGGGCCGTAACGTGTTGCACGCGTTGGGTTTTGATGCGTTCGGGCTGCCGGCCGAGCAATACGCGGTGCAGACCGGCACCCACCCGCGGATCCGGACCGAGGCCAACGTCGTGAACTTCCGGCGCCAGCTGGGCCGCCTGGGGCTGGGCCACGACAGCCGGCGCAGCTTTTCCACCACCGACGTCGAGTTCTACAAGTGGACGCAGTGGATCTTCCTGCAGATCTACAACGCCTGGTTCGACACCGCCGCCGACAAGGCCCGCCCCATCGCCGAGTTGGTCGCCGAATTCGATTCCGGTGCGCGCCGCCTCGAGGACGGGCGGGACTGGGCCGCGCTGTCGGTGGGGGAGCGGGCCGACGTGATCGACGGCCACCGGCTGGTCTACCGGGCGGACTCGATGGTGAATTGGTGCCCCGGCCTGGGCACCGTGCTGGCGAACGAAGAGGTCACCGCCGACGGTCGCAGCGACCGAGGCAACTTCCCGGTGTTCCGGAAGCGGTTGCGGCAGTGGATGATGCGGATCACCGCCTATTCCGACCGGCTGCTCGACGACCTCGATGTGCTGGACTGGCCGGAGGCGGTCAAGACCATGCAGCGCAACTGGATCGGCCGCTCCACCGGCGCCAAGGCCCTGTTCTCGGCGACCAAATCGGACGGCGAGACGGTCGACATCGAGGTGTTCACCACCCGACCCGACACGCTGTTCGGCGCCACCTATCTGGTGCTCGCCCCCGAGCACGACCTGGTCGATGAGCTGGTGACCGCCGCCTGGCCGGACGGGACCGACGCGCGCTGGACGTATCGCGCCGCGACGCCCGGCGAAGCGGTCGACGCCTACCGGCAGGCCATCGGTTCGAAATCGGACCTCGAGCGCCAGGAAAGCAAGGCGAAGACCGGCGTCTTTCTGGGCAGCTACGCCACCAATCCCACCAATGGGAAACCCGTGCCGATCTTTATCGCCGACTATGTGTTGGCCGGATACGGCACCGGGGCGATCATGGCGGTCCCCGGCCACGACCAGCGCGACTGGGACTTCGCCCACGAGTTCGGGCTGCCGATCGTGGAAGTCATTGCCGGCGGCGATATTTCGGAAGCCGCCTACGCCGGCGACGGGGTGTTGGTCAACTCCGGCTACCTCGACGGACTGGACGTGGCGGCGGCCAAGGAAGCCATCACCGCCCGCTTGGAGTCCGAGGGCCGGGGCCGGGCCCGCATCGAATTCAAATTGCGGGACTGGCTTTTCGCCCGCCAGCGTTACTGGGGCGAACCGTTCCCGATCGTTTACGACAGCGACGGACGTGCGCATGCACTCGACGAGGCCGCACTTCCGGTCGAGCTGCCCGACGTACCGGATTACTCGCCCGTCCTGTTCGACCCCGACGACGCCGGCAGCGAACCCTCGCCGCCGTTGGCCAAGGCGACCGAGTGGGTGCATGTCGAGCTGGATCTCGGCGACGGCCTGAAGCCCTACAGTCGCGACACCAACGTGATGCCGCAGTGGGCAGGCAGCTCCTGGTACGAACTGCGCTACACCGACCCGCACAACTCGGATCGGTTCTGCGACAAAGAGAATGAGGCCTACTGGATGGGCCCGCGGCCTGCCGAGCATGGTCCGCAGGATCCCGGTGGTGTCGACTTGTACGTCGGCGGCGCCGAGCACGCGGTGTTGCATCTGCTGTATGCGCGGTTTTGGCACAAGGTTCTCTACGACCTGGGCCACGTCAGTTCGCGGGAGCCGTACCGCCGGCTGGTCAACCAGGGGTACATCCAGGCTTTCGCGTACACCGACGCGCGGGGATCGTACGTACCGGCAGAAGAGGTGGTCGAACGGGACGGCGGTTTCGTCTACCCGGGGCCCGACGGAGACGTCGAAGTCTTCCAGGAGTTCGGCAAAATCGGTAAGAGCCTGAAGAATTCGATCTCGCCCGACGAGATCTGCGACGACTACGGGGCCGACACCCTGCGTGTCTACGAGATGTCGATGGGCCCGCTGGAGGCCTCCCGGCCCTGGGCGACCAAAGACGTCGTGGGGGCACACCGCTTCCTGCAGCGCGTGTGGCGGCTCGTGGTCGACGAACAGACCGGCGAGACGCGGGTGCTCGACGGGCCTCCCCAGGAGCTGGCCACCGGGACACTGCGAGTGCTGCACCGCACCATTGCTGGGGTCGCGGAAGATTATGCCGCACTGCGCAATAACACCGCGGCGGCCAAGCTGATCGAATACACCAATCACCTCACCAAGGAGCACCGGGACGCGGTGCCCCGCGCGGCGGTTGAGCCGCTGGTGCTGATGTTGGCGCCCCTGGCCCCGCACATGGCCGAGGAGTTATGGCTACGACTCGGCCACACCACCGGACTGGCGCATGGGCCGTTCCCGGTGGCCGACCCCGCGTACCTCGTCGACGACACCGTGGAATATCCGGTGCAGGTGAACGGCAAAGTACGTGGACGGGTGACGGTCGCGGCCGATGCCGACCAGGACACCCTGAAGGCTGCTGCGCTGGCCGACGAGAAGGTCCAGGCGTTCCTGGCGGGTGCCAATCCGCGCAAGGTGATCGTGGTCCCCGGACGGCTCGTCAACCTGGTCGTTTAAGACTGCCTACCGCCCGGCGGGCCGGAGCACCACCTCGTGGACATGCCCGTCGGGTGGGGTGGCCACCACATTGGCGACAGCGGCCGCAACGGTTTCCGGCTTCAAGAACTTGGCGGGGTCGTAGGACCCGCCTTCGAATTCGATGAGTTCACGCTGCATGTCGGTGTCGGTGCGGCCCGGATAGACCGTGGTGACACGCAGCTCCGGCTCGTCATTGCGCAGCGAGTCCGCGAAGGCGCGGATGGCGAACTTGCTTGCCGAATAGGACGCCATACCGGGCGAGACGTTGCGCCCCGCGCCGGAGTTGATGAAGATGACCTGGCCGCGGGCTCGCCGTAGCGCCGGTAACAGCGCCAGCGTAAGTTCCACCGGCCCAAAGACGTTGACGGCGAAGGTGGCACGCCACTCGTCGACGTGGGAGTCGGCGACGTTCCCGGGGATCGACAGCCCCGCGTTGTGCACCAGCACGTCGAGTTCGTCCACGATTTCGCAGGCCGACTCGATGTCGCCGCCGTCGGTCAGGTCCAGCGGAAACGTGGTGGCATCGAGCCGCTCGGCGACCGCGTCGAGCCGGTCGGAGGGGCGGCCGGCCAGCAGCAGGGTGTGCGTGGGGGCCAGCGCCGTGGCGATTGCCGTACCGATCCCGCGTCCGGCGCCGGTGATGAGTGCATTGGGCATGAGCGGAAGTCTACCGAGCCCGGCGACGCAGGCGGAAAATGTTGAGCAGAAGCGGTTTTCAGGCTTCCTTGCGTGCGGGCGGCACACCGGCCGGGCCGGATGTGGGGTCGCCGGAGGCCAGCCGCTCCAGCGGTGCCAACGCTTTCATCAGGGTGTCGAGGTCATCGGTGGGAAGCTGGCTGAGCATCGCGGCCAGGGCCGCGCGCCGATTGGCCAGCGATTCACCGTGAACGGCTCGACCGCGCGGGGTGATGTCGACCAGGACCGCCCGCAGGTCGGATGGGTCGCGGGATCGCTTGACCAGCCCCACCTTCTCGAGCCGGCGGATCGCCACGGTTGTGGTGGGTGTCCGCACCCGTTCGTGCGCCGCCAGATCGGTCATCCGAATCGGGCCCTGATCGAGCAACGTGACCAAGATCGAGAGCTGCGCCAGAGTCAATTCGCCGGCCGCGGCCCCGCTGGGGTCCCCTCGCCGGAGCATCGCAAACAATTTGGACAGCGCGCGGTGCAAACCTTCGGCGAGCTCGGCAACATCGGCCGGGTTCGATTCGCTGTCTGCCATAAATCGGGAGTCTAACCCGTTATCAGGCGCGGACAAGGTAGCTATTGCCTATCGGGCAGTGGAGATCAAAGCACTTGGGACAAAAACCGCTGCAGCCGTTCGGTCTCGGCGGCTTCGAATATTTGCTCGGGAGGGCCCGATTCCACCACCTTGCCGTGATCCATAAATACAACGGAGTCCGACGCCGACCGGGCGAAACCCATTTCGTGGGTCACGACAACCATTGTCATGCCATCGGCACCAAGATCGGCAATGAGTTCCAGGATTCCCTTGACCATTTCGGGATCCAGCGCCGAGGTCGCCTCGTCGAAAAACATCACCTGTGGCGACATCGCCAGCGCGCGGGCGATCGCCACCCGCTGTTGTTGGCCGCCCGACAGCATCCCGGGACGGGCACCGGCCTTGTGTTTCAGGCCAACTCGGTCCAGCTGCACCAGCGCCAGCTCGCGGGCGTCGTCGGCGGGCAGGCGCCGCAACTTTCGTGGTGCCAGCGCGACGTTGTCCAGCACGGTGCGGTGCGGGAAGAGATTGAAGTGCTGGAACACCATGCCGATACGCTGACGGAGTTGGTCGGGATCGTCGCGTAACACCGATTTTCCGTCCAGCAGGATGTCGCCGCTGTCCGGCTCATGCAGGCGGTTGAGCGTGCGCAGCAGTGTCGACTTGCCCGAGCCGGATGGCCCGATGACCGCGACGGTGCTGCCGGCGGGGGCCTCGATGTCGACGCCGCGCAGCACGGCTGTGCCGTCCAGGGTTTTGTGGATGCCGTTGCACGCCAATGAGACTGGCGATCGGACCGTGCTGCCGGCAGTCACGTGATCTCCTGGCCGAACGTCGAGGTGAGCATGTCGGGCCGCTCTTCGGGATCGACCGTGGCGCGACCTCGGCGCAGCCGCGCGTCGATGTAATTCACCAAATGCGTCAACGGCACGGTCAGTATCAGATAGAAGGCGCCGGCGGCGACGAGTGGCGACAGGTTGCCGGTCTGGGCGTTGAGGTCGCGGCCCACCTGGAACAGCTCCCGCTGGTCGGCGACCAATCCCAGGAAGTACACCAGCGCAGAGGCTTTCAGCAGGGCGATGAATTGATTGACCAGTGCCGGCAGGACTCGTCGGACGCCCTGTGGCACCACCACTAACCGCATGGCCGCCGAATAGCTGAATCCCAGCGCACGGGACGCTTCCAGCTGGCCGGCATCAACGCTTTGAATCCCCGATCGCAGAATTTCGCCGATGTAGGCGGCGGCCATCATCCCCAGCGCGGCAACCCCGATCGGATAGGGGTTGTTGTTCGTCAACCCGCCCACTATCGGACCGACACCGAGCCCGATTATCAGGATGATCACCACTTCCGGAAGCCCCCGGAACACGTCGGTGTAGACCCGCGCCGGCCAGCGTAGCCAGCGCGACTGCGATATCCCGCCGACGGCCAGCAGCATGCCCAGCGCCAACCCGATCACGCTCGCGCTGCTGGTCAGGATCAACGTATTGGGCAATCCGGTGCTGAAGAGCGCGGGAATGGCCTGCCGGTATATATCCCAGTCGAAGAACGAGTCACGCAACTGCGCGAGCGTCGATTTCGGCGCGGCCGGGCCCACGTCCTTGTGGTGTCGAGTCGCCGCGATGGCGGCGAAATCCGGCAGGGTCGGCGCCGGGGCGGCAAGGGATCCGGGTTTCCACCCGGGTGGCAGGGTGCGGGGTACCCACTGCGAGTACAGGTTTGACCAGGTGCCGTCGGCGATGACGGCGTCCAGCCCGGAATTCAGCGCATCGACCAATGGCTTGTTGTCCTTGGCCACCGCATACGCCACGAATCCCTCGTTGCTGAAGGCGTGCGCCACGATGACCGCCGGATCGCCCCGCTGGATCGTGCTGGCGGCCTCCCCGGCCGGTGCCACCCACGCGTCGATCTGCCGGGTCTTGAGGCTGGCGTACACGGTCGCGAAGTCGGGGTACTTCACCGGCTGCAAATGTAAGTTGTCGACGACGTAGGACTCCTCGACCGTGCCCTGCACCACGCCGATGCGCTGGCCGGCGGCCAGATCGCCGAAGTCTTTGATCGCCGAGCCGGGCGGCACCACCAGCGAGTAGTAGCCGAAGTCGTAGCCATTGGTGAAGGCGACGGTTCGGCGGCGCTCCTCGGTGGCCTTGATCGACGATGAGCCGACGTCGAAGCGGTGCGTCGCCACCTGGGCGAGCAGCCCGGCGAAATCCGTGCCGACGAACCGGACTTGGAGCCCGAGTTTACGGGCGATCGCCCGCAGCAACTGGTTGTCGAAACCGCTGTACTGGCCGGTGGGGGTGATGCAGATGTGGGGCGGTGCGCCCGAGAGCGTGCCGACTGTCAGCACCCCCGGCGTGCCAAGTCCCAGGGTGTCGGTGTTCACCGAACTCAACGGCTCGACGCTGGGCGTGGTGTGCTCGTCGGGCTGGCCCAGGGCACGGCTATGCGCCAGATTCTCGGGCAACACGGCCGCGCTTTTCGGGCCGGCGGGCGCGCATTGGTTCCGGTCGGCGGCCGCGGGACCCGCCAACGTGATCGACGCCGACCCCCACACCACCAGCAATGTCGAGGCCAGAGCGAATAGCTTTGCAAGGCGCGTGGCGCGCCGGTGCACGGGCAAACTCATCACTGCCACCGTATCGAGCGGTCGGCGGCACGACCCGGTCAGACTCTGTTCTACAGCGCCAACGATGCTTCGCTGTGGAGCGCGTCCCCGCCGGTAACCACCTGAAGGGGACCGGGGACCACGCGACCGCCGTCGTCGGACGCTGTGAAGACCCTGCGCCTGAACAGCTCGGCAAGCATGGTCTGGGCCATCAGATGGGAGCGATTGATGCACGCTGCCCGCGCGGCGTCGGGGTCGCGGCGGTGGATTGCGGAGGTTTCGTCCTCGTAGAACGGCAGCATTTCCGCGCCCCCGCACTGATAGGTCGTCCAGAACAGGCGGGGGATGAGGTTCTGCGAGGCGCGGATCGTGGCGTGCAGCCGAGGCCCGGCGTACTCGTCGTTGACGGTGTGCCGGTATTCGGCGGTGATATCGGTGAATGCGCGCGCATCTTTGGCGACGCGCAGCGAGCGCATGAGGGTATCGAGCTGCCCCAGGATCCGCGGGGTGGGATTGGTCGCCGCGCGTGCGGACGCAATGCCGTTCAGCAACCCGTCCAGCTCGTGGTGTTCGACGACGGTGGCTTCATCGAATCGCTCGACAAAGGCGCCGCGGTGGTAACGGGTGGACACAATGCCGTCGTGTTCGAGTTGGACCAGTGCCTCCTGAATGGGGACGCGGCTGACTCCCAGGCCCAACGCGATTTCATTGCGGTCGACGCGATCACCGCTGCGCAGCTTGCCGGTCAACAACAGGTGCAGGATGTGCGAAACAACCAGGTCCTTTTCTTTGACCCCGTATTTCTTCGGCATCTTTTAGTTGAGTCTCTTTCGCACCCGGTTCGGCTAGCTGGCGCTGAGAGTTTCTCATGAATTGACACGAGCGTTGAGGTGTTTGGCGAATGAACCTGGAGCAAAACGTTGCGGGGGCGCGTTTAGCGGTTATTGCGCCACTTGCAGAGCGCTTCGGCGTCGCTCAGGTCGTAACCCGGACCGTCGCACGCGACCGTCAGCAGTGTGACGCCGAGGCCGACGAGGGCTTCGGCGTTGGGCACCAGCTCGCCGCCGTTTTTCACGGCCGCCGAGCGTTCGATACGAGCCGGATCGCGACCGACGTCGGCGCAGTGGCGCCCCAGGACATCCGACTTGGCCGGGTACTCGTCCGCGGAGGTGAAGCTGTGCCAGATGTCGGCGTGTTCGGCGACCAGCCGCAGCGTCTTGCGTTCGCCGCCGCCGCCGATCAGGATCGGGATCTCCCGGGTGGGCGCCGGGTTCAGCCGGGCCAGCCGGTTTTTGATCCGGGGGAGCGCGGTCGCCAGGTCGTCGAGGCGGCTGCCGGCGGTACCGAATTCGTAGCCGTACTCGTCGTAGTCCTTTTGCTTCCATCCCGAACCGATGCCCAAGATGAGGCGGCCGTCGGAAATGTGGTCGACGGTGCGGGCCATATCGGCCAGCAGCTCCGGATTGCGGTAGGAGTTGCACGTCACCAGCGCACCGATCTGAATGCGCGACGTCTGCTCGGCCCAGGCGCCAAGCATCGTCCAGCACTCGAAATGCGCGCCGTCCGGATCGCCATAGAGCGGAAAGAAGTGGTCCCAGTTGAAGGCGATGTCCACGCCGATGTCCTCGCACCGGCGCACGGCGTCGCGAATCTGGCTGTACTGCGGAGCATGTTGGGGTTGTAGCTGCACACCGATACGAATGTCGTCGCGAGTCATAGGACCCACCGTAGGCCCCGTCAGCGTGCCGGTGCCGCTTCGATCCGTTCGCGCACCACGCAATACGTTCCGGTGTAGACGGTGGGCGTGCATTTCATGCAGTGGACGCACAACCCTTCGGTGGCCGCACCCTCGCGAAAACGCTTGATTAGGTGGGGATCTCGTAGCAATGCGCGGGCCATGGCCACGCACTCGAACCCGTCGGCCAGCGCGTCTTCCACCGTGTCGAGCCGGTTGAGGCCGCCCCGCCGCGCGCGACCTCGGTGTGCAAGTCGATCAGTGCGTCGCTGACGTTGCCGCGCGCGCATCACGGCCTCGAACCTCGCCGCCTTGATGAAACGGTTTTTCAGGGTCAGGGGCCCAGCCGCTGCGGGCTGAATGCCAGTTTCGATACCATTGGCACCGAAACATAGTACGGCGGGCCAGCCAGGGCGGAGAATGATCGATGCATGTAGCGGTGACCGGCGGAACCGGATATCTCGGCGCGCACACGGTGCGTGCATTGATTCAGGCGGGTCATCGCGTGACGCTGCTGGCCGCACCCACCGACCCCGGCGCCGTCATCGACCGGCTACGAGCGCTCGGATCCGTGACAGTGCTCGCCGGTGACGTGAGGTCCGCCTCGACCATCGAGGAACTCCTCGCCGGAGCCGATGCCCTATTGCATGCCGCTGGGGTGGTGGGCACCGACGAACGCCGCGCCCAGCTGATGTGGGACATCAATGCCTATGCGACGGAGGCGATTTTGACCCGCGCGGTCGACCTCGCGCTCGACCCGGTGGTGTTGGTCAGCAGCTACAGCGCGCTGTTCCCGCCGCCGGATGGCATCATCTCGCACGACACGCCCACGGCGAGTGGCCGCAGCGCGTACGCGAAGACCAAGGGGTACGCCGACCGGGTCGCCCGGCGTTTGCAGGAGGCCGGGGCGCCGGTCGTCGTGACCTATCCCTCGAGCGTCGTCGGACCCGCCCTCGGCACCGCCGCCGGCGTCACCGAGCAGGGGTGGGCACCGATCGTGCGGTGGGCGGCGGCCCCGCGAGTGCGCGGCGGCATGCAGATGGTCGACGTGCGAGACGTCGCCGACGTGCACGCGCGAGTCATGCAGGCCGGTCGCGGCCCCCACCGATACGTGTGCGGCGGGTATCTGCTCACCTTCGACGAGATGATCGACGCGCTCGAAGAGGGGCTGGGCCGGCGGGTGCGGCGCGTGCCCTTGTCGCCGGGCCTGTTGCGTGGCATCGGCCGCCTCGCCGACGCCGCCGGCCGGTACGTCGCCCTCGGCGCTGGGCTCAGTTATGAAGCGGCGCTGCTGCTTACCGCCGCCACGCCGACCGACGACAGTAAAACTCGCCGCGACCTCGAAGTCACGTGGCGATCCCCGAAGGCAGCGATCGTCGAGTCAGTGCGGATGGGACGCGGCGATGGCCGTCGTCAACAGATGCGCGATCCGGTTGCGTAGCGTCTCGGCGTCGTCCTCGGCCGCGACCGTCGTGACGAACAACGCGGCGCCCGCTGCCATCGCCAGGGTCGCCCGGGCGTCGACGTCGGCGCGCCGTCGCTTGGCGGGCGTCGTCGCGCGCACGTCGTCGGCGAAAAGCTGTACGGCCGGTCCGCTGAACTTCGCCCACAAGTCCCTGCGTAGGTCGTCGTTTTCGCCGAGGGCCAGCAGCAGACCCGGCACCGCGGCCCGCACGTCGGGTCTGCCGAACAGTTCGTGACTGCCGCGCACCACCCAGTCGATCCAGCCGGTCAGATCGGTACCGGAAAACGGTGCCAGGTCGGGGGTTTCACCCAGGATAGCGTGGAGCACCAGCTCCGCCTTGGATGACCAGCGACGGTTCAGGCTGGATCGCCCGACGCCGGTTCGCGCCGCGACGAGCCGCATGCTCAGCTCGTCCCACCCGACTTCCACCAGCAAGTCACGGGTCACCGACAGCACGCGCTCGTCGATCGAGGTGTCACGCGGGCGCCCGGAAGGTCTGGCGCTGCGGTCACGGTCCGTCATGAGGGCTCAGCGTGCGTCGAGCACCCCGCGCAGCACGTCGATCAGCGCGAGGGGTTGGTCGCTCTGCACGGAATGTCCCGAATTCTCGACGACGTGAGCAGCGCGGAAATACTTTGCGCGACGGGCGAGTTCGGTCGCGTCCTCGTCGCTGACGAAGCCCGATGAGCCACCCCGCACCAGGGTCACCGGAGCGGACAAAGCATCGACGTCGTCCCACAGGCCGGAGAAGTCGGGGAAGGTGCGGATGGCGTCGTAACGCCACGTCCAGTTGCCGTTGTCCAGCTTGCGCGAGTTGTGGAACACCCCGCGGCGCAACGCCTTCACCTCGCGGTGCGGCGCCGCGGCGATCGTCAAGTCCAGCATGGCCTGGAAGCTGGGGAACTCCCGTTCCCCATGCATCAGCGCCACCGTGCCCTGCTGCTCCTTGGTCATCTCGGAATGCCGTTGCAACGCCGAGGGGGTGACGTCGATCAGCACCAGTTCCTTGACCAGTTCGGGCGCCACCGCCCCCAGCCGGATCGCGGTGAGTCCGCCCAGCGACATGCCGACGACCAGGTCGGCCGTCGCGGCGTGCTCGCGCAGGATCGGCAGCAAGGTGTCGACGTTGAGCCACGGCGAATAGTCGCCGTCCTCGCGCCAGGCGGAGTGGCCGTGACCGGGAAGGTCGACCGCCAGCGCGGGCTCGCCCACGCCGACGATGACCGTGTCCCAGGTGTGCGCGTTCTGTCCGCCACCGTGGATGAACACGATCCGCGGCGCCGTGCCGCCCCAGCGCAGCGCGCTGACCTTGCCTTCACCCGTGCCCGACTCGACGCGCTCGACGTCGGGCAGTGGGCCGGACACCCCGGCCTGCTCGGCGTTTTCTTGCAACAGCGCGAATTCAGTTAATTCCGCCAGCCCGTCCTCAGATACTTCGGTCACGATCTTTGACCCTAGCCCCGGTGTCGCTTCAAAGGACGTAGCGGCGACGAATGCCGCGGAAGCGTTCCCACATCGCGGCGGCGCGTTCGTCGGCGCTCACCATGGCGGTTCCTTCGGGGAGCACCCCGGGCAGCTCGTCGTGCTTGACCACCCGGGTGTCCAGCGCGGCGGGTTCGCCCTCGAGCATGTGCCGGTAGGTGAGGTTGCCGCGTTCGAAGCCCTGGGTGTCCAGCCAGTTGTGCACGCCGGGATCACGGTGAGCCATAACCAGCCGGATGCGTCCGTCGCGGTCGATCCTGGTGCGGCTCGGCGTGTAGCTCACCGGGCGGTACAGGTAGTCCATGCTGTTGAAGAAGACCCCCATGTTGGTGAACATCCACAACCCGTCGTGGGCATCGAATTCGACGATCAGCGCCTCGTCGGCGGCCAGCTCCCAATACATGTTGGCGGCGGCCCGGCCGCGCTTGGTGTCGGCGCCGTCGGTCGTCCCGACGCTTGGGAAGCTGTTCGGGTGGTCGGCGTCGACGCCGCCGTATTGGAACGGGAACTCGGGCCAATCCGACATCAGGCCGGTGACGAAATCGCCGGCCCAGCGCATCGCCTCGATCATGTCGGCGGGCGTGGGCAGTGGTTTGGGGTCGGCCATGTCGGCGCGCTCGATGCGCAGCCGCACCGGAAGCTCATCCCAGCGGTCGAATCCCTGGCGGATGAAGATCTTTCGTGACTCGGGCGTGGTGGGCAGCCAGTTCGGACCCCGCTCGGGCCCGCCGATGTAGAGCTCGAAATCTCCGTGTTCTCCGATGACCAGTTGATGGCCGAGCAGGTTGGCTTCCGGTGTGTCACCGAAAGGTTCGTGCAGGACGCCGGGGCCGGGTGTGCGTGCCCCTTGCACGGTGACGTTGAAAAACCGTGCGGTGCCCCCGGTGCCGGTGAGCCGGTACGTCGACTGACCGTCGATCCACGCTTGCTGATAGGTGAAGTCGGCGCAGTCGCCGCCGAGTTTGCGGGTGGGGCCGCTGAAGGTGTGCAGCGCCGGGTATCCGGTGTCACTGGTTTCGAGGGCCAGATCGAAGGCCTGGCCGAGGTTTTGGGTGAGGAACCGATAGGCATCGACGCGATGAATCCCCGACGACGGGTTGTGGTCCTTGAAGACGCGTTCGCCCGCACGTTGCAGCCGGCTGCAGAATTCGGTCCACGCTGCCTGCAGGGCCGCGTCGTGGGGGCCGTCACCGAACGTCATGCTCACGCCCCCAGCCTGTCCAGCATCTCGCCGACGACATCGCATGCGCGCCGGGCGGATTCGAGCCGGCCCCCTTCGTCGATGCGGGGACCGAGGAGTTCCAGGTCGAAGCCGCGGGTGTAGCCGCCGCGGAGCGCCTGGGCCACGAACGTTTCGATCGGGATGGTGCCGTCGCCCGGGACCGCCCGATTGGGCAGAGCCCGGTCGCCCAGCACGTAGTCGCTCAACTGGATGAGCGCAGTTCGCGGCAGCGCCCGGTGCACCTGTGCTTCGAAATCCCCTTCCGCCCAGCAGTGGAAAACGTCGATGCAGATCCCCAGACCGCTCATCTCAGCAAGGGCGACGGTGTCTCGCAGCGTATGGGCGAGGTGGATGTCGGCGTACAGGCTGGACGCATTCTCGATCGCCAGCACCACGCCGGCGGCCTTCGCGCGGACCGCGCACGGTGCGACCATGTCGCAGAATCGCTCGGCGGCCTGTTTCCAGGTGAGGTTTCCGCGTCCGCCGGTGAGCATGTAGACGGTGTGCGCACCCACGTCCGCCGCCGCGTCGATGACGGTGCACAGCGCATCCCGCGCGGAGTCGGCGTCGGATGTGAGGCTACCGTCGGCGAAGAGGTGGTACACGGCCTCCACGCTGTAGTCGTTGTTCCGCAGCAGGATTGGGAGCTGCGAGTCGAGTAGCTGGCTGTCCAGGATGCTCAACCGGGACACGCCGAGTGCTGTCCAGTGCTCCTGCAGCTCGGCCAGCGCAGCGCCGTAGAAGGTGACGTTGTGGACGGACAGACGTTGGTGTGTGCCTGTCATGTCAGCCCCGGTTTTCGATCGCGACACCGAAGCGGTCCCGGAAGGGTTTGAATTCGGCGTGCAGGGCGTCGAGGTCTTCGCCGATGTCGGTGAGCAGTTGCGTGGAGTAGCGGAACTTGCCGTAGCGATCGCCGCGATTGTCTGCCAGGTAGGCGCGCATCGCCGACTCGGCCTCCGCCGTCAGCTCACGGCCACAAAACGTGTAGTAACGGCGAAGGCAGCCAACGTGATCGGCGATGAAATCGGTGTAGCGAAGGTGCAGGATGCGCGGGTCGTCGACCAGGGGGCTGCTCATGGTGTTGGCGACGCCGGAGCGGGTCAACTCCAGGTGCATCTTCGCCAAGGCGTGCAGGTCGACGGTGCCGACCATGCCTTCGGCGATGTCGGCCATCATCATGGTGCGCGACGCGGCCACCTGCACCGGGTCGCGGTGCAGCCACACCATCCGTGCGTCCGAATAGGTGGCGAACATTTCCTTGAGCCGGAATCCGTGAAAGCCCTTCAGCACCCAGTACTTTCGTGGCCGGCGGTATTGCAGCTGCTGCAGCATGGCCTTGTGCAGCCGGTATTGAGCGGCCGGATCGGCGGCCAGGCCGCCGACCAGCGATTGCATCGGGACCCGCCACCACGCGGTGGGTGTCATCACGCGAAAGTCGAACGCCCAGGTGCGTTCGTCTTCGGGCAGGCCGTCGCCGAGCATGTCGTTGTAGGGGTGGCTGTGCAGCCACTTGGGCATTTTGGCGTTGATCTCGCGCCAGTCGGCATCCGCCCGCGCGCGACGGTCGTCGTCGGGTCCGGCGAGCCCGGGTGGGGGAGACGGGTACATCACCTCCCAGAACCGCAGGGCCCGGGCGCGCGGGTCGACCGACATCAGGGCGTGCATCAGTGTCGTCCCCGAGCGTGGTTCACCGGTGACGAACATCGGCGCATCGATCACCTCGTCGCCGATCGGGTACCGGTTGCGGTCTTCGATGAGTTCGAGGCGCGAGGTCAGCAGCCATCGGCACACCTGTGCTGCCTCGAATCGGCCGTCGGCGTCCATGCCGAGGCCGTTCAGATGGTCGACGGCGACGGCGAAGCGTTCCGGCAATGTCGGATCGCCGTAGTCCCGCAGCCCGGTTTCCGCCTCGGCGGCGGCCAGCATCTCGGCGGCGTCCAACAGCGTTGTCACGACGGGCCTCCGCAGAGCCGCACCAGTTCGTCCTCGGCCGCGCGGACGTTCGCCGCCGACGCCTGCGCGTATTTCAAGCCGGCCATGGCGCCGTAATCGAGGATCTTGGGCACGCGCAGCCCGGCGTCCACGTAGGTCTTGACGATCTTGGCGACCTCTTTCGGTGTTCCGTGGGGCACGACGGCCAGCACCATCTCGGGTCGCACGTTATCCAGGAATTCGACGATCCGGTCCCGAGTGAGCACCGCGGGATCGATGTCCTGAAAGCCGCGCCAACCCTGGCCCATGGGGTGCTCGAAACCGAAGTCATGCAACGTCTTTGCGGAGACCTGCAGCAGAAACGCCTTGACCAGCGGAGCCTGCAGAATCTCGGCGAGGGCAGTGTCGTCCTCGCCGATCAGACACACCTGGATAAAGCACGGTGTGATGGCCATCGGGTCGCGGCCGGCGCGTTCGGCGGATGCCCTTACCGCGGAGAGCATCTCAGCGTAGTGCTCGGGAGTCCAGGCCCCCGCCGGCCACCACCCGTCGGCATGCCGGCCGACGATGTCGAGCATCCGGGGGCCGCTGGCGCCGATCCAGATCTGCGGTGGCCGGCCCTCGTAGGGTTCGGTGTCCAGGCGGGCGTGGTGCAACGAGTAGAACCGGCCGTCGAAATCGATCGGGCCGCCGCTCTGCCAGAGCAGCCGGATCACCGTCAGGGCTTCCTCGAAACGGCTGACGGCACGGGAGAAGTCGAATCCGTAAGGCAGGGTGTTTTCGCTCTCGCCGCTTCCGAGGCCGAGGATGAAGCGCCCCTTGGCGAGGTGATCGATGGTCAGCGCCGTCTGCGCGAGCATGACGGGATGGCGCCGCACGGTGTCGACCACCGCGCTGACGAGGGGCACCCGCTCGGTCAGCACCGCCGCCGCGGCAGCGATCGCGAGCCCATCGAGGTGGCGGTGCGGCGACGGGGAGGCGTTGGCCAGGTCGGTGAACTCGGGAGTCCAGATCGAGTCGGGCCAGAAGCTCACCATGTGGTCGGGCAGCCAGATCGAGTGGTAGCGGCCGCTGTCGAGTTCGTCGAGCCGGGACAGGTCGAGGGGGAGCGTGGTGCGCAGGAACGCCGCGGGTTGAACTCTCATCGAGAGATGATGCTAAGCACCTGCACAGCGTCGTGTCGATGAGTTCACCAGATGAGGGGCCGCGAGCGTAACGCGGCGGCGAATTCCAACCGGGAAAATCGCCGCGGCGTTACGCTCGCGGATCGGAAAAATGGGCGCTAGCCCGAGATGATGAACTCTTCGAGCTTTGTGCGCGCGATGTCGTCGGGCAGCTGCTGGGGCGGGCTCTTCATCAGGTACGCCGAGGCGGGGATCACCGGGCCGCCGATGCCGCGGTCCTTGGCGATCTTGGCGGCACGCACCGCGTCGATGATGACGCCCGCGGAGTTCGGCGAGTCCCACACCTCGAGCTTGTACTCCAGGTTCAGCGGCACGTCACCGAAGGCGCGGCCCTCGAGCCGCACGTAAGCCCACTTGCGGTCGTCGAGCCAGCCGACGTGGTCGGACGGGCCGATGTGCACGTCCTTGGTCTTGAACTCGCGCTGCAGGTTGGAGGTCACGGCCTGCGTCTTGGAGATCTTCTTGGACTCCAGCCGCTCGCGCTCGAGCATGTTGAGGAAGTCCATGTTGCCGCCGACGTTGAGCTGCATGGTGCGATCCAGCTGCACGCCGCGGTCCTCGAACAGTTTGGCCATCACGCGGTGGGTGATGGTCGCGCCGACCTGGCTCTTGATGTCGTCGCCCACGATCGGCACACCGGCGTCGACGAACTTCTTGGCCCACACCGGGTCCGAGGCGATGAACACGGGCAGCGCGTTCACGAACGCCACGCCGGCGTCGATCGCGCACTGGGCGTAGAACTTGTCGGCCTCCTCCGAGCCCACCGGCAGGTAGGACACCAGCACGTCGACCTCGGCGTCCTTGAGGACCTGGACCACGTCGACGGCCTCGGCGTCGGACACCTCGATGGTGTCTGCGTAGTACTTGCCGATGCCGTCCAGGGTCGGGCCGCGCTGCACCGTCACGTTGGTGGGTGGCACGTCGGCGATCTTGATGGTGTTGTTCTCCGACGCGAAGATGGCCTCGGACAGGTCGAACCCGACCTTCTTGGCGTCCACGTCGAACGCGGCCACGAACTTCACGTCGCGGACGTGGTACTGGCCGAACTTCACGTGCATCAAGCCGGGCACGGTGCTGTTCGCGTCGGCGTCGTAGTAGTACTGCACGCCCTGAACCAGCGAAGACGCGCAGTTACCGACGCCGACAATGGCGACTCGTACCTCCGACTGCGCCGCTTCCGCCTTCGGCGGCTGATGCTCACTCATATGGGCGTTCTCCTAACCTCTGACCTCTGACAGGGATGCTGGTTCGTGCAGGGGATTATGTTTGCTCGGAGAGGCCGGGCATAGCCCGCTCCGCGGCAATGAGCTCGTTGAGCCACTTCACTTCGCGCTCACTGGACTCGAGCCCCAATTGATGAAGCTGGCGGGTGTAGCGGTCGAACGAGCTACTGGCCCGCGCCACGGCGTCGCGCAGACCTTCCCGCCGCTCCTCGACCTGACGGCGGCGGCCTTCCAGAATGCGCATCCGCGCCTCTGCCGGAGTCCGGTTGAAGAACGCCAGGTGTACCCCGAAGCCGTCGTCGGTGTAGTTGTGGGGACCGGTGTCGGCCACCAGCTCGCCGAAACGCCGACGGCCCTCATCGGTGAGCTGGTAGACCCGCCGGGCCCGCCGGACAGGCGTCCCGGCCGGGGCGGCGTCCTCGGCGATCAACCCTTCGGCCTGCATACGACGCAGCGCCGGGTAGAGCGAACCGTACGAAAACGCCCGGAAAGCGCCGAGTAAACCGGTCAGCCGTTTGCGCAACTCGTAACCGTGCATGGGCGACTCGATCAGGAGACCCAGGATGGCGAGCTCCAGCATCGATTCACCCCCTTCAAAAGGTTTGCATGGCTAGTTACGACAGTCCGACGCCTCGCGCAATCGTATCGCCTCGATATATTAGCCACAACACCACTTGATGTTGGTTTGGCGTTCGTCACACAGCGCCAGGTGGGGTACGCCCCCTGCGAACCGGTCTTTACGTGGGCAGATTCATCTGCTTGACGGTGCCATCCCCGGCGAAAGCGACGTAGCCGCCGCCGTAGTCGCTGGAGACATACACGGAAAGGGTGAGAGCCCCCGGCGTGGTCGGGTCTTTTGCCGGCTCGACGATCAGGTACGTGGTTTTCACGTCGGACGGCTTCATGCGCAAGGTCTCGGGGGCGCCCCGCATGATGCCCACGGCCGCGTTGACGTCGAATTTGCTCAGGTCGACCGGCACGGGACCGTCCGAGGAACTTTTGGCCGAGCCGGTCGGGTCGCCCCATCCGCCGCGGTAGGTGTAGGCGAGCACCCTACGGTCGTCGGAGGGGTCCGGACGGTCCAGTGCCGCGTAGGTCGGGTAGATCACCAGCCGGTAGCCCATGGTGTCGCCGAACCGTTTGCGCATCTGCTCGAGCAACCCGGTGAGGCCGCCGACCGAGTGCAGCCGCGTGGGCGGCGTCAGCACCACGGCGTTGACACCGTCGGGTTTCGCGCCCGGGTCGGTGGTGAAGTCCAGCGGCGAGCGGGTGTTGCCGTAGAGGCCCCAACCGATGCCGACGCCCAGCAGCACCGATACGACGAAGGCCACGGCCAGCGTCCCCCACCCGCCCATGCGCAGCCGCTTGGGCCGCGAGTCGAGGGCGGGCAGTTGCCGGCCGGTGTTGGATTGCAGATCGCCCACCAGAGCCTGCAGGTCGCCCAGCGTCACCGCTTTGGTCGCCGCGCTGACCCTTTCCCGATGCTCTTCGGCGGAGACCTCGCCGTCGCTCAGCGCGTTGTCGAGGATCGTGCAGGTGTCCTGACGGTCGCTGTCTTTGGCGCGGGTGGTCGCCGTCACCCCGCCAGCGAGCGCGGTCCCGAGCCATTTCGCCACGGGATGATCGTAGAAGTCCGGCCTCGGTCCGGCGCAGAAACCGCCACCGATCGCCGCGGCGCGAGTCGCCACAGTTTTGGTTGCGTATCACTGGTCGGGATGGCGTCGTACTCTGGTGGGCGTGCGACTGCAGCGACAAGTGGTGGATTACGCGCTTCGGCGGCGCTCACTGCTGGCCCAGGTGTACTCGGGCCGCACGGGTGTGTCCGAGGTGTGTGACGCGAACCCTTATCTGCTGCGCGCCGCCAAGTTTCACGGGAAACCGAGCCAGGTCATGTGCCCGATCTGCCGCAAGGAGCAGTTGACGCTGGTGTCGTGGGTGTTCGGTGAACACCTGGGCGCGGTCTCGGGCTCGGCGCGCACGGCGGAAGAGTTGGTGATGCTGGCAACCCGCTTCGACGAGTTCGCGGTCCACGTGGTGGAGGTGTGCCGCACGTGCAGCTGGAATCACCTCGTCAAGTCCTATGTGCTGGGCGCGGTACGCCCGGCATCTCCTCCCAGGGGCACCGGGCGCTCGCGGACGGCGCGCAACGGCGCCCGCACGGCCACTGAATGAACTCGAAGGACGAAGGACGGCACAGCCAGTCGTCCGGTGACCCACGTGGGCCAGGGACCGAGCAGGCGGGCAACCACAAGGACGACCGCATCGACCCTGACCGTCGCAGCGCCGATCCTCAGGACCCCGGGCAACGGAATGCGCCGCCGGC
>NZ_LZHT01000129.1 GCF_001667315.1 Mycobacterium sp. 852002-10029_SCH5224772
TCTTCACCGCCCTGCACGCGATCGGTGCGACGGCGGTCACCGGCGGCGACAACCCGCCGCCGGCCCGCATCGTGCTGGAGTCCGACGGCGCCGAGAACGTGCCGCTGGACCCCAACGCCCCGCAGGGGGCGTTCACCGCGGCCCGGGCCGCCAAGGGCCAGGGCGTGCAGATCTCGACGATCTCGTTCGGCACCCCGTACGGCACCGTCGACTACGAGGGCGCCACCATTCCGGTTCCGGTGGACGATCAGACCCTGCAGAAGATCGGCGAGATCACCGACGGCCAGGCCTTCCACGCCGACAGCCTGGACTCGCTGGAGAACGTGTACACGACGCTGCAGCGCCAGATCGGCTACGAAACCGTCAAGGGCGATGCCAGCCTGGCCTGGATGCTGCTCGGTGCCGTCGTGATGGCCGGCGCCGTGCTGGCCGGCCTGCTGCTGAACCGCCGGCTGCCCGCCTGATACGCGCTAGGTCGGCAGGCGCCGATTGATCAACAGCGCCAACGCGGTCGCGATCAGTGCGGCCAGCACCCCGAGGCGCAGCCAGCCGGCGCTGCCCGGGCCCGGCACCGTGCGGTAACCGATCTCGTTCTCGATCGCGTTGTAGCTCTTTTCGAGCTCGCCGAGGTTGGTGGCGGTGTAGGGCTGCCCGCCGGAGAGTCTGGCGATCGTCTTCATCTGGTCGGTCGACACCGGGACCGCGACGCGCTGCCCGTCCATCTCGATCTCACCGCCCTTGGTTCCGAACGAGATCGTCGAGATGGGCACGCCCTGGCCCTTGGCCAGGCGCGCCGCGGTG
>NZ_LZHT01000130.1 GCF_001667315.1 Mycobacterium sp. 852002-10029_SCH5224772
ACCCTGCCCCAGACGGCGTTGCCGACGCCGGGCCCCGACGGTGTCGCCTACCTGATCTACACCTCGGGCACCACCGGCGTCCCGAAAGGCGTTGCGATCACTCACCGCAACGTCACCCAGCTGCTGGGTTCGCTGGACGCCGGCCTGCCGGCCGCGGGGGTCTGGTCGCAATGCCACTCGCTGGCCTTCGACGTCTCGGTGTGGGAAATCTTCGGCGCCCTGCTGCGGGGCGGGCGGCTGGTGGTCGTGCCCGAGTCGGTGACGCGCTCGCCGCACGACCTGCACGACGTCCTGGTTGCCGAGCAAGTCAGCGTGTTGACCCAGACCCCGTCGGCGGTGGCCATGCTCTCGCCGGAGGGGCTGGACTCGGTGTCGCTGGTGATGGCCGGGGAGGCCTGCCCGGCCGAGGTCGTCGACCAGTGGGCACCCGGACGGGTGATGGTGAACGCCTACGGCCCGACCGAGACCACGATGTGTGTGACCATCAGCGCACCCCTGGAAGCCGGGGCAGGACCAGTTCCGATCGGCTTCCCGGTCCCGGGGGCGGCGTTGTTCGTACTCGACGAATCGATGCGGCCGGTGCCCCCCGGCGTCGTCGGTGAGCTCTATGTGGCCGGATCCGGGGTGGCCGCGGGATATATCGGCCGGCCCGGGCTGACCGCGTCGCGGTTCGTCGCCTGCCCCTTCGGCGGGGCCGGAACCCGCATGTATCGGACCGGCGATCTGGTCCGCTGGGACGACTCGGGATCCGGTGAGGGCCAACTGCAATACCTCGGCCGCGCCGACGAACAGGTCAAGATCCGCGGCTACCGCATCGAACTCGGCGAAATCCGCGCCGCGCTGCTCGATGTGGAGGGCGTTGAACGCGCGGCGGTGCTCGTCCGTGAAGATCGTGCCGGCGATAAGCGTCTCGTCGGCTATGTGACAGGAGCCGCTGACCCGACCGATATTCGGGCCCGGTTGGGTCGGCGGCTCCCCACCTACATGGTGCCGTCGGCGGTCGTGGTGCTCGACGCCTTGCCGTTGACGGTCAACGGCAAACTCGACACCCGCGCCCTGCCCGCCCCGGACTACCAGGGCGGCAATGGATTTCGCGCTCCGCAAAACGCCATCGAGGAAATCCTGGCCGGCATCTTCGCCCAGGTCCTCGGTGTCGAGTGGGTCGGCGTCGACGACTCCTTCTTCGACCTCGGCGGGGATTCGCTCTCGGCGATGCGGCTGGTCTCCGCGGTCAACACCGGCCTCGACGCCCACCTCGGGGTGCGGGCCTTGTTCGAGGCGCCCACGGTCGCCGAGCTGGCACCGCGCGTGTGCGGCGGCGGAAGCAAGCTCGCCCGGGTGACGGCGGCCGACCGGCCGGCCGTGGTGCCGTTGTCGTTCGCGCAATCCCGCCTCTGGTTTCTCGACCAGCTGCACGGGCCGTCCCCGGTGCACAACATGGCGGTCGCCCTGCGGCTGCGCGGACACCTGGACACCGACGCGATGGGCACCGCCCTGGGCGACGTGGTGGCCCGCCACGAAAGCCTGCGCACCGTGTTCGTCGCGACCGGGGGCACCCCCCAACAGGTGGTGCTCCCCGCCGCGAGCACCGAGGTCGGCTGGCAGGTCATCGACGCCGCCGGGTGGCCGGTAAGCCGGCTGAGCCAGGCCATCGAGACGGTCGCGTGCCACCGATTCGATCTGTCTAACGAAATCCCTTTGCGGGCAAAGCTTTTCCAGCTCGCCGAGGACGACCACGTGTTGGTGGCGGTGGCCCACCATATCGCCGCGGACGGGTGGTCGCTGACCCCGCTGGTGCGCGACCTCGGGGCGGCCTACGTGCGCCGGTCCAGCGGGCAGGCCCCGGATTGGGCGCCACTGCCGGTGCACTACGTCGACTACACACTGTGGCAACGCGCCCAATTCGGAGACCTCGACGATCCGGGCAGCCCCATCGCCGCGCAGCTGAGGTACTGGCGGGACGCGCTGGCCGGGATGCCCGAACGCCTCGAATTGCCGACCGACCGCCCCTATCCGCTGGTCGCCGACCACCGCGGAGCCCGCATCGATGTCGAGTGGCCGGCCGAACTGCAGCACCAGGTCGCCGAGGTGGCGCGGGCCCACAACGCGACCACCTTCATGGTCGTCCAGGCCGCCCTGGCCCTGCTGCTGGCCAAGATGAGTGCGAGTTCCGATGTGGCGGTGGGGTTCCCGATCGCCGGCCGCAGTGATCCCGCCCTCGATGACGTGGTCGGCTTTTTCGTCAACACCCTGGTTCTGCGGGTCGACCTGAGCGGCGACCCCACCGTCGCCGACCTGGTGGCCCGGGTGCGCCAACGCAGCCTGGCGGCCTACGAGCACCAAGACGTGCCGTTCGAAGTGCTGGTGGACCGACTCCATCCCACCCGCAACCTGGCCCATCATCCGCTGGTCCAGGTGGTGCTGGCCTGGCAGAACCTGCCCTGGCAGCACGACGGCCCCGCCGCGGGGCTGGAGCTGGGGGATGTGCAGGTCACCCCGCTGCCGGTCGACACCCAGGTCGCCCGCATGGATCTGGTGTGGTCGCTGTCCGAGCGCTGGAACGGGGATGGCGGGCCTGCCGGCATCGGCGGCATGGTGGAATTCCGCACCGACGTGTTCGACGCGGACAGCATCGAGACGCTGATCGAGCGGCTGCGCCGGGTGCTGGCGGCCATGACCGCCGACCCCGGCCGGCGGTTGTCGTCGATCGATCTGCTCGACGCCGCCGAGCACGAGCGGCTCGACGAAATCGGCAACCGGTCGGTATTGACCGTGCCGTCCATGGCACTGGTGTCGATCCCGGCGTTGTTCGCCGCCCAGGTCGCCCGCGCCCCGGGGGCGATCGCGATCACCTGCGGCGACCTGTCGTGGACCTACCGCGGCCTGTATGAGGCCACAAATCGGTTGGCGCACTTGCTTGTTGGACAGGGCGCGGGTCCTGGGCAACGGGTCGCGGTGGCGATGCCGCGCTCCGGCGAGGCGATCGTGGCGATCCTGGCGGTGCTCAAGACCGGGGCGGCCTATGTGCCGATCGACCCGAGCGTCCCGGCGGCGCGGCTGCAGTTCGTGCTGGCTGATGCCGCGCCGATCGCGGCGGTGACCACCGCCGAGGTGCGGCCGCGGCTGGACGGGTTCGCCGGGCGGATCATCGACATCGACGATCCCGCGATCGGCAGCCAGCCCGCGACCGGCCTGCCGGTGCCGGCGGCGGACAGCATCGCCTATCTCATCTACACCTCGGGGTCCACCGGCGTTCCCAAGGGAGTGGCGGTCACCCACCGCAATGTCACCCAGCTGCTGGAGTGCATCGACGCTCAACTCGATGTGGGGCAGGTCTGGACCCAGTGCCATTCCCTGGCGTTCGACTTCTCGGTGTGGGAGGTCTTCGGCACCCTGCTGCACGGCGGGCGCCTGGTCGTCGTGCCCGACGACGTCGTCCGATCACCAGAAGACTTGCATGCCTTGCTGGTTCGCGAGCAGGTCAGCGTGTTGAGCCAGACCCCGTCGGCGTTTTATGCGCTGCAGAGTGCCGACGCGTTGGCGCCGGAGCTGGGTGAGCAGTTGAAGTTGCAGACGGTGGTGTTCGGTGGCGAGGCCTTGGAGCCGCGCCGGTTATCGACGTGGTTGCGCCGTCATCCCGGGCTGCCGCGCATGGTCAACATGTATGGCATCACCGAGACCACGGTGCACGCCTCGTTCCGCGAGATTGTCGGCGGCGACGTCGACAGCAGCGTCAGCCCCATCGGGGTGCCGCTGGCCGGCCTCGGCTTCTTCGTGCTCGACGGCTGGCTGCATCCGGTGCCCGTCGGGGTAGTGGGCGAGTTGTACATCGCCGGTGGCGGATTGGCCGCCGGTTATGTGGGCCGCCCGGGCCTGTCGGCCACGCGGTTCGTGGCCTGCCCGTTCGTCGGCGCGGGGGCGCCCCCAACACGCATGTATCGCACCGGGGATGTGGTGCGGTGGGCCCGCGACGGGCAATTGGAATTCCTGGGGCGCGCGGACGAGCAGGTCAAGATCCGCGGCTACCGCATTGAGTTGGGCGAGATCCGCGCCGCGCTGGCCGACGTCGAGGGCGTCGAGCAGGCGGCGGTGATCGCCCGAGAGGATCGTGCCGGCGAGAAGCATCTCGTCGGCTATGTGACCGGAGTCGCTGACCCTCCCGAGATTCGGGCCCGGTTGGGTCAGCGGCTCCCCACCTACCTGGTGCCGTCGGCGGTGGTGGTGCTCGAGGCGTTGCCGTTGACGGTCAACGGCAAGCTCGACACCCGCGCCCTGCCGGCCCCGGAGTACCGGGACGTCGACCGGTACCGGGCGCCGGCGAGCGCCGTCGAGGAAATCCTGGCCGGCATCTACGCGCAGGTGCTGGGTGTGGAGTCCGTCGGCGTCGACGACTCCTTCTTCGACCTGGGCGGGGATTCGCTGTCGGCGATGCGGCTGATCGCCGCCGTGAATACCGGCCTGAATGCCGGTGTTTCGGTGCGGGCGTTGTTCGAGGCGCCCACCGTGGCCCAATTGGCGCCCCGCCTCGACGGGGGTTCGGAGCGGCTTTCGCGGGTGGCGGCGGACGAGCGGCCGGCGGTGGTGCCGTTGTCGTTTGCGCAGTCCCGACTGTGGTTCATCGATCAGCTGCAGGGGCCGTCGCCGATGTACAACATGGCGGCCGCGCTACGGCTGCGCGGGCCGCTGGACACCGACGCGCTGCGTTGGGCGCTTGTCGACGTGGTGGCCCGCCACGAGAGTTTGCGCACGGTTTTTGCCGTGTGTGACGGGGCGCCGCATCAGGTGGTGATACCCGCTGGGGGGGCCGATGTCGGGTGGGACGTGATAGATGCCGCCGGCTGGTCGCCGGCGCAAATAAAGGAGGCCGTCGATGACGCTGCTGGTTACACATTTGATCTGTCAGCCGAAATACCCTTGCAGGCACGACTTTTCCAACTCTCCGAAGACGAGCATGTGCTGGCGGCGGTGGTCCACCATATTGCTGCGGATGGTTGGTCGCTAAATCCGCTGGTGCACGACCTGGGGGTCGCCTATGCCGGCCGCTGCGCCGGGCGGGCTCCGGATTGGTCGCCGCTGCCCGTGCAATACGTCGACTACACGTTGTGGCAGCGAGCCCAATTCGGTGACCTCGAGGACCCGCAGAGCCCGATTGTCGGGCAGCTCGCCTATTGGGAGCGGACTCTGGCGGGGCTGCCCGAACGAGTCGAGCTGCCGACGGATCGGCCGTATCCGTTGGTGGCCGATTACCGCGGCGCCGGCGTGGACATCGACTGGCCGCCCGAGTTGCAGCAACAAATCCGCGCGGTGGCACGGGCGAACAACGCCACCAGTTTCATGGTGGTGCAGGCGGCCTTGGCGGTGCTGCTGGGCAAGATCACCGCGACGTCCGATGTGGCGGTGGGCTTTCCGATCGCCGGGCGGCGCGATCCCGCGCTGGACGAGCTGGTGGGATTCTTCGTCAACACGCTGGTGCTGCGCGTCGACCTGGCTGGCGATCCCAGCGTCGCCGACGTGCTGGACCGGGTGCGCCAACGCAGCCTGGAGGCCTACGAAAACCAGGACGTGCCGTTCGAGTTGCTAGTGGAGCGGCTCAACCCCACCCGCTCGCTGACGCATCATCCGCTGGTGCAGGT
>NZ_LZHT01000131.1 GCF_001667315.1 Mycobacterium sp. 852002-10029_SCH5224772
GTATGCCGGTCGCCGAATCGCCCGCCGATACGGTCAAAATGGTCGGCGCCGCATGCGCGCAACTAGGCGAGCGTGCGTTAATTTGCTTCGGCGGCACCGTGTTCAGCGACGTGCCGCATTTCGACCACGTCAAAGTCGTCGATGTAGTGAATTACGCGACCATCTTCCCCTCCTGCCGTGCCGTCGTGCATCACGGTGGTTCCGGTACTACGGCCGCGAGTCTGCGCGCAGGCGTCCCTACCCTGGCGCTGTGGAGTTCGGCCGATCAACCGTATTGGGCCGCTGCGATCAAACGCCTGAAAGTCGGTACGGCCCGGCGCTTTTCGGCCGCCACCCAAGAATCGCTGGTGAAGGATTTACGCACCATCCTTGCCCCGGCATACGCAACCAGAGCCCGCGAGTTCGCGACCCGTTTGACCAAGCCCGCCCAGAGCATCGAAACCACGGCCGACCTCTTGGAAGACGCCGTACGCCGGAAAGCGCTTGCCTAGGCGGGTTTAACGCCGCCCGGATCGTTAGCGTGCCGGCTTGACGAGCAGGCCCTGACCCGTGGGCAAGGTGCAGATTTTCACACCCAGCTCGCCGGCGACCGCGTCCATGGCGGCGCGCTGCTCGTCGCGTCCCCGGTTCGCGTAGTCGTCCAGCAGCACGAAGGCACCGGGTGTGAGTCGCGGCCAAAAGAAGCGCAGCGCAGCGACTTCGGGTGGAGCGCAGTTCATGTCGATGTGCAGGTAAGCCACCAACGGCGCATCGACCTGCTCGAGCGTCTCGGGAACCGCGCCGACGATGATGCGCTGGTTTTGCCATTGCGCGAAATTGGCGCGGACGCTCTCAACCCCGTTCACGTACATCCCGTTGCGCAGGTGTCCTTCGCTGGTCTCCAGCGCCCCGGCCTGGCGTTCGTTTTCGGTGACGAACCGTGGGTCGATGCCGGCGAAGGTATCGAGCAGGTAGAACGTCTTGCCGAGCCGATCCCAATCGAGGTATTCCATGATGGCGCTGCTCAAAAAGCCGTAACTGACGCCGCACTCGACGAAATCGCCCTCGAGCTGGCTGGCGCTGGCCGCCGCCCACAGCCCCACGTGCACGCGCCATTGCCACTGGTACCAATCCTCATTGCCGAGGGAGCGGGCACCACGCTGGTAGGCGCGCTGGAATTCGGGATCGTCCAGAAACGCGTGAAAGTTGTTGAACGTGATCAACGCGTCGTTGGCGTAGACGTCAGGCAGCAGCGTGCGCGCCAGCCAATATTCGGTGCGCACCCACCACATCCGCAGGCGGGTGCCGGGTGTCAGCCCTGTTGCCACGGCGGCAACCATAGCATCGGCGCGTGCCGCGTCCGCGGGAAACGGAAGCGGTTCACCGTGATCGTGTTTCGCGCACCCCTCACCGGAGCGCAAACCGTCTCGTACACCTAGCGATTCGGCGTTTCTCTCAGGACTTGCGCCATAACACGCCGGTGCCGTCGATCTCGACGATCTCAGAGGTCACCCCATGCTGGGTGCGATAGTCCGTCACCGCCTGCGCGCACGCCTTGATCGCGTGGTAGTCGTCGACGATGCAAAAGCCCCCGGGTGACAACCGTGGGTAGAGCGCATCGAGCGCCTGGATCGTCGACTCGTACAGGTCGCCGTCAAGCCGCAGCACGGAAATGCGATCGATCGGGGCGTCCTGCAGGGTGTCCTTGAACCACCCGGGAAGGAAACGGACCTGATCGTCGAGCAATCCGTAGCGCTCGAAATTCGCCTTCACGTGCTCTTGTGGCACACCCAGGATGCGCGCGTGGCGATGCAGCCTGATCCCTTTATCCGCCTTGTAATTGACGGTGTCGGGGGGCGGCACTCCGGCGAACGAATCGCACAACCACACGGTTCGTTTCTCGTCTCCGTGGGCCGCCAACACCGCCCGCATCAAGATGGAGGCACCACCGCGCCACACACCGCACTCGACCAGATCGCCGGGGACGTCCTCTTCCAGGACCGTCTCGACGCACTGCTGCAGACTGGTCAGCCGCTGCATCCCGATCATCGTCAAGGCATCCGCGGGCCAGTCCAGCCCCAAGTCGCGCGCC
>NZ_LZHT01000132.1 GCF_001667315.1 Mycobacterium sp. 852002-10029_SCH5224772
CCGCCAGACGCTCCTCCGCCGCCCGCGCCGGATGCACCGCCCCCGCCGGAAGAACCCGCCGTTCTCATTGACGCGTCGGGGCCGCCGATGGATGCCCCGCCGGCGCTCTAAATTGTTTTTGTTCGGCGACGCGGTAATTGCGGATTCATAACAAATAGAGGGCGTACCGCCAGCCATTTTGTCTATTCTTTCCGGCGGCTGGCGACGGCCTCCACTGGTTCGGCAAAATAGTGAAATAACACCGGCATTCGGCCGGGTGTGAGCTGCGACACTTCTTTCCGAAGTGGCGGAAGTGTGTGCAGCGGCGAAAGTTTACTCATGGGTTGTTTGTGACTCGTGAGCACACTTTGCTGTTGCTATCGCTAACCGGGAATCCCGTCGCCACGTGCCACCAGGGGCCGTGCCACGGCCGGATAGGCTGGCGCTGCCCGCGGGATCGGCGGGCGAACCGGAAGCAGCGAATCTAGGCGGGGCCGCAATGATCTTCATCGTCGTCAAGTTCGAAACCAAACCCGAGTGGACCGACCGGTGGCCCGAACTCGTCGCCGCGTTCACCGCGGCGACTCGCGCGGAGGACGGAAACCTCTGGTTCGAGTGGTCACGCAGCCTGGACAACCCGGCGGAGTACGTCTTGGTGGAGGCGTTCCGCGACGGTGATGCGGGCGGCGTCCACGTCAACAGCGATCACTTCCAGCGGGCGATGCAAGAGCTTCCGCAGGCGCTGAAGTCCACGCCCAAGATCATCAACCAGACGATCGATGCCACGGGCTGGTCGGAGATGGGTGAGATGGCTGTCGGCTAACCGCCGTCCACCACGATCTCGATTTCGTCGCCCAGCGCGTAGCCCGGTGCGAGCGGCAGACTGTCACCGCTCCAGAACGAGCCCGGATCGAACCAGTTGGAGTACTTCTCCGTGGTGATCAAACCCATTTCCTCGTAGGTGATGGCCACCGTTTCCGCGCAATAGGCGGCTTCCAGACCGAGGCGCTGGCGCTCCTTACGCCGCTGCGTCGACTCTCGAACCTTCTTGTCCACGAACGGGATTCCGCGCGCCCAGTCATAGGCGTTCGGTAGCCGGCCGCGCAGCCACCGACCGGTCAGGCGCACGGTGGTCGGAAACGCGGTGCCGTCCATGCGGGCGATGACGCGCAGCAGCTTGTTCTCTTGCTCGCGGTTGGCCGGCGGCGTCAGCTGGCGCAGCCAGCATCGTTGGTGGTAGCGCTCGGTCCACTGCAAGACGGATTGCTGCAAATCGTTGAGTTGCACGCCACGGTGATTCGTCCCCGTCCACAGGTCGACCAGTTTGTCGCCGAGTTCGGCGTGCCAGATCAGTGGCGGTAAGTCGTCGACGGCCACCGTCATGCCCACGTGGTTCACCGGGCTGTTCGTCAAGGTCTGGATGGCGCGGTCAGGTCCCGAACCGCCGCGAAACAGCCAAAGGTCGCCGGTCCGGGTTTCCTCGAGCGCTTGGTGCAAGGTGAGCATGTTCGTGTAAGCCCGTTCGCCGCTGCAGCTTTCGCCGATCTCGTCGTCAACATGAGCCCGTCCGCACGTTGCGGTGCCGTGCGTTGCGGGCACACCAGTCAATCACAACCGGCGCACGACGACGGGGACTACGCATAGCCTGGTGTCATGCGCAGTGTGTGGAAGTGGCTGGGACTGGCCGGCGCCGCCGGCGTCGTCGCCGGGGGCGTAGTGGTGGCTCGCGACCAACGCAAGCGGCGTGCATACACCGCGGACGAGGTCCGGGGTCGGCTGCATCAGCGGTTGGCCGAATACGACGGGGGAGGCCTTCAGTCCGAATCGGGCTCGGCCGATGGCTCAACGGCGAACAACCGATAGCTGCCCGAAAAACCCTTCAGCTCGACGTCGCGGCCGCCGTCGAACCGGATGTCATCGGAGCCCGAAAGCGCGTCCCGCACCGGCTGACTCACCAGGATCTCGCCGCCGGTGGCTTGTGCGGCGACCCGCGCCGCCATGGCGACGTTGCGGCCGAACAGATCATCGCCGCGGCGCACCGAGCGGCCCATATGTATGCCGATCCGCACGCGAATCTCCTCGTGCCGCTTGCGCTTTGCGTCGCTGCGCAGCGCGTGCTGCAGGTCGAGGCCGCACCGCACCGCCTGTTCGGCACGCGCAAAGGCGATCATGAATCCGTCACCCTGACTCTTCACCACGTGACCGGACCGCCGCTGCACCAGATCCGAGACCAGCTTGTCGTGTGAGCTGATCAGTTTGACCCAGGCCCGGTCGCCGATCCGCTCGTTGAGCGCGGTGGATTCCTCGATGTCGGAAAACAGGATCACCACCCGGCCGTCCGGGGTGACCCGGGCAAGGTCGGGCCGCTCGACTTCGGCCCAGTCCGCCAGGTCCTCGATCGAGCTGCGCACAGCCGCACCGAAGCCCCCCTTGCGCACCAGGTTCGCGGTGTTCCACACCGTCTTCACGGCTTCGCGACCGCCCGACAGCAACCAGCTGCGGGCGTCGTTTCGCTGGCGCAGCTCGTCGAGCTCCCGGTGGCTGCGCGCCAGCAGCTGCCACAGCACGACCAGCCCGCCCGCCTCGATCGCAGCAACCCCGGCCAGAATGTAGACCGAGACATGCAGCGCATCACCCATGCCGGTCATCCTTGCAAGGCTGCGGTCCGCTTGGGTTGTCGGCCCTGTGGGCAGCATCTAGGGTTGAGTCGCCGGCCACGGGTAGTGATCTCAGGGGCGCCCATTAGGTGACTTTCGGGAGGAGCGGTTTTGGCCGACGGCGACAGTAATCCATCTGACCTGCTGGTGATTTTCGGAATCACCGGCGACCTGGCCCGCAAGATGACGTTCCGGGCCTTGTACCGGCTGGAACGCCGTGACGAGCTGAACCGCCCGATCATCGGTGTGGCCAGCGACGACATCACGACCGAGCAGCTGCTGGATCGGGCGCGCGATGCCATCAAAAAGTCGGGCGAGAAGTTCGACGACGCGGTGTTCGACCGGCTGGCCGGCCGGCTCTCATACCTGCACGGCGACGTCACCGATGCCGATCTCTACCAGCAGCTCGCCACGAAGATCAGCGCGGATGCCAATCCGCTGTTCTACCTGGAGATGCCGCCGGCGTTGTTCGCGCCGATCGTGGAAAACCTGGCGAAGGCCGGCCTGCTGGAGCGGGCGCGGGTGGCGATCGAAAAGCCGTTCGGCCACGACCTGGAATCGGCGCGCGACCTCAACGCCCGGCTGCGTGCGGTGCTCGACGAAGACCAAATCCTGCGGGTGGACCACTTTTTGGGCAAACAACCCGTCGAGGAACTGCAATACCTGCGGTTCGCCAACAACGGCCTGGCCAAGCTGTGGGACCGCGAGAGCATTTCCGAAATCCACATCAGCATGGCCGAGGACTTCGGGATCGAGGACCGCGGCAAGTTCTACGACGCGGTAGGCGCGCTTCGCGACGTCGTGCAAAACCATCTGCTGCAGGTGCTCGCCCTGGTCGCCATGGAGCCCCCGGTCGGTGCCGGCGCTGATGATTTGAACGACAAGAAGGCCGAGGTTTTCCGGGCCATGCCCGCGCTGGACCCGGAGCGCTGCGTCCGTGGCCAGTACCGCGGTTATACCGACGTCGCCGGAGTAAAGAAGGATTCCACCACCGAGACCTACGTCGCGCTGCGGACCGAGATCGACAACTGGCGCTGGGCCGGAGTGCCGATCTTTCTGCGCGCCGGCAAGGCACTGCCGGAAAAGGTCACCGAAGTCCGGATGTTCCTGCACCACGTGCCCGGCTTTTCGTTCCTGCCCAACCGCCGGCCACCAGATCCCAACCAGATCGTCCTGCGCATCGACCCCGACCCCGGGATGCGGCTGCAGCTGTCGGCCCAGGTCGGCGACTCGTGGCACGACGTTCACCTGGACTCGTCGTTCGCCGAGGACCTCGGCGAACCGGTACGCCCCTACGAACGGCTGCTCTACGCCGCGTTCAATGGAGATCGCCAGCTGTTCGCCCGCGAAGACGCAATCGAGGAGACGTGGCGAATCGTGCAGCCGGTGCTGGACAAGCCGGGTCGCATTCACCAATACGACCAGGGCTCGTGGGGACCCGACGCTGCGGAGAAGCTGGTGCGCGGTCACCACGCCTGGCAGGAGCCGTGGCTGCCGCACGCCACGCCCACCAAATAGTAAGGAGACTCAGACACGATGCAACTTGGGATGATCGGCCTCGGCCGGATGGGCGCCAACATCGTCCGCCGCGTGGTCACGGGCGGACATGAATGCGTGGTGTACGACCACAACCCCGACGCGGTGAAAGCGATGGCGGGGGAGGACAAGACCACCGGGGTGTCCTCGCTGCAAGAGCTCGCCGAGAAGCTGGCGGCGCCCCGCGTCGTGTGGGTGATGGTGCCGGCCGGGACGATCACCGCGGGAGTGATCGGCGAGCTCGCCAAGACACTCGAGTCCGGCGACATCGTCATCGACGGTGGGAACTCCTACTACCGAGATGACATCAACCACGCAAAGGCGCTGTCCGAGAAGGGAATTCATCTGCTGGATTGCGGAACCAGCGGCGGCGTGTGGGGCCGAGAGCGTGGCTACTGCCTGATGATCGGAGGGGACAAGGATGCGTTCGAGCGCGCCGAGCCGATCTTCGCCACCGTCGCTCCCGGCGTGGACGCGGCGCCGCGCACACCCGGCCGCGACGGCGAGGTCGCGCAATCGGAACAGGGCTACCTGCATTGCGGGCCGTCGGGGGCGGGGCACTTCGTCAAGATGGTGCACAACGGTATTGAGTACGGCATGATGGCCTCCCTCGCCGAGGGGCTGAACATCCTGCGCAACGCCAACATCGGCAAGCACGTCCAGGAAGGTGACGCCGAGACGGCGCCGCTGTCGAACCCGGAGTTCTACCAGTACGACCTCGACATCCCCGAGGTCGCCGAGGTGTGGCGGCGCGGCAGCGTCATCGGCTCCTGGCTGCTGGACCTGACGGCGATCGCGCTGCACGAATCCCCGGAGCTGAAGGAATTCTCCGGGCGCGTCTCGGACTCCGGAGAGGGCCGCTGGACCTCCATCGCGGCGATCGACGAGGGAGTCCCCTCGCCGGTGCTGACCACCGCGTTGCAGTCCCGCTTCGCGTCACGTTCGCTCGATGACTTCGCCAACAAGGCGCTCTCGGCGATGCGCAAGCAATTCGGCGGGCACGCGGAGAAGCCCGCGAACTAGTGGCGATCGCGAGGGCGGCGTAGCCGGGCGAAGCGGGTCGCCACCGTCGAGCTAGTGGCGATCGCGAGGGCGGCGTAGCCGGGCGAAGCGGGTCGCCACCGCGAACTAGCGCTTGACGAATTTCACCACGGCGTCGCTGAACGCATCGTTGTCGTCGCCGGCCGCGGTGTGGCCGGCGTTGGACAGCTCGACGAACTCCGCGCGCGGCACGGTGGCCAGGAAGTGCCGAACGCCCTCGGGGCTCACCACGTCGGACAGCTTGCCGCGGATCAGCAGGACGGGAATCCTCAGGTTCTTGGCGGCCTGCTCGAAGCTCTCGGTGCGCAGTTCGGGATCGTCACCCGGCTTGGTCATGAACGCCGGGTCCCAGTGCCAATACCAGCGCCCGTCGCGCAGGCGCAGGTTCTTCTTCAGCCCTTCGGGGCTGCGTGGCTTGCTGCGGTACGGCAGATAAGCGGCGACGGCGTCGGCGGCCTGCTCCAGCGACTCGAAACCGTCGAGGCCACTGAACATGAAGTCTCGGATGCGGGCGCTGCCGCCCTTCTCGAATCGCGGCACCACGTCGACGAGCACCAATCGGGTCACCTTCGCCGGGCCCGCCCGGTGCGCGGCCAGGATGCCGGTCAGCCCGCCCATGCTCGCCCCGATGATCGTCACGGGCCGCCCGATCGCCTCCAGCACCCGCAGGACGTCGCCCGTCAACGTCTCGATTTCGTAGTCGGCATTGGGTGAGCGATCGCTGTCCCCGTGCCCCCGGGAGTCCAGGGCCACCACGTGCAGTCCCTCATCGGCCAGCGTTTGGCCGGTGTTCTTCCAGGAAAACCGGTTTTGGCCGCCCCCGTGCAGCATCAGGATGCTCGGCCGGCCGGCGGAGTCGGCGCCCCGATTCCATTCGTCGGCGACCAGGGTGATGCCCTTGACGCCGGCAAACTCAACCGTCTCGGGGCTGCTGCTGACGGTGTTCATGCGATCTGACGTTACATAGGCCACATAAGCACTCTTCCGGGGGTCGACGACGCGATGAGTTTCCGTGATCGCCGGGGTCTGTCATACAAACCCAACGAGTCACCCAGGAGGCCGCGGACATGCCATCGATCACCCCGTCGCTATGGTTCGACGACAACCTCGAGGAAGCAGCCAGCTTCTACATCGAGGTGTTCCCGAACTCCCACATCGAGGGGTTCAACCGGACCACCGACGCCGGACCGGGGGAGCCCGGCACAGTCCTGTCGGGCAGCTTTGTGCTCGACGGCGCCCGGTTCATCGGGATCAACGGCGGCCCGCACTTCAAATTCAGCGAGGCGGTGTCGTTCACGATTCACTGCAAGGACCAGGACGAGGTCGACTACTACTGGGACCGGTTGACCGACGGCGGTGAGGAATCGCAATGCGGCTGGCTCAAGGACCGCTTCGGCCTGAGCTGGCAAATCGTCCCCGACCGACTCTACGAACTGATCAGCGATCCCGATCGCGCCCGGGCCGCGGCGGCCACCAAGGCGATGTATGGCATGCGCAAGATCGTCATCGCCGAACTGGAACGAGCGGCGGAGGCCTCCGGCGGTCGCGTCCCCTAACTGCTCGTGCTGTCGCTCTCGGCGGAGTGTCCCGCCAAATCCTTTGATGCAGGCGCTATCTGAAGAACATCCCGCTCCGGTCGGTGCGTCTTGGAGCCGCACGGGTTAGGTTTGTCCGTGCGGACGGCGCCGAACAGGAGTGAAGATGGCGGACAACGCGAGATGACTGAGCCGCGGTGGATCGACGTGCCGGGTCCTCCCGGGGATCTCAAGGCGCTGACCTGGGGTCCGGCCGACGGCCCGATTGCCATATGTCTGCACGGTTTCCCCGACACGGCTTACGGCTGGCGCAGGATGGCACCACTGCTCGCCGCGGCGGGCTGGCGGGTCATCGCGCCGTTTATGCGGGGATACGCGCCCTCGTCCATTCCGGACGACGGCAGCTATCACGTCGGGGCGATCATGGACGACGCCCTGCGGGTGCGGGCCGCCGCGGGAGGAACCGACCGCGATGTGGTGATCGGTCATGACTGGGGTGCGCTGGCGGCCACCGGTTTGGCCGCGATGCCCAACAGCCCGTTCACCAAAGCCGTGATCATGTCGGTGCCGGTGTCGGCCGCATTCCGCGGCCAGGTGAGCGAGCGAGGCCGGCTGGCCCGCCAGGTACCGCGTCAGCTGCTGCGCAGCTGGTACATGTTCTACTTCCAATTGCCTTTGCTGCCAGAGCGTTCCGCGCGCTGGATCTTGCCGCTGCTGTGGCGGCGGTGGTCGCCGGGCTATCGCGGGGCCGACGAGGATCTGCGCCACGTCGACGCCGCGATCGGGACCCCGGAAAGTTGGCGGGCGGCGCTGGGGACCTACCGGGCCACGCTCCGCAACACCAAGCCGCCGCAGCGGTACGCGGAGTTGAACGAGCGCTGGACCGAGGCGCCGATTCTGCCGACCCTGTATCTGCACGGCCGCGACGATGGCTGTATGACGCCGGCTTTCGCGCACTGGACGGAGAAGGTGCTCCCCGCCGGAAGCGACGTGGCCATCATCGATCATGCCGGGCATTTCCTGCAGCTCGAACAGCCCGAGAAGGTCGCCGAGCGGGTGCTGGCATTCATCGGCTCACCCGGCTGAGGCCATGACTCGAGTCGGGTCGGGGCGCCGAATGGCGGCCGTCGATGCGCAGTTCTACTGGATGTCGGCCAAAATCCCCAACGACGAGTTCCTGCTGTACGCGTTCGACGGCGAGCCCGCCGACTATGCGCGTACCGTCGGGCAACTCTGCCGGCGGGCCAACGCCGAGCCGGCGCTGACGTCTCGCGTGCGGGAACGCGGCCGGCTGCGCTACCCGCAGTGGGTGGCGGCCGACGTGACGACCGAGCAGGTGGTCCGCCACGACCTCACCCAGCAGAGCTGGGACTGCTGCCTGGCGGCCGTCGCCGGCCTCGCCGTTGACCAACTGGACATCCGCCGAATGGCTTGGCGGTTACATGTTTTCACTTCCGTGACTGGCATTCCGGGCGTCACCGGCCCGGGGACCGTGGCGGTGATGCAGGTCGCGCACGCGCTGGCCGACGGTGCCCGTGCCGCGGCCATGGCGGCCTGGCTTTTCGGCCGTCGTGACCCCGTGCCCGAGGTGCCGGCGCCGGGCGCGGGTTTTTTGCCCTGGCGAGCCGCCGTCGCGGCGCGTGCCCATCGCCAGCTGGTGCGCGACACCCGCGCGGGACTGCTGACCGCCGGGGCCGGCCCGCGGCCGCCGCTTGCCACGAATGCGCGACCGGACGGCGTTGTCTCGATGCGCACGCTGGTGCGGCACCGCTCGCGATTGCCCGGGCCGACGGTCACGGTCGGCGTGCTGAACGCGGTGTCGACGGCCCTGTCCAATCTGCTTGGCGGGCACGTCGACTCGTTGGGTGCCGAAGTGCCGATGGCCAAACCCGGCGCGCCCCAGGCGTATAACCACTTCGGCAACGTCGTCGTCGGGTTGTACTCGGCGCTGAGATCCGACGCCCGCGCCGAGCGGATCGCGGTCGACCTGGCCAACGGGCGGCGCCGCTTCGGCCACCCGTCCACCCGTGCGGCCGACCGCGCCTTCGCGGCGGTGCCGGCCGCGCTACTGCGTTGGGGCGTCGACCAATTCGACCTCGATGAGCGGCCGGCGCAGGTCGCCGGCAACACCGTGGTGTCCAGCGTCTATCGGGGCGCGGCCGACCTGAGCTTCGGCGGCGCCCCGGTGGTGTTGACGTCCGGGTATCCGGCGCTGTCGCCGATGATGGGGCTGACGCACGGCGTGCACGGCATCGGCGACACCATCGCGATCAGCGTGCACTCGGCGGCGTCGGCCGTTCCCGATGTCGACGCCTACGTGGATCTGCTCGACGCGGCGCTGTAGCTATTGAGCGTCGCCGGACCTGGCCGCTTCTGCCCGGGTCAGGCCGACGGCGACGATGAGTTCTTCATGCAGCTCGAACCACACGGTGTGGTAGGAATCGATCAGCGGCCTGCTCAGCCAAGCCGTCTCCCCGGCCTTGACTTTATCCAGTGCCGCAGCCAGTTTCGTCGCGTAGGCGTTGAGCCGCGGCAGGTGGGTCGCGGCGGCCTCGACGATCGGCACCGTGCGGGTGTGCACGTCGTCGAGTCGGGCGAGCACCGCGGCGTCGTACTCGGGGTCCTCGTGGGTATTGGGAACGCCGCCCGGGCCGCCCTTGAGCTGCCAATCCGTCACCAGGTGCTTGAAATCGGTGTTGACGGCTTGAAAGTCGCCGTACGCGGCGGCCATCGCGTCCGCGTCGATGCCCTCGCGCTCCTCGGCGAGCAGCGTCGCCAGCTTGTCGCTGCCGCGGCGGGTGATCTGCACCGTCGCACCCTCGGCCAGCAGGCCCGCCGCGGTCAACTCCTCGACGATGGGGCCGATGTGGGCGGGATCCACCCCCAACGTCGCGGCCAGATCGGATCTGCTCACCCGACCCTTGAGCCGGACCCCTTGCAGCACATCCAGTTCGGTCATGACGCAGCCCCGGCGGCCAAGCGCAGCGCGATCAGCATGACGACCAGCGGGGTGGCCGAGACCACGTCGGCATGACCGCTGTCCATGGCGGCAAGCACGGCGGCCTCGGAGTTGTCGTCCAGCCGCGTGTGGTCGCCGGTGACATGGGCGCGCAGCGGGCTGACCCGTCGGGCGATGTCGGCCAGCTCACGCAGCTCCGGTGAATCGTCTTCCGACCACGCGGACAAGCTCAAAAGGCCTTCGCGCACTTCGCCTTCGGCGCCGTCGACGGTGATCTGTTTTCCCGCCAACGATGCTGCCACGCCCTGGCCACAGCCCACCACCGCCACTCGGCCCAATTCCCGGCTGACCACCGCCGCATGACTGGCGGCACCGCCGACCTCGGTGACGACGCCCTGCGCCGCCAGCATCCCGGACACGTCTTCGGGCCGGGTGTGATCGCGCACCAGGATCACCCGCTCGCCACGGTCGGCTGCGCGCAGCGCCTCGTCGACGTCGGTGTACGCCGTGCCGGATGCCACACCCGGACATGCCGGCAGACCCGTGGCCAAAAGCGGTGCTGCCAAGCGCGTTTCGGGCTGAAGTGCCGGCCTCAGCACAGTCTGCACGTGCGCCGGGGTCACCCGCCGCAGCGTTTCCGCATCGTCGATGATCCCCTCGTGCCGCAGCTGCAGCGCCGTGCGCACCGCCGCCTGCGCCGACCGTTCCGCCGCCCGGGTCTGCAGCAACCACAGCTTGCCGTTTTCGACGGTGAACTCGATCTCTTGAACGTCGGAATCCAGCCGCTCGAGTCTGCCGGCGGCGGCGATCAACTCGTCGTAGACGGCTGGCTGCTCATCGCGCAACGCGGTGATCGGTTCCGCGTCGACCGATCCCGACACCACGTCGTCGCCCTGTCCGCCGGGCAGCCACTCGCCGAACGGCTCGTTGTCGCCGGTTATCGGGTTACGTGAAATGAATGCGCCGGCACCGGAATTGGCGCCGTAGTTGCCGAACACCATCGCCTGCACGACCACGGCGGTGCCGTGCCGATCGCCGAAGCCGTAGTGGGTGCGGTAGGCCAGCGCGCGCGGCGAATTCCACGAGGCGAACACCGCCTCGATGCCGGCACGCAACTGCGTGTACGGGTCGGACGGCACGTCCGATTGCTCATCGCAGCCCACGATGCGCCGGTACATCGCGCAGAATCGCCGGCGCGTGTCGCGGGCGAACGCCGGATCGCCGGCCGCCGCCAGCGCCTGCTCGACGTCATCATTGATGCCGAGGTCCAGGATGGTGTCCATCATGCCGGGCATCGACTGGGTGGCTCCCGAGCGCACGCTGACCAGCAGGGGATGCGGGCCCCGCCCGAACGTGCGGGAGGTCTGCGTCTGAAGCCAGTTCATCCGGTCGAGCACGCTGTCCCAGATCGCGTCCATCGTTGCCGCGGGATCGGCGAGATACCGCAGACCCACCGCGGTGGTGATGCAGAACGCGGGCGGCACCGGTAGATGGTGGCGGCGCATCGTCTGGATGCCGTGGCCCTTGTTGCCCAGCATCTCGCGCGGGTAGTTCGATGTGCCGTCGAGCAACACCACGGAATGCTCGGAAGGTGCAGCCCCCTGGCCGCTTGGCGCATCGGGGTGGGCGCCGCTACCTGGCGCGGTGCGAGCCGTGGTGCACCCCCTCGGTGGTGTCGCTACTCATCGGGCCAAAGGCATCGGCCAACGTCGGAACGCCCGCTATGTTCCCACATGGATAAACAGTCCCATGGACTTAGCTGCGCGGCGTTCCTGTCACCCGCCACACCCCATGATCTAGGTTTGCACCTATGACTCCATACGACGTTGGGTTACTGATCCTGCGGCTGGTGTTGGGCGTGACGTTGGCCGCGCATGGCTACAACAAGTTCTTCGGCGGTGGCCGCATCCCGGGCACCGCTCGGTGGTTCGAGAGCATCGGCATGAAGCCCGGGAAGTTCCACGCCACCGTGGCGGCATCCACGGAAATGGCCGCTGGCCTGGGCCTGGCCGCCGGGCTGCTCACCCCGATCCCGGCGGCGGGCTTCGTGTGCTTGATGCTGGTCGCGGCCTGGACGGTGCACCGCGCCAACGGCTTCTTCATCGTCAAAGAGGGCTGGGAATACAACCTGGTGCTGGCGGTCACCGCGGTGGTGGTGGCCACGCTGGGCGCCGGGAAGTTCAGCCTGGACTACCTGGTCTTCGGGAAGAACTGGATGGACGGCTGGCACGGCCTGCTGATCTCGGTGGTGCTCGGCGTGGCCGGGGCCATCGGTCAGCTGGTGATCTTCTACCGGCCGCCGGCCAAGCAAGCCGGTTAGCCCGGTCCCGCACGCGCCCAACGTCGAGTTGTTGGGCCGCAACGCGGTCGGTGCGCCCGACTAGTCGACGCGCGAGGCCGCGACGGCCGCCGTGTCGGCCGCGGTCACCTCGGCCGCGGCGCGCTCGCCCGAGCGGATCGCACCATCGATCCACCCGCACATGACGGCCGAGCTCTCGGTGCCGGCCCAGTGGATGCGGCCACACGGCTCGCGCAGGGTGTAACCGAACTCGGTCAGCACGCCGGTGGGGGCGTGGCTGATCATGCCGCCGCCGGAATAGCGCTCGACCGTCCAGTTCTGCTCGTGAAATTCACGATAATCATTCGCCTTGCTCCCGAAGCGATCAACGAGCTCGCCGATGACGACCGCTTTGCGCTCGGCCTCGTCGAGCCTGCCCAGCCGCCGCGCCGCGGGTCCCTCGGTGATGACGCACATGATCCCCGGGTTTCCGGTGTCCGTGCAGGCGTCGATGGTCAGGGTCGCCGGCGAGCCCGGGGCGGCCGACTGGCCGGACAACCCGTCGGCACGCCAGAAGGGTTCGTCGTAGACGACCGAGATCTTGACGACCGCGCCGCTCGGCATGCGTTGATGCAGGAAGGCCCGATCCACCGGCAGCGCCGGCTCGTAGACGATCGAGGTCGCGATCGCCAGCGGGATCGCGACGATGACCCGCCGCGCCCGCAGCGTCATGCCCTCAGCGCTGACGGTGACGCCGTCGGCGTCCTGCGCGATCTGCCGGACCGGCTGCGACAGGTGCACCGTGTCGCCGAGCTCGGCGACGATCTGTCGGTAGATGGCACCCATTCCGCCGACCGGGCGGGCGTCCTGGGAACCGCCCCTGCCGGAGATCGCGAAGGTCGGGCCGCCGGCCGATCCCGTCTGCAGCAGCGCCCACAGCAACGACGTCTCTGACCCCGCCGAGGTGTACAGGCCGGACAGGGCCATGTCGAGCATCTCCCGAGCCGGCGTGGACAGGGTGTTCTTCTCGATCCACGCGCCCAGGCTGATCCGGTCCCACGAGGCCGCTTCCTTTGCCTCCCAAGGGGCTTCGCGCGGGATCGTTTTGCACATTCTCTCGAACGACAGCAGACCGAGGCCCAGGTTGGTGACGGCCCACGGGCTCATCGTCCAGGGAATGGTGCCGCCGTAGCGGTGCTTCTTGCCGCCGACGATCATCATCGCGTCGCCGTCGTGGTGCTGCTTGTACTCCGCCACGCCGAACTCGTTCATCAGCGCGTAGATCCGGTCCTGGCCCGGGCCGATCCACGCGCCGCCGCGGTCGATCCACGTCCCGTCCGGGCGGGTCTCGGTAAAGGTGCGCCCACCGACCCTGTCGCGCGCCTCCAGCAAGGCCACCGATCGGCCCGTCTGCCGGAGCCGCAAGGCGGCCGTCAATCCCGCGAATCCCGCTCCGACCACGCAATAATCGACCTCAGACATGGCTGGCTCCTCAACCTGGTCCACCCCAGCAGCAAACTACACCGAGCGGGCTCCGACGGTGACCGGTTGAAAAGATTTCCCCGCGCGGCCGGGCGCACGCCCGCTCGGCAGACGGTGCGGAATCGTGTCGATCCACACCGTGCGCGAAAGATTTTCCGCGAATCTGCTTGTGCGAGAACAGGTTTGGACGCCGGTGTCGGCAGCAGATCAGTCCGGTTCGCCGTGCTCGTCGAACCAGTACGCCAGTTTGCCGCGGCGGCTTACCGCGCGGAGCCTGCGTTCCGCGGAGGCCCGCGTCTTGGGTGTGGTGACGATGAGCAGTTCATCGCCGGCCTGGATACGGGTGTGGGGCTGGGGGACGAACGTGCGGCCCTTCCGGATGATCAGGGTGATGACGGCGGGGTCCGGCAGCCGCAACTCGAGCACCGAGACGTTATGCAGCCGCGACGGCGGCGACACGGTCATCGTCAACAGCTCGGCCTCCAACACGTCCAGCGGCGCCGCTTCCACCTGGATCTCCCGAGTGGCTTCACCGGAGATCAGCCCGATCTTGTGGGCCAGCAGGCTCAATCCGGGTCCCTGGATCAGGGTGAAGACCACGACCAGAATGAACACGATGTTGAGCAGCCGGTAGCTGTCCGCGACGCCTTCGACGATGGGAAATGTTGCCAGCACGATGGGGACCGCGCCGCGCAAGCCGGCCCAGGAGAGGAACACCTGCTCGCGCCACGGCACCCGAAACGGGGACAGCGAGATCAAGACCGAGAGCGGCCGGCCGAGTAACAGCAGCACCGCGCCGATGACGATTGCCGGTATCAGTTCGGGGCCCAATTGGCTCGGGCTCACGAGCAGGCCGAGCAGGACGAACAGCCCGATCTGGGCGAGCCAGCCGAGCCCTTCCGCGAAAGACCGGGTGGCCGAGCGATGGGGCAACCCGGAGTTCGCCAAAATCACCGCGGACAGATATGCGGCGATGAACCCGCTGGCGTGAGCGCTGGCGGCCGCCGCGAACGCCACCATGCCCAGCGCAAATGTCGCCAGCGGATAGAGCCCGGAGGCCGGTAGCGCCGCTCGGCGCATCGCGAATGCGCCCAGCACCCCGCTGAACAAGCCGACCGCAACACCGACGACCAGCTCGTACACCACGCCAGTCGCGGCGGTTCCCGGCGCGAGTGTCAGCGGTGTCGTGCTGAACATGAGCACCAAAATGGCGGCGGGCGCGTCGTTGAATCCGGACTCGGCCTCGAGGAGCCCGGCGACCCGCCTGGGCAACGGCAGGATACGCAGGACCGAGAACACCGCCGCAGCGTCGGTGGGCGAAACGATGGCGCCGAGCAGCAAGGAGAGCTGCCAGTTGATGCCGAGCAGCAGGTGTGCACCCGCGGCCGTGACCACCATGCTGATACCCACCCCGAGGGTGGCCAGCACGCCCGCGGGTGCCAGCAGTTTGCGTATGTCGGCGAACCGCGTCGTCAGGCCGCCTTCGACCAGGATGACGGCCAGCGCCGTCGTGCCGAGGTCGCTGGCGATTTGGACGTCGTTGAATTCCAGCCCCAGCCCGTCGTCGCCGAGGGCGACGCCGACCGCGAGGAACAGCAGCAGGCTGGGCAACCCCACTTTGGCCGCCGCCCGGGTGGCGACGATGCTGGCCAGCAGCACGAGGCCCCCGACCAGCAGCGTCACGTACAGCTGCTGCAAGGTCATGTTGTTCATCGCCGTTCGGTCGCGGCTCAGGCCAGCGAAGTCGGGTTGTGTACAAGGGAATCACTAGTAACACTAATGACGAGCTGGGGTACACGCTGACCAGCCGTCAGGAGAGTGGATAGTGCGCATCGGGATCGCCGGAGCGGGCGCGGTCGGTCGCTCGGTCGCGCGCGAGCTACTCGAGGCCGGCCACCGGGTGTTGCTGATCGAGCGCGACGTCGAGCATTACGTACCACAGACGGTGCCCGAGGCGGAGTGGTTACTCGCCGACGCGTGTGAGTTGGCTTCGCTCCAAGAGTCCGGACTGCAGCTGTGCGATGTTGTCATCGCGGCAACCGGCGATGACAAAGTGAACCTCGCGGCGGCGTTGCTGGCCAAGGCCGAGTTCGGGGTTGCCCGAGTGGTGGCCCGCGTCAACGACCTGAGAAACGAGTGGCTGTTCTCCGAGGCGTGGGGCATCGACGTGGCGGTCTCCGCACCGCGCGCCATGGTGGCCGGGGTCGAAGGGGCCATCGACGTTGGCCACCTCGTGCAGCTGATGGGCCTTGCGCATGGTCAGGTCAGCCTGTCGAAACTGACACTGCCGGCGGACAACCCGCTCGTCGGCCGGCGGATCAGTGAGCTGCCGCTGCCGCAGGACGCCGCATTGATCACCGTGCTGCGTGGCGGCAGCGTCATCTTGCCGCAGCCCGACGACGTGCTCGAGGCCGGCGACGAAATGCTGTTCGTCGCAGGCAGTACCGCCGAGAATCAGGTCCGCGCCCTTATCGTCCATGGTGTCCCGACCCCGACGGCGCACTCCCTGAAATAGCGGCTGGCGCAGTGAGAAACTTGCCGGGCCTAGTTCGGCCCCAACGCGTGCCACCTGCCTAGAACACGTTCTAGTCTGTGAAACCATGGGATTTCTGAAGCCCGAGCTACCGCAGCTCGACATGGCCGAATGGAACAAGGGCAGCCGCAGCGACAAGATCCGCCCGATGGCCAAGCACTGGGCCGAGGTCGGCTTCGGCACGCCGGTCGCACTGCACCTGTTCTACGTCGTCAAAATCCTGCTCTACATCCTGGGCGCGTGGCTGTTCGCCTCGGCCACCGCGGGCCTCGGCGGGTTCACGCAGGTCGCGTCGTGGTGGTCGGAGCCGATCGTGTTCGAGAAGGTCGTGCTCTACACGATGCTGTTCGAGGTGATCGGTTTGGGCTGCGGCTTCGGCCCGCTGAACAACCGGTTCTTCCCGCCGATGGGCTCGATTCTGTACTGGATGCGCTTCGGCACCATCCGGCTGCCACCGTGGCCGGACCGTGTGCCGCTGACCGCGGGCACCAAGCGCAAGCCGATCGACGTAGCCCTGTACGCGCTGTTCCTTATCCTGACGCTCGCGGCGCTGTTCGCGGACGGCACCGGCCCGATCCCCGAATTGGGCACGACGGTCGGCCTGCTGCCCGCATGGAAGATCGTGCTGATCCTGCTGCTCCTCGCGGTGCTCGGTCTACGCGACAAGGTGATCTTCCTGGCCGCGCGCGGTGAGGTCTACGCGACCATGGCGGTGACGTTCCTGTTCGCCGCGCCCGACATGATCGTCGGGTCCAAGGTGGTGTTCCTGGTGATCTGGATGGGCGCGGCGACATCCAAACTCAACAAACACTTTCCGTTCGTCATCTCCACGATGATGTCCAACAACCCCCTGGTGCGACCGCGCTGGCTGAAACGGCGCTTCTTCGAAAAGTTCCCGGATGACCTGCGGCCCGGCCGCCTGTCGCGGTTGCTGGCGCACCTGAGCACCGCCATCGAGATGCTGGTGCCGCTACCGTTGTTCTTCTGTAACGGTGGCTGGCCCGTCACGGTGGCCGCCGTCGTCATGGTGTGCTTCCACTTGGGGATCCTCGTCTCGATCCCCATGGGCGTGCCGCTGGAGTGGAACGTCTTCATGATCTTCGGGGTGTTGTCCTTGTTCGTCGCGCACACCCACATCGGGCTCGAAGACCTGAAGCACCCGGTGGTGGTGGCGGTTCTGTTTGTCGTCATCGCAGGAATCGTCTTGCTGGGCAACATGTTTCCGCGCAAGATCTCGTTTTTACTCGGAATGCGTTACTACGCCGGCAACTGGGACACCACCCTGTGGTGCATCAAACCGTCGGCCAACGACAAGATCGGCAGGGGCGTGGTGGCGATCGCCAGCATGCCGCAGGCCCAGCTCGAACGGTTCTACGGCAGCCCAGAGGCGGCGCAGATACCGCTGTACATGGGATATGCGTTCCGCGGCTTCAACACTCACGGCCGGGCGCTGTTCACGTTGGCGCACCGCGCCATGGCGGGCCAGAACGAGGACGACTACGTCCTCACCGACGGCGAGCGGATCTGCAGCACGGCGATCGGCTGGAACTTCGGCGACGGCCACATGCACAACGAACAACTGATCGCCGCGCTGCAGCAGCGCTGCCACTTCGAGCCGGGCGAGGTCCGCGTCGTTCTGCTTGACGCGCAGCCGATTCACAAGCAGACGCAGGCGTACCGGTTGGTCGACGCGGCGACCGGTGAATTCGAGCGCGGCATCGTCCGGGTCGCCGACATGGTCACCCGGCAACCCTGGGCCGACGACGTCCCGGTCGAGGTGGTGTCGGAGTAGCCCCGGGTGTAACGCCACGGCGACATTGCCCGCCGGAAATCGCCGTGGCGTTACACCCGCGAGCGAAACGCTAGGCCCCCGCGCGCACCTCCTGGGCAGCGGCGACCATGTTCTTCAGCGACGCATTCACCTCGTCGGAGTTGCGGGTCTTCAACCCACAGTCGGGGTTGACCCAGAGCCGTTCGGCCGGAACGGCCCGCAGGGCCGCGCGCAGCGACTCGGCCATCTCCTCGGTGCTCGGCACCCGAGGCGAGTGGATGTCGTAGACGCCCGGGCCGACGCTGTTGGAGAAGCCGATCGAGTTCAGGTCGTCGAGCACCTCCATGTGTGAACGTGCCGCCTCGATCGACGTCACGTCGGCGTCCAGATCGGCGATCGCTCCGATCACATCACCGAATTCCGAGTAGCACAGGTGGGTGTGGATCTGCGTGGAGTCCGCGACACCGGACGTGGCCAACCGGAAAGCCCCCACGGCCCAACGCAAGTAGTCGTCCTGGTCCGCGCGGCGCAGCGGCAGCAGCTCACGCAGCGCCGGTTCGTCGACCTGGATGACCGCGATGCCGGCGGCCTGCAGGTCCACGGTCTCGTCCCGGATGGCAAGCGCCACTTGGTTGGCGGTGTCGGCCAGCGGTTGGTCGTCGCGGACGAACGACCACGCCAGAATCGTGACCGGACCCGTCAGCATGCCCTTGACCGGCTTGTCGGTGAGAGACTGAGCGTACTTGGCCCACTCCACCGTCATCGGGTGCTGGCGGATCACGTCGCCGTAGAGGATCGGCGGGCGCACGCAGCGGCTGCCGTAGGACTGCACCCAGCCGTTCTTGGTGGCGAAGAAGCCCTCCAGCTGTTCGGCGAAGTATTGCACCATGTCGTTGCGCTCCGGCTCGCCGTGCACCAGCACGTCGATCCCGAGGCTCTCCTGCAACCTGATGACGTCGGCGATCTCCTGCTTCATCCGCTTCTCGTACTCGGCCTCGTCGATCTCGCCGGCGACCAGCGCGGCGCGGGCCTTGCGGATCTGGACGGTCTGCGGGAACGACCCGATCGTGGTGGTCGGCAGCGGCGGCAGCTGCAGCCGCTCGTCCTGGCTGGCCCGGCGCCGGGCCGCGTCACCCCGATGCGCGCCGGCGGCCACGATCGAGTCGATGCGGGCCCGGATGCGGTCGTTGTGCAGGCGTGGGTCGCTCTTGCGGGAGGCGACCGCGGCGTTCGACGCCGCGATCTCGTCGGCGACGGCCTCGCGACCCTCGCGCAGCGCGCGAGCCAGCGCCACCACCTCGGCGACCTTCTCCTGCCCGAAGGCCAGCCAGCTGCGCAGCGCCTCGTCCAGCTCGGTCTCCGGCTCCAACGAATACGGCACGTGCAGCGTCGAGCAGGACGTCGAAACGGCAACTCCGGCAGCCGAACCCAGCAGGGTGGCCAGCTTGCCCAGCGCGGCCTGCAGGTCGGTGCGCCAGACGTTGCGCCCGTCGACGACGCCGGCCACCAGAATCTTGTCGGCTAGGCCGGGCGCCCCAAAAATAGAAGCGATGGCGGTGTCGGGACCGTAGACCAGGTCGACGCCGATCGCCTCGACGGGCGTGCGGGCCAGACCCGCCAGCGCCGCGCCCGGGTCACCGAAGTAGGTGGCGACGTAGATCGACGGCCGGTTGCTCACCGCGCCCAGCTTGTTGTAGACCGCCTCGGCCAGCGCCGGCGCGTCGGGGGAGCCGTCGGTCACCAGCGCCGGCTCGTCGAGCTGCACCCACTGCGCACCGTTGTCGGCGAGCAGCGATAGCAGCTCGGAGTAGATGGGCACGAGCTCTTCCAGTCGCTCGATCGGCGCGCCCGCGCCGTCGACGCCCTTGCTGAGCAGCAGGAAGGTGACCGGCCCGATGACGACCGGCCGCGCGGGAATACCCTGTCCCAGCGCCTCTTTCAGCTCCGAGAGCACCTTGTCCGGGTTCAGCGCGAACTTCGTGGTGGGTGCGATCTCGGGAACGATGTAGTGGTAGTTGGTGTCGAACCACTTGGTCATTTCCAGCGGCGCGACGTCTTTGTTGCCGCGCGCGGCGGCGAAGTAGCGGTCGAGGTCGTCGGACACCTGCGTGGCCCGGGCCGGCAGCGCGTCGAGCATCACCGCGGTGTCCAGCATCTGGTCGTAGTAGGAGAAGGTGTTCACCGGCACCGAGTCAAGGCCGGCGGCCGCCAGGCTCGCCCAGGTGTCGCGGCGCAGTGTCGCGGCGACGGACTCCAGTTCCGATCGGCTGGTGCGGCCGGCCCAGTAGCCCTCGGTGGCGCGCTTGAGTTCGCGCTTCGGGCCGATGCGCGGCGAGCCGGTTACCGTGGCGGTGAATGGTTGAGAGGTCACGTTTTTCGTCCTTTAATCAACGGTCTGGTCACCGCCGGCGGACGCGAGGCCGAACCGTCGGGTGCGCACCTGATTCTTCTACAGGCACTCACCGTTAACGGTTACGGTCAAACGCCCATTCCACGAGGCGATGAGCCCGCCGGACGCGGCGCGTCCGGCACAGCTGGCAGGTCTTCGGACTCGCAGGCGCGCACCGGGGTGGTGCACCTAATGGCCGTCGCTTCCCAGCCTTGAGAACTTCGCAAGACCAGTGCTCGTGACGGCGGTCGTTCCTGCATACCGCTGCGGGACAGTCCCGGACTCCCACCGGGTTCCCTCTTGCGAAGCATGCCTAACATGTCTCGCTCGATGCCGGCGCCACGTTGTGCGGCGACGGCAGACCAGCTGCGTAGCGCAGCTTACTCCGCTGGTGGCGGGGTCAGTGAGCCAGTGCCTGGGCGATCGGAACGTCACCGTTGTTGAACTCGATGGTGCGGCCGATGGTGGAGGCGTCCGCCAGCGCGGCGGCCACGACGAGCGCGACGTCGGCACGCGAGACTGAGCCATTTTCGGCGCCGTGCGCCGCCCTGACGGCGATCCGGCCGGTGGCCGGCTCGAGGGTGAGCCGGCCGGGGCCCAGCACCGTCCAGTCCAGGTCGCTGGCGCGCAGATGGGCGTCCGCGGCCGCCTTGGCCGCCGCGTAGGCGAAGAACGGATCGTCTTGCGGCACACCATGGTCTGGGCCGGCGCCGAAGTAGGACACCATCACGAACCGGCGGACGCCCGCTTGCGCGGCGGCATCGATCACCCGGATCGCCGCGTCGCGGTCGACGGCATAGGTCCGGGCCGGGTCGCCGCCGCCGGCCCCGGCGGAGAACACCACCGCGTCATGCCCGGCCAGCAAGCCGGCCAGGGCGCCGGTGTCGAGTTGCTCGATGTCGGCCACCGCCGGTTTGGCGCCGGTGGCGGCGACATCGTCGGCGTGATCCGGGTTGCGGAAGATCGAGCTCACCTCGTCGCCGCGTTCGGTCAGGATGCGGGCCAGGTGCAGGGCGACCTTGCCGTGGCCGCCGATGACGATGACTCGTGCCATGCCCCCACGCTACTTTCCCGCGAGGCTGCAACTACCAACGCAAACGCCGGGGAGGGCACTCGGCAGTTACATTCTCGCGGGGAGAAAAGCCGAGTTAGAGCTTCACCTTGCCCATGATGATGTCGATGATCGGCTTGCCCGGCGCGTAGGCGCCGGTCATCGAGGCCATGGTGTGGCCCGAGTCCACCAGCAGGGTGATCCCGCTGACGCCGCAGGCCGCCTCGCTGTTGAGGAACGCCATCACGTCGCCCATCTGCTCGGGCGTGTGCACCTTGGAGCCGGTCTCGTCGCGGTAGTCCTGGGCGAAGGACAGCCACAGGTCGGCGTTGGCCTGGGCCAGCGGGGTGTCGGTCGGGCCCGGGCAGATCGCGTTGATGCGAATGCCCTTCTTCGCCAACGGGTAGCCCTGGGTCGCCACGTAGGTGTTGATCACCTTCTTGCTGGTGCCGTAGTGGTTGATCCCTTCGGCCTCGTGCGCCTGGCACCACGCCTCGGCCGCCGCGAAGTCCGGCGTGGCCAGGAATTCCAGCATAAGGTCCAGGTCGTTCTCCCAGCCCATGCCGGCGACCGAGGAGATGAAGCAGATGGCCGCGCCGTTGGGCAATTGGTCCTTTTCCAGCAGGCGGTCGATCAGGTGGCGGTGGCCGATGAAGTTGATCTTCATCAGGTCGATCGTTCCGTCGGCGACGCCGGCGGCGGAGAACACCGCGTGGATGGGGCCGTCGATCTGCGCGAGGGCGGAATCGATGGACGCGGGGTCGCGCAGGTCCACCTGGACGGACTGGGCGACCTTGTAGTCCACGGGCGCGTAGTCCATCACGATGACTTCGGCGCCGAGTTCGGCCGCTGACTTGGCCGCGGCGGCGCCCATGCCAGTCGCGCCACCGACAACAAGAGCGCGCTTGCCGTCGTAGCGCAACCGATCGACAATGGTCATGGAAATCCCCTTCTCGGATAATGCCAACGCGGTTCTAACTGCTCAACTGTATGGGTAACAGTTATTTGGTTCAATACCGGGGCGGATTAATCGAGATCTACTTGCCGCGCACGGCGACGCCGCGCAGAACGGTGTCCCGCGCGTGCACCAGCCCCGCACGCGTGCCGACGTCGCGGAGGATGTTCTCCGGGATCCACTGCAAGCCGACGACACAGCGGGACAGCATCGCGGTGGACGGCGCGTCGACGCCTATTTCCCCCGATCGGATCCCCTCGGAAAGTAATGTTTTCATTTGCCGCAGCCGCGTGGCGTACAGCCAGCCCGGGTTGGGTGTGTCCGGCGGGGATTGGCGCATCCAGGCGAGCTGGATCCTGAACTCGTCGGAAAACCGGTCGAGCGCATTGACGTTGACCCAGCTCAGCGCGTCCAGTTTTTCGATCGGGGTGGCATCCGAGCGCAGCACGTTGACCCAGCCCGCCTCCACCTTCTTGCCGAAGGATTCCATGATCGATGCGAGGAGTTCGTCCTTGGATCCGATCACCCGATACACGGTCCCGGTGCCCAGACCGGCGGCCGAGGCGATGTCCCTGATGGTGGTGACTTCATATCCTCTGCGGCCGAATTCGGCTCGAGCCACCGCGCGCACGTGTGCCGCCTTGTCGCTGGGGTCGGCGGCGCTGTCGTCGGGCCAGGTGGCGATGACGTCGTCGGCGGCGGCGAAGGCCGTCGACCGGTCCAGCGCCGCGTCGGTCGGCGCCCGAGTTGCCAACCCTTGCAGAATGATTCGGCACAGCAGCCCGGCCACCTGGTCTCCCGGAGACTTGTGGCGCATGACGTCAAGGCCGACCTGCAGCATGGTTTGGCAGATCCGGTCGGCCAGCGTGGGCAGGTCGATGTCGGGTTTGATGTAGCCGCTCCATCGGCCGGCGCGCAGCGTTTGCAGCATCGCCTCCTGAATCGCCACGGGCCGCTGCTGCGTGAGCTTGATCAGCTCCGGATCCGTGCTCGGCCCCTCGTAGAACGACATCTGCAAGGCGGCCCGATGTTCGACGGCGCAATTGGCGATCGCCGATCCGAGCTCGATGATCTGTTCGGCGACCGGACGGGAGTCTGGTTCGTCCAGTTTCGCCTGGGCGGACCGCCCGATCCGTTCCAGATCGTCCTGATAGCGCCGGATCAGCTCGACCAGGATCGCCTCTTTGGACTCGAAATGGTGATACAGGCTGCCGGGAAGAATGCCTGCGGCGTCGGCGATTTCCTGCAGCGACGTCCGCAATCCCGAGGACGCGATCAGCGACGCCGCGGTTCCTAAAATCTCGGCGCGGCGCGTCGTGGAATCGGTTGTGCCGCTGGCCCGCAATGACTCGGCCTTCGTCATGATCAGCGGTGTGCGCGCCCGGACGACTGCGGCCTGGCGAACATGCGCATTCGTCCTCTCTACCGAACCAAATCTTTGTTAGAGGCTATCAGACCGGGCCTCGATGAATCCGCTGCACAAAGCGGCGAAATCCCATTCTAGAGCGCCGGGCCATCCCAGCGGTCGCACGCAACCACCTCGTCGATCGGCCGCCGTGGGGCGGGCCGGAAGGTGCGGCCCGCGCGGAGGCGGCCCACCGGAAGCAGGCAACCCTGAACGTAGGTTTGCGGAATTTTGAGCAGCTTTCGGATCTCTTCCTCGTGATGCAGGCGCAGGGTCGTGATGCAGGTCCCGTATCCCCGGGTGTGCAGGGCGAGCTGAAAATTCCACACCGGCGGGAAGATCGAACCGTACAGCGTCGCCAGGTGGAACGATTCGTCGCTGTCGATGCGCGGCAAGTAGGGCTCATAGCAAGGGATTACCAGCAGCGGCACTTGTCTTTTCGAGCCCATGTTCCTCCGTCCAACCACTCCGTCGACGACATCACCCGGCTCTCGGGCGTTCCCGCCGGCATCAGGTCGGCCAGCAGCTGTCCACCGACCCGGCGTAGACAGGCCTCGCGATACAACTCGGCGATCTTGGTGCGCAGCACCGGATCGGCGACCACCAGCCAGCGCCACGACTGGGCGTTCGACCCGTTCGCGGCCTGCAGGCCGATCCGCAGGCACTCGCGGATGTCGTCGAGGTTGACGGGCGCGTCCAGGTCGAGCGACTTGCGCGCCGAGGGGCGGCGGTCAGCAGATACTTGATCTCCATCAGTGACGGCCTCTCTTCGCAAGGCGCGCACCGAGTTCGGTGAGGTACCGGTCGGGCCCGCCGAGAAACGCGCTCCAGCCCAGCAAGCGCTTGAGATAAAGGTGGGCGTCGTGCTCCCAGGTGTAGCCGATCCCGCCGAAGACCTGGATGGCGGTGTCGCCAACGGCGGCCAGCCGCCCGGCGAACGCCTTGGCCCGCAGCGCGGCAAGATGCCGCTCGCCGCCGGATTGGCCGTCGGTGCCGGGGAACGCGTCGCTGGCCCACAGAGCGTGGATCACCCCGCTGCGGGCCAGCTCGACGGCCTCATACATGTCGACGCACAGATGCTGGATCGCCTGGAACGAGCCGATCGGCTGACCGAATTGCCTTCGGGTTTTTGCATATTCGACGGCAAGTTCCATGACGGCGCGCGCAGCACCGAGCGCATCGGCGGCGGCCGCGATCAGCATATCGTCGACAACCGCCGCCATTTGTTGCGGAGAGACCGCGCCCAGGGGCTGGGCGGAGGCCCCGTCGAACGCGACGCGAAATTGCTTGCGGGTCGGGTCGATGCCGGGCTCGGCCACGACAGAAACCCCGGGCGATGTGTTCGGCACGGCGAGAAGCTCGCCGTCGGCGAGCGCGAGCAGGACGTCGGCGGCCGCGGCGTCCGGTACGCCGCTGGCCTCGCCCTGGAGTACCGTGCCGTCGTCGCGCCGGCTGGCGGCTATCCCTGCGGTGGACGCGTCGTCGAGGCCCAGGAAGCAGACGGCGGCGATCGTGGTGCCGTCCGCGATCCCACGCTGCAGTTCCGCGGCGGTGTCGTTGGCGCCCAACCGGTTCAGCGCCCGTGGGGCGGCGACCGCGGTCGACAACCACGGTCCCGGATGCAGCGCGGCGCCCAGCTCTTCGGCGACGATGCCGGCCTCGACCATCGTCATCCCGGAGCCGCCGTGGTCCTCCGGCACCAGCAGGCCGGTGGCCCCGAGACCGGCAAGCCCGTGCCACACGGCGTGGTCGATTCCGGTCGGATCGTCGAGCAACGGCCGCACGTGATCGGAGATCGAGGCCTTTTCGGCGAGGAAGCGCCGGGTGGTGTCGCGCAGGGCCACCTGCTCGTCGGTGAGTTCGAGGTTCATGTGCGCGGCAGCCCCAGTACCCGTTGCGCGGTGATGTTCTTGTTGATCTGGCTGGTGCCACCCGCGATGGTCAGCGCGCGCGATGTCAAACGGTAGTCCGCCCACGGCGCGGTACCCAGCACGTCAAAGGCCAGGGCGGCCAGGTCTTGCCCGATCTCACCCCATACGGTTTTGGCAAGGCTGGCCGACCCCACCGCATCGCCGCCATGCATGGTGGCCGAGATCGACCGCTGACACAGGACTTCGAGATACTTGATGCGGACGGCGATTTCGCCGAAGCGCCGCAGCGTCACGGGGTCGTCCAGAGCGCCGGTGTCGGCCGTCGCGAGATCGTCCACCAGCTCTTCGAGCCGCACCTGCATCTCGGCATACAAGCGGGCGGCACCGGCGCGCTCGTGGCTGAGCGTGGTGGTGGCCACCTGCCAGCCCGCGTTGAGTGGCCCGAGCAATGCGTCCGCCGGCACCCGCACGTCGTGAAAGAACACCTCGGCGAAATCGGCGTCGCCGTTGAGCGTGACCAGCGGGCGTGCCTCGATGCCGGGCAGTGTCATGTCGACGATCAGGCAGGAGATCCCCTTGTGCTTGGGAGCGTCGGGATCGGTGCGCACGTAGAGCTGGCACCAGTCGGCCCGATGCCCCAGCGAGGTCCAGACCTTTTGGCCGTTGACCACGAAGTGGTCGCCTTGCGGGCCGGCACCGCGCACGGCGCTGGTGCGCAGTGCCGCGAGATCGGAGCCCGCTTCGGGTTCCGACATCCCTTGGCACCAGATGTCGTCGGCGCGCATCATGCGCGGGAGCAGGGTGAGCTTCTGGGACTCGGTGCCGTATTGCATGATCGCCGGCGCGATGTTGTTCAATCCAATGACGTTGAGCGGCACCGGTGCTCGGGCGCGGGTGGTTTCCTCGGTGTAGACCAGTTGCTCGAGCACCGTCGCGCCGCGGCCGCCGTACTCGCGCGGCCACGACACGGCGGCCCATCCCGCGTCGGCCATCGCCGCGTTCCAGACGCGCAGCATCTCGAACGAGGCGTCGTTGCGCCCGGTGGGCCGGCGGGCGGCCACCAGCTCGGCGGTCAGGTTCTCCGACAGCCAGTCACGCAGCTCGCTGCGGAATTGCTCCACTTCCGCCGGGTATGAAAAGTCCACGTTGCCTTTTTCTTTGGCCCCTTACGCGTCCCCTACGCGTCCCTTGCGACCAAGCCGGACTCTACGTTCGAGCCGGTGCGTGGTCAATGACGTCGTGGTAGGCCGATCGCAGCAGTGCGCGGTCTTGCCGGTCGATTCCGCGCGCGTAGCGCTGCATGCAGTCGTAGATCGCCACGCGATCGGTGAGGCGCCGGAGCCGCTGCCGCAGTTCGTCGTCCACGATCAGCTCCCGTTGTGTGGGGGTTCAGGAAATTCGATCTCGGTGCCGCCCGGCATCGGGCTGACACCGCGCCGCTCGCACACTTCGAGCACCTCATCGACGATCGATGCCGGCATCCCTGATCACCGCATCCAGGCGCCCGAAGGTGTCCACGGCGGCGCCGACGATCGCCTGGCCGCCGGCGGGACTGTCCACCGACTCGTAAGACGCGATCGCGGTGCCACCGGTCTTCGTGATCTCGTCGACCACCTGGTCGGCCACGCCGGCGTCGCCAGCTTCATCTGGACGGCCCCGCATTCCGCCACCGAGGTCGTTGACCACCACCGCGGCGCCGCGCCGGGCGAAGTCCGGCGCGTACAGCCGATCGAGTCCGCGACCGGCGCCGGTGACCACCGCCACCTGGCCGGTGAAGTCAATCATGATGTGCTCCCGACTAACTCATGTCCTGCCCGTGGTGACGGCGGCTCTTTTGGCGACAGACCAGCCGGCGCGATTGACTGCGCTCACGGCGGACTTTACGGTGGAACAGATATTTGGTCAACGATTGGTTCGGAGGTCGAGCGTGGCAGCCGCTCGTGGCGACCGGGTGCAGGGACTCGGCATGCTTGCCTCGGCACTGGCGGGGCAAGCGGTGGCCGTCGCCGAACTGCAACCGGGTGAACCCGCGTGGACGGACGGTCAGACCATCTACATCGATTCGGCCGCGCGAGACCGGGCGCGGCTCGAGTCGGTTGCGGTCCACGCCTCCATGATCGCGGCCGGCAGCCTGGATCCCGACGTGGTGCGTCCTCTGGTGCGCCACCCGCGGCTGGCCAGACGCTATCTGGCTGTCGAAGGTCATCGCGCACTGCTGAGTAACGCCGGCGTCCTGCCCGCCGTCCTGGCGTTGGTCGGTGATCGCGACATCGCCAGTCGCAGTGGCTCGCCCGCCGCGTCGCTGCGCATCGCCTCCGCCCGCGGAGCCATCGACGACCCGCCACCGGAGTTTGGCGTGATCCGTGCGGCGAAGGTGGTGGCGGCGGCCTCCCGGACGACCGCGCAACGGAATCAGGCCGAACCCCAACATGTTCCGCGAAACCCGAGCAACCAGAAGCCGGAACTCGAGGAGCTCGACGACGGCGAGGTCGACGATTCCGACGACCCGGACTTGTTCACCAGCCCGGTGGGCGGGGGCGGCTTCATCGGCAAGTGGTTGAAAAGGTTGCTGTCGTCGGTGCGCAAGACCGGGAGTGACGGGGGCCCGCCCGGCGCGGACAGCCCGACGCATCGCACCAACTCCGCCAGGCGCGGTGCCTACGCCGTCGCGTCGCTGGCGTCGGCCCCCGGCGACGAGGGGGACGGTGAGGACCCCGCCGCGGACGGCGTGCGGTACCCGGAATGGGATGTGGCCCACCGGCGCTACCGGCCCGCGTGGTGCACCGTGCGCGAGATCGAGCAGGAGATCGCAGCGTCCGCGACACAGGCCATCGACGGCGCCATCGGTGTGCGCCGGCCACTTTCGCGACTCGGCATGGGGTTGCACCGCCGTCACCGGCAGTCGCAAGGCGACGACATCGACATCGACGCGGCCGTCGAAGCCCGGGTCGAAGTGCGGGCCGGATCGGTGCCCGACGAGGCGGTGTACCTCGACAGCCTGCGGCGCCGGCGCGACCTGTCGGTGCTGCTGCTGCTCGATGTGTCGGGGTCGGCGGGCGAGCCGGGAACGGTCGGGCGGACGGTGCACGAACAACAGCGATCCGCGGTCGCCAACCTCACCGTGGCGCTGCACGACCTGGGTGACCGCGTCTCGCTCTACGCCTACTACTCGCAGGGCCGCCGCGCGGTGACCATGGTGCCCGTGAAGCGGTTTGACGACCAGCTGAACGCCCACGTCATCCGGCGGCTCAACAGCCTGGAACCCGGCGCGTACTCGCGGCTCGGCGCGGCGATCCGGCACGGTTCGGCTGTCCTGGAGGCACGCGGCGGAACGTCCCGGCGGCTGCTGGTGGTGCTGTCCGACGGCCTCGCCTACGACCACGGATACGAGCGCGCCTACGGTGCCGCGGACGCGCGCCGCGCGCTGACCGAGGCCCGCCGGCGGGGGACCGGCTGTGTGTGCCTAACCGTCGGCGCGGGGACCGATGTGCAATCGCTGCGCAGGGTGTTCGGCAGTAGCGCGCACGCGACGATCGCGCGCCCCGATCAGCTGGCCGGTGTGATCGGACCGCTGTTTCGGTCCGCGCTGCGCTCGGCGGAGGTTCGCCGGAGGGTGGCGGTGATGTCCAGTCCCAGAACACAGTTGGCGCAGCAACTCTCCGGGCCTGCTCGCCGCGACACTTGATAACAAAAATCTGTTCCGGTTAGGCTCCAATCACCGGACGATCTGAAGGGAAGCTATGGTCAACGAGTCCGGGCTTGCATATTTCAACGGCGGTTCCGAGGGGGAGACGCTGCGGCCCTATTACCAGGCGGTCGGCGGCGAAGAGGCCGTCTTCAAGGCGGCGTACCGCCAGGGCCTGTCCCTGGTCCTCAAGGGCCCGACGGGCTGCGGAAAGACGCGATTCGTCGAGGCGATGGCCTACGATCTGGGCCGCCCGCTGATCACCGTCGCCTGTCACGACGACCTGACCACCGCGGACCTGGTCGGCCGGTATCTGCTGCGCGGCGACGAGACCGTCTGGGTGGACGGCCCGCTGACCCGGGCCGTGCGTGAGGGTGCGATCTGCTATCTCGACGAAGTGGTGGAAGCCCGGCAGGACACCACCGTCGTCCTGCATCCGCTCGCCGACCACCGGCGACAGCTGCCCATCGAACGACTCGGGGTCACGCTGGACGCGGCACCGGGATTCGGCCTGGTGGTGTCGTACAACCCCGGGTATCAAAGCGTGCTCAAGGATCTCAAGGATTCGACACGTCAGCGCATGGTCGCGATCGAATTCGGGTTCCCCGCAGCCGATGTCGAAGAGGGGATCGTTGCGCACGAGGCCGGCGTGGACGGCGCCACCGCCGCCGAGTTGGTCCGTTTCGGTCAGGCCATCCGCCGACTGGAGACCGGCGGCCTGCGTGAGGTCGCGTCGACGCGCGTGCTGATCGCGGCGGGCAGGCTGGTGGCCGAGGGCCTGAGCATGCGAGAAGCGGCCCGCGCCGCCATCGCGGGGCCGCTCACCGACGACGTGGCGGTGGGCAAAGCCCTGGGCGAGATGATCGAGATCTATCTGGGCGAGGGAGCGGAGCGGCCCGAGAAATGAGGTTTGACGCTGCATACCGCCCCCGCTAGGGTTCTGAACAAATATTAGGTTTTCGGTTGGGGGCCCGCGCGAATTTGTCACCCGGGAGGTCAGATGTCCTACGAAAGCAGCGCAGAGCCGATCAAGGTCGGCTACCTGATGGATTTCACGCTGCCACCGGGGTTCCCCGAGGATCTTTTCGCGTCCTTCACCCAGACTTTCGATCTCATCTTCGAAGAGGCGGTCGCCCACGGCCTGATGGACCGTCCCGTGCAGATGATCTACCGCGAGGTGGAGGGCCTGCCCAAGGGCTCCGTCAAGGCGGTGATCGATGCGTTCGGGGAGTTGGTGGACGAGGGCTGCCTGGTGGTCTTCGGTCCGAACATCACCGATAACTGCGTGCCGCTGCGCGAAGCGATCGAGGAGCGGTTCAAGGTGCCCGCGATCAGCGTGACCGGCACCGACGACTGGCTGGGCGAGTGGACTTTCGCCTTCCCCCAGGGATCGATGACCGATGAACCCATCTTCCTGGCCGACCTGATCGCCAAACGAGGACTCGCCGAGATCGGTGTCCTGGTCGAGCAGAGCCTCATCGGTGAGAGCTACCTGAAGAACCTGCGAAGTGCCTGTCGGCGCAAGGGCATTCGGATCGTGGCGGAAGTGGCGATCGCCCAGACGGCGCAGGACGTCAACGCTGCGGTGCAGACGCTCCATGAGGCGAAGGCCGAGGCGATCGTGCATTTGGGCTTCGGATTCGGAATCGTCTTCGTCAACCCCGCGCTCGAGACCCTCGGCTGGGACCCGCCTCGTTTCACCACCACCGCGTGGCAGAACGCCTGGGTGAACCCGATCATGTGGAACGCGTTTTTGGGCTGGACCGGTGTCGACCAGTACGACGAGGCGAACCGGATCGGCCAGGACTTTCTGGACAGCTACGCGGAGAAGTACAACGGCAGTCGCCCCGAGTTCTGCGTGACCGTGGTGAATCGCGATGTCGCCGCGACGCTTGTGCGCGCGTTCACCGATGCGCACCCGCTCAGCCCGCGCGGGGTCAAGGAGGCGCTGGAGCGGGTGAAGATGATGCCCGCCGCGTCGGGTGCGCCCGGCACCCGGGTGTCGTTCGGCAAGTGGACGCGGCGGGCATGGATGGGCGCCGGTTATCTCGTGGCCCGCACGCTCGATGCCGACGGCGTCAACTCGCACCTGGTTGATCGCTTCGGCGAGGAAGGCTGACGTCGATGTCCACCGAACAGTCCACACCGCCTGCCGCGCAGCAGGAATCGGCCGCCCCGCAGCGAACCGACAAGCGCGGCTGGGGCGGTTGGATCTCCGGCGCCGCGCTGGCCGCCTTCGCGCTCTTCTTCATCGCCAATTGCCGGGTGGCCCTCGACCCCCGCGTCGCGAACCCGAATGTGCAGGGCCGGCCCCGCCCGGTGAGGTTCATGTTCGGGCTGGACTACATCACATTCCTGGATGCCGCCACCGTGGTGGCGCTGCTCGTGCTGTTGATCGTCTTCATCAGGGGCTGGCGGCGCAATCCCGGCAGCCCGGCGATGTTGATGTTCTTGTGTACCACGCTGATCGTGTGGCAGGACCCGATCATGAACTGGTCGCCGTTCGCCGTCTACAACCCCGATCTCGTTCACTGGCCGGAATCCTGGCCACTGGTGTCGTTGTCGCCGACGGTCGAACCGTTCGTGGTCTTCGGTTACGTGATGTTTTACTTCGGGCCCTACTTCCCGGCGGTCTGGCTCCTGCGCAGACTGCAGGCAAAGTACGGACCCACCAGTTATGTGTCGCGGCATCCCTTGGTCAGCCTGGGCTTGATCACGCTGGTGATCGGGTTCATTTTCGATGCCTTTCTGGAGAACACGCTGGTCCACTGGGGCATGTACATCTACTCGCAGGTGATCCCGTGGGGATCGGTGTTCACCGGCACCACCTTCCAGTTCCCGCTGATCTGGGAATCGTTTTCGGTGTGCTTCGTGATGGTGCCCGCCGCCATCCTCTGCTACCGCGACGACACCGGTAAGTCGGTGGCGGAAAAGCTTGCCGCAAAAGCGAAGTTGTTACCGTCGCGTCCGGTGCTGGGCACTTTCCTGGTGATGTTCGTCATCATCAACGTGTCCTACTTCGCCTACGGCGGCTGGTTCTGGGTCATCAAGGTCAGTCATGCAGCCACTTCGGTGGCCTGCCCGTGGCCATATCCAGAAGCGAAAGTGTATGACCCACAGGGGTATTACGAGAAGGCGGGTGCTCCGGGTCCATACTCCGTCGGTATCTGGTCGACCTGGGCCAGCGGGGAGCCCAACGGGCGACCCCATGTCGATCCGCCGCCGCCGGGTGAGGGAGCATGCGCTGTCCAGGATCAAACGGCGAGCAACCGTGGCTGAGGCGCGCACGGTCGTCATCACCGGTGCGTCGCGCGGGCTGGGGTTCGCTTCGGCGGTGCGGCTGTATCGGGAAGGGTGGCGGGTGGTCGCGGCCATGCGCACACCCGACCAGAGAATGCCGCTGCTGCGTCAGGCCATTCAGGACCAGGGGCTGCCGCCGCCCGACGACGAACGGTTGATCGGTGTGCAGCTCGACCTGACGGACACCGCGTCGATCACCGCGGCGGCCAAGGCGATCGAAGAAGCCGTGGGCGCACCCTACGCGCTGGTGCACAACGCGGGCATTTCCGCCGCCGGAATGGTGGAGGAGACCGATATGGCGTTGTGGCAGCGCATGCTTGCCACCAGCGTCCTGGGTCCCGTCACGCTCACCCAGGCTCTGCTGCCGTCGATGCGGGCGGCGGGTAGGGGGCGAATTGTGTTGGTGTCCAGCGCCGCCGGGGTACGCGGTCAACCCGCCACCGCACCGTACTCGGCGGCCAAGGGCGCGCTGGAGCGCTGGGGGGAGTCAATGGCGTGCGAGATCGCGCCCTTCGGGCTCGGGGTCACCGTGGTGGTCGCCGGCACGCATGACACCGAGATCATCACTGACGCCGGCACCACTGACGATCGCAACTTCGAAGGCCCGTACGCCCGGCTACACAACACCATGAACAGCCGCGGTCGCTTCGCGATGAAAATGGCCCGGCCACCCGAGCGGTTCACCGACGGCCTGCTCAAGGCACTCGATGACCGGGTGCCCTTTCGCCGCCGCGGCATTGGCCCGGACGCGTCGATGCTGCTGGTAGCCAACAGGATCCTGCCCGCGTCGGGCATGCACCACATGTCGCGGATCGTGCTGGGCATACCCCGGCAGGGGTCGATGCGCGATGAGGCCTGGCCGTTGACTCTTGGCCAAAAGGCGATGGTACTTGCCGCGCGTGTACTTCCGCAGCCGGTGCTGCAGCGCCTGGCATCGCTGGCAGCGACGCGGAGCAAGGGGCAGCAAGGGAATTGAGGGGAATTAATGGAACAGCTATTTGACGACCTCGCGGATTTTGGCGCCTTCGACGACGCGATATCCGGTGACGTGCGCGACCCGTACACCGAATTGGCGCGCATTCGGCGCGAGGAGCCGGTGCAGCGACTCGAGACGTCGGGGGCGCTGCCGCACGAGGAATCGCTGCCGATGTTCATCGTGTACCGCCACGAGGACATCCAGCAGATGCTGCGCGACAACGAGACGTTTTCCTCGGCTGCCGTCATCGCCGCGTTCGGCCCGGTGCTGGGGGAGGGCGTGATGCTCGGTATGGATGAGCCGGTGCACGGCCGGCTGCGGTCACTGGTGTCGAAGGCTTTCTCGCAGAAGTCATTGGCGCGCTGGCAGGACGAGTTGGTGGGCCGGGTGGCCAACGGCCTGATCGACAACTTCGCCCCCCATGGCAAGGCAGATCTGGTCAAGGAGTTCACCTTCGACTATCCGAGCCAGATCATCGCCGGCTTGTTGGGCTTGCCGGAAAAGGACTACCCACAGTTCCAGCGGTGGTCGATTTCGCTGCTGAGCTGGCTGATGAATCCGGAACGCGGGCTGGCGGCTTCGGCTGCCCTGTGCGAGTACTTCGCACCGATTCTCGAGGCCCGGCGCGCCGAGCCGAAGGAAGACCTGATCAGCGCGCTCGCTGCTGCGGAGATCGACGGGGAAAGGCTCGCGGATGAAGAGATCTTCTCGTTCCTTCGGCTGCTGCTCCCTGCCGGCGTCGAGACCACCTACCGGTCGCTGGGCAGCTTGCTGCTCGGGCTGCTGTCCGATCCCGAGCAGCTGGACGCCATCCGCGCCGATCGCTCGCTGCTGCCGCAGGCCATCGAGGAGGGCGTGCGCTGGGAATCGCCGCTGTTGACCATTACCCGGGTGGCGACCCGCGATACCGAACTCGGCGGGGTGCCGATCCCGGCCGGGGCGACGGTGATGCCGATGCTCGGTTCGGCGAACCGGCAAGAGGACCGCTACCCCGAACCGGACACGTTCGACATCTTCCGCTCCCCCAAGAGCCATCTGGGCTGGGGGCATGGCGTGCACGTCTGCCTCGGGATGCACCTGGCGCGGCTCGAGATGCGCACCGCGATCAACCTGTTGTTGGACCGGTTGCCGAATCTCCGCCTCGATCCCGACGCGAACGATCCGCACATCCGCGGGCAGGTCTTCCGGTCGCCGACGTCGGTTCCGGTGCTGTTCGACCCCCAGTAACCAGCCCCGCGGCGGGTTGCGGCTTGCCAATCGGCTAGTTTCCGGTAAGGCTCTCCGTAGCCCCTCAACGACCCAGAAGAGAGTGACAGATATGACTGAGGCTGTAAAGGTCCGCTTCGAGCCGAAGATGATGATCGACGGCAAGCTCGTCGACGGGCAGGCCGGCACCTTCACCAACATCAACCCGGCGACCGAGGAGCAGCTCGGCGAGGTCGCCGACGCCTCGATCCAGGACATGCACCGGGCCATCGACGCCGCTCGGCGCGCCTTCGACGAGACCGACTGGTCGACCAACAAGGAGCTGCGCAAGCGCTGCCTGCTGCAGCTGCACGAGGCGATCGAGTCCGAGATCGACGAGCTGCGCGAGGAGCTCATCCTCGAGGTCGGCTCGCCCCGGGCCATCACATTCGGCCCCCAGCTGGACGCCCCGCTGGAAGACGGGCTGAAGTACCCCGCCCGGTTGATCGACGAGTACGCCTGGGAGACCGACCTGGGCGACAAGGTCATCAGCCTCACCGGCACGCTCACTACGCGCAAGGTCTGGCGCGAACCGGCGGGCGTGGTGGGCGCGATCGTGCCGTGGAACTTCCCGTTCGAGGTCACCCTCAACAAGCTGGGCCAAGCACTGGGCACCGGCAACACGGTGGTGCTCAAGCCGGCGCCGAACACTCCCTTCAACGCCACCCGGCTCGGCCGGTTGATCGCCGAAAAAACCGACATCCCCGCCGGTGTCGTGAACGTCGTCACCGCCTCGGATCACTTCGTGGGTGAGGAGCTCACGCTGTCGCCCAAGGTCGACCTGATCTCGTTCACCGGCTCGACCGTGGTCGGCAAGCGGATCATGGAAAAGGGCGCGGCCACCATGAAGCGGTTGTTCCTGGAGCTCGGCGGCAAGTCGGCCACCATCGTCCTCGAGGACGCCGACTTCGCCACCGCGTGCATGGTCGGCATCGCGCCGTGCATGCACGCCGGTCAGGGTTGCGCCAACCCCACTCGGCTGCTGTTGCCGCGCTCCCGCTACGACGAGGGTGTGGAGATCCTCAAGAACATCTACGAGAACGTCACCTGCGGTGACCCGCAGGACCCCGGAACCCTGTGCGGGCCGGTGATCTCGCAACGGCAGTTCGAGCGGGTGACGGGCTACATCCAGAAGGGTGTCGAAGAGGGCGCCACGGCGCTGGTCGGCGGCCCGGGCGCGGAAACCGGTTTCGACAAGGGATACTTCGTCAGGCCAACGCTTTTCACCAACGTCGACAACTCCATGACGATCGCGCAGGAAGAGATCTTCGGCCCGGTGCTCTCGGTCATTCCGTTCGACGACGAGGAGGACGCGATCCGCATCGCCAACGACAGCGTGTACGGGTTGGCCGGCAACGTGTTTGCCGGTTCCCTCGAGCGCGCGCTGTCGGTGACCCGCCGCATCAAGGCCGGCTTCATGGGCGTCAACGGGGGCGCACCCTACGGTGCCGACACCCCGTTCGGCGGTTACAAGGAGAGCGGCGTGGGGCGGCAGAACGGTGTCGCCGGTTTCGACCAGTACACCGAGATCAAGTCGGTCGCCTACCCCGCCGGTTGAGATGGGCGCGGCACAGGCGCGCCACCCAAAGCGACTGTGTCAGCGACCATTACGAGTGCTTCGAGTGTCACCAGCAGCTGCGATAGCGCATACGAACCAGCATGTGGTCACCTGGGCTCGATGCTGATGCGGCCCTTGTGACCGCTTTGACGCGAGCTTGTCGACCTCCGGTTAGCGGGCGAGAAGCACCCCGGGCTTCGCCCTCCCAACCCCTTGGTTGACAATCGAGGCAAGACTCACCTCTTTTTCGAAGTCCACGTGTCAAAGGAGACAAGACCATGGCTGAAGCCGTCATCGTCGAGGCAGTGCGTTCACCGATTGGGAAGCGCAACGGCGGGTTGTCCGGGGTGCACCCGGCGGACCTGTCCGCGCAGGTGCTCAACGGCCTGGTCGACAGGGCCGGCGTCGACCCGGGCCTCGTCGACGACGTCATCTGGGGCTGCGTCATGCAGGCCGGGGAACAGGCCCTTGACATCGGCCGCACCGCGCTGCTGACCGCCGGCTGGCCCGAGACCGTCCCCGGCGTGACCGTCGACCGCCAGTGCGGCTCGAGCCAGCAGTCCATCCACTTCGCGGCCGCCGGCGTCATTGCCGGGCACTACGACATCGTCGTCGCCGGTGGCGTCGAGTCGATGTCGCGCACCCCGATGGGGGCGTCGCTGGCCAATGGCGGCAACCCGTACCCGAAGGGTTTCAAGGACCGGTACCGCCAGACGCCGAACCAGGGCATCGGCGCGGAGATGATCGCCGAGAAGTGGGGCTTGGACCGCACCGCGCTCGACGAGTTCTCGCTGGCCTCGCACGAAAAAGCCGCGGCCGCACAGGATTCCGGGGCCTTCGACGACCAGATCGTGGGGATCAAGGACCAGGACGGCAACGTCGTGCTCAAGGACGAAGGCATCCGCCGCGGCACGCCGATGGAGAAGATGGCCTCGCTGAAGCCGGCGTTCAAGGAAGACGGCGTGATCCACGCCGGTAACTCGTCGCAGATCTCCGATGGGTCGGCGGCGCTCCTGTTCATGTCCGCCGAGAAGGCCAAGGAGCTGGGGCTCAAGCCGATCGCCAAGGTGCACACCGCGTCGCTGGCCGGTGCCGACCCGGTGATCATGCTGACCGCACCCATCCCGGCGACGCAGAAGGCGCTCAAGAAATCCGGGCTGTCCATCGACGACATCGGCGCCTACGAGGTCAACGAGGCGTTCGCGCCCGTCCCGCTGGCGTGGCTCAAGGACATCGGCGCCGACGAGAAGAAGCTCAACCCCAACGGCGGCGCCATCGCGCTGGGCCACCCGCTCGGCGGATCCGGCGCCCGGATCATGACCACCCTGCTGTATCACATGCGGGACAAGGGAATTCGCTACGGTCTGCAGACCATGTGCGAGGGCGGCGGCCAGGCGAACGCCACCATCGTGGAACTGTTGTGACCCAGGCGCCGGGGGCCCTGGCCGAGCGCCGGGGCAACGTGATGGTGATAACCATCAACCGGCCGGAGGCTCGCAACGCCGTCAACGCCGCGGTCAGCATCGGTGTCGGTGATGCGCTGGAAGCGGCGCAACACGATCCCGAGGTTCGGGCGGTCGTGCTCACCGGCGCGGGCGACAAGTCGTTCTGTGCCGGTGCCGACCTCAAGGCGATCGCGCGCCGCGAAAACCTGTATCACCCCGACCGTCCCGAGTGGGGCTTCGCCGGATACGTCCACCACTTCATCGACAAGCCCACCATCGCGGCGGTGAACGGCACCGCCCTCGGCGGCGGCACCGAGCTGGCGCTGGCCAGTGACCTGGTGGTGGCCGACGAGCGGGCCCAGTTCGGGCTCCCCGAGGTCAAGCGCGGACTCATCGCCGCCGCCGGTGGCGTATTCCGCATCGCGCAGCAGCTGCCGCGCAAGGTGGCGATGCAGCTGCTGCTGACCGGCGAGCCGCTCACCGCGGCCGCGGCCTGCGAATGGGGGCTGATCAACGAGGTCGCCCCGCGGGGCACGGTGCTGGACGCCGCGCTGGCGCTGGCCGCGCGGGTCACCGTCAACGCGCCGCTGTCGGTGCAGGCCAGTAAGCGGGTCGCCTACGGTGTCGACGACGGGGTCGTCGTCGGCGACGAGCCGGGGTGGGAACGCACCGTGCGCGAGATGCGGGTCCTGATCAAGTCCGAGGACGCCAAGGAGGGGCCGATGGCGTTCGCCGAGAAGCGGGAGCCGGTCTGGAAGGCGCGCTGAGGCACGTGTTCGCCCGGCGCGTCAGTGCGCCAGGATGTTCACCCCGCGGCCGAACACCGCCGGGAGCAGCGTGCACGTCGGCACCAGGGCGCGCCGCACCAGGGGCGGCGTACTGGCCAGCACCAGCGCCCGGGTGAGCAACCGGTAGTCGCGGGTGATCCGGTGCCACGCCTTCTCGTATGACGACGGCGTCTCGTCGACGATGGCCTCGACCGCCGCGGCGGCCTGCTTGAGGGCGAGGCTGATGCCCTCGCCGGTCAGGGCATCCTCGTAACCGGCGGCGTCGCCGACCAGCAGCACGCGTCCCGCGACGCGCCGGGAAACCACTTGCCGCAGGGGACCGCAGCCGCGCGGCTGCCCGAGGCTCGCGCCCTCCAGCTGCCGCGCCAGTCGCGGGAACCAGGCCAGGTCGGGCCGCCCCCGAGACAGGATCGCCACGCCGACCAAATCGGGCTCGACGGGCGTCACGTACGCCTCGCCCCACCGCGACCAGTGCACCTCGACGAATTCGGTCCATGCCGGCACCCGGTAATGCCACCGCACGCCGTAGCGCCGCGGCGTTCCCGCCGTCACCGTGATGCCGACGGCGCGCCGGACCTGGGAATGCAGCCCGTCGGCCGCCACCAACCATTTCGCTCGCACCCCGGCGGCCGAGACGCCGTGGGCGTCTTGGCGGACGTCCGTCACCCGCGCGCGGATCCAGTCGGTGTCTTGCTCTTTGGCCCGCGCGGCCAGCGCCGCGTGCAACGTCGTGCGCCGCACGCCGCGCCCCGGCCCGCCGCGAAACCGCGCCTGGGCCCGCCGTTGTTCGTTCACGTAGGCGATCCCGTGGAAAGGCATGCCGGCCGGGTCGACGCCCAAAGCGGTCAGCTCGGCCAGCCCGCCCGGCATCAGGCCCTCGCCGCACGCCTTGTCGATGGGGCTCTCGCGTGGCTCGGCCACGATCACCGAAAGTCCACGGCGTCGAGCGTGCAACGCCGTGGCCAGGCCGCCCGGACCGCCGCCGACGATCAGCAAATCCGCGTCGTAATCGCTCACGTGTAGCCCAACGCAGAGTTCTCCACCCGCAACCGCACCCTGAGCAACGCCGCGTTGGCCAGCGTGAAAATCGCCGCGGTCAGCCACGCCGTGTGCACCAACGGCAGCGCCAACCCTTCCGCCACCACTGCAACATAGTTCGGATGGTGCAGCCAGCGGTAGGGACCCTGGCGCACCAACGGGGCGGACGGCAGGACGATCACCCGGGTGTTCCAGCGTCGGCCCAGCGTCGTGATGCACCACCAGCGCAGCCCCTGGCTGGCGACCACCACCGCCAGCATCGGCCAGCCCAGCCATCCGATGAACGGCCGGTGCAGCGCCCAGGGTTCGACGAGACACCCCACCAGCAGCGCGGTGTGGATCATTACCATCACCGGATAGTGTGATCGCCCAAATTCCTTGGCGCCCTGGGTAAACGACCACTGCGCATTCCGGGTGGATACCACCAACTCCACGACGCGCTCGACCCCGACGGCCAACACCAGCAGGTAATACATGGCTACAGTCTTTACCAGCCCTACCAGGCCAGCAGGACCAGCTCGGAGCAGAACGCCGGGCCCATCGCGATCATCAGGCCGATCGAGCCCGGAGGCGGCGGGTCGGCCATGTTGACCGCAAGCACGTCGAGCACCGAGACCGACGACAAATTTCCGTTCTCGCGCAATGACTTTCGCGTGTGATCGAGGGCGTCCACGGGCAGGTCCAGGACGTTCTCAACGGCCTCGATCACCCGGGGGCCGCCCGGGTGGCAGACCCAGGTCGTCACGTCGCGCGGGCTCAGACCGTGGTCGGCGAGGAAGTCGCGGACATCGTCGCCCAAATATTTCTCGGCGATGATGGCGACGTCGGCGGACAGCACGATGCGGAATCCGTCGCCGCCGATCTTCCAGCCCATCACGTCCTCGGTGTCGGGGTAGATCCGGCTGCGGGTGGCCAGCACCCGGGGGCCGGTGCGTTTCCCGCTGGCCCGGTGGGCGCCTTGGGTGATCACTGCGGCCGCGCCGTCGCCAAAAAGACTGGTGGCGACCAGGTTGGCGACCGACGTGTCTTGCCGCTGGATGGTCAGCGAGCACAGTTCGACCGCCAGCAGCGCCGCCGTGTGGTCGGGGAAGGCACGCAGGTAGTCGTGCATGCGCGCCACTCCGGCCGCCCCGGCCACACAGCCCAGCCCGAACAGCGGGACGCGTTTCACGTCCGGCCGCAGCCCGACCCGCGTCGCCAGCCGCGCCTCCAGGGTCGGAACGGCGAGCCCGGTAACCGTCGTCGAAAAGACGATGTCCACCTCCGAGGGCGCTACGCCTGCCTTGTCGAGTGCCTTGAGCAGGGCCCGCTCGGCCAGATCGAGTGCCACGTCAAGGTAGGCCTCGTTGGCGTCGGTGAAGCCGTTCAGTTCGCGGTAGCGGGCCAGCGGCAGCGCGGTGTTGCGGTGCTCAACCCCACTGCTCAGTGCGAACCGCCGAAAGTCCGGCCCGGCCAAGTCGATCAGCGCGCCGATCGCTTCATCCTGCGTATACCGGTTGGGCGGAAATTGCACCGCAACCGCCGCTATTGATGGTTCGGCGTCGGCGATCGGTGTGTGCTGTGCGAGCGCCGCCGATGTGCGCCCCGAGATCTTGTCCATGCACTGGCTGACGGCACCGGCGGTCGGTTAGTTCACCCTAACCAACTGTGACGATGACCACTGGTCATTTTGTGAAGGTCAAATCACGCTCTTACCCTCCCCGCTTCACGGGTGGGACGTTTGCGTTTAGCCGCCGCCCCTGCGGGATAGGGTCGGGGTATGCGGGTTCTGGTCACCGGTGCCACCGGCTACGTGGGATCACGACTGGTCACGGCGCTGCTGGAAAATCAGCACCGTGTCGTAGCCGCAACTCGAAACCCGCTGCGCCTCAAGCGTTTCGGTTGGTTCGACGACATCACGCCGGTGACGCTCGACGCGGCGGACCCGGAGTCGTTGCGCTCCGCCTTCGCGGACTCGGAGCCCGTTGACGTGGTGTATTACCTGGTGCACGCCATCGGTCAGCCCGGTTTCCGCGACGCCGACAAGACCGCGGCCGCAAACCTCGCCGTTGCGGCTCGGGACGCCGGGGTGCGGCGCATCGTCTACCTGGGCGGCTTCGTGCCCGCCGACGAGGCACTATCCGAGCACTTGACCAGCCGGGCCGAAGTGGCCGAGGCGCTCACCGTGCCCGACGGTCCGGAGTTGGTGTGGCTGGGCGCGGCGATGATCATCGGCGCCGGCTCGACGTCGTTCGAGATGATGCGCTACGTGGGGGATCGCTTCCCGCTCATCCCGATACCGAACTGGATGGACAACCCGATCGACCCGATCTCCATCCGCGATGTCCTGCACTACCTCGTCGCCGCGGCCGATGATGATCTGGTGCCCGCGGGCGCGTACGACATCGCCGGCCCCGACACCATGTCTTATCGGCGGCTACTCAAGACGTATGCCCGCATCTCCGGAAGGTGGCACGCCGGCTTGTCGGTCGGCAGGGTCGACACCGGGTTGGCCTCGCTGATCACCGGCGTCGCGCTGCCGGTGCCCAAGGGCCTGGCCGGCGATCTGGTCGAGTCGCTGGACCACCCGATGGTGGCATCCATCAGCGACCTGCGCGACCGGGTGCCCGATCCCCCGGGGGGACTGCTCGGGATCGACGACGCCATCGCACTGGCCTTGGGAGACCGGTCGAATCAGCGGCCACGCCCGGTCAACGCGCTGGCTGATCCGCACCACCTCGCCAACACCGATGCCGGATGGACCGGTGGCGATGCGCGCCGCATCCGCCATCTCGCCCAGCGAGTCACACCGTCGATCGTGCGGCCGACCCTGGGACTGGTGAACAGGGTCCCCGGTCCGGTTGCGGGAGCGGTTCGCACCGGCCTCGACATCCTGATCGCCCTGACCCCGAAGGTGCGTCCCGCATGAGCCAGTCGATGACCCCCTACCACACCAGCGTCTTTTCCGAGCTGCGCCGTGCGGTTACCAATGTTGCTGTGCCACACAATGAATCGCCGTCGGTCGTGCGGCGGCGGCGTGTCATCGTCGCGATCACGATGGTGGCCGGCGCCGCGGTGCTGGGGTATTCGCTGCGGCGCCATCCAGGGGAGTCCAGCTTCTACTGGTTGACCCTGGCGCTGGCGGGGGTGTGGACCGCCGGAGCGCTGACCTCCGGCCCGCTGCACCTGGGCGGGATATGTTGGCGGGGGCGCAACCAGCGGCCGGTCATCACCGGCACCAGCGTCGGCCTGCTGCTCGGCGGCGCGTTCGTCGTGGGCGGACTGATCGTCAGGGAGATCACGCCCGTAGCGGAGCTGATAACCCGGGTACTGCTATACGCCCACCACGGGTGGTACCCGGTGATCGTGGCGATCACGCTCGTCAACGCCGTTGCCGAGGAAGTGTTCTTTCGCGGCGCGCTCTACACGGCCCTGGGGCGCTATCACCCGGTCGTGATTTCGACCGTCCTCTATACGATCGCGACACTGGCCAGTGGCAACCCGATGCTCGGCTTCGCCGCGATCATTTTGGGCACGGTGTGCGCGTTCGAGCGCCGGGCGACCGGTGGCGTTTTGGCACCGGTGCTCACCCACCTGGTATGGGGGTTGATCATGGTCCTTGCGCTGCCTCCGATGTTCGGCGTCTAACGCCGGCTATCGGGCCGAACCAACGACCTCACGCGCGAGCGCACGCATCGCGGCGGTGCGGACCGGCCGAACGAAGAACCAGTACACCCGCCCCGGAATACCCCTCGGCACAAAGACCGACCGCTGGGTATACCGGCTCTCGCGATCGCCTTGCCGCGTGACGGCAATCTCGAGCCACTCCCGTCCAGGGGCCCGCTTGGTGGAGCGCAGCCGCAACAGGGTTCCCGGCGCGCGCTCCTCGACCTTCCAGTCGGGTGTCCGTGAGTTCATCGCGTCCTCCGCGGCCATCCAGACGCTCTCGGGCTCGGCGGCGGTATCGGCCGTGCGCACGTTGGTGTAGACGATCTCGCCGGCCCAGTCGGGGTCGCTGGGCAGCGCCTCGGCGGGTTCGGACCGCAGCGAGGACCAGGAGGCATCGGGGAAGCCGCGGGCGGCCCGCTGCAGCGCCAGCTCGACCGCGCGACTGTAGTCGATCAGCCCGCCCGGTGGGGGTTCGATGATGCCGTCGATGTCGGAATTACGCATCACCGCATCGCATTCCAGCGATTCGATCAGCGGCCGCGCCAGGCCGGGCGGGATCGGGGTCACCGTCCCCACCCAGAGGCTGGCGATCGTCGGGGTCAGAAACGGCAACACGAACAGGTAGCGATTGCCCAGCCCCGCGACCCGGGCGTAGACCCGCATCATGTCGCCGTATTCCAGCACGTCGGGGCCGCCGATATCCCAGGTGCGCGAGTTCGGGACTGGGGCCGTCGCCGCCGCGGCCAGGTAGTGCAGCGCGTCCCGCACCGCGATCGGCTGGATCTTGTTGTGCACCCACTTCGGCGTGGTCATCACCGGCAGCCGGTCTGTGAGGTGCCGGATCATTTCGAACGACGCCGACCCCGACCCGATGACCACCCCCGCCTGCAACACCACGGTCTGGATGCCGGAGTCGATGAGTGCCTCCCCGACAGCTTTGCGTGACGCGAGATGCGGTGAGAGATCGGTGTTGTCCGGATGCAGGCCACTCAGATACACCACCCGCTGCACCCCGGTGCGGCGCGCAGCCGTCACGACATTGCGGACGGCGCGGGTCTCCTCGGCGGCGAAATCCTTCGACGTTCCCATCGAGTGGACCAGGTAGTACACCACGTCGATTCCGTCGAACGCGGCGATGAGGGAATCGACGTCGCCGAGGTCACCGCGTGCCACCTCCGCCTGCTGCCGCCACGGCACCTGCGCCAGCTTGTCGGGGTTGCGCGCCAGGGCCCGGACGTGATGACCGTCGTCGAGCAAGCGGGGCACCAGACGCCCGCCGATGTAGCCGGTCGCGCCGGTCACCAGGCACCGCACCTGTTCGGGCATCCATCCTCCGTCGCTTGTCAGCCGTTGGGGTCTGACACGGAGGGTTACCGCATCGGCGCAAGCTCAAGCGCCGCGACGGTCAGCGTTACGACATTCAGCGATCGGTGAAATCAGGGGTGCGGCGCTGCTGGAAGGCCGTTGCGCCCTCGACGAAGTCGGGGGACTTCAGCAGCACCGACTGTCCGTCGAATTCGCGCTGCAGGGCCGGATCCAATTCGGTGAGCGTGGCCGCGTTGATCGCCAGCTTGGTCTTGGCGAAGGCCACGGCCGGCCCGCCCAACAACCGGGCGATCACCTTGTCCACCTCGGCCTCGAACTCGTCGGCCGGATAGACCGCGGTGACCAGTCCCCAGGACAGCGCGTCGGTGGCCGTCAGCCGTTCGGGAAGCAACGCCATCTGCATGGCCCGGATCCGGCCGATCGCGGCCGCGATCAACGCCGACGCACCGCCGTCGGGCATCAGCCCGATCTTGGTGAACGCGAGCATGAAAAACGCGCTCTCCGAAGCCAATACGACGTCACAAGCCAGGGCGATGGACACGCCGACCCCGGCCGCGGGCCCCTGAACGGCGGCGACCACCGGGTGGGGCAGCGCGGCGATCGCGCGCACCAGCCGGTTGATCTCGTGGATGATCTCGTCCGGCGGGACACCACCGCCGGACACGTCGTCGGCGCTGATGCCCGCGCCGGAGCTGAAGCCGCGTCCGGCGCCGCCCAGGCGCACCACCTTGATCTCGGGGTCGGTGGCCGCGTACTCCATCGCGTCGGCGATCCCGGTGATCACCGGAATGGTCAGCGAGTTCAGGCTGTCGGGCCGGTTGATGGTCACCGAGAACACGCCGTCGGACAGCGTGACGTCGAGTCCTGCGACTGGGGCGAGGGTGGCGATCGCGGATGAAGGCATGGGCTCACCATAAGTGACCGGGGTGCGCGGCCGGCCGGCACGGCTGCGAAGATGTCGAACGACCGGTTGTTTGGCACGAACGGTCAAGGCGTCAGAGCGGACGAAAGGTCGGTGGATCATGGCTGGACCGTTGAAGGGACTGCGTGTCGTCGAGTTGGCCGGTATCGGGCCGGGTCCGCACGCCGCGATGATCCTGGGGGATCTGGGCGCCGACGTGGTGCGCATCGACCGCCCGTCATCAGGTCCTGGTGGCGTAGCGAAGGACGCCATGATGCGCAACCGGCGGGTGGTGACCGCCGATCTGAAGTCCGACGACGGGCGCGCGCTCGTCCTCAAACTGATCGCCAAGGCCGACGTGCTGATCGAGGGCTACCGACCGGGCGTCACCGAGCGGCTCGGTCTGGGTCCGCAGGACTGCGCCAAGGTCAACGACCGGCTGGTTTACGCCCGGATGACGGGCTGGGGTCAGACCGGCCCGCGCAGCCAGCAGGCGGGTCACGACATCAACTACATCTCGCTCAACGGCATCCTGCACTCCATCGGCCGGGTGAACGAACGGCCCGTCCCGCCGCTGAACCTCGTGGGTGACTTCGGTGGCGGCTCGATGTTCCTGCTGCTGGGCATCCTGTCCGCGCTGTGGGAGCGGCAGACCTCCGGCAAGGGCCAGGTCGTCGACGCCGCGATGGTGGACGGCTCGAGCGTGCTGGTCCAGATGATGTGGCAGATGCGCTCCTCGGGCATGTGGACCGACGCGCGCGGCACCAACCTGCTCGACGGCGGCGCCCCCTACTACGACACCTACGAATGCGCCGACGGCCGCTACGTCGCGGTCGGCGCGATCGAACCGCAGTTCTACGCCGCCATGCTGACCGGACTGGGCCTGGACGGCGCGGACCTGCCCGGGCAGAACGACGTCAGCCGCTGGCCCGAATTGCGGGCGGTCTTGGTCGAGAAGTTCGCCAGCCAGGACCGCGACCACTGGGCCAAGGTGTTCGCCGACTCCGATGCGTGCGTGACGCCGGTGCTGGCCTTCGGCGAGGTGCAGACCGAGCCGCACATCACCGAGCGGAACACCTTCTACGAAGTCGACGGTGGCCTGCAGCCGCTGCCGGCGCCGCGGTTCTCCCGCACCGCGCCGGAGACCCCGCGCCCCGCGGCGCCGGTGACCGACGCCGAAGCGGTGCTCAAGGACTGGGTATAGTTCCCAACCAACAAGTTGGTCGGCAGATTCACGAAAGGACTCGGATGGAGATCAAAGACGCCGTTGCCGTCGTCACCGGGGGCGCGTCAGGCCTGGGCCTGGCCACCACCAAGCGACTGCTCGACCGCGGCGCCCAGGTGGTGGTCATCGACCTGCGCGGCGAAGAAGCGGTCCGCGAGCTGGGCGACCGGGCCCGCTTCGTCGAGGCCGACGTCACCGACGAGGCCGCCGTCGGCAAGGCGCTGGACGCCGCGGAGTCGATGGGCACGCTGCGCATCAACGTCAACTGCGCCGGCATCGGCAACGCCATCAAGACGCTGTCCAAGGATGGCCCGTTCCCGCTGGACGGCTTCAAGAAGGTCATCGGGGTCAACCTGATCGGCACCTTCAACGTGCTGCGGCTGGCGGCCGAGCGCATCGCCAAGACCGAGCCGATCGGCGAGGAACGTGGCGTCATCATCAACACGGCCTCGGTCGCCGCGTTCGAGGGCCAGATCGGCCAGGCCGCCTACTCCGCGTCCAAGGGCGGGGTGGTCGGGATGACGCTGCCGATCGCCCGCGACCTGTCGCGCCAGCTCATCCGCGTGGTGACCATCGCGCCCGGGCTGTTCAAGACGCCGCTGCTCGGTTCGCTGCCCGAGGAGGCGCAGGCGTCGCTGGGTAAGCAGGTGCCGCACCCCGCCCGGCTGGGTGACCCCGACGAGTATGGCGCGCTGGCCGTGCACATCGTCGAGAACCCGATGCTCAACGGCGAGGTCATCCGTCTCGATGGCGCCATTCGCATGGCGCCTCGCTGACGCACCGTCAGACAAAACGAAAGCCCCCCGCTTCGGCGGGGGGCTTTCGTGATAACCAGGATCGATGGTTACTTGCGGAACCACCGACTGACGGAGGGTTCGGCCATTAACAGCCGTGCGAGCATGCTCATGGTCTGGCTCAGCTCGCCGCTTGCAGTTCGTCGAACTGCTCCGAGGTCTCGCCTTCCACCAGCACGTCGCCGTGGTAGAGGGCCTCGAAGTCGACCTTGATGACGTCGGCACTTGTGTCGTCGATCCACATGACACTGAGCGTATGGGCCACCATTAAGGAATCATTGAGTCACGATTCGGAAAACGGTGGCAATTTACCGGCGGGTAGGGTTCCCGCCGCTCCCGCCGGGATTTGGGCCGTGAACTGCTTACATGCGACACATTTTTCTGGCCGGACTCTTACCGTCCCCGCGGTTTAACCCGGCGTTGAACGGTTCACCGGCCCTTCCACGTGCTACAGGAGAACACTGTTCGACGCGTGGTAATTAGCGTTTGTTACGTTGTCGCGGACTAGCCAGCGGCCAGCGCATTGGGGCCACCGGCAGCGGAAGGGCTGAAAATGCTGCAGAAAATCGCCCGAGTCGCGATCGCGGCGCCGCGCCGAATCATCGCTATAGGGCTGCTGGTTTTCGTCGCCGCCGCCGTTTTCGGCATTCCCGTCGCCAAGAGCTTGTCTCCCGGCGGCTTCCAAGATCCGGACTCGGAGTCCGCCCGCGCCATCGACGTGTTGACCGAAAAGTTCGGGCAGAGCGGTCAGCAGATGCTGATCATGGTGACGGCACCCGGCGGCACCAACAGCGAACAAGCCCGCACCGTGGGCACCGACCTCGTCAACGAATTGCAACGTTCCCCGCTGGTCTACAACGCGTCCTCGCCCTGGACTGGCGCGGCCCCGGCCGAGTTGGTCAGCCGCGACGGCAGGTCGGGCCTCATCGTGGTCAACCTCAAAGGCGGCGAAAACTTCGTCCAGAACAACGCCCAGACCCTCGCGGACCAATTCGTGCACGACCGTGACGGGGTCACCGTCCGCGCCGGCGGCGCGGCCATGCAGTACGCCCAGATCAACAAGCAGAACCAGGACGACCTGCTGGTGATGGAGATGATCGCGCTGCCGCTGAGCTTTCTGGTGCTGATCTGGGTGTTCGGCGGGCTGCTGGCCGCCGCGCTGCCGATGGCGTTGGGTGCGCTGGCCGTCGTGGGCTCGATGTCGGTCCTGCGCCTGGTCACCTTCACCACCGAGGTGTCGACCTTCGCCCTCAACCTCAGCACCGCCCTGGGCCTGGCGCTGGCCATCGACTACACCCTGCTCATCGTCAGCCGCTATCGCGACGAATTGGCCGAGGGCCACGACCGCGAGGAGGCGCTCATCCGGACCATGGCCACCTCCGGCCGCACGGTGCTGTTCTCCGCGGTCACCGTGGCGTTGTCGATGTCGGCGACGGTGGCGTTCCCGATGTATTTCCTCAAGTCGTTCGCCTACGCCGGAGTGGCCACCGTCGCCTTCGTCGCCACCGCGTCCATCGTCATCACCCCGGCCGCGATCGTGCTGCTGGGCGATCGGCTGGACGCCTTCGATGTGCGCCGGCTGATGCGTCGGGCGCTCCGGCGACCCGAACCGGTGCGCAAACCCGTCGAGCAACAATTCTGGTATCGGTCGAGCAAGGTCGTGATGCGTCGCTGGGCGCCGATCGGCCTGAGCGTCGTCGGCCTGCTCCTGCTGCTCGGGCTTCCGTTCTTCTCGGTGAAATGGGGCTTCCCGGACGACCGGGTGCTGCCGCGTTCGGCGTCGGCGCATCAGGTCGGCGACCGGCTGCGCAGCGATTTCGCCGACGATTCCGCGACATCGGTGCCCGTAGTCATCCCCGACGCCGCCGGCCTGAATCCGGGGGACTTCGACACGTACGCCGCCGACCTGTCGCGGGTGCCCGACGTGGCGGCGGTGTCCGCGCCCGGAGGCACCTTCACCGGCGGAAACCGGGTGGGGCCACCAACCGGGGCGACCGGGCTGGCCCACGGCAGCGCGTTCCTGACCGTCAGCAGCACGGCGCCGCTGTTTTCCGCGGCGAACGACACCCAGCTCGGGCGGTTGCACGAGGTCTCCAGCCCGGCGGGGCGATCCGTAGAGATGGGCGGGGTGGCGCAGGTCAACCGCGACAGCGTCGACGCGGTGACGGAACGGCTTCCGCTGGTCCTCGGACTGATGGCCGCGATCACCTTCGTGTTGCTGTTCCTGCTCACCGGCAGCGTGCTGCTGCCGGCCAAGGCGCTCGCCTGCAACTTTCTGTCGTTGACCGCCGCGTTCGGCGCGCTGGTGTGGATATTCCAGGACGGCCATCTCGGCGCCCTCGGAACCACGCCGAGCGGGACGTTGGTGGCGAACATGCCGGTGTTGCTGTTCTGCATCGCGTTCGGGTTGTCGATGGATTACGAGGTTTTCCTGCTCTCCCGGATCCGCGAATACTGGCTGGCGTCGGGCGCCGCTCGACCCGCCACGCCGACCCCGAAGCAGGCCCACGCCGCCAACGACGAGAGTGTGGCGCTCGGCGTCGCCCGCACCGGCCGGGTGATCACCGCCGCCGCGTTGGTGATGTCGATGTCGTTTGCCGCACTGATCGCCGCCCACGTCTCGTTCATGCGGATGTTCGGTCTGGGCCTGGTGCTGGCCGTCATCGCCGACGCCACCCTGGTGCGGATGGTGGTCGTCCCGGCCTTCATGCACGTGATGGGCCGCTGGAATTGGTGGGCGCCCGGGCCGCTGGCGTGGCTGCACGATCGGTTCGGCATCAGCGAAGGCGGCGAAACCGCCTACCGCGAACCCACCCCGGAACCGGTTGCCGGGTCCGCGCTCGGGGAACCGGTGCCCAATATCGGTTAACGGCCGACCCATCCCGTCGCCGAACCCTATTCTGGGCCTCATCCGAGTCGGAAGGTTCACATACGCATGACAACAGTGGTCGACAATCCCTTCTTCGCGCGCGTGTGGCCCGTCGTCGCCAGCCATGAAGCCGAGGCGATCCGGGTCCTGCGGCGGGAGAATCTGGCCGGCCTGTCCGGCCGGGTTTTGGAAGTCGGCGCGGGGATCGGGACGAACTTTCCGTACTACCCGGAGTCGGTCGACGAGGTGGTCGCGGTGGAGCCCGAACCGCGGCTGGCGACACGGGCCCGCGCCGCGGCGGACGCGGCGTCCGTGCGCGTGATCGTTTCCGGCGAGACGGCCGAAAGCCTCAGCGGCGGGGAGCCGTTCGACGCGGTGGTGTGCTCGCTGGTGCTGTGCTCGGTGCGCGATCCCGGCGGCGTGCTTCGGCGCCTGTACTCGTTGCTGCGCCCCGGTGGGGAACTGCGCTACCTCGAGCACATCGCCAGCGCCGGTGCGCGGGGCCGCTTTCAGCGTTTCGTCGATGCGACGTTGTGGCCGCGGCTGTTCGGCAACTGCCACACCCATCGCGACACCGAACGCTCGATCGTCGAGGCCGGATTCGATGTCGACACGTCGCGGCGGGAGTGGACGCTGCCGGCCTGGGCGCCGATGCCGGTGTCCGAGCTGCTGCTGGGCCGCGCGCGGCGGCCCGCCTAGTCCAGCAGCGCCGGCAGCCGCTGCAGCAGTCCGGGCAACGCCCGGCTCGCCGTCTCACGGATGCTGAGGGTGGCGTTGCCGGACAGGGGCGTGACTTCCGGATTGACCTCGATGACGGCGGCGCCGCGGGACAGCGCCAGCTCCGCCAGCCCGGCCGCCGGATAGACGATCGCCGAGGTCCCGACCACCACCATCACGTCGGCGCACTCGGTCGCCTCGACGGCGCGCTGCCAGGGCTCGTCGGGCAGCTGTTCACCGAACCACACGATGTCGGGCCGGATCAGGCCGCCGCATCGACACACCGGGGGCTCCACCTCCAGCGCCGGTTCGGGCATCTGCGGTAGTGCGCCGCCATACGGCACAGCGCAACGCGCACAACGGAATTCGAACAGGCTTCCGTGTAGGTGCTGGACGGAGTCGCTGCCGGCGCGCTCGTGCAGGTCGTCGACGTTCTGGGTGATGACGGTGACCTGGGCGTCGTCTTGCCAGGCGGCGATGGCGCGATGACCCGCATTGGGTTGCACGTCGGCGACCAGGTAGTGGCGCCACAGATACCAGCCCCAGACACGCTGGGGATTGTCGCGCCACCCTTGGGTGCTGGACAGCTCGTAGGGATCGAAGCGGGCCCACAACCCGTTCTTGTCATCGCGGAACGTCGGCACGCCGCTCTCCGCGGAGATCCCCGCGCCGCTGAGCACCGCTACGCGCATCCCACCAACATAGCCGGGGGTGGGGGATACTGAACGGGTGGAGCTGGGTGACTGGTTGCGGGTCGACATGAAGGCGGGCAAACCGCTGTTCGACCAGCTCAGGACGCAGGTGATCGACGGTGTCCGCGACGGCGCGCTGCCGCCGGGCACCCGCCTGCCCACCGTGCGGGACCTGGCCGGCCAACTCGGGGTCGCCGTCAACACCGTGGCCCGCGCCTACCGTGAGCTGGAAACCGCCGCCATCATCGAAACCCGGGGCCGCTTCGGCACATTCGTCGCCCGCTACGATCCGACCGACGCCGCGATGGCGGCCGCCGCCCGCGAGTATGTCCGGGTGGCGCGGGGACTCGGGTTGGACAAAGCCGACGCCCTGCGCTACATCGAATCGGTGCCCGACGAGTGAGCCTGGTTCTGCGTCCAAAAGCGTTGGCGCATCGAGCGCGTGCGGCCCGCGCTCAGCGCAACACGTTGTCCAGCGTGCGCAGGTTGCGCGTCGTGGTCGACGATTTGTAGCGCGCCTTGCCCATCGTCTTGCCGATGGTGCTGTCCAGGGTGCTGCCCTTGGGGACCTGCCAGTAGACCACGCCGTCACCGCGGGCGATCCTCTCGCTCGGGCCGGCGTCCTTGCTCAGCGCGGCGAGCTCGTCGAGCACGGCGGCGTCGGCGACGAACGTGACGTAGGACTGGTAGCCGTCGGCCCCGCGCTCGAACGGGTAGGCGTCGACCACGTCGCGCACCGTGCCGATGTCGTAGGCCAGCACCCAGGCGTCATAGCCGAACCGTTCGCGCAGCGCGGCTTCCGCCGTCTTGCGCACCGCCGTCACGCCGGCCGACGACTCCAGCAGCACGTTGCCGCTGGCCAACACGGTCCGCACGTCGCTGAAGCCCGCGTGGGTCAGGGCGGCCGCCACCTCGGCCATCTTGAGATTGACGCCCCCGACGTTGACGCCACGCAGAAACGCCGCGTACTTGGCCATACCCCGATTCCACCAGCCCGGCCGGGGAACCACCATCCGGGGCCGCCCGGCCGGCGCGCGACGTAGGCTTTCGTCATGGGACGCCAAGTCTTCGACGACAAGCTGCTGGCCTTGATAAGCGGACATTCCCTCGGGGTGCTGGCCACCATCAAGCGCGACGGGCGACCGCAGCTGTCGAACGTGAGCTACCACTTCGACCCGCGCAGCACGGTGATCCAGGTGTCGATCACCGAGCCACGCGCCAAAACGCGCAACCTGCGCCGGGACCCGCGGGCGTCGATCCTGGTCGACGCCGACGACGGATGGTCCTATGCCGTCGCCGAGGGCACCGCCGAACTGACGCCCCCGGCGGCCGCGCCCGGCGATGACACCGTGGAAGCGCTGATTGCCTTGTACCGCAACATCGCCGGCGAACATCCGGATTGGGACGAGTACCGTCAGGCGATGGTCACCGATCGGCGGGTGCTGCTGACGTTGCCGATCACGCACCTGTACGGCATGCCCCCGGGCATGCGGTAGCCGCGCCGCCTGCGGCCCGCCCGGCAAACCGGGGCTAAGCTGCCCCTATGGCTGAATCGAATGCCCGGCAGGGTTCAAAGTCGTCCAAGTCTTCGGGGGCTTCTGAATCGCCCGGGTCGGACGAGGACACCAAGCGCAAGTTCCGTGAAGCCCTCGACCGCAAGATGGCGAAATCGTCGGACGGATCCGACCACAAAGACGGCGCCGGCAAGCAGCCCCGGGCGCACGGCGCGGCGGGAAACCGCCGCGAATTCCGCCGCAAGAGCGGCTGAGGATCGAGAGTCGTTAGTAGACGGCCTGATTCGTCTACCCCCGGGGTGGGCAGAATAGGCCGATCGAGGGGTCGTCTTGCCCCGGTTTGCCGCGCAGGCTTCCCCGGGTGCTGGGGTGTCCGAAGTTCACTTGGGACGGGTCGTTTTGGTATGCCCAATCCGCCACGATGGTGCGCCGGCTGAACTTCCAGCGGCCGTCGTGCTTGGCATACTCGTCCAGATATCGGCCGCCGATGATGACGTCCACGTCATGCTCGGGACCGGCGAAGGTGTGAAACACCAGGCAGTAGATCTCACCGCGGGCCGCGTCGCCCTCGACCACAAAGTTCGTCGTGGTGATGTTGTGTTGGGAGACACGCACATACGGTTCCGCGGCCTGCAATTGTGCGATGAACTCCTCGACGCCCCCCGTCGAGAACGAGCCGTGCGAGTCGGTCGCGTCGGGGTGATACAGGCTGCGGAGGCCTTCGTAATCAGCGCGGTCGACCGCCCGGAAATAGGAAGTGACGAGCGCGTGCAGTTCGTCGCGGGCCAGCATCAGCGCCAATCGGGCCTCATCCACCACCACGCCACGATAACTCGATGGTCATGGCGCTGACCGCAGACGCGTTTCCGGTGGTTCGTGTCAAACCGCTGGGGCGCGGTCGTAGGGTGTTGTGCGGAAGGAAGGTCTTTGACGGTGAAACTTTGGCTGGCTCAAGATCCTGAGGCCGACGCGCTGCTCGACGAGAATCCGTTGGCCCTGCTCATCGGGATGGTTCTCGATCAACAGGTACCGTTCGAGACCGCCTTCGCGGGCCCGAAGAAGATCGCGGACCGGATGGGCAGCTTCGGTGCTCACGAAATTGCCGAGTACGACCCCGACAAGTTCGCCGCGCTGTGCTCGCAAAGGCCTGCGATACACCGGTTTCCGGGATCGATGGCCAAACGTATCCAGACCCTGGCCCAAATCATCGTGGACCGTTACGACGGCGATGCCGCCGGCTTGTGGAGCGCGGGTGACCCCGACGGCGAGGAACTGCTGCGGCGCATCAAGGGGCTCCCTGGTTTCGGCGAGGTCAAGGCCCGGATCTTTCTGGCGCTGCTGGGCAAGCAGTACGGCGTCACGCCAAAGGGCTGGCGCGCGGCGGCCGGGGAGTTCGGCAAGGCCGGCACGCACATCTCCGTCGCCGACATCGTCGACGCCCAATCGATGAGCGAAGTGCGCTCCTACAAAAAGCAAATGAAAGCCGCAGCCAAGGCGGCAAAGTAGTAGGTCACCGGAAGGGAAGGGCGGCAACGTGAAAACACACCTGACGTGTCCGTGCGGCGAAGCCATTGTCGGCAAGGACGAGGACGAGCTGGTCGAATTGACCCAAGCCCACCTCGCCAGCGTTCATCCTGGCCTCGAGTACGACCGCGACGCGATCCTGTTCATGGCCTACTAGCAGCGAACGCGCGTGACCCCGGGAGCGGGAACACGCGCGTTCGCAGGCGGCGAGACGGTGCGACGCCGTTCTGTTACGGCACCACCGTCGAGCCGATCGTGGGCATGAACTGGCACTGCTTTTCCTTGGTCGTGACCTGCCCGAAGATCGTCGACATGATGCTGCCCGAGCCCGTGTCGGCGATCGCGCTCAGCGTCGTCGGCCCCTCGGGGTTGATGTCCGAACGCGGCTTGAGGGCGACCGTCCCGGACTTGCCCGTGGTCAGGTTCACCCAGGTGACGTTCAACGGCAGCTTCTGCACCTCGGCGGGTCCGGGCGTGCCGACCGCGGTGAACACGTAGGCGGTCTGACCGGGCCCCGGGCCGGGAAGCGGGATGTTGGCCGGCCCCGCGACCGACAGCGCGGTGGCGATGGCGCTGCTGCCATCCGCCAGGCAATTGGTGCCGATCGAGGGATACAGGAAGTCCTGCGTGGGAGGCGCGTCAGCGCCGAAGCCCGGAGCGGCCGCCGTGGGGGCGGCATCCGGCGCAGGTGCAGGTGCCGGGGCCGCCGCAGCGGCAGCCTCTGGTGCGGGTGCTGCCGGTGCCGGCGGTGCCGGAACCGGTGCCGCGACGGGCACATTGGCGGGCTGGGCGGGCACCGGTGCCGGAGCGGCCGCGGGCGCCGGCCCGGCCGCGTGCACCCGATCGACACCGGCCGGCAGGTGCGCCTCGGGTGCCGCTTCGGGCGCGGGACCGGCCGCGTGCACCGGGTCGATTCCGGCCGGCAGGTGGGCCTGCAACCCGGGCTCTACGCCCGCCGCGGGAACATGCTGGACCGGCGCGGTGGGCTCCTGGACGAACTGATTCACCGCCGCCGCCACGTTTTTGGACTCGCTGGGCGCGGTCGGGCTGTGGGCGAAGGCTTGCGCGGCGGCCATGAGCAGCTGTGTCGCTTGCTGCGGGTCACCGGCCGCTTGCTGGATGAGCGGGCTGAGCTGCGACAAGGCAGGCAGACCCGGCAGCTGTTGGGCCGCGTTGGATTGTGGTGTCGGCTGCGGCGCCGGCGGGTCGGCTGCCGCGCTCGGGCAAAGCCCGAGCGCGGCAACCGATGCCGTGACGACAGCGGCCAAACCGTTGGACAGATTCCAAGTGGTTGCCACGGTGTCCTCTGGTTCTCAGTGGTGGTTTAGGCCGATTACGACGTTGCTCAAGGCAACGCTGCGAGCAGCGGCGCTGCCGGCCCGGCCGGGCTGGCGGCCGGAGCGGGTGCGGCCGGAGCGGCCGGGGCCACCGGAGCTGCCGGAGCCGCCGGGGTCTGCCCCGACGCCAGCGCAGGCAGATCCTGCGGAAGCCGCACCTGCGAGGGCACGCTGACCGGGAGGCCCGACGGCATCGCCGGCATGTTGACCTGCGCCTGCGGGATTTGCGGAGCGGGCGGTGTGGCCGGTGCGCTCGGCGCCGACAGCCCCGGGATCGCGGGCAGGCCCGGGATCGACGAGGTGGCCGGGGAGGCCGGGCTCGCGGCCGCCGGCTGGGCGCCGCTCAGGCCCTGGATCATCCCGGGAATGCCGGTCGCGGCTTGGGTTGACGCCGGCGCGGCGGGGGTCGCGGACTGCGTCAGCCCCGGAATCGACGGCATTGCCGCCGGGGACGACGCCGGGGCGGCGGGTGTGGCCGGCGTGAGGCCGGGGATCGACGGGATGCCCGGGATCGACGAGGCCGCCGATGCCGGCGTCGCCGCCGCCGGAACACCCGGGAAGCTGATGCCCGGAGTGGCCGGTGCCGCGGGTGGCGTGGCGCCGAGTGCGGTCGCGAGGTTCTGCAGGATTTGCGGCGCGTTGGCCGCCGAACTGATCAGCTGTTGCGGAATGTTCGGCACGGCCGGAGCCGGCACGGGGTCGGCGTGGGCTGACCCCACGAGACCGCCCACTATTAGTGCTGCGGACGAACCGACCACGACGGCGGCTGCACGCATGTAAGTCCAGATGGTTGGCATGACTCTCCCTGATTGATTGATTACAGGTCTCGAGGCCGAAGTTACTTTGATGCAGATGGGACTCAAGTGACACGTGTGGCATTTATTCGATCGTTACGGATACGAGTGAGAGCGGTGACCGAATCCGCGAAATGCGCGCCCTGAATAGACGTCAGGGGACCGACGCGGCCGTGCCGCATGCACCGATCGCTAAAGTCGGGCGGATAGACACCCTCTCGGCCGCCCCGGCGGCGCCCCGAATCCAGCGATTGGCGAGCCGCCTTTCCGGGGCCGCGCCGATCCTGCTCATCGCGAGCGTCGCCGCACGGCTGGCGTGGACATACTTAGCCCCCCACGGCGCGAACTTCGTCGATCTGCACGTCTATCTCGGCGGAGCCGCCGCGCTCGGCCGTCCCGGCACGCTGTACAGCTACGTCTACGCCGACCAGACACCGGACTTCCCGCTGCCGTTCACCTACCCGCCGTTCGCGGCCGTCGTCTTCTATCCGCTGCACCTGCTGCCGTTCGGTCTCGTCGCCTTTCTGTGGCAGGTCGCGACCATGGCCGCCCTCTACGGCGCGATCCGGATCAGCCAGCGCCTGACGGGTGTGCCGGCCGGCGCCCACGGCCGCCGGCTCGCGATGGCGTGGACGGCGATCACCATCTGGATCGAGCCGCTGCGCAGCACATTCGACTATGGCCAGGTCAATGTGCTGTTGATGACCGCGGTGCTGTGGGCGGTCTACACCACGCGATGGTGGCTGTCGGGGCTGCTGGTCGGCGTGGCCGCCGGGATCAAGCTGACGCCCGCCATCTCCGGGGTCTATCTGGCCGGCGCGCGGCGGTGGGCCGCAGCGGTGTTCTCGGCGGTCGTTTTCGTTGCCACGATTGGGATTTCGGTCGTGGTCGTCGGCGATCAGACCCGCTACTACTTCACCGACCTGCTCGGCGACGCCCACCGAGTGGGTCCCATCGCCACGTCGTTCAATCAGTCCTGGCGCGGCGGCATCTCGCGGATCCTGGGCCACGACGTCGGATTCGGTCCGCTGCTGGTGGCCGCCATCGCCGTCACCGCGGTGCTGGCCGTACTGGCCTGGCGCGCGCTGGACTCGTCCGATCAGTTGGGCCGCCTGATCGTGGTCGAGCTGTTCGGACTGCTGCTCTCACCGATTTCGTGGACCCATCACTGGGTGTGGCTGGTGCCGCTGATCATCTGGGCGATCCATGGCGCGGGCCGCGCGCTGCGCGGAGCGCGGATCGTGGGCTGGGGGTGGTTGGTGCTCACCGTGATCGGCGTGCCGTGGTTGCTGAGCTTCGCGCAACCGACTATCTGGCAGATCAGCCGGCCGTGGTATCTGGCCTGGGCCGCGCTGATCTACACCGTGGCGGCGGTGGCGACGTTGATCTGGATCGCGGCCACCGGCAGCCGCGGCCGGGGCGCCATGGCCGGCGAACGGGCCGAGGCCGCGAGCTAGTTGTCGACGATCCCGTTGATATCGCGGGCCATGTCGACATCGTTTTCGGTGATGCCGCCCTCAGAGTGGGTGACGAGAGCGAAAGTCACTGTCCGCCAACGAATATCGATGTCCGGGTGGTGGTCCTTGCTTTCCGCGTGCTCGGCCACCCGGCGCACCGCATCGATGCCGGCCAAAAAGCTTCCAAATTTGATCGATCGGCGCAGGGCGCCGTCGGCACGCTCCCATCCGTCCAGACCGGGCAGTGCGGCGTCTACTTGCTCATCCGTTAACACAGCCATGACCCGACGGTATACCGTCACTGGCCATGCCGACCCAGATCGTCGTCGCGGGTGCCCTGATCTGCGACGCGCGCCTCTTGGTGGCCCAGCGCGTCCGACCGCCGGAGCTGGCCGGGCGCTGGGAGCTACCCGGTGGCAAGGTCACGCCCGGCGAGACCGAGCGCGACGCGCTGGCCCGCGAGCTGGCCGAGGAGCTGGGTTTGGCGGCGGGCGACGTCGTGGTCGGCGACCGGCTCGGCGCGGACATCGTGGTGGACGGCGCAATCACGCTGCGGGCCTACCGGGTGCGTTTGCTCAGCGGCGAGCCGGACGCGCGCGATCACCGGGCACTGCGCTGGGTTACGGCCGCTGAGCTGCACGATCTCGACTGGGTACCGGCCGATCGAGGCTGGCTGGGGGATCTGGCCGGCGCGCTGTGAACGGCCGTCATAACAAGTCCACAGACTTCCGGCAGCTTATGCACAGCCGCGTTGCAGCTCGCCACAGTGAACTGAATAGAACAATATGACTTGTAGTAACGCCACACGAATCTGCCCTGGATGTGCGTGCCGATAGCGAGCCAGATGGTTGTTCAGTCCCTGCCGTCGCGGCTTCGGTGCCCGACCGGGACGTCCCGCGTGCGCGAAAACCGATGCTGATGACCCTGTTTTTCGTGGATTGGCCGCGCGCGGCGGAGGTGATTGCCCCATCCGCATCGACCTATGCTGGTGCTGTATCGCCGCCCAGCCCGCGGGCCCGAAATGCCGATGGTTGAGCCGATCCGAGCCGGTGTGGACGCGCGGATCACGGAGCTGATCGCCGAACACAACGCAACTGGGGTCACACGTACGGCCGGGCGACGAGGCGCGGCGCCACCGATGAGGAGGAGTACTTCTTGACTGCCACACCGCACATTGGTGGAGTGCTCGAGGAGCTCTTGGAGCGCAGCGGGCGGTTCTTCACGCCGGGCGAGATCTCGGCCGACCTGCGCACCGTGACGCGCCAGGGCGGCCGCGAAGCCGACGTGTTCTACCGCGACCGGTGGAGCCACGACAAGGTGGTTCGCTCCACGCACGGCGTGAACTGCACCGGATCATGCTCGTGGAAGATCTACGTCAAAGACGGGATCATCACCTGGGAGACCCAGCAGACCGACTACCCGTCGGTGGGCCCGGACCGGCCCGAATACGAGCCGCGCGGTTGCCCCCGCGGCGCCTCCTTCTCCTGGTACAGCTACTCGCCCACCCGGGTGCGCTACCCCTACGCCCGCGGCGTGCTGATCGAGATGTACCGCGAAGCCAAGGCGCGGCTCGGTGATCCGGTGCTCGCGTGGGCCGACATCCAGGCCGATCCCGAGCGGCGTCGGCGCTATCAGCAGGGCCGCGGCAAGGGGGGACTGGTCCGGGTCACCTGGGCCGAGGCCACCGAGCTGATCGCCGCCGCCCACGTGCACACCATCAAGTCCTACGGGCCGGATCGGGTCGCCGGGTTTTCCCCGATCCCGGCGATGTCGATGGTGTCCTACGCCGCCGGCTCCCGGTTTTTCGAGCTGATCGGCGCCCCGATGACGTCGTTCTACGACTGGTACGCCGACCTCCCGGTGGCCTCACCGCAGGTCTTCGGCGATCAGACCGACGTCCCCGAATCCGGGGACTGGTGGGACGCAGCGTATTTGATGATGTGGGGCTCCAACGTCCCGATCACCCGCACCCCCGACGCGCACTGGATGGCCGAGGCGCGTTACCGCGGCACCAAGGTGGTCACCGTCAGCCCGGACTACGCCGATAACACCAAGTTCGCCGATGAGTGGATGCCGTGCGCGGCCGGCACCGACGGGGCGCTCGCCATGGCGATGGGCCACGTCATTCTCTCGGAATGCTATGTGAAAAAGCAGGTTCCGTTCTTCGCCGACTATTCGCGCCGCTACACCGATCTGCCGTTCCTGATCAAGCTCGAAGAACGCGGCGACATGCTGGTGCCGGGAAAGAACCTGACGGCGGCGGACCTGGGCGAGGCGGTCGAGAACGCGGCACTCAAGCCCGCGGTCTTGGACGAAACCACCAATTCTGTTGTGGTGCCGCACGGGTCGCTGGGCTTCCGCTACGGCGAATCCGGCGTCGGAAAGTGGAACCTGGACCTCGGTGACCTGGTGCCGGCGCTCAGCGTGCGAGACGCGCACGGCCCCAACGGGGATAGCAGCACCGCGCTCGTGCACCTGCCAAGCTTCGACACCGTCGACGGCGAGGGCACGACCGTCGCGCGCGGTGTCCCGGTGCGCCGCATCGGCAAGCACGTGGTGTGCACCGTCTTCGACCTGATGCTCGCGCAGTATGGGGTGGCGCGGGCGGGGTTGCCCGGCGAATGGCCCACCGGCTACGACGACGCGACCCAGCAGAACACCCCCGCGTGGCAGGAAGCGATCACCGGTGTGTCGGCCGCCCAAGCCATCCGGGTGGCACGGGAATTCGCGCGCAGCGCCGAGGAATCCGGCGGCCGCTCCATGATCATCATGGGCGGCGGCATCTGCCACTGGTTCCACGCCGACGCGATCTACCGCGCGGTGCTGGCGCTGCTGATGCTGACCGGGTCGATGGGCCGCAACGGCGGCGGCTGGGCCCACTACGTCGGCCAGGAAAAAGTGCGCCCGCTCACCGGTTTTCAGACGATGTCGATGGCCACGGACTGGGTACGACCACCGCGGCAGGTGCCCGGCGCCTCGTACTGGTACGCCCACACCGACCAATGGCGGTACGACGGCTACGGGGCGGACAAGCTGGCCAGCCCGGTCGGCCGGGGCCGCTTTGCGGGCAAGCACACCATGGACCTGCTGGCGTCGGCGGTGGCCATGGGGTGGAGCCCGTACTACCCGCAGTTCGACCGGTCGAGTCTGGACGTCGCCGACGAGGCGCGCGCGGCCGGGCGCGACGTTGCCGACTACGTCGCCGAGCAGCTCGGCCAGCGCAAACTCAAACTCGCCGTGACCGATCCCGACAACCCCGTCAACTGGCCCCGGGTGCTTACCGTCTGGCGCGCCAACCTGATCGGTTCGTCGGGCAAGGGGGGCGAATACTTCCTGCGCCATCTGCTGGGAACCGACTCCAACGCGTCGGCGCTGCCGCCCGAGGACGGGGTCCGGCCCATCGATGTCACGTGTGCCGGGGACATCCCCGAGGGCAAGCTCGACCTGATGATGTCGATCGACTTCCGGATGACCTCGACCACGCTGGTCTCCGATATCGTGCTGCCGGCGGCGACCTGGTACGAAAAGGCCGACATCTCCAGCACGGACATGCACCCCTACGTGCACGCGTTCAGCGCCGCGACCGACCCGCCCTGGGAAACACGTTCGGACTTCGACGCTTTCGGCGCCATCGCCCGCGCCTTCAGCGCCATGGCCAAGGAGCATCTGGGCACCCGCACCGACGTCGTGCTCAGCGCGCTGCAGCACGACACACCGGACGCGATGGCCTATCCCGATGGCACCGAACAGGATTGGTTGCGCACCGGTGCGACGCCGGTGCCGGGCCGCACCATGGGCAAGCTCACCGTGGTGGACCGTGACTACACCGCCATCTACGACAAGTGGTTGACGCTGGGTCCGCTGGTCGGCAAGTTCGGGCTGACCACCAAGGGCGTCACCGTGCATCCCCTCCGGGAGGTCGAGGAGCTCGCCGCCAAATTCGGGGTGCTGAAATCCGGTGTGGCGGCGGGCCGCCCGGCCATTACCACCGCCGCGCGGATGGCCGACGTGCTGCTGCTGCTGTCGGGGACGACGAACGGCCGGCTGGCGGTGGAGGGCTTCCACGAACTGGAAAAGCGCACCGGTCAGCGGCTGGTGCATCTTGCCGAGGGCAGCGAGGACAAACGCATCAGCTACGCCGACACCCAGGCGCGGCCCGTCCCCGTGGTCACCAGCCCCGAATGGTCGGGCAGCGAGACCGGCGGTCGCCGTTACGCACCGTTCACCATCAACATCGAGAACCTCAAGCCGTTCCACACCCTGACCGGACGGATGCACTTCTATCTGGCCCACGACTGGGTCGAGGAACTCGGCGAGCACCTGCCGGTTTTCCGGCCGCCGCTGGACATGGCCCGCCTGTTCGGCGCACCCACCCTCGGCCCGACCGAGGACGGAATCGGGCTCACCGTGCGATACCTGACGCCGCACTCGAAGTGGTCGTTCCATTCCACCTACCAGGACAACCTGTACATGCTGTCATTGTCCCGTGGCGGCCCGACGATGTGGATGAGCCCGGGCGACGCGGCGAAAATCCAAGTGCGAGACAACGAATGGGTCGAGGCCGTCAACGTCAACGGCATCTACGTGTGCCGGGCGATCGTGTCGCACCGGATGCCCGACGGCGTGGTCTACGTCTACCACGTCCAGGAGCGCACCGTGGACACCCCGCGCACCGAAGCCAACAACAAGCGTGGCGGCAACCACAACGCGCTCACCCGGGTGCGGATCAAGCCCAGCCATCTGGCCGGCGGCTATGGTCAGCACGCGTTCGCGTTCAACTACCTGGGGCCGACCGGCAACCAGCGCGACGAGGTGACCGTCGTGCGTCGCCGTAGCCAGGAGGTGCGGTACTGATGAGCGCCGACGCCGTGCGCGAAGGGAGTCCGCGATGAAGGTCATGGCGCAGTTGGGGATGGTGATGAACCTCGACAAGTGCATCGGGTGTCACACCTGCTCGGTGACCTGCAAGCAGGCGTGGACTAACCGACCCGGCACCGAATACGTGTGGTTCAACAATGTCGAAACCCGCCCCGGCCAAGGCTATCCGCGCACCTACGAGGACCAGGAGAAATGGCGGGGCGGCTGGATTCGTGACAAGATGGGCAGGCTGCGGTTGCGCGACGGCGGCCGTTTCCAGAAGCTGCTGCGGATCTTCGCGAACCCGAAGTTGCCGGTCATCGACGACTACTACGAGCCGTGGACCTACGACTACGAAAACCTGACCACCGCACCCGCGGGCGACACCTTCCCGACGGCCGCGCCCCGAAGCGCGATCAGCGGTGAGCCGATGAAGATTTCGTGGGGACCGAACTGGGACGACAACCTGGCCGGCTCGTCGGAGATCCTGGCCGAAGACCCGATCCTGAAGAAGATCAGCGAGGAGATCAAACTCTCGCTCGAAGAGACCTTCATGTTCTACCTGCCCCGGATCTGCGAGCACTGCCTCAACCCCTCCTGCGTGGCGTCGTGCCCGTCGGGTGCGATGTACAAGCGCAGCGAGGACGGCATCGTGCTGGTGGACCAGGACCGCTGCCGCGGCTGGCGGATGTGCGTGTCCGGATGTCCTTACAAGAAGGTCTATTTCAACCACAAGACGGGCAAAGCCGAGAAGTGCACGCTGTGCTATCCGCGAATGGAGGTCGGGCTGCCGACCATCTGCTCGGAGACCTGCGTGGGCCGGCTGCGTTACCTCGGGGTGGTTCTCTACGACGCCGATCGGGTCCTGGAAGCGGCGTCGGTGGAAAAAGACACCGATCTCTATCAGGCGCAGTGCGAGATCCTGCTCGACCCCGACGACCCCGACGTCATCGCCGGTGCGCGGGCCGAGGGCATCCCCGACGAGTGGATCGAGGCCGCGCAGCGTTCCCCGATCTACGCGCTGATCCACACCTACAAGGTGGCGCTGCCGCTGCACCCGGAATACCGCACCATGCCGATGGTTTGGTACATCCCGCCGCTGTCCCCGGTGGTCGACGCGGTCAGCCGCGACGGTCACGACGGCGAGGACATCGGCAACCTGTTCGGCGCGCTGGACGCGCTGCGCATCCCGATGCAATACCTGGCCGAACTGTTCACCGCCGGCGACACCGCCGTGGTCGAAGGGGTGCTGCGGCGGCTGGCGGCGATGCGCTCCTACATGCGAGACATCAATCTCGGCCGCGACACCCAGCCGCAGATCCCGCATTCCGTCGGCATGACCGAAGAACAGATCTACGAGATGTACCGGCTGCTCGCCATTGCGAAATACGAAGACCGCTACGTGATTCCGACCGCTTTCGCTCCGCAGGCCCGCAATCTCGAGGAGATGGGCTGTTCGTTGACGGGCGACGGCGGCCCGGGCATGTACGAATCGGAGCCGACCCCGGTGTCCGTGGAAACCTTCCACGCGCTCAAGCGTGGCGGCTCTGAAGAAGATGAACCCGGCAACGCGCGGGCGCGGGTGAACCTGCTCAACTGGGACGGTGGCCAGGTGCCCTCCGGAATGTTCCCCCAGGAGCAGAAGCGATGAGACTGCTGTCCGCGCTCCGGGAGCGATCCACCAACCGGGCGATGCAGGATCGCCTGGTGTGGCAGGCGGCGTCGCTGCTGCTGGCCTACCCGGACGACGGGTTCGCGCAGCGCCTGGACGCCGTCGACGAAATCCTCGACCACATCAGCGGTCCCGCGGCGACGCTTCTCCGGCAGACGGTCACGGCGCTGCGTGCCCGTGAGCCGATGGCCGCCGCGATGGATTATGTCGCGACGTTCGATCTGCGCCGGCGCGCCACGATGTACCTGACGTACTGGACCGCGGGGGACACCCGCAACCGCGGCCGGGAGATGCTGGCGTTCGCCACCGCCTACCGGGAGGCGGGCGCGCAGCCGCCGAGCGGTGAGGCGCCCGATCATTTGACCGTGGTGCTCGAATTCGCCGCCACTGTCGATCCCGAGGCCGGCCGCCGACTGCTGACCCAGCACCGCGTGCCGATCGATGTGCTGCGCGGCGCCCTGGCCGACGCCGAGTCACCGTACGAGCCGGTCGTGGCGGCGGTCTGTGAGACCCTTCCGGTCGCCACCGATCAGGAGGTGCGCCGCGCCGAGCGGCTGGCGCAGGCCGGGCCGCCCGCGGAAGCCGTTGGGCTGCAACCGTTTACCTTGACCGTGCCACCCCGTAAAGGAACGCCAGGTGTTTAGCAACGTCCTGTTCTGGGATATCGCCCCGTACGTCACGCTGTCGGTTCTGATCGTGGGGACCTGGTGGCGCTACCGCTACGACAAGTTCGGCTGGACCTCACGGTCCTCGCAGATCTACGAGTCACGGGTGCTGAGCATCGCCAGCCCGATGTTCCATTTCGGCATCCTGGCGGTTTTCGCCGGACACGTGGTGGGGCTGTTCATTCCGCCGAAGGTGACGCAGATGCTGAAGATGAGCGACCACGTCTACCACATGCAGGCGGTCATCGCCGGGTCGGTGGCCGGCGTCGCGACGCTCGTCGGAATCGGGCTGCTCGTCTACCGGCGGTTCACCCGTCCCGCCGTGTCCATGGCGACCACCCGCAGCGACAAGGTGATGTATGTGGTGCTGGTGCTGGCGATCGTGGTGGGCCTGTACTGCGACCTGATCGGCACCGGCCCGCACGGCGGCGAGTTTCACTACCGCTACACGGTCGGATTGTGGTTCCGCCGGATCTGGATATTTCAGCCGCACGGCGAGGTGATGATCAACGCCCCGCTGGACTATCAGCTGCACGCCCTGATCGGCATGGTGCTGTTCACGTTGTGGCCGTTCACCCGGCTGGTGCACGCGTTCAGCGCTCCCGTCGTCTACCTGTTCCGGCCGTACATCGTCTACCGCAGCCGCGAGGTGGCGGCCAAGGGTCAATTGGTCGGCACGGCGCCGCGCCGCCGCGGCTGGTAGGCGGCACCGCGCCGCCACCGCACACTCGACGCCGCCGCCGGTCACCTGGCGGTTCGCTAGCCAGTTCGCTTTGGAAGGCCCCCGCTGCCACAATCACCGACGTGCCATTCCGCAACGTCGCCATCGTCGCCCACGTCGACCACGGCAAGACAACCCTGGTCGACGCGATGCTGCGGCAGTCCGGCGCGCTGCACCACCGGGGTGACGACACCCAGGAACGCATCATGGACAGCGGTGACCTCGAGAAGGAAAAGGGCATCACCATCCTGGCCAAGAACACCGCGGTGCACCGCCATAACCCGGATGGCACCGTCACGGTGATCAACGTGATCGACACCCCCGGCCACGCCGATTTCGGCGGGGAGGTCGAGCGCGGGCTGTCCATGGTGGACGGGGTGCTGCTGCTGGTCGACGCGTCCGAGGGCCCGTTGCCGCAGACCCGGTTCGTGCTGCGCAAAGCGTTGACCGCCCACCTTCCGGTGATCCTGGTCGTCAACAAGACAGACCGGCCCGACGCGCGCATCGCCGAGGTCGTCGAGGCCAGCCACGACCTGTTGCTCGACGTCGCGTCGGACCTGGACGACGAGGCGGCCGCGGCGGCCGAGCACGCGCTGGGCCTGCCGACGCTGTATGCGTCCGGGCGCGCGGGCATCGCGAGCACCGAGCAGCCGGCCGACGGCCAGGTGCCCGCGGGTGACAACCTGGACCCGCTGTTCGACGTGTTGATGGAGCACATCCCGGCGCCGTCGGGCGACCCGGAGGCGCCGGTGCAGGCGCTGGTGACCAACCTCGACGCGTCGGCGTTCCTCGGCCGGCTCGCCCTGATCCGCATCTACAACGGCAAGCTGCGCAAGGGCCAGCAGGTCGCCTGGATGCGTGAGGTCGACGGGCTGCCCGTCATCACCAGCGTCAAGATCACCGAACTGCTGGCGACCGAGGGCGTCGAGCGCAGCGCCACCGATGAGGCGATCGCGGGCGACATCGTCGCGGTCGCGGGCATTCCCGAGATCATGATCGGCGACACCCTGGCCGATCCCGACCACGCCCACGCGCTGCCGCGCATCACCGTCGACGAGCCGGCGATCTCGGTGACGATCGGCACCAACACCTCGCCGTTGGCGGGCAAGGTCTCCGGTCACAAGCTGACCGCACGCATGGTCCGCGGCCGGCTCGACGCCGAGCTGGTCGGCAACGTGTCGATCCGGGTCGTCGACATCAACCGGCCCGACGCCTGGGAGGTGCAGGGCCGCGGCGAGCTCGCCCTGGCCGTGCTGGTCGAACAGATGCGCCGGGAGGGCTTCGAGCTCACCGTCGGCAAGCCGCAGGTGGTGACCCGCACGATCGACGGCAAGCTGCACGAGCCGTTCGAAGCGATGACCATCGACTGTCCCGACGAGTTCGTCGGTGCCATCACCCAGCTGATGGCTGCCCGCAAGGGCCGCATGGAAGAGATGGCCAACCACGCGGCGGGCTGGGTCCGGATGGACTTCATCGTGCCCAGCCGCGGCCTGATCGGCTTCCGCACCGACTTCCTCACGCTCACTCGCGGCACCGGCATCGCCAACGCCGTGTTCGACGGCTACCGCCCGTGGGCGGGGGAGATCCGGGCCCGCCACACCGGGTCGCTGGTGTCCGACCGCGCGGGCACCATCACGCCGTTCGCGATGATCCAGCTCGCCGACCGGGGTCAGTTCTTCGTTGAGCCCGGTCAGGACACCTACGAGGGCATGGTCGTCGGAATCAACCCGCGCGCAGAGGATCTCGACATCAACGTGACCCGTGAGAAGAAGCTGACCAACATGCGCTCCTCGACGGCCGATGTCTTCGAGACGCTGGCCAAGCCGCTCGAGCTCGATCTGGAGCAGGCGATGGAATTCTGCGCGCAAGACGAATGCGTCGAGGTGACTCCGGAGATCGTGCGGGTGCGCAAGGTCGAGCTGGACGCCACCTCGCGGGCGCGCAGCCGGTCGCGCGCCAAGGCCCGGGGCTAACCCCTGGTGGTCGGACGGGCTGCCGCGCAGCTGCTCGCTACCCTGATCAGCGTGCCGAGACGCGTCCGCCGCCTGTTCATGGTGCTCGGCGGCCTGGTCTCATTGGTCGGGCTGGTGCTCTCGGCGTGTACGGTCAATCCGCCGCCGGCGCCGCAGAGCACCGACACGCCGCACAACTCGGTTCCGCCGCCGCCCCGGGTCAGCGAGATCATCATGGGCATCGACTCGATCGGGGCGGGCTTCAATCCGCACCTGTTGTCCGACCTGTCCCCGGTGAACGCGGCGATCAGCGCGTTGGTCTTGCCGAGCGCCTTTCGGCCGGTGCCGGACACCGCTATGGCGACGGGCTCACGCTGGGAGATGGACCCGACCCTGTTGGTGTCCGCCGACGTGACGAACCAGAACCCGTTCACGGTGACCTACAAGATCCGGCCGGAGGCGCAGTGGACCGACAACGCCCCGATTGCCGCCGACGACTTCTGGTACCTGTGGCGCCAGATGGTCTCTCAGCCCGGAGTCGTCGACCCGGCCGGGTATGACCTCATCACCGGTGTGCAGTCGCTGGAGGGCGGCAAGCAGGCGGTGGTCACCTTCGCGCAGCCGTATCCGGCGTGGAAAGAGTTGTTCAGCAACATTCTTCCGGCGCACATCGTCAAGGACGTGCCCGGCGGTTTCGCGGCCGGGCTGGCCCGGGCGCTTCCGGTCACGGGCGGGCAGTTCCGGGTGGAAAGCATCGACCCCCAGCGCGACGAAATCCTGGTCGCCCGCAACGACCGTTATTGGGGGCCGCCCGCGAAACCCGCGCTCATCCTGTTCCGCCGCGCCGGGGCGCCCGCCGCGCTGGCCGATTCCGTGCGTAACGGCGACACCCAGGTGGCGCAGGTCCACGGCGGCTCGGCGGCCTTCGCGCAGCTGTCCGCCATCCCCGACGTCCGGACCGCGCGGATCGTGACACCGCGGGTCATGCAGCTCACGCTGCGCGCCACCGAACCCAAACTGTCCGACACGCAAGTGCGTAAGGCCGTCTTGGGGTTGCTCGACGTCGACCTGCGCGCCGCCGTCGGCGCGGGCAGCGACAACACGGTCACCCTGGATCAGGCGCAGATCCGTGCGCCGAGCGACCCGGGCTACGAGCCGACCGCGCCGCCGGCGATGACGACCGCGGCCGCGCTGACATTGCTTCAGGGGGCCGGCTACCGGGTCGAACCCAACTCGTCCGCGTCGCCCGAGCCGACCCCGGCCAACACCGGGCCGCCGGAAGTCATCCGGGGGCGGATCAGCAAGGACGGTCAGCAGCTGTCGCTGGCCATCGGGGTGGCGGCCAACGACCCGACCGCGGTGGCCGTGGCCAACACCGCCGCCGACCAGTTGCGCAACGTCGGCATCGCCGCGACCGTGCTGGCGCTGGACCCGGTCACCCTCTACCGCGACGCGTTGAACGACAGCCGGGTGGACGCGATCGTCGGCTGGCATCAAGCCGGCGGAAACCTGGCGACCCGGCTCGCCTCCCGCTACGGCTGTCCCGCGCTGCAATCGACCCAGGTACCGGCCGCCGGCGAGACGACGCCGGCCTCCTCTACTCCCGCCGCACCCGCGCCGTCCACCGGGCCGGGCACCACGTCCCCGACGCCGACGTCGGCGCCGCCGCCCAGCCGCCCCGCGGATCCCAACGCGCTGGTGCAGGCGCCGTCGAACCTCACCGGCATCTGCGATCGCAGCATCCAGTCGAACATCGACGCCGCCCTCGACGGGACCAAGAGCATCAACGACGTCATCACCGCGGTCGAACCGCGGCTGTGGAACATGTCCACGGTGTTGCCGATCCTGCAGGACACCACGATCGTCGCGGCCGGCCCGAGCGTGCAGAACGTCAGCCTGTCGGGCGCGGTTCCGGTCGGCATCGTCGGTGACGCCGGCCAATGGATCAAAGCCGGGCCGTAACGCGTCAGTCGGCGGGCGTCCGCGGCGGAATCACGGTGTCGACGATCAGCGCCAGCTCCCGCCGGTTCGGCGGCGACCCGTTCAACAGGAAGTGCTGGTTGATCAACGCCGCCCCGATGCGCGCGGTGAGTGGCGTGATCGCCTTTGGATCAAGGTCACCGTCGTCCACGGCGGCTTGCAGGATCGATTCGACGATTTGCAGGCGCGGGCGCACGACGGCGTCGGCGAAGATGGTCCGCATTTCGGGTTCGTGCAACAGCTGATGGATGACGTCCAAACTGGGAAAGGCGGTCTTTCCGGCCAGCAGGTCACGCTGTGCGGTGAACATCGCCAGCAAGTTCTCCCGGGCCGAACGTCCGGAACGCAACTCGGGCAGCGGCGGAAGGGCGAAAACCAAAGCGGCGTGCACCAGCTCGCACTTGGTGTCCCAGCGCCGGTACAGCGCGGCCTTGCCGGTGTGGGCGCGCGCCGCGATCCCCTCCATGGTCAGGCTCCCGTACCCGACTTCGGTCAGTTCGGCCAAGGTGGCCTCGTAGAGTGCGCGTTCGAGGACCTCACCTCGCCGGCGGCTTCGGCCGCCGGTGTGGTCGGTGTCCGTGAGCTGAGACATTTCTCAATAGTAGCCGTGTGCGTTCCTATCTGCTGCGTTGCGGTGCGGGTGCGGGCGGCAACCTTTCCACGGCCGGTGCCGGTAGGGTGCGGTCATGCCTGAGACGCCGCGGCTGCTGTTCGTCCACGCGCATCCCGACGACGAAAGCCTCGGCACCGGCGCCACCATCGCCCACTACGCCGCCCGCGGGGCGGACGTCCGCGTCGTCACCTGCACGCTCGGCGAGGAAGGCGAGGTGATCGGCGATCGGTGGGCCGAGCTCGCCGTCGATCGCGCCGACCAACTCGGCGGCTACCGGATCGGCGAATTGACCGCCGCGCTGCATGCGCTGGGCGTCGGCGGGCCCAGCTATCTCGGCGGCGCGGGCCGGTGGCGCGATTCGGGCATGCGCGGCACCCCCCAGCGGCGCCGGCAACGATTCGTCGATGCCGACGAGCGCGAGACCGTCGGCGCGCTGGTGGCCCTCATCCGCGAGCAGCGCCCCCACGTCGTCGTCACCTACGACCCGGCCGGCGGCTATGGCCATCCCGATCACGTGCACGCGCACACGGTGACGGCGGCCGCCGTGGCGGGGGCGGCCGGCGCTTCCGAGTTTCCCGGCGCGCCTTGGGCCGTGCCGAAGTTCTACTGGTCGGTCTTCTCCACCCAGGCATTCGAGGCCGGTCTGGCCGCGCTGACGGCCGAGGATCTGCGGCCGGAATGGTCGCGCCCGTCGCAAGCGGAGTTCACGTTCGGGTACGACGACGGCGATATCGACGCCGTCGTCGAGGCCGGCGCGGATGCCCTGGACGCCAAGCGGTCGGCGCTGGCCGCGCACGCCACCCAGGTGGTGGTCGGGCCGACCGGGCGTGCCTGCGCCCTGTCCAACAACGTGGCCCTGCCGCTGGTGGGGGACGAGCACTACGTCCTGGCCGCCGGCGACGCGGGGGAGCGCGACGGGCGTGGCTGGGAGACGGATTTGCTCGCAGGCCTTGGTCTGACCGCGGCCCGCACGCGGTAGGCTGCCAAACAGGCAGCCACGGAAGGAATTCGCATGGACCCCGACCTGGACCCTAATCAGCAGCACTGGCAGGACCGGCTCGACAGCCTGCAGTGGGTTATCGGCTCGATACTCTCCAACGTCGACAGCGTTCCGACCTGACCGACACCCAGCCACGCGTTGCGTCCGTTGAAGACAGCGGCGCAACAGACCCCGCGATTCGTTTCGTAGTCCTGGCCCTGCTGGCGGTCGACGGGGTTCTGTCCGCACTCGCCGGGGCCCTGCTGCTGCCTTTCTATATCGGGACGGTTCCGTTTCCCCTCAGCGGATTGATTTCCGGGCTGGTCAACGCGGCGCTGGTGTGGGCCGCGGGGCGATGGACCCGGTCCCCCCGGTTGGCCGCGCTGCCGCTGTGGACGTGGTTGCTGACGGTGGCCGTGATCAGCCTGGGGGGTCCGGGCGACGACGTCATCCTGGGCGGTCGGGGCCTGATGGCCTACGCGGCCCTGCTGTTGCTGGCGCTCGGCGTCGTGCCACCGGCCTGGGTGCTGTGGCGGCGCGGCCACAGCGGTTGATGTACGCCTGCGGCGAGTGGACATTTCGGCCGGGACGTCGCCCGCCTGCGCCCACGGGTGTGGCGCTACTGTTGACTGTTGCCCATACGGGACCCGCCATGGGTGCCACGATTTCACATGTTGGGACGCACGGATGAAATTCGATCGTGGGGAAGTTACACCAAGGTGCTGTTGACTCCGGGCGAGGAGCCTACCGCTTTGCCTGATCCACAGATTCCGGCGAAGGCCAGTGTGTCGAAGGCCGACGCGTCGGCGTTGCGACGGGTATTGCGGCGGGCCCGAGATGGCGTTGCGTTGAACATCGACGAGGCGGCGGTCGCGATGACCGCGCGCGGTGCGGATCTGGCGGACCTGTGCGCCAGCGCGGCGCGGGTGCGCGACGCGGGCCTGGAGTCCGCCGGACGACGCGGCCCCGGCGGGCGGCTGCCGATCACCTACTCCCGCAAGGTCTTTATCCCGGTCACCCATTTGTGCCGGGACAACTGTCATTACTGCACCTTTGTCACCGTCCCGGGCAAGCTGCGTGCCGAGGGCGCGGGCATGTACCTCGAGCCCGACGAGATACTCGACATCGCCCGCCGTGGCGGCGAACTCGGTTGCAAGGAAGCACTGTTCACCCTCGGGGATCGGCCCGAGGATCGCTGGCCGGAGGCGCGTGAGTGGCTCGGTCAGCGAGGCTACGACTCGACGCTGTCGTACGTGCGGGCGATGGCGATCCGGGTGCTCGAGGAAACCGGGTTGTTGCCGCACTTGAACCCCGGTGTGATGAGTTGGTCGGAAATGGCGCGGCTCAAGCCGGTGGCGCCGTCGATGGGCATGATGCTCGAGACCACCTCGCGGCGGTTGTTCGAAACGAAAGGGCTTGCGCATTACGGCAGCCCGGACAAAGATCCGGCGGTCCGGTTGCGCACGTTGACCGACGCGGGCCGGTTGTCGATTCCGTTCACCACCGGTCTGCTGGTCGGCATCGGTGAGACACTCGTCGAACGCGCCGACACCTTGCACGCGATTCGCAAGTCGCACAAGGAGTTCGGCCATGTGCAAGAAGTGATTGTGCAGAATTTCCGGGCCAAGGAGCACACCGCCATGGCCGCGGTTCCCGACGCCGGCATCGAGGATTACCTGGCGACGGTGGCGGTGGCGCGGCTGGTGCTCGGTCCCGGGATGCGTATCCAGGCGCCGCCGAACCTCGTCTCGCGCGAGGAGTGCCTGGCGTTGGTCGGCGCCGGGATCGACGACTGGGGCGGCGTATCGCCGCTGACTCCCGACCACGTCAACCCGGAGCGGCCGTGGCCGGCCTTGGACGAACTGGCCGCCGTCACCGCCGAAGCCGGCTACGAGCTGGTCCAGCGGCTGACCGCGCAGCCCAAATACGTGCAGGGGGGCGCGGCCTGGATCGACCCGCGGGTGCAGGGACACGTGAAGGCGCTGGCCGACCCGGCGACCGGTCTGGCCCGCGATGTCAACCCGGTGGGGTTGCCGTGGCAGGAGCCCGACGACGTCGGTTCGGTGGGCCGCGTCGATCTCAACGCGGCGATCGACAGCGAGGGCCGCAACACCGAAACGCGCAGCGATATCGACAGTGCCTTCGGCGACTGGGAATCGATCCGCGCGCATGTCCACGAGCTGGCCGCGCAGGGCGCCAAAGCGCCAGAGCGCCTAGACACCGATGTGCTCGCCGCGCTGCGCTCAGCCGAACGCGATCCCGCGGGCTGCACCGACGGCGAATACCTGGCACTGGCCACCGCCGAGGGACCGGCGCTGGAAGCGGTTGCCGCACTGGCGGATTCGTTGCGCCGCGACACGGTCGGTGACGACGTGACGTTCGTGGTCAACCGCAACATCAACTTCACGAATATCTGTTACACGGGGTGCCGGTTCTGCGCGTTCGCCCAGCGCAAGGGTGACGCCGACGCGTATTCGTTGTCGACCGACGAGGTCGCCGACCGCGCCTGGGAGGCGCACGTCGAAGGTGCCACCGAGGTGTGCATGCAGGGCGGCATCGACCCCGAACTGCCGGTCACCGGCTACGCCGATCTGGTCCGCGCGGTCAAGGCGCGGGTGCCGTCGATGCACGTGCACGCGTTTTCGCCGATGGAGATCGCCAACGGTGTGACCAAGAGCGGCTTGAGCGTTCGCGAGTGGCTCACCGGCCTGCGCGAAGCGGGCCTGGACACCATCCCCGGCACCGCCGCCGAAATCCTGGACGACGAAGTGCGCTGGGTGCTGACCAAGGGCAAGCTGCCGACCTCGATGTGGATCGAGATCGTCACCACCGCACACGAGGTGGGGCTGCGGTCGTCGTCGACCATGATGTACGGCCACGTCGACAGCCCGCGGCATTGGGTCGGCCACCTCAACGTGCTGCGCGACATCCAGGACCGCACCGGCGGTTTCACCGAGTTCGTGCCGCTGCCGTTCGTGCACCAGAGTTCGCCGCTGTATCTGGCCGGCGCGGCCCGGCCCGGGCCCACCCACCGGGACAACCGAGCCGTACACGCGTTGGCGCGAATCATGTTGCACGGCCGCATTTCCCAGATCCAGACCAGCTGGGTCAAGCTCGGTGTCGAGCGCACGCAGGTGATGCTGGGCGGCGGCGCCAACGACCTGGGCGGCACGCTGATGGAGGAGACCATCTCCCGGATGGCCGGTTCGGAATACGGGTCGGCCAAGACGGTGGCCGAACTGACCGCGATCGCCGAAGGCATCGGGCGACCCGCACGCCAGCGCACCACCGACTACACGACGCTGGCGGCGTAGCCGCTTGCCTGTCCGGCGCGGTGGGTATACGCGAGGCCGTGACGCGACGAGTTGACGACGACCGGTTCCCCGAGTGGCGGCCGTTCGTGGACGCCGCGCAACGGCGCGGCCCGGACGCGGGAACGTGGTGTGAGGCTTGGACGGTGCGCGATATCGTCGTCCATCAGGCCGGAAATGCCGAAGAACTCGCCCGGGTGCTCGGCGGTCACCTGGCCGGCGAACCCGTCGCCACCCGCGGCTTCGCCGAGCGCGAGGATCCGCTGCGCGCCTTGAACGACGCCGACCTGTGGGACGCGCTGTGCGACAGGATGGGCGCCCTCGGCGAAGTCGCGGCGGCGGCCGACGGACTGCCCGCGGACACCGATGTCGCCTGGACCGGGCGCACCATGAAGGCACCCTGGTTCGCCGAGCACATGCGCGAAGAACTCGTCCTGCACGGGTGGGACATCACTGGAGACGAGCCGGCTGCCCGGGCCGCCCTGGCCGAACCGTGGATGACGACGCACAGCGTGCTCGCGGTCGGCCGGCCGCTGTTGGCCAAAGGCGCCAAGCAGCTGGCGCCTGGCGAGCGAATCGACGCCCGGCTACGCGCCGAGGGCACCGACGACATTGTTTTGGCCGTTGATTCGGACCAGATCACCATCGGGTTCGCCGAACCGGCAGGCCCGGCCACGCTGGACACCGACCCCGCCGCGCGGGTGCTGTTGCTGTGGGGGCGCAGACCCGCCGACCCATCACGCATTCGCAGCCGCGTCGGACCGGAGGCCCTGGGGCGCGTGCGCCGCCTGCTCGGCGGCTACTGAGCGGCTTCGTGTGAAGCGATCGGCTCAGTAGTTGTTACAGGTGACCGCGACCTCGTTGATGGTGGCGTAGTACTTCTGCGCCGCCGGCATCCCCTGGATCTGCTGGGCCATCTGCTGGCGCTTGGGCGGGGGCGCGGCCAGGAAGTTGCGGATGTAGGACTGCGCCACCGGCGATGAGTTCAACTGCTGGGCAGCTGCCGGGTCGGTCGCGTTGAGGGCGGCGATCACCTGTCCGTAGTTGCAGGTCGTGTTGATGATCGCGTCCGTCGGGTCGGCGGATGCGATCCCGGCCGCGGCGGTCAACGCCACTGCCGCGCTGCCGACCGCAACGCCCAATTTGCTCAACGACACCCTCATGTGTGGACACCTTCCCCAGTTAATGCACCGCTCTTACGCGAAAACGTCTGCCCAGCGGTTGCCGTCCGACTGTTCGAGATTACCAGGCCCCGGCAGCGTGCTTGCAACGCAACGGATGTCGGAGGCCGCAGGTGGGCCGCGACTCCGCGCAGGTCAGCGCCTTGTTCGTAGTGTTCGCGCTCGGCGAAACGGGGGCCGCTCGCGGGGTCCGAGACTGGCAGTCTTAAATCGGTATTCGGACAGGCGCGCCAAATGGTTGACCTGTATCTGCGACGTCTAGTATCAGTAACCGAGAGCTCCATCGGAAGCGGCCGGACGCGCCGGTGCGAGCTGAACAGCAGCCCACATTGAGTAGTACATGGAGGAGACGTCTGTGACGTACACGATCGCCGAGCCCTGTGTCGACATCAAGGACAAGGCCTGTATCGAGGAATGCCCGGTCGACTGCATCTATGAGGGTGCCCGGATGCTCTACATCCACCCCGACGAATGCGTCGACTGCGGTGCGTGCGAGCCCGTCTGCCCGGTCGAGGCGATCTATTACGAAGACGACGTGCCGGACCAATGGAGCCAGTACACGCAGATCAACGCCGACTTCTTCGTGGAGCTCGGATCGCCCGGCGGCGCGGCCAAGGTCGGCATGACCGAGAACGACCCGCAGGTGGTCAAGGATCTGCCGCCGCAGGGTGAAGGCGACTGAGCGGCCCGGTGCCATACCAGCTCAAGAAGCGCCGGCCGGCCGTGTCGGCGACCCTGCCGGAGTTTCCCTGGGACACGCTGGCCGACGCGAAGGCGCAGGCCGGCGCCCATCCGGACGGGATCGTCGACCTCTCCGTCGGCACCCCGGTGGACGCGGTGGCGCCGGTGATCCAGGAGGCGCTGGTCGCGGCCGGTTCGGCGGCCGGGTATCCGGCCACCGCGGGCACCGCGCGGCTGCGCGAGTCGGCGGTCGTCGCCCTGGCCCGCCGGTTCGGCGTCACCGGGCTCACCGAGGCGGAGGTGCTCCCGGTGATCGGCAGCAAGGAGCTCATCGCCTGGCTGCCGACGCTGCTGGGTCTGGGCTCCGCGGACATGATCGTGGTGCCCGAGCTGGCGTACCCGACCTATGACGTCGGGGCGCGGCTGGCCGGCGCGCGGGTGCTGCGGGCGGATTCGCTGACGCAGCTGGGCCCGCAGTCGCCGGCGCTGTATTACCTCAACTCACCGAGCAATCCGACCGGGCGCGTGCTGGGCGTCGACCACCTGCGCAAAGTGGTCGGATGGGCCCGCGACCGGGGTTGTCTGGTGGCCTCCGACGAGTGCTACCTCGGGTTGGGCTGGGACGCCGAGCCCCTGTCGATCCTGCATCCCTCGGTCTGCGACGGCGACCACAGCGGGCTGCTCGCCATCCATTCCCTGTCGAAAAGCTCGTCGCTGGCCGGGTATCGGGCCGGCTTCGTCGCCGGCGACTCCGATCTCATCGCCGAGCTGCTGGCCGTGCGCAAGCACGCCGGGATGATGGTGCCGACGCCGGTGCAGGCGGCCATGGTGGCCGCCCTGGATGACGACGCCCACGAGCTGGCGCAACGGCAGCGCTACGAGCGGCGCCGGGCCGCCCTGATGCCCGCGCTGCGCCAGCCACGCGACGGTGTCGTGGCACGGCTCGCCGCGGGTGACCCAGAGATAGAGGCCGGCTTCGGAATAGTCGACCGCAAAGCCGGCCGAACGCAGCGCGGGCATCAGGGCGGCCCGGCGCCGCTCGTAGCGCTGCCGTTGCGCCAGCTCGTGGGCGTCGTCATCCAC
>NZ_LZHT01000133.1 GCF_001667315.1 Mycobacterium sp. 852002-10029_SCH5224772
CGTCCACACATAGGTCGAGCCCTCGCGGCCGTCGGCGTCGGCGTCCAGCGACGAGGTGAACACTTTGCCGTCAGCGATAGCGGATTGCTGCATAGACATTCATCAACCACAATGCCAGCGGGAAAATTGGCATCAGGCAGAGGTATTCAATCCATTCCACGAATTTGCGGAATAGCGGGCTATAGACGGTGTTCGGTACCACGGCCGCGGCCGTAAGACCCGCCGCCGGCACCAAAACCAGGATGGCCGCGCAGATCGACACCGCAAGCGAAGACTGCAGCACGAGCGCGTAGCGCATCACGACGGCGCCGACGATCAGCACTCCGGTACCGGCCAGGGTGATCGCCTGCCAGCGGTCGACGTAGGAGCGGCCGCGCAGCAACAGGAATCCCGCGCTGAAACCCGCCAGCAGCACCGGCAGCCAGCGTTGCCCGGTGTGCGGGTCCGACAGCGATGTCAGCGAGACGACCATCAGTACGCCGAGCCCGGTCAGCAAACCCGAGAGGAAGGAACGGGCACGTTCGGCCTGCGTCAGCACGTCGCGGACCGAGGCGGGTCCCTCCAGAACCGGAGGGCCCCCGTCGGAGCGCACCACCGTGGTGGGCAGGTCGGGCCGGGCCTCGAACACCCATCGGCTGGTGGCCGACGGGAAGACGGGTAGGCGGATGCCGGCCAGCCGCCGCGAGATCGCCGGTGCGCTTTGGTAGATCAGAACCGACACGAGCACGACGCACGTCAACAGCGTCACGGCGCTGGTCATGGCAACCATGCGCGCCAGCGCGGCCAGCCCCGCGATCGAGCTGACGGTGACGATCGCGGTGTAGATCGACAACCGACGCCCGGTGAAACGCAACGCGAGGATCGCGGCGATGGTGAGGACGCCGAAGCCCAGCACCGCTTGTGGCGATCCCACGCCGCCCGGCGGCGCCGACGCCGCGGCGATCGACACCGGCGCAAGGCTGCTCAACAGCATGATGTCGGCCACGCGCCGTTCCTGCTGCGTGTGGGCGCGCATCAGCAGCAACAGGGAAACACCGAGTACCAGCATGCCGATCACGCCCGCGTAGACCGTCGGCAACCACGAGTTGTGGTGCCAACGCCACCAGCCGAGCAAACCGGTCGCGGCCGTCACCCCGATGGCCACCATCGACGCACCGACCTGCACGGCGACCACCGGGTCGATGGCGGCGAAGCGCTTGCTGAGGTTCGCGGCGACCGCGGTGGAGATGTGCTCGATGACCTGCGAGCGGTGCTCGGTGTCCGGGATGAACCGGATCCACAGTCGGTCGCCGTCGTAGACGTCCTGCTCGCTCAGCGATTGGGTGACCCGCAGCGGCGAGCCGTCCACGAGGCACAGCGCCCATCTACCCCGGCCCGCGGCTTCCAGCGGGGTCTCACCGAGCTCGCGGAGCCGGCTGTTGACCACCTTCAGCAACGGGTCGGTCATCACCGAGACGGGGGCGTTGGCGTCCAGCAGGACACCGATCTGGACACCCGTGCCGGCCATCACGCCGACGACAACCGCCTGGGGCTGTGAGATGCCCTCTACGTCAGGCTGTGGTATTTCAACTACCGCAGTCATCGTCATGCACTCCCTACCGTCATGAATGTGTGAGCCCGTGCCGCCGGTCGCATGCTCGCCGGCGCCGGGGTACTCGCCGAGGTGCTGCGGCCCCCCGCGCAGTGCATTCCGACTAATTGGAATTCCATCTGCCTCGCCTTGCGATTAAGAGTTGTGGTTGACACCGGTTTGAGATTTGCTGATGCCCTGCAAGAAGTATGCCGTGTTCGCAGCTCAAGCGCATGTTGAGTGCGACGACATTAGTGAACTCTGTGTTTCGCGCGAACGTCACACCCTACTGTGGGTTTTCCACTCGCCGTAGGGAAGTGTGTCCAGCACGGTTTTGACGCCCACTTGCACCAGCTGCGGGGTGGCCGGGCAGATGGCCAGCCACGCCTCCCCCGAACCCGCGGTCCGGGCTTGCTGGTAGAGCGCGATGCGACCCCCAGAGCCGTCTTTGAGCGACAGCACGGACGCGCTGGGGCCCTTGGCGTCGTCCTGGTACTGGCGGGCGTACACCGCGACTTCGGCGGCGGGGTCCGACAGCGCCTGGCCCAGCGCGGCCACGGTGGCGGCGCTGATGCCCATCCGGCGCAGGTCGCCGCCGGAGAACACGTTGAAACCCGACTCCTGCCACGACTTCGTCGCTTCTAGCATCTCCTCGAGCGGGACGTTGACGGCGTTGATCGCCGCAGGCTCGGCGTGGTGAATTGATTCCAGCGCGTCGATCACCAACGACGCGATCGAGGCGCTGTCCGCGACGGCGACGTCGTCGACGGTGATCTCACCGCCGACCCGAACTGCCGACACCCAGTGCTGGCCGCGGCGGGCCAGGACTACACGAAACTCGTTGTCCGGGATGTCGCGCGAGCCCGGGGGCTGATTGTCGTCATCGAGGACGCCGTAGGCCAGCTTGCCCCGCGACAGCAGGGCGACCACCTCGAGGTCGGGCGCGGCCAGCACCTTCATCCGCGCGGCCACGTGCTCGTTGACCTGGTCGTTCTCGACGATGCCCTGCTCGCGCATCACCGCCATCCCGGGATGCTCGTTGAGCCAGTCGTTGGAGTCGGTGGAAACGTAGGGCCGGCAACGCAATTCCGGGGCTACGTGGCGAACGTCCAGCAGCGCCTGGAGCATCCAGAAGCCGTCGACGTTGACGGTGATGTCGGTGCGGGTGCTCTGTTGGTCCATCAATTCCTCAATTGGTCCCTGAATAGCTCAAGCGTCACACTGCACGGTAACCGCAGGACGCGGCAGCACACCACCCGTCGGTGTGCTGCCGCGCCTGTGGTCGAGGCGTCAGGCCCAGCTGGAGCCGACGGCGCTGTCGGTGCTGGCCATGTTGTTGCCCGCGGACTGGACCTTCTGT
>NZ_LZHT01000134.1 GCF_001667315.1 Mycobacterium sp. 852002-10029_SCH5224772
GTGAGGCCTGCCCGGTCGAGGTCGTCGACCGGTGGGCGCCGGGACGGGTGATGATCAACGCCTACGGCCCGACCGAGGCCACCGTGTACGCGGCGATGAGCGCCCCGCTGCACACCGAAGCGGGGTCGGCGCCGATCGGTGCGCCGGTGCCGCGGGCCGCGTTGTTCGTGCTGGACCGCTGGCTGCGTCCGGCGCCCCAGGGCGTCGTCGGCGAGCTGTACATCGCCGGACACGGTGTGGCCGCGGGATATTCGCGGCGGTCCGGTTTGACGGCGTCGCGATTCGTGGCCTGCCCGTTCGGCGGGCCCGGTGCGCGCATGTACCGCACCGGCGACCTGGTCCGGTGGGGCCACGACGGTCAGCTGGAGTACCTCGGCCGCGCCGACGAGCAGGTCAAGCTCCGCGGCTACCGCATCGAACTCGGTGAAGTGCAGGCGGCCCTCGCCGCGCTGGACGGGGTCGAGCAGGCCGCGGTGATCGCGCGCGAGGACCGTCCCGGCGACAAGCGGCTGGTCGGTTACATCACCGGCACCGCCGACCCGGTCGGCATCCGCATCCAGCTGGCCGACCGGCTGCCCGCCTACATGGTGCCGGCCGCGGTGGTGGTGCTGGACGCGCTGCCGCTGACGGTCAACGGCAAGCTCGACAAGCGCGCGCTGCCCGCACCCGAGTACCAGAAGCGCGGCGGCGAATACGTCGCCCCGGCCAACCACACCGAGGAGATCGTGGCCGGCATCTTCGCCCGGGTCCTCGGCATGGAGCGCGTCTCGGTCGAAGACTCCTTCTTCGAGCTCGGCGGGGACTCGCTGTCGGCGATGCGGGTGATCGCCGAGATCAACACCGCGGTCGACGGCGCCCTGTCGGTGCGCACCCTGTTCGACTCGCAGTCCATCCGGGCCCTGAGTCAGCGGATCACCAGCGGCGCCGACACCGAGAACGCCGCGGGGCCCGGCTTCGCGGCGGTGCACGGCGCCGACGCAACCGAGGTGTATGCCCGCGACCTCACGCTGGACAAGTTCATCGACGCGGCGACGCTGTCGACCGTGCCGTCGCTGACCGGCCCCAGCTCCGAGGTGCGGACGGTCCTGCTGACCGGCGCGACCGGTTTCCTGGGTCGTTACCTGGTGCTGGAATGGCTCGAGCAGCTGGAACTGGTCGAGGGCAAGCTGATCTGCCTGGTGCGGGCCCGCACGGACGAGGACGCCTGGCGCCGTCTGGAGAAGACCTTCGACAGCGGTGACCCCGAACTGCTGCAGCACTTCCGGGAATTGGCCGAAGAGCACCTGCAGGTCGTCGCCGGCGACAAGGGCCAGGCCAACCTGGGATTGGATGAGGCGACCTGGCAGCGGCTGGCCGAGACCGTCGACCTGATCGTCGACTCCGCGGCCGTGGTCAACGGCGTGCTGCCCTACAGCGAGCTATTCGCCCCCAACGTCGCGGGCACGGCCGAGCTGATCCGGTTGGCGCTCACCACGAAGATGAAGCCGTACGCGTACGTGTCGACCTCGGACGTGGGGCGCCAGATCGAGCCGTCGGCGTTCACCGAGGACGCCGACATCCGGGTCATCAGCGCCACCCGCGTCGTCGACGGCAGCTACGCCAACGGCTACGGCACCAGCAAGTGGGCGGGCGAGGTGCTGCTGCGCGAGGCCCACGACCTGTGCGCGCTGCCGGTCGGGGTGTTCCGCTGCGACATGATCCTGGCCGACACCACCTACGCGGGCCAGCTCAACCTGTCGGACATGTTCACCCGGATGCTGCTCAGCGTCGTGGCCAGCGGCGTCGCGCCACGCTCCTTCTACCAACTCGACGCGCACGGCAACCGGCAACGCGCACACTTCGACGCCCTGCCGGTGGAGTTCGTCGCCGAATCGATCACCACCCTGGGCGCCCAGGTGGGGCGGGAGTCCGCGACCGGGTTCGAGACCTACCACGTGATGAACCCGCACGACGACGGCGTCGGCCTCGACGAGTACGTCGACTGGGTCATCGATGCCGGTTACCCGATCGAGCGGATCGACGACTTCGGGGAGTGGCTGCACCGGATGGAGGCCGCTCTGCACGACCTGCCGGAGCGACAGCGCCACCAGTCGGTGCTGCAGCTGCTGCAATTGCGCAACGCTGCGCATGTGCCGCCGGCGGACCCGGCCCGCGGCTGCCTGGGGCCCACCCAGCGCTTCCGCGCCGCGGTGCAGGAAGCCAAAATCGGCCCCGACAACGACATCCCGCACATCAGCGCGCCGGTGATCGTCAAATACGTGACCGACCTGCAGCTGCTCGGCCTGCTCTGAAACACGTTCGCCGGTAGCGGTTTTCGCCATCGCCGGCCGAAGTCGTCGTCGTCGCGGCTCCCGCTGGCTACCATGACCGGTAGAACGCGACGGTCCCGCCGCAGGAGAGGAGTGCTCATCCGATGACAACAGCGCGCCTGCCCAAACTGCCACTGGACGAAGCCAAAGCCGCCGCCGACGAAGCGGCCGTCCCCAATTACATGGCCGAACTGAGCATCTTCCAAGTGTTGCTCAACCATCCGCCGCTGGCGCGCGCCATCAACGACCTGCTCGCCACCATGCTCTGGCACGGCGCCCTCGACGCGCGGTTGCGCGAGTTGGTGATCATGCGGATAGGCTGGCTCACCGCCTGCGACTACGAATGGACCCAGCACTGGCGCGTCGCCTCCCGGCTCGGTGTCTCGGGCGACGACCTGCTCGGCGTGCGAGATTGGCGCAACTACGCCGGGTTTGGGCCCGCCGAGCGGGCCGTGCTCGCGGCCACCGACGACGTGGTGCGCGACGGCGCGGTCAGCGCCGCGAGTTGGGCGGTGTGTGAGCGCGAATTCAACGGCGACACAACGGTTCTCGTTGAATTGGTCACGGTCATCGGCGCGTGGCGCATGGTCTCGTCCATCCTGCAGAGCCTCGAGGTGCCGCTGGAGGAGGGCGTGTCGAGCTGGCCTCCAGACGGCCGACCGCCCGGGTCGTAGCGGCGGCGAATCAGCGCGAATTGCTCAGGGCCGTAAGCGATTGACTTCTCCAGCAATAACTCTTAGCGTCGGGCAATGAGAACCAGGGTCGCCGAGATGCTCGGTGTCGAATTCCCGATCTGCGCCTTCAGTCATTGCCGCGATGTGGTGGCCGCGGTGACCAACGCAGGCGGATTCGGCGTCCTGGGCGCCACCGCGCACAGTCCAGCGCGATTGCGCAGCGAGCTGACTTGGATCGAGGAGCAGACCGGGGGCAAACCGTACGGGGTCGACCTGCTGCTGCCGCCCAAATACGTGGGCGCCGAACAAGGTGGGATCGACGCCAACCAGGTCCGGACCCTGCTGCCCGACGAGCATCGCGCCTTCGTCGACGACCTGCTGGCCCGCTACGGGGTGACGGCGCCCGCCGGGGACGCCCGCGTGTCCGCGGGTGGCCTGAGCATCTCGCCCAAGACGTACGAGCCACTGCTCGACGTGGCCTTCGCGCACAACATCCGGCTGATCGCCAGCGCGCTCGGCCCACCCCCGGCGGACCTCGTCGAGCGCGCCCACGACCAGGACGTGCTGGTGGCCGCCCTGGCCGGCACTACCCGCCACGCGCAGCGGCACGCCGCGGCCGGCGTCGACGTGATCGTCGCGCAGGGCACCGAGGCCGGCGGCCACACCGGCGACGTGGCGACCATGGTGCTGGTGCCCGAGGTCGTCGATGCCGTGGCGCCGGTGCCGGTGCTGGCCGCCGGCGGGATCGCCCGCGGCCGCCAGATCGCGGCGGCGCTGGCCCTGGGCGCCGAGGGTGTGTGGTGCGGGTCGGTCTGGCTGACCACCGAGGAAGCCGAGACGGTGCCTGTCGTCAAGGAGAAGTTCCTCGCCGCCACCTCCTCCGACACGGTGCGGTCGCGCTCGATGACGGGCAAGCCGGCGCGGATGCTGCGCACCGCCTGGACCGAGGAGTGGGAGCGGCCCGAAAACCCCGACCCGTTGGGCATGCCATTGCAGACCGCGCTGATCGCCGAGCCGCAGGTGCGCATCAACTCCGCCGCCGTCCACGACGGCGCCAAGGCGCGTGAGCTGGCGACATACTTCGTCGGACAGGTGGTGGGCTCGCTCAATCGGGTCCGCCCGACGCGCTCGGTGGTGCTGGACATGGTCGACGAGTTCATCGACACCATCGGCCGGCTGGACGGCCTGATCGAGAAGTGATCCCGGGCCCGTCGGTAACGAATCGCGGACACGCCAGCCAGGGATTTGACCGCGTCAGACCGCTCGTGCATGATCGGTCGGGTAAGCACCTCGTTAGGTGAGGCGTCTACACGAATACAGGCCACTGACCCCGAACGTCGAAAGACGCCCCGGGTCAGGACAGCTCCTCCCGGCTTAAGGGTTGAGCCCAGGTGGCTTCCGGTTTGGATTGTTTTTCCAGGCCAGGACACGTCGTGTGGTGCCGAAGCTCTGACGAGAGGGGTGCGGATCTCCGGCAATCGTCGGATTCTGCTCCTCTTGCTGCGCCCAGATCGCATGCGACCCCGCGTGCGTCGTGACCGCGAGGAGGTGAGGGACACATGAGTTCTAGCGATAGTCCGGATCGAAGTCCGAACACTGTTTCGTCCCGATCCGTTCTCCGGCGCGACGTACTCGGCTGAGTTGTCGCACACGCTAAGTGCTTATCCGCCAAGCGTTCTGAGATCGGAACCGACCCGGGACGGGACACGTCAGTCCTTTTTGGTCCCCGTTGGAATTCTCCTCTAGGAGTCGATCATGACCGCAGCTCTCTACGACGAAGTCGTCACCGTCGCGCCCGCTCGCACCCTGACGGTGGTACGGGACTTCCCTGAAATCCAGGTTCCCGCGCCCGAGACCGAAGAGCCGCGCCGCAGCGACTACCCGCTCTTCGGCCCGGGCGGCGACCCGCTGATCAACGGGGCCTGCCGGTTGTTGAGCATCCCGCTGCGGCACGTGTACGCGGCGCTGTGGCGCGTGGGTGTGCTCGAGGTTCGGGGCCAGTAGAATCGTTTCACTGGCGTCGATCCGGCCATCACCGGGGAGCCTTCGGAAGAACAGCCGGCCGGCTCAGTAGAACCGAACGGGTAGGCCCGTCACAGCCTGTTCAATGAGCGGCCGCGCGCGAGCGCGGCAAGCGGGGTGGTACCGCGGCGCTCGCGCAGCCGGCGCGTCGTCGTCCCCAGGCCTGAGACTGGCACAGGAGACGACGGTTGACCGAGCACACTTACCCCAAGCTGGCCAGCGGGGCGCCCGACTTCCCGGCGCTCGAGGTCGAGGTGCTGGATTACTGGGCCCGCGACGACACCTTCCGCGCCAGCATCGCCGGCCGCGAGGGCTCGCCGGAATACGTGTTCTACGACGGGCCGCCGTTCGCCAACGGTCTGCCGCACTATGGGCACCTGCTCACCGGCTACGTCAAAGACATCGTCCCGCGGTATCGCACCATGCGCGGCTACAAGGTGGAGCGCCGCTTCGGCTGGGACACCCACGGCCTGCCGGCCGAACTCGAGGTCGAGCGCCAGTTGGGCATCAGCGACAAATCGCAGATCGACGACATGGGCATCGCCGCCTTCAACGACGCCTGCCGCGCCTCGGTGCTGCGCTACACCGACGAGTGGCAGGCCTACGTCACCCGCCAGGCGCGCTGGGTGGACTTCGACAACGACTACAAGACGCTGGACCTGCCCTACATGGAGTCGGTGATCTGGGCGTTCAAGCAGCTCTGGGACAAGGACCTGGCCTATGAGGGCTACCGGGTGCTGCCTTATTGCTGGCGCGACGAAACCCCGCTGTCCAACCACGAATTGCGGATGGACGACGACGTCTACCAGAGCCGCCAAGACCCCGCGCTGACGGTGGGGTTCAAGGTGGTCGGGGGCGACTTGGACGGCGCCTACCTGTTGGTGTGGACCACGACACCGTGGACCCTGCCGTCCAACCTCGCCGTCGCCGTCAACCCCGACGTGACCTACGCGCAGGTGCGCGTCGGGGAGCGGCGTTTCGTGCTGGCCGAGGCGAGGCTGGGCGCCTACGCGCGAGAGCTCGGCTTCGAAAAGGGATTCGAAAAGGGAGTGGAACCCGAGGTGCTGGGCACCTGTCGGGGCGCGGACCTGCTGGGCACCCGGTACCTGCCGCCGTTCCCATATTTCATGGATGCGCACGATGCCTTTCGTGTGCTCTCGGGCGAGTTCGTCACCACCGAGGACGGCACCGGCATCGTCCATCTGGCGCCGGCCTACGGCGAGGACGACATGGCTGTCGCGGACGCCGCCGGCATCGCCCCGGTCACCCCGGTCGATTCCAGGGGACGCTTCGACGCCAGCGTCCCGGATTACCAGGGGCAGCACGTCTTTGACGCCAACCCGCACATCATTCGCGACCTGAAGAACGGCAGCGGTCCCGCCGCGGCCAACGGGGCGGTGGTGCTGCGCCACGAAACCTACGAGCACCCCTACCCGCACTGCTGGCGGTGCCGCAATCCGTTGATCTACCGGGCGGTGTCGTCCTGGTTCGTCGCGGTCACCGAATTCCGGGATCGCATGGTGGAACTCAACCAGCAGATCACCTGGTACCCCGAACACGTCAAGGACGGCCAGTTCGGCAAGTGGTTGCAGGGCGCCCGCGATTGGTCGATCTCACGGAACCGCTACTGGGGCACCCCGATTCCGGTGTGGAAGTCCGACGACCCGGCCTATCCGCGCATCGACGTGTACGGCAGCCTCGACGAGCTGGAGCGCGACTTCGGGGTGCGGCCCACCAACCTGCACCGCCCCTTCATCGACGAGCTGACCCGGCCCAATCCCGACGACCCGACCGGGCGTTCGGTGATGCGCCGCATCCCCGACGTGCTCGACGTGTGGTTCGACTCCGGGTCGATGCCCTATGCGCAGGTCCACTTCCCGTTCGAGAACGCCGACTGGTTCGACACCCACTATCCCGGTGACTTCATCGTCGAGTACATCGGCCAGACCCGCGGCTGGTTCTACACGCTACACGTGTTGGCCACCGCGCTGTTCGACCGGCCGTCCTTCAAAACCTGTGTGGCCCATGGCATCGTGCTGGGCTCCGACGGCCAGAAGATGAGCAAGTCGCTGCGCAACTATCCCGACGTGTCCGAGGTGTTCGACCGCGACGGCTCCGATGCCATGCGCTGGTTCCTGATGGCCTCACCGATCCTGCGCGGCGGCAACCTCATCGTCACCGAACAAGGCATCCGCGAGGGCGTGCGCCAGGTGCTACTGCCGTTCTGGAACGCCTATAGCTTCCTGGCCCTCTACGCGCCGAAAGTCGGTACCTGGCGCACCGATTCGACCCAGGTGCTGGACCGCTACATCCTGGCCAAGCTCGCCGAACTGCGCGACGACCTCACCCGCGAAATGGACAGCTGTGACATCTCGCGGGCCTGCGAGCAGCTGCGAAAGTTCACCGAGGCGTTGACGAACTGGTATGTGCGACGGTCGCGTTCGCGGTTCTGGACCGAAGACGCCGATGCCATCGACACCCTGCACACCGTGCTGGAGGTGACCGCGCGGCTGGCCGCGCCGCTGCTTCCGTCGGTGACCGAGATCGTCTGGCGCGGCCTGACCGGCGGGCGGTCTGTGCACCTGACCGATTGGCCGCAGGAGGGCGACGTGCCCGCCGACCCCGATCTGGTCGCCGCGATGGATCAGGTCCGCGAGGTGTGCTCGGCCGCATCGTCGTTGCGCAAGGCCAAGAAGCTGCGGGTGCGGTTACCGCTGCCGAAACTCACTGTCGCGGTGGGTAATCCGCATCTCCTCGAGCCGTTCGTCGACCTGATCGCCGACGAGCTCAACGTCAAGAGCGTCGAGCTGACCGACGCGATCGACACGTACGGCTCCTTCGAACTCACCGTCAACGCGCGGGTGGCCGGCCCGCGGCTGGGCAAGGCCGTGCAGGCCGCGATCAAGGCGGTCAAGGCGGGGGAGGGCGTCGTCAACGACGACGGCACCCTGACCGCCGGCCCCGCGGTCCTGCAACCGGGCGAATACAGCTCGCGGCTGGTCGCCGCCGACCCGGAGTTCACCGCGGCCCTGCCCGACGGGGCGGGCCTGGTGGTGCTGGACGGCACGGTGACGCCCGAGCTGGAGGCCGAAGGCTGGGCCAAGGACCGGATCCGCGAATTGCAGGAGCTGCGCAAGTCGACGGGACTGGATGTGTCCGACCGGATTTCGGTGGTGATGTCGGTGCCCGCCGGGCGCGCCGACTGGGCACAGGCGCACCGCGACCTCATTGCGGGCGAAATCCTGGCGACCAGTTTCGAATTCGGCGAGCCCCGCGACGGCGCGGACATCGGCGATGGCGTGCGGGTGAGCATCGCCAAGGCCTGAGCCGTCACATGCGCCACTTTCGCCTCTCCGCGAGGCGGCACATGGTTTGCCCGCCTCTGAGCGACAATCCGTCGCCGGACCGCATCGGCGTGACCCGTTGTCGCTGTGAGGCGGGCACAGCACCACATGGTCGGCCGCGGCCCCGGACGGTTCACGCGATGCGGCTGACCGACGGGTTGACCGCCCGCCAACGCCATCGCCTTGGCGATGGACGCCAGGCCAATAGCATCAACCCTGTGGAGTCGCGTTGGGTGCTGCACCTGGACATGGATGCGTTCTTCGCTTCCGTCGAGCAGCTCACCCGGCCGACCCTGCGCGGTCGGCCGGTGCTGGTCGGCGGATTGGGTGGCCGCGGCGTGGTGGCCGGCGCCAGCTACGAGGCGCGCGTGTTCGGCGCCCGCTCGGCCATGCCCATGCATCAGGCCCGCCGCCTGGTCGGCGTGAGCGCGGTGGTGTTGCCGCCGCGCGGCGTGGTGTACGGGGTGGCCAGCCGGCGGGTCTTCGACACCATTCGCGCCGTCGTCCCCGTCGTCGAGCAACTCTCCTTCGACGAGGGATTCGGCGAACCCGCGCAGCTGGCCGGGGCGTCCGCCGCCGACGTCGAAACCTTCTGCGAGGATCTGCGCCGACGGGTTCGTGACCGGACCGGGCTGATCGCCTCGGTGGGCGCGGGCTCGGGCAAGCAGATCGCCAAGATCGCCTCCGGGCTGGCCAAGCCCGACGGGATCCGCGTGGTCCGCCGCGACGAAGAACGGCCGCTGCTCGGCGGGTTGCCGGTGCGCCGGCTGTGGGGGATCGGCCCGGTCGCCGAGGAGAAGCTGCATCGCCTCGGTATCGAGACCATCGGGGAGCTGGCCGCGCTGACCGACGCCGAGGCGGCCAACATCCTGGGCGCCACGATCGGGCCGGCGCTGCACCGGCTGGCCCTCGGTGTCGATGACCGCCCGGTCGCCGAGCGCGCCGAGGCCAAGCAGATCAGCTCCGAGTCGACCTTCGCCGCCGACCTGACCAGCCTGGAGCAGCTGCGTGAGGCGATCGAACCGATCGCCGAGCACGCCCATCACCGTCTGTTGCGCGACGGCCGCGGCGCGCGCACCGTCACGGTCAAGCTGAAGAAATCCGACATGAGCACCCTGACCCGGTCCGCGACGCTGCCCTACGCCACCACCGAGATCGTCGCGCTGGTCGGCGTGGCCCGCCGGCTGCTGCTCGATCCGCGCGAGATCGGGCCCATTCGCCTTCTCGGCGTGGGGTTTTCGGGGTTGAGCGACGTGCGCCAGGAGTCACTGTTCCCGGATCTGGAACTGCCGCAGGAGCAAACGGATTCGCCGTCCGTCGAAACCGCGGCCGAGGCCATGTTCAGCACGGGACCCGACCAAGCGGGTTGGCGGGTGGGCGACGACGTCGTGCACGGCGACCTCGGGCACGGCTGGGTGCAGGGCGCCGGCCACGGTGTGGTCACCGCCCGGTTCGAAACCCGCGCGTCGGGCCCGGGCCCGGCGAGGACGTTTCCCGCCGACAGCGGCGAGCTGGCCCGCGCCAACCCGGTCGATTCCCTGGACTGGCCGGACTACGTGGGCGATCTGCAGGCCGACGCCGTGTCAGCCCCACCGGCCGATGACGTCGGCGACGGGTAGCCCGGCGGCCAGCGCGGCGATCAGCAGGACCCGCGCCTGAGGCGGCCGCAGCATCGGCACCAGCACCGCCCCGGCGGTCGCCATGGCATGGCCGGGGCCGTAGCTCGCGCCGACCCGCCCGCCGGGGACCCGGGTGGACACCGCGACGACGATCCCGTCGCCGCAGTGCCGGCGCACCGCGTCGACCACCGTGGGCCCGGCGTTACCCGAGCCCAACGCCTCGAGCACCACGGCGCGCGCCCCGGCGTCCACGCAGGCATCGAGCGCCACCGCGTCGCCGCCCAGATACGTCGCGACGATGTCGACCCGCGGCGCCGAACCCGCCCGCGGCTCGCCCACGTACGGCCGCGTCTTGGGGCCGGTCAGCGTCACCTCGCCCGCGACGGTGCCGAGGAGCCGGCCGGTGAAGCCGCTCAGGTCCTCGGTGGCCGCCTTGTACATGCCCAGCGGCTGCAACACCCGGCCCGCAAAACACAGCACCACGCCCAGGCCGCGGGCGGCGGGGCTGGCCGCCACCGCCAGGGCGTCGCGCACATTCGCCGGACCGTCGGCGTCGGGGGCGTCGGCGCTGCGCATCGCGCCGGTCAGCACGATCGGCGCGTCGCCGGCATAGGTGAGGTCGAGCCACAGGGCGCTTTCCTCCATGGTGTCGGTGCCATGCAGGACGACAACCCCGTCGGCGCCGCCGTCGAGCGCGGCCGTCACCGCGTCGCGAATCCGGTCCCAATCGGCCAGCGTCAGCTCCGAGCTGTCCACCGCCAGCAGGTCAACGACGTCGACGTCGTGCTCCCCGCGAAAGGGCGCGGTCAACTCGGCCCCGTTGTAGGAGGGCCGGTGCACCCCGTCGGCGCCGGTGCCGGTGGATATCGTGCCCCCGGTGGCGATCACGGTGAGGCGGGCCATGGTCGAATCATTGCGCATCGCCGCCACACGGACATCGCTAGGTTGCGCGGGGCAGTAGGGGATGATGAGAGAGTGCCTGAAGAACCAACGGGATCAACGGAGCCGGTGACCTCGGCCGACAACGCTGAGAACGACGCCGCCGACCAGCAGCGGCCGCCGCGCCGGCTGCGCTTGCTGCTGTCGGTCGCCGCGATCGTCCTGGCCCTGGACATCGTCACCAAGGTGCTCGCCGTCAAGCTGTTGCCTCCCGGACAGCCGGTGCCGATCATCGGCGACACGGTGACCTGGACCCTGGTGCGCAATTCGGGCGCCGCGTTCTCGATGGCCACCGGCTACACCTGGATGCTGACCCTGATCGCGACCGGCGTGGTGGCCGGCATCTTCTGGATGGGCCGGCGGCTGGTGTCGCCCTGGTGGGCGGTGGGCCTGGGGTTGATCCTCGGCGGCGCCATGGGCAACCTGGTCGACCGCTTCTTCCGGGCGCCCGGACCGCTGCGCGGCCATGTCGTGGACTTCCTCTCGGTCGGTTGGTGGCCGGTGTTCAACGTCGCCGATCCCTCCGTGGTGGGCGGCGCCATCCTGCTGGTGGTGCTGTCGATCTTCGGTTTCGACTTCGACTCAGTCGGTCGGCGCAACGCCGACGGGGACAGCGCGGGTGAGTGACCGCTCGATGCCGGTTCCGGAGGGGCTGGCGGGCATGCGCGTCGACACCGGCCTGGCCCGCCTGCTGGGGCTGTCGCGCAGCGCCGCGGCGGCCCTGGCCGAAGACGGCGGCGTCGAATTGGACGGGGTGCAGGCCGGCAAGTCCGACCGGCTGACCGGCGGCGCGTGGCTGCAGGTGCGCCTGCCCGAGGCGCCGGCGCCGCCGCAGAACACGCCGGTCGACATCGAGGGCATGACGATCCTGTACTCCGACGACGACATCGTCGCGGTCGACAAGCCGGCCGCGGTGGCCGCGCACGCGTCGGTGGGCTGGACCGGGCCGACGGTGCTCGGCGGCCTGGCCGCCGCCGGTTACCGGATCACCACCTCCGGGGTGCCCGAGCGGCAGGGCATCGTGCATCGCCTCGACGTCGGTACCTCCGGGGTGATGGTGGTGGCGCTCTCCGAGCGCGCTTACACCCTGCTCAAGCGGGCGTTCAAGCAGCGCACCGTCGACAAGCGCTACCACGCGCTGGTGCAGGGGCATCCGGATCCGTCCAGCGGGACCATCGACGCCCCGATCGGGCGGCACCGCGGCGGTGAGTGGAAGTTCGCGGTCACCAAGGACGGCCGGCACAGCCTCACCCACTACGACACCGTGGAGGCCTTCGTCGCGGCCAGCCTGCTCGACGTGCACCTGGAAACCGGGCGCACCCACCAGATCCGGGTGCATTTCTCCGCGCTGCACCACCCGTGCTGCGGCGACCTGGTCTACGGCGCCGACCCCAAACTCGCGAAAAAGCTTGGCCTGGAACGTCAATGGCTGCATGCCCGCTCGCTGTCGTTCGCCCATCCGGCCGACGGGCGGCGGATGGAGATCGTCAGCCCCTACCCGCCCGACCTGCAGCACGCGCTGGACGTGCTGCGAGCCGAGGGCTGACTCAGCCGGGCTTGCGGGCCTCGACGAGCACCCGCGTCGGGTGCGTGACGAACGGCCCCTCGGCCTCGATCCGCTCGTGAAGTTCGGCCAGCCGGTCGCGGTAGCGCTGCACGCTGAAGTCGGGCACCGACCAGACCACCTTGCGCAGGAAGTAGACGATGGCGCCGACGTCGAAGAATTCGGCCCGCATCCGCTCCATGCGCAGATCGACGATCTGCAGCCCGGCGGCCTCGGCCTGAGCGCGGACGGCGTCCGGGTGAAACTCGGCCCACTTCTGCGGCTGCGGTCCGATGAAGTACTCCACCAGCTCGCCCATCGTGGCGGGACCGATGTGCTGCGCGAAGTAGGTGCCGCCCGGCCGGAGCACCCGAAAGATCTCGGTCCACCAGACGGAGATCGGATGGCGCGTGGTGACCAGGTCGAAGGCGTCATCGGCGAACGGTAGCGGCGGCTCGTCGCGAGTCGCGACGACCACCACGCCGTGCGGATGCAGGCGCCGGGTGGCCAGGGCCGCGTTGGGCGGCCACGTCTCGATGGCCGCCATGGTGGGCGGGAACGGCGCCGCGCCGGACAGCACCTCCCCGCCTCCGGTGTGAATGTCCAGCGCGGACGACACGCTCGCCAACCGTTGCTTCAGCAGGCGCTGGTAGCCCCACGACGGGCGGTCCTCGGTCGCCCGTCCGTCCAGCCACGAGAAATCCCAGCCGTCGACCGGGGCGGCGTCCGCCTCCGCGATCAGGTCGTCAAATGTGCGCCGCATCCCAGCATGCTAGGCACCGTTTGCGACGGACGGCAGGCGGAATGCGATCAGACCGTCGCCTTGGCGTCGCCCGTCGCGATCTCGGACACCGTCTCCGACGGGAGCCCGGCGCCGGCCAGTGCGTCGGCCAAATGCCCGGCCACCAAGCCGAAGTGGTGCATCCCGGCACTGCCCGTCGGTTAGTGCGCGATCACGCACGGATTGCCTTGTGTAACACGCGGATCGCCTACGGGTGGCGATCGTTGTGGGCGAACCGTGAGAAGGCGCGCCGCGTTTACATGACCGCAATCTGCATCGGGGCGGGGACTGATGTCTTAGGTTGGCGTGATGGTGCACGTCACATCACTCGCGCAGCCCGCAAGGCGGTCGTCAGGAGCGAATGCCGATGAACCTTGGTGACTTAACGAACTTGGTGGAGAACTCGCTGGGGAACCTGGTGGAAAAACCGCTGGCTGCGGTGTCTCACATCGTCAACACCCCCAACTCGGCGGGGCGGTATCGGCCGTTCTATCTGAGGAATCTGCTCGATGCGGTGCAGGGCCGCACGCTCGAGGAGGCCGTCGCGGGCAAGACCGCCCTGATCACCGGGGGATCGTCGGGCATCGGGGAGGCCGCCGCGAAGAAGATCGCGGAAGCCGGCGGCGCGGTGGCGCTGGTGGCGCGCACCCGGGAGAACCTCGAGAAGGTCGCCTCTGAGATCCGCGACGCCGGCGGGATGGCCCACGTCTACCCGTGCGACCTGTCCGACATGGACGCCATCGCCGCGATGGCCGATCAGGTGCTCGACGACCTCGGCGGGGTCGACATCCTGATCAACAACGCGGGCCGGTCGATTCGGCGTTCGCTGGCGCTGTCCTACGACCGGATCCACGATTACCAGCGGACCATGCAGCTGAACTACCTCGGCGCTGTCCAGCTGATCCTCAAGTTCATCCCCGGGATGCGCGAGCGGGGATTCGGGCACGTGCTCAACGTCTCCTCGGTCGGCGTGCAGACGCGGGCGCCCCGCTTCGGGGCCTACATCGCCAGCAAGGCCGCGCTGGACAGCCTGTGCGACGCGCTGCAGGCCGAGACCGTCAACGACGACGTCCGGTTCACCACCGTGCACATGGCGCTGGTGCGCACGCCGATGATCAGCCCGACCACCCTCTACGACAAATTCCCGGCGCTGACGCCCGAGCAGGCGGCCGGCGTGATCGCGGACGCGATCGTGCACCGGCCGCGCCGGGCCAGCTCGCCGTTCGGCCAGTTCGCCGCCCTCGCCGATGCGGTCAACCCGGCGGTGATGGACCGGGTGCGCAACCGGGCGTTCGCCATGTTCAGCGACTCCAGCGCCGCAAAGGGTAACGAATCGACAACCGACACAACGGAATTCGACAGACGAAGCGAGACGTTTGTGCGGGCGACCCGAGGGATACATTGGTGAGACATGAGCCTTCCGAAACCTGACATCCAGACCACCGTCGTCATCACCGGGGCGTCATCGGGCATCGGCGCCGAACTGGCTCGCGGACTGGCCCGACGCGGCTTCCCGCTGTTGCTGGTCGCGCGGCGCCGCGAGCGCCTCGACGAGCTGGCCAACGAGGTGGGCAAGGAGTACTCGGTCGCCGTCGAGGTGCTGCCGCTGGATCTCAGCGACGGCGAGGCCCGCGCCAAACTGGCGAACCGGCTGCGCACCGAGCCGATCGCCGGGTTGTGCAACAGCGCCGGATTCGGCACCAGCGGGGTCTTCCACCAGTTGCCGGTGGAACGCGAGAGCGACGAGATCACCCTCAACGCGCTGGCGTTGATGGAACTCACCCACGCGAGCTTGCCCGGCATGGTTGAGCGCGGGGCCGGCGCGGTGATGAACATCGCCTCGATCGCGGGTTTTCAGCCGGTTCCCTACATGGCCGTCTATTCGGCCACCAAGGCCTTCGTGCAGACCTTCTCCGAAGCGGTCCACGAGGAGCTGCACGGCACCGGGGTGTCGGTCACCTGTCTGTGCCCGGGGCCGGTGCCGACCGAGTGGGCCGAGATCGCCAACGCCGAGCGGTTCAGCATTCCGCTGGCGCAGGTCTCGCCGCGCGAGGTGGCCGAGGCGGCGATCGGTGGCATGCTCTCCGGCAGGCGCACCGTGGTGCCCGGCGTGGTGCCCAAGGTGGTCAGCACGGGGGGCCGATTCGTGCCGCGCAGCCTGCTGTTGCCGGGCATCCGGATCGGCAACCGTTTCCGCGGGGGGCCCAAGCGCTGAGCGCCCGGTCTGTCCGGCGTGTTCAATCCGCGGGCGTAACCACACTGCGAAAAAATGCGCCAGAAATCGCAGCCTGGTTACGCTCGCGAGCCAAGATCCGCCGCCATTAAGCTCAGCCGGTGGCCGCTGTGGAGATGACCGCCGACGTACCGATGAGCCCCCAGCAGATGTGGGACCAGGTGTCCGACTTGTCGGACCTGGGTGACTGGCTGGTGATGCACGAGGGGTGGCGCAGCGAACTCCCCGACGAGCTGGGCGAAGGAACCCAGGTCGTCGGCGTGGCCCGGGCCAAGGGCCTCCGCAACCGGGTGACGTGGACGGTGACCAAGTGGGACCCGCCGCACGAGGTGACGATGTCGGGCTCCGGCAAAGGCGGGGCCAAATACGCCGTGTCGCTCACCGTGCGGCCCACCGAGGAGGGATCGACGCTGGGTCTGCGCCTGGAGCTGGGCGGGCGGGCGCTGTTCGGTCCGGTGGGCGCCGCGGCGGCTCGCGCCGTCAAAGGCGACGTGCAGAAGTCGTTGAAGAACTTCGTCGAGTTGTACGGATAAACGCCTTAAGACACACGCGGCGACACGCCCGAAAGCCGTCGGTGCTCAGTCATAGACTGGCGTCCCTATGAACCACTCGTCCTTCGTGCACCTGCATAACCACACCGAGTACTCGATGTTGGACGGTGCCGCGAAGATCACGCCGATGCTCGCCGAGGTGGAGCGGCTGCAAATGCCCGCGGTCGGGATGACCGACCACGGAAACATGTTCGGCGCCAGCGAGTTCTACAACGCCGCGGCCAAGGCCGGGATCAAACCGATCATCGGCGTCGAGGCCTACATCGCGCCGGCGTCGCGCTTCGACACCCGGCGGATTCTGTGGGGTGACCCCGGCCAGAAGTCCGACGACGTCTCGGGCAGCGGCTCCTACACGCACATGACGATGGTGGCCGAGAACGCCACCGGCCTGCGCAACCTGTTCAAGCTGTCCTCGCTGGCGTCGTTCGAGGGCCAGCTCGGCAAGTGGTCGCGGATGGACGCCGAGATCATCGCCGAACACGCCGAGGGCATCATCGCCACCACCGGCTGCCCCTCGGGGGAGGTGCAGACCCGCCTTCGGTTGGGGCATGACCGCGAGGCGCTGGAGTCGGCCGCCAAGTGGCGCGAGATCTTCGGCGCCGACAACTACTTCCTCGAGCTGATGGACCACGGCCTGTCCATCGAGCAACGGGTCCGCGAAGGGCTGCTGGAGATCGGCCGCAAACTGGGCATCCCGCCGCTGGCCACCAACGACTGCCACTACGTCACCCGCGACGCCGCGCACAACCACGAGGCGCTGCTGTGCGTGCAGACCGGCAAGACGCTCTCGGACCCGAACCGCTTCAAGTTCGACGGTGACGGCTACTACCTGAAGTCGGCCGCCGACATGCGCCGGATCTGGGACGACGCGGTCCCCGGCGCCTGCGACTCCACCCTGCTCATCGCCGAGCGGGTGCAGCCCTACGACGAGGTCTGGGCGCCCCGCGACCGGATGCCGATCTTCCCGGTGCCCGAGGGGCACGACCAGGCGAGCTGGCTGCACCACGAGGTGATGGCCGGGCTGCAGCGGCGGTTCGGAGCCGACGTCGGCCAGGACTACATCGACCGGGCCGAGTACGAGATCAAGGTCATCTGCGACAAGGGTTTCCCGTCGTACTTCCTGATCGTCGCGGACCTGATCAATTACGCGCGGTCGGTCGACATCCGGGTCGGGCCGGGGCGCGGCTCGGCGGCGGGCTCGCTGGTGGCCTACTCGCTGGGCATCACCAACATCGACCCCATCCCGCACGGCCTGCTGTTCGAGCGCTTCCTCAACCCGGAACGCCCGTCGGCGCCCGACATCGACATCGACTTCGACGACCGTCGTCGCGGCGAGATGGTGCGCTACGCCGCCGACAAGTGGGGCTCCGACCGCGTCGCGCAGGTCATCACCTTCGGTACCATCAAAACCAAAGCGGCCCTGAAGGACTCGGCGCGCATCCACTACGGCCAGCCCGGGTTCGCCATCGCCGACCGGATCACCAAGGCGCTGCCGCCGCCGATCATGGCCAAGGACATTCCGCTGTCGGGGATCACCGATCCCGCCCACGAGCGATACAAGGAGGCCGCCGAGGTCCGCGGCCTGATCGAAACCGACCCCGACGTCCGCACCATCTACCAGACCGCCCGCGGCCTGGAGGGCCTGATCCGCAACGCCGGCGTGCACGCGTGCGCGGTGATCATGAGCAGCGAGCCGCTGACCGAGGCCATCCCGCTGTGGAAGCGGCCGCAGGACGGCGCCGTCATCACCGGCTGGGACTACCCGTCGTGTGAGGCCATCGGCCTGCTGAAGATGGACTTCCTGGGCCTGCGCAACCTGACGATCATCGGCGACGCCCTGGATAACATCAAGGCCAACAGGGGAATCGACCTCGACCTGGAAACCGTGCCGCTGGACGACAAGCCCACCTACGAGCTGCTGGGCCGGGGCGACACCCTGGGCGTGTTCCAGCTCGACGGCGGCCCGATGCGCGATCTGCTGCGCCGCATGCAGCCCACCGAGTTCAACGACATCGTCGCGGTGCTGGCCCTGTACCGCCCCGGCCCGATGGGCATGAACGCCCACAACGACTACGCCGACCGCAAGAACGCGCGACAGCCGATCAAGCCCATTCACCCGGAGCTCGAGGAGCCGCTGCGCGAGATCCTTTCCGAGACTCACGGTTTGATCGTCTACCAAGAGCAGATCATGCTCATCGCCCAGAAGGTCGCCTCCTACACCATGGGTAAGGCCGACGCGCTGCGTAAGGCGATGGGGAAGAAGAAGCTCGAGGTGCTCGAGGCCGAGTACAAGGGCTTCTACGAGGGCATGACCGCCAACGGATTCTCCGAAAAAGCGGTGAAGGCGTTGTGGGACACCATCCTTCCGTTCGCCGGGTATGCGTTCAACAAGTCGCACGCGGCCGGCTACGGCCTGGTCTCGTATTGGACCGCCTATCTCAAGGCCAACTATCCGGCCGAGTACATGGCCGGGCTGCTGACCTCGGTGGGTGACGACAAGGACAAGGCCGCCGTCTACCTCGCCGACTGCCGCAAGCTGGGCATCACGGTGCTGCCGCCCGACGTCAACGAGTCGCTGGTGAACTTCGCCTCGGTCGGAACGGACATCCGCTTCGGGCTGGGCGCGGTGCGCAATGTCGGTGCCAACGTGGTGGGCTCGCTGATCGGCACCCGCAACGGCAAGGGCAAGTTCACCGACTTCTCGGACTACCTGAACAAGATCGACATCGCCGCCTGCAACAAGAAGGTGACCGAGTCGCTGATCAAGGCCGGCGCCTTCGACTCGCTCGGGCATGCCCGCAAGGGCCTGTTCCTGGTGCACACCGACGCGGTCGATTCGGTGCTGGGCACCAAGAAGGCCGAGGCGATAGGCCAGTTCGACCTGTTCGGCGGTGATGACGGTTGCACCGAATCGGTGTTCACCATCAAGGTGCCCGACGACGAGTGGGAGGACAAGCACAAGCTCGCGCTGGAGCGGGAGATGCTGGGCCTGTACGTGTCCGGGCACCCGCTCAACGGGGTGGCGCACCTGCTGGCCGCGCAGGTGGACACCCAGATCCCGGCCATCCTCGACGGCGATGTGGCCAACGAGACCCAGGTACGGGTGGGCGGCATCCTCGCATCGGTCAACCGGCGGGTCAACAAGAACGGGATGCCCTGGGCGTCAGCGCAATTGGAGGACCTCACCGGTGGCATCGAGGTGATGTTCTTCCCGCACGCGTATTCCAGCTACGGCGCCGACATCGCCGATGACACCGTCGTGCTGATCAACGCCAAGGTGGCCATCCGCGACGACCGGATCAGCCTGATCGCCAACGAGCTTGTGGTGCCGGACTTTTCCACCGCCCAGGCGAACCGGCCGATCGCGGTCAGCCTGCCCACGCGGCAGTGCACCATCGACAAGGTCAGCGCGCTCAAGCAGGTGCTGGCCCGCCACCCAGGGACCTCGCAGGTGCACCTGCGGCTGATCAGCGGTGACCGGATCACCACGCTGGAACTCGATGCGTCGCTGCGGGTGACGCCGTCGCCGGCGTTGATGGGCGATCTCAAGGAACTGCTCGGCCCGGGCTGCCTGGGCGGCTAGCGGTAGCCATCGCCGACTGTGCGGCCAGCCGCACGCTCGCGCCCGACTGTGCGGCCGGCCGCACACTCGCGGCGCGATCAGGGCAAGGCCAGCACCGCCTGGTGGTCGTGAGTCGGGATGATCGTGACCGCGTGCCGCGCCAGGTGCAGGCGCTGGAGCGTCTTGAAGGCCTCCTCGCGATCCTCGTCCACCAAATTGCCTGGGTAGCTTGACTTCTGCCGGACCTTGTCGATCTGCAACCGGTGCCAGGCGGCGTCGCCGGCGATCAAGATCCATCCCCGCTGGGTGTGGGCGAGCACCCCGACACTGCCCGGCGTGTGACCGGCCAGATCCACCAAAAGCACCGACCGGTCGCCGAACAGATCGTGGCTTGCGGTGAAGGTCAGCACCGGCGGCCCGTCCAGCTCGTATTCGCTGATCGCCCGGCCGCGCAGCGAATCGCGCACGCCGCCGACGGGCGCGACGGAGCCCGAAGCGATCCAATCGTGTTCGCGGCGGTGCAGGTGCACGGGAAGGTCCGGCAGGTCGAGCAGACCCGACACGTGGTCCCAGTGCGCGTGGGTGGGCACGGCGAAATCCAGCGTCGGCGCATCGGGTAGATGGGACAGTGCCGTGACGGTGGGGATGGTGCTGTCCGGCGGACGGACCGCGACCCGCAGCACCGCGGGCAGCTGGGCGATCGCGCGGTGCTCGGCGTCGAGGCACACCGCGGGATCGACGATGAACGTGGCCTGCGGGTGAGTGATGAGGAACGACGTCAGCGAGTTCTCGATGCGGGCCGGTGTGAAGGTGCCCTCGACGATGGCGGCCGTCGGCACCCGGCGCGGCACCTGGGGCAGCGCCCGCACGGTCACGGCGCGGCCGGTGTCCGGCAGCCCCGCGTCGACGACGCTGCGCACGAACCGTTCGTCGGGCCGCTTCGGACGCACCATCCCTCGCACGAGTCCTGCTGCGGCGCTGCAGCATTGGCGAAGGGTGGGGGAGCGGACGGGGTCCGGCATCGCGGTGCGCGTCATGGCAGTTCCACCCGGACGATCACACTGTCCGGCCACACCCCGCCGTCGCGGGCGCGCCGCACTTTCTCGCGCACGCACAGCTCCTGGTGCACGTTCGTCACGCCCGGGACCTTGATCAGCGGCACGATGTTCCATTGCCAGCCGTACCGGCGCCGCAGCACCCGGTTGGCCCGTTCGGCGTCGGCGCCGGACAGGACGGTGGCGCGGCCCGCCAGCGTCCTCGCGCCCGGGCGGACCCGGCCCCGGTAATCGCAGGCCGCGAGTTCGACGTCGCCGCGCGCGGCCAGCCGCCTGGTCTTCGGGCCCGCCTTGGTTCGGAACAACAAGCCGTCGGCGTCGAACGCGAACCAGACCGGGGTGTCGACGGGAGTGCCGTCGCGGCGAAAGGACCGGAGCAGGGCATAGCGGGAACCGTCCAGTTCCGCTCGTGAGGTGATAGCCATAACCACAGTCAATGACTTAGAGTTGACTCTAAGTCAAGCACCAAATCCTCGGGAGGCGCGGTGGCCGGTGGCCGCACGATCGGTGAGATCTCCCGCGAAACCGGGGTCGCCGCGACGACCCTGCGCTACTACGAGCAGATCGGCCTGGTGCCCGAGCCGACGCGACTGGGCGGTCAGCGTCGCTACGACGACTCGATCCTGTCCCGGCTCGAGGTGATCGCGCTGTGCAAGGCCGCGGGGTTCTCGCTCGACGAGATCCAGCTGCTGTTCGCCGACGACGCGCCGGGACGGCCGGCCAGCCGCGCTCTCGCCGAGGCCAAGCTCGCCGAGATCGACGCCCAACTGGAGTCGCTGGCGCGGGCCCGGGCCGTGATCGAGTGGGGGATGCGTTGCACCTGCCCGTCAATTGACGCCTGTACCTGCGGTATTCACCCACCCCACCCCGCCAAGGAGCAGTCATGAGCCAACCGCACCCCCTCGCCGTGCAGAACTTCTCGCACGTCTGCATCGGCGTCTCCGACATCGAGGCGTCCCTAGCCTTCTACACCGCGGTGCTGGGCATGGACGTCGTCTTCGACGTCGAACTCGAGGGCGCCGGACTGGATTCGGTGACCGGCGGGGCCGCCCAGCAGGGCCGCATGATCGGCGGGCTGATCGGGGCCGCGATGGTCGAGCTGCTGTCGCTGGGTACGGTGCCCGAGTGCCCCAGCGGACCGCACCTGGGATACACCAACATCTCGTTCCGGGTCGACGATCTCGACGCGGCCCACGACGCCGTGGCGCGCCTGCACCCCGGCGTGCGGGCCGACCCGCCCGTCGATATCGGGGGAGTGCGGATGTTCTTCATCTACGACCCCGACGACACACCGATCGAGCTGCTGGAATTGCCCGCCGGTGTGACGAGCACGGTACAGCTCTGGCGCCCCGGCAGCTGAAAACGTATCCGCGCCCTGGGCACCGACGTACGCTACGGAAATGACGACAGCCGAGCATCCGGCCACCCTGTGCGAGGCGTTCCAGCGCACCGCCGCGATCGACCCGGATGCGGTCGCGCTGCGGACGCCCGGCGACACCCAGACGTTGACATGGCGAGAGCTCGCGGCGCAGGTGCGCAAGGTCGCCGCCGGCCTCGCGGGCCTGGGGGTGCGCCGCGGCGACACGGTGTCGCTGATGATGGCCAACCGGATCGAGTTCTACCCCTTCGAAATCGGTGCCCAACACCTTGGCGCCACATCGTTTTCGGTGTACAGCACGTTGCCGGCCGAGCAGCTGACGTATCTGTTCGACAATGCCGGCACCAAGGTCGCCATCTGCGAGGCGCAGTACGTGGACCGCATCCGGGCCAGCGGCGCACCCGTCGAGCACATCGTCTGCGTCGACGGTTCGCCGCCCGGCACCCTCTCGGTGGAAGACCTGTATGGCTCCGCCCCAACGGATTTCGACTTCGAGTCCACCTGGCGGGCAGTGCAACCCGACGACGTCGCCACCCTCATCTACACCTCCGGGACTACCGGAAACCCCAAGGGCGTGGAGATGACTCACGCCAACCTGCTGTTCGAGATGTATGCCCTCGACGCCGTCCTGCCGAGCCAGTACGCCGACCGGGTCACGTCGTTTCTGCCGACGGCGCACATCGCCGACCGGGTGATGGGCCTGTACAGCCTGGAGGTGTTCGGCGCTCAGATCACCGTGGTTTCCGACCCGCGCGCCATCGCCGCCGCGCTGCCCGACGCGCGTCCCACCGTGTGGGGTGCCGTGCCGCGGGTATGGGAAAAGCTCAAGGCCGGAATCGAATTCACGATCGCCAACGAGCAGGACGATGTCACACGCCAGGCGTTGCAATGGGCGATGTCGGTGGCCGCCAGGCGTGCCGCCGCCCTGGTGGCCGGGGAGGCGATGCCGGATGACCTGGTCGCCGAATGGGCCAAGGCCGACGAGCTGGTGCTGTCGAAACTGCGCGAGCGGCTCGGCTTCGGCGAATTGCGCTGGGCGGTCTCGGGTGCGGCGCCGATCCCCAAGGAGACGCTGGCCTTCTTCGCCGGCATCGGCATTCCGATCGCCGAGGTCTGGGGGATGTCGGAGCTGAGCTGCGTCGCCACCGTCAGCCACCCCCGCGAGGCGCGCCTGGGCTCGGTCGGCAAGCTGCTCCCCGGGCTGGAGGGCAAGATCGCTGAGGACGGCGAGTTTCTGGTGCGCGGCCCGCTGGTGATGAAGGGCTACCGCAAGGAGCCGGCGAAGACGGCCGAGGCGATCGACGCCGACGGCTGGCTGCACACCGGCGACATCCTCGAGGCCGACACGCAGGGCTATCTGCGGGTGGTGGACCGCAAGAAGGAGCTGATCATCAACGCGGCGGGAAAGAACATGTCACCGGCCAACATTGAGAACTCCATCCTGGCTGCCTGCCCGATGGTCGGGGTGATGATCACCGTCGGCGACGGACGGCCCTACAACACCGCGCTCATGGTGTTCGACGCCGACTCGGTCGGCCCGTATGCCGCCCAACGCGGACTGTCCGACGCGTCACCCGCCGCGCTAGCGGCCGACCCCGAGGTCGTCGCTCAGATTTCCGCCGGGGTGGCGGCGGGCAACGCCAAACTCTCCCGGGTGGAACAGATCAAACGGTTCCGCATCCTGCCCACGCTGTGGGAGCCCGGCGGCGACGAGATCACGCTGACGATGAAGCTCAAGCGCAAGCCGATCATGTCGAAGTACGCCGAGGAGATCGAGCAGCTCTACGCGCCTGACCCGCATCCGGAGGTGCACGAGCCTTCCGGCGCCGCAACGGTGCAGCCGGCATGATCGGCGGGCCAGCGGGGAACGCCCGCGAGATCGGTCGCATCGGAGCGCGAAAGTTGTTGCAGCGCACGGGTCTCATCGAGGAGTCGACGACGCCCCTGGCGACCGACCCGGCCGAGGTGGCCCAATTGCTGCGCGCGCCATGGTATGACGAGCGGCTGAGCAAGCTGGCCGACGACCTCGGCCGCGATCTTCCCGCCGTGCGCGCCGAGGCCGCGTGTTACCTGCGCGAGATGGCGCCCTCGCTGGATGAGCGGGCGGTGCGGGCCTGGCGCAGCTTCAGTTGCTGGCTGATGCGGGCCTACGATGTGCTGGTCGACGAGGATCAGATCGCCCAGCTGCGCAAGCTGGACCGCAAAGCCACTCTGGCGTTTGCCTTTTCGCATCGCTCTTATCTGGACGGGCTGCTGCTGCCGGAGGTGATCCAGGCCAACCGGCTCTCGCCCGCGCTGACGTTCGGTGGTGCCAACCTGAACTTCTTCCCGATGGGTGTCTGGGCCAAGCGAACCGGGACAATCTTCATCCGGCGCCAAACGAAGGACATTCCCGTCTACCGCTTCGTCTTGCGCGCGTACGCCGCGCAGCTGGTGCAAAACCACGCCAACATGACGTGGTCCATCGAAGGCGGCCGGACCAGGACGGGCAAGCTGCGGCCCCCGGTGTTCGGGATCCTGCGGTACATCGCCGACGCCGTCGACGAAATCGACGGCCCCGAGGTGTATTTGGTGCCGACCTCGATCGTGTATGACCAGCTGCACGAGGTGGAAGCCATGACCACCGAGGCCTACGGAGCGACGAAGCGGCCCGAGGATTTTCGCTTCCTGATCCGGCTGGCGCGCCAGCAGGGTGAGCGCCTCGGCCGCGCCTACCTCGACTTCGGCGAACCGCTGCCGCTGCGCAAGCGCCTCGAGGAGCTGCGCGCCTTACAAAAAACATCGGAGTCCGGCACGGGCATCGAGATCGAACGCATCGCGCTGGACGTCGAGCACCGGATCAACCGTGCCACGCCGGTCACCCCGACCGCGGTGGTGAGCCTCGCGCTGCTGGGCGCCGACCGCTCGCTGTCCATCAGCGAGGTGCTGGCCACCGTGCGGCCGCTGGCGAGCTACATCGCGGCGCGCAACTGGACGGTGGCCGGCGCCGCCGACCTGACGAATCGCTCCACCATCCGCTGGACCCTGCACCAGTTGGTTGCCTCGGGCGTCGTCAGCGTGTACGACGCCGGCACCGAACCGGTCTGGGGTATCGGGGCCGAGCAGCACCTGGTCGCCGCGTTCTACCGCAACGCCGCCATTCACATCGTGGTCGACCGCGCGATCGCCGAGACGGCGCTGCTGGCCGCGATCGAAGACGCCGAGGGTTGCGTGGAAGGTTTGGTCCACCCGACGGCCGTGCGCGATGAGGCGCTACGCCTGCGCGAGTTGCTGAAGTTCGAGTTTTTGTTCTCGGCGCGCGCACAGTTCGAGAAGGAACTTGCCGACGAGGTGCGCCTGATCGGGCGGGTGGAAGACACTCGCAAGGCGGCCGGCGCGGCCGACGTGCGCGGCCTGCTGGAAAAGGCCGACGTCCTGTTGGCGCACCTGGTGCTGCGCCCGTTTCTCGACGCCTACCACATCGTCGCCGACAGGCTGGCCGCCTACGACGACGAATCGTTCGACGAGGAAGCGTTTCTCGCCGAGTGCCTCGAGGTGGGCAAGCAGTGGGAGCTGCAGCGCAGAATCGCCAGCGCCGAGTCGCGGTCGATGGAGTTGTTCAAGACGGCGCTGCGATTGGCCCGGCATCGCGAGCTGGTCGACGGTGTCGAGGAGCCGGATATCGCGCGACGCCGGCGCGAGTTCGCCGACGAGATCGCCACCGCGGTCCGGCGGGTCAACGCCATCGCGGAGCTGGCCCGAACGCGTTAGACCGGTTTTCACCCGGCACCGGACTTCACGGACCGTTAACGTTTGGTCGCGATAGTGCATTGGCCCTATCGGTGAAGCGAGGATCTGATGAGTGACAAGTCAACCGGGCAGCCCCGCCCCCTGATCGCGTACATCACCCATGAGATCGCGCCGCAGATCGCCCCCGCGCCGATCGGGCGGACGTGGATGTCTCAGATGCGGCAGGGTTGGCCCCACCGGTGCCTGCCGATGCTCATCGCCAACCAGAGCGGCTGGGAAGTGCGCAACCGCAACGCGTTCACCGCGACGTGGATGGGCGGCGACGACCGCGCGAGCCTGATGATCGCGCCCGACACCCGCGAGAGCGGCCAGTTCCTGCCCTCCAGCCACTTCGGCTACGGCATCTTGACCTGGCATTTGCCGATGCTGTTTCGCACCCCGCCCGGCTACAACCTGTTGGTGCGCGGCCCGGCGAACCATCCGAAGGACGCCATCTCCGCATTGGAAGGCATCGTCGAAACCGATTGGTCCACTTCGAGTTTCAGCATGAACTGGAAATTCACCCGCGAATTCATGCCGGTGCGATTCGAGGTCGACGAGCCGATCTGCATGATCGTTCCGCAGCGCCGGGCCGAGCTGGAAGAATTCGCCCCCGAACTCATGCCCATCGAGTCGGACGAAGAACTGCACCGCAAGCATGAGTTCTTCCTGGGCTCGCGCGGCGCGCTCGGCCGCGAACAGGAGGCGGTGAACGACGCCGCGAACGAGCGGGTGCCGTGGCAAGGCGATTACACGCGGGGCAGGCACAGCGACGGCGAGTCCGGGGCCGACGACCACCAGACCCGTCGCCGCCTGCGGCGGTTCACCGCGCACCAACCCGAGAACCGGGATTAGCGCGGTCACGGCCGTCACCCCAAACGGAGGCAAGGGGCTGGTGCCGGCCTCCCAGCGACAGCAGTTGTCGCTCAAAGGCGGGCATGTGTTCGGGTGCCCGCCGCGCCGTGACCGGTGGGGCAGGTGCGGCCACAGTGGCGATGCCGGTCGACGGGGGACGGCGCGCCGCGCTTAAAGTTGGTGGCATGCCGCTTTCCGGAGAGTACGAGCCATCGCCCTGGGATTGGTCTCGCGAGCAAGCTGACAAGTACGCCGAGTCGGGGGGAGCCGAGGCCGCCGACATGAAGGGCAAGCCGATCATCCTGCTGACCACGGTCGGCGCCAAGACCGGCAAACTCCGCAAGACACCGCTGATGCGCGTCGAGCACGACGGGCAGTACGCCGTCGTCGCCTCGCTCGGGGGGGCGCCGAAACACCCGGTCTGGTATCACAACATCACCAAGAATCCGCGGGTCGAGCTGCAGGACGGCGCCGTCACCCGCGATTACGACGCCCGGGAGGTCTTCGGCGATGAGAAGGCCACCTGGTGGGAGCGGGCCGTCGAGGCGTGGCCCGAATACGCCGAGTACCAGACGAAGACCGACCGTCAGATCCCGGTGTTCGTGCTGACCCCGGTCGGCTGAATTCCGGCGTTGGTCAGCTGGCATGGCACCATTAATCAGTGTCCGCTGAATTGAGCCGTCCCCCGAGCGTCGCGCCGCTGACCGCGGCTGACATCGACACCGCGGCCAAGCGGATCGCGGCCGTCGTGACGCCGACCCCGTTGCAGTTCAGCGACCGGTTGTCGGCCCGCACCGGCGCGCGGGTCTACCTCAAGCGCGAGGACCTGCAGATTGTGCGCTCCTACAAACTCCGCGGCGCCTACAACCTGCTGGTTCAGCTATCCGAGACGGAGCTGGCCGCGGGCGTGGTGTGCTCGTCGGCGGGCAATCACGCCCAAGGCTTTGCCTACGCGTGCCGAATGTTGCAGGTGCACGGCCGCGTCTATGTGCCCGCCAAGACGCCCATGCAAAAGCGTGACCGGATCCGCTACCACGGCGGGGAGTTCATCGACCTGATCGTCGGCGGCGCGACCTACGACCTTGCCGCCGAGGCCGCGCTGGCCGACGTGGAAAGCACCGGCGCCACCCTGGTTCCGCCGTACGACGACCTGCGCACCATGGCGGGCCAGGGCACCATCGCGGTCGAGCTGCTCGATCAACTCGAGACCGAGCCGGATCTGGTGGTGGTCCCGGTGGGCGGGGGCGGCTGCATCGCCGGCATCACCAGCTACCTCGCCGAGCGGACCGACAACTCGTCGGTGCTGGGCGTCGAGCCGGCCGGCGCCGCGGCGATGATGGCGGCGCTGTCCGCCGGCGAGCCGGTGACGCTGAACCACGTCGACCAGTTCGTCGACGGCGCCGCGGTGCGACGGGCCGGCGACCTGACCTACGCCGCGCTGGCGGCCGCCGGCGACATGGTCTCGATCACCGCGGTCGACGAGGGGGCGGTGTGCACCGCGATGCTCGACCTCTACCAAAACGAGGGCATCATCGCCGAACCCGCGGGCGCGCTGTCGGTGACGGGATTGCTGGACGCCGATATCGAACCCGGTTCGACGGTGGTGTGCCTGATCTCCGGCGGCAACAATGACGTCTCGCGCTACGGCGAAGTGCTCGAGCGCTCGCTGGTCCACCTCGGCCTCAAGCACTACTTCCTGGTCGACTTCCCGCAGGAGCCCGGGGCGCTGCGCCGGTTCCTCGACGAGGTGCTCGGACCCGACGACGACATCACGCTCTTCGAGTACGTCAAGCGCAACAACCGGGAGACCGGCGAGGCGCTGGTGGGCATCCAATTGGGATCATCGGCCGACCTGGACGGCCTGCTGACCCGGATACGCGCGACCCAGCTGCACGTCGAAACCCTGAAACCCGGGTCGCCCGCCTACCGCTACCTGCTGCTCTGAACCCCGGGACCGCGATACATGCATGAGCCGTATGGACCCGGTACCGCCGGTTTCGGGCTGGTCAGCGCCGCCACCATCGCCTTGCTCGTGCTGCTTGTGGGTGCGGCGATCTGGTTCGCCTGGCGCGGGCGGCTGGTGCGCGGCGTCTGGGAGAGGGTGTCCAACGCGCCCATGATCGGCGCGGCGCTGGCATGGGCGCGCGACCGGATCGGCGACAGGGGGCGGGCGCTGGCCCGCCGGTTGCCGGCGAGCGAGGTCGCCGGCGTCGCATTGCTACTCGGGCTGGCCGTGGTCGTCACGCTGGCGGTCGGCTTCACCGAAGTGCTCGACGACGTGCTCGAGGGCGACGGCATCGCCGTGATCGACCATCCCGTGACCCGGTGGCTTGCGGCCCACCGTGATCTGTGGCTGACCACCGTCCTGCGGGCGATCACGGTCGCGGGCGGGCCCCTGTTTCTGGTGGCGCTCGCCCTCCCGATTTCCCTTGTTGCCGGGTTGCGGTGCAGGTCGTGGCGGCCCGTGGTGCTCGCCCTGGCGTGTGGCGCGGGGGTGCCACTGGTGCTCTTCACCGCCAAAGCCCTGGTAGGCCGAAACCGCCCGCCCCTGCCTTTCGCCCTGGTCGACGCGGACGGGTATTCGTTTCCCTCCGGGCACGCCACCGGCACCGCGGCCATCATGGTCATCTCCGCGTGGATCCTGACCCGCTGGCTGGTCCCCGGGTGGACCGGGCGCGTGGCGGTGTGGGCGATCGCAATCGGCGCGGCGTTCCTGATCGGGTTCTCGCGCGTCTACCTGGGCGTCCATTACCTCAGCGATGTGCTCTCCGGCTGGCTGCTGGGCATGGCCTGGGCCGGCACCGTCATGCTCGTCGGAACCTGGTGGGACAACGCCCGGCGAGCACGCGCCCGGCAACCGGAGGCCTGAGTTCAGCCTCGTCGCTTCCCCAGGTACGGCGGCGCAGCAGCGCCGGGATCGAGGTCGTCGGCCGGCACCGGCATCCCGGACGTCAGGCTCAGCGGCACCACGCCGGCCCAGTGGGGCAGCGAAAGGTCCTGCGGGTCGTCGACCGGGGGGCCGCTGCGCACCTTGGCCGACACCTCGACGAGGTCGAGGGCGAGCACTCCGGTCGCGGCGAGCTCGCGCGCATCGGGGGCCCGGCAGTCGGCGGCGCGCCCGGGGGCGATGTGATCGAGCAGGCAGCCCAGCGCCCGCGACTTCTCCGCCGGGTCGTCGACCACGCGCGCGTCGCCCACCACGACCACCGAGCGGAAATTCACCGAGTGGTGCATTGCGGAGCGCGCCAGTACCAGCCCGTCGAGCAGGGTGACGGTGACGCACACGGGCAGGCCCGACCCCGCGGCCTCGGCCGTCCTCGCCGCGAGCAAGGGGCCGCTGCCGGTCGAACCGTGCAGGTAGAGCGTCTCCTCGAGCCGTGCGTGCGTGGTCGGCAGCACCACCGGACGGCCGGCACTCAGGTAGCCCAGGTGGCAGATCAGCGCCTCGTCCAGGATGTCGTGGACGGTGCGACGGTCGTAGCGTGCGCGCTCCCGAGAGCGGGTCGGCGTGGTGCGTGACGTCGGTCGGTATGCGGTTTCCACGGAATTGCCCACTGATTTGTCCTAGTACATAATATAATGTGTGCCAGTACAAAGCAGCATAACCGGAAGCGGTGCGGATTCCATAGCCGCCAGCATCGAGACGGCGATCTCGGCCGGCTCGCTGGCGCCCGGCGACGCGCTACCGCCCGTCCGCGAGCTGGCCACCCAACTCGGCGTGAACGCCAACACCGCCGCCGCGGCCTACCGGCTGCTGCGCGATCGCGGGGCGGTCGAGACCGGCGGCCGCCGCGGCACCCGGGTGCGGTACCGGCCGGCGACCACCCCGCGCTCGCTGCTCGGGCTCGAGGTGCCCGAGGGCGTGCACGACCTGTCGACCGGCAACCCGCACCCGGGGCTGCTGCCCATCGCGCGCGTCGCCGCTGCAAGTCCGGCGCCGGCCCGGCCGGTGCTCTACGGCGAGCCGGCCATCTCGCCGGAGCTGGAGGAGTTCGCGCGCAGCGCGCTGTCCACCGCCGGGGTGCCCGCCGAGCACCTCGCGGTGACCAGCGGCGCGCTGGACGGCATCGAGCGCGCGCTCACCGCGCATCTTCGTCCCGGCGACCGGGTCGCCATCGAGGATCCGGGCTGGGCTAATCTGTTTGATCTTCTTGCCGCACTGGGACTTTCGGCCGAACCGGTACGAGTGGACGACGACGGGCCGTTGCCCGCCGACCTGGCCCGGGCGCTGGGGCGCGGGGTGCGCGCGCTGGTCGTGACCAACCGCGCGCAGAACCCGACCGGCGCCGCGCTGTCGGCGGATCGCGCCGAGAGCCTGCGGGAGGTGTTGTCCCCCCGGGCCGACGAGGTGCTGCTGGTCGAAGACGATCACTGCGCGGGCATTGCCGGCGCGCCGCTGCACACCTTGGCCGGCTGCACCCGGCACTGGGCGTTCGTCCGCTCGGCGTCCAAGGCCTACGGCCCCGACCTGCGCGTGGCCGTTGTGGCGGGCGACCACCGGACCATCGAGCGCGTGCATGGCCGCTTGCGGCTCGGGCCCGGCTGGGTGAGCCACGTCCTGCAGCGGCTGGCCGTCGGCCTGTGGTCCGACGAGGCGGCATCGCAGGCGGTCGCGAGCGCCGAGCGGCACTACGCCGACCGACGTTCGCGGCTGCGCGGCGCACTGGCCGGGCGCGGCCTCGACGCGCACGGGCGTTCCGGGCTCAACGTGTGGGTTCCGGTTCCCGACGAGGCGGTCGTGATCTCACGACTGCTCGGCGCGGGCTGGGCCGCGGCGCCGGGCGCGCGGTTCCGCATGCAGACGCCGGCGGGCATCCGCATCACCATCTCGGACCTGGCACCCGACGAGATCGATCCCCTCGCCGACGCAGTCGCCCAGGCGGTGCGCCCCGCCGGCCGGCCCACCGTGTAGCCGCGGGTCAGGCGCTCTCGTCGTCACCCGTGCCGGGGCCGGTCCACAACATCTCCACGGTGGGATACGGCGGCAGGTCGCGGCGCACGGTGCGCCGAGTGTTGATGCCGCGGCGAGGCGGCTTATGCCGGCAGATCCGCCGCAGCTTGTGACCGAATTCAGAATGACTCATGGCCGCATCATCGAGGGTTGCCCCGCGCGGCCGCCAATCACTTATCCACAGCCCCGTCGGGCATCGCCAGGATGGCGAACGAATGACCTTGCAGCACAGCGCCGTCGGCATCGACGGCCGGCTCGTCCCAGGCCAGCACCACGTCGCCGCTGAGGGGCACCCGCACCGGCTCGGCGCTCAGGTTGCACACGATGCGCAACCGCCCGCGCGCCATGGCGATCCAGCCCTGGTCCTCGTCGTAGTCGACCGTGAGGTGTTCCAGCCAGGGGTCGGCCAGGTCCGGGTCGGCGCGCCGCAACGCGATCAGGTCGCGATACAGGCGGCGCAGGCGGGCGTGCTCGCCGGCGTCGACCTCGCCCCAGTTCAGCTTGGAGCGCGCGAACGTCTCGGGGTCCTGCGGGTCGGGGATCTCGTCCGCGTCCCAGCCGTGTTCGGCGAACTCGGCCTTGCGTCCTTCGGCGGTGGCCCGGGCCAGCTCCGGTTCGGGATGGGAGCTGAAAAACTGGAACGGTGTGGAGGCGCCATATTCCTCGCCCATGAAAAGCATTGCGGTGTAGGGCGATCCGAGCGTGAGCACCGCCTTGATGGCCAGCTGTCCACCGGTCAGGTTCTGTGAGGGCCGATCTCCCAGGGCGCGGTTGCCGACCTGGTCGTGGGTGCAGGTGTAGGCGACCAGCCGGGTGGCCGGGATGCCCGACTTCTCGGTCGTGTCCAGCGGCCGGCCGTGGCGGCGGCGCCGGAACGACGAATAGGTCGCGGCGTGAAAGAAGCCGTGGCGCAGCGTGCGCGCAAGGGTGGCAAGGCTGCCGAAGTCGGCGTAGTAGCCCTGGCGCTCGCCGGACACCGCGGTGTGGACGGCGTGATGAATGTCGTCGGCCCACTGTGCGGTCAGGCCGTAACCGCGGCGATCGCGCGGGGTGACCAGCCGGGGATCGTTCAGGTCGCTCTCGGCGATCAGCGACAGCGGGCGCCCCAACTGCTGTGCCAGCCAATCCGTTTCGGTGGCCAGCTCCTCGAGGATATCGATGGCGGTGGTGTCCACCAGCGCGTGAACTGCGTCCAGCCGCAGGCCGTCGGCATGAAAATCGCGCATCCAGCGCAGCGCGCAGCCGATGATGTAACGACGGACCTCGTCGGAGTCGGCGTCGGCGATGTTGATGCCTTCACCCCACGGGTTGCTCGCCGAGGACAGGTAGGGGCCGAACCGCGGCAGGTAGTTGCCGGACGGGCCGAGGTGGTTGAACACCGCGTCGATCAGCACTCCCAAACCCTTTGCGTGGCAGGCGTCGACGAAACGCACCAGCGCGTCGGGGCCGCCGTACGGTTCATGCACGCTGTACCACAGCACCCCGTCGTAGCCCCAACCGTGGCTGCCGGCAAAGGAATTCACCGGCATCAGCTCGACGAAGTCGATGCCGAGGTTCACCAGATAGTCCAGCTTGTCGATGGCGGAGTCGAGGGTCCCGGCCTCGGTGAACGTGCCCAGGTGTAGCTCGTAGATCACCGCGCCTTCCACGGGCCGGCCGGCCCACCCGGTGTCGGTCCACGTCGCCGCGTCCGGATCCCACAGCTGGGAGCGGGCGTGCACGCCGTCGGGTTGGCGGGGCGAGCGCGGGTCGGGCAGCACGGTGGGGTCGTCGTCGAGCAGGTATCCGTAGCGTGCGTCCGGCACGGTGTCCACGCTCGCATGCCACCAGCCGTCCGCCGAACGCGTCATCGCGTGCACCCGGCCGTCGACGTCGAGGCGAACCAGCTCGGGTTTGGGCGCCCAGACCCCGAAGTCAGTCATGATGGCGCTCCAGCAGCACGACGGGCAGCTCGGCGAACAATTGAGTGGCCGAGGTCGGTCCGTCCGCGATGGCCCCGGTGAGGGTGTCCTTCCAGGTGCCGCCGGGCAGCGGCAACACCGTGTTGCCCCAACCGGTTTCGGTCAGCCGCACGGTCCAGCGGGTCACCGCGACCACGATGTCCTCGCCCCGGCGGAAGGCCACCACGTGATCGCCGGCATCACCCTCGGCGAGCACCGGGACGTAGTCGCCGCCCACGAAGCTGTCCGGGTGGGCGCGCCGCACGCGCAGCGCGGTGGTGACGACCCGGATCTTCGGGTGCTGCAGCGCCTGCAGGGCGGCGCGCCGGGCCGGGTAATCGACCGGGCGGCGATTGTCCGGGTCGACCAGGCTGTCGTCCCACAGCTCGGTGCCCTGGTAAACGTCCGGTATCCCGGGCACGGTCAGCGCCAGCAGCTTCTGGCCCAGCGCGTCACTCGCGGCGTGCGGATTGAGTTGTGCGACAAGCTCGGTCAGCTGGCCGGCGACCGGCCCGTCGAGCACGGTGTCCAGCCAGCGGTGTATCGCGTCCTCGAAGGCGGTGTCCGGGTCGTTCCACGAGGTGTGCCAGGCCGCTTCCCGGATGGCCTTTTCGGCGTAGCCGTGTAGCCGGTCGCGCAGCTCGGTGGTGACCTTTCCTTTTTCGAGACCGCTGGTCGGCCACACGCCGAAGATGTTCTGCCACAAGAACCGTCCGGTCGCGGGGTCGGGGGAGGGCGCGGCGCTCTCCCACCGGGCGACGAACTCGGCCCACAGCGAGGGCACCTGGGACAGGACCCCGATCCGGGCGCGCACGTCCTCGCCGCGTTTGGTGTCATGGGTGGTCAGCGTCGTCATGGTCTGCGGCCACAGCCGCGCGCGGGTGGCGGCGCTGTGGTGGAACTCGGCCGCGCCGACACCGAAGCGGTGCGGCTCGCCGCCCACCTCGTTCAGCGAAACCAGCCGGGCGTCGCGGTAGAACAGGCAGTCCTCGACGGCCTTGGCGGTGACGGCCCCGCAGAGCTGCTGCAGCCGGGTGGCCGGCTCGCCGCCGCGGGCCAGCGCCGCAGCCAATACCTGCAGCGGCGGGCCCAATTCCGATGCGGCCGCCTCGGTTTCGGCCAGCGCGGTGGGCAGCAGCGCGGCCAGGCCGGGATAGTCGCTGCGGTAGACCCCGATATGGCAAAGCAGCGCGGCCACCGCCTCGGGCAGGCGCGGATGATCGGCGCCCGCGGCCGCCGCGATGCTGCGGCGCAACCGGCCCAGCTCGCTGGCCAACGTGTCGGTGGCCGAACGGACCTTGAGGTCGGCCAGCATGTCCGGCAGCTCCTGATGGTCCACGCCGGAGGACTCCACCAGCGCGGTCAGCGCCGGGGCGCCCTGCGGATCCACGAAGACGCCGCCGATTTCACGCAGCACGTCATAACCGGTGGTGCCACCGACGGGCAGGGTGGGCTCGAGCGCCTCGTCGGCCGCCAGGATCTTCTCGATCACGATCCAGGCCGACGGGCCGACCAATTCGCGCAGCCACGCCAAATAGCCGCACGGATCGGACAGCCCGTCGGGGTGGTCGATGCGCACGCCGTCGACCAGTCCCTCGGCGAACCACCGCCCGACTTCGGCGTGGGTGGCGTCGAACACCGCGCGATCTTCTTGGCGCAGTCCCGCCAGCGAGGTGATCGAGAAGAACCGGCGATAGCCGCACACGCCGTTGCGCCAGCCCACCAGCCGGTAGTGCTGGCGATCGTGCACCTCGGGGCCGGTGCCCCCGGCGGTCCCGGGCGCGATCGGCAGCGCCAGGTCGCCCAGGCGCAACAGGTCGCCGTCGACGGTGAGGTCGGCGGCGTCGTCGTCGGAGCCCAGGACCGGCAGCACGATGCGCCCGTCCGGGTCGAGATCCCAGTCGATGTCGAAAAACGTTGCGTAGGGCGAAGAACGGCCGTTCCGCAGGACGTCCCACCACCACGGGTTCTGCCGGGGCTGGTCGATTCCGACATGGTTGGGCACGATGTCGACGACCAGGCCGAGGCCACGCGCCCGCGCCGCCGCCGACAGCCGTGCCAGGCCGTCGCGGCCGCCCAACTCGGGGGACACCGTCGTCGGGTCGGTGACGTCGTAGCCGTGGCTCGACCCGGTGGTCGCGGTCATGATCGGGGACAGGTACAGGTGCGTCACCCCGAGGTCGTCCAGGTAATCCAGCAGGTTTTCCGCGTCGGCGAAGGTGAACGCGGACCCACTCGATTCACCACGCAGCTGCAGCCGATAGGTAGACAGGATCGGTAAATCCATGCGTCACAAAGTCTTACGCAAGATGAGCAGCGAGCGTGAGGGCAGCGACACCTTCTCCTCGGCGGTCACCACCTGATCGGGGCCCTCTTTGAGGCCCGTCGGTTCGTTGGTGTCCAGTTCCACCGTCCACTCCTGGGCGTAGTCGTCGGGCGGCATCGAGAACTCGACCGCATCTTCGCCGGCGTTGAAGCACAACAGGAATGAGTCGTCGACCACCCGCTCGCCGCGGGCGTCCGGCGCGGTGATGGCGTCACCGTTGAGGAACGCCGCCACGCATTTGTGGAAGCTCTCGTCCCAATCTTCGTGCGTCATTTCGCGGCTACTTGGATTCAGCCAGGCGATGTCGCGCACCTCGTCGCCGCTTCGGATCGGCTCGCCCTCGAAGAACCGGCGCCGACGGAACGCCGGATGCCGCTTGCGCAGGGTGGTCACCTTGCGCGCGAACGCCAGCAGGTCGGAATTCTTGTCGACCAAAGACCAATCCATCCAAGACAATTCGGAGTCCTGGCAGTAGACGTTGTTGTTGCCGTTCTGGGTGCGCCCGATCTCGTCACCGTGCGCGATCATCGGCGTGCCCTGGCTGACCATCAGGGTCGCCCAGAAGTTGCGCATCTGGCGGCAGCGCAGCTCGGTGATGTCGGGGTCGTCGGTGGGGCCTTCGACGCCGCAGTTCCACGAGCGGTTGTGGCTTTCCCCGTCCCGGTTGTCCTCCCCGTTGGCCCAGTTGTGCTTTTCGTTGTAGGACACCAGGTCGCCCAGCGTGAAGCCGTCGTGCGCGGTGACGAAGTTGATGCTGGCGCTGGGGCGCCGGCCCGTCGCCTCGTACAGGTCCGACGACCCGGTCAGCCGGGAGGCGAACTCGCCCAGGGTTGCGGGCTCGCCCCGCCAGTAATCGCGCACAGTATCGCGATACTTCCCGTTCCACTCGGTCCACAAACCCGGGAAGTTTCCGACTTGGTAACCGCCCTCGCCGACGTCCCACGGTTCGGCGATCAGTTTGACCTGGCTGACGATCGGATCCTGCTGCACCAGATCGAAGAACGCGCTCAGCCGGTCGACGTCGTGCAGTTCGCGGGCCAGCGTGGCGGCCAGGTCGAAGCGGAATCCGTCCACATGCATCTCCGACACCCAGTAGCGCAGCGAGTCCATGATCAGCTGCAGCACGTGCGGGTGGCGCGGGTTGAGGCTGTTGCCGGTGCCCGTGTAGTCCTTGTACAACCGCAGGTCGTTGTCGACGAGCCGGTAGTACGCGGCGTTGTCGATGCCGCGGAAATTGATGGTCGGGCCCAGGTGGTTGCCCTCGGCGGTGTGGTTGTACACCACGTCGAGGATCACTTCGATGCCCGCCTCGTGGAAGCTGCGCACCATGGACTTGAACTCGGCGACGCTGGAGTTGCGGTTGGCCGCGTATTGGTTATGCGGGGCGAAGAATCCGAATGTGTTGTAACCCCAGTAGTTTCGCAACCCCAGGTCCAGTAGTCGCGAATCGTGCATGAACTGGTGGACCGGCATCAGCTCGATGGCGGTGACGTTGAGCGACTTGAGATGGTCGATGATCGCCGGGTGGGCCAGGCCGGCATAGGTGCCCCGGAGCTCCTCGGGGACGTTGGGGTGGTTCTGGGTCATGCCCTTGACATGCGCCTCGTAGATGACCGTCTCGTGGTACGGGGTCAGCGGGGCCCGGTCGGATCCCCAGTCGAAGAACGGGTTGCTCACCACGCTGGTCATGGTGTGGCCCAGCGAATCGATCATGGGAGGAGTGCCCCGGTCGGCCCCGTCGGCGTTGGGCCCGTCCGGGTCGACCGCCGTCAGGTCGTAGGAGAACAGCGCCTGGCCGAACGCGAAATCGCCGTGAAAAGCCTTGCCGTACGGGTCGAGCAACAGCTTGCTGGGGTCGCAGCGGTGACCCGCCGCCGGATCGAAGGGTCCGTAGACGCGAAACCCGTAGCGCTGCCCCGGGTTGATGTTGGGCAGATAGGCGTGCCAGACGTAGCCGTCCACCTCGTCCAAGGGAATCCGGGACTCGCCGCCGCGGTGGTCGATCAGACACAGCTCGACCTTTTCGGCGATTTCGGAGAACACGGAGAAGTTGGTGCCGGCGCCGTCATAGGACGCCCCGAGCGGATAAGGGTTTCCCGGCCAGACGGTCGGGAGTTTGGGTTGGTGATTACCGCCTGGTTCTGAAGCGGGATTGTTGGTTGGCACCTTTCGACCTTATCCGCGCCCCAGGGCGCTCACGAACGTACGGCCGTCCGCGAAGCGGCTCACCACCATCCGGTGTTGTCGGCGATCTGGCGGCCCAGTTCGGGCGCCATGGTTCGCACGTACGTGGGGGACAGGTGATGAGCGCCGTGGTAGACCAGGATGTTGCCCTCGACCGGCCGGCAGACGTCGGCGCGGCAGACCGCGTCGGACATGTCGAGCACCTTGAGCTGCGGGAACTGGGTGACGAAGTCGAGGGTCTGGTTGCGGTCGGAGAGCAGGTCGGACCGCTTGATCGCACACGACTGCGCGGTGGCGCCGCGTTTGGCCAGGCAGTCCGCCGGGTCGAAGGGCTGGCCGTTCTTCACCAGCCACGGGGTGTCTCGCATCCCGAGGATGGGAATGTTGTTGTCGGACAACGTCTGCCAGATCCCGATATAGGTGGCGGGCATGACGTCGCCGGACTTGATGTTCCACGGCCGGGTCGTGGTGGTGAACACGTAGTCGGGCCGGTCGGTGGCCAGTTTGGTCATCGTCTCTTGCACCCACGCCCGGCACTGCGGGTAGGGCGCGTTGTTGCCCATGATCAGCGGGACCTGTTCGGTCGACAGCGGGCAGCCCATTTTGAGATAGGTCACGACCTTGAAGTGATGCAACTGCCCCAGGAGGTCCAGCGCAGGCAGCCAGTGCTCGGCGTGCGACCCACCCGCCAGCGCGATCGTGCGTTCGGCGGCCGCGTCGCCGTAGGTGCAGTTGACCACCGTCGGGTTGACGAAGTCGCTGATGCAACCGTCCTTGGTCGAGGCGGGCAGGTCTTGCTTGACCTCCAAGACCGTGGGCCGCATCGGCAATGTCGGCACGCGGACATGTTCGGTGAGTGCCCGCGCGCCGGGATAGTCCTGCGGGTTGAGGACGCTGAGCTCTTTGCCGGCCGACCGCAGCACCGTGACGTGCTGACGCCACGTGAACGACGTCGCGGTCAGGGTCACGCCCAGCAGCACGACCGCCGATCCCAGCACCAGGGTCGGGCGCCGGAGGCGGGCGGGCCACGAGGGCGTCGGCGCGGGCAGCCGGGGCGCCGGTTTCGAGGATGCGCGGAGGCGTAGCGGGTCCTCGACGAGCCGGTTGGTCAGATACGCGAGCACGCCGGACACCAGCAGCAGGACCGCGCCTTCGATGAAGGTGGCGTGCTTGTGGCCGCTGTAGGACAGCCAGAAGATGAGCAGCGGCCAGTGCCAGAGGTAGAGCGAATACGCCATGGCGCCCAACTCGACCAGCGGGCGCGTCGCCAGCAGTCGATTGGGCAGCGGCAACCGGCCATCGGCGCCACGATCGCCCGTCAGGCCGGTTCCGACGAGGATCATCAGTATGGCGGCGCCGACGGGCACCAGAGCCCACGGGCCCGGGAACTCGCGCACGCCGTTGATCAGCGCCCCGCAGGACAGCACCGCGCCCAGCGCGACCGTCGCCACCACCGTGCGCAACCACATGGGCCAGCGGACGCGGGGCACCAGCGCGCCGACCAGCGCGCCCAGCAACAATTCCCAGCCGCGGGCGAAGCTGTCGTAATAGGCGGCCGTCTGGTTCTCCTGGTGCGCGATGATCGCGTAGACGAACGAGGCCACCGTCAGCGCGCTCAGCACCACCAGGACCAGGGTCCGCAGCCGGGTGCCCAGCGGACGCCCCAGGTAGACCAGGCCGGCGATCAGCACCAGGAAGCTGACGTAGAACTGTCCCTGCACCGACATCGACCAGATGTGCTGCAGGGGGCTGACGGCCTCGCCCGCCCGCAGGTAGTCGGAGGCGGTGTTGGCCAGCTCCCAGTTCTGGTAGTAGCCGAGGCTGGCGAGGCTTTGGTCGGCGTAGGTCTCCCAGCGGGTTTCGGGTTGAACCAGGATGGTGAGCAGGGCGCATCCGGCCAGCACGACGATGAGGGCCGGCACCAGGCGACGGACGAGCCGGATCACCTCGGCCGCCGGCGACAGGGTGACCGCCGGGTTCAACGCGGCGCGAATGACCTTGCCGCCGAAGAAGAATCCGGACAGCGCCAGGAACACGTCGACGCCGCCGGAGACCCGGCCGAACCAGACGTGGAACACGGCAACCAGCGCGATCGCGATGCCGCGCAACCCGTCGAGGTCGTACCGATAGAACTTCTGCGCTCCCCGAGCTCCCTGAGTCGGTGCCCCCGCGGCGCCCGGATCGGCGGCGGCGACCGGTGACGGAGAACGTGTCGGGGTCTGCATGATCGACCGCCAATTTACCCAAAACCCGCCACCCGTTCCCCACCGCGCGCGGCGGGGGAGCAAGTGGCGGGCCTCGAAGGGTCGGGAACGGCCGGCGAAATTACCGGGTGAGGCCGGCGCCGGCCGGCTGCAACGGGGCCTGCTGGGCGGGCAGCTGCTGTACGGGTGCCTGCTGCAACGGTGCCTGCTGCAGGGGTGCCTGTTGCGCCGGTGCCAGCTGCATCGGGGCGCGCTGGGTCGGCGCTTGCTGCGTCGGGACCTGCTGCGTCGGGAGCTGTTGCGTCGGGACCTGCTGCACAGGCGCCTGTTGGGTGGGCAGTTGCTGCTGCGGCGCTTGCGTGAACGGTGACTGCTGCAACGGGGCCTGCTGGGTTGGCGCCTGTTGCAGTGGTGCCTGCTGGGTCGGCGCCTGCTGCAACGGTGCCTGTTGCGTTGGCAGCTGCTGGGTTGGCGCCTGCTGCAACGGCGCCTGCTGCGTCGGCGCCGACGCCCCGAGGATGCGGACCATGTAGGGCGTCATGCCATTGGCGCGCACCGGCGAGACCTGCACGACGTCACCGACCTCGAGCATCTGGTTGTTGCCCAGATACATCGCGACGCTCTGCGTGCCCTCGGGACCGTAGAAGATCAGGTCGCCCTTGCGGGCCTGCTGCGGCAGGACCTTCTGCCCGACGCGGTAGATCGCACCGGAGGAACGCGGCAGCTTGACGCCGGCCCCGGCGTAGGCGTACTGCATCAGCCCCGAGGCGTCGAAGCCCACCGTGTTGATGCCGGTGCCGGTGCCGCGGGTGGGGCCGTTGATGCCGCCTCCGGCCCAGGAGAACGGCACGCCGCGCTGCGACAGACCGCGGGCGATCACCACGTCGGTGGCCTGCTGATAGTCCATCGACCTGGCGCCCGGGTCGGCGGTCGCGACGGTGGGAACCACCATCGGCGCCCCGATCAGGGCCAAACCGATCGCGAAGGCGTAGATGCGTTTCATTTTCGTGGCCTCTCAGGCGCTCATGGGGCCTCGACGCGGTGACCTCGCGCGTCCGCCCCCGGTTCATGGACCGCGCGACGGCCCCCACGCTGGGGCCGCGCCGTCCATGGCACTTGCGAAGTGAATCGGCCGGTCAGAGGGCCGAATTCACATCAGTCACAACAGCCACTTTGACAACAGAAGGTGTTTGCCGCCAGGTCCACACGGGATTATTTGTCGTACCGTGACCGGACGGTGACTGGTGCGCCCCAATCCCGTATGCGCAGTTGTGATTTCGGTCTCAGCCCGGTGCGGCGACGCGGCGCCGTCACAGGGTGGCGAGGTGCGGCCCGATCAGAGCCAATAGCGTTCGCTGAACAGGGTCAGCATCGATCCCGCCGCCGAGCTGACCATGACCAGGGTCAGCGCCAGAACCGGCCAGAAGGACATGTACCAACCCTTCAGAATCGACACGACCGGGCCGATGACGGCCGCGGTCAGGGCGGCACCGATACCGCCCCACACCACGGGGTGGATGTACAGATCGAGGCCAAAGGGAACCGGCCCGCAGGTTTCGTCCTCGCAGACATTCGCCAAGAAGCCGAAGAGCCGCGACGGCCAGGTCGTCGCCGTGGCCAGCACGGCGAGCAGGATCAGCAGGGTGACGGTGCAGACGACGTCCCACACCGCCAGCCGCACCCGAATCACCCGGGGCGCCGCGGGGGCTTCGGCGTCGTAGTCCACCGACGGGGGCCCTGCGCTGTCGGGCTGGTGCGGCGTGGCCATGATGTCCCATGCTTCCCGACGGCCCGGTTTTGCGCGAATCGGCTGCTTTACCCTCGATCACTATGCCCGCGGCGAAGGCCGGGCTGACGCCCGAGCAGATCAGCGCGATCGACGCCGCGCACCTGTGGCATCCGTATAGCACCATCGGCGCCGAAGCCATCCCACCCGTCGTCGCCGTCGGAGCGCACGGGGCCCGGCTGACGCTGATCCGCGACGGCGAGCGTGTCGAGGCGCTCGACGCGATGAGCTCCTGGTGGACCGCGATCCACGGGCACGGCCACCCGGTGCTGGACGCGGCCCTGTCCGCCCAGCTCGGCGCGATGAACCACGTCATGTTCGGCGGGCTGACCCATGAACCCGCGGCCCGGCTCGCCGAGTTGCTGGTCGAGGTCACCCCGGCGGGGCTGGAGACGGTGTTCTTCAGCGACTCCGGGTCGGTGTCGGTGGAGGTGGCGGTGAAGATGGCGCTGCAGTACTGGCGCAGCCGCGACCGGCCCGGTAAGCACCGGCTGATGACCTGGCGCGGCGGCTACCACGGGGACACCTTCACGCCGATGAGCGTCTGCGACCCCGACGGCGGCATGCATTCGCTGTGGACCGACATCCTGGCCCGGCAGGTGTTCGCCCCGCAGGTGCCCCGCGAGTACGACGCCGCCTACAGCGCGGCGTTCGAGGAGCAGCTGGCCCGGCACGCCGACGAGCTGGCCGCGGTCATCGTCGAACCCGTTGTGCAGGGCGCCGGCGGCATGCGCTTCCACGACCCGCGGTACCTGCGCGACCTGCGCGAGATCTGCCGCCGGCACGACGTGCTGCTGATTTTCGACGAGATCGCCACTGGCTTCGGCCGCACCGGCGAGCTCTTCGCCGCCGACCACGCCGGCGTCAGCCCCGACATCATGTGCGTCGGCAAGGCGCTCACCGGCGGATACCTGAGCCTGGCCGCCACCCTGTGCACGACCGACATCGCCCACACCATCAGCGCCGGTGAGGCCGGCGCGCTGATGCACGGGCCGACGTTCATGGCCAACGCGCTGGCGTGCGCGGTGTCGGTGGCCAGCGTCGAGGTGCTGCTCGGGCAGGACTGGCGGACGCGGGTCGCCGAGATCGGCGCCGGGCTGGCCGCCGGGCTCGAACCTGCCCGCGCCTTGCCCGGCGTGACCGACGTGCGGGTGCGCGGGGCGATCGGCGTCATCGAATGCGCGCGGCCGGTCGACCTGGCCGTCGCCACCCCGGCGGCGCTCGACCACGGCGTCTGGCTGCGCCCGTTCCGCAACCTGGTCTACGCGATGCCGCCCTACATCTGCACGCCCGACGAGATCTCCCGGATCACCTCGGCGATGGTGCAGGTCGCCCGACTCGTTGGCTAGCAGTGACGTCCCGCTGCGCCCGGCTTGGACTATGCGGCGACCCGCCGCGCCCGGCTACGCCGCGCTTGCGATCGCCGCGGCCGCGCCGGCGATCGTCACTGACGTCGATGGTGGCGACCCGCTGCGCCCGGCGTCGCCGCGCTGGCGATCGCCACTGACGTCGATGGTGGCGACCCGCTGCGCCCGGCGTCGCCGCGCTGGCGATCGCCACTAGGCTGAACCCCTATGAACGCCTCCCCGCAGGCACCGATCGACGTCTCCCCGCTGGCCTGGCTGGAGGCGGTCGAACGGCAGCGCCGCGAGGCCGGGCTGCGCCGCGCACTGCGGCCGCGGCCCGCCGTGGCCACCGAGCTGGACCTGGCATCCAACGACTACCTGGGACTGTCCCAACATCCCGACGTGATCGACGGCGGGGTGGCCGCCCTGCGCATGTGGGGTGCCGGGGCGACGGGGTCCCGCCTGGTCACCGGCGACACCGAACTGCACCAGGAATTCGAATCCGAGCTCGCCGACTACGTCGGGGTGGCCGCGGGGTTGCTGTTCTCCTCCGGATACGCGGCCAACCTGGGGGCCGTTGTCGGCCTGTCGGGCCGGGGCTCGCTGCTGGTCTCCGACGAGTATTCGCACGCGTCGCTGGTCGACGCCTGCCGGTTGTCGCGGGCGCGGGTGGCGGTGACGCCGCATCGCGACGTCGGCGCCGTGGAGGCGGCACTACGGGCACGCGACGAGGAACGCGCGGTCGTCATCACCGAGTCGGTGTTCAGCGCCGACGGCGCGCTGGCGCCGCTGCGGGAACTGCACGACGTGTGCCGCCGGCATCGCGCCCTGCTCATCGTCGACGAGGCGCACGGCCTCGGGGTGCGCGGCGACGGGCGCGGGCTGGTGCACGAGGTCGGGCTGGCCGGCGCGCCCGACGTAGTCATGACCACCACGCTGTCCAAGGCGCTGGGCAGTCAGGGCGGCGCCGTTCTCGGGCCCGCGTCGGTGCGCGCCCACCTGATCGACGCGGCGCGCACGTTCATCTTCGACACCGGACTGGCCCCGGCGGCGGTGGGTGCGGCGCGTGCCGCGCTGACCGTGCTGCGCGCCGAACCCTGGCGAGCGGATGCCGTGCTGCGGCATGCCCGCATCCTCGCCGAGGTGTGCGGAGTACGCGAGCTACCGCAGTCGGCGGTGGTGTCGGTGATCCTGGGCGACCCGGACGTGGCGGTGGCCGCCGCGACCGCCTGCCTGGACGCCGGTGTGCGCGTCGGATGCTTCCGGCCGCCGTCGGTGCCCGCCGGAACCTCGCGGTTGCGACTGACCGCCCGCGCGTCGCTCGACGCTGATGAGCTGGAGGTCGCGCGCCGGGTGCTCACCGATGTGCTTGCCGGGCTTGACTAGGGCATACCGGTGACGGTCCTGGTCGTCACGGGCACCGACACCGGGGTCGGCAAGACGATCGCCACCGCGGCCCTGGCCTGCCACGCCCGTCAAGCCGGGATCGATGTGGCGGTGTGCAAACCCGTCCAGACCGGCACCGACTGCGGCGACGACGACCTCGCGGAGGTGGGCCGGCTGTCCCGGGTGTCCGAGCTGGCCGGGTTCGCCCGGTATCCGCAACCGCTGGCGCCTGTCGCCGCGGCCGCGCAGGCCGGGCTGCCGTTGCCCACTCGCGACCAGCTGCTGTCGCTCATCGAGGAGTTGGACCGGCCGGGGCGGCTGACGCTGGTCGAAGGCGCCGGGGGACTGCTGGTCGAACTCGGCGAAAACGGTGTCACCGCACGCGATCTCGCCGTGGCGCTCGGCGCCGCGGTGCTGGTGGTGGTCAGCCCGTCGCTGGGCACCCTCAACCACACTGCGCTGACTCTGGAATCGCTTGCTGCGCACAATCTTTCGTGTGCAGGGCTGGTGATCGGCAGCTGGCCTCGACGCCCCGGCGCGGTGGAGGCCTCCAATCGCTCCGCGCTGGCCCGGCTGGCCGCGGTGCGCGCCGTGCTGCCCGCGGGGACGGCGTCGATGGACGCCGCCGGCTTCGCGGCGCTGTGCGCCAACGCATTCGACCGCGACTGGGTCACCACGCTGGTCGGCTGATGGTCCACTCGATCGAACTCATCTTCGACCGCGACACCGAGGCCGCGATCCGCGACATTTGGGAAGCGTTGGCCGCGGCCGGAATTCCCAGCCAGGCACCCGCCAGCCGGCCACACGTGACGCTGGCCGTCGCCGAAGGCATCGCTGCCGACGTCGACGCGCTGCTGGCCCCGGTGAGCCGACGGCTACCGCTGGGTTGCCGCATCGGCGCGCCGGTGTTGTTCGGTCGCGGCAGCGCGGTTTTCGCGCGCCTCGTGGTGCCGAGCGGCGAGTTGTTGGCGCTGCACACCCAGGTGCATCGGTTGTGCGCCCCGCATCTGGTGCCCGGCCCGATGTCCAACAGCCTGCCCGGTCAGTGGACCGCGCACGTCACGATGGCCCGGCGGGTCGGCGGCGCCGAGCTCGGGCGCGCCTTGCGCATCGCGGGCCGGCCGGCCCACATCGAGGGCAACTTTGTGGGCTTGCGCCGCTGGGACGGCAACAAGAAGGTCGAGCACCTGATCGCTGATCGCTGATCGCAAGCGCCACCATCGGATTAGGCGTGCGAGAGTTCGCTCGCGGGCGCGGTGGCCTCGTGCACCCTGGCGCGCCGCTCGTCGATGGTGCGACCCAGGTCTTGCAGCAGCAGCGGCTTACTCGTCACCAATTCGACGAGGTGATCGCGATCGATCTCCAGCGCGGTCACCTCGTCGATCGCCTGCGCGTCGGCCAGGTTGGGTTGCCGGGTCAGCGCGGTCACGCCGAGGAACGAGCCCTCGTCCAGGCCGCCGGCCGCCACAACCGATCCGTCCCGGGCGGTGGCCGTCAGCCGCACCCCGCCCGCGATCAAGAATGTCATCTTGTCGGGCACTCGGCCGGCATGCTCGACGATCTCGTTCGCCCCGTAGCGAACGATTCTCGCGTGCGACACCAACGCCTGCTGATCCGGTGGGCTCAGCCGCAACGCCGGGGCCACCACTGTCCGCACTGCCCGCTCGATGCGCTCGGACGTCGAGATGTCGTCTTCGGCGCCATCGAGGCGCAGGCCTTCGCGACGCGCGGCGTACCAGAGCCAACGCAGGAACGTCGCTTGCGCGACGGAATCGTCGGCGGGCGACAACAATCCGACGGTGAGGAGATACTCGGCGCCGCCGGCGGGCGCCGCCGTGGCCACCGCATTGGGCCTGCGCTGCGGCAGCGCGTTGGCCACCCGCTCCAGCACTGCACATACCCGGTCGGGCGGATCGACCTCGGAAAAGGTTGTGGTGATTGCCAATTGGTGCCCACCGGGTGGGCGGCTGAGATTGGTGAACGAGGTGGTGGCCAGCACCGAGTTCGGGGTGATCTGCAGCCCACGGCCGGTCTGAATGTGCACAGACCGCCAGTTCGCCTCCACGATCCGGCCCCGGGCTGCCGCGGTGTCCAGCCAGTCGCCGATGCGGAATGGCTGTTCGAACAACATGAACAGCCCCGACACGATCTGGCCGACCGAGTTCTGCAGCATCAGACCGATCACCACCGAGGTCACGCCCAGCGCGGTGAAAAGCCCGCCGACGCGGATACCCCAGACATAGGAGAAAAATGACCGCGAGCCCCGTCCCGATCAGCAGGAACCGGGTCACGTCGAGAAAGATGCCCGGGATCCGCTGGCGCCAGGACCCTTGTGGCGCCCCCTCGAACACCGTGGCGTTGAGCCCGGACAGCAACAGCACCAGCACCACAAAGCCGAACACCGTCGCGAGGACCCGAACCGACGTGAACTGGGCCGGCATCCGTGCCACATTGACCAGCAGCACCAGCAGCGCGCCCAGCGGGATCAGGTAACTGCGCAACACGAAGGCGGGCCGGGCCAGCGGACTGTCCTTGCGGACCAGGCTCTGATGCCATTCGGTGAGGGCGATCAGCAGCAGCGGCAGGCCGAAGACCACCCCGGCGGCCCAGTAAAGGGATGACGAGTCCAAGGATTTCACGGCCCTGCCCTTATCCTTCCGATAACTTCCAGATCTGCTGCTCGACGCCGGCGACGGTGACGGTGCCCGCCGGCGTGAATTGCCGAATGTCGTGCATCACCTCGTATACCTTCGTGGTGACATAGATTCCCGTTTGCGTTGTGCTGCTACGTGTTTGATGAGCAAGGTTGACGGCCGCACCCCACATGTCGTAGACGATGCTGGATCGTCCGACCAGTCCACTGATGACGTTGCCGGTGTTGATACCGGCCCGCAGGGCCAGGTGGTAGCCCGTCCTGCTGTTGAAGCGCGCAATGATGTCTTTCATCTCGACCGCGAATTCGACCGTGCGGTGGACGCTGTCCAGGCGGGGGAAGTTCAGGCCGCAGCTGGCGAGGTAGCCGTTGTGCAGGGTGCGAATCGGCTCGATGCCAAGGGATTCCGCCGCTGAGTCGAGTTCCCGGATCAGCTCGTCGATGATGCCCACCAGTTCGCGACCGCTGAGATTGCCCGAGATTTCGTCGAGGCCGACGATGTCGGCGAAGATGACGGTGACGTCCTGGTGCTCCTGGGCGATTGTCTGTTCACCCTCGCGGTAGCGCCGCGCCACGGGCTCGGGCATCAACGACCCGAGCAGCCGGTCATTTTCTTTTCGTTGTTCGCCCAGCAGCTCTTCTTTGATCTGCAGGTTGCGGCTCATATCGTTGAAAGCGGTGGTGAGTTCCCCGATTTCATCGCGCGACGTGACGGGGATTGCGACGTCGTAGTTGCCTGCGCCGATCTCCTGGGCGCCGGCCTGCAATCTGCGAATGGGCCGCACGAAGATCTGGGCGACCAACAGCGCCGCCACACAGATCACGAATACCATTGCGGTGGTGGTTATCACGAGGGTATGGGTGAGCGACATCACCCGTGCGTTGGCCTCGGCGGTTTCCCTGGTCGCCACGATTGACCAATGCAGGTCGGAATTCGGTACGGACAGCGGGGCGTACGCCGCAAGTTCACGTCGTCCCACATAACTGGTGCCGGTCATGGTTCCGGTCTCGCCGCGTTCGGCGGCGCGCACGGCCGCGGTGTCCACGGGCTGGACCAGCGTCGTGCCACCCCATCTGATTGCGGTGTCGACGGCGTCGGGCCGGGTTCCAGCCGCTACCGCCTCACTCTTGTATCGCTGTGGATCTTCGAGGAATAACCGTGAATCGGAGCGCATCAGGTTGTCCGGGCCGGCGAGATACGTTTCGGCGGTATCTCCCATGCCCGCGGCCTTCCACTGCTTGTCGGCGGTCATGATCCGATTCACTTTGGAGATCGGCAGCGGCAGCGCCAGCACTCCGGCCGCCTTGCCGGGTGGACCGATCGGCGCGGCCAACCACGCGATGGGCTGACCGAGTTGGGCTTGGTAGGGCGCAAAGTCGGTGATCCACACGAAGTTCACCGAATTGGCGGCCATCGCCTTGTCATAGGCGTCACGCAGGTTGGATCGCCGATACGGGCCGGTGCGGACGTTGGTCCCGAGCGAGGTCGATTTCCGCACGCTGTAAACCACGTTGCCCCGGTTATCCAGCAGCAACGCATCCCGGTATTCGAAGCGGGTCGCGATCTCGCGAAAGTAGTCGTTGAAGCGCGCGTTGGCGGCCGACCAAGCGCTGCCGTCGCCGGCGTCGTCGGGCGCAGAAACCGTCCCATTCGAGGACCGGCTCGCCGCCACGGTGTAGTGCGCCTGCAGGTACTTCTGTGAGTTGTTGCTGGGCAGCACGGCGTCGAGGGCCAGCTGCTTGCCGGTGTCGCGCTCGATCGGTTTGATCAACCTCTCGTTGTAGAAGTCCACCAGCGCTCGTTGCTGCCCGGGGTCCACGGGTGTGTTGGCCAACTGGTCGAAACCGGCGGTGAACTCTTGCACCGCTTCCTGCGCGGTGGTTCCCCGGCTGTAGACGACCAGTGAATCCGACAGATCCGAGAACAAGGTCTCGATCGCCCGCTTCTGTGCCGCGCGCATCTGGGTCATCCGCTCGGAAGCGGCGGGTAACAGCGCGTTGCGGGCCGCGACGTACTCGACCGTTCCGATCACACCCAGCGACGCCAGGCTGGACACCAGCAGCATCAGCATGACTTTGGACTGGATGCTGATCCGGGACAGCGCCCACGGGCGACGCATCTTCTTTCGGGCCGGGTTCTGCTCGTCCGGGGGGACCGGCTCGGTCGAGCGCCGCGACATCAAGCGAGTTCGGCCAGGTCTGGCGTTGCGGAGGCGCGCACGCCGCAACGCCTACCCACCGAAGAGCAGATACAAACCGGTGAAGGTGTAGCCGACCATCACGAGCATCATGGTCAGCTGCCCGGTGAGCTGATGGCGGGCGGGCAGCAGCCGCAAGGCCTTGTCGTGGGCGGCGATCACCGCGAGGATGTGGCCGGTGATCACGCAGGTCACCTTGATCGCGGCCAGCACGGGCGGGTGCATGGACAAGACGTAGGCGACGTGTAAATGCGCCAGGCCGAACAGGTTCCAGCCGCGGCCGAACGGGTCGGCCAGCGCGAACACCGCCTGCTGTCCGCGCTCCACCAGGTAGGTCAGGTAGTGCGCAAAGATGTATCCCACCACGATCGGGATCAGCGAATGCGCCATCTCGCCGGGCAGGGCGCGGCGTCGCTCGCGATCCACGCCGCCGGTGGCGCGCGCGGCCAGCGAAAACGTCACCGCCACAACCGAAATGAACACGATCAACCCGATGGTGCGCAGCACCGATGACGCCACGGTGGGGGACGCGCCGAAGTCCCGCGTGAGCCGATCGGCGAAGCCGCGCCAGGTCGGCGACGACGAGAAACTGTCGAACGCCGTGGACCCGAGCAGCACCGCCAGCAGCACGACCACACCCGGGCGCACCGGCAGCGACGGCAGATGGTCAAGCGGATTCCCGACGACGATCTTTCCGGTCTCCCGATTGCGGCGAAACAGTGAGAGCCGGGAGACGGCCATGCTGTACACCCCGAACGGGTCGGCGCGCGCCAGCCAGCGCTGCCCGCACAGCCAGGCCCCGACCAGCATCAGCGCCGCGTAGCAGCCGATCCAGGTCCGGATCCAGGGCAGTGACGCCGAGTTCGGGCTGGCCAGCTCCATCCAGACGAAGGCGAACAGGCCCACCGCGGCGGGGCGGTAGCCCCAGCCTTCCGGGTAGGAAAGTCGAGGGCGGCCAAGGCGCTGCGGCGCGATGCGGTGCAGCAGCAGATACACCGTGCGCATGGGCGAAATCACTCGCCACACCGGCCCGACGGCCAGCGACAGGGCCACCAACCCGACCCACAGCAGCACATAGAACGTGCCGAGCAGGGCGTTGGACTCCGACTCGGGCCCCCAGATTCCGGCCGCCACCGCCCACAGCGCGAACACCAGGGCCAGCGACGCCGCGGACCAGCGGGTCACCCGGGCGTCGACGAACGTCGTCAGCGCCGCCGGCATCGGTCGGCCCGGTTTGCGCGGATCAAACCGCGGCTGTCGCCACGCGAAGGCGACCAGGGCGAAGGTGAATGTCAGCGCCCACGCCGCTCCGACCACCGCGTAGGCGTAGGGCACCGGGAGGTCGCCCGAGCCGCCCAGGCCATGCGCGAGCACCACCGCCGTGTGGGCGGAGGTCACGGCTGCACTTGGATGGTGGCGACGGTGCGGTCAAGATGGTGCAGTTCCACCGCGACGTTGCCGGGTACCTCGACGGCGAAGTCAAACGTCTGGTTGGGTGCCGCCGCGACCGAGAACTTGTGATCGGGCGTCGAATGCACGTGCAGCTCGTCGGTGGCATCGCTGGTCACGTGCAAGGTGATCTGCTGGTGCACCTTGGCCTGCAGCGTGGCGTTGGTCGGGGTGACCTGCCCGTTGGCGATGGTCACGTCGACCACCAGGGGCGCCGCCGGGGACGTGTTGGTGGAACCGCCGCAGGCGACCAGGCCGCAGACCAGCGCCGCCACCCACGCCGCGATGAGAGTGCCGCGAATCGTCATCGCCTAGGCCGCCCGGGGGACCTGCTGCTTGTCCTCCACGGGTTCCGGCTCGGTGACGGCGTTGCCAAGCCGGCCCGCGCCCCACGTCAGGCTGGCGATGACCATCAGCGTCAGGAAGAGCACCACGATCGAGCCTGCGGTGAACAACCACACCGGCGCGTTCTGGTCGCGTTCGCGCTGCAGGATGGTGATCTCCTGCACGAACGGCCGGTTCATCGCCGACAGCGCCGGAACCTCGGGCGCCGGAATGGCCTCGTCGGCCGGTTCGTAGATCGGCACCGCGGTCATCGTGTAGCCGTCCTGAACCCGCAACAGGGTCTTCCACGATCCCCACACCGGAAGCGGTTGCGTCGAGCGGTAATGCCCGGGGCCGACCTTCTCGAGCTCGTCGATCTGTAGACCGCGATTGTTCTCCATCCGCCCCTGCCAGGACAGGATCGTCACCCACTCCGGATGTTGGCTGACCATATCGGCCGGCAAGAGTTGGACGTCGGCCGACACCATGCGCTTCCCGGGTGCGCTGGGCAGATCGGTGAGCGTGATGGTGGCGTTGTTCTGGTGCGGCACAACGATATGCAGCCCGTTGGCCACCGCGCCGCCGATCACCAGCACCGTGGCCACCACTACCGAGATGCCGGCGGCGCGGCCCGGGAGCCGCTGCCCGGTGAGCACCATGCCGAACAGCGCGCCGCACATCCCCATCAGCACCGCGACCGGCACCGCCATGGCCAGGGCCTCGCCCCACATGCTGATCGGCCACGGGTAGTGGTACACCGCCGAGATCCACAGCGACTCCAGCCACAGCCCGACGGTGCCAACCCCCAGGCCGGCGACGGCGCCGAAAGCGATGGGCCGCTTGAGAAGCGGGGTCAGCGCGATCAACTCGACCGCCAGCGCGGGGCCGAGATACAGCGGGAACCAGTTGATCGGGGCTCCGAGGATAGGCCCGACCAGCCATGCCACGCCGCCGCGTAGGGCGATGGCGAAGATAGCCGCGAGGAGGGCCGCCCCGCGTCCCATCGTGATGCGGGCGGCGACCGCCGCCAGGGCCGCCGCGGCGGCGATCATCATGGGCTGCAGGACGAGCCGGAATTGCTCGACGCCGAAGTCGTATTCGATCTGATAGACCGACAGACCGATGAACATGCCACCGAACGACAGGTAGCGCAGGAACGTGATGAACGCGCCGTGCAGGACGTCGGCGCCCAGGTGGACCTCACCTTCGCGCTCCAGCATCAACACCGCGAACAGCGAAAAGCAGGCCCCACCGATCATCATCAAATGTGTTGGGCCCCAAAGGGTTACATCTTGTCCGAAGATGCGGTGCCAGATGTCGTCGAGCGGAAAGCCGATCATCGCGTACAGCCCGCAGCCGGCCATCAGCACACCGCCGACCGGTGCGTGCCAGTTACGCGTGATACGCAGCGCCGCCGGGCCGGGCTTGTCGAACGGCAGGACGACCGCCGTCATCCCGCCCAGGAAGATCCCGAACAGTCCGATGATGATGAAGTAGTGCGCCGGGTTGGCCAGCGGGCCGGGGTCGCGGCCGTTGCCGATATGCCAGCTGACGTCCCAGATGAACCCGAACAACGCGCAGATGATCGACGTGGTGAACACCAGCACCGGCAGGGCAACCCAGCTCGGCCGGTGGAACTTCTCGCCTACCTTGTCCGCGACCCGGCCCAACCATTGGATGCGATGCGTGCGGTGGGCGTGGCCCACCCACAGCATCAGCAGCGTGATCACCACCGCGGCGATCGAGAGCCCGATCACCTGGTCCAAGCCGGCACCGCGTGCCGGTGCCTCAGCAACAATCGTCAGTTCATTCGACCGCATCGTCGTGCCTCCCAACCGCGCCGGGCCGCCCCGGAGGATCCGATTCCGTCAACCGCTTATTACTGCCAAGTAGGTTCGTGATTGATTGTTTAATGCCCCGATCCGGCGCCCGTCAATCACGCTCTTTGTCGGGCGTGTCGAGTTTCGATGCGTCTTTGGTTGGCGCCGCGGCGTCGCGGCCTTCGCGACGGTCGCGCATGGCGATGTACAAGACCACCGCGACGACGATCACCGCAGGCAGAAATGCCGGCGCCGCCAACAGCAGGTAGTGGTGCGCCAGGTGTTCGACGTGCGGAGTCACCATGGTCGTATACCCAGGGATAGGTCGAGTTCTTCGGCCGTTACCCTATTTTGAACACCTTTTCATTCAGGCTGCCACCGCCACGGGGCAGATGTGTCCCCGCGCGCGGACACGAGAAAGAGGCAAGGGAGTACCTGGTGACCCAAGCGGCGACTCGACCGACGGCCGAAACCGGCAACGACGAGGACATCTTGGCGGTGGCCCGGCAACAGGTGCTGGAGGATGGCCAGGGCTTGAGCCGGGAGCAGGTCCTGCAGGTGCTGCAGCTGCCCGATGACCGGCTCGACGACCTGCTGGCGCTGGCCCACGAGGTGCGGATGCGCTGGTGCGGCCCCGAGGTCGAGGTCGAGGGCATCATCAGCCTGAAGACCGGCGGTTGCCCGGAAGACTGTCACTTCTGCGCGCAGTCGGGCCTGTTCGAATCGCCGGTGCGCAGCGCCCGGCTGGACATTCCCACCCTGGTCGAGGCGGCCAAGCAGACCGCCAAGTCCGGCGCCACCGAGTTCTGCATCGTCGCCGCGGTACGCGGGCCCGACGAGCGGTTGATGGCCCAGGTCGCGGCCGGCATCGAGGCGATCCGCAACGAGGTCGAGATCAACATCGCGTGCTCGCTGGGCATGCTGACGGCCGAGCAGGTGGAGCAGCTCTCGGCCATGGGTGTGCACCGCTACAACCACAACCTGGAGACCGCGCGCTCGTACTTCACCAACGTCGTCACCACCCACTCCTGGGAGGAGCGCTGGGAGACGCTGTCGATGGTGCGCGACGCCGGCATGGAGGTGTGCTGCGGCGGGATCCTCGGCATGGGGGAGACACTCGAGCAGCGCGCCGAGTTCGCCGCCGAACTCGCCGAACTCGCGCCCGACGAGGTGCCGTTGAATTTCTTCAACCCGCGGCCGGGCACGCCGTTCGGCGACCTCGAGGTGCTGCCCGCCAGCGAGGCGTTGAAGTCCGTCGCCGCATTTCGGCTGGCGCTGCCGCGCGTCATGTTGCGCTTCGCCGGTGGCCGTGAGATCACCCTGGGCGACCTCGGCGCCAAGAAGGGCATGCTGGGCGGCATCAACGCCGTGATCGTCGGCAACTACCTGACCACGCTGGGCCGTCCGGCCGAATCCGACCTGGAATTGCTCGGCGATCTGCAGATGCCCCTCAAGGGGCTCAACGCCAGTTTGTAAGCCGGCGCACCGCGGCTAGGTTGGCACTTGTGGTTGGCGATCTGGGCGCTGCGGTCAGCGCCGGCGTCTACAACGTCTACACCGGGGAATTAGGGGGCACCGTCGTGCCGACAGCGGCTCAGTTGGGTCTTGAGCCGCCCCGGTTCTGCGCGGCGTGCGGGCGCCGGATGGTGGTGCAGGTCCGCCCCGACGGCTGGCGGGCGCGCTGCTCGCGGCACGGCGCGGTCGACTCCGCCGACCTGGAGGCGCAACGGTGACCGAACACGCCAAGACGGACGCCTCCGACGCCTCGGAGGACCCCGGTGTGCTCCGCCGCGCGCGGGTTCGCGCGTTCCTTGCCGTCGCCGTGGGCTCGGCGGCGACCGGTCTGCTGATCGGCGGGCTGTGGGCGTGGATCGCCCCGCCGATCCGCGCGGTGGTGGCGCTCACCCGCTCGGGGGAGCGGGTTCATGACTATCTGGGTTCCGAGTCCGAGCATTTCTTCGTCGCACCCGCCCTGATGCTGGGCCTGCTGACCGTGCTGGCGGTGGTCGCCGCGGTGTGGACGTGGCAGTGGCAACAGCACCGCGGCCCGGGCATGGTCGTCGCCCTGTCGGTCGGCATGCTGACCGCCGCCGCGGCCGCCGCCGCGGTCGGGGCGGGGCTGGTCCGGCTCCGTTACGGCGCCTTGGACTTCGATGCGGTACCGCTGACCAAAAGCCCGTCGGTCGCCTACGTCACCCAGGCGCCGCCGGTGTTCTTCTCCGACCGCCCGTTGCAGATCGCGGTGAGCCTGTTGTGGCCGGTCGGCATCGCCGCCCTGGTGTATGCCGTGCGGGTGGCGGCGGACGCCCGTGACGACCTGGGGGCGCTTCCGCCGGCGGCTAGGCGTTCCGATGCGCTGCCGGTCGGGGGAGGCGGCGCGGCGGAAGCCACCGTGTCATAGCGGACGGCGGCGAATCCTGCGGCCCGTGACGACCTTGGCCGCGATCTTGAGCAGCCGGGCCATGCCGACGTAGGTCATCGGGTTGAACATGGTGGGCCAGGTGGTTCGCACCAGATGCTCGGTCAGCGGGCGGCCGTGGAAGCGATCGGTCAGCCAGCGCAACGTCATCGGCGCCGACAGCGGGTGCAGCATCATGTGTTCGTTGAAGGCGTCGCGGTGGTAGGTGACCCGCGCGCCGCCCGCCGAATAGGCGTGGGCCAGCACGTCGATGTCGTGGACGTCGATCAGGTAGTCGTGCACGGCCTGCACGATCAGCACCGGCGGCGTCGGGACCGCGGCGCCCAGCTTGATGTGATCGAAGACGTACGTGACTTCCGGGGTGGACAGGATCTTCTCGAGCGGCTCGTCGAGGTAGTCGCCCATGTCCTTGCCGGCCATGCGCACAACGGCCCCCACGGTCGTCATCTTCTCCAGCGAGTCGAGCAGGGTGCGCCCCTCCTCGTTGGTGTGCTCCCTGATCACCCGGTCCAGGTCGGGATAGATGTGCGCGAGCGCTGCCACCACCAGCGCGGGCAACCCCGACAGGAAACTGCCGTTGAGCCGGCGGAAGGTGTTGCCGAGGTCCCCGACGGGCGAGCCCAGCACCGCCCCCACGATGTCGAGTTCGGGCGCGTATTCGGCGCATATTTCGGCCGCCCACGCGCTGGCCAGGCCGCCGCCGGAATACCCCCATAGCCCGATCGCGGCCGACTTCGACAGCCCGAGACGCTCCGAACTCAGCGCGGCCCGGACGCCGTCCAGGACGCGGTAGCCGGGCTCATACGGAGCGCCCCACAGGCCGCGGAGGCCTTCGTGGTCGGGCACCGAGACGGCCCAGCCCTCGGCGACGGCGGCGGCGATCAGGAAAAGCTCGAACTGGCCGATCGCCCCCAGCGCCTTCGCCCGGCGCCGCAGCGCGTAGGACGGGAAACAGCGCGACGACACGGCGTCGATCGCGCACTGGTACGACAGCACCGGGCAGGGACGCCCCGGAGCGAGGTCGGCCGGGACGATCACCGTCGTGGCGGTCGCCTCGGGCTCGCCGTGCATGTCCATGGTCCGGTAGAGCAGCTGGACGGCCTTGATGGGCTGCGGGATCAGGCCGAGGAACGCCAATTCGACGTCGCGCGAGCGCAGCACCGTCCCGGGCTCAGCGTGCTGGAAACCCAGCGGCGGCTGGTAGAACGGGTCGTCCGAGGGCAGCAGCGGACGCACTTTGCGCTGCAGTTCCTCATGGGGCGGCCGGGCGATCCATTCCGCCCCGTGCGTGCCTGCCAGGTTGCCGAGCTCAGCCATTGAGGCTCCCTTCGTGGCCACCCGGCATTCTCGCGCACGAACGGCAGGTAGCCAAAACGTAATCGCCGCGTTGTGAGCGACTTCTCGTCGGTGTGGGCAGGTCAGGCACGCCACCGGTGTCGATCGAATTCCGCGCCGCCCGACGGCGCGTTTTGGGTAAGCCTAGCCGGGGAGCCCGGGCGGCCGGAGCGCGGCGAATTCATCGGTGACCCGCAGCGCCGCGTCGGTGAACCGGTACAGCGCGGCCGGGCGTCCGCCGCTGCGGCCGGATTGCGCGATGGTGCCGGTCGCGCTGATGACCCCGCGCCGCGCCAGCACCCGCTGCAGGTTCGTCGCGTCGACCTGGTAACCCAACGCGGCGCCGTAGATGTCGCGCAGCGTGGAGAGTGCGAATTCCCTTGGCGCCAAGGCGAACCCGATGTTCGTGTACGACATTTTGGCGATCAGCCGGGTACGGGCGTTGTCCACCATCGAACCGTGGTCGAAGGCCATCGGCGGCAGGCAGTTCACCGGGTGCCACCGGGTGTCCGGCGGTAGCTCGGGGCTGGCGGGGAAGGGGACCAGGCCCAGAAAGGTGGACGCGATCATCCGGTCGCCGGGCACCCGGTGCGGGTCGGAGAACACCGCGAGTTGTTCCAGGTGTGCGAGTTCTTTGAGGTCGACCTTCTCGGCGAGTTGGCGGCGGACCGAGGTGATCATGTCCTCGTCGTTGCGCACCTGCCCGCCCGGCAGTGACCATGTGCCGCGTTGCGGGTCCTTGGCGCGCTGCCATAACAGGACGTGGAGCTGTGGTTTCGTCGTGCGGCGTCCCTTGGCGACCTGCTCGGTTGCTTCGCGAACCTGGAACACGACCGCGAGCACTTCGTGGGCAGTGATACGATGGGCCATGTTTTCGATTATAAGTCGAAAACCTCCTGGCCTGAAAGGAGCCCCCATGACGGTGGTCAATCGCATGGACATGCTCGCCGAAGACATGGTTGCCAACATCACCGATTCGCCCACCGGTTACGCCGGCGTGGTCGCCGATGCGCAGTGGGCCGCAGAGATTCGCCGATTGGCGAAGTTGCGCGGCGCCACCGTGCTCGCGCACAACTACCAGCTGCCCGAGATCCAAGAAGTCGCCGATCACGTGGGCGACTCGCTGGCCCTGTCGCGAATCGCCGCCGAGGCGGCCGAGGACACCATCGTGTTCTGCGGCGTGCACTTCATGGCCGAGACGGCCAAGATGCTCAGCCCCGACAAGACCGTGCTCATCCCGGATCAGCGCGCCGGCTGCTCACTGGCCGATTCCATCACCGCCGACGATCTGCGCGCCTGGAAGGACGAGCACCCCGGCGCCGTCGTCGTCTCCTACGTCAACACCACGGCGGCGGTCAAGGCACTTACCGACATCTGCTGCACGTCGTCCAACGCGGTCGAGGTGGTCGAGTCCATCGACCCGGACCGCGAGGTGCTGTTCTGCCCGGATCAATTCCTCGGCGCCCATGTTCGTCGGGTCACCGGCCGCACGAACCTGCACGTATGGGCCGGCGAATGCCACGTGCACGCGGGGATCAACGGTGAGGAACTGGGCGACCAGGCTCGCGCGAATCCCGACGCCGAGCTCTTCGTGCATCCCGAATGTGGTTGTGCCACTTCGGCCCTATACCTCGCCGGCGAAGGCGCCTTCCCGGCGGACCGGGTGAAGATCTTGTCCACCGGCGGCATGCTGGAGGCCGCGAGCCAGACCAACGCGCGGAAAGTGTTGGTCGCCACCGAGGTTGGCATGTTGTATCAGCTGCGCAAAGCGGCGCCGCAGGTCGACTTCCGCGCCGTCAACGACCGCGCTTCCTGCAAGTTCATGAAGATGATCACCCCCGCGGCCCTGCTGCGCTGCCTCATCGAAGGCGCCGACGAAGTCGATGTCGACCCCGACATCGCTGCGGCCGGCCGACGCAGTGTGCTGCGCATGATCGAGATCGGACAGCCGGGCGGTGGCGAATGACCGCCCGTCCCCAGTGGACTCATAGCGCCGACGTTGTCGTGATCGGCACCGGTGTCGCCGGATTGGCCGCCGCGCTGGCCGCCCATCGCGCGGGCCGCAGCGTCGTCGTGCTGAGCAAGGCCGATCAGGCCCGCGGGGCGACGGCCACCCATTACGCGCAGGGCGGCATCGCAGTCGTCCTGCCCGACAATGACGACTCGGTCGAGGCGCATGTCGCCGACACCGTGGTCGCCGGCGCGGGCCTGTGCGACCCCCAAGCCGTCTACTCGATCGTCGCCGACGGGTACGCGGCGGTCTCCGAATTAGTCGGTGACGGAGCACGATTCGACGAATCCGCCCCCGGCCAGTGGGCGCTGACGCGCGAAGGAGGGCACTCACGGCGGCGCATCGTGCATGCCGGCGGCGACGCCACCGGCGCCGAGGTGCAGCGCGCGCTGGACCACGCCGCCCGCACGCTCGACATCCGCACCGGGCACGTGGCCCTGCGCGTGCTGCACGACGGAGCGGCCGTCACCGGCGTCCTGGTGGGCAACCCGCAGGGATACGGGATCATCAGCGCGCCATCGGTGATCCTGGCCTGCGGCGGCCTCGGGCACCTGTACGGCGCGACCACGAACCCGGACGGATCCACCGGCGACGGAATCGCGTTGGGACTGTGGGCCGGTGTCGCGGTCAGCGATCTCGAGTTCATCCAGTTCCACCCCACGATGCTGTTCGCGCCGGCGGCCGCCGGCGGCCGCCGTCCGCTGGTCACCGAGGCCATTCGCGGCGAGGGCGCGAGACTGATTGACCGGCAAGGAGATTCCGTAACGGCCGGTGTCCACCCGATGGGGGACCTGGCCCCCCGTGATGTCGTCGCCGCGGCCATCGACGCCCGTATGAAGGCCACCGGTGACGCGTGCGTTTTCCTCGACGCGCGCCACATCGGGGACTTCGCGAACCGGTTCCCGACGGTGACGGCCGCCTGCCGGGGCGCCGGCATCGATCCCCTGCGCCAGCCCATTCCTGTTGTCCCCGGGGCGCATTACAGCTGCGGGGGCATCGTCACCGACGTGTACGGACAAACCGAGCTGCCCGGGCTGTTCGCCGCGGGTGAGGTGGCCCGCACCGGGCTGCACGGCGCCAATCGGTTGGCGTCCAACAGCCTGTTGGAGGGGTTGGTGGTCGGTGGGCGGGCCGGCAAGGCGGCGGCCGCGCATGCGGCGTCGGCCGGGCCCGTTCGTGCGTACGAGCCCGAGCCCGTCGTGCACACCGCGCCCGAGCGCGGCGAACTGCAGGGCGCGATGGGCCGTGACGCCTCGGTGGTGCGCGACGCCGCAGGGCTTACCCGGCTGTCCACCATGCTGTCGCGGGCCACGGTGCGCACCGTGGCGGGCCGCCGCGATTTCGAGGATGTCGCGTTGGCCGTCGCCGCCCGCGCGGTCACGGCCGCGGCCCTGGCCCGCACCGAAAGCCGGGGTTGCCACCACCGTGAGGAGCACCCGCAGACCGCGGCCGAGCAGGCGCGCAGCAACGTGCTGCGACTGGCCGACGACCACAACTCGGTGCTGGTGGAGGCGCTGGCGGCGGTGGTCTGACCATGATCTCCGACTATGAACTCACCGCCGCGCGGGAAACCATCCGGCGCGGGCTGGTCGAGGATTTGCGCTACGGACCCGACGTCACCACGCTGGCGACGGTGCCCGCCGAGGCGGTGGCCACCGCGTCCATGGTGCCCCGGCAACCCGGGGTGATCGCCGGCATCGACATCGCCTTGCTGGTGCTCGACGAGGTGCTTGGGGCACGCGGCTACGAGGTCGTCGACCGCGTCGAGGACGGCGCCCGGCTGGAGGCGGGCCAGCCCGTGCTGACCGTGCGGGCAGAAACCCGCGGGCTGCTGACCGCCGAGCGGACCATGCTGAATTTGATCTGCCACCTGTCGGGGATCGCCACCACGACGGCGCACTGGGTGGCCGCCATGGACGGCACCAAGGCCCAGGTGCGCGACACCCGCAAAACCCTGCCCGGCCTGCGGGTGTTGCAGAAATATGCGGTGCGCGTCGGCGGGGGCGTCAACCATCGCCTCGGGCTCGGCGATGCCGCGTTGATCAAGGACAACCACGTGGTGGCCGCGGGATCGGTGGTCGACGCGCTGCGCGCGGTGCGCGACGCGGCACCGGATCTGCCGTGCGAGGTGGAAGTGGATTCACTCGAGCAGCTGGACGAGGTGCTGCCCGAAAAGCCCGAACTGATCCTGCTGGACAACTTTCCGGTGTGGCAGACGCAGATGGCCGTGCAGCGCCGGGATGCGCGCGCACCGGCCGTCCTGCTCGAGTCTTCCGGCGGCCTCAGCCTGGAGAACGCCGCAGCGTACGCCGCGACGGGCGTGGACTACCTCGCCGTCGGCGCGCTCACGCATTCGGTGGGCGTGCTCGACATCGGCCTGGATATGTAGTGCGGCATCGCGGGTGAACGGCTGCCGCTGGGTGTGAATCCTGGGCGTTGAGTGTGAATCGTCGGTGCGGTTCTTCGGCGTGTCGCCGCCGTGGCCGCACACTGAAAGCCACTGGCGCACACTCAAAGTCGAAGCGACCCGCCTCAGGCGATGTCGGCGACGAAAACCCCGATCCGGCGCAGCTGCATGCGCGCCAATCCGGGCAGCCCCTCGCCATCGGAGCCGGCGGGCAGGATCCGCGGGTTGATGAGGTGCAGCGTGCGGTTGCGGCTCAACTCCACGTCCGCCTGCCCGGCGGCGAGCACGTTCTTCACCCAGTCCGTCTTGCCGTGGCCCAGCGCGATCGCGAGCGTGTTGCCTTTGCGATACGTGGTCACGATGGTCTCGTAGGGCTTGCCAGAGGTGCGGCCGCGATGCTTGATCGTCGCCGTTCCGGGCAGATACCGCACGATCGGCTTGACCGCGGGGTTGAAGTACTTGATCTGAAAGCGCTCGAGCCAGGGCGGGAAGATCATCGGGACGCCGGGGGCGTTGTTGGGGTGCTCCTTGGCGGACATCGCGGCTCCCTGGGTTGGCTCGTCTGTTCAGCGCGGGGTATGGCCTCTCAACCGGCACACTACCGGTCGGATATTGATTTGAGTTCCTCTGGGACAATGGACACCGTGAGCACCACCCGACCGTCGCCGATGGCCCGTATCGACCTGCGGGGCGCGGAATTGACGGCTGCCCGGTTGCGGGCGGCGCTGCCGCGCGGCGGCGCCGACGTGGAGTCGGTGCTGCCCCAGGTGCGGCCGATTGTGCAGGCCGTCGCCGAGCGTGGCGCCGAAGCCGCGCTGGAGTTCGGGGCCTCCTTCGACGGGGTCCGGCCCCCGGCCGTGCGGGTGCCCGCGGAGGCGTTCGCGACGGCCCTGGCCGAACTGGACGCCGGGGTCGCCGACGCCCTGTGCGTAATGATCGAACGCACCCGCGCGGTGCACGCCGACCAGCGCCGTACCGACGTCACGACCGCCCTGGGTCCGGGCGCGACGGTCACCGAACGGTGGGTCCCGGTCGAGCGGGTGGGGCTGTACGTGCCCGGCGGCAACGCGGTGTATCCGTCCAGCGTGGTGATGAACGTGGTGCCGGCGCAGGCCGCCGGTGTCGCCTCGCTGGTGGTGGCCAGCCCGCCGCAGGCCCAGTTTGGGGGCCTGCCGCACCCGACGATCCTGGCCGCGGCCCGGCTGCTGGGCGTCGACGAGGTGTGGGCCGTCGGCGGTGCGCAGGCGGTGGCGTTGCTGGCCTACGGCGGCACCGACCTCGACGGTGCGGAGCTGGCGCCCGTCGACATGATCACCGGGCCCGGCAACATCTACGTCACCGCCGCCAAGCGGCTGTGTCGTTCGCGGGTGGGCATCGACGCCGAGGCCGGACCGACGGAGATCGCGATCCTGGCCGACCACACCGCCGACCCCGGGCACGTGGCCGCCGATTTGATCAGCCAGGCCGAACACGACGAGATGGCCGGCAGCGTGCTGGTGACCCCCAGCGAAGACCTGGCCGCCGCCACCGACAAGGAACTGGCCGCCCAGTTGCAGACCACCGTGCACCGCGAACGGGTGACGGCCGCGCTGGGTGGACGCCAGTCGGCGATCATCCTGGTCGACGACGTGGACGCCGGCGTCAAGGTCGTCAACGCCTACGCCGCCGAACACCTGGAGATCCAGACCGTCGACGCGGCGGGGGTGGCCGGGCGGATACGCGCGGCGGGAGCCATTTTCGTCGGCCCGTACTCGCCGGTGAGCCTCGGTGACTACTGCGCCGGCTCCAATCACGTGCTGCCGACCGCGGGCTGCGCCCGGCATTCCAGCGGCCTGTCCGTGCAGACCTTCCTGCGCGGCATCCACGTCGTCGACTACACCGAGGCGGCGCTCAAAGACGTGTCCGGGCACGTGATCACGCTCGCCGAGGCCGAGGACCTGCCGGCGCACGGCGAGGCGGTACGGCGGAGGTTCGAGCGATGACCGGACCCGGCCAACCCCAGAAAACCCAGCCCACGCTCGACGACCTGCCGCTGCGCGACGACCTGCGCGGCAAATCCCCTTATGGCGCACCGCAATTGGCGGTCCCGGTGCGGCTGAACACCAACGAGAACCCGCACCCGCCCAGCAAGGCGCTGGTGGACGACGTGGTGCGCTCGGTCGGGGAGGCCGCCGTCGACCTGCACCGCTATCCCGACCGCGACGCGGTCGCCCTGCGGACCGACCTGGCCGAGTATTTGAGCGCCCAGACCGGGGTCCGGCTCGGAGTCGAAAACCTTTGGGCGGCAAACGGTTCCAACGAGATTCTGCAGCAACTGCTACAGGCGTTCGGCGGCCCGGGGCGCACGGCGATCGGGTTCGTTCCGTCCTACTCGATGCACCCGATCATCTCCGATGGCACCCGCACCGAATGGTTGCAGGCCGCCCGGGCCGACGACTTCAGCCTGGACGTCGAGGCCGCGGTGGCCGCCGTCACCGACCGCCGGCCCGATGTGGTGTTCGTCGCCAGCCCGAACAACCCGTCCGGGCAGAGTGTTTCGCTGCCGGAGCTGCGGCGGCTGCTCGACGTGGTGCCGGGCATCCTGATCGTCGACGAGGCCTACGGCGAATTCTCGTCGGAGCCCAGCGCGGTGGAGTTGGTTCAGGAGTATCCGACCAAGCTCATCGTCTCGCGCACGATGAGCAAGGCGTTCGCCTTCGCGGGCGGCCGGCTCGGTTATCTGATCGCCACGCCGGCGGTGATCGACGCGATGCTGCTGGTGCGGCTGCCGTATCACCTGTCGTCGGTCACCCAAGCCGCGGCGCGGGCCGCGTTGCGGCACGCCGACGACACGTTGGGCAGCGTCGCGGCGCTGATCGCCGAACGCGGGCGCGTCTCAACAGAGTTGACGCGCCTGGGTTTCCGGGTGATTCCCAGCGACGCCAACTTCGTGCTGTTCGGGGAGTTCGCCGACGCACCGGCAACCTGGCAGCGCTATCTGGATGCCGGCGTCCTGATCCGCGACGTCGGAATCCCCGGCTACCTGCGGGCCACCACCGGACTGGCCCAGGAGAACGACGCCTTCCTGCGGGCCAGCGCCCAGCTCGCCGCCACCGAACTGGCCCCCGTCAACGTAGGAGCGCCATGACCACCACCCAAGCTGGAAAAGCCTCCCGCCGTGCGCGCATCGAGCGCCGCACCAAGGAGTCCGACATCGTCATCGAACTCGACCTCGACGGCACCGGCCAGGTCGACGTCGACACCGGGGTGCCGTTCTACGACCACATGCTGACGGCGCTGGGCAGTCACGCCAGCTTCGACCTGACCGTGCGCACCAAGGGCGACGTCGAGATCGAGGGCCATCACACCATCGAGGACACCGCCATCGCCCTGGGGCAGGCGCTCGGGCAGGCCCTGGGCGACAAGAGGGGCATCCGCCGGTTCGGCGACGCCTTCATCCCGATGGACGAGACGCTGGCCCACGCGGCGGTCGACGTGTCCGGCCGGCCCTACTGTGTGCACAGCGGAGAGCCGGATCACCTGCAGCACACCACCATCGCCGGCAATTCGGTGCCCTACCACACCGTCATCAACCGGCATGTGTTCGAGTCGCTGGCGATGAACGCGCGCATCGCGCTGCACGTCCGCGTCCTGTATGGCCGCGACCCGCACCACATCACCGAGGCGCAATACAAGGCGGTCGCCCGCGCGTTGCGCCAGGCGGTCGAGCCCGATCCCCGGGTGTCGGGCGTGCCGTCCACCAAAGGTGTTCTGTGACAAAGAAATCGGTTGTTGTCCTCGATTACGGCTCGGGCAACCTGCGGTCGGCTCAACGCGCGCTCGAACGGGTCGGTGCGTCGGTCGAGGTGACCGCGGACGCCGACGCCGCGGCCGCCGCCGACGGACTGGTGGTGCCCGGCGTCGGCGCCTACCAGGCCTGTATGACGGGGCTGCGCACGATCAACGGGGACCGCATCATCGGCGACCGGGTCGCCGCCGGGCGTCCCGTGCTGGGCGTGTGCGTCGGGATGCAGATCCTGTTCGCCCGCGGCGTCGAATTCAGCGTGGAAACCGAAGGATGCGGGCAGTGGCCGGGATACGTGACGCGGCTGCAGGCGCCGGTGATCCCGCACATGGGTTGGAACGTCGTCAATGCCGGGCCCGGCAGCCTCCTGTTCAAGGGGCTCGACGCGGACACCCGGTTTTACTTCGTGCATTCCTACGCCGCGCAGCAGTGGGACGGTTCGCCCGAGGCGGTGCTGACCTGGGCCACCCACGAGGGGCCGTTCTTGGCCGCGGTCGAGGAGGGGCCGTTGTCGGCCACCCAGTTTCACCCGGAGAAAAGCGGTGATGCCGGCGCGGCCGTGTTGAGCAATTGGGTCCAGGGATTGTGACGGGCCACGCGAAAGCGCTTTGTGCCACGCAACAGCCGAGGGTGTGCGTAATCCGTTGCAGCCTCGGCACACAGGAGGGAATGTGTTGATCTTGTTGCCCGCGGTCGACGTGGTCGACGGCCGTGCCGTGCGCCTGGTGCAGGGCAAGGCGGGCAGTGAAACCGAATACGGCTCGGCGCTGGACGCCGCGCTGACCTGGCAACGCGACGGCGCCGAATGGATCCATCTGGTCGATTTGGACGCCGCGTTCGGGCGCGGCTCCAACCGCGAACTGCTGGCCGAGGTGGTCGGCAAGCTCGACGTCCAGGTGGAACTGTCCGGCGGGATCCGCGACGACGACTCGCTGGCGGTGGCTCTGGCCACCGGATGCGCCCGGGTGAACCTGGGCACGGCGGCCCTGGAAAATCCGGAGTGGTGTGCCCGGGCAATCGGCGAGCACGGTGACAAGGTCGCCGTGGGGCTCGACGTCCAGATCGACAAAACCCACCCGGCCCCCACACACCGGCTGCGGGGGCGCGGCTGGGAGACCGACGGCGGCGACCTGTGGGAGGTGCTGGAACGCCTTGACAGCGAAGGGTGTTCGCGGTTCGTGGTCACCGACGTCACCAAGGACGGCACGTTGGGCGGCCCCAATCTGGAGTTATTGGCGGCCGTCGCCGACCGCACCGACGTCCCGGTGATCGCGTCGGGCGGGGTGTCCAGCCTGGACGACCTGCGCGCGATCGCCACCCTCACCGGCTGCGGCGTCGAGGGCGCCATCGTCGGCAAGGCCCTCTACGCCGGGCGATTCACGCTGCCGCAGGCGCTGGCCGCGGTCGGAGAGTAACAGCGGCATGGACGTGGAAGCGTTGGTCGAGACGGCATCGGCAATCCTCGACGACGCCACGGGACCGTTCCTTGCCGGTCACCGCGCGGACTCCGCGGTTCGCAAGAAGGGCAACGACTTTGCCACCGACGTAGACCTCGCGATCGAGCGGCAGGTGGTCGCCGCGTTGGTCGAAGCCACCGGAATCGGCGTCCACGGCGAGGAATTCGGCGGCTCGGCGGTCGACTCACCCTGGGTGTGGGTACTCGATCCCATCGACGGCACCTTCAACTACGCGGCCGGATCACCGATGGCGGGGATCCTGCTGGGCCTGCTGAATCACGGCGACCCGGTCGCCGGATTGACCTGGTTGCCGTTCATGGACCAGCGCTACACCGCGGTGGCGGGCGGCCCGTTGCGGAAAAACGGCGTCTCGCGGCCGCCACTTGCGTCGATCGATCTGGCCGACGCCCTCGTCGGCGCGGGATCGTTCAGCGCGGATGCCCGGGGCCGGTTCCCGGGGCGCTACCGGATCGCGGTGTTGGAGAACCTCAGCCGGTTCTCGTCGCGGTTGCGCATGCATGGATCCACCGGCCTCGACCTCGCCTACGTCGCCGACGGAGTCCTCGGTGCGGCAATCAGTTTCGGCGGCCACGTGTGGGACCACGCCGCAGGGGTCGCGTTGGTGCGGGCCGCGGGTGGTGTGGTCACCGACTTGGCCGGCGAGCCGTGGAATCCCGCGTCGGATTCCGTGCTGGCGGCCGGCCGCGGCGCGCACGCCGAGATCCTGGACCTTCTGCGCAGCACCGGCCGACCGGAGGACTACTGACATGCACGCGAACCACAGCGGCCTCGCGGTGCGAGTGATTCCGTGCCTGGACGTCGACGGCGGGCGGGTGGTCAAGGGGGTCAACTTTGAAAACCTCCGGGACGCAGGCGATCCCGTGGAGCTCGCGGCCGCCTATGACGCCGAGGGCGCCGACGAGCTCACGTTTCTCGACGTGACCGCCTCCTCATCGGGAAGGACCACCATGCTTGACGTGGTGCGGCGCACGGCCGAGCAGGTCTTCATCCCGCTGACCGTCGGCGGCGGGGTGCGCACCGTGGCCGACGTCGACGTGTTGCTGCGCGCCGGAGCCGACAAGGTCTCGATCAACACCGCCGCGATCGGCCGGCCCGAGCTGCTGGCCGAGATGGCACGGCAGTTCGGCTCCCAATGCATCGTGTTGTCCGTCGATGCCCGCACGGTTCCCCCGGGTTCGGTGCCCACCCCGTCGGGCTGGGAGGTCACCACGCACGGCGGGCGCCGCGGCACCGGGCTCGATGCCGTCGAATGGGCTTCTCGCGGAGCCGATTTGGGGGTGGGGGAGATCCTGCTGAACTCCATGGACGCCGACGGCACCAAGGCGGGGTTCGACCTGGAGATGCTGCAGGCGGTGCGCTCGGCGGTCACCGTGCCGGTCATCGCCAGCGGCGGCGCCGGGGCGGCCGAGCACTTCGCGCCCGCGATCGCGGCCGGTGCCGATGCCGTGTTGGCGGCCAGCGTTTTCCATTTCCGGGAGCTGACCATCGGGCAGGTGAAGGCCGCCATGGCCAAGGCGGGAATCGCGGTGAGGATGGCCCGATGACGCTGGATCCGAAGATCGCCGCGCGCCTGAAGCGCAACGCCGACGGCCTGATCGCGGCCGTCGTGCAGGAGCGCGGCAGTGGCGACGTGCTGATGGTGGCCTGGATGGACGACGCGGCCCTGGCCCGCACGCTGGAAACCCGTGAGGCGACGTACTATTCGCGGTCGCGTGGCGAACAGTGGGTGAAGGGTGCGACCTCCGGCCACACCCAATACGTCCACTCGGTGCGGTTGGACTGCGACGGGGACACCGTGCTGGTGACGGTCGACCAGGTCGGCGGCGCCTGCCACACCGGCGACCACAGCTGCTTCGACGCCGACGCACTGTTGCAACCGGAGCGTTAGCCGGCGAAGCGGGCGTGTCCAGGGTCACTGCCGCGGGCAGGGGCGCATGACTTCGACAAGAATGGCAGGCAATGTCGAAATGGTTGTCCCGGGACGCCTTGTCCTGGAACGTGGTTGTTCCGGTGCTTGCCGTCGTCGTGCTGGCATTGATCTGGGGCGACAAGCTGGGACCGGTACTGGTCGCGGTGGTCGGGCTGTTTCTCGTCGGCGCGGTGCTCGCCGCGGTGCATCACGCGGAGGTGGTCGCACACCGGGTCGGCGAGCCGTTCGGGTCGCTGATCCTCGCGGCCGCGGTCACCATCATCGAAGTGGCCCTCATCGTCGCGCTGATGACCTCCGGCGGCAACGAGGCCGCGACGCTGGCCAGGGACACCGCGTTCGCCGCGCTGATGATCACCACCAACGGGATCGCCGGTTTGTCGCTGCTGCTCGGCTCGCGGCGCTACGGCGTGACACTGTTCAACGCCGAAGGCGCCGGGGCCGTGCTGGCCACAATCACCACGGTGGCCACGTTGAGCCTGGTCCTGCCCGCCTTCACCACCGGCCACCCGGGCAGGGAGTTCACCTCCAGCCAGCTCGCCTTCGCCGCGATCGCCACGCTCCTGGTGTACCTGCTGTTCGTGTTCACCCAGACCGTTCGGCACCGAGACTTCTTCCTGCCGATCGCGCAGCGGGGCCAAAAGAGCCTGCTCGAGGACGAAAGCCACGCGGAGCCCCCCAGCACCCGCGCCGCGCTGACCAGCCTGGTGTTGCTGCTCGGCGCGCTGGTGGCGGTGGTGGGCCTGGCCAAGGAGGAATCACCGGCCGTCGAGTCGGCGGTTCTGGCCGTGGGCTTCCCGCAGTCGTTCGTCGGTGTGGTCATCGCGTCGCTGGTGCTGCTGCCGGAGACACTCGCCGCGGCGCGGGCGGCGCGCAACGGCCGCATCCAGACCAGCCTGAATTTGGCGTACGGCTCGGCGATGGCCAGCATCGGGCTCACCATCCCGGTGATCGCGCTGGCATCGGTCTGGCTCGAGGGGCCGCTGGTGCTCGGCCTCGACGCCATCCAGCTGGTGTTGCTCGCGCTGACCGTCGTGATCAGCGTGCTGACCGTGGTGCCCGGGCGGGCCACCCGCCTGCAGGGCGAGGTGCATCTGGTGCTGCTGGCCGCCTACGTATTCCTCGCGATCAGCCCCTGAGGATCGGCTAGGACCGGGCGCGCAGTGTTGCCAGCGCCTTGTCCGCGTGGGTGTCCATGCTGAATTCGCTGGAGATCACCTCGAGCACCGTGCGGTCGGTGTCGATGACGAACGTGGTGCGCTTGACCGGCATCAGCTTGCCCAGCAGGCCGCGCTTGACGCCGAACTGCGCGGCGACGGTGCCGTCGGCGTCCGACAGCAGCGGGTAGTCGAACTTCTGCATGTCGGCGAACTTGGCCTGCTTGTGCACCGGATCGGTGCTGATCCCCACCCGGTTGGCCCCGGCCGCGGCGAATTCGGAGGCCAGATCGCGGAAGTGGCACGCTTCCTTGGTGCAGCCGGGCGTCATCGCCGCCGGGTAGAAGAACAGGACGACGGGTCCGCCGGACAGCAGTTCGCTGAGCGTGCGCGGCGTTCCTGTCTGATCGGGCAGTTCGAAGTCGGCGACGGTCTCACCAGGTTTCATGGCGGACACGCTACGCCCGATGCCCGGCGGGCCGCCCGCTCGCGGGTGTAACGGCACGGCGAATTTCGGCGCGGGAAAGCGCCGCCACGTTACGCTCGCGGACCGCCCGCGCGCGTCTGGGAGGATGGGTCGGTGCACGCCCACCCCGCCGCGACGACCTCCCGAGAGGATTTCCGCCAGCTGGCCGCCGAGCACCGGGTGGTCCCGGTGACCCGCAAGGTGCTGGCCGACAGTGAGACGCCGCTTTCGGCCTATCGCAAACTCGCCGCCAACCGCCCGGGCACGTTCCTGCTGGAGTCAGCCGAGCACGGGCGTTCTTGGTCGCGGTGGTCGTTCATCGGCGCGGGGGCGCCCTCGGCGCTGACCGTGCGTGACGGCGAGGCCGTCTGGCTGGGCGTGGTGCCGCACGACGCGCCGACCGGAGGCGACCCGCTGGGGGCGTTGCGGGCCACCCTGGACCTGCTGGCCACCGGGCCGCTGACGGGGCTGCCGCCACTGTCGGGCGGCATGGTCGGTTTCTTCGCCTACGACCTGGTGCGGCGCCTGGAACGGCTGCCCGAACTGGCCGTCGACGACCTGGGCCTGCCGGACATGCTGTTGCTGCTGGCCACCGATGTGGCGGCGGTGGACCACCACGAGGGCACCATCACGCTGATCGCCAACGCCGTGAACTGGAACGGGACCGACGAGCGGGTCGACGAGGCCTACGACGACGCGGTCGCCCGGTTGGACGTGATGACCGCGGCGCTGGGCCAGCCGCTGTCGTCGACCGTCGCGACGTTCGACCGGCCGAAGCCGCGCTACCGCGCGCAGCGCAGCGTCGAGGAATACGGGAAGATCGTCGACTACCTCGTCGAGCAGATCGCCGCGGGTGAAGCCTTTCAGGTGGTGCCCTCGCAGCGATTCGAAATGGACACCGACGTCGATCCGATCGACGTGTACCGGATGCTGCGGGTGACCAACCCGAGCCCCTACATGTATCTGCTGCACGTGCCGAATAGCACTGGGGGAACGGACTTTTCGATCGTCGGATCCAGTCCGGAAGCGTTGGTCACCGTCGCCGACGGCGTCGCCACCACCCATCCGATCGCCGGCACGCGCTGGCGCGGGGACACCGACGAAGAGGATCAGCTGCTGGAAAAGGAGCTGTTGGCCGACGAGAAGGAACGCGCCGAGCACCTGATGCTGGTCGACCTGGGCCGCAACGACCTCGGCCGGGTGTGCACGCCGGGCACCGTCCGCGTCGAGGACTACAGCCACATCGAACGCTATAGCCACGTCATGCACCTGGTGTCGACGGTCACCGGCCTGCTCGACGAGGGCCGGACCGCCCTGGACGCGGTGACGGCCTGCTTCCCGGCCGGCACGCTGTCGGGCGCGCCGAAGGTGCGGGCGATGGAGCTGATCGAGGAGGTGGAGAAGACGCGCCGCGGCCTGTACGGAGGCGTGGTCGGCTACCTGGATTTCGCCGGCAACGCCGACTTCGCGATCGCCATCCGCACCGCCCTGATGCGCGACGGCGCCGCCTACGTGCAGTCCGGCGGCGGGGTCGTGGCGGACTCCAACGGCCCCTACGAGTACACCGAGGCGACCAACAAGGCGCGCGCGGTGCTCAGCGCGATCGCCGCCGCCGAGACCCTGACCGGACCGGGTGCGAGCCGCGATGACTGAGCCCCGCGCGGAGCGGCGCCGGCTGAACAGCCGGTGGTTGATCCGGATCGCCCAGGTGACGCTGGTGGTTGCCGCGGGCACACTGTGGGTGGCCTCGCGGCTGCCCTGGGTCGTGATCCGGTCGTTCGACGGGCTGGGGCCGCCCAAGGAAGTGACCTTGTCCGGCGGGGCGTGGTCGACGGCGCTGCTGCCGTTGGCGATGCTGCTGCTGGCCGCGGCGGTTGCCGCCATCGCGGTGCGGGGTTGGCTGCTGCGCGCGCTGGCGGGACTGCTGGCGCTGGCCAGCCTGGCGGTCGGCTACCTGGGCATCAGTCTGTGGGCGCTGCCCGACGTCGCGGTCCGCGGCGCCGAGCTGGCGCACGTCTCGGTGATGGCGCTGGTCGGTAGCGAGCGGCGGTACTGGGGCGCCGGGATCACGGTGGCGGGCGCGGCGTGCGCCCTGGTCGCCGCGGTTTTGCTGATGCGATCCGCGTCGGACTCGGGGTCGACCCGGTCCAGCGCAATGAAGTACACGACGCCGGCGACGCGCCGCTCGATTGCGCGACGCAAAGACGCCGACGGGGCGATGCTGGAGAAGCCGGAGACGCCGGAAATGTCGGAGCGGATGATCTGGGATGCGCTTGACGAGGGCCGCGACCCGACCGATCGGTCGAGCGAGTCTGACACCGAGGGTCGGTGACGGGACGCGAGCCGCGGGCCGCTACCCTTCATTCACGTCGTCGCAATCGGCTGGGGACAACCGAGTGGCCGTCCGATGACAGCGGGGCGACAGGGCGAAGGGAAACGACAGGCATGAGTCCGGCAACCGTGCTTGACTCCATCCTCGAAGGAGTCCGGGCCGACGTTGCCGCGCGCGAAGCGCTCATCAGTCTGTCTGAGATCAAGGCCGCCGCGGCTGCCGCGCCACCGCCACGCGACGTGATGGCCGCCTTGCGCGAGCCCGGAATCGGCGTCATCGCCGAGGTCAAACGCGCCAGCCCGTCGGCGGGTTCGCTGGCGACCATTGCCGATCCGGCCAAACTGGCCAGGGCGTACGAAGACGGCGGCGCGCGCATCATCAGCGTCTTGACCGAGGAGCGCCGCTTTCACGGTTCGCTCGACGACCTCGACGCGGTCCGGGCGGCGGTCTCGATACCGATTTTGCGCAAAGACTTTGTCGTGCAGCCCTATCAGATCCACGAAGCGCGTGCGCACGGCGCCGACATGTTGCTGCTCATCGTCGCGGCGTTGGAGCAGTCGGCGTTGGTGTCGATGCTGGACCGCACCGAATCGCTGGGTATGACGGCACTTGTCGAGGTGCACACTGAAGAGGAAGCCGACCGGGCGCTCAAGGCCGGGGCCAACGTAATCGGCGTCAACGCCCGCGATCTGGCCACGCTGGCGGTGGACCGGGATTGCTTCGCTCGCATCGCTCCGGGGCTGCCCAGCAACGTGATCAGGATTGCCGAATCCGGTGTGCGCGGTACCGGAGACCTGCTGGCGTACGCCGGTGCGGGCGCCGACGCCGTGTTGGTCGGCGAAGGTCTGGTCAAAAGTGGTGACCCGCGCGCCGCGGTCGCCGACCTGGTGACCGCGGGCACCCATCCGTCCTGTCCGAAACCGGCTCGCTAGTCGCTGCGTCACTGAAGAGCCCCTGCGCTGTAACGTTGAACCCCATGAGCCATCCCCGCGTAGAGCCTTGGTGATGGTGGGCGTCTCCCCCCAGTCCCGCCCGGACCTTCCGCTTCCGAGCGCAGCCATCGCCGAACCCACCCGTCACGAACCCGATGCGGGTGGCCATTTCGGCGTGTACGGCGGCCGCTACGTCGCCGAGGCGCTGATGGCCGTGATCGAAGAGGTCACCGCGGCTTACGAGAAGGAGCGCGTCAACCAGGACTTCCTGGACACCCTGGATTATCTGCAGGCGCAGTACGCCGGCCGGCCGTCACCGCTGTATGAGGCGCCGCGGTTGTCCGATCAGGCCGGCGCGCGGATCTTCCTCAAGCGAGAAGACCTGAACCACACCGGTTCTCACAAGATCAACAACGTCCTCGGTCAGGCCCTGCTGGCTCAGCGCATGGGCAAGAAGCGGGTGATCGCCGAGACCGGAGCCGGCCAGCACGGCGTGGCGACCGCCACCGCGTGCGCCCTGCTCGGCCTGGACTGTGTGATCTACATGGGCGCCGTGGACACGGAGCGCCAGGCGCTCAACGTGGCGCGGATGCGGTTGCTGGGAGCCACCGTCGTCTCGGTCCAGAGCGGTTCGAAGACGCTCAAGGATGCCATCAACGAAGCGTTCCGGGATTGGGTTACCAACGCCGACAACACCTTCTACTGCTTCGGCACCGCGGCCGGGCCGCATCCGTTTCCCGCCATGGTGCGCGATTTTCAGCGCATCATCGGCCTCGAGGCGCGCGCCCAGATCCAGGCCCAGGCGGGCCGGCTGCCCGACGCGGTGGTGGCCTGCATCGGCGGCGGATCCAACGCCATCGGAATCTTTCACCCCTTCATCGACGATCCCGGCGTGCGGCTGATCGGATTCGAGGCGGCCGGCGACGGCGTCGAAACCGGAAGGCACGCCGCGACCTTCAGCGGCGGGTCCCCCGGGGCGTTTCAGGGATCGTTCTCGTACCTGCTGCAGGACGAGGACGGTCAGACCATCGAATCCCATTCCATCTCAGCGGGTCTCGACTACCCTGGGGTGGGTCCGGAACACGCGTACCTGCGCGAAACCGGGCGTGCCGAGTACCGTCCGATCACCGACGCCGAGGCGATGGACGCGTTTCGCATCCTGTGCCGCACCGAAGGGATCATCCCGGCCATCGAATCCGCGCACGCGGTGGCCGGGGCCCTGAAGCTGGCCCCCGAAGTGGGTGAGGCGGCGATCATCGTGGTGAACCTGTCCGGGCGCGGGGACAAGGATGTCGAAACGGCCGCGCAGTGGTTCGGGCTGTTGGGATCCAGCGACCGATGACCGTCAAGCAGAGCGAAGCGAGCAGGCTCGGGCCGGTCTTCGATGTGTGCCGTCAAGACGGTCGCGCGGCGCTGATCGGTTATCTGCCGACCGGTTACCCGGACGTGCGGACGTCGGTGGACGGGATGATCGCACTGGTCGAATCGGGTTGCGACATCGTCGAAGTCGGGGTGCCGTATTCGGATCCCGGCATGGACGGCCCGACCATCGCCAAGGCCACCGAGGCCGCGCTGCACGGGGGAGTGCGCGTCCGCGACACCCTGGCCGCGGTCGAGGCGATCAGCGCCGCCGGCGGCCACGCCGTGGTGATGACCTATTGGAACCCCGTGCTGCGCTACGGGATTGACGCCTTCGCCCGCGACCTGGCATCGGCTGGCGGATACGGCCTGATCACTCCCGATCTCATCCCCGACGAAGCCGGGCAGTGGCTGGCGGCATCCGAGGAGCATCGGTTGGACCGGATATTTCTGGTGGCGCCGTCTTCGACGCCGCAGCGCTTGGCGATGACGGTCGAAGCGTCCCGCGGATTCGTCTACGCCGCGTCGACGATGGGCGTCACGGGAGCGCGCGACGTGGTGTCGCATGCCGCGCCCGAGTTGGTGGGCAGGGTCAAGGAGATATCCGATATCGCCGTCGGGGTCGGGTTGGGAGTGCGGTCGCGAGAGCAAGCCGCCCAGATCGGCGGCTACGCCGACGGTGTCATTGTCGGTTCCGCGCTGGTGTCGGCGCTGGGAGACGGGGGTTTGACCGCATTGCGCGCACTGACTGAGGATCTCGCCGCCGGTGTTCGTCAACGGGCGGCCGCGTCGTGACGAAGTTGCTCGCCTACTTTCCGAGTCCGTCGCAGGGCGTATGGCACCTGGGGCCGCTGCCGATCCGGGCCTACGCGCTGTTCATCATCGCCGGCATTGTGGCCGCCCTGCTGATCGGCGACCGGCGCTGGGAGGCGCGCGGCGGTGAGCGCGGCGTCATCTACGACATCGCGCTGTGGACCGTGCCGTTCGGGTTGATCGGTGGCCGGCTCTATCACCTGGCCACCGATTGGCGAACCTATTGGGGCCCGGGCGGAGCCGGGCTCGGGGCGGCGGTGCGGATCTGGGACGGCGGCTTGGGCATCTGGGGCGCGGTGGCGCTCGGTGCCGTCGGCGCGTGGATCGGGTGCCGCCGACACGGGATTCCGCTGCCGGCCTTCGCCGACGCGATCGCCCCGGGAATCATTCTGGCGCAGGCCATCGGTCGGCTCGGTAACTACTTCAACCAGGAGCTTTACGGCCGCGAGACCACGCTGCCGTGGGGCCTGGAGATCTTCTACCGCCGGGACCCCTCGGGATACATCGACCCGCATTCGCTGGACGGCATCTCGACGGGGCAGATCGCACTCGTCGTGCAACCGACATTTCTTTACGAATTGATCTGGAACGTCCTCATTTTCGTCGCTTTGATCTATGCGGACCGACGATTCACGCTGGGCCACGGTCGGCTGTTCGCGCTCTATGTGGCCGGCTATTGCGTCGGGCGCTTCTGCGTGGAGCTGCTGCGCGACGACACCGCAACCCTCATCGCCGGTATCCGGATCAATTCGTTCACATCGACTTTCGTGTTCATCGGAGCCGTGGTGTACCTCATGGCGGCGCCCAGAGGCCGCGAAGATCCCGAGAGCCTGCGCGGGAACCAATACGTTGACGAGGAATCCGCGGAACTGGAGCCGGCGACCGTTGCCGCGGCGACGGCCGCGGCGGATTCGGCGGGTGCCGTGGGTGCCGCTGACGACGATGGGCCGGCCGAATCGGCGGTGGGAACCGCCGAAGTCCCCGAAGAACCGGAAGCCGTAAGGCGGGAGACCGAAGAACCGGACGCCGAGGAGTCTGAGGCCGAAGAGGTGGAGCTCGGTGAGCCGGAGGCCGAGGCGGAAGTTGAAGAGCCGCAGGCGGATGAGCGCGAAGCCGAGGCAGAATCTGATGAGCCGGAGGCCGAGGCGGTCGCTGACGTGGCTGAGGCCGAGGAGTCTGAGGCCGAAGAGGTGGAGCTCGGCGAGCCGGAGGCCGAGGCGGAAGTTGAAGAGCCGCAGGCGGATGAGCGCGAAGCCGAGGCAGAATCTGATGAGCCGGAGGCCGAGGCGGTCGCTGACGTGGCTGAGGCCGAGGAGTCTGAGACCGAGGAGGTGGAGCTCGGCGAGCCGGAGGCTGAGGCGGAAGTTGAAGAGCCGCAAGCGGAACCTGACGAGGCGACAGACGAGGAACCGGAAAGCGCAGGGTCCGCAACGGAACCTCGCATCGACGAAAAGATTCCGGATCAACCGGAGACCCGGCGGCGGTGGGGCTCGCGACTGCGGAACCGACTGTCGGGCCGCTAATCACCGATGCCCGGATTTCAGGCGGGGGGCGGGATGAATGGCATGCTGGATGACTGTGACCAACGCAGGATCAGTCGTCCGATGACGCCACCTGATCCCCCCGTGCATGGCCTGCGTCGTCATCTCGGCTACGTCGGGGCCGGGACCGGCCTCGCGCTGGGCGGCGCGCTCGGCTACGTCGGACTGGCCGACCCGCATGATCCCGCGTCGATCTATCCGCTGTGTCCGTTCAAGTGGCTCACCGGCTGGAATTGCCCGTTTTGCGGCGGACTGCGGATGACGTATGACGTCGTGCACGGTGACCTGGCGGCCGCCATCCATGACAACGTCTTTGTGCTGATCGGAATCCCGATGCTGGCCGCGTGGTTGCTCGTACGTCGCGCACGGGGCAAGTCACCCGTGTCGGGGCCGGCGGTGGTGACGCTCGTGGTCACGACGATCGCGTGGACGGTTCTGCGTAACTTGCCCGCCTTCCCGTTGATTCCGACCGTTCTTGGTGGGTAAAAGCACACTGCGCGGCGCCCTAATGTGCGGGCCGCGGGGGTTACACACGACTATGCTGGGTCGGCGTGAGTAGACGCGGGAAGATCGTCTGCACCCTTGGGCCTGCGACCAATTCGGACGAGTTGATCTTGGCGCTGGTTGAGGCAGGAATGGACGTCGCCCGGTTGAACTTCAGCCACGGTGATTACTCGGATCACAAAGCCGCCTACGAACGGGTCAGGGTCGCCTCCGACGCCACCGGGCGCGCCGTCGGCGTGCTCGCCGATTTGCAGGGCCCCAAGATCAGGCTGGGGCGCTTCGCCACCGGCCCCACCTACTGGGCCGAGGGTGAAACGGTCCGGATCACCGTGGCCGACTGCGAGGGCAGCCACGACCGGGTCTCGACCACCTACAAGAGACTGGCCGCGGACGCTGCCGTCGGTGACCGGGTTCTGGTCGACGACGGCAAGGTCTGTCTGGTGGTCGACCGCATCGAGGGCGACGATGTCATCTGCACCGTCGTCGAGGGCGGCCCCGTCAGCAACAACAAGGGCATCTCGCTGCCGGGCATGAACGTGTCCGCACCGGCCTTGTCGGAGAAGGACATCGAGGACCTCACCTTCGCGCTGGACCTCGGTGTCGACCTGGTGGCGCTGTCCTTCGTGCGTTCGCCGGCCGATGTCGAATTGGTGCACGAGGTGATGGACCGGGTCGGCCGACGGGTTCCGGTGATTGCCAAGCTGGAAAAGCCCGAAGCCGTCGACAATCTGGAAGCGATCGTGCTGGCCTTCGACGCCATCATGGTGGCCCGCGGCGACCTGGGCGTCGAGCTGCCCCTGGAAGAGGTTCCGCTGGTGCAGAAGCGGGCCATCCAGATGGCGCGGGAGAACGCGAAACCGGTCATCGTGGCCACCCAGATGCTCGATTCCATGATCGAGAACTCACGGCCGACCCGCGCGGAGGCCTCCGACGTCGCCAACGCCGTCCTCGACGGTGCCGACGCGGTGATGCTGTCCGGGGAGACCTCGGTGGGCAAGTATCCGCTGGCGGCTGTGCGGACCATGTCGCGCATCATCTGCGCGGTCGAGGACAATTCCACCGCCGCCCCGCCCCTGACGCACGTGCCACGCACCAAACGCGGCGTGATCTCGTACGCCGCCCGCGACATCGGCGAGCGGCTCGACGCCAAGGCGCTGGTCGCCTTCACCCAGTCCGGCGACACGGTCAAGCGGCTCGCGCGCCTGCACACCCCGCTGCCGCTGCTGGCCTTTACCGCCTGGCCCGAGGTGCGCAGCCAGCTGGCCATGACGTGGGGGACCGAGACGTTCATCGTGGCGATGATGACCTCCACCGACGGCATGATCCGCCAGGTCGACAAGTCGCTGCTGGAACTCGGTCGCTACAAGCGTGGCGACCTGGTGGTCATCGTCGCCGGCGCGCCACCTGGCACAGTAGGGTCGACCAACCTGATCCATGTGCACCGAATCGGGGAGGACGACGTCTAGCCCGACGACGATGCGGTCCGGCACGCGGACCGAGGAGAACTCGGGCGATTCGATCCAGCCCGACGACGATGCGGTCCGGCACGCGGACCGAGGAGGAGTTGGGCAATTCGACCTAGCCAGCCCAGAGGAGAGCCTGTGCCAGCCGGCAATGAGCCGAACACCACGTCTGACTTCGCGGAGCTGCTGGCGACACTCGACCTTCACCGGGTTTCCGATGATCTGTTCATCGGCTCGCATCCCAGCAAGAACCCGATGCGCACGTTCGGTGGCCAGCTGATGTCGCAGTCGTTCGTCGCGAGCAGCCGCAGCCTGGTTCGCGACGACCTGCCGCCGAGCGCGCTATCGGTGCATTTCATCAACGGCGGCGACACCGGCAAGGACATCGAATACCGCGTGACCCGGCTGCGCGATGAGCGGCGGTTCGCCAACCGCCGCGTCGACGCCATGCAAGACGGCACATTGCTGTGCTCGGCGATGATCTCCTACATGGCCGGAGGCCGCGGGCTCGAGCACAGTGTCGATCCGCCGCAGGTGGCCGAACCGCACACGCAGCCCTCGATCAGCGAGCTGTTGCGCGGCTACGAAGAGACCGTCCCGCACTTCGTGAACGCCCTGCAGCCGATCGAATGGCGCTATACCAACGACCCGGCGTGGGTGATGCGGACGAAAGGGGAACGCCTGCCCCACAACCGGGTCTGGGTCAAGGCATTGGGTGAGGTTCCCGAGGACCCGGTATTGCACACGGCGACAATGGTGTATTCCTCCGACACCACGGTGTTGGACTCGGTCATCACCACGCACGGTCTTTCCTGGGGATTCGACCGCATTTTCGCCGCGTCGGCCAACCATTCCATTTGGTTTCACCGGCAGGTCAACTTCAACGACTGGGTGTTGTACTCGACGTCGTCGCCGGTCGCGGCCGATTCGCGGGGCCTGGGCACCGGGCATTTTTTCGACCGGTCCGGGCAGCCGCTCGCCACGGTGGTGCAAGAGGGCGTACTGAAGTACTTTCCGCCTTCTCGCCGGTAAACCGTTACGCAATAGCTGCAGGATATCCGCCGGAATCTCTGCCGGTCGGACCCTGATCGAGCGTAACTTTGACGTAACCGTGGTATTCGGTGCAGAGGCGGCAGAAACGCCGCCCAGCTGTTGTCAGCGCATCGGGAGGTGAGTGTGAACGGGCCGGTGGTGGACGTCGCAGCGCGACCTCGCGCGCGCGAACGTGTTGTCGTTTCGGCCGATTCACTGGCGGTCCGCTTGATCGGCGCCCTTGCGCTGCTGTGTGCGGCGTGCTGGTTCATCGAGATACTCGCCCGTCACCACAGCCAACCGAACTGGCAGTTCGCCGATCGGTTGGCCTGGTCGTTGACGGTTCTGGTTGCGGTGGCTTGGATCGCGCGCGGCGTCTTCCTGGGTCGCCCGGTGACGACGATGCACGCCATCGCGGCCGCGTTTTTCCTGCTGGCGGGCTTGGGCCTGCATGTCTTGTCGTTCGATGTGGTCGGTGACGTCGTGATCGCCAGCTCGGGCATGGTGTTGATGTGGCCGATGCCCTCGCACCCGCGGCCCGCCGACCTGCCGCGTGTGTGGAAATTGATCAATGTGACCAGCGATGACGCGTTGGCGCCGTTCACCATGCAGACCGGCAAGAGCTACCACTTCACCGCCGACGGCGCCGCGGCGCTGGCCTACCGGACGCGGATGGGAATCGCCGTGGTCAGCGGCGACCCCATCGGCGACGAGGAGCGCTTCCCGGAACTGGTGGCCGATTTCGCCGCCACCTGTCATGCCCACGGATGGCGGATCGCGGTGGTGGGGTGCGGCGAGCGGCGACTCAAACTGTGGAACGACTCGGCGATATTGGGACAATCGTTGCGCGCCATACCAATTGGGCGCGACGTGGTCGTCGACGTGTGCGGTTTCGACATGGTGGGCCGTAAATTCCGCAACCTGCGTCAGGCGGTGAAGCGCACCCACAACTGCGGTGTCACAACGGAAATCGTGGCAGAGCAGGAACTCGGCGACACGCTGGTCGCGGAGCTGGCCGAGGTGGTGCGGGAATCGTCCAAAGGGGCGCACGCCGACCGCGGATTCCACATGAATCTCGACGGCGTGCTGGAAGGCCGTTTCCCCGGAATACAACTGATCATCGCCAGGGACGCCGCGGGCACCGTGCAGGCATTTCACCGGTACGCCACCGCCGGCGGCGGCAGCGACATCACCCTCGACGTTCCGTGGCGGCGCCGCGGTGCCCCCAACGGGCTCGACGAGCGGCTCAGCGTCGACATGGTCATGGCAGGCAAAGACACTGGGGCACAACGGGTATCACTCGCATTCGCGGCGTTTCCCGAAATTTTCGACGACAAGAACCGCGGCTGGACCCAGCGCGTCTTCTACCGGCTGATCCACATCCTCGACCCGCTGATCGCGCTGGAGTCGCTGTACCGGTACGTGCGCAAGTGGCATGCCCTCGACGCGCGGCGCTACGCGCTGATCTCCATGACGCAGATCGTGCCGCTGCTGTTTGTGCTGCTGTCGCTGGAGTTCATGCCTCGCCGGCGACACCTCTGAACCTGCCGCCGACGGTGCGGGACTGCCCTGATTGGCGTGTCGAAAAGTGGCGGGGGGTCGATGCCGGTGATGTGTTGATTCGACGAGTTAGCTTTTCCAGCGGCTGCCCAGTTACTAGACAGAACATTCCCACCCTTACTCGCTACCGTTGACGAGTAGACCCTGGTTGGCTTTCGTACATGCGTGGTCAAATGATCGAGCACCATCCGGTCGCCCCTCCGAATGAAGCGGTAACTACGGGAAAGGGGAATCGTCATGGGTGACACATTTCGCGACCCCATCGATCATGCGAGGACAACAAGGGCACACGCGGGCGAGTCGCTCATCGACGTGATGGGCTGGCCGGGATACCTGTTCATGTTCGCGGGCGTGATCGCCATCTTTCGGTGTCTCGTCGCTCTCGGCACGGGCCACGAGGGTCGGAGCCTGATCAGCGGCGGGATAGCGATCGCGGCGGTCACGGTCGGGCTGGTATGGCTCAAGGTCGAACACCGGCGGGTCCGCAAGCTCGAGAACCGCTGGTATGACGAGCACCCCGAAGCCTTTCGCCAGCGCCCAGCCAGCTGACAGACCGCGCAACTGCTGCGCACGCATCGCTGACGTTCACGCCGCGTGATCGACGCGCAGTTCGCGACAGCCGATCCTGTGGGAAAGGTGGTGAGTGGCCACCACCACCGTGCGTTCGGGGGACAGCAGCCGCGAATCCGGGGCCAACAGGTCGCGGAGGACCTCATCGGCGTCGGTGACGTCGAGGTGTTCGGTCGGTTCGTCGAGCAGCACGATCCGCGCGGGCGAGATCACCGCCCTGGCCAACAGCATTCGCCTGCGCTGCCCCGCCGAAAGGGCTTGGGCACCACCGGTCAACACCGTGGCCAAGCCCTCGGGCAAACCGGCGAGCCACGTGCCCAGCCCGACGGCGTCCAGGGCCGCGGTGAGTTCGTCATCTCGGCAATCGCCGCGGGCGACCAGCAGGTTGTCTCGGATGGTGGTGGCGAAAATGTGGGCGTCCTCCGCGAAAAAGCCGATGGCGCCACGCAAATCGGCTTCCTCGAACTGAGAAACGGCGATACCGTCCAGCAGCACTTGCCCGTCCAATGGCGGCAGGAGGCCGGCGAGCGTCATCAGCAATGTCGTCTTCCCGGCACCGCTGGCACCGGTGACGGCCAGCCGCGCGCCCGGCGGCAGGTCCAGCGCGATCCGGGTTGAGCGCGCCCCGCCGTCGTGACCCGAGCGAACGTCGGCCGACAGCCGGCCGGTGCCGACCGGCCTCGGTGGCGTCTGCCTCGTCTCGGCGCATTCACCCGGGCCTTCGGACGGGGTCAGCTCGAGCAACCGGCGCGCGGCGATCCGCGACCGCGTCAACTGCACGGCCGCCGCCGGCAGCGGCGTCATCGCCTCGAAGGCGGACAACGGCAGCAACATCAAGACGGCCAGCGTGGTGGGCGCGACCGCGTGCGCCAACCCGATTCCGGCCACCACCGCGCCCAGCACGCTGGCTCCGATGGCCGCGGTGGGCATCGCCTCGGCGATGGCGGCGGGTTTGGCGGCGGCGTCCAGGGCATCACCCCACGCGCGTTGCCGGCGTTGCGAATCGGCGATGACGCCGGGAAGCAGACCGGCTACTCGCAGCTCGGGCGCATGTTCGAGAGCGATCATGGCCGCGTTGTCACGCTCGGAATGATGTTGCCGGGCAATGTTTTCCTGGGTCGCGGCGGCCCGCGCGGCGAGGCGGGGCGCGACGAAACCGGCGATCAGCAGGCAGAGTGCGAGTACGACGGCCGCCGCCGGCGAAATGGCGGCGACCACCACGGTGGCAGCCAGCGCCAGCACCACCGCGACGCCGACCGGCACCAGGGCACGCACCAAGACGTTGGCCAGCTCGTCGACGTCGGCGCCCACCCGGGCCACCAGTTCACCGCTGTGCAGCCGGACGGCGGCCGCCGCGGGGCCGCGTGCCAGCCTGCGGTAGGCCTGCACCCGGGCGGTACCGGCCGCCCGCAGGGCGGTGTCGTGGGTGATCAGGCGCTCGCAGTAGTGCAGCACGGCTCGCGAGATCGCGAACATGCGGACCGCGACCGCGGCGACCGAAAGGTCCAGCACGGGCGGCATCTGCCATGCGCGGGTGATCAGCCACGCCGCAACGCCGGCCAGGGCCAGCGCGCTGCCCAGCGAGAGCACCCCGAGCGTGATCGCCGCCAGCACGCGGGGCAGCCGCGGACGCAGCAGGGCAGCGGCGGCCAGCAGGGGCTGATGGCGAGGCGTCGTCGAATCAGGCTGGGGCATAACGCACCCCACGGTCGGCGAACACCTCGACGACCTGATCGCCGATGGCCAGCACCGGCTCACGGTGCCCGACCACGATCACGGTCGCACCCGCGCGGGCCCGTTCCACGATGGCCCGCAAGACCCGCTCCTCGGTGCGAGCGTCCAGGTGCGCGGTCGGCTCGTCGAGCAGCAGCACGGCGGCCGCCGATCCGAGCGCTCGGGCGAGACCTAACCGTTGCCGCTGCCCCAGAGACAGTCCGACACCGCCGCGCCCCAGCACGGTGCCGCCCCGCTGGGGCAGCTCTGCCAGCACGGCGTCGAATCCGGAGACAGCGCAAGCCGTTTCGATGTCCTGGAGCTCTCCGAGCAGCGCCAGGTTGTCGTCGACGGTGCCCGGCACGAGCACGGGACGTTGGGGGAGCCAGGACAGCTGCCCCCACCACCGGGTCGGCTCGAGGTCGGCGACATCGGCTCCGTCGACGGTGACCCGGCCCGACGAGGGCGCGGTGAGGCCGGCGATCGCCTGCAGTGTGGTGCTTTTGCCCGCGCCGTTTCGTCCGGTCAGCACGGTCACCGCGCCGGGTTCGATCACCGCGCTCAGATCGCGCGGCGCCTGTCCGTCGCGGCCGGTGACCATGAGATGTTCGAGGCGGATCCGCGCGCCGCGGGCGGCAACCGTCTGGGTCCTGACCCTGGACGGGGTGGGCTCGCCGATGAGGGCGAACGCCTCTGCCGCGGCGGTCCTGCCGTCTTGAGCGGCATGGAATTCCACGCCGATGCGGCGCAATGGCCAGTACACGTCCGGCGCCAGCAACAGCACCGTCAAACCCGTGGTCAGGGTCATCTCCCCGAAAACCAGGCGGAGGCCTATGCCGACGGCGATCAGCGCCACACCCAGCGTGGCCAACAATTCCAGTACCAGGGCCGACAGGAAGGCGATGCGCAGCGTCGCCATGGCTGAGCGGCGGTGCGTGGCAGCCAGTTCGGCGATGCGCCGTTCGGGGCCCGCGCTGCGTCCCAACGACCTCAGGGTGGGGATCCCGGCGATCAGGTCCAGCAGCCGGGCCTGCAGGGTGGTCATGGCGGCCAGCGCCGCCGCCGAGCGGTCCCGCGTTGCCAGCCCGATCAGCACCATGAAGATCGGTATCAGCGGCAGCGTGATCGCCACGATCGCCGTCGATTTCAGGTCGTAGGCGGCGATCACGGCGACGGTGGCCGGCGTCAGGATCGCGGCGAGCAGCAGCGTCGGCAGGTATCCGGTGAGGTAAGGACGCAGGCCGTCCAGACCGCGGGTGACCACCACCGCGGCGGCGTCGCGTTGCGCCGCGAGTTCACCGGGCTGCCTGGCGGTCACCGCATCGAGCACCTGGCCGGATAGGTCGGCGATGACGGCGCTGGCGCCCCGCTGCCCCAGTCGGGCCTGAACCCAATGCGTCAACGCACGAACAACCCACAACGCCAACAGGATTGACAGCGGTTCCGACCAGGTGCGCAGGCCGCGTGCGGAGGGGTCGCCGACGACGCCCGCGACGATGCTCGCCAGCACGATCGCCGAGCCGATCGCGCAGGCGGAGATCAGCACCCCGCAGCACACTGTGGCGACAAGATAGCGGCGCAGCGCCCTCGATGCCCGCCACAGCCTCGGGTCTAGTGGCGCCCGGCTCGCGTGGTCTTGATCGCTCAGGACGGACGCCTTGCCAGACCGATCGGCGCCGGTATCCGCTCGGCCGAGATCCGTTGCCGGAAAACCCAGTACGTCCACGCCTGGTACACCACCGTCAGCGGGGCCATGAACGCCGTCACCCACGTCATCACCTTGAGTGTGTAGTTGGTCGAGGAGGCGTTGTAGATGGTCAGGCTCCACTGCTTGTTCAGGGTCGAGGGCACCAGGTTCGGATACAGCGAGCCGAAGAGCAGGATCACCACGGCCGCGACCACCAGCGCGATGCAGGTGAACGCCCAGCCATCGGATGCGCGCCGCCACACCAGCAGCACCGCCGCCAGTTGCGCGAGCACCGCGACGGCCAGCACCAACCACGTCCAGTCTTTGCCGTAAGCGAGTTGCGTCCAAATCCCAAAGCCCGCAACCAGTCCGGTGACCGGAAGCGAAAGCCACACGCCGAATCGGTACGCGTCCTCATGGATGGCGCCGGATGTCTTCAACGCGACGAACACCGCTCCGTACAGCAAGAACAGACCGGCGGTGGCCAAGCCGCCCAACACCGTGTAGGCGTTGAGCACGTCGGTGATCGAGAGGTGGATGTGGCCGTCGGCGTCCACCGGGAGTCCGCGGACCAGGGCGGCGAACGCGACGCCCCACAAGACCGCCGGCAGCCACGAGCCGGCCGCGATGCCGAAATCGGCCCAGCCGCGCCACTTTGTGTCGTCGATCTTGCCGCGCCACTCGATCGCCACGGCACGCACGATCATGCCGAACAGGATCGCCAGCAGCGGCAGGTACAGCGTGGAAAACACTGTGGCGTACCAGCCGGGAAAGGCGGCGAACATGGCCGCGCCACCGACGATCAGCCAAACCTCGTTGCCGTCCCAGACCGGGCCGATGGTGTTGAGCGCCGTGCGGCGCAACGGTTCGGCGTCTCCGATGCCGACGCGCGCGAACGGTTCCATCAGCATGCCCACGCCGAAGTCGAAGCCCTCGAGGATGAAGAACCCCAGGAACAACACCCCGATGATGCCGAACCACACTTCTTGCAGTCCCACTCCGATCAGCTCCTTTCGGCGTCGGTAGGCCCCATCACGTCTCAGTAGGCGAACGACAGGGGCGCCACCTCGTCGTCGCTGGGCGCGTGCGGGGGAGCGGGTTCCGCGTCGTGTTCCAGTGGACCTTCGACGGTGTAGCGCTTGAGCAGAAAGAACCAGAGGACCGCCAGCACCGCGTAGACGAGGGTGAAGGTCACCAGCGACGTGATGACCATGCCGGGCACGTGATTCGACACACCTTCGCGGACGGTCATCCGCACCAATTGGTCACCGGTCGGGTTCGGAGCCACCACCCACGGCTGGCGACCCATCTCGGTGAACACCCATCCCGAGATGTTGGCCAAAAACGGCGTGGGAATGGTGAGCAGGGCGAACCAGGAAACCCAGCGGCTCTCGGGGGTTCGCCCGGCGCGGGTCAGCCACAACACGGCCAGGGCGAACACCAGGGGGAACACCAGGAAGCCGATCATCAACCGGAAGGACCAGTAGGTGACGAACAGGTTCGGCCGGTAGTCGTCGGGTCCGAAGCGCTGCTGGTATTGCTCCTGCAGGTCGGTCACCCCTTGCAGCGTCACCCCGCTGAGCTTGCCTTCGGCCAGGAACGGCAGCACGTAATGCACCTTGATCACTTCCCCGACGCTGCCGCAGTTGTTGTGGGTGCCGATGGTCAGCACCGAGAAGTCGGGGTCGGTTTGTGTGTGGCACAACGCTTCTGCCGACGCCATCTTCATCGGCTGCTGGACGAACATCAGCTTGCCCTGGCGATCGCCGGTGAAGAACAAGCCGAGGGCGGCGAGTAACACCACCGCGCATCCCAGGATCGCCGCAGGGCGAAACATGGTGCGGGCCTCGGTTTCCGCGGCGGCAGTGGCGGATCCGGACTTGCGTGAACGCACCATCCACCACGCGCTGACGGCGGCAACGAACGTGCCGGCGGTCAGCAGCGCTCCCGCCACAGTGTGCGAAAAGGCCGCCTGAGCAGTGTTATTGGACAGCAGCGCGAATATGCTGTCCAGCTCGGCGCGTCGCGTCGCCGGGTTGTAGTGCGCGCCGACCGGGTGTTGCATGAACGAATTCGCCGAGATGATGAAGAACGCCGAGGCGTTGACACCGATCGCGACAATCCAGATGCAGGCCAGGTGGAGCAGCTTCGGCAGCCGGCTCCAGCCGAAGATCCACAAGCCGATGAACGTGGATTCGAAGAAGAAGGCGAACAGCCCTTCCATTGCCAGCGGCGCACCGAAGATGTCGCCGACGAACCGCGAGTACTCGCTCCAGTTCATGCCGAACTGAAACTCTTGGACGATGCCGGTCGCCACACCGATGGCGAAGTTGATCAAAAACAGCTTGCCGAAGAACTTGGTCAGCCGGTACCAGGCGGCGTTGCCGGTAGCCACCCACACGGTTTGCATGATGGCGATCAACGGGGCCAAACCGATTGTGAGCGGCACAAAGATGAAGTGGTAGACGGTAACAATACCGAACTGCCACCGCGAAATATCGACGACATTCATCTGTCATCTCCCGACTGCGGAGGCCCGATCAACGGCTACGACAGAGTGTAGTAGATAAGACCGCGCCTCCGCTAGCGGCGCCCCTCAGCTGACGAGGGTGTTGGACGCCTTGCGGATGCCGAACGACGAAATGATCTCGAAGATGCCGATCACCACGAACCACGCGCCCACCACGATCGCCAGGGTGGCGAGCGATTCGAGCGGTGACGCCAGGATGACGATGCCGGCGAGCAGGCTGAGCAGGCCGACGAAGATGTTCCAGCCGCGGCCCGGCAGGTGCGGGTCGCTGACGGCCGAAATCGTCGTGCCGACACCGCGGAAGATGAACCCGATGCCAATCCAGATGGCCAGCAACAGGATTGCGGTCAATTGGTCTTTGCCGAAATGGCGGAACGCGAGCAACGCCAGAATCAGCGATGCGGCCCCGCTGATGAACAGCAAGATGCGGCTGCCCGCCGAGACATGCAGTGAGAACGCGAAGACGACCTGTGCGATACCGGTGATGAGCAGATACACGCCGAAGGCGACGGCGGCGACCAGGATGGAAATTCCCGGCCACGCCAGCACCAGGACACCGAGGACGAGCGACAGAATTCCCGACAGCAGAGCGGATTTCCACAAATGCGGCAGCATGCTTGGAACGGGGTTGGTTCCAGGAGAGCCAGGGGAGATGGTCATGGCGGCAGTCTGGCACAAACGCGGGCTGCGGTACAGGGACTTTGATCAGACGTGGGCGGTGTGGGGCCGCTCGGTGAGCAGGTCGGTGGGCTCTTCCTTTGCCTTGCGGCCGATGAGGTACCAGGTGCGCATGACGCCCTTGCCCTTGACTTCGATGCGGCCGCGCTCCTGCAGGACAAAGTCGTTTTTAAGTCGTTCGTACATCGCCTCGGGCACCTGGATGCGGCCGACGGAGTCGGTGGATTCCATCCGCGATGCGACATTGACCGCGTCGCCCCACACGTCGTAGAAGAACCGCCGCGAGCCGACGACACCGGCGACCACGGGTCCGCAGGCCATGCCCATCCGCAGCGAAACCGCGTCGCCACGCGGATCCTTCAGTGCGGCCGCGACATTGGCCATGTCGAGCGCGAAATCGGCAAGCGCGAAGGCGTGATCCGGCCGGGCCCGGGGGACCCCGCTGACCACCATGTAGGAGTCGCCGCTGACTTTGATCTTCTCGAGGCCGTGTTTGTCGACCAGCTCGTCGAAGGCGCCGTATAACCGGTTCAAAAAATGCACCAGGTCGGCCGGGGTGGTGGTACTGGCACGTTCGGTGAACCCGACGATGTCGGCGAACAGAACGGAGACCTCGTCGTACTTGTCGGCGATGACGCTGCGGGACGAGCTCTTGAGCCGCTCGGCGATGCTGCCCGGCAACATGTTGGCCAGCAGTGCTTCCGAGCGCTCGTACTCGGCTTCCATCACCGCCTCGGCGCGCTGGGTGTCGCGCACGGCGAACCACACCGCCACGAACACCATCACGCAGGCGGAGATGATGGTGACGACGAAGTTCATGGACTGCGCCCACGCCGGCTGTAATCCGGTGTCGCGCGGGACAAGGAACTCCAGCGCAATCACCAGGCCGGCCCCGATCGCCGCGACCGCGGCCGCCAGCACGGTGTGTTCGATGCCCAGCAGCAGCACCGCCAGGCACGCCCCAACCAAAAAGAAGAACTGCGAGCCCGTCGCCGTGCCGGCGTCCCACGTACTGGCGAACACCGTGACGTAGGCGGCGCCGATAAAGGTCAGCGGCGCGACGAGCTCACCGAAGCGGTGCAGCCATGGCACGGCGGCGAAGATCATCGAGGCGACGGCGTTGAGCGAGATGATCTGCCAGGTCCAGACTCCGGTGACCAATTGCAAAACCATGAAGTCGACGCAGACCAGCACGGCCAGCCAGGCGGCGATCGCGAGAACCCGGTATTGGCGCGCGGCACTGTCGGCGTAGTGCTGGTTGCGGGCGCGCGACTGGGCCCGCGCCGCGGCTACGCAGTCCGGGCGCTTCGACGTGCCGTCTGGCCATCGCGGTGGGCCACCACATTCCTTGGCCGCCACGCAAGCAAGCGTAACCGCCGAACAGGCAATCTTGTCGACAACCGCGTCAATATCTCGTTTTCGCCCCCGTAAGTTTGCCCGGTCTGATAACCATCTTGTTATCGGGTTTTTTGTCGGGTTTACGAGTCATTTGGTTCGGTTATTAACGCGTGTTGGACGCTCTATGTGACACGTGTTCGCCTCGACTAAGGGGTGCCTGATGGCGGGTCTCAGAAGAATCGTTCTGGCGTCGATAATCGCCCTTACTGCCATGCTCATGGACGGCTGCAGCATCGCCTGTAGTGAGCCGAGTTGGCTGCTCCGAGTGGCCGGCGATTCCATCGGCAATTACAACGCGGGGCCGGAGGTTTCGGCCTCGGGCCAGGTGTGTGTCACGCGGTCATTCGGCGACTGAGGCTCAGCGAGGTCGACTCCGTGTCAAGGTCCGCCGCGAGCGCGCCATATTATGAATTCAAGTGATCTTTTACGCGCGATATCCGTATTGCGACACAACGGGTCATAAATGCGCACGGTTTATAAATGCCCGCATATTCATACCATTGGAAGGTATTAGGCCCATTATAGAAACTTCCGGGCTGGTTATACCCGGCGGACCCACTACTTCAGTACTGGAAAGCCGGGGGTGCCGATGTTGCTGCCGCCTGGGTTGCTGGTGCCCTCGGTGAGATTCGAACTCACACTGGACGGGTTTTGAATCCGTTTCCTCTGCCAGTTGGGATACGAGGGCTTGCCGGCGTCTTACCTTAGAGGCAGCATCCCACCATAGAGGACTTGGTGTCCTCACCTGTCACACCGCCCCCGCGCACGCTGGTCTGAGGCGTTCGCGACACAATGTCCGTCATGACAGGCCCCACAACCGACACCGACGCCGCCGTGCCGCGCCGGGTCCTGATCGCTGAAGACGAAGCGCTCATCCGACTGGATCTCGCCGAGATGCTCCGAGAGGAGGGTTACGAGATCGTCGGCGAGGCCGGCGACGGACAGGAAGCCGTCGACCTGGCGGAGCGTCATCAGCCGGACCTGGTGATCATGGACGTGAAGATGCCGCGCCGCGACGGCATCGACGCGGCCTCGGAGATAGCCAGCAAGCGAATCGCCCCGATCGTCATTTTGACGGCGTTCAGTCAGCGCGACTTGGTCGAGCGTGCCCGAGACGCCGGAGCGATGGCGTACCTGGTGAAGCCGTTCACCATCAGCGACCTGATCCCGGCCATCGAATTGGCCGTCAGTCGCTTCGGGGAGATCGCGGAGCTGGAACGCGAGGTGGCGACGCTGTCCGAGCGGTTGGAGACCCGCAAGCTCGTGGAACGTGCCAAGGGGCTGCTGCAGACCGAACAGGGCATGACCGAGCCCGAGGCGTTCAAGTGGATTCAGCGGGCCGCCATGGACCGGCGGACCACGATGAAGCGGGTGGCCGAAGTCGTCCTGGAGACCCTGGACCCGCCGAAGGACGCCTAGCCTTCCACCGGTGGGTGCGTGCCGAGCGTCGAGTGTGAGCTCAGGGATTCGAGTGTGAAGCCACGGCTTTGACTGTGAGCCCATGGCGACGACACGCCGAGCGCGGCCACCGTGGCCTCACACTGAAAGCCGTGACTTCACACTGAAAGCCGTTGCCGCGCACCGGTCAATGCGGCCGAGGCCGCGGCGATCCCTAGCGGGCGACGATCACCGACGAGCCGTGCCCGAACAGCCCCTGGTTGGCGGTGATCCCGACCGTGGCGTTTTCCACCTGCCGACCCGTGGCCTGACCGCGCAGTTGCCATGTCAGCTCGCAGACCTGAGCGATCGCCTGCGCGGGGATGGCCTCGCCGAAGCAGGCCAGCCCACCGGACGCGTTGACCGGGACCCTGCCGCCGATGGTGGTGGCGCCGCTGCGCAGCAGCGCCTCGGCTTCGCCTTTGGCGCACAGGCCCAGGTGTTCGTACCAGTCGAGCTCCAGCGCGGTGGACAGGTCGTAGACCTCGGCCAGGCTCACGTCCTCGGGCCCGATGCCCGCCTCGGCATAGGCCGCGTCGAGGATATGGTCCTTGAACGCCCGATCGGGTGCGGGCACCGCGGCGGTGGAATCCGTTGCGATGTCCGGTAATTCGGGCAGGTGCTGCGGATAGTTCGGGGTGACTGTGCTGACCGCTCGCACGGATGGCACACCGGCCAGCGAGCCGAGGTGTTCGCGGGCGAACTTCGCGCTGGCCACGATCAGCGCGGCGGCGCCGTCGGAGGTGGCGCAGATGTCCAACAGCCGCAACGGGTCGGCCACCACCGCGCTGGCCAGCACGTCCTCGACCGACACCTCCTTGCGGTACCGCGCGTTCGGGTTCTGCAGGCCATGCCGCGAGTTCTTGACCTTGACCTGGGCGAAATCCTCGAGCGTGGCGCCGTAGAGATCCATCCGCCGCCGCGCCAGCAACGCGAAGTACACCGGGTTGGTGGCGCCGATCAAATGGAACCGCTGCCAGTCGGGATCGTTTTTGCGCTCACCACCGACCGGGGCGAAAAAGCCCTTCGGCGTGGTGTCGGCGCCGATGACCAGGGCCACGTCGCAAAAGCCGGCCAGGATCTGGGCCCGGGCGCTCTGCAGCGCCTGCGAACCGCTGGCGCAGGCGGCATAGCTCGAGCTGACCGGCACACCATTCCACCCGAGCTTCTGGGCGAACGTCGCGCCGGCGACGAATCCCGGATAGCCGTTGCGGATGGTGTCCGCACCGGCCACCAACTGGATCTGACGCCAGTCCAGGCCCGCTTCGTTGAGCGCGGCCCGGGCGGCGGCCACCCCGTATTCGGTGAAGTCGTTGCCCCACTTGCCCCAGGGGTGCATCCCGGCGCCCAGGATGTACAGCGGTTCTGGAGCGCTACTCATGACGAGATCCTCCACGCGTGCACGATGCGCTGCACGCCGTCGTCGTCGGTGTACAGCGGCATGGTGGTCAGTTCCATCTCCATGCCGACCTCCAAGTCGGCGGCCAGCGTGCCCTCGACGACCTTGCCCAGCACGATCAGGCCCTCCTTCGCCAGCTCCACGGCGGCGACGGCGAACGGTTCAAAGGGGTCCGGCGACGGGTAGGGCGGCGGTGGCGCGTAACGGTTCTCGGTGTAGCTCCACAGTTTTCCCCGCGTCGACAGGGCGACCGATTCCAGCGTGTCGCTGGTGCAACCCGGATTCGGGCAGTTGTTCTCGCGCGGCGGGAAGACGTAGGTGCCGCACTCGGGGCACTTGCTACCGATCAGATGCGGGACGCCGGCTGCTTCACTCGTCGAGTCGGTGGCGAACCATCCCTCGACCGCCGGTTCTTGTTGGATGACTTCTGGCACCGAGCCAGCGTACCCAGCCCACGCACAGAACTGAAACGTGTTGCAGTTCTGTGGGCGGCCCGGTCGGGGCGCGGGGCTCGTCACACCGGGTGCCTAAAGTGAAAGCCGTGCCCGCCACGAAAACCGCTCCGAAGGCCAGCGAGGAACAAACCAGGCCGACGCTCATGCTGCTGGACGGCAATTCCCTGGCGTTTCGGGCGTTCTATGCGCTGCCCGCCGAGAACTTCAAAACCCGCGGCGGGCTGACCACCAACGCGGTCTACGGCTTCACCGCCATGCTGATCAACCTGCTGCGCGACGAAGCCCCCAGCCACATCGCCGCGGCCTTCGACGTGTCCCGGCAGACCTTCCGCTCCGAGCGCTACCCGGAGTACAAGGCCAATCGGTCGGCGACGCCTGAGGAGTTCCACGGCCAGATCGACATCACCAAGGAAGTCCTGGCGGCCCTGGGCATCACGGTGCTCGCCGAGCCTGGGTTCGAGGCCGACGACCTGATCGCCACCCTGGCCACCCAGGCCGAAAACGAGGACTACCGCGTGCTGGTGGTCACCGGCGACCGCGACGCCCTGCAGCTGGTCAGCGAGAACGTGACGGTGCTCTATCCCCGCAAGGGGGTGAGCGAATTGACCCGCTTCACTCCCGACGCCGTCGTCGAAAAGTACGGGCTGACGCCCACGCAGTACCCCGACTTCGCCGCCCTGCGCGGCGACCCCAGCGACAACCTGCCCGGCATTCCCGGTGTGGGGGAGAAGACCGCCTCCAAATGGATCGGCGAGTACGGGTCGTTGCAGGCGCTGGTCGACAACGTCGACTCGGTGCGTGGCAAGGTGGGCGATTCACTGCGCGAACATCTGGCCAGCGTGATCCGCAACCGCGAGCTCACCGATCTGGTCAAGGACGTGCCGCTGGCCCAAACCCCCGACACGCTGCGGCTGCAGCCGTGGGACCGCGACCAGATCCACCGGCTCTTCGACGACCTGGAGTTCCGGGTGCTGCGGGACCGGCTGTTCGAAACCCTGGCCGCGGTGGAGCCCGAGGTCGACGAGGGCTTCGACGTGCGCGGCGGCGCGCTGGAAGCCGGCGAGCTGGCAGTGTGGTTGGCCGAGCACAGCTCCGGGAAGCGCTTCGGTCTGGCCGTCGTCGGCACCCACCTGGCGTACGACGCCGACGCCACCGCGCTGGCCATCGTCTCCGCCGACGGCGAGGGCCGCTACATCGACACCGCGACGCTGGATCCCGAAGACGAAGCGGCACTGGCGTCCTGGCTGGCGGACCCCGGCCCACCCAAGGCGCTGCACGAAGCCAAGCTCGCCATGCACGACCTGACCGGGCGGGGCTGGACGCTGGCCGGCGTCACCTCCGACACCGCGCTGGCGGCCTACCTGGTGCGCCCCGGGCAGCGCAGCTTCTCCCTCGACGACCTGTCGCTGCGCTACCTGCGCCGCGAGTTACGGGCCGAAAACCCTGAACAGCAACAACTTTCGCTCCTCGACGACACCGAGGGCACCGACGACCAGGCGGTGCAGACCCTGCTCCTGCGTGCCGTGGCGGTGCTGGATCTGGCCGACGCGCTCGACGAGGAACTGGCCCGGATCAACTCCACCTCGTTGCTGAGCGGCATGGAGCTGCCGGTGCAACGGGTGCTGGCGGGAATGGAAAACGCCGGTATCGCAGTCGATTTGGACTTGCTGACCGAGCTGCAAAGCGATTTCGCCCACCTGATCCGTGACGCGGCCGAAGCGGCATACGCGGTGATCGGCAAGCAGATCAACCTGGGCTCGCCAAAACAGTTGCAGACGGTGCTCTTCGACGAGCTGGAGATGCCGAAGACCAAGCGCACCAAGACCGGTTACACTACCGACGCGGACGCGCTGCAGTCGCTGTTCGACAAGACCGGTCATCCGTTCCTGCAGCATCTGCTGGCCCACCGCGATGCCACCAGGCTCAAAGTCACCGTCGACGGGCTGCTGAATTCGGTGGCCTCCGACGGGCGCATCCACACCACGTTCAACCAGACCATCGCGGCGACGGGCAGGCTGTCGTCGACCGAGCCGAACCTGCAGAACATTCCGATTCGCACCGAGGCGGGTCGGCGGATCCGCGACGCGTTTGTGGTCGGTGACGGCTACAGCGAGCTGATGACCGCCGACTACAGCCAGATCGAGATGCGGATCATGGCCCACCTGTCCAAGGACGAGGGGCTCATCGAGGCGTTCAACACGGGGGAGGACCTGCACTCGTTCGTGGCGTCGCGGGCGTTCGGCGTGCCGATCGAGGAGGTGACCGGCGAGCTGCGCCGCCGGGTCAAGGCCATGTCCTACGGGCTGGCCTACGGCTTGAGTGCCTACGGGCTGTCCGCCCAGCTCAAAATCTCCACCGAAGAGGCCAAAGATCAGATGGAGCAATACTTCGCCCGGTTCGGCGGGGTGCGCGACTACCTGATGGATGTCGTGGAACAGGCCCGCAAGGACGGCTACACGTCGACGGTGTTCGGCCGTCGCCGCTATCTCCCCGAACTCGACAGCAGTAACCGCCAGGTGCGGGAGGCCGCCGAGCGGGCCGCGCTCAACGCGCCCATCCAGGGCAGCGCGGCCGACATCATCAAGGTGGCGATGATCGAAACCGACAAGGCGATCACCGACGCCGGGCTCTCCTCCCGGATCCTGCTGCAGGTGCACGACGAGCTGCTGTTCGAGGTCGCATCGGGAGAACGGGAACAGCTCGAAGCCCTAGCGCGCGACAAGATGGGCGGCGCCTACCCGCTCGACGTCCCGCTCGAGGTTTCGGTGGGCTACGGACGCTCATGGGACTCCGCCGCGCACTAGCGCGGCGATCGGGGCGTCGCGGTGCGCTGAAAGGCCACCGTTCATGCGTCCGGCCTTCGAGCAGATATTTGCTGCTCAATCGGCCGCCGAGCGTAACGTCACGGCGAAGAATCACCTGAAAACTCGCTGTGGCGTTACATTCGGTGCAACCGTTCGATCAGAGGCGGCCGTGCTGGGTTTGGCCAGCGTGTGCACAGTCGAGTAACCTCGACGGGTAAATCCCAATTGTCCCTACAACCAAACCTGTCCGGAGCACCCCAACAATATGCCGAGTCCCGCCGTCACCTCGCCCCAAGTAGCCATCAACGACATTGGCTCCAGCGAGGACTTTCTCGCCGCAATAGACAAAACGATCAAGTACTTCAACGATGGCGACATCGTCGAAGGCACGATCGTCAAAGTGGACCGGGACGAGGTGCTCCTCGACATCGGCTACAAGACTGAAGGGGTCATCCCCGCCCGCGAGCTCTCGATCAAGCACGACGTCGACCCCAACGAGGTCGTTTCCGTGGGAGACGAGGTCGAAGCCCTGGTCCTCACCAAGGAGGACAAAGAAGGCCGCCTGATCCTGTCCAAGAAGCGCGCGCAGTACGAGCGCGCCTGGGGCACCATCGAGGCGCTCAAGGAGAAGGACGAGGCCGTCAAGGGCACCGTCATCGAGGTGGTCAAGGGTGGCCTGATCCTCGACATCGGGTTGCGCGGCTTCCTGCCCGCCTCGCTGGTCGAGATGCGCCGGGTGCGCGATCTGCAGCCGTACATCGGCAAGGAGATCGAGGCCAAGATCATCGAGCTGGACAAGAACCGCAACAACGTGGTGCTGTCGCGCCGGGCGTGGCTGGAGCAGACACAGTCCGAGGTGCGCAGCGAGTTCCTCAACCAGCTGCAGAAGGGCGCCATCCGCAAGGGTGTCGTCTCCTCCATCGTCAACTTCGGCGCCTTCGTCGACCTCGGCGGTGTGGACGGTCTGGTGCACGTTTCCGAGTTGAGTTGGAAGCACATCGACCACCCGTCCGAGGTGGTTCAGGTCGGCGACGAGGTCACCGTCGAGGTCCTCGACGTCGACATGGATCGCGAGCGGGTTTCGTTGTCGCTGAAGGCAACTCAGGAAGACCCGTGGCGTCACTTCGCCCGCACCCACGCCATCGGCCAGATCGTGCCCGGCAAGGTCACCAAGCTGGTTCCGTTCGGCGCGTTCGTCCGGGTGGAAGAGGGCATCGAAGGCCTGGTGCACATCTCCGAGCTGGCCGAGCGCCACGTCGAGGTCCCCGACCAGGTGGTTGCCGTCGGCGACGACGCGATGGTCAAGGTCATCGACATCGACCTGGAGCGCCGCCGGATTTCGCTGTCGCTCAAGCAGGCCAACGAGGACTACACCGACGAGTTCGACCCTGCGAAGTACGGCATGGCCGACAGCTACGACGAGCAGGGCAACTACATCTTCCCCGAGGGCTTCGACTCCGAGACCAACGAATGGCTCGAGGGCTTCGACAAGCAGCGCACCGAGTGGGAGGCCCGCTACGCGGAGGCCGAGCGCCGGCACAAGATGCACACCGCGCAGATGGAGAAGTTCGCCGCGGCCGAGGCCGCCGGCCACACCGCCGGCGAGCAGTCGCCGGGCAACGGCGCGCCTCCGGAGAAGGCGGGCGGATCGCTGGCCAGCGATGCCCAATTGGCCGCGCTGCGGGAGAAACTCGCCGGCAACGCGTGACCCGTTCCTGAGGACGCCATGCTGCGTATCGGGCTGACCGGTGGCATCGGCGCCGGCAAGTCGGCGCTGTCCTCGACATTCGCGCGATTCGGCGCCGTCATCGTCGACGGGGACGTGATTGCGCGTGAGGTGGTCCGGCCGGGCACCGAAGGTCTGGCGGCGCTCGTCGAGGCGTTCGGGAGTGACATCCTGGCGCCGGACGGATCGCTGGATCGTCCGGCGTTGGCCGCCAAGGCGTTTCGCGACGACGACGCGCGCCAGACGCTGAACGGGATCGTCCACCCGCTGGTGGGCAAGCGCCGCGCGGAGATCATCGCGTCGGTGCCCGACGATTCTGTTGTCGTCGAAGACATTCCACTGCTGGTGGAGTCCGGGATGGCGCCGTTGTTCCCGCTCGTGGTCATTGTGTACGCCGACGTCGAGGTGCGGCTGCGGCGGCTGGTCGACCAGCGCGGCATGGCCGAAGACGATGCCCGCGCCAGGATCGCCGCCCAGGCCAGCGACGACCAGCGCCGTGCGGTCGCCGACATCTGCCTGGACAACTCGGGCAGCCCGGAAGACCTGGTGCAACGCGCCCAGGAGGTGTGGGACCACCGCATCGCGCCGTTCGCCCACAACCTGAGCACGCGCCAGATCGCCCGGGTGCCGGCGCGGTTGGTGCCGCCCGACCCGAGCTGGCCGGCCCAGGCGCAACGAATCCTGAACCGCCTGAAGACAACCTGCGGACACCGGGCGTTGCGCGTCGACCACATCGGTTCGACCGCCGTGCCCGACTTCGCCGCCAAAGACGTCATCGACATTCAGATCACCGCCGAATCCCTCGCCGTCGCCGACGAACTCGCCGAGTCGTTGTTGTCCGCCGGTTACCCGCGCATCGAGCACATCACCGAGGATGTCGCCAAGAGCGACGCCCGCAGCACCGTCGACCGCTACGACCGCGATGACGATCCGTCACTGTGGTCCAAGCGAATTCACGCCTCGGCGGATCCCGGTCGACCCACCAACGTCCACATCAGGGTCGATGGATGGCCCAATCAGCAGTTCGCCCTGCTGTTCGCCGATTGGCTGAAAGCTGACCCGGATGCGCGCGCCGAGTACCTGAGCGTCAAACGCACCGCCGAAAAAGACGGTGGGGGAGACACGGCGGCCTATGTCGCCGTCAAAGAGCCGTGGTTCCTCGGCGCCTACCGGCGGGCCTGGGAGTGGGCCGACGCGACGGGGTGGAAACCCTAGGCCGATGGGGGCGACCCGCATGCGATCGCCACGGCCGCGCGTGCGATCGCCCCTAGGCCGATGGGGGCGACCCGCTGCGCCCGGCTGCGCCGCGCTTGCGATCGCCCCTAGTCAAGGCAGGGGTGCCCCGCACTGCAGTGCACCGTTGTTGGGATCGGCGTTCCCGGCCACCGGTCTGACCATTTGGTCAGCCTGGACGAAAACGTTGTCGTCCACGTCGATCTCGCAGTGCACGTTCGCCGAGTACGGGAAGTGCAGCACGATGCGCATGCCGGCCTGCTGCGGATCGGGCAACACCGTGTCGGCTTCGAATGCGTTGCCGGGCATCGAGCTCAGCCCTGCCGTGTTGGTCTGGCCGCCGTTGATCACGAACGTGGCCTGACTGCCGGTCGTGACGCCGTCGATCCTGGCCCGATACGTGATGTTGTGCAGATCCGCCCGTGCCATCGCCGGATTCAACTGGGCGCCGGCGGCGATCACCGCCACCGCGGCGATCGGCAGGAGCCTGCGGCCTTTGCAGCTCATAGCCGGTGACATTACAACCAGCGTGAATTCGGAACCAGAGGTTTGCGCTACGGCTGGCAGCGCGGGCACCACAGCGTCGCCCGGCCGCCCACCCGGGCGCGCTCGAGCCGCGTGCCACACCGCGGGCAGCACGGGTCGGGTTCGTCACGCACCCTGGTGAGCCAGCGCGGCAAGGCCGGCACCCGGCCATGTCGCACCGCGGTGCGCAGCACCCGCGTCATCGCGCGATGCAATGCCAACACGTCGTCGTCATCCAACTCCGGGATCGCCACGGTCGGCCGAACTTTTGCCCGCCAGCAGATTTCGTCGACCAGCAGGTTGCCGAGTCCGGCGATCACCGATTGGTCCATCAGCGTGGGTTTGAGCTGTCGCGAGTGTGCGGATCGCGAGGCCAGCACCGGGCGGAATTCGCGCAGGCCAAGCCCCAGCGCGTCGGGGCCCTGCGGGCCGGTGACATGCGCGATGTCGTCCGCGTCGTCGGCCAGCCACACCCCGCGCAACTTGCGAAGGTCGGCGTAGCGCAGTTCGCCCTCGTCGAGCGACACCAGTAGCCGCTCGTACGGATCGTGGTCCGCCCCGTCGGCGGCGTAGTAGGGCCGGCCGGTCATGCCGCTGTGGATCAGCAGCGCCGGGCCGTCCGTGGGCAGCACCAGCCACTTGCCGTGCCGGCGTGGGCCCGCGAAGCGGCGCCCGGTCAGCCGGCGCGCAAGCGTTGTGGCCGTGGTGTTTCGCAAGATCCCGGGATCGTGCACCTGCACGTGCCGGATCCGCCGTCGCGGCAAGGTGGCGGCGAGCTGCCGCCGGTACCCTTCCACGTCGGGCAGTTCAGGCACGTAGCTTGGCCAATCGCCGCAGGGGGCCGGTCAGGGTGCGGGCGTGTCTCGACATGTCTGCCCACGGATCTGGTTGTCCGGCAAGTCGTTTGGGAACATCTCGGATGGTGAACCGGTCGGCCCGCAATCGCCGATTGTCCAGTTCGTCCCATTCCAACGGCGTGGCCACCGGCGCGCCGTCGCGGGCCCGCACCGAATACGGCGCGACCGCCGTCTGTGCGTAGGCGTTGCGCATGATGTCGAGATAGACCCGCCCGTCGCGCTTGTTCTTCCGAGCCTCCACGGTGCGATGAGCGGGATCATCCGCGGCCACCACTTCGCTGACGTCGCGGGCGAACTGCCGCGCGGTGTCGAAATCGGCGTCGGCGCGCAAGGGAGTCACGACGTGCAGCCCGCGCGACCCCGTTGTCTGGACGTAGCACGCCAGGCCCAGGTCCCCCAGCGCCCCGGCCGTGGCGTGAGCGGTCGCTCGCACCACCGCGAAGTCGTTGTCGGACGGGTCGAGATCGAAGACGAGCCGGTCAGGGTTGTCCAGCCGGCCTCGACGCGACTGCCACGCGTGCAAGGTGATGCAGCTTTGATTGGCCAGCCAGTGCAGCGCCTCCGGGCGTTCGACGACCACGTGTTGCACCGTGCCGCCTTCTTTGGCCACCCGGACCCCGCTCATCCACTCCGGTAGCGAACCGGCGAAATCCTGCTGGATGAACCCGGTTTCAGCAATACCGCGGGGATAGCGCTGCACGTTGAGGGCCCGGCCTCGCAGGTGCGGCAACATGGTGTCGGCGACCTGGTCGTAGTAGGCGGCCAGGTCGCGCTTGGTGATCCCGTCGGCGGGAAACAGAACTCGGTCCGGGTGGGTGATGTCGACGTCGACACGGGCCATCAGTGCGTCTCCCGCACCACGTCGCCGGGTTCCTTGTCGGTGCGCATACCGAGGTAGCGCGGATGGCGCAACTTGCCATCGCGCGTCCACTCGCTGAATCCGATCTGAACCACCATCTCCGGGCGTACCCAATGCGCGCCGGGTTCGCGCACCAAACCGCGGTCGAACGGCGGCGCGTCCCGGGTGATCGGCGACAGCCGCTCATGCAAGTGATGCAGTGTGGCGTCGTCGAAACCGGTGCCGACCTTGCCCGCGTAGATCAGGTCGCCGCCCTCGTAGTAGCCGAGCATCAGCGCGCCCAACTCGACACGACTGCCCTTCGGGCTGGTGTAGCCGCCCACCACGAACTCCTGATCGCGCACGCATTTGAACTTCAGCCAGTCCTTTGAGCGCCCGCTCTGATAGGTCGAGTCGGCACGCTTGGCGATCACACCCTCGTCGCCGCGCTCGCATGCGCGCCGGTAGGCGGCGATACCGTCTTCGACCCGGTGCGGCGCATAGCGCAGCGGGTCGGTGAACTCGATTGACTTGCGCAGCAGCTTCTTTCGCCAGAGCAGCGGCACCTCAACGGTTGACATGCCGTCGAGATGCAGTAGGTCGAAGACGTAGAAGAAGATCCGCACCGGCGAGGAGCGCACGACCTCGGGGTCGGTGAGTCCCAGCCGCCCCTGCAGCCGGGCAAAGCTGGTCCGGCGCCCCTGGAACGCCACCACCTCGCCGTCCAGGACGAAGCGGGTGACGGGCTGAGCCGCGAGCGCATCCACCAATTCTGGGTAGGTCGCGTTCAGCGGCTGACGATTTCGCGATAACAGCCGGACCTGATTGCCGTCGCGAAACGCCAGACAGCGCATCCCGTCGAACTTGCGCTCGAAGATCCAGCGCGGGTCGGAGAACCGCTGGTCGGTGAGCGTGGCCAGGGTGGGCGAGCGCCACTCGGGCACCCCCTCGTCGTGCAGCACTGCGCGCACCGCACCGGGAAGGCTGGTGAAGTCCGTCACGATGATCGGTCCGGCGGCGTGCCGCGTCCATGCCAGGTCAGCTCCATGCCGCCGCCGGCCAACCAGCGCGACAGGTCATAGCCGTTGCGCGCCAGCCCATCCACGGCGGCCACGGCGCGTCGCACCGCCCGCTCCGCGACCTCGGGAGTCAGCAGGCCGTGGCGCACGGCATCGAGCAACTCGTCGATATCGGCCAGTTCGGCGCTGGCGCCGGTGCGGACCTCGATGTCGAGGTAGTGATCCTCGGATCGCCACATCTCGGGGCCTGGCGTGTATTCGCCCACATCCAGGTAGTAGTCGTGGTCGCGCTCATGCCCCGGGTTGAAGTGAAAGACCGTGGCGCGCAGGCCCAACGACGGTAGCAGCCATGACTCGAGGTAGTGGAACTCGGCGCGGCCGGGAGTGGGACGGGCGACATAGAGGCCCCACGGGTGCACCGCGTACTGGTCCACGGCCCGCACGATGCCCTTGGGATCGGTGTTGGTGCGGCCCACCAGGTCGAACGTCTCGTGCTTCGGTGGATGAATCTGGCTTCTCCTCCTGAATGATGTCACCCTACCGGCGCAACCGGATCTTCCACCGCACAAAGCCGGCGTACAACAGCGACAGCGCGGCCAGCATGCCCATGTCGCGCAGCCAGGCCGTCGGCGTGTGCTGCCAGAACCGGTCCTGGGACAGCAGCGAATCGGGCACCAGGTGCCGCAGGTCCACCGTCGATGACGCGGCGGCGTAGCCCCAGCGCGCCGGCATCGCCCACGACAGCTGGTTCAGGCCGAGCCGGCCGGTCACCGGCACCATGCCACCGCACAGCACCAGCTGCGCCATCACCGTCACCACGAACAGCGGCATGATCTGCTCGGTGGAGCGCACCAGCGACGAGATGGCCAGACCCAGAATGGCCGAGGCGACACACGTCGCGGCGACCGTGGCGAACAGTTCGACGGTGGCCCCGATCGTGGAGTGGCCGAACAGGTTTGCGCCGTGCGCCGGCGCGCCCTTGCCGGCCACCACGATCGCCGTGACGATCGCCGACTGCAGGATGGCGAACGCGCAGAACACGGCGCTCTTGGCGAGCAGATAGGCGGTGGTGGACAGGCCGACCGCCTGTTCACGCTGGAAGATGGCCCGTTCGCCGACCAGGTCGCGAATTGTCAAGGCGGTGCCCATGAATGCCGCGGCCGGCATGAGCAGGGCAAGGATCTGTGCGGCCTCGTCGGGGGTCCCCGCAGTGGGGCCGGGCACCTGAAATCCGTTGCTGCCCGGGACGGTCAGTGACAGCGAACCCAGGATGAAGGGCAGCAGCGCCAGGAAGACGAAATAGGCGCGGTCGGCGACGACGAGGCGAAACTGCCGGCGGGCGATGGTCGAGATCTGGCGCCGCACGCTGGTGTGCACCGGCGCACCCAGGCCGGCCGGCTCGTCGGCCTTGTCCGGCATGCGCTTCTGGGCCTCGCTCCGTTCCAGAAAGCGCCGGTTGGCTTCCTCGGGGTCGGCACCGACCTGGGTGAAGATCTTGGCCCAGTTGGTGGTCCCCATCGCGTCGCCGATCTGCTCGGGTGAGCCGCGGTAGGCGGTCTTGCCGCCGGGGGCCATGAGCAGCACCTGGTCGCAGACGTCCAGGTAGGACAGCGAGTGGGTGACAACCAGCACGACACGACCGGCGTCGGCCAACTGGCGCAGCATTGTCATGACTTGCAGGTCCAGCGCGGGGTCCAGGCCCGAGGTGGGCTCGTCGAGGATCAGCAGCGACGGCCCGGTCAGCAGTTCGAGCGCCACCGACGCGCGTTTGCGCTGCCCGCCGGAGAGCTTGTCGACGCGGGTGTCGGCGTGCTTGGTCAGGTCGAGTTCCTCGAGCACCTGGGCGACGACCCTGACGCGGTCCGCCTTGCCGGTGTCGGGCGGCAGCCGCAGCTCGGCCGCGTAGCCCAGTGCCTGGTTGACGGTCAGCTGGCGATGCACCACGTCGTCCTGCGGCACAATGCCGATCCTGCTGCGCAGGGACGCGTACTCGGCGTGAATGTTGTGTCCCTCGAACGTCACTGAACCCGAGCTCGGTGTGGTGTAGCCGGCGATGAGTCTGGCCAGGGTGCTCTTTCCAGCGCCCGATCCGCCGATCACCGCGGTCAGCGTTCCGGGGCGTGCGATCAGTGAGATGTCGTCCAGCAATTGCTTTTCGTTGTCGACGACGTAGGTGACGTTGCGCACCTCGAGGCCGCCGGTGCGCGTCGCGGCCTCGCTGCGCTTGGTGAGCGTGCCGCCGCGGAGCACCAGGTCGACGTTGCCGATGGTGACGACGTCGTCCTCGGACAGGATTGCCGAACCGACCCGGGTGCCGTTGACGAACGTGCCATTGACGCTGTTGTCGCGGATCTCGGTGCCCAGCGGGGTGGGCACCAGGGTCGCGTGCTGGCGCGACGCCAACACGTCGGAGACGACGATGTCGTTGTCGGCGGCGCGCCCGATCGTCATGGCGCCGAGGGTGCCCGCGGCCGACGACGCGCGCGGCGAGAGCAATCGCACAAAGCGCGTCGCCAGGTGGGACACGTCGGCCGACTTGGCGTCGACCACAGTGAATTCCGTGGCCGGCGTGGCCGGCGTGGGGGACGGCGGCGCGAGCTGCCACCTGGCCGGCGAACCGGGGTCGATGACCGTCCGTTCCTCGGGCGGAGCGACGCGCGGTCGTGGCGCCGGCCGCGATCGCGCGCGGTGCGGATCGCCAACCGCGGACCACGTCAGAGTCGGCGGCCCGGAATCGTGGCTGGGCCGGGTGCGCGCCGCGGGGCTTGCGTGGCCCTGGCGGGGTCCGATCGCGAAGGTCAGGTGCGGGCCTCGCGGGTTTCCGACGTGAATGCTCTGGCCGTCGTGGATATCGATGACGGGCATCCGGTAGCCGTTGAGAAAGGTCCCGTTCAGCGAGCCGTTATCGATTGCCAGCCAGCGGCCTTGATCGAAACGCAGAATCAGGTGCGCGCGCGAGATTCGCGGATCGGCGATCCGCACATCGGCCTGTATGTCGCGTCCGACGACCACTTCGCGCCCGGCCGCGAAGGAGCGTTGGGACCCGTCGTGCCGAATCGTCAGGAGAGGCGGGGCGGGTCGAGTCACCGTTCAAGTATCGGCCCGCACCGACCGTGCCTCTATGAGATCCGGCTGTGACTTCCCTTTGTTTCGGCCCGGCTATTCATAGCGCCTTCACAGCCGGCCGAGGCGAATCGCCCACTGGCGTACGGCATTATTCGAACGAGGGGGCCAAGGCATCGATGGATGAGCATAAGCGAACGACCCGGCGCATCGGCGCCGGGCGACGACTGCTGAACAACCCGCGACAGGCCCGTGACGCCTTGCGCGCGGGCTTTCACTCGTTGCCCGCCGTGCCCATCGGACAGCTGTTGCGCCGGATACCGTCGGCGGGTTCCGCGCCGAACGCGGAACCCGAAGCGGCACAGTGGCACAGCGAGCCCAGTGCGTCGCGCCTCGCGGTGGGCAATGGCGCATCCTTCGCCGGCTACACGATCTTGCGGCAGCTGGGCGCCGGCGGAATGGCCGAGGTGTACCTGGCCTTGCATCCCCGGCTGCCGCGCCGCGACGTGATCAAGGTCCTCGCCGAGGCGGTGACGGCCGATCCCGAGTTTCGCGAAAGGTTCAACCGGGAGGCCGATCTCGCGGCAACACTGTGGCATCCCCATATCGTCGGCGTCCACGACCGCGGCGCGTTCAACGGGCATCTGTGGATTTCGATGGATTATGTCGAGGGCACCGATGCGTCGCGGTTGGTCAAGGAGGGCCACCCCGAGGGCATGCCGATCCACGAGGTGTGCGCCATCGTGCAAGCGGTCGCGGGCGCGCTGGACTACGCGCATGACCGCGGCCTGCTGCACCGCGACGTCAAGCCCGCCAACATCCTGCTGACCCATCCCGAAGGCGAAGATCGCCGAATCCTGTTGGCGGACTTCGGTGTCGCGCGTCATCTGGGCGACATCAGCGGCATCACCGAAACCAACGTCGCGGTGGGAACGGTGGCTTACGCTGCGCCCGAGCAGCTGACGGGTTCTCCGATCGACGGGCGGGCAGACCAATACGCCTTGGCCGCAACGGCTTTCCATCTTCTCACCGGCGCGCCGCCGTTCCAGCATTCCAATCCGATCGCGGTCATCAGTCAGCACCTGCACGAGGACCCTCCTCGGCTGAGCGATTTTCGGCCGGACCTGGCGGAGCTCGACGACGTTTTCTCAAAGGCGCTCGCCAAGCGGCCCGAGCACAGGTTCGCGCGGTGCCGCGCGTTCGCCGCGGCGGTCAGCGAGCAGTTCCCCGAGGCCGGCGGCAACGCGCAGCCCCGTACCGCCCCGTCGGCGCCGCACCGTCGGCGCGGGCCCGGCGGCGCCCTTGCGGCCTTGAACCACCGGTTTTCGTCGAAAACCCGATGGGCCGCCGCGCTGGTGTGCGCGGTGCTCGTGGCCGTCGCGGCGACCTGGTCGGTCCTGTACTCCTTTCAGCCCGCCACGCCGCCGCCCAACCCGGCGCTGGCATCCAAACCGTCCGTCCCCGCCCCCAGCGCCGCACCCGCCGCCGGGGGACCGGTGCTGAATGGGACCTACACGCTGGATTACGACCAGGCCAAGCGGACCACCAACGGGATCGGCATCCGGCACGGCGGAGCCACCACCGACTGGTGGGCGTTCCGGTCGGCCTGCACGACCAACGGCTGCGCGGCCACCGGGACCCAGCTGGACGATCTCACCCACCAGGCGCCCAGCGGCCAGACCGACACCCTGCGCTACGTGGGCGGCTACTGGCAGGGGGCGCCCGAGCAGTTGCACGTGGGCTGCGCTCAGCCGAACGGCCGGGTCCCGGCCACTCAGCAGGAAACCGTCGCCTGGTCACTGGCACCGCAGGGCGACGGCACGCTGCGCGGCACAAAGACAGAAACCGTGCTGAGTAACGAGTGCGGCGCTCAGGGGGCGGTGGTGCGGGTGCCCGTGGTGGCCACCCGGGCCGGCGCTGCGCCGGCCGCGGTGACGTTGGGCGACCCCACCCAGGTCATCAACACCTCGACCCCCGCGTCCGCTCCGTCGCCGCCGGTGTTCGGCGGGCTGTGCGGTGACGTGGGCAAGGTCGCCTACGATCCGACCAACAACGAGCAGATCGTGTGCGAAGGCAGCAGCTGGGCCAAAGCCCCCATCACGATGGGCGTGCACGCGGCCGGCAGCTCGTGCGACCGGCCGGGCACCTCGGTGTTCGCGATGAGCACCTCCAGCGACGGCTACCTGCTGCAATGCGATCCGGTCACCCGGACGTGGGCGCACCCGGCGGGGTAGGCGGAGGGAGTCTCGCCGAACGTGCACTCCTTGCGAATTTCCGGCCGATTCTCGCGTTCAGCACACGTCGGCGGCGATTGGCGCGGCGTTCCGTGCAGACCGGCTCCAACGCACTTGTCGGTGATCGCCTCTACCCTGGTGGCATGGCATTCGCCACCGAACACCCGGTAGTCGCTCATTCGGAATATCGCCCGGCCGAAGAGGCCGTGGCAGGGCTGGTGCGCGTCGGCGGCCGCTTCGAAGTGGTCAGCCCGCACGACCCTGCCGGCGACCAGCCGGCGGCCATCGACGAGCTGGAGCGCCGGATCAACGCGGGGGAGCGCGACGTGGTGCTGCTCGGCGCCACCGGCACCGGGAAGTCGGCCACCACCGCCTGGCTCATCGAGCGGCTGCAGCGGCCGACCCTGGTGATGGCTCCCAACAAGACGCTGGCCGCCCAGCTGGCCAACGAGCTGCGGGAGATGTTGCCGCACAACGCCGTTGAGTACTTCGTGTCGTACTACGACTACTACCAGCCCGAGGCGTACATCGCGCAGACCGACACCTACATCGAAAAGGACAGCTCCATCAACGACGATGTGGAGCGGCTGCGGCACTCCGCGACGTCGTCGCTGCTGTCGCGCCGCGACGTGGTCGTGGTGGCGTCCGTGTCATGCATCTACGGCCTGGGCACGCCGCAGTCCTACCTGGACCGCTCGGTGGAACTGCAGGTCGGCAACGAGGTGCCCCGGGACGCGCTGCTGCGACTCCTGGTCGACGTCCAGTACACCCGCAACGACCTGTCCTTCACCCGCGGCTCGTTCCGGGTGCGCGGGGACACGGTGGAGATCATCCCGTCCTACGAAGAGCTGGCAGTGCGCATCGAGTTCTTCGGCGACGAGATCGAGGCGCTCTACTACCTGCACCCGCTGACGGGCGACGTGATCCGGCAGGTGGACTCGCTGCGCATCTTCCCGGCCACCCACTACGTGGCCGGCCCCGAGCGGATGGCCCACGCCATCTCGACGATCGAAGAAGAACTGGCCGCCAGGCTGGCCGAGCTGGAGGGCCAGGGGAAGCTGCTCGAGGCGCAGCGGCTGCGGATGCGCACCAACTACGACATCGAGATGATGCGCCAGGTCGGGTTCTGCTCGGGCATCGAGAACTACTCGCGCCACATCGACGCCCGGGGGGCGGGTTCCCCGCCGGCGACCCTGCTCGACTACTTCCCGGAAGACTTCCTGATGGTCATCGACGAGTCGCACGTCACCGTGCCGCAGATCGGCGGCATGTACGAGGGCGACATGTCGCGCAAACGCAACCTGGTCGAGTACGGCTTCCGGTTGCCGTCGGCGTGCGATAACCGCCCGCTGACGTGGGAGGAGTTCGCCGACCGCATCGGGCAGACGGTGTATCTGTCGGCCACCCCGGGCCCCTACGAGCTCAGCCAGTCCGGCGGCGAGTTCGTCGAGCAGGTCATCCGGCCCACCGGCTTGGTGGACCCGAAAGTGGTGGTCAAGCCGACCAAGGGGCAGATCGACGACCTGATCGGCGAGATCCGCAAGCGCACCGACGCCGACCAGCGGGTGCTGGTCACGACGCTCACCAAGAAGATGGCCGAGGACCTCACCGACTACCTGCTCGAAATGGGCATCCGGGTGCGCTATCTGCACTCGGAAGTCGACACGCTGCGCCGAGTGGAGCTGCTGCGTCAGCTGCGGCTCGGTGAGTACGACGTGCTGGTCGGCATCAACCTGCTGCGTGAGGGCCTGGACCTGCCCGAGGTGTCGCTCGTGGCCATCCTCGACGCCGACAAGGAGGGATTCCTGCGGTCCGCGCGCAGCCTGATCCAAACCATCGGCCGCGCCGCCCGCAACGTCTCCGGCGAAGTGCACATGTACGCCGACAGGATCACCGACTCGATGAAGGAGGCCATCGACGAGACCGAACGGCGCCGGGCCAAGCAGGTCGCGTACAACGAGGCCCACGGCATCGACCCGCAGCCGCTGCGCAAGAAGATCGCCGACATCCTCGACCAGGTCTATCGCGAGGCCTCTGATACAGAAGCCAGCGTGGTGGAGATCGGCGGGTCAGGGCGTAACGCGTCCCGGGGCCGGCGCGCGCAGGGCGAACCGGGCCGCGCGGTCAGCGCCGGGGTGTTCGAGGGCCGCGACACGGCCAGCATGCCCCGCGCCGAACTCGCCGACCTGATCAAAGACCTCACCGCGCAGATGATGGCCGCCGCCCGCGACTTGCAGTTCGAGCTGGCCGCGCGGTTCCGGGACGAGATCGCCGACCTCAAAAAGGAACTGCGCGGGATGGACGCCGCCGGGCTGAAATGAGTTTGCTGGCAACCGATCTCCGGCCGGTACCCCCGCGCCACCCCATACGGTAGAGGGGTGACCGACGCGGCGACTATCACCGGCGGCTGGCGAGAGCTGCTGGGCGCGCGGTACCTGAGAACGTCAATCCTGCTGGCCGGCGGGGTGGCGTTGTACGCCACAAACGAGTTCCTGACCACCAGCTTGTTGCCCAACACCATCGCCGAAATCGGCGGCAGCCGGCTCTACGCGTGGGTGACGACGCTGTATCTGGTCGGGTCGGTGGTCGCTGCGACGATGGTCAATCCGCTGCTGCTGCGCATCGGGGCGCGGTCGTCGTATTTGTTCGGACTCGCCGTGTTCGGGATCGCCAGCCTGGTTTGCGGTGCGGCGCCCAACATGCACGTCCTGATTGCCGGGCGGGCGATGCAGGGCGTGGCCGGGGGCCTGCTGGCCGGCCTGGGCTACGCGGTGATCAACTCCGCGCTGCCCCGCTGGTTGTGGACGCGGGGCTCGGCGCTGGTGTCGGCGATGTGGGGAGTCGCGACCGTGGTCGGGCCCACGACGGGCGGGCTGTTCGCGCAGCTCGGGATCTGGCGGTGGGCCTTTGTCGTGATGGCCATCCTGACCGCCTTGATGGCCCTGCTGGTGCCGGTCGCGCTGGCCCGCGTCGCCCCGACGAACGGGATCCCGCGGATGAAGGTGCCGGTGTGGTCGCTGCTGATCATCGGCGTGGCCGCGTTGGCGGTCAGCGTCGCGCAGGTTCCGCGCAACACCGTGGCGACGTACGGGCTGCTCGCGGCCGGCATCGCGCTGGTCGGCCTGTTCGTGATCGTCGACTGGCGCATGCACTCGGCCATCTTGCCGCCCAGCGTGTTCTCTCCGGGACCGTTGAAGTGGATCTACCTCACCATGGGTGTACTGATGGGTGCCGCGATGGTGAACACGTATGTGCCGCTGTTCGGGCAGCGGTTGGCCCATCTGACGCCGATCGCGGCCGGCTTCCTGGGCGCGGCGCTCGCCCTCGGCTGGACGGTCAGCGAAATCGTCAGCGCGTCGCTGGAAAACCCGCGAACGATCGGGCGGGTGGTCATGGTGGCGCCGTTGGTGGCCGCGTCCGGCCTGGCGATGGGTGCCGTGGCCCGGCACGGTGACGCGTCTGCATGGACCGCCGGCCTATGGGCGGTGGCTCTGCTGGTCGCCGGCATCGGCATCGGTATGGCCTGGCCGCACCTGTCGGCCCGCGCGATGGCCTGCGTCAACGACCCGGCCGAGGGCGGCGCCGCCTCGGCGGCGATCAACACCGTCCAGCTGACCTCCGCGGCGATCGGCGGCGGGCTGGCCGGGGTCGTCGTCAACACCGCCACCGGCGGCGAAGCGGTGGCGGCCCACCTGCTGTTCACGGTCTTCACCGCATTGAGCGCCGCCGGGGTGGCGGTGTCGTACGCCGCGACGCGCTCGGTCCGCCAGGCGCGGCCCGTCGTCAACGTCGGCTGAGCCGTCAGCGACTACCGCGTGGACTTGACAACCTGCGAGTAATGGAATTGCCAACGCTCGACAATGTGGAAGCCGAGGTAGCCCGGGAATCGGTATGCCGGGGCGCGCCCGAATGCGCTTCCGGGCGGCAGCGATTGTCCCGATTGATGGTCGGGCAGCGAATTGTCTTTGTTGGTAATGGTCCAGATTGTGGAGCATTTGTTGATTTTGGCCGTCGTCAGCCATACGGCGACGTGGCCGTCCCACAGCGATCCGACCTTGGGGCCGTACACGCCGCGTTCGACGTCGATCAGCGACCGGAAGGCTTCCGGGCGGGTGGCCAGCAACGCCCGGATCGGCCCGGGCTTCCACGGCACGGTGTTGTCCACCATCAGGCAGTCGCCGGGGGCGGCGTGTGAGCTGATCAGGTCGGCGACCTGGCTGTAGTCCCACCCTTCCTTGGCATACGGCCAGCGCTGGATGAACAGATAATTCGGCGTCGCGGCAATGCCGAACAACAGCACCGCGCCGACCACCTGCCACGGCCGGCGGGCGAGCGTGACGATGCAGACGGCCAGGACGATGGCCATCGCGGGCGCGGTGAAGATCAGGTAGCGCGGGTAGTAGATCGGTTCGTTGACGGCCGAATAGATGACGACGAGCGCGGTCGGAATGACCATCCACGCCGCACAGATGGCCAACAACCGGCGCGGGTCGCCGGCCGCGGCCGGCGCGCCGACCAGCCTGGTCACCGCCGCCGCGACGATCACGACCGCGCTCAGCACCGCGAAGGCGACGCTGTGGTCGAAATACTGGCGCAGGATGATGTCGAACGCGTAATGCCAGCTCACGGGATAGATCCAGCCGACCTGCCAGACCTGGCCATGGGCGAACAGCGCGAACGGAATCATGGCCGCGACCGCGACGGCCGAGGTGGCGGCCCACCACAACACCGGAGACTTGCGGGACCCTGCGGGGAGCAGCAGAGGCAGGATCGCGCCGTACACCGGCACCAGCAGGACCAGGTTGACGTTGAGCAGGATCGACAGCGTCAGTCCCAGCGCGTACCAAACCCACCCGCGCCGCCTGTTGCGCCGGGCGGTGGCCACGAACAGCACCGTCAGCCACACGGACGCGGCCGCCACGAAGGCGTACGGACGCGCTTCCATGCCCGCCCACGTGGTGCGGGGCAGGATGGCGAAAATCGCGCCCGCGCACACCGCCGTCGGGCGCGTCGCGAACCGCTTGGTGAACACCGTGACCCCGGCGGCGGCGGCGCCGATTGCGAGGGCGCTGGGGAACCGTGAGAAGAACTCGGTGGGCGGGAACAGTGCGAACCACCCGTGCATCACCAGGTAGTACGCCCCGTGCACGGCGTCGATGCGGCCCAGTAGCCGCCACAGCTCGGGCAACGTCCGGCTCGCCGCGGCCGAGATCGTCGCCCCCTCGTCGAACCACAGCGACGGCCGGCAGGCCCAGGCGGCGCTGACGACGGTGGCGAACAGGGCGATCGCCCACGGGTCGAGCAACCTGCCGCGGGGGCGGGCGGCGACGGGATCGTCGACGATATCCCCGGTATGCGGCTCGAAAATCGGCTCGAGGGTGGGCATGGACATGATGCTTGTTACTTTAGGGCGCGGCCCGTCGAACCGGTCACAAAGAGCTCCCGCCGCATTCTCAGTTCGCGTCCGTATTCGCGAAAGGCAGCGTAATGCAATACTTTCCGCCGTCGCCGACAGCATTTGATTGTTTTGTCATCGGCGATATTGTCGGGTGGCGCAGCCGGCCCCCGCAAATTGCGGGCGCGCCACGTCGCACTGTGTCGCAAATCTTTCTCCTCAGCACCGAGCAAACGCGATACTGTCTTGGGTTGGCTGACCAACCGAAACTGGGAGGGTAAATGGGCGCCTATCGGACTGTGGTGGTAGGAACCGATGGCTCGGACTCGTCAATGCGTGCGGTAGAGAAGGCGGCCCAGATCGCCGGACCGGACGCCAAGCTGATCGTGGCCTCGGCGTACTTGCCCCAACATGAGGACGCCCGGGCCGCCGACGCCCTCCGGGACGAGAGCTACAAGGTTTCGGGCACCGCGCCGATTTACGCCATTCTGCGCGACGCCAGGGACCGCGCCCACGCGGCCGGTGCGAAAAACATCGACGAACGCCCGATCGTGGGCGCGCCGGTCGATGCGCTCGTGCACCTCGCCGAGGAAGAGCAGGCCGATCTGCTCGTGGTCGGCAACGTCGGTCTGAGCACCATCGCCGGCCGGCTGCTGGGATCGGTGCCGGCCAACGTCTCGCGCCGGGCCAAGACCGACGTGTTGATCGTGCACACCACGACGTAGCCGCCCGCCCGGCTGGGGCTACCAGCCTCGCTCGCGCCATTCGCTCAGGTGGGGGCGTTCTGCGCCCAACACCGTGTCGTCGCCGTGGCCGGGGTAGATGACCGTCGAGTCGGCGTACACGTCGAACACCCGGGTGGTGACGTCGTCGAGCAACTGGTCGAAATCGCCGGCCTGCCAGGTCTTGCCGACGCCGCCCGGAAACAGGCAGTCGCCGGTGAACAACTGGGTGGTCCCGCCGGTCGCGGGCCCGTCCAGGGCCAGTGCGATCGATCCGGGGGTGTGCCCCCGCAGGTGGATGACGTCGAAGCTCAGCTCGCCGATCTGCACGGTGTCACCACCGGCCAGCAAACGGTCCGGTTTGACCGGCAGGGCATCGGCGTCGATCTCGTTCGCGGCGGTCGGCGCCCCGGTCGCGGTCGCCACGGCCTCCAGCGCCTGCCAGTGATCGAAGTGCTGATGGCTGGTCACGATCAGCGACACCTTCGGTGCGTTCTGCCGGATCAGGCCGATCAGGTCGTCGGCGTCGTTGGCGGCGTCGATGAGCAGTGTTTCGCCGGTGGCGGAACACGTCACCAGATACGCGTTGTTGTCCATGGGGCCTACCGACGCCTTTATGATCGTGGCGCCGGGCAGGGTCCGGCGGGCCGCGGTACCAGGGTCGACGTGTCCCGTGTAGTTGTCGACAAGCTTGTCAGTGGGGCCGTCCTGGGCTGTCATAGCGGCCACGTTACTGGTCACACGCTGCTTGTCGGTATGGGCACATAGCATGGAATGCGCCGTGCGCAACTCCGACCCGGGATCGGCGTTGCGGCAACGAAGAAGTAGCAGACAGTTCCTGAGAGGGGCAGCGTTGGCTGACCGTCTGATCATCAAGGGCGCCCGCGAGCACAACCTGCGCGGCGTCGACCTCGACCTGCCCCGCGACGCGCTGATCGTCTTCACCGGGCTGTCGGGTTCGGGCAAATCGTCGCTGGCCTTCGACACGATTTTCGCCGAGGGGCAGCGGCGCTACGTGGAGTCGCTGTCGGCCTACGCCCGCCAGTTCCTCGGGCAGATGGACAAGCCGGACGTGGACTTCATCGAGGGGCTTTCCCCGGCGGTGTCGATCGACCAGAAATCCACCAACCGCAACCCGAGATCGACGGTCGGCACGATCACCGAGGTCTACGACTACCTGCGGTTGCTCTACGCCCGCGCCGGCACCCCGCACTGCCCGGTGTGTGGTGAGCGGATCGCCCGCCAGACACCCCAGCAAATCGTCGATCAGGTGCTGGTGATGCCCGAAGGCACCCGATTCCTGGTGCTCGCCCCGGTGGTGCGCACCCGCAAGGGCGAGTTCGCCGACCTCTTCGAGAAGCTCAACGCCCAGGGCTACAGCCGGGTCCGCGTCGACGGTGTCGTGCATTCGTTGACCGATCCGCCGAAGCTGAAGAAGCAGGAGAAGCACGACATCGAGGTGGTGGTGGACCGCCTCACCGTGAAGGCCAGCGCCAAGCAGCGCCTCACCGACTCGGTGGAGACCGCGCTGAACCTGGCCGACGGCATCGTGGTGCTGGAGTTTGTCGACCACGAGCATGACGCCCACAACCGCGAGCAGCGGTTCTCCGAGAAGCTGGCCTGTCCGAACGGGCACGCGCTGGCGGTCGACGACCTGGAACCCCGGTCGTTCTCGTTCAACTCGCCGTACGGCGCCTGCCCCGAGTGCAGCGGTCTGGGCATCCGCAAGGAGGTCGATCCCGACCTGGTGGTGCCCGACCCCGAGCGCACGCTGGCCGAGGGCGCGGTGGCGCCGTGGTCGACGGGCCATACCGGGGAGTACTTCACCCGGATGATGGCCGGGCTCGGTGACGAGCTGGGCTTCGACGTCGACACCCCGTGGCGCAAACTGCCGGCCAAGGCCCGCAAGGCGATCCTCGAGGGATCCGACCATCAGGTGCATGTGCGCTACCGCAATCGGTACGGCCGGACCCGGTCGTACTACGCCGATTTCGAGGGCGTGCTGGCGTTTTTGCAGCGCAAGATGGCGCAGACCGAGTCCGAGCAGATGAAGGAACGCTACGAGGGCTTCATGCGTGACGTACCCTGCCCGGTCTGCGAGGGCACCCGGCTCAAGCCGGAGATCCTGGCGGTGTCGTTGAGCGCCGGCAATCGCGGCAAGAAGTCCATCGCCGAGGTCTGTGAGCTGTCGATCTCCGATTGCGCCGACTTCCTCAACACCCTCACCCTGGGGCCGCGCGAGCAGGCGATCGCGGGGCAGGTGCTCAAGGAAATCCAGTCGCGGCTGGGCTTTTTGCTCGACGTCGGGCTGGAATACCTGTCGCTGTCGCGCGCGGCGGCCACGCTGTCCGGCGGTGAGGCGCAACGCATTCGGCTCGCCACCCAGATCGGGTCCGGTCTGGTGGGCGTGCTCTACGTGCTCGACGAGCCGTCCATCGGGCTGCATCAACGTGACAACCGCCGGCTCATCGAAACACTCACTCGCCTAAGGGGTTTGGGCAACACGCTGATCGTGGTCGAACATGACGAGGACACCATCGCGCACGCCGACTGGATCGTGGACATCGGCCCGCGGGCCGGTGAGCACGGCGGCCAGATCGTGCACAGCGGCACCTACGCCGAACTGCTGGCCAACAAGGACTCGATCACCGGCGCCTACCTGTCGGGCAAGGAGAGCATCGAGATGCCGGCGATCCGGCGTCCCGTCGACCGGCGCCGGCAGCTCACCGTCGTCGGCGCCCGTGAGCACAACCTGCGCGGCATCGACGTGTCGTTCCCGCTCGGCGTGCTCACGTCGGTGACCGGCGTGTCCGGTTCGGGCAAGTCGACTCTGGTCAACGACATCCTCGCGGCGGTGCTCGCCAACCGGCTCAACGGCGCCCGGCAGGTCCCCGGTCGTCACACCCGGGTCACCGGGCTGGACCACCTGGACAAGCTGGTGCGGGTTGATCAGTCGCCGATCGGGCGCACGCCGCGGTCCAATCCGGCCACCTACACCGGCGTGTTCGACAAGATCCGCACCCTGTTCGCCGCCACCACCGAGGCCAAGGTCCGTGGCTACCAGCCGGGCCGGTTCTCGTTCAACGTCAAGGGCGGCCGCTGCGAAGCGTGCACGGGTGACGGCACCATCAAGATCGAGATGAACTTTTTGCCCGACGTGTATGTGCCGTGCGAGGTGTGTCATGGCGCCCGCTACAACCGGGAAACCCTCGAGGTGCACTACAAGGGCAAAACCATCTCCGAGGTGCTGGACATGTCCATCGAGGAGGCGGCGGAGTTCTTCGAGCCGATCACCGGCATCCACCGGTATCTGCGCACCCTGGTCGACGTCGGCCTCGGTTATGTGCGGCTCGGCCAGCCGGCGCCGACGCTGTCCGGCGGCGAGGCGCAGCGCGTCAAACTGGCCGCGGAACTGCAGAAGCGCTCCACCGGACGCACCGTCTACATCCTCGACGAGCCCACCACGGGTCTGCATTTCGATGACATCCGCAAGCTGCTCAAGGTCATCAACGGCCTTGTCGACAAAGGCAATACGGTCATCGTCATCGAACACAACCTGGATGTCATCAAGACCTCGGACTGGATCGTCGACATGGGTCCCGAAGGCGGCGCCGAGGGCGGAACCGTTGTCGCGGAAGGCACTCCGGAGGACGTCGCGGCGGTGCCGGAGAGCTACACCGGGAAGTTCCTCGCCGAGGTCATCGGGCGTAGCGCGCCGCCGGCCAGCGCTGCTCCACGGCGATCGACCCGGCGCCGTAAGGCCACCGCCTGAGCCAGCTTTCGCGATCGGCTCCGGGCTATGCGAACCTCAGTCGAACCCCGTGATCCTGCCGGCGTCGCAAAACCCGAGTAGCGTTGTCGGGCAAGATATCTGGCAGGGCCTGAAAGATGGGCACGTGCCCCGCGCCGCTCACGTATCGTCGCCGTGCCGCATCGACTCGCGGATCTGGGCCAGCCGCTCGGCCGCGGCGCGCCGGCGTTCGTCGTACTCTTCGGCGACCGCCTGGCCCTCGGGTGTCTCCGCATCGAGTTCGGCGGATCCCTGTGCCGTCGCATACCGGGCCTCGATCTTGTCGCGTACGGACTCGAACGTCGGTACACCGGCGTTGTCGTATCCGGCATCGGGGGCGCCGTCAGTGGCCGGTTCGTCGGGCATGCCGCCACGCTACTGCGTACGGCGAGTCAAATAGGCAACGTCCGTTGTCAGTTCTAGGCGCCGCATCCGCCGTGCCGAGATTGCGGCGGATTGGTCGCTGCGCGTGGCATTTCCCGTGCTCTAGCCCGGACCGGCGGTAACCGTAAATGACCAGCGGTCGTTGGTTACTGAACAGTAGCCGTCGCATTCGCCAAATCCCATGCGCCGCTGACCAAACGCGCGTTACAACTTTTTGCCCGCGCTGCGCGCTCACTAATTAGCTATTTGTGCCACAATCACCTTGGTTATTTGTCGCGAGTCGAATTGCGAAACGATTCAAGACGCGTTCAAGAAATAGCTCGGATCGCACGGTTAATAGGTGGAGGCAAACCCATGGAAGCGGCTCAGCTCGAAACAAGAGTGTTTGATGCCCCGCGGTCGGACGTTGTGTCCGGCTGGCGCGATCACGCGACGGGATGTTGGGTCGTCGCGTCCACGCCGAGGGCGGAGCCCGATCTGTGGAATCAATACCTCGAGGGTGCGCTGCAGAGCTATCGCAGGCACGGGTTGGACTGGGTGCTCGACGTGGACGCGATTCAGGACGGCGACGACACGGCGCTGTTCTTCGCCGCGCTGGACCCGCAGGGGCGCGTCGTCGGCGGTACGCGCGTCGTGGGGCCCCTGCGCTCGCCCGAGGATTCCCACGCTCTGGTGGAGTGGAAAGACAGCCCGGGCCTTTCCCTGTTGCGGCAGATGATCGCCAACCGGCTTCCCTTTGGCGTCGTCGAGGTGAAAAGCGCCTGGGCCAATTCCCGCGAATACGGCAATCAGTCACTTTCCCGGGTATTGGCCCGCACCGCGCTGCCGACGATGACGCTGCTGGGTGCCCAATTCGTGATGGCTACCGCGGCGGCCCACGTGCTGGAGCAGTGGCAATCCTCCGGAGGTGTGGTGGCCACCCGCTTACCCGCGGCGGCCTATCCCAATGAGAACTACCGAACCAAAGTGATGTGGTGGGATCACCGCACCCTTTCCACCCATGCCGAGCCGGGACAATTCAAGCTGATGTGCGCCGAGAACGCCGAAATCCTCAGCCGCTTTTCGGCATTAGAAGAAATCACGTGTTGAGGTCAGAGTCCCGGTTGCCCGCGAAAGTATTCTAGGGTCGAGTCGTGTCCATCGATGAGCCCCTCCGTGACGTCGCCACGTTGCCCTTGGCCCCGAAAAATCCGCTTCCGTATCGCGAACGACTAAATGCCATCAGGGAATTCCATACCGGTACGAACAAACTTCGCGATGCCGGTGGGCCAGTCACCCGGGTGACTTTGGGGCCCAGCTGGCTGATCCCGCCAATCGTTTTGGCGACATCCCCGCAAGGCATCCGCGACATCCTCAGCGTAAGAGACGGTTCGGTCGACAAGACCAGCACGGTGGCCACCGAGCTTCGCCGGCTATTGGGCGGAAACCTGTTCGTCTTGCCGCACGCCGAGTGGCTGCCGCGGCGACGCACCCTGCAACCGGTATTCACCCGACAGCGCGTCCGTCAGTTCGGTGGACACATGGCCGAGGCCGCCGAGATCGTATGCGCCAAGTGGCGCGAGGGTTCCGAGATCGACCTGGATGCGCAGTGCCGCACGCTGACATTGCGGGCGCTGGGCCGCTCGGTGTTGGGCTTGGATCTCGATGAGCGCTCCGACGCGATCGCCGAGCCGCTGCGCGTGGCGACGAGTTACGCGGTGAGGCGTGCGCTGCGGCCGCTGCGCGCACCCGAGTGGATGCCCACGCCGGCGCGGCGGCGTGCCCGCGCCGCCGCCGGAGCGATTCGCGAGCTGGCTGACGAGATTCTGCAAGCGTGCCGTGCCGATGCCGGCAGGGAGGCTCCGCTGGTACACGCGCTGATCGCGGCCACCGATCCGGAAACTGGGAAAGCGTTGTCGGACGACGAGATCCGCGATGAGATGATTATCTTTTTGTTCGCCGGTCACGACACCACGGCCACGACCCTGACCTACGCGCTGTGGGCACTGGGCCGCCATCCCGACCTGCAGGAGCGCGTCGCCGCGGAAGCCGCCGCGCTCGGCGACCGCCAACTGACTCCCGACGACGTTGCGAGGCTGGGCTTTACGGTCAAGGTACTGCAGGAGGCGCTGCGGCTGTGTCCGCCGGGGCCAACCGGAACCCGCATGGCGACCCGGGATGTCGAAGTCGCCGGCTACCGCGTCAAAGCCGGCACCATGCTGGCGTTCGGACGAATGGCGGTACAAACCGATCCGGACTTGTGGGATGACACGCAGCGGTTCGATCCGGACCGATTCAGTCACCGAGGTGCCGACAGTCGTGACCGTTGGCAGTACGTCCCGTTCGGGGGCGGGCCTCGCTCATGCATCGGTGACCACTTCGCAATGCTCGAGGCGACACTCGCGTTGGCGACCATCGTTCGCCGTGTCGAAATCGAGTCCCTGTCGGGCGATTTCCCGCTGGCTGTCCCCTTCACCATGGTCGCGGCGGCTCCGATCCGGGCCATGGTACGACTGCGTCATTGACCTTTCCGCTGTCTCCCTCCGCGCCGCGACGGGCCTGGTATGCACCGTGGGGCAGGGGTCGCGGGCGGGGATGCCGCCGCGGATGCCATCATTGCGGCCATGGCTTCTCGACACGCGCGATTTCGGTTCTTCTACCGGGTCGGCTTCACGCCGTGGGAAGGTCATCCGATCGGGCTGGGCCTGCGGAACCTGATCGAGGGATCCGGCGAGAGCGCGGCGCTGCCCACAGGATCGGCCCTCGACGTGGGATGCGGCACCGGGGATTGCGCCATCTATCTCGCCCAGCACGGCTGGAACGTCACCGCAGTCGACTATGTCGCCAAGCCGCTCGAAAAGGCGCGCGCCAAGGCTCGCGCCGCAGGTGTTTCCGTCGATTTTTCCCGCGCCGACGTCACGCAGTTGAGTCAGTCCGGGATCGGGACGGGCTTCCACTTGATCGTCGACAACGGGTGTATCCACAACATGAGCGGCAGTGATCGTGAGGCCTACGTTCGGGAAGTCAGCGCCGTCGCGGCACCCGACGCGCGGCTGTACATCGTCGCGTTTCCTCCTGGAGGTCGGTTCGGCGTGCCGGGCATCGATCACGCCGAGATCGAGCGACGATTCGCGTCCGGCTGGACGCTGTTGTCCACGGGAGACGAGCGGCAGCTCGACGACAAGACCCCGACGTATTACTACTTGTTTCAGCGAAGCCCCTGAGCGCCGATCGGCGGCGGGGCTCCGCGTGGCGAGGCTCTCGATCGCGTTCTGCCTTCCCGTCTATCCTGTGTCGGAGAAGTTCATCGGTATGACGCGTTTGGCGAGGAGCGATTCCATTGCCGCGCCGTCTAGCGGACGGGACAGCAGAAAGCCTTGTGCGCGATGGCAACCCAGGGCGAGCAGCGTCTTTGCCGCAGCCACGGTCTCGACGCCTTCGGCGATGACGTCGAGACCGAAGGCGTCGGCCAGGGCCATCGTCGAGCGCACGATGGCCAGGTCACCGGGGTTGGTATCTACGGTGCCGACAAAACCCTTGTCGATCTTGAGGGCGTCGACGGGAAGGGATTTCAGATACGTCAGCACACTGTAGCCGGTGCCGAAGTCATCGATGGCGATTTGGACGCCGACGTCCTTCAATCCGAACAGCGTTTTGCGCGTGGCGTCGATATCTTGGACGACAACACTTTCGGTGATCTCCAGACATATGGTGCTGGGATCGAGACCAAACTCGTCGAGGGTGGCAGCGACGGTGTCGACGATGCCGTCTGTGACGAGCTGCACCGGCGATACGTTGATGCGCAGCACTGCGCCGCGTCCGACGCCGCGTGATTGCCAGAGGCCGAACTGCGCGCATGCCGAACGCATGACGAGACGACCGAGTTTGGCGCCCAGGTTGATCGATTCCACAACCTGGATGAACGAATCTGGCATCAGCAACCCAAGAGTTGGGTGTTGCCAACGGATCAGCGCCTCGGCGCCGAGGACGTCACCGGTCCGCATATCGAACTCCGGGAGGTAATGGAGCACCAAGGCGCCACCACCGCTCTCGATCATCCCTTCCAGGTGCACTTCGATGTCGTTGCGAATCATTTCTCTGGTAGACATCTCCGGACTGAAAGTTGCGATCTTGTTACCGCCGGAACTCTTGGCCGACCGGGTAGCCAAATCGACCCGGCGAAGCAGGTCCGACGTGCTCTCGTGTCCGGGTCGGCCCGCTGCGAAGCCGATACTTACGGTGCGACTAAGCATCTCACCGTCGATCGCGACTTGTCGATGAACCCGCTTGTACAGCGACTCGGCGAACGCTTCGGAAGCCCCAACGTCCATGGCTGCGGTTGGCACGACGACGAACTCGTCACCACCGAAGCGGGCGATGACCGAGGGAACACCGTTGGTGGCCTCGCGTAACGACGCGGCGAAAGCCTCGATGAACCTGTCCCCGGCGTTTTGACCGAGGCGATCATTGATGACCTTGAAGCGGTCCAGGGCGAGGAACACGAGCGACACCGGGCCCGGCTCTCCCTCAGCCAGCCGCTTATCGAGGTATGCGATGAGCGCCCTGCGGTTCAGCAGCCCGGTGAGTTCATCGTGCTCAGCCAGGTAGTGGATCTGTTCTTCGGCGACCACCCGGGCCTGCAGCTGCGCGAAGAGCGCGGCGATCGCCTGCAGTGCGTTGAGCTCTTCCGGTAGCCATTCGCGGTCTCCGACCTTGCCGAAGGCCAGCGTCCCGGTTGTCACGTCGCCAGACAGCAACGGTACGGCGGCCAGCGAGACAGCACCCCACCCGGTGCCCTCGTCGATATTGCGTTGGTAGTCGGCGTTGGCCGGCGCGGGACGCACGACTTGGGGCACTTTGAGATGTTCGGCCTGCGCAAAGACCGAGTCGGCGTCGGCGAAATGGACGACACCGATCGGGTCGGGATCGGCGTTGCGGGGCGGCCACTCCGCAACGAGCACCGTGGCGTGGATCGTGTGATCGTTGCGGCGCAGGAAGCTGAAGTCCACGCCCAATTCGTGGACCAACTTACCGAGTACCCCTTGACTGATCGCGCCGGAGTCAGCCGCGGTGGCCGCCATCAACTCTGCGGCAGCACCGGTGACCAGGTAGTCCAACGTGCCCGACATCGCCCCTACCGTAGCTGCATCCGGTGTGCGGTGGCGGATTTGGGTACTGCGCCACCTATCCGTTCACGAAACGGACTCGTAATCCCTGGGCGCCTCAGAAACGAATCGCTCAACTGAGCACCCGGGCCCGGTCAAAACTGCGGCGGCTGGGTACCGATGTGGGCGGCCCGTCAGTGAACCGGAGTACGAGCACCGCGGATTGGTCCGACGGTATGCCGGCCAATGCTTGGAAGTCGCGCTGCAATTGGGCGAGTTCATCGGCGAACTGAGGTGACAGGTCGTTGAATTCGGTGCGGTCGCTGGCGTACAGGAAAACAGGCGAGACCGGCTGGACGGACAGCCCGTGCTGCTGGGCGATGATCCAAACCAACTCGACGGCCGCTCCTCCCCGAGCGTAGTCGCGAAGGTCTTTTCCGGCCACGGTGATCGCTGCCACCGCAGAACTGGCCGATATCCGGTCGCGCGTGTCTTCGCCGAGCGCGCTGCCCGCGTTCCATTGGGCCAGCCGTGTCATGACGTCGGTGCGGCGCAGGATGTCGAGCATCGCCAGATCGCCGGCGCCGAGTTCGAGGCTGCGCACATCGATGCCGGTGTCTGGTTCGGGATCGCGCGGCCAGCGCAGTTCGGAGACCATCTCTTTGTGCAAGTGCGGCGTCAGGTAACGGATGCGGTCGGATGCGGCCAGAAGTGTTGCCGCATGGGCGATGTCGTCTCTTTCGGTGAGCAGGTGTAGCTGCGCGCCTTCACGCTGTGCGGCGTTGACCAGCGCCTCGATGGTGGCGGCGTCGATCGGTCGGGGCTTTCCGTGGTGTCGGTTGGTTTCGCGTTCGAGCATCGGCTGATAAAGGTCGGCAAGCCCGGGGTCGGTGCCATCGGTCAATTCCAGCGTCGCGCGCAGCGGCGATCCGTCGACGTGGTCGGTGATGCTGACGGGCCCCAGGATGTGGTGGGCGGCGGCAGCGATTCTGGCGTTCAAGAGGGCGGCCCCCACGGCGACGGCGCTGCCGCGGAAGCTGACATCCATTGTCGAAGTGTGTTGTACCGCAATGTCGATGGTGATCCCGTTAGCTCCGGCGTGGACATACCACGGTTGGACGTTGCCTCCCGACGGTGCGCGAATCGCCGCCGCGGCAATGATGCCGGCCATCCCGGGCAGGTCCGGCGCCTCGTGCCGGTCAACCGGCGCGGCGCAGTGCCCGGCCATGTCGGGTTCATCGAGTTGGTCGAGCGCGCAACCAATATCGATGCGGGTGCGGCCCGAGCGAAGGTCCTCGCCGAGTCCGATTCTGCGCACGCACTCCGCCAACGCCGACGCACCCAGCACGACATCCGAAGCCACCTGCGGCCAGGTCGACACCGTGCGGTCGATCTCGATGAGCGAGGCGGCCGTGCGGGGCGAAAGCCGTTCGGCCTCAAGGTGACGCAGGACATGGGGCACCTTGTCGCGGCTGCTCATGCCCGGCAGCAAGGCGATGTCCACGTCGCCGAGCAGGCCGTGCAGAATTGGGCGTTGCGGCTCTTGATCGAAACGCTCCACGTCGACCAGTCCGCGGTCACTGGTAGCCATCAGCACCGGAATGCGGCGGGCGCGGGCGCCTTCTCGCAGCAGCGCCTTCATGTCCAGCGAATCGCATTCTTCGATGATGATGTCGAGCCCGTCCAGGAACGCGTCGACGGTACCGAAGCTGAGTCCGGCGTCAAACACCTCGACCGGGAGGTACGGGTCGAGTTCGGCGATCCGGCGCGCCGCCACACAAGCCTTGTTGACGTCGAGGTCGAACACGCTGGCCGGCACCCGATTCAGGTTCGATAGCTCGAGGTGATCAAAGTCGGCCAGCCGAAGACGGCCACACAATCCCTGCGCGGCAAGAGTGTGCGCAATGACATGCCCGACGCTGAGGCCGGCCACGCCAATCCGCAGCGCGCCGAGCCGATCCTGTTCTGCCGCGGTGATGTTGTTGCGGTTACGGTCCAGACGTACCGCGCGGTAGCCCCGCGGGCCCAGGACCGCCACGACGGCGCGCCGCCAGGGGTAGTAGGCCCATCGCCCGGGCTCTGCGATGAGGTCAGGGTGCGGTTTGGGGCGAAGGCTGGACAGGTTGGCTACCTGTGCGTCGAGCCGGTCGATGAACTCCACGCTGGGGTCGGCTTGGAGCCGCCGCAACGCCGCGCCGCCGTCGGGCGCCTCGGAATCGAGAATCTGCGCGGAGTAAGCGGATACGGCGGACTCATCCATGGTGCTTCGTGTATAGCATCCGGGCGCCAGGCCGGACCGGGTTTGACTCGGTTTCCGTCGCGCAACCTCAGCGCTGTCGGCGATCTCACACGCGGTGACGAGTCGATTCCTGGGGTTCCGCTTCGTCGAGGAATTGGCCATGCCGGATGAGCCCGGTGACGGCGGCATCCCAGCGTCGCAACTGCGGTTCGGTAAAGAAAGGCTCCCGCAGGTACAGCTCGATATAAGGATGCAGAATGACCGCGCCGACACGCAGAATCAGCGGGTTGAGCGCCGCCCAATCGGGATCGAGGTCGGGGCGGGCCTTGCTGCGCCGGGAGAACTCGTCGCGCTGGGCCGTGCTGATCCCCAAAAGTCCGGTGAAGATGACCGATCCGAATGCGCCGCCCTCGGCGAGCGCGCGCCCGAGATAGGTGATGAGGTCGGGCCGTTCGGCCATCAAGGACGTCAGGCGGCGGCCGGCTTCGTCGAGCCCGTCGGCAGGCGCGTCGGCAAGCGCGGTTGGTTCCAGCGCCTCACCGACCACCTGCAGCACGTACTGATTGACGGCGGCGGTGAGCGCCGCCTTGGTGCGGAAGTGGTGCTGCACGAGCCCGACTGACACTCCGGCGGTTTCGGCGACCGTGCGCAGCGACGTCGTGGCGATGCCGTGCGTGGCAAAGCAGCTCAGGGTGGCGTCGCGAATCCGCTCCTTGGCCGTTGGCGCGACGGGCGGGGGCGGTTCGTAGGGGAACATCCGGGTGGATCCCATGGCTCGACAATATAACCGCATCGCGCGGCGATATGTGGCGATCGACTTACGTTATACGCGTATTGTTTTGCCGGCATTTGCGCACGGGGTGGCAGTCGGGCCGCGGCAACCTCGGCTAGCCGCACGTGTCCTTCTCCACGAAGGGTGTTCCCGCGCACAAGGTCCCGTTACGTTACTGCGACTGCCGCTCGAGATACCCGACCATCTGCCGCCAGTACACCAGGGTCAGCGCCATCTGCACGGTGACCGCGATCAGCGCCGGCCGCAGCCGGTGGCGGCGGGCGGCGAGCACCGCAGTCAGCGCGGCCGCCGACGTCGCCGCGCTGACCAATGCCGCCGCATCACGGGGACGACGGCTGATCCACAGCTCCTCGCCCAGCATCGCCCGCGTCGACCATGCGCGGTGATGGGCGGGTTTGCCGAAAACGAACGGATTCACGGCCAGCCACAGCGCAATCCACACCGCGTGGCTCCATCGCCGCGTCCACGGCGGGATCAGGATCAACGGCGTGCTCGCCCACCGGGTCCATGCGCTCCACGGATGGCAGTGCCGCGCGAAGACCGCACGCCGAACGCGCGCAACGGATAACACCAGCGCTACCGCATCGCGGTGTCGGAATGCTCGGCCGGGACCACCACCGGCGCACCGGCGGCGGGCGCGGATGTGGCCGACAACGGCGTCCGCGCAATGCCCGGGGTGCCCAGCGCTCCGGCCAGCCAGGGCAGCGCCGCCGCGAACACCCGGTCCGCGAACGGCCAGTCGTGCCTGCCGGGCTGCGGAACGACTGCGCAGTCGATGCCGTTGGCGCGGCCGAGCGCACACAGCGAATAGGCGGCCGCGGCCTGGTTGGCGGGATTGGCGGCCGCTTCGCGTCCGGCCAGGCGGATGGCAACGCTATCGGTCAGCTGGATGTCCCGGCGCGCCGCGGGCGGCCCTTCCGACGAAATCGCGAACCAGCCCGCCACGTCGCGGTAGGGCCCGTGCCGGTTGATCACCGTGGTCGGATCGAAAGTGGCCCAGGCGTCGGCGTTTCCGCCGAACAGCCGGGCGATGGTTTGTGCCTTGTTGCCGGCGTTCGGGAAGAAGTCGCCGGCGACGTCGACGAACGCGCTGAACATATCGGGATGCATGACGGTCAAATCCACGGCGCAGGTCCCGCCCATGGACCAGCCGGCCACACCCCAGTTGGACCGGTGCGGGCTGACGCCGAAAGTCGAAACCATATAGGGCACGACGTCTTTGGTGAGGTGGTCGGCGGCGTTGCCCCGGACCCCGTTGACGCATTCGGTGTCGTTGTTGAAGGCGCCGCCTGAGTCCACGAACACGAACACCGGCGCCTTGCCGCCGTGCGCGGCCGCGAAGTCGTCGATCGTCTTGACCGCGTTGCCCGCACGCGTCCAGTCCGCCGGCGTGTTGAACTGCCCGCCGATCATCATCACCGTCGGCAACGGCGGCGGTGGGGTGCTGGCGAACCATTCGGGCGGCAGGTAGACGAGCTCGCCACGGTGTTTGAAGTGCGACCCGTCCGAGGGGATCGCGACGGGCACCACGGTGCCGTGCGGTGGCCGGGTTCCCTTGGCGGCCATTGCCGTAACGGTGGCCTGATCGGTCTGATCGGGCAGCGGGCCGGACGTCAGCTGGCTCCAGGCGGACTGGACCGTGGGGAAGTAGCCCACCCACAGGTTGAGCACCAGCGCCGCGCTGAGCACGCACAATGGCACGGCCAGCACCGCCGCGCCGCGCCGCCAGCGGCGCGCGCTGCGCCATCCCAGAACCAGCACCGCCACCGCCATACCCGTCAGCGCGATCCAGAGCCACAGCGCCGCCGGCGCCGGCTCCTCGGAGAGCCCGTCGTCGACGATGTACCAGTGCGTCAGGTAGGCCGCGGCTCCGCCGGCCAGCGCCGCCGCCGGCATCCGCACCGTCCGCCAGCGACGCGACCGCCAGCCGACCGCCAACGTCAGCACGACGGCGGCGAGCACCTGGATCGTCGTCGGCACCCAGCCATGCATCAGCGAGGTGTGACTAAGAGCCAGGACCTGCGCGGGGGCTGCGTTCGTCGGGGCTGTCACGTGAGTCATTGTGATCTATTGTTAACCGGCCTGGAACCTATTTACCTAATGTTCGCTGACGACGGGCTGAATGTTGCGATCCTCGGCTAATGCGGTTTAGCCAGCGGAAACGGCAGCGTCTCGCGGATGCTGCGGCCCGTTATGAGCATGACGAGGCGATCGACGCCCATCCCCAGCCCGCCGGTGGGCGGCATCGCGTATTCCATCGCTTGCAGGAAGTCTTCGTCGAGCTCCATCGCCTCGGGATCCCCACCCGCGGCCAACAGCGACTGCTCCTGCAGGCGGCGGCGCTGTTCCACCGGATCGGTGAGCTCGCTGTAGGCGGTGGCCAGCTCGACACCCCACGCCACCAGGTCCCACCGTTCGGCGACGCCGGGTTCGCTGCGGTGCGGCCGGGTCAGTGGCGACACCGATGTCGGAAAGTCGATGTAGAACGTGGGCTCCTCGGTCCGGTCCTCGACCAAATGCTCATACAGCTCCAGCACCACCGCGCCGGCGTCCCAGTGCGCCCGATAGGGAATGTGCACGGCGTCGGAGAACTTGCGCAGGGTGGGTAGCGGCGTGGTGGGGTCGATGTGCTCGCCGAGCGCCTCGGATACGGCGTCATACACGGTCTTGACGGTCCACACGCCGGAGATGTCGACGGGTTCCAGGCTGCCACTGGTGCCCTGGCCGCGTGGGCGCATCACGGTCTGGTCGCCGTGAGCGGCCTGGGCGGCGTTCTGGATCAGCTCACGGCACCCGTCGATCCAGACCTTGTAGTCGGCGTGCGCCTGGTAGGCCTCCAGCAACGTGAACTCCGGGTTGTGGCTGAAGTCGACACCCTCGTTGCGGAACGCCCGGCCCAACTCGAACACTCGCTCGACGCCGCCGACGCACAACCGCTTGAGATAGAGCTCCGGCGCGATCCGCAGGAACAGGTCCATGTCGTAGGTGTTGATGTGCGTGACGAACGGCCGCGCGGTGGCGCCGCCGTGGATCTGCTGCAGGATCGGGGTCTCGACTTCGATGAACCCCTTGGCGAACAGCGTTTGGCGGACCGAGCGCAGCACCTCGCTGCGTGCCGTGATCAACTCGCGCGACTCGGGATTGACAGCCAGGTCGACGTAGCGGGTCCGCACCCGGGCCTCCGGGTCGGTCAGCCCCTTCCACTTATTGGGCAACGGCCGCAAGCACTTACCGATCATCCGCCAGTCTTCGACGATCAGCGAGCGCGTCCCCTTCTTGGAAAAGCCCATGTGGCCGGAGACTTCGATCAGGTCACCGAGATCGATGGCGGCCGTGAAGTCGGCCGTGCGCCCGCGCTGCAACTGCGAATTGTCCAGCAGCACTTGCATTTCTCCCGACCAGTCACGCAGCTGCGCGAACAGCACTCCGCCGTAGTCGCGTATCCGCAGGACCCGGCCGGAGACCGTGATCGTTTCCCGGTCGTCCGCATCGAGGGCCGCGGCGACGCTGTGGCTGGGCGGGCGGCCGACCGGATATGCGTCGATGCCGTTGCGCCGCAACACCTTCAGCTTGGCCAGGCGCACCCGGACCTGTTCGGGCAGCCGGGATCTCGCCTCCTCCTCGTCGGCCGACTCCTGGCGTCTCTGCAGCCCGCTGACGTCCGGCGCGCTCCCGTCGTGATGCAGCAGCCCGGACTCGGCCAGCCGGGCGGGCACGGCCGGGTGATGGCCGGTGTGCGGCTTGCGCCGGCCGAACGGCAAGACGAGGAAGCCCTCGGCGAGGGCCGAGGCGACCCCGACCCGGGGGATCAGGCGGGCGTCCTCGTAGCAGGCGTAGCGCGGTATCCAGTCGGGTTGGTATTTCATGTTGGAGCGATACAGCGTCTCGAGCTGCCACCACCTCGAGAAGAACAGCAGGAACCCGCGCCACAGCCGGGCGACGGGCCCGGCGCCGAGTTGGGCGCCCTGTTCGAATGCCGAGCGAAACATCGCGAAGTTCAGTGAAATACGGGTGATACCAAGGGTTTCCGCGTTGAGGGCGAGGTCGCTGACCATCAGCTCGATGGTGCCGTTGGGGGACTGCGGCGATCGGCGCATCAGGTCCAGGGAGACACCGGTGGTTCCCCACGGGACCAGCGACAGCATCGCTACGACGGCGCCGTCCCGGTCCAGCGCCTCGACCAGCAGGCAGTCCCCGTCGGCGGGGTCGCCGAGCCGACCCAGCGCCATCGAGAAGCCGCGTTCGGTTTGGGTATCGCGCCAGGCGTCGGCGCGGGTGATGGTGTCGGCCATCTCGTCGGCCCCGATGTCGCGGTGCCGCCGGATCCGAACGGTCAGCCCCGCCCGGCGGGCCCGGGTCACGGCCTGGCGCACTCCGCGCATATCGGGACCGGACAGCTTGAAGTCGGCGGTCCGCAGGATGGCCTCGTCGCCGAGCTCCAGCGCGTTCAGGCCGGCTTCGCGGTATGTCCGCGCGCCCTGGGTGCTGGCGCCCATGACGCCGGGGGCCCAGCCGTAGGTCTGGCACAGACCGAGCCAGGCGTCGGCGGCCTGGGACCACGCCCGCGGATCGCCGATCGGGTCGCCGCTGGCCAGGCAGACGCCGACTTCGACGCGGTAGGTGATGGCGGCGCGCCCGCTTTGGGCGAAAACCACCGACTTGTCGCGGCGGGTGGCGAAGTAGCCCAGAGAGTCCTGCTTGCCGTACAACTCGAGCAGCCCGCGGATGGCCGATTCGTCCTCACCGGTCAGCGCGTTTTCCGCGCGCTGGGATTGGAAGAGCACGATGGTGGCCATGATCAGCGCGAGCGCGCCGAACAGACCGAAGATCGCGTTGAGGAACACGTGCGGACGGCCGCTGAACAGGTCCGGATCCGCGAGCGCGAATCCGACCACCCGGTTGGCCACGTAGGGCAGGCGGTCCTGGCGGGTCAGCGTCCCGGGGAACAACTCGACCAGGGCCCAGGACACTCCGATTCCCACCACGTCCCCGGCCACCAGCACCCCGGCCGCTTTCACCAGCGCTCCGTTGCGGACCTTGGCCCAGAATTCCCGGTAGGCCAACACCAGCAGGACGATCACGACGATGTGTACCGCGAACCCGAGGTTCTCGCCGAAGATCTCGGCGGCGGTGTTGTCACCGGCGGCGATCTCGGCGGCGTTCAGCGCGGCGGCGAGAATCATGTTGGCCAGCAACAGCAGCCAGGCGATCCGCTTACGCGCGGTCAGGGCCGCGGCCAACAAGGCCAACACGAACGACCACGCGATGCTGGTGTCGGGGAAGTTGAACAGATAGTCGTTGATGAACTCGCGCGGGACCTTGATCAGATACCGGATCAGCGGGGACACGCTGCCCAGCAACGACACGGTGGCGATGACACCCACGGTCCACCCGGCCGCCGCCGGCACCCAGCGATACCGCGAATTCGACCGGCTGCGAGGCCCCAAATGGGGCCCCGAACGAGGAGAAGCGAGTGTCACAGACCGCGAGGATATGCCCTGAATCCGTGAAAAGCTTGCCGAAGCGCTAAGAGTGGCGGGCACGAGTTTGGCCGCGCTTTTCGCGTCGGGTTGACGGCGGGTGCGGCGCCGTGGTCGGCCGAGGTGCTAAAAGGCACCTCAAGGCTGCTAAACTAGCGCCTGCGACCATCCCGGCGAACGCCAGGAACAGTTAAGTGGAGTCCCACTCCCACCGCGAGCCGACGAGATCCCTACGCGGATCTTCGGAAGGTTTGGCGGTCCGGTCACAGGCAACGTGTATGCCTGTTCCGCGTGTAGCGCGGGCGGCCCGAGTAGTCCTCGGTCGCGATCGGTCGGCATTGGGCCCTGCTGGTGCAGGGCTTTTTTGCTAGTGGTGTGGTGTTTCCGCCGCTGATTCCCGACCAACCCCGGCCACCGGTCGTCACGCAGGACATCCAGAAGCCCAACAAGGGAGGCCCCATCAGCACTGAGACCCGCGTCAACGAGCGCATCCGCGTACCTGAAGTCCGATTGATTGGCCCAGGGGGAGAGCAGGTAGGCATCGTGCGCATCGAAGACGCACTGCGCGTCGCCGCGGACGCCGATCTCGACCTCGTCGAAGTTGCCCCGAACGCCAGGCCGCCGGTCTGCAAGATCATGGACTACGGCAAGTTCAAATACGAAGCGGCGCAAAAGGCGCGCGAATCCCGCCGGAACCAGCAGCAGACCGTCGTCAAAGAGCAAAAGCTGCGACCCAAGATCGACGATCACGACTACGAGACCAAAAAGGGCCACGTCATCCGCTTCCTGGAAGCGGGATCGAAGGTGAAGGTCACGATCATGTTCCGCGGACGTGAGCAGTCGCGGCCCGAGCTGGGCTATCGATTGCTCCAGCGCCTGGGCGCGGACGTCGCCGAATACGGTTTCGTGGAGACGTCCGCCAAGCAGGACGGCCGCAACATGACGATGGTGCTGGCACCGCACCGCGGCGCGAAGACTCGCGCCAGGGCGCGGCATCCCGAAGATGCGGGGGGCGGCGTGGCACCGGATTCCGATGCGACCGCCGACGCCGAACCTTCGTCGAACTGACCTAAGGCAAGAACAGCGAGGACTCGAAGAGAAACTCGAGTCCTTCATAGAACAGAGGAAAAATGCCCAAAGCCAAGACCCACAGCGGGGCCGCAAAGCGCTTCCGGCGCACCGGAACCGGCAAGATCGTGCGGCAGAAGGCCAACCGCCGGCACCTGCTCGAGCACAAGCCCACGAAACGGACCCGCCGGCTCGACGGCCGCACCGTGGTGTCGGCCAACGACACCCAGCGGATCAACCGGCTGCTGAACGGCTGACCACCCGCCGGCCAGACCCGCACCGCGAGCTGGCACGGCGAACCCCTTTATCGACCCATTACGCATGAACGAGAGTAGGAATATCCAATGGCACGCGTGAAGCGGGCGGTCAACGCCCACAAGAAGAGGCGCAGCATCCTTAAGGCCTCGAAGGGCTATCGCGGCCAGCGATCCCGGCTCTACCGCAAAGCCAAAGAGCAGCAACTGCATTCGTTGCAGTACGCGTACCGCGACCGTCGTGCGCGCAAGGGCGAATTCCGCAAACTGTGGATCTCACGCATCAACGCGGCGGCGCGCGCCAACGACATCACCTACAACCGGCTGATCCAGGGCCTCAAGGCCGCCGGTGTGGAGGTGGACCGCAAAAACCTGGCCGACATCGCGGTCGCGGACCCGGCCGCCTTCACCGCGCTGGTCGACATCGCCCGTGCGGCGCTGCCCGAGGACGTCAACGCGCCGTCGGATTCGGGAGAAGCCGCCTAACCGACCGCCTAACCGACGATGCCTGACCGGCAGGTGCTGACCGAACGTTCGGCCACGGTCGCCGCGGCGGTCAAACTGCATCGCCACGTCGGGCGCCGTCGGGCACGCCGTTTTCTCGCCGAAGGCCCCAACCTGGTCGAGGCCGCCTCCCGGCGCGGCCTGGTCCGCGACGTCTTTGCCACCGACGTCGCCCAGCACCGCCATGCGTCGTTGCTGGCGGCCCTGGATTGCCCGGTCCACCCGGTCACCGAGCGCGCCGCGAAGGCCCTCTCCGACACCGTCACCCCGGCGGGGCTGGTCGCGGTGTGCGACATGCCGGCGACCCGCCTCGACGACGTGCTGGCCGGCTCTCCTCGGCTGATCGCGGTCGCCGTCGAGATCAGCGAGCCCGGCAATGCCGGCACCCTGATTCGCCTCGCCGACGCGATGGGCGCGGCCGCTGTGATCCTCGGCGGCCACAGCGTCGATCCGTACAACGGCAAGTGTCTGCGCGCGTCGGCCGGCAGCATCTTCTCGGTCCCGGTCGTCGCCGCGCCGGACGCGCTCGCCGCCGTGGACGCGTTACGCGCCGCGGGTCTGCAGGCGCTCGCCACCACCGTGGATGGCGAGCAACGGCTGGACGAGGCCGGCGAACTGCTCGGCAGGCCGACGGCGTGGCTGTTCGGGCCCGAATCCCACGGCCTGCCAAGCGAAATCGCGGCCGCGGCCGACCACCGGCTGCGGATCCCGATGTCCGGCGGCGCCGAGAGCCTGAATGTGGCGTCGGCCGCGGCCATCTGTCTGTATCAGAGCGCGCGGGCGCTGAACCTGCCTACGCGGCCTTGACGGGTCGCTTCGGGCGGCCCCGCCCGGCGCGCAAGCCGGCCAGCGACAACGTCGTGTGCACCAACGATCCGGCCCGCTCCAGCACCGCCCGGGCGGGTCGCAGCGCGGGGTCGAACGGCAACTTGGGCGGCGGGGGAAAGTAGTGCATCGGCAGCCCGCGGCGGTCGCGCGGCGGCGCCATGAACGGCGGGGCCTCGACCAGCGGCGCGTCGCTGGGCAGCCGTCCCTCGGCGCGGCGGTAGGCGGCCAGCGCACGCGGGTGCAGCCGGATCTCGTCGGGCACCGCCAGGAACGCCAGTTCGACGATCTTGCCGAACAACCGCAGCAGCACCTCGTCGCCCGGGGTCCAACGCATTCCGGCCTTTTCGCGGACTGCGGGTTCGAACAGGCCCGCGGCGATCCAGCGCTGCCCGGCCACCAGCGGTTTGAAGATCCGGTCCCAGATCGGGGTCGGCATCGGCACGAACTTGGGTTTGGGAATCCGGATGTCGAAGATGTCGAGGACCGCCCGGTTGATTTCCAACTCCTCGCGACCGACCCGCTCCCAGTACTGCTGGAATTCGTCCCACGATTCGGGCACCGGCCGCATGCTCATCCCGTACATCCGGTACCACTGCACGTGCTCGTCGAACAGCTGCCGCTTCTCGGCCTCGGTCAAGCCGCCGCAGAAGTACTCGGCCACCTTGACGATCAGCATGAAAAACGTGGCGTGCGCCCAGTAGAAGGTTTCCGGATCGAGCGCGTGGTAGCGCCGACCCTCGGCGTCGACTCCTTTGATCGTGCGGTGGTAACCCTTGATCTGCTGGCCGGTCTGGGCCGCCCGGTCGCCGTCGTAGACCACGCCCATGATCGGGTAGACAGACCGGGCCACCCGCTGTAGCGGCTCGCGCAGCAGGATCGAATGTTCCTCGACCGCCGCGCCGAGTTCGGGGTACATGTTCTGGATCGCCCCGATCCACACGCCCATCATTCCGGTGCGCAGGTCGCCAAAATACTTCCAGGTCAGGGAATCTGGTCCGAGCGGATCAGCGGATGTAGTCGATCTGCCAGTCATCGCGGCCTCCTGCACCGATTGGCCTCACGATAACTTTGACAACGCCCGTTGTCTACGATTTCGGTGATGTGTCCGCGGGGTGTTATCGAGCTTCCACACCGGTGTGGCAGCACCGTGATCAGGCGGCTGGGTGCGATGTGTGCCACACCCGGCGAGGCCGTCGTTGCCTGCCTCTGACGAAACCAAATACCCTGGCCGGGTGGAACTCGCGCGTCGCGATCTCGACTCGGGCGAGCCTGGCGAATCCGCTGCGGCGCACTCCGCACCGCGGGGTCCGCTGTCGGTGCATAACGCGACTCAATGGCTGCACGGCCGAAATCACAGCCCCGGGGCGGTGGCGCTGGTCCGGCGCGCGCGTCGGCTGCTGCCCGGGGACCCCGAGTTCGGCGATCCGCTGTCCACGGCCGGCGATGGTGGCCCGCGCGCCGCCGCGCGGGCGGCCGACCGGCTGCTGGGCGACCGCGACGCGGTGTCGCGTGAGGTCAGCCTGGGGGTGCTGCAGGTGTGGCAGGCGCTGGCCGAGGGGGTTTCGCGGCGGCCGGCTAATCCCGAGGTGACGTTGGTCTTCACCGACCTGGTCGGCTTTTCGACGTGGTCCCTGCAGGCCGGCGACGACGCGGCCCTCACGCTGCTCCGCCAGGTGGCGCGGGCCCTCGAACCACCGCTGCTCGACGCCGGCGGGCACATCGTCAAACGGATGGGCGACGGACTCATGGCCGTGTTCGGCGATCCGATGGTCGCCGTGCGAGCCGTGCTGACCGCCAAGGAGGCGCTCCGGGCGGTCGAGGTAGATGGCTACACACCGCGGATGCGCGTGGGAATCCACACCGGACGGCCGCAGCGCCTGGCCGCGGATTGGCTCGGTGTGGATGTGAATGTCGCCGCACGAGTTATGGAACGGGCCACCAAAGGTGGAATCATGGTGTCGAGTTCAACGTTGGATCTCATACCGCAAAGCGAGTTGGATGCGTTGGGCGTCGAGGCCAAGCGCACCCGCAAACCCGTTTTCGGGCCGAAGCCCGCCGGGATGCCCGCAGATTTGGCGATATATCGCCTCAAGACTTTTAGGGAGTTGTCAGGCGCTGATGACACAGCCGACACACAACCGCAGCCATAATGGGTGCCAATGATAGGGGGCATCGTGTCCCGGCTGGCCCGGGTCCAATTCACCGTGGGGTATGCGGCGCTGCTGCTTGCCATCAGCTGCGCCATCCTGGTGCTCGGTCCGGACGCGCATGACATCATCGTCGCGCGTGCCAGCACCAACGTGCACAACCTGTCCCACGGGCACCTGGGCACGCTGCTGGGCAGCGCGCTGGTCGTCGACGCCGGCCCGCTCTACTTCTGGCTGCCCTTCCTGACCTGCCTGCTGGCGCTGGCCGAGCTGCATTTGCGCACCATCCGGCTGGTGGTGGCGTTCCTCGTCGGCCACATCGGCGCGACGCTGCTGGTGGCCGCCGCCCTGGCCGGGGCCGTCAAGTTCGGCTGGCTGCCGGTGTCGATCACCCGGGCCAGCGATGTCGGGATGAGCTACGGCGCGCTGGCGGTGCTCGGCGCGATGACGGCGGTGATCCCCTCGCGCTGGCGGGCCGCCTGGGTCGGCTGGTGGGTGGCGGCGGGCATCGCTTCGGCGATCGTGGGCGGCGACTTCACCGACGCCGGTCATACCGTCGCCGTGATCCTGGGCGTCCTGGTGTCGGCGCGCTTCCGGCAGCCGATCCACTGGACGCCGGCCCGCTACCTGATGCTGGCGGCCTCCTCGGGCTTCGGCTTCCTGATGCTGGCCCACCACTGGGGAACCATGGCGGCGACACCGGTGTTCGGCCTCCTCGGCGCCCTGGTCGCCTACACGGTGGCGAAGTTCGTCACCGGCCGGGGCCTCCCGGTCGCGCCGCTGGACGGCGACGACACATTGCCCGGTCCCGCGCCGGCCGTCGCCGGCTGAGCGCCGCCGGGCAACTGCCCAGCGCCCGCCGGGCGCCGCGCAGCGAATCACTATGATCAGCATTCGACCCGTGCCGCGCGGAAAGCACCATCGATGCGGGCAGCCCTAACAGCCTCGTCAGCAAGGAGAATGTCGCCGCGTGGGTGATCAACCCGTCGACCTGTCGCCCGAAGCGTTGACCGAGGCGGTCACCGCCGCCCGGCAGGCGTTCACCCGGGCCGACGACCTCGACGCACTGGCCCGCGCCAAGACCGAGCACCTCGGTGACCGCGCACCGCTGGCCCTGGCGCGCCAGGCCCTCCGAAGCGTTCCCAAAGACGAGCGCGCCGACGCCGGTAAGCGGGTCAACGCCGCACGCGGCGAGGCCCAGCAGGGGTACGACGAACGCCTGGCGGCCTTACGCGCCGAACGCGACGCCGCGGTGCTCGTCGCCGAGCGCATCGACGTCACGCTGCCGTCGACGCGGCAGCCGATCGGCGCGCGGCACCCGATCACGATCCTGGCCGAACACATCGCCGACACCTTCATCGCGATGGGTTGGGAATTGGCCGACGGCCCGGAGGTCGAGACCGAGCAGTTCAACTTCGACGCGCTCAACTTCCCCGCCGACCACCCCGCGCGCAGCGAGCAGGACACCTTCTACATCGCGCCGGAGGACTCCCGTCAGCTGCTGCGCACCCACACCTCGCCGGTGCAGGTGCGCACGCTGCTGGCGCGCGAGTTGCCCGTGTACGTCGTCTCGATCGGCCGCACGTTCCGCACCGACGAACTCGACGCCACCCACACGCCGGTCTTCCACCAGGTCGAGGGCCTGGCGGTGGACCGCGGCCTGTCCATGGCGCATCTGCGGGGAACGCTGGATGCGTTCGCGCGCGCCCAGTTCGGCCCCGAGGCCCGGACCCGCATCCGGCCGCACTTCTTTCCGTTCACCGAGCCCTCCGCGGAAGTCGACGTGTGGTTCGTCGGCAAGAAGGGTGGCCCCGGCTGGGTGGAGTGGGGCGGCTGTGGGATGGTGCACCCAAACGTGTTGCGGGCGGCGGGGATTGACCCCGAGGAATATTCCGGCTTCGCATTCGGCATGGGCCTGGAACGAACGCTGCAGTTCCGCAACGGGATTCCGGACATGCGCGACATGGTCGAGGGCGACGTTCGCTTCTCGCTGCCGTTCGGGGTGGGTGCCTGATGCGCGTTCCGTACAGCTGGCTGCGCGAGGTCGTGAACGCCGGCGCGCCGGACTGGGATGTGGCGCCCGCCGAGCTGGAGCAGACGCTGGTGCGCATCGGTCACGAGGTCGAAGAGGTGATCCCCCTCGGCCCGGTCGACGGCCCGCTGACCGTCGGCCGCGTCACCGACATCGAGGAACTCACCGATTTCAAGAAGCCGATCCGGTTCTGCCACGTCGACATCGGCGACGGCAACGACCGCGAGATTGTCTGCGGTGCGACTAATTTCGCGGCCGGTGATCTTGTGGTGGTGGCGCTGCCGGGCGCCACGCTACCGGGCGGGTTCGCCATCGCCGCGCGCAAGACCTACGGCCGCACTTCGGACGGAATGATCTGCTCGGCAGCCGAACTCGGTTTGGGCGCCGACCATTCCGGGATCCTGGTGCTGCCGCCGGGCACCGCCGACCCGGGCGCCGACGGCGCCGCGGTGCTGGGCCTGGACGACGTCGTCTTTCACCTGGCGATCACGCCCGACCGCGGTTACGGCCTGTCGTTGCGGGGCCTGGCCCGCGAGATCGCCTGCGCCTACGATCTGGACTTCGTCGACCCGGCGAAGGTCGAGCCGTTACCGGCGTCCGGAGAGGCCTGGCCGCTGACGGTGCAGCCCGACACCGGCGTGCGGCGGTTCGCGCTGCGCCCGGTCATGGGCATCGACCCCGCCGCCGTGTCGCCGTGGTGGCTGCAGCGCCGGCTGCTGCTCTCCGGCATCCGCGCGACGTCACCGGCGGTCGATGTGACGAACTACGTGATGCTCGAACTCGGTCACCCCATGCACGCCCACGACCGCAACCGCATCACCGGCGGTTTCGCCGTGCGATGCGCCCGGCCCGGCGAGACCGTCGTCACGCTCGATGACATCGAGCGCAAACTCGAACCGGCCGACGTCCTGATCGTCGACGACACGGCGACCACGGCGATCGGCGGCGTGATGGGCGCGGCGAGCACCGAGGTGCGCGCCGATTCCACCGACGTGCTGCTCGAGGCCGCGGTCTGGGATCCCGCCGCCGTCTCGCGCACCCAGCGCAGGTTGCACCTGCCCAGCGAGGCCGCCCGCCGCTACGAACGTGGGGTGGATCCGGCCATTTCCGTGGCCGCGCTGGACCGGTGCGCCACACTGCTCGCCGAGATCGCCGGTGGGGCGGTGTCCGAGACGCTGACGGATTGGCGGGGCGATCCGCCGCGTGACGACTGGGCCGGCTCGCCGATCGACATCGCCGCCGACCTGCCCGGCCGCATCGCCGGGGTGACCTACGCCCCGGGCACGGCCGCCAAGCGGCTGTCCCAAATCGGTGCTGCCGTCACCGAAAACGGCGACACGTTGACGGTGACCCCACCCAGCTGGCGGCCCGACCTCGTGCAGCCCGCCGACCTCGTCGAGGAGGTGCTGCGCCTCGAAGGGCTGGAGGTCATCGGATCGGTGCTGCCGTCGGCGCCGGCCGGGCGGGGCCTGTCCGCCGTGCAACGACGCCGCCGCGCCGTCGGCACGTCACTGGCCCAGTCCGGTTACGTCGAGATTTTGCCGACGCCGTTTCTGCCCGCGGGGGTATTCGACCTGTGGGGCTTGGCGGCCGACGATCCGCGCCGCAGCACGACCAACGTGCTCAACCCGCTGGAGGCCGACCGCCCGCAGTTGGCCACCACGCTGCTGCCGGCGTTGCTGGAAGCCTTGGTGCGCAACGTGTCCCGCGGCCTGGTCGACGTCTCGCTCTATGCCCTGGCGCAGGTGGTGCACCCGACAGCCGAGACCCGCGGCGTGACGTTGATCCCCGTCGACCGGCGGCCGACCGACAGCGAGATCGCCGCGCTCGACGCGTCGTTGCCCCGGCAACCGCAGCATGTCGCCGCGGTGCTGACCGGCCTCCGGGAACGCCGCGGCCCCTGGGGGCCGGGCCGCCGGGTCGAAGCCGCCGACGCGTTCGAGGCGGTGCGCATCATCGCCCGCGCCGCCGGAATCGACGTGCGATTGCGGGCGGCGCAGCAGCTGCCGTGGCATCCGGGCCGGTGCGCCGAGGTGCTGGTCGGCGACACGACGGTGGGGCACGCGGGCCAGCTGCATCCCGCCGTGACCGAGCGCTCCGGCCTGCCCACGGGCACCTGCGCCCTCGAACTCAACCTCGACGCGATGCCCCTCGTCGCGGCGCTGCCCGCGCCCCGGGTGTCGCCATTCCCGGCCGTCTTCCAGGACGTCAGCCTCGTGGTGCCCGCGGACGTACCGGCCGCCGCGGTCGCGGACGCCGTGCGTGCCGGCGCGGGGGAGCTGCTGGAAGACCTGCAGTTGTTCGACGTTTTCACCGGCCCGCAGATCGGCGAGGACCGCAAATCGCTGACCTTCGCGCTGCGGTTCCGGGCGCCGGATCGCACGCTGACCGAGGACGACGCCACCGCGGCTCGCGACGCCGCGGTGCGCCGGGCCGCCGAGACGGTCGGCGCCGAGCTCCGCGCCTGATTAGAATGGATTTGCAAAGTACTGCATAACCATGCAAAATCGTCGGAATGGCCGACGTGATGAAGGTGGCGGTTGCCGGTGCCAGCGGCTATGCGGGCGGTGAAATCCTCCGCCTGCTGCTCGGGCACCCGGCCTACGCCGACGGGCGCCTCGCGATCGGCGCGCTGACCGCCGCGGCCAGCGCCGGCAGCACGCTCGCCGAGCATCACCCGCACCTGACGCCGCTGGCCCAGCGCGTCGTCGAGCCGACCGAGCCCGCCGCGCTCGCCGGCCACGACGTGGTGTTCCTGGGCTTGCCGCACGGTCATTCGGCCGCGCTGGCGCAGCAGCTCGGCCCCGACACCCTGATCATCGACTGCGGTGCGGACTTCCGGCTCACCGACGCCGCCGCGTGGGAGCGGTTCTACGGCTCCGCGCACGCCGGCAGTTGGCCCTACGGGCTGCCGGAGCTTCCCGGCGCGCGCGAGCGGCTGCGCGGTGCCCGCCGCATCGCGGTCCCGGGGTGTTACCCGACCGCGGCGCTGCTGGCGTTGCTGCCCGCGGTGGCCTCAGACCTCATCGAGCCGGCTGTCACCGTGGTCGCGGTCAGCGGTACCTCCGGGGCCGGGCGGGCCGCCAAGACCGACCTGCTGGGCGCCGAGGTCATCGGATCGGCGCGGGCCTACAACATCGCCGGGGCGCACCGGCACACCCCCGAGATCGCCCAGGGCCTCGGCGCCGTCACCGGTCGCGACGTCACGGTGTCGTTCACCCCGGTGCTGATCCCGACGTCACGCGGCATCCTGGCCACCTGCACCGCCCGCACCCGTGTGCCATTGCCGCAACTTCGGGAGGCCTACGAAAAGGCTTACGACGCAGAACCTTTCATCTACCTGATGCCCGAGGGGCAGCTGCCTCGCACCGGCGCGGTGATCGGCAGCAATTCGGCGCACATCGCCGTCGCGGTGGACGAGGCGGCCCAGACCTTCGTGGCGATCGCCGCGATCGACAACCTGGTCAAGGGCACGGCCGGGGCCGCCGTGCAGTCGATGAACCTGGCGCTGGGCTGGCCTGAGACGGAAGGCCTTTCGGTGATCGGGGTGGCGCCATGACGCGCACCCAGGCGCGGCTGGTGCGCGAACAGGGCGTCACCGCGCCGGCCGGGTTCCGGGCGGCCGGCATCGCCGCCGGCATCAAGGCCTCGGGGAATCGCGACCTGGCCCTGGTGTTCAACGAAGGCCCCGACTACGCGGCCGCCGGGGTGTTCACCCGCAACAGGGTCAAGGCCGCGCCGGTGCTGTGGTCCCAGCAGGTGCTGACCACCGGCGCGCTGCGCGCGGTCATCCTCAACTCCGGCGGTGCCAACGCCTGCACCGGACCGGGCGGGTTTCAGGACACCCACGCCACGGCCGAGGCCGTCGCGGCGGCCTTGTCGGACTGGGGAACCGAGACCGGGGCCATCGAGGTCGCGGTGTGCTCCACCGGGCTGATCGGTGACCGGCTGCCGATGGACAAGGTGCTCGCCGGGGTGCGCGCGATCGTGCAGGACATGGCCGGCGGCCTGTCCGGCGGCGACGACGCGGCCCAGGCGATCATGACCACCGACACCGTGCCCAAACAGGTTGCGCTGCACCACCCCGGCAGCTGGACCGTCGGCGGGATGGCCAAAGGCGCGGGCATGCTCGCGCCGTCGCTGGCGACGATGCTGTGCGTGCTCACCACCGACGCGGCCGCCGACGCGGCGGCGCTGGATTCCGCACTGCGCCAGGCCGCCGCCCGCACCTTCGACCGGCTCGACATCGACGGCGCGTGTTCGACCAACGACACCGTGCTGCTGTTGGCCTCGGGGGCCAGCGGGATCATGCCGGACCAGGCCGATCTCGACGACGCCGTGCTGCGCGTCTGTGACGACCTGTGCGCTCAGCTGCAGGCCGACGCCGAGGGCGTGACCAAGCGCGTCGACGTCACCGTCACCGGCGCCGCCTCCGAGGACGACGCCCTGGTCGCCGCGCGGACCATCGCCCGCGACAGCCTGGTCAAGACGGCGGTGTTCGGTTCGGACCCCAACTGGGGCCGGGTGCTCGCCGCCGTCGGCATCGCGCCGGTCGCCCTGGATCCCGATCGGATCACGGTGTCGTTCAACGGTTCCGCGGTGTTCGCCGACGGGGTTCCCGTGCCGGGTGCGCGCGAGGTCGACCTCTCGGGGGCGGATATCGACATCACCGTCGACCTGCGGCTCGGCGAGGGGCGGGCCACCATCCGGACCACCGACCTGTCCCACGGCTACGTCGAAGAGAATTCGGCCTACAGCTCATGAGCTCCTCGACCGAAGCGCTGCCGACCGCGGTCAAGGCGGAGGTGCTCGCCGAAGCCCTGCCCTGGCTCAAGCAGCTGCACGGCAAGATCGTCGTCATCAAGTACGGCGGCAACGCCATGACCGACGACACGCTGCGGCATGCCTTCGCCGCCGACATGGCGTTCCTACGCAACTGCGGTGTTCATCCCGTCGTCGTGCACGGCGGCGGCCCGCAGATCAGCGCGATGCTGCGCCGGCTCGGCATCCAGGGTGACTTCAAGGGCGGATTCCGGGTCACCACACCGGAAGTGCTCGACGTGGCGCGGATGGTGTTGTTCGGTCAGGTGGGCCGCGAACTGGTCAACTTGATCAACGCGCACGGACCGTACGCGGTCGGCATCACCGGCGAGGACGCCCAACTGTTCACCGCCGTGCGGCGCAGCGTCACCGTCGACGGCGTGGCCACCGACATCGGCCTGGTGGGAGACGTCGACCGGGTCAACACCGCCGCGGTGCTGGATCTTATTGCCGCACGGCGTATTCCGGTGGTGTCGACGCTGGCGCCGGACGTCGAGGGTGTGGTGCACAACATCAACGCCGACACCGCCGCGGCGGCGCTGGCCGAAGCGCTGCACGCCGAGAAGCTGTTGATGCTCACCGATGTCGAAGGCCTGTACACGAGTTGGCCCAACCGTGATTCGCTGGTCAGCGAAATCGATACGGCCACACTGTCGCAACTGCTACCGACGCTGGAGGCGGGCATGATTCCCAAGGTTGAAGCGTGTTTGCGGGCCGTCACCGCCGGGGTGCCCAGCGCGCACGTCATCGACGGTCGGGTCGAACACTGCGTGCTGGTCGAGCTTTTCACCGACGCGGGCACCGGCACCAAGGTGGTATCGACGTGACGAACACCGCCACCATGCGGCAGCGCTGGGAAGCCGTGATGATGAACAACTACGGCACCCCCGCGATGGCACTGGCCAGTGGCGACGGCGCCGTGGTCACCGACGTCGACGGACAGAGCTACCTCGACCTGCTCGGCGGCATCGCGGTCAACATCCTGGGTCACCGCCACCCCGCGATCATCGAGGCCGTCACCCACCAGATCGCGACGCTGGGTCACACGTCCAACCTGTATGCCACCGAACCCGGCATCGCGCTCGCCGAAGAACTGGTCGCATTGCTGGGCGCGCCTGAGGAAACGCCGGCGCGGGTGTTCTTCTGCAACTCCGGCACTGAGGCCAACGAGGTGGCGTTCAAGCTGTCCCGGCTGACCGGCCGCACGAAACTGGTTGCCGCACAAGACGCTTTCCACGGCCGGACGATGGGCTCGCTGGCGCTGACCGGCCAGCCGGCCAAGCGGGCGCCGTTCGCCCCGCTGCCCGGGGACGTCAGCTACGTGCCGTATGGCGACGTCGTGGCGCTGGCCGCGGCGGTCGACGACGACACCGCGGCGGTATTTTTGGAACCGATCATGGGGGAGAGCGGCGTCGTCGTGCCGCCCGAGGGATATCTGGCCGCCGCGCGCGATGTCACGGCGCGCCACGGCGCGCTGCTGGTGCTCGACGAGGTGCAAACCGGGATGGGCCGCACCGGAACGTTTTTCGCCCACCAGCACGACGGCATCACCCCCGATGTGGTGACGCTGGCCAAGGGGCTGGGCGGCGGCCTGCCCATCGGGGCCTGCCTGGCCGTCGGGCGGGCCGCCGAGCTGATGACTCCCGGCCTGCACGGCAGCACCTTCGGCGGCAACCCGGTCTGCACCGCGGCGGCGCTGGCGGTGTTGCGGATCCTGGCGGCCGAGAACCTGGTCCGCCACGCCGAGGTGCTGGGCAAGTCGTTGCGGCACGGCATCGAGGGGCTCGCCCACCCGTTGGTCGACCACGTGCGCGGGCGCGGCCTGCTGTGCGGGGTGGTGCTCACCGTGCCGCGGGCCAAGGACGCCGAGGCGGCCGCGCGCGAGGCCGGGTTCCTGGTGAATGCCGCCACGCCCGACGTCATCCGGCTGGCGCCGCCGCTGATCATCACCGAAGACCAGCTCGACGGCTTCGTCACCGCGCTGCCGGGCATTCTCGACAAGGCTGGAGGCGCAGATGCCTAAACACTTCCTGCGCGACGACGACCTGTCGCCCACCGAACAGGCCGAGGTGCTGCAGCTGGCGGCCGAGCTGAAGAAGGACCCGCTGCGCGCCCGCCCACTGGAGGGCCCGCGCGGGGTCGCGGTCCTGTTCGACAAGAACTCCACCCGCACCCGCTTCTCGTTCGAGATGGGCATCGCCCAGCTCGGCGGGCACGCCGTCGTCGTCGACGCCCGCAGCACCCAGCTGGGGCGCGACGAGACCCTGGAGGACACTGCGCGGGTGCTGTCCCGCTATGTCGAGGCGATCGTTTGGCGCACGTTCGGGCAGGAGCGCCTCGAGGCGATGGCCGGGGCGGCGACCGTCCCGGTGGTCAACGCGCTCTCCGACGAGTTCCACCCCTGCCAGGTGCTCGCCGATCTGCAGACCATCGCCGAATGCAAGGGGTCGCTGCACGGCCTGCGGATGTCCTACCTCGGCGACGGCGCCAACAACATGGCCCACTCCCTGATGCTGGGCGGGGTCACCGCCGGAATCCACGTGACGATCGCCGGCCCGGACGGTTTCGCCCCCGACCCGGCGTTCGTGGCCGCGGCCCGGCGACGCGCCGACGACACCGGCGCCTCGGTCACCGTCACCGCCGACGCCCGGGCGGCCGCGCGGGGCGCCGACGTGCTGGTCACCGACACCTGGACGTCGATGGGGCAGGAGGACGACGGCCTGGACCGCGTCAAACCGTTCCGGCCGTACCAGATCAACGCCGACCTGCTGGGGCTGGCAGATCCGGAAGCCATTGTGCTGCACTGCCTTCCGGCCCATCGCGGTGACGAGATCACCGACGAGGTGATGGACGGGCCGGCCAGCGTGGTCTGGGACGAGGCCGAAAACCGGTTGCACGCCCAGAAGGCGCTGCTGGTGTGGCTGCTGGAGCGGCGCTCATGACCCGCTCGAAGACCACACCCGAGACCACCCGGGCCGGCCGGCAAGACCGCATCGTCGCGATCCTGTCGTCGGCGTCGATCAGCAGCCAGAGCGAACTGGCGGCCCGGCTGGCCGCCGAGGGCATCGAGGTCACCCAGGCCACGCTGTCGCGGGACCTGGAGGAGCTGGGTGCGGTGAAGCTGCGCGGGGCCGACGGCGGCGTCGGCGTCTACATCGTTCCCGAGGACGGCAGTCCGGTGCGCGGCGTATCGGGCGGGACCGCGCGGCTGTCCCGGTTGCTCAGCGAGCTGCTCGTCTCGGCCGACGCCAGCGCGAATCTCGCGGTGCTGCGCACCCCGCCCGGCGGCGCCAACTATTTGGCCAGCGCGATCGATCGCGCGGCGCTACCGTACGTCGTCGGCACCATCGCCGGCGATGACACTGTCTTCGTGGCCGCCCGAGAGCCGATGACCGGCGCCGAGCTGGCCAGCACCTTGGAAAGACTCACCTAAAACTCACGTAAGACTCACGTAAGCGCTTCAACCTGAAGGAGATTGGTTCATGTCAGAACGCGTCATCCTGGCGTATTCCGGCGGTCTGGACACCTCGGTGGCCATCAGCTGGATCGGCAAGGAGACCGGCCGCGAGGTCGTAGCGGTGGCGATCGACCTCGGCCAGGGCGGCGAAGACATGGAGGTCATCCGCCAGCGCGCCCTGGACTGCGGGGCGGTGGAGGCCGTGGTCGTCGACGCCCGCGACGAATTCGCCGAGGGCTATTGCCTTCCCACGGTCCTGTCCAACGCCCTGTATATGGATCGGTACCCGTTGGTGTCGGCGATCAGCCGGCCGTTGATCGTCAAGCACCTGGTGGAGGCCGCCCGCCAGCACGGCGGCAGCATCGTCGCGCACGGGTGCACCGGCAAGGGCAACGACCAGGTCCGGTTCGAGGTCGGATTCGGTTCGCTGGCACCCGATCTCGAGGTGTTGGCACCCGTCCGTGATTACGCCTGGACGCGGGAGAAGGCGATCGCGTTCGCCGAAGAAAACGACATCCCGATCAACGTGACCAAACGCTCGCCGTTCTCCATCGACCAGAACGTGTGGGGTCGCGCGGTGGAAACCGGTTTCCTGGAACACCTTTGGAACGCCCCCACCAAGGACGTCTACGCCTACACCGAAGATCCCACGCTGAACTGGAGCACCCCCGACGAGGTGATCGTCGGATTCGAGCGCGGGGTGCCGGTGACCATCGACGGCAAACCGGTGTCGATGCTGCAGGCCATCGAGGAGCTCAACACCCGCGCCGGCGCCCAGGGCGTCGGCCGCCTCGACGTCGTCGAGGACCGGCTGGTGGGCATCAAGAGCCGCGAGATCTACGAGGCGCCCGGCGCCATGGTGCTGATCACCGCGCACACCGAGCTCGAGCACGTCACCCTCGAGCGCGAGCTGGGCCGCTTCAAGCGGCACACCGACCAGCGGTGGGCCGAGCTGGTGTACGACGGGCTGTGGTACTCGCCGCTCAAGGACGCGCTGGAGACCTTCGTGGCCAAGACCCAGGAGCACGTGACGGGTGAGGTCCGCATGGTGTTGCACGGCGGCCACATTGCGGTCAACGGGCGGCGCAGCGCCGAGTCCCTGTACGACTTCAACCTGGCCACCTACGACGAGGGCGACAGCTTCGATCAGTCGGCCGCCAAGGGTTTCGTCTACGTGCACGGGCTGTCGTCGAAGATCGCGTCCCGGCGGGATCAGCAGTGACGGGCGCGGAGGGTCGCACGTGAGCACTCGCGAGGGGTCGCTGTGGGGCGGGCGGTTCGCGGACGGCCCGTCCGAGGCGCTGGCCGCGCTGAGCAAGTCCACCCACTTCGACTGGGTGCTGGCCCCCTACGACATCGTCGCCTCGCGGGCACACACGGTGATCCTGTTCCGGGCCGGGCTGCTGACCGAGGAGCAGCGCGACGGGCTGCTGGCCGGCCTGGACCAGCTCGCCACCGACGTCGCCGACGGCAGCTTCTCGCCGCTGGTCACCGACGAGGACGTGCACGCGGCGCTGGAGCGCGGCCTGATCGACCGGGTCGGCCCGGACCTGGGCGGGCGGCTGCGGGCCGGCCGGTCCCGCAACGACCAGGTGGCGACCCTGTTCCGGATGTGGCTGCGCGACGCGGTGCGCCGCGTCGCGGCCGGGGCGCTGGATGTCGTCGGCGCGCTGGCCGCCCAGGCCGCCGCCCACCCGGACGCCATCATGCCCGGCAAGACCCACCTGCAGTCCGCCCAGCCGGTGCTGCTGGCCCACCACCTGCTCGCGCACGCCCACCCGCTGCTGCGCGACGTCGACCGCATCGCCGACTTCGACAAGCGGGCGGCGATCTCCCCGTACGGCTCCGGCGCGCTGGCCGGGTCGTCGCTGGGACTGGACCCGGACGCGATCGCCACGGACCTGGGCTTCGCGGCCGCCGCCGACAACTCCATCGACGCGACCGCATCGCGGGATTTCGCGGCGGAGGCGGCGTTCGTCTTCGCCATGATCGGCGTCGACCTGTCCCGGCTGGCCGAGGACGTCATCCTGTGGAGCTCGACGGAATTCGGCTACGTCACCCTGCACGACTCGTGGTCCACCGGCAGCTCGATCATGCCGCAGAAAAAGAACCCGGACATCGCGGAGCTGGCCCGCGGCAAGTCCGGGCGGCTGATCGGAAACCTGGCCGGCCTGCTGGCCACGCTGAAGGCCCAGCCACTCGCTTACAACCGTGACCTGCAGGAAGACAAGGAACCGGTGTTCGATTCGGTGGCCCAGCTGGAGCTGGTGCTACCGGCGATGGCGGGCCTGGTGGGCAGCCTGACGTTCGACGTCGACCGGATGGCCGCGCTCGCGCCGGCCGGGTACACGCTGGCCACCGACATCGCCGAATGGCTGGTGCGCCAGGGGGTGCCCTTCCGCTCCGCGCACGAGGCCGCCGGCGCCGCCGTGCGCGCCGCCGAGCAGCGCGGTGTCGGCCTCGACGAGCTGACCGACGACGAGCTGGCCGCCATCAGTGGTGACCTGACGCCGCAGGTTCGTGAGGTTTTGACGATCGAGGGCTCGGTGGCCTCGCGGGATGCGTGGGGCGGCACCGCGCCCGTCCGGGTCGCCGAGCAGATCGAAAACGTCCTGGCCAGCGCCGGACGGCTCAAAGACCAGCTCCGGGACCGGACGCGGGGGAGCCGTTGAGATGAGCTCGGTTCCGCTGCCCGCCGCTGCCATGCCGACTAGACTGCGGGCTCAGAGCGATCCGGATGAACCTTGCGGGCCGGATCCCCGTGATCAAGGGGTGGGAAAGCAATGAGCGTCGTCGCCGGCGTCTTCGGTGCGTTGCCGCCGCACCGGTATTCGCAGCGCGAGCTCACCGACTTCTTCGTCAGCATTCCCGAGTTCAAGGACTACGAGGACATCGTCCGGCAGCTGCACGCCAGCGCCAAAGTCGACAGCCGTCACCTGGTGCTGCCGATCGAGCAATACCCCACGCTGACCGACTTCGGCATGGCGAACCGGATCTTCACCGAGCACGCCGTCAATCTCGGCTGCGAGGCACTGTCCGGCGCGCTCGACGAGGCGGGACTGCGGCCGCAGGACGTCGACGTGCTCATCACGACGACCGTCACCGGGCTGGCGGTGCCGTCGGTGGATGCCCGGATCGCCGCGCGCCTGGGTCTGCGCGACGACGTGCGACGGGTGCCGCTGTTCGGCCTCGGCTGCGTGGCCGGGGCCGCCGGTGTGGCCCGCGCGAACGATTACCTGCGCGGCGCACCCGACGCCGTCGCCGCCCTCATCTCGGTCGAGCTGTGCTCGCTGACCTATCCCGGATACACGCCGTCGCTGGCCGGCATGGTCGGCAGCGCCCTGTTCGCCGACGGCGCGGCGGCGGTGGTGGCCGTGGGCGACCGGCGCGCCGAACACCTTGCCGCCAGCGGCCCCAGCGTCCTCGATTCGCGCAGCCATCTGTACCCCGATTCGTTGCGCACCATGGGCTTCGACGTGCGAGCCGGAGGCTTCGAGCTGGTGCTGTCGAAGGACGTTGCCGCCGTCGTCGAGCAATACATCGAGGACGACGTCACCCAGTTCTTGGGGGCGCACGGCTTGACCGCGGCCGACATCGGCGCGTTCGTCAGCCACCCCGGCGGCCCCAAGGTCATCGAGGCGATCACCGCGGCGCTCAGCCTGCCGCCGGAGGCCCTGGAACTCACCTGGCGTTCACTCGGCGAGATCGGCAACCTCTCGTCGGCGTCGGTGTTGCACGTGCTGCGTGACACCATGGCCAAGCCGCCGCCGAGTGGAAGCCCCGGCCTGATGCTCGCGATGGGGCCGGGATTCTGTTCCGAACTGGTGTTGTTGCGTTGGCACTGATGGTCGCTCGTGTACTTCCGTTCCTGCTCTAAGGCGCCCTGTTGGGGCGGTGTCGAGTTTGTGGCGGTGGGCCCAACTCGACGCGGAACCGACCCACCGCCGGAAGTAGCGCTGTGAGTGACACGAAAGGCCGCGTTCGATGAACGGCAACACCGAAGAGCTCGTCCGGGCCCTTCGCCAATCGCTGAAGGAAACCGAGCGCCTCAAGCGCGAGAACCGCCAATACCTTGCTGCCGCCACCGAACCCGTGGCGGTGGTGGGCATGGGCTGTCGCTATCCCGGTGGGGTGGATTCGCCCGAGGCCTTGTGGGAGATGGTGGTTGAGGGCCGCGACGTGGTCTCGGAATTTCCGGCGGACCGCGGCTGGAGCTTGGCCGGGCTGTTCGATGCGGATCCCGACGCCGTCGGAAAGTCGTATGCGCGGTGCGGCGGATTCCTTTCGGACGTGGGCGATTTCGATGCCGCCTTCTTCGGGATCGCCCCCAGCGAGGCGCTGGCGATGGACCCGCAGCAGCGTCTGCTGCTCGAGGTGTCGTGGGAGGCGTTGGAGCGGGCCGGAATTGATCCCGTCGCCCTGCGCGGTTCGCCGACCGGCGTGTTCGCCGGGATATTCCACGGCTCCTACGGGGGTCAGGGCCGGGTGCCGGGACACTTGGAGCGGTACGGCCTGCGCGGCTCGACGCTGAGTGTGGCCTCGGGGCGGGTGGCCTACTCGCTGGGGCTGGAGGGCCCGGCCGTCTCGGTGGACACGGCGTGTTCGTCGTCGCTGGTGGCCCTGCATTTGGCGGCGCAGTCGTTGCGTTCCGGTGAATGCGATCTGGCGCTGGCCGGCGGCGTGACAGTGATGGCCACACCGGCGATGTTCATCGAATTCAGCCGGCAGCGCGCGCTGGCCGCCGACGGTCGGTGCAAGGCGTACGCGGGCGCGGCCGACGGCACCGGATTTTCCGAAGGCGTCGGTGTGCTAGTGCTGGAACGGCTGGCGGATGCGCGCCGGCTGGGGCATCCGGTGCTGGCGGTCGTGCGGGGCTCCGCGGTGAACCAGGACGGCGCGTCCAACGGGCTGGCGACACCCAACGGGCCGTCGCAACAACGGGTGATCCGGGCGGCGCTGGCCAACGCGCGGCTGGGGACCGCGGACGTGGATCTGGTGGAGGGGCATGGGACGGGCACCATGCTGGGGGATCCGATTGAGGCCCAGGCGCTTTTGGCGACCTACGGGCAGGGCCGGCCGGCGGATGAGCCGCTGTGGTTGGGGTCGATCAAATCCAACATGGGTCACACCTCGGCCGCGGCCGGCGCCGGCGGGGTGATCAAGATGGTGCAGGCGGTCCGCCACGGCGTGATGCCCAAGACGTTGCACGTGGATGAGCCGACGCCGCACGTGGATTGGTCGGCCGGGGCGGTGTCGCTGCTGACGGAGCCGCGGTCCTGGCCCACGGTGGATCGGCCGCGCCGCGCGGGTGTCTCGTCGTTCGGCATCAGCGGCACCAACGCGCACGTCATCGTTGAGCAATATGCACCGGAGCCCGAAAGCGCTCCGCCCCCAGGCGATGACGTGGTAGTGCCCTGGGTGCTCTCGGCCCGTTCGGCCGACGCGCTGGCGAGCCAGGCGGCGCGGCTGCTGGCGCACGTGAAGGCCCATCCCGCGCTGCGGGTGGTGGACGTGGGCTGGTCGCTGATCTCGACGCGGTCGCGCTTCGAGCACCGGGCGGTGATCGTGGGCGCCAACGGCGCGCAACTGCTGCGCGGGCTGGCCGAATTGGCGGCCGGTGAGCAGGGCGCCGGCGTCACGGCGGGCCGGGCACAGTCGCCCGGCAAGACGGTGTTCGTGTTCCCCGGTCAGGGTTCGCAATGGGCCGGCATGGGCGCCCAATTGCTGGACAGCTCGGCGGTATTCGCCGAGCACCTGCACCGATGCGCCGGCGCGCTCGCCGAACACGTCGACTGGTCGCTGATCGACGTCATCCGCGGCGCGCCGGGCGCGCCCGGACTGGACCGGGTGGACGTGGTGCAGCCGGCGCTGTGGGCGGTCATGGTGTCGCTGGCCGAGTTGTGGCGCACGGTGGGCGTGACTCCCGATGCGGTGATCGGTCATTCGCAGGGCGAGATCGCGGCGGCGTATGTGGCGGGAGCCCTGTCGCTCGAAGATGCCGCCCGGGTGGTCGCATTGCGCAGCCGGCTGCTGGTGGGGTTGTCGGGCCGCGGCGGCATGGTCTCGCTGGCCTGCGGCCGGCCGCGCGCCGAGCAGCTGATCGCGGCGTGGGGTGACCGGCTCAATATCGCCACCGTCAACGGTGTTTCGGCGGTGGTGGTGTCCGGTGAGGTGGATGCGCTGACCGAACTGACGCAACGGTGTGAAGCCGACAACATTCGCGCCCGCCGCATCGACGTCGACTACGCCTCGCATTCCGTCCAGGTGGATGCGATCCGCGAGCCGCTCGCCGAGGCGCTGAACGGCCTTGCGCCGCGGTCGTCTTCGGTCGCGTTCTTCTCCACCGTGACCGGTGAGCTCATGGACACCGCGGGATTGAACGCCGACTACTGGTTCCGCAGCATCCGGCAAACGGTGCAATTCGAGCGGGCGGTACGCAGCGCCTGCGAGGCGGGCTATCAGGCGTTCATCGAATCCAGCCCGCATCCGGTGCTGATGGCCGCCGTCGAAGAGACAATGCCCGACAGCGAGCAGGGCTGCGTCATCCCGTCGTTGGGCCGCGACGACGGCGGCGTGGACCGCTTCTGGCTCTCGGCCGGGCAGGCCTTTGTTGCCGGCGTGGGCGTGGACTGGCGTGCCGCCTTCGCCGGCCTGGGTGGCCGGCGCGTCGACCTGCCGACCTACGGGTTTGTGCGGCAACGCTTTTGGCTTCCGGGTGGCTCGACGGGATCGCATGACGTCGCCACCCTGGGGCTCGACCGCGCCGACCACGGACTGCTCGGCGCGGTGATGCGGCGGCCCGACTCCGGTGGTGTGGTATTGACGGGCCGGTTGTCGACGGCCGCCCACCCGTGGCTGGCCGATCACGCGGTGGGCGAGACCGTGTTGTTCCCGGGCGCGGGGTTCGTCGAGCTGGCGATCCGGGCGGGGGACGAGGTCGGCTGCGGGGTGCTCGAGGAGTTGACGTTGTCGGCGCCGTTGGTGCTACCCGCCGCCGGCGGTGTGCAGGTGCAAGTGGTCGTCGGCGCGCCCGACGAGTCGGGGCGGCGCCGGCTGTCGGTGTATTCTTCTGCCGAGCAACAGGATTCGGACTGGGCGCTGCATGCCGAGGGCCTGCTGCGGCCGGGGGCGGTGACGCCGGGCGCGGACCTCTCGATGTGGCCGCCCGTCGGTGCGACCGCGGTCGACGTCGGCGATGCCTATGCGCGCCTCGCGGGGCGGGGCTACGCATACGGCCGCGCATTCCAGGGGTTGCGGGCGATGTGGCAGCGCGGGGATGAGGTCTTCGCCGAGATCGCCGTCCCCGCCGAAGCCGAGGCCGCCGCGCAGGACGGCGGCTTCGGAATTCATCCCGTGCTGCTCGACGCCGCGCTGCACGCGATCGGCGTCGCCGGCGAGCAAGGCCAGACTGTGTTGCCGTTCTCCTGGCAGGGTGTGTCGCTGCACGCGTCGGGCGCTGCGCGGGCACGGGTTCGGATCGCGCCGGCCGGCGCCGGGGCGGTCTCGGTGGAATTGGCCGACGGTGCGGGGTTGCCGCTGCTGTCGGTGGGGTCCTTGGCCATGCTTCCGGTCTCCGCCGAGCGGTTGACGGCCGCGGCGGCGCCCGCGCCGCGTTCGGCCGCCCACGGATTGCTCGACGTGACCTGGACACCGATCCCGCTGGGAGGCGAGAGCGACGGCGCCGAGGTCTCGTTGTGGGAGCTGGCCAATCATGGTGGCGGCGTGGTGAAGTCGGTGCACGCGGCGGCCGCCGAGGCCTTGGAGGTGCTGCAGTCGTGGTTGCGCTCCGACGGCGGCGGGGTGCTGGCCGTGCAGACCCGCGGGGCGGTGGCGCTTGCCGGTGAGGACGTTTCGGACCTGGCCGGCGCCGCGGTGTGGGGCCTGGTGCGCTCGGCACAGGCCGAGCACCCGGGCCGGATGGTGCTGGTCGACTCCGATGGGTCGCTGGATGCCCAGGCGGTAATCGGTTGCGGTGAACCGCAAGTGGTGATTCGCCGGGGCGCGGCGTACGCGGCCCGGCTGCGGCCGGTGCGAGCGGACTCGGCGGCCAGTCTCCCGGCCGGTGGCTGGCGGTTGGACGCCGGCGGCGAGGGCACGCTGCAGGACGTGGTGGTGAGTCCGTCCCCACGGGTGGACCTGGCCGCCGGACAGGTGCGGGTGGCGGTGGCCGCCGTCGGCGTCAACTTCCGCGACGTGCTGGTGGCCCTGGGCATGTATCCCGGCGGCGGCCAGTTGGGCGCCGAGGGCGCCGGCGTCGTCGTCGAGGTTGCGCCCGACGTGGCCGGGCTGGCGGTCGGTGATCCGGTGATGGGGTTGCTGGGGGTCGTCGGCTCCGAGGCGGTGGTGGATCACCGAGTGGTGACACCGGTGCCTGAGGGCATGTCCCTGGTTTCGGCCGCCGGTGTGCCGGTGGTGTTCCTGACGGCGCTGTACGGGTTGTCGGTGCTGGCGGGGCTGCGCGCCGGGGAGCGTGTGTTGGTGCACACCGCCACCGGGGGAGTGGGCATGGCCGCGGTGCAGCTGGCGCGGCACTGGGGTGCGGAGGTGTTCGTCACCGCCAGCCGCGGCAAGTGGGATACCTTGCGCGCGATGGCGTTCGACGACGATCACATCGGGGATTCGCGCACGCTCGAGTTCGAGGAGAAGTTCCGTGCGGTCGCGGGCGACCGCGGCTTCGATGTCGTGCTCAATTCTTTGGCCGGCGACTTCACCGACGCGTCGCTGCGGCTGTTGGCCCCCGGCGGGCGGTTCATCGAGATGGGCAAGACCGACGTCCGGGATCCGCACCTCGTCGCCGAACGGTATCGCGGCGCCCAATACCGGGCCTTCGACCTGATGGAGGCCGGGCCCGACCGCACCGCGGCCATGCTGGCCGAGATCGTGGAACTGTTGGCGGACGGGATCCTGACACCGTTGCCGCAGAAGACGTTCGACGTTCGATGCGCCTCGGCGGCCTACCGCTACGTCAGCCAGGCCCGCCACATCGGCAAGGTCGCGCTGACCGTTCCGTCGGGACCCGGCGAGGTGCTCAGCGGGTGCGCCGGCGGGCTGGCGGGGAGCACCGTGGTGATCACCGGCGGCACCGGGATGGCCGGTTCGGCGCTGGCACGTCACCTTGTCGACCGCTACCGGGTGGCCCACGTGGTGCTGGTCAGCCGTGCCGGCGCGGATGCGGCCGGGATCGCCGAATTGGTGGCCGGGTTGCAGCGGGCCGGCGCTCAGGTGTCGGTCCAGGCCTGCGACGTGGCCGATTCCGACGCGGTGGCGGCGATGCTGGCGGGGATACCGGCGCAGTATCCGCTGCGCGGTATCGTCCATGCCGCCGGGATTCTCGACGACGGGTTGATCTCTTCGCTGACCCCGGATCGGGTGGACGCGGTGCTGCGGGCCAAGGTCGACGGGGCGTGGAACCTGCACCAGCTCACCAAGGAGCTGGATTTGTCTGCGTTCATGGTGTTTTCGTCGATGGCGGGCATCGTGGGAACGCCGGGGCAGGCCAACTACGCGGCGGCCAACAGTTTCCTCGACGGGTTGGTCGCCTATCGGCGTGCCCACGGCCTCGCCGGGCTGTCGCTGGCCTGGGGGCTGTGGGAGCAGGCGTCGGCGATGACCGCACACCTCGGTGACCGGGACAAGGCCCGGATGAGCAGGATCGGGCTGGCCCCGCTGTCCACCGAGCAGGCCTTGGCGGCGTTCGACGCCGCGATGCTGGTCGACAACCCGGTGCTGGTGGCCGCCCGCCTGGACCGGGCTGCGCTGTCGGACAACGTCGCCGCCCTGCCGCCGCTGCTGTCCGAGCTCGCCGCCGGCCCGACCCGGCGCGTCGTCGACGACACGGACGCCGCCGCGTCGATGACCGGTCTCACCGCACGCCTGCACGGCTTGAATGCCGAGGCCCGCCAGCGCGAGTTGGTCGACCTGGTTCGCGGCAACGCCGCGATGGTGCTGGGGGTGCCCAACCCGGCCGACATCAACGTCGGCCGCGCGTTCCAGGAGCTCGGCTTCGATTCGCTGACCGCCGTCGAGCTGCGCAACCGACTCAAAAACGCGACGGGCCTTACCCTTTCGCCGACCCTGATCTTCGACTACCCCACACCCACCGTGCTGGCCGGACACCTGGACACGCAACTGGCCGGCACCGACGCCGGCGACCAGCCGAACCTGATGGCGCGCGTCAACGACATCACCCGCGAACTGCAGGCGCTGCTCGGCGCGCCCGACTGGAATGCCGAGGACAGGTCGGTGCTGCGGGCCCGCATCCACACCCTGCTCAGCGCCCTACCGCCCGCCGACCCGCCCGACTCCGAACACCTCGACGACGACCTCGATGCCGCCACCGAAAGCCAACTCTTTGCGATCCTCGATGAAGAACTCGGCCGCTGACACCCCGCCCGAAGCAACGATGCCGGGCACCGCGCAGCACGTCGACTACCTGAAACGCCTCACCGCGGACCTCAGGCGTACCCGGCGGCGCGTCGCGGAGCTAGAGGGCCAGCTCTTTGAACCGGTGGCGGTGGTCGGCATGGCCTGCCGCTACGCCGGTGGGGTGGACACGCCAGAAGCCCTGTGGGAGTTGGTGATCGAGGGCCGGGACACGCTATCGGACTTTCCGGTCGACCGTGGCTGGGACGTCGAGGGTCTGTACGACCCGGACCCGGACGCGAAAGGAAAGATGTACACCCGGCAGGGCAGCTTCCTGCAGGACGCGGGTGACTTCGATGCCGGATTCTTCGGCGTCGGGCCCAGCGAGGCGCTGGCCATGGACCCCCAGCAGCGGATGATGCTGGAGATCTGCTGGGAGGCGTTGGAGCGCGCGGGAATTGACCCGTTGGCGTTGCGCGGCACGGCGACCGGTGTGTTCGCCGGCGTCATTCATGCCGGATACGGCGGCGAGGTGAAGGGCGAGCTGGAGGGCTACGGCCTGACCGGCTCGACCCTGAGCGTCGCCTCGGGTCGGGTGTCGTACGTGTTGGGGCTGGAAGGCCCCGCGGTGTCGGTGGACACCGCCTGTTCGTCCTCGTTGGTCTCCATGCATCTGGCCGCGCAGTCGTTGCGGTCCGGCGAATGCGATCTTGCGTTGGCCGGGGGCGTGACGGTCATGGCCACCCCCGCGGCGTTCGTCGAGTTCAGCCGGCAGCGCGCACTGGCGCCCGATGGTCGCTGCAAGGTGTATGCCGGTGCGGCGGACGGGACTTCGTGGTCCGAAGGCGCGGGTGTGCTGGTGCTGGAGCGCCTGGCCGATGCCCGGCGCCTCGGGCATCCGGTGTTGGCGGTGCTGCGGGGCACCGCGGTGAACCAGGACGGCGCGTCCAACGGTTTGACCGCACCCAACGGGCCGTCACAGCAGCGGGTCATCCGGGCGGCATTGGCCAACGCCGGATTGACGGCGGCGGACGTGGATGTGGTGGAGGGACACGGGACGGGGACGGTGCTCGGGGACCCGATCGAGGCGCAAGCCCTGCTGGCGACGTACGGGCAGGACCGCCCGACGGACCGGCCGCTGTGGTTGGGATCGATCAAATCCAACATCGGCCACACCTCGGCCGCGGCGGGGGTGGCCGGCGTGATCAAGATGATCCAGGCGATGCGGCACGGGGTGATGCCCAAGACGCTGCACGTGGACATCCCGTCGCCGCACGTGGACTGGTCGGCCGGCGCGGTGTCGTTGCTGACCGAACCGCGACCGTGGCCGGATGACGGCGGGCTGCGGCGGGCGGGTGTCTCGTCCTTTGGGATCAGCGGCACCAACGCCCACGTGATCGTGGAGCAGGCCCCCGCCGAGCTGGTCCCAGAGGAGGACGACGCGCCCGCGAGGGACGGTTCGAATCCTGTTGTGCCGTGGGTGGTTTCGGCTCGGTCGGCCGACGCCCTGGCCGGTCAGGCGCAACGGCTGCTGGATCGCCTGGGTTCCGGCCCGGGTGTGCCGGCGATGGACGTGGGCTGGTCACTGGCAACGACCCGGGCGGCGTTCGACCACCGCGCGGTGCTGGTCGGCGCCGATCGTGAGGGCCTGATGGCGGGGCTGACGGGGGTGGCGTCCGGTGCGCCGGGCCCGGGCGTGATCGCCGGGCGCACCCGCTCGTTGGGCAAGCGCGTGTTCGTGTTTCCCGGTCAGGGTTCGCAGTGGCTGGGCATGGGCGCGGGCTGGTACGAACGATTTCCCGTGTTCGCCCGGGCCTTTGACGAGGCCGTGGCCGCGGTGGACGCCCATTCCCGGCTGCCGCTGCGCGAGGTGATGTGGGGTACCGACGCGGAGTTGTTGCAGAGCACCGAATTTGCCCAGCCGGCGCTATTCGTGCTGGAGATCGCGTTGGCCGCGCTGTGGGAATCCCTGGGCGTCACGCCGGATGTGGTGATCGGTCATTCGGTAGGCGAGATCGCCGCGGCGTGCGTGGCGGGAGCGCTGTCGTTACCCGATGCGGCACGACTGGTGGCGGCCCGGGGCCGGCTGATGGCGCAGTTGCCGTCCGGCGGGGTGATGATGGCCGTGACCGCCACCGAGGCGGAGGTGGTTCCGCTGCTGAACGGCGATGTCGGCATCGCCGCGGTGAACGGCCCACGCTCGCTGGTGCTTTCGGGTTCGGAATCCGCGGTCCGGGTGGTCACGGATCGGCTGGCGGGTGGCGGCGCGCGGGTGCGGCAGCTGGCGGTCTCGCACGCGTTCCACTCCGCGCTGATGGAGCCCATGATGGCGGACTTCTCCGCGCTGGCGGCCGACGTGTCGGCACACGAACCGCGGATCGCGCTGGTGTCCAACCTGACCGGGCAGCTCGCCGGCCCCGGCTATGGGTCGGTCGCGTACTGGGTTGACCATGTCCGCAAGCCGGTGCGGTTCGTCGACGGTGTGCAGCTGGCCGAATCCCTGGGCGCCGGTGTGTTTCTGGAGGTCGGTCCCGGTGCGGCCTTGACGGCCGCGGTGGACCAATCCCTGACGACGGACCGCGCGATTTCGGTGGTGTCAATGGCCAAGGGCCGCCCCGAGGTCGACTCGCTGCTGTCGGCGGCCGCACAGCTGTTCGTGACCGGTGCGGACGTGGACTGGTCCGCGGCGTTCACCGGGGTGAACCCCCGCCGGATCGAGCTGCCGACGTACGCCTTTGTACGACGCCGGTTTTGGCTGTCGAGCGATTCGGTGGGTTCGGCGAACATCGCCAGTCTGGGTTTGACCGAGGCCCAGCATGCGCTGCTGGGCGCGGTCGTGGACCGGCCGGATTCCGGCGGTGTGGTGTTGACCGGCCGGCTGTCCACGGCAGCTCAACCGTGGCTGGCCGACCACGCGGTGGCCGGCACCGTGCTGTTTCCGGGGGCGGGCTTCGTGGAGCTGGCGTTGCGGGCAGGTGACGAAGTCGGCTGCTCGGTGATCCAAGAGCTCACTCTGTCGGCGCCACTGGTGGTTCCGGCGATCCCGGCGGGCGAGGTGGTACAGCTCCAGGTGGTGGTGGACGCGGCCGGCGAGACGGGATCGCGGCCGGTATCCGTGTATTCGCGTGTTGCGCAATCGGATTGGACGTTGCACGCCGAAGGCCTGCTGAGCGACGGCGCGGCCGACCCGGTAGAGGATTTGTCGGTGTGGCCGCCCGCCGGCGCGGACGCGGTGAACGTGGCCGGCGCGTACGAGGACTTGGCCGCCCGAGGCTACGGCTACGGCCCGGCCTTTCAGGGGTTGCGGGCCGTATGGCGGCGGGGGACCGAGACTTTCGCCGAGGTCGAACTTCCGCAGCAGCCCGGAGTCGCGGCCGGTGGCTTCGGCATCCACCCGGTGGTGCTGGACGCGGCGTTGCACGCGCTCGGGGTGGCCGACGAGCGGATCGAGACCGTGTTGCCGTTCTCCTGGCAGGGCGTGAGCCTGTACGCGGCCGGAGCGTCGCGGGTCCGGGTGCGGCTGGCGCCGGTCGGCACCGGTGCCGTATCGGTCGACCTGGCCGATGCGTCGGGTCTGCCGGTGCTGTCGGTGCGGGAGCTGGTGACGCGCGCCGTGTCGGCCGAGCAATTGACCGCGGCGGTGGCGGCCCGCTCCGGGAGCGGCGAACTCCTGGACGTGGTGTGGTCGCCGGTTTCACAGCCCGTCTCTCAGCCGGACAACGACGGGGGCGAGAACACCACGGTATGGGAGCCGCCGCCCGGCGCTGCGGTCACCGCGGTCTACGCGGCCACCCACCAGGTGCTTGACGTCCTGCAGTCGTGGCTGACCGGTGATGCCGTCGGAACTTTGGTGGTGGCTACCCGCGGGGCGGTCGCGCTTGCCGGCGAAGATGTCACGGACCTGGCCGGCGCGGCCGTGTGGGGGCTGGTGCGCTCGGCGCAGGCCGAGCACCCGGGCCGCGTGGTGCTGGTCGATACCGATGGATCGCTGGACGTCGCGACGGTCATCGGTTGTGGCGAACCGCAATTGGTGGTGCGCGACGGCGTCGCCTACAGCGCCCGGTTGAAACCGGCCAGCCGGCGGGCGCTGTTGGGATTGCCCGAGCCGCCGTCGGTGTGGCGGCTGGCCGCCGGGGACGCCGGGACGCTGGAGGAGCTGGCGGTGCAGCAGTACCCGCCGCCGGAGCTGGAGGCCGGTCAGGTCCGGGTGACGGTGGCCGCGGCCGGGGTGAATTTCCGGGATGTGCTGGTGGCGCTCGGCATGTACCCGGGCGCGGCACAGTTGGGCGCCGAGGGTGCCGGCATTGTGACCGAACTCGGTTCCGGCGTGAGGGATTTAGCCGTCGGTGACGCCGTGATGGGCATATTCGGGCTGGCGGGCTCGCAGGCCACCGTCGATCACCGGTTAGTGACGCGGGTGCCGCGGGGCTGGTCGATGGCGCGAGCCGCGGGCGTGCCGGTGGTGTTTCTGACGGCATACTACGGGCTGTCGGTGCTGGCCGGGCTGCGGGCAGGCCAGCGGGTGCTGGTGCACGCGGCCACCGGCGGGGTGGGCATGGCCGCCGTACAATTGGCCCGGCATTGGGGTGCGGAGGTGTTCGCCACGGCCAGCCGTGGGAAGTGGGACACGCTGCGCGCCATGGGATTCGACGACGCGCACATCGCGGATTCGCGGACGCTGGAGTTCGGGCAGAAGTTCGCAGGCACCGGCGGCATGGACGTGGTACTCAACTCCCTGGCCGGTGATTTCAACGATGCGTCATTGCGGCTGTTGGGCCCCGGAGGTCGTTTCATCGAGATGGGCAAGACCGATCTGCGCGACCCGCATGTCGTCGCGCAGGCCCATCCCGGGGTGGTGTATCGCGCGTTCGATCTGATGGAGGCCGGCCCGGATCGCATCGCGGACATGCTGGCCGAGCTGATGGGGTTGTTCGCCGCCGGCGTCTTGGCGCCGTTGCCCGTCAAGGCTTTTGACGCGCGTTGCGCCGCCGACGCCTACCGGTTTGTCAGCCAGGCCCGCCACATCGGCAAGGTCGTGCTCACCATGCCGGACGGTCCCGCGGGACTGGCCGGCGGAACCGCGCTGGTCACCGGCGGCACCGGCATGGCGGGCTCGGCGGTCGCCCGCCACCTCGTCGAGCGGCACCGGGTGCCCCACGTGATGCTGGTCAGCCGCAGCGGGGAACAGGCGGCCGGAATGGCCGAGCTGGCCGCCGAATTGCGCGATGCGGGGGCCTCGGTGACGGTGGCGGCCTGCGATGTCGGCGACAGGGAGGCGATGGCGGCCCTGCTGGCACGGGTGCCGTCGCAGTACCCGCTGCGGTCGGTGTTCCACGCCGCGGGAGTGATCGACGACGCGGTGGTCGGGTCATTGACGCCGGCGCGCATCGATGCGGTGCTGCGCGCCAAGGTCGACGGCGCCTGGAACCTGCACGAGCTGACCAACGGACTGGATCTCTCTGCCTTCGTGGTCTTTTCGTCGATGGCCGGGATCGTGGGTGCGCCGGGCCAGGGCAACTATGCGGCGGCCAACAGCTTCCTCGACGCGCTGGCAATCCATCGCCACGCGCACGGGCTGCCGGGATTGTCGGTGGCCTGGGGAATGTGGGAAGAGCCGTCGGCGATGACGCAACACCTCGGGGAGGTCGACAGGGCGAGGATGAGCCGGGCCGGCCTGAGCGCGCTGTCCACCCGGCAGGCGCTGGAACTGTTGGATGCCGCGCTGCTGGGCGAGCACCCCATGGTGGTGGGCACCCGCCTCGACAGGGGCGCGCTGGCTCACCACGGCGCCGCGCTGCCGCCGCTGCTGAGCCAGCTGGCCACCCGCCACGCCCGCCGGGTCCTGGAGCACACCGACATGGTGTCGTTGACTGGGCTGCGGGCGCGGCTGGACGGCATGAGCCCCGAACAGCGTCACGCCGAATTGGTGGAACTGGTCTGCGGCAACGCGGCCACCGTGTTGGGGCACACCACCGCGGACGTCAACGCCGACGACGCCTTCGGCGACCTCGGTTTCGATTCGCTGACCGCCGTCGAACTGCGCAACCGACTCAAAATCGCTACCGGGCTCACCCTTTCCCCCACGCTGATCTTCGATCACCCCACGCCGACCGCCCTGGCCGAACACCTCGAGACCGAGCTCGCCACGCCGTCCGTCACCGCGGCGGCCGCGCCGCCCGATCGGATGGCCCGCTTCAACGACATTGCGCGGGAACTGCAAACACTGCTCGGCCAGCCCGATCTGAGCCCCGGTGACCGCGCGCAGCTCGTCGCCCGGCTCGAAGGCCTGCTGACGACACCGACCGCGCTGCCCGAGCACCCCGAGGACCCGTTCGACGACGACCTCGCCACCGCCACCGAGAGCCAACTCTTCGCGATCCTCGATGACGAAGCCGGCCCCTGACCTTGCCATCGACAGACGTTGCGATCATCGGGCTGGCATGCAAATTCCCCGGAGCCGCCGGCCCGGGCTCCTTCTGGCGGCTCATCCGCGACGGACAGGAAAACACCCAGTTCGCCGGGGAAGCAGAGCAATTCGATGCCGACTTCTTCAACCTGTCGCCGCGCGAGGCGTGCGCGATGGATCCGCGCCAACGATTGGCCCTCGAACTGACCTGGGAGCTGTTCGAAGACGCCTTCGTGGTGCCGGAAACGCTGCGGGGCGAGCCGGTCTCGGTGTACCTGGGGGCGATGACCGATGACTACGCCGCCCTGACGCTGCGCGATCTCGCCGACAACCTCGACCACCACACGTTCACCGGCATCAGCCGGGCGATGATCGCCAACAGGATCTCGTATGCCTTCGGGCTGCAGGGTCCGAGCATGACCGTCGACTCCGGCCAGTCGTCTTCCCTGGTGGCGGTGCACCTCGGATGTGAAAGCGTGCGCACCGGGCAATCGTCGCTGGCCATCGCCGGCGGGGTGCACCTCAACCTGGCCGACGAAATCGCCATGCTGGAACGCGAATTCGGCGCCGTGTCGGTCTCGGGTCACACCTACGCTTTCGATCGGCGCGCCGACGGTTACGTGCGCGGTGAGGGCGCCGGGCTGGTGCTGCTGAAGCCCTTGGCGGCGGCCCTCGACGACGGCGATCGCATCCACGCTGTCATTCGGGGCAGCGCCGTGGCGAACGCCGGGCGCAGCTCGGCGGGCCAGACCGTGCCGTCGGCACCCGGCGAGGCCGACGTGATCCGCCGCGCGCTCGCCGATGCCGGCCTCAAGGCAGGAGACATCGACTACGTCGAGGGCCACGGCACGGGAACCAAGGTCGGTGACGCGATCGAAGCCCAAGCGCTGGGTGAGGTTTTCGCCGGGCGCCCGGACGCTGCGGTGTGGGTGGGATCGGTGAAGACCAACATCGGCCACGCCGGCGGCGCCGCGGGGGTGGCGGGCCTGCTCAAGGCCGTCCTGGCGATCCAACATTCGACGATCCCACCCAGCCTCAACCATGCCGGACCGGATCCCGAGAGCGATCTGAATCGCCTTGGACTGCAAGTCAATACGACACCGCTGCCGTGGCCGTCCACCGATCACCCACGGCGGGCCGGGGTGTCCTCGTTCGGCATGGGCGGCACCAACGCGCACCTCATCGTGGAACAGCCTCCCGCCCAACCAGACCCGGCCCCACCGGACTCAGGCCTCGCGGTGCCGTGGGTGCTGTCGGCCCGATCCGAGCGCGCGCTGACCAATCAGGCGCAACGGCTATCGGCCTACGTAGCCGAGCGAGGTGATCTCACCCCGCTCGACGTGGCGTGGTCGTTGGTCAGCACCCGGGCGTCCTTCGAGCACCGCGCGGCAGTGGTGGGCGGCGATCGCGAGGCGCTGGCAACGGGTTTGGCAGCATTGGCGGCGGGGGAGTCCCATTCGGGTCTGGTGGCGGGCCGGGCCACGTCGCCGGACAAGACGGCGTTTGTCTTTCCGGGTCAGGGGTCGCAGTGGTTGGGAATGGGGCGCCAACTGTATGACCGGTTCGACGTGTTCGCCCGCGCCATCGATGAGGCCGCCGCGGCGGTTGACGGGCATGTGCGGCTGCCGCTGACCGACGTGATGTGGGGCACCGAGCCGGAGTTGTTGCAGAGCACGGAATTTGCCCAGCCCGCGTTGTTCGTGCTGGGGATCGCGCTGGCGGCGCTGTGGCAATCGTTCGGTGTCACACCGGATGTGGTGATGGGCCATTCGGTGGGGGAGATCGCCGCGGCGTATGTCGCCGGGGTGCTGACGCTGCCGGATGCGGCGCGACTGGTGGCGGCCCGCGGCCGGCTGATGGCCCAGCTGCCGGCCGGCGGGGTGATGGTGGCGGTCGGCGCCGGCGAGGCCGAGGTGGCTCCCTTGCTGGACGGCGGGGTGAGCATCGCGGCGGTCAACGGCCCCCATTCGGTTGTGCTCTCCGGTGAGCAGGCCCCGGTCGGGACGCTGGCGGACCGGCTGGCGCAGACGGGTCGGCGCGTGCACCGGCTGGCGGTCTCCCATGCGTTTCATTCGCCTCTGATGGCGCCCATGCTCGACGAGTTTTACGCGGTGGCGGCCGACATCGATACGGGGCGACCGCAATTCGGCCTGGTGTCGAATCTGACCGGGCGACTGGCCGACGCCGGATACGGGTCGGCGGGATACTGGGTGGAGCATGTGCGTCAGCCGGTGCGCTTCTTCGAGGGGGTGCGCGCCGCCGAGACGGCGGGCGTCGCGACCTTCCTGGAGTTGGGTCCGGGCACGGCGCTGACGGCCGCGGTGGACCAATCGCTGAGCGCCGAGCGGGCGGTGTCACTGGCGACCATGCCCAGGGACCGCCCCGAGACGGAATCGATCCTTGGCGCGGCCGGACAATTGTTCACCCGCGGGCTCGGCCTCGATTGGGCGGGCGTGTTCGCCGGACTGCACCCCCGCCGCGTCGAATTGCCGACGTATGGCTTTGCGCGAGAGAGGTTTTGGCTGGGCGGCAGGCCTGCGGGATCAGGGGAAGCCGAGGGGACACCGGCCGCCACCGCCACACGCTCACCCGATTTGGCCCAACGGCTGCACGCACTGGCGCGCGACGAACAGCGGCGTGTGCTGGTCGAGTTGGTGTGCGAGCACGCGGCAGCGGTGCTGGGACATCCGGGCGGCCACGTCATCGATCCCGACCGCGCCTTCGGAGACCTCGGATTCGACTCGCTGATCGGCGTGGAATTGCGCAACCGCCTCACCACCCATACCGGGACGGCGTTGTCGCGAACGCTGATCTTCGACTACCCGACCCCGATGGCGCTGGCCGATCATCTCCGCCGGCAACTGCTTCATGACGATCGCGAGGAATCAGACGATGAAAAACTCTGGTCCGCGTTGAGGAAGATTCCCGTGCGCGAGCTTCGCAGGACGGGATTGCTCAACAAACTCCTTTTACTCGCCGGCATGCCGGAAGCACCCGACGCCGACGCAAACGATCCACGTGTCACCGGTGACGACATCGACTCTTTGAGTCCCGACGCGTTAATCGCCATGGCCCTCAATTCGGCGGATGACGACGACATCGAATGACGAATTCCCCGCTGCCCGACCTGATTACGCGAACACAACGGCGCATCAATGAGACATGTGTTGAATACATGAAACTTTTGCAAGACCCCACCGGACCGCATAAACTTCCAGCATTACGCGGAATCGTATCTAAGCTGGTTGGCAATCAAGAGGATAGACCATGAGCGTCATCGCGGGTGTGTTCGGCGCTTTGCCGCCGCATCGCTACAGCCAACGCGAAATCACCGACCACATCGTCGAGTTCCCCGCGTTGAAGGAGCACGAAGAGATCGTCCGGCGTTTGCATGCCGCCGCCAAGGTCAACAGCCGCCACTTCGTGCTGCCGCTCGAGCGGTACCACTCGCTGAGCGACTTCGGTGACGCCAACGAGGTCTTCATCGACAAGGCCGTGGAACTGGGCTGCGACGCGCTGCTGGGCTCCCTCGACGAGGCGGGGCTGAACCCGCACGACATCGACACGATCGTCACCACGACCGTCACCGGCATCGCGGTGCCGTCGCTCGACGCCCGGATCGTCGGGCGTCTCGGCCTGCGCCCCGACGTGCGCCGGGTGCCGCTGTTCGGGCTGGGCTGCGCCGGCGGGGCGGCGGGCGTGGGCAGGCTGCACGATTACCTGCGCGGCGCGCCCGACGGCGTCGCCGCCCTGGTGTCCGTCGAACTGTGCTCGCTCACGTTCCCCGCAGTCAGGCCGACCGTCTCGGGGTTGGTGGGGACGGCGATGTTCGGCGATGGCGCCGCCGCAGTCGTCGCTGTCGGGGACCGCCGTGCCGCCCAACTGAATTCGGCCGGACCCGACATCCTGGATTCGCGCAGCCGGCTGTACCCCGAATCGCTGCACATCATGGGCTGGAACATCGGCTCGGCCGGAATTCAACTCGTGATGTCTCCAGAACTGCCGGCCGTCATCGACCGGTACCTGGCCGACGACGTGAGCAGGTTCCTCGCCGCGCACCAGCTGACCAAGGACGACATCGGCGCCTGGGTGACTCACCCCGGCGGCCCCAAAGTCATCAACACCGTCGCCAAGTGCCTCGAGCTGCCGCCGGAGGCGCATGAGCTGACCTGGCGCTCCCTCGGGGAGATCGCCAACCTCTCATCGGCGTCGGTGCTGCACATCCTGCGGGACACCATCGCCAAACCGCCGCCCGCCGGCAGCCCGGGGCTGATGCTCGCGACGGGCCCCGGTTTCGGTTCCGAACTGGTGCTGCTGCGCTGGCATTGAGCGCATAACTTCCGCCGACCTGTTGCCTGCCGGATTTGTCGGTGGTCGCTGCGATGATGGCGTTATGTCTTCGATTGCATCTGTTGACGCCGTGGGGGTGGCTCCTGGTGAGCGTCTTGAGGTGTTGTTTGAGGAGTTGGCGGAGTTGGCCGGTCAGCGCAATGCGATTGATGGGCGCATTGTGGAGATTGTGGCTGAGATCGATCGCGACGGATTGTGGGGGTCTACGGGTGTGCGGTCGGTGCCGGCGTTGGTGGCCTGGAAGATGGGTTGTTCGTCGGCCAATGCGCACATGCTGGCCGCGATCGCGTCCCGGTTGACCGAGTTCCCGCGGTGTGCTCAGGGGATGCGGGAGGGTCGGCTCTCGGCCGATCAGGTCGGGGTGATCGCCGCGCGCGCGGGGCAGGGTTCTGATGCGCATTACGCGCAGTTGGCCGCGGTCGCCACGGTCAATCAGTTGCGTACCGCGGTCAAGCTGGAACCACGACCCGAACCCGACCCGCGGCCCGAGCCTGAGCGGTCGTTCATCGCGACTGCCACCGAGCAGGGCGCTTGTTATCGGATCACGCTGGGCCACTTGGATGCCGCGAAGTTCGATGCCGCCTTGGCGTCGCATCGTGATGCGCTCATTAGCGAGTGGAAGCGTGATCACGACAATGGCGGGGGCGCGGGCGTGGGTGATCAGGTGGCGCCGGTGCCGGGCACGGCCGAGGCGTTTATGCGCCTGGTGGAGGCGGGTTGGGACGCCGAGGTGACCCGCCGCCCCCATGGGCAGCGCACCACGGTGGTGGTGCACCTTGATGTCGAGCGGCGGGCTGCGGCGTTGCATCTGGGTCCGCTGCTGTCTGACGCGGAACGCCGATATGTGACCTGTGATGCCACCTGTGAGGTCTGGTTCGAGCGCCACGGTGAGGTCATTGGGGCCGGGCGGGTGACGCGGGTGATCAATCGGCGGCTGCGCCGCGCGCTGGAGTATCGCGACCGCACGTGCGCGGTTCCCGGCTGTGGTGCTACCCGGGGTTTGCACGCCCACCACATCCGGCATTGGGAAGACGGCGGCCCCACCGAGTTGGCCAACCTGGTGCTGGTCTGCCCCTATCACCACCGGCTGCACCACCGTGGCCTGATCACCATCACCGGACCCGCGCACGCTCTGGTCGTCACCGACGACGCCGGCCGAATCCTGAGCCCGGGAGCGCTGGCACGCCCACCCACTGGGCCCCCGCCTGCGGTGGCGCCCTGCCCGGGCCCTACCGGCGAACGCGCCCACTGGTGGTGGTATGACCCATTCCAACCCCAACCACCACCGACCAACAACTAGCCCGGTTCGTGGTACCGGTAGCTGCGCAACTTGAATAGCTTGGGACATCGAGGGATTCGTCCACACTATCCGTCTCGGCCGATCCACATCGGTATGGCTGGCCCTGAGGTGCGACTCGACGCTGCCCACAAAACCTATTGCCGTTCAAGACTATTCGAGCAACTCCGAGAGCTCCAGCCAACGGCTCTCGGTCGCGGCGACCTCGTCGTCGAGCGCGCGCAACTCCTGGGTGAGCCGGGTGATGCCCACATGGTCGGACTGATCGTGCGCCGCGAGTTCGTTGTGTTTGTCCTTGATGCGGTCCGCCAGCCGCACCAGCTGCCGATCGGCGGCGGCCATCTCTTTCTCCGCGGCGCGGCGCTGGGCACCGGACATCGCCGGCTGCGACGGCCGCGACGACCGAGACGGCGGTGACGGCTCGGTGGTGGCCTCGCCCGCCCGCCGCTCGGCCAGCCGCAGGTACTCGTCGATGCCGCCGGGCAGGTGCCGCAACCGGCCGTCGAGCACCGCGTACTGCTGATCGGTGACCCGCTCCAGCAGGTAGCGGTCGTGCGAGACAACGATCAGCGTGCCCGGCCAGGAGTCGAGCAGATCCTCCATGGCCGTCAACGTGTCGGTGTCGACGTCGTTGGTCGGCTCGTCGAGCAGCAACACGTTGGGCTCGGACAACAGCGTGAGCATCAGCTGTAACCGTCGCCGCTCGCCGCCGGAGAGGTCCGCCACGCGGGCGGACAGGTGGCCGCGGCCGAAGCCGAGCCGCTCCAACAGCTGCGCCGGGGTGACCTCACGGCCGTCGACCTGGTAGCCGCCGGGGAGCCTCCCCAGCACGTCGGCGATCCGGTCGTCGCCGACCGCGGCTAGCGCATCGCCCTGCTGGTCGAGCACCGCCAGCCGCACGGTCTTGCCGCGTTTGACGCGCCCCGCGTCGGGCGTGATGGTGCCGTCGATCAACCTCAGCAGGGTGGATTTCCCGGCGCCGTTGGCCCCGACGATGCCGGTGCGTTCGCCCGGTGCGATCCGCCACTCGACGTCGCGCAGCACCGGGCGGCCGTCAAACGCGACCGACACGTCGAGCAGGTCGACCACGTCCTTGCCGAGCCGGGCGGTGGCCAGCTTGGCCAACTCGACGGTGTTGCGCAGCGGTGGCACGTCGGCGATCAGCTGGTTGGCCGCCTCGATCCGGAACTTGGGCTTCGAGGTCCGCGCCGGCGCTCCGCGACGCAGCCATGCCAGTTCCTTGCGCATCAGGTTCTGCCGCTTGGCTTCGGTGGCGGCGGCCATCCGGTCCCGCTCGACGCGCTGCAGCACGTAGGCCGCGTACCCCCCGTCGAACGGCTCGACGATCCCGTCGTGCACCTCCCACGTCGTGCTGGCGACCTCGTCGAGGAACCAGCGGTCGTGGGTGACCAGCAGCAGCCCGCCGGCGTTGGCGGCCCAGCGCGCCGCCAGGTGGCCGGCCAGCCAGGTGATTCCCTCGATGTCCAGATGGTTGGTGGGCTCGTCGAGCGCGATGACGTCCCATTCGCTCACCAGCAGCCTGGCCAGCTGCACCCGCCGACGCTGGCCGCCGGAGAGCGTGGCAATCGTTGCGTCCCAAGCGATGTCGGAAACCAGCCCGGCAACCACGTCGCGGACCCGCGGGTCACCGGCCCACTGGTGTTCGGCCGCGTCGCCCACCAGGGTCCAGCCCACGGTGTGGTCCGGATCCAGGGTGTCCGCCTGGCTCAGCGCGCCGACCCGCAGCCCGCTGCGTCGGGTGACCCGGCCGGAGTCGGGTTCTTGGTGGCCGGTGAGTAGCCGCAGCAGGCTGGACTTGCCGTCGCCGTTGCGCCCGACGATGCCGATGCGCGCGCCGTCGTTGACCCCGAGGGTGATCGAGCCGAACACCACCCGAGTGGGATATTCCAGGTGTACGGCCTCAGCTCCGAGTAGGTGCGCCACCGGCACGACCCTAGCGCGGCGACGATGCCGGCCGGTTGACGGCCGGAGGAGGAGCCGCGCCATCTGACCCTAGCGCGGCGACGATGCCGGCCGGTTGACGGCCGGAGGAGGAGCCGCGCCATCCGACCCTGGCGGGGTCCGACGTTCTCGTTAGCCGAGGGTCAACAGTGCCCGGTCCACATAGCTTTGGGTTTCCGATGATGCCTTGCTGGCCACGGCGTCCAGGAAGCGGTTGGCGACGTCACGCACCTTGAGATTCTCCTCCTGGGAACGCCATACCAGGATGTCGAACGCACGCTCGGCGGAAATGCCGTAGGCGACCATCAGCACGCCCTTGGCCTGCTCGATGCGGGCCCGGGCGTCGGCCACCGCCGAGAGCACGTTGGTGATGTCGGCATGCAGCGAGTCGGTGACGTCGACGTAGAAGCCGGACGTGCCGGCCAGGGCGCCGGTGCCGTCGACCATCCGATCTCCGGCGACGATGACGCAGTGGGTGCGTCCAGCGGTGTCGATGATGCGGTGCCGACTGCTGAACGGCTTTCCTTTCATCACCCGCTCCAGCACGGCCGCCACCCGCTCACGGTCGTCGGGGTGCTTGTGTCGCAGCAGCAGTTCCGTGGTCGGCTCCACTTCTCCCGGCTGATAGCCATGCATACGCGCCACCGCGTCCGACCACTCCCACCGATGGCCGTCCAGGAAGAACCGGAATCTGCCCACGCGCTGCGGATCACCTGTACCCAGCACCGAGTCGACCGCGCTCCGGTCGCCTTCCGCGACGACGGGCAACTTGAGGGCCTTGCGATGCTCAACGGTTTCGTCGTCGGGGTTCACTGTCATCGGGGGTTGCTCCAATCCCATTTGTCAAAACCTTGGCGTAACGATTCCCGTTTTTGCGCGCCGCATGCGTGGTTGTAAGAACGGTGCGCTCAGGCCACCCGGTACTGCTCGGCGTCGCTGTACTTGAACTCCAGGCCGAACCCCGGCCGATGCTGATCCGGCCGCAATGCGCCGCCCTCGGGCGTCAGCGCGCCCTCGAAAAGCATGTGTTCGATGCGGTGGTGATCGTGGAAGTACTCGAGGTGCCGCAGATTCGGGATGGCGGTGGCGACGTGGGCGTGCAGGTTGGGGGCGCAGTGCCCGGAGACGTCCACGTTGCAGGCGGCGGCCACGGCGGCGCCGCGCAGCCAGTCGGTGATGCCCCCGCAGCGAGTGACGTCGATCTGTAGGCAGTCGACCGCCCCGGCGGCCAGCATTCGATGGAAATAGGCCAGGTCATAGCCGTATTCACCGGCGGTGACGTCCGGGGTCACCTGGTCGCGGACCTCCCGCAGCCCGGCCAGGTCGTCCGAGGAGACGGGTTCCTCGAACCACGTGACGTCGTGATCGGCCATGGCGTGGGCCATCCGGATCGCCTGCTTGCGTTGGTAGGCCCCGTTGGCGTCGACGTACAGCTCGGTGTCCGGACCGATCACCTTGCGCGCCAAGGCGATTCGATCGAGGTCGCGACGCTCGTCGGAGCCCCACGATTCGCCGATCTTGATTTTGACGCGCGGGATCTGCCACTCGTCGACCCAGCGTTCGAGCTGGGCGCGGGTGGTGCTTTCGTCGTACGTGGTGAAGCCGCCGCTGCCGTAGATCGGCACTTCGGGATGCGCCATGCCGAGCAGTCGGCACACCGGCAGGCCCAGCAACTTGCCCTTGAGGTCCCACAGTGCGGTGTCGATCGCCGATATCGCGCACGACACCAACCCCGGCCGCCCGTTGTTGCGCATCGCCTTGACCATCGACTCCCACAAGGCGGGGATGTCAACGGCGTTGTGTCCGTTGAGCGTGCCGGCCAGCGGCCCGGTGATCAGCTTGGCGGAGGCGCCGTCGCCATAGGTGTAGCCGATTCCGCGCAGGCCTGCGGCCGACACCTCGGCCAGCACCAGCGTGGTCGACGACCAGGCCAGGGTCCCGTCGGCTTCCGGTGCGTCGGTGGGGATTTTGTAGACCTGCGCGGTGACCTCGTCGATCGCCGCGTCGATCTGCGCGGCCGTCGTCATCGCGCCCACCGGCGGCCCGCACGCGCCGCCAGCCACGCGGCCGCACCGGCGGCGCTCAGCGCGCCCGTGCCGCTGACGACCGGGTGCTGCGACGCCCACAGTTGCGGGCAGTGGGTGTGCGAGTTGTCATCGAACTCGCCGCGGGCGCCGTGATCGCTGCCGGGTTCCTGGTCGAGCGGTTGCCAGAGGTTGTGGGGCTTCTCGGCGCTGACGTGCTCCTTGGTCTGTTGCGAGTCGTATCCGGTGCGGCCGAGGTAGCGGTCCAGCAGCGGCGCGACGAACTTCTGCGCCAGCAGCGTCACCAGGGTGGTCTCGCCGACCCAATATTGTTTGCGCCCCGGATGATCCGCGGCGTACAGGACGCCGCGGGCGGCGACTTCGGGCTGGTAGATCGGCGGCACCGGTTGCGGATGGCGGGGCAGCCGCGAGAGCACCCAGGAGAATTGGGGAGTGTTGACCGCGGGCATCTGGACCACGGTGATCCGCACCTTCGAGCCCTCGTGGAACAGTTCGCAGCGCACCGATTCGGTGAACCCGTTGATGGCGTGCTTGGCGCCGCAGTAGGCCGACTGCAGCGGGATGGAGCGCTGCCCGAGCGCCGAACCGACCTGCACGATGGTGCCGCGGTTGCGGGGGCGCATCTTGGCCAGCGCCGCCATGGTGCCGTGCACGTAGCCGAGGTAGGACACCTCGGTCACGCGTTTGAACTCCTCGGCGCTGATCTCGGTGAATGGCGCGAACACCGAGGTGAACGCGACGTTGACCCAGGCGTCGATGGGACCGAACGCGGTTTCGGCCTCGTCGGCGGCGGCGACGACGGCCGCGTGGTCGGACACATCGGTCGGGATGGCCAGCGCCTTGCCGCCGCCGGCCTCGACGTCACGGGCCGCGCCTTCCAGCCCGGCGGAGCCGCGGGCGAGCAGGACGACGTTCGCGCCACGCTGCCCGAACTCCTTCGCTGTGGCGCGGCCGATGCCCGCGCTGGCTCCGGTGATCACCACTGTCTGAGTCATCGCAGAAATACCTTTCGTGTTGGGGCCGGATCAGTCATGGTGGGCGGCGTCGCCGGTGAGGGTGGCCGTGCATTCCAGCATCAGTGCGTGCGCGAACGCCTGGGGGAGGTTGCCGCGGAGCTGGCGTTGCCGCACGTCGTATTCCTCGCAGAACAGTCCCGGCGGCCCGCAGGCGGTGCGGTTGCGTTCGAACCACCGCATCGCGCAATCAGCATGGCCCAGTTGATGTTCGGCCAGCGCCATCATGAACCCGCAGAGCAGGAAGGCGCCCTCGGCATCGCCGAGATCGCGCTCGTCGTGCCGGAATCGGTAGACAAACCCGTCGTCGGTGAGTTCCCGGCGAACGGCGTCCAGGGTGGCTATGGTCCTGGGGTCCTCGGCGGGCACGGCCCCACGCACCGGCGGAAGTAGCAGCGATGCGTCGACACCGGTCAGCCGGGGGCTGCGTTGCCAATAGCCCTGCGGGTGCAGGCTTTCCGACGCGGTGTCGGCGAGGATCGCGTCAGCCAGCGAAGCACACGTGGCGACCTCGGGACCGGTACCGGCCAGCTTCGCGATGGCCCGTAACCCCGCCACACAGGCCAGGCGGGACTGCGTCCAGCGCTCGTTGTCGATTTCCCAGACGCCGGCATCCGGTTCGCGCCAGCGCTTTTCGATCGCCTTGATCGCGGTCTGCGCCGCGCGCCAGCCGTCTGCGTCCAGCCGGTCAGCGTCGCCCGCCTTGGCCAGCAGCTGCAACGCCTCTCCGAAGGCATCGAGCTGGAATTGCTGATTGACCCAGTTGCCGATCTTGTCGGCGCCTCCGGGGTAGCCGGGCAGGTCGAGCGTTTCTTCGCTGGGCACGGCGCCGCCGGTGACGGTGTAGGCGGGCTTGAGGTTGGGGCCGTCCTCGAGCAGCCGGGCGCCGACGAACTCCACCGCCCGGTCGAGCAGCTCGGTCGTGCCGACGGCGGCGGCGGCCATGCCCGCGTACACCTGGTCGCGGATCCAGGAATAGCGGTAGTCGTAATTCTGGTTGGAGTGCGCGCGTTCGGGCAGGCTCATAGTGGCGGCGGCGACCATGCCGCCGCTGCTGCTGGTCAGCCCCCGCAGCACCGCGTAGGAGTTGCGCCCGTCGCGTGCAGCGATGGTGCAGTTCAGCTCGGGTACGCTGCGCTGCCAGGCGGCGGTGGTGGATTCCCAGGCCAGGTCGGGGTCCGGCGGCTGGTCGGGCAGCGCGCGTTCGGACAGTTCCAGCACCAGGTCGTGGTGCTGGTCCTCGTCGAGGGTGATCTCACAGCTGAGCAGCTCGCCCTTCTCCTGGGCGGCCCGGACGGGGCGCGCGTCGCATCCGGCCTGCCAGCGCCAGTGCAGCGGTCCCGAGCGGCCGCTCCACACCCCGCCATCGAGGCTCGGTTTGCCGGGGCCGTGCCGGCCGAATCCCGCACTCGCCGCCAGCAGCACCCGCACCCGCGCCGTCCCGCGGCAGCCGGTGAGCCGCCGCAACAGCACCACCCGGTCGGGGTCGCCCGGGAAGGCCAGCGCGTCACGGCATTCCACGATGCCGTCGCGAGTGATCCAGCGGTTACGCCAGATCAGGGTGCCCGGCTCGTAGTAGCCGCCCCACACGTGCCGCGCGTCGGTCGGGGTGACGGCGTATATCCCGCCGCCGCCAATGAGATTGGAGAAGACGGCGTCGGAATCCCAGTGCGGCGCACACATCCACGCCACGTCGCCCTGCGGCCCGATCAGCGCGCCCCGCTCGCCGTCGGCGAGCAGCGCATACTCGCGCAGCACCCGGGGTGCGAAGGTGGTCTCGGTGTCGATCTTCAGCTCAGCCACGGGCTTGTGCCTTCGACCCCCACCCAGCGCTGGTATCGATCTTTCCGGCGGCCATCCGTTCGGCCAGCCGCGACGCCAACGCCATGATCGTCAGCGCGGGATTGGCGGAGCCCTGGGTGGGACACACCGAGCCGTCGGCGAGAAACAGGTTCGGTACGCCCCAGACCCGGTGGTCGGAGTCGACCACCGAATTCTGCGGCCCGGTGCCCATGCGGGCGCCGCCGATCAGGTGGGCGAAACGCTCGATGGTGAGCACGTCCTGGGCGCCGGCGGCGGTCAGGATGTCGCCGATCACCTTGGTGGAGTAGGCCATGTTGGCCTTGTCGTTGTCGCAGAGCGTGTAGTCGAACCGGGCGACCGGGATACCGTACGGGTCCTTCTCCTGGGCCAGGGTCACCCTGTTGTCCGGCAGCGCCAACAGCTCGTTGAGCACGCCGACGGTCGCCCAGTGGTTGTAGTCGCGCATGTATTCGCGCAGGGCGCGGCCCCAATGCCCGTCGGCCAGCACGTGTTCGGCCCAGCCGATAGGCAGCGGGGAGACGGTCTGAATGGCGAACCCGCGGGCGAACCCGCGTGAGTGATCGGTCTCGTAGAACTGCTCCGAGGTCACCTCCGGCGGGGGCGCCTTGTACATCCGCATCTCCTCGGACCAGCGGCCCGCGGACTGGGTGGCGCCCTGCACCATCACATAGCGACCGACCTGATCGTCGTTGTTGCCCAACCCGTTCGGGAAGCGCTCGCTGACCGAGTTCAACAGCAGGCGCGGCGTCTCGATCGAATACCCGGCCACGGCAACCACTTTGGCTCGCTGCAGCCGTTCTTTGCCGCCCACCTCGTCGTAGTAGACCACGCCACGAGCCGCGCCGGTCTCGTCGAGTTCGACGCGCGAGGCCATGCAGTTGGCGCGGATCTCGACGTCGTGGGCCAGCGCGTCGGGAAGGTGCGTGACGTAGGGGCTGGCCTTGGCGTTGACCTTGCAGCCCTGCAGGCAGTAGCCGCGGTAGATGCAGTGCGGGCGGTTGCCGAAGGTGCCGTTGACGATGCCGACGGGCCCGACCCGCATCTCGATGCCGAGTTTGAGCGCACCCTCCCAGATTTTGGCGGCCGCACCCGAAACTGGATGCGGGGCAAAGGGGTAACGATGTGGATCGCCCCAAGGCCAATTCTGCCCGGCCACCGGCAGCTCGAGCTCGATCCGTTCGTAATGGCGGCGAATGTCCTCGTAGCGCAGGGGCCAGTCGGCACCCACCCCATCGAGCGTGTAGGTCGCAAAGTCGCTGGGGTGGAACCGCGGGGTGTAGCCGGCGTAGTGCACCATGGAGCCGCCCACCCCACGCCCGGAGTTGTTCTTGCCCAGCTCAATTGGGTCGTCGCCGCCGATGATGCGCTTTTGCGTCCAATACAGCGCGTGGGAGCCGGCCTCGTCGGACACCCAGTCCTCGTCGGGGTGCCAGAACGGGCCGGCCTCCAGGATCACGACCCGCCAACCGGCGCGCGCCAGCCGCTGCGCCAGCACCGAGCCGCCGGCGCCCGCCCCCACGACCACCAGATCGACCTCGTCGTCGTCGGTGTAGCGGCGCATGGTCTTCTCGCCGGGCAGGTCGCGCGAATGCACGTCGAGCAGGAACCGCGAATCGTTGTCTTTTGGTCCGACAGCTCCTTTGAACAGGCCTCGCCAGAAGTCGCCCATCACACTTCGCCGTTCTGCACGACCTGCACGGGGTCTTCGTCGGTGGCGCCGGGGGTCTCGTACGGTTCGCGCGCGGAGGCGGGTCCGGTGGCGCCGCCGAGGCGCATGAACCCGCGCGGGTAGGCGGGGCCGCCGAATCCGATCTCGTTCCACGCCCACGGGTGGGAGTAGAAGCCGGACAGCGTCATTCGCATGCACACCGACCAGGCGCGCTTGACGTTCAGGCTTTCCCAGGCGCCGCCGTCCAGGTCGCCCTGTGAGAACTGGCCGACGATCTCCTCGCGGATCTCCAGCCCGGCGGAGGCGAAGGAGGATGCGCCGTATTTGGCCGCCGCGGTCTCGTTGAGCCCGCGCAGCACCAACCGCCACGTGTCGCGGTCGTCGGGCATGTCCGCGTACTGGTAGCCGTCGAGACGCCCGTCGGCGAGCTTGGAGTCGACGGATTCGGCCGCCGGCACTCGCGGCTCCTCGTCCTGCGCCAGCACCGTGTCGCAGAACGCGCGCAGGCACGGCTCTTCTTCGGCGGTGAAAAACCGCAGTGGGCCGGGAGGTTCAAGCCGGGCCAGCACCACTTTGCGGGTGGCCTCGTCCCACGTGTGGGCGTTTGCCAGCACGTCGAAATCGGGGTAACGCCCGATCATCTGCGGCGTGGTGCCGCGGCGCTGCTTGGGAAGCCAGGCCGGGTGCGGCGGCTTGCCGTCGGGGCGCAGGTTGGGCAGGTGGTCCGGGCGGGAGGTGTCGGCCATCGCGGTGATCCCGACGCCCTAATCCCGGAACCGTTCGCGGCGCAGGAGCGACGCCAACAGCCCCATGCCCCCGACCATGCACATCAACCCTGGCGCCGCGATCGGCGGCCCCATGGGCACGTTGTAGGACGCGTGTTTCCATCCGCCCGGTTTGCGGGCGACGCCGCGCGCGTGCAGGTATTCGCCCATCAGGCCGTTGGCCGTGTAGATGCCGGCGGTGATCGGGAGCCAGAGTTTGGCCCAGCGCCGCGAGAACACGCCGCCGATGCCCGCGACGACCACCGGCGGAGTCACCACGATCGGGCTCCACATCCACTTGTTGCCGAAGCTCGCCTTGTAGTGCTCGAAGTAGATTTCGGCCGTGGTGACGAGCGCCGCGATGGCGGTCAACCCGGACAGCGAGCGTTCGAAACGACCGTGTGCGACGTCGTACAGTGCGCGCTCGGCCAGTTGCGAGACCTCGCCCCGTCCATCGCTGCCGGCGGTGCGGCCTGTGCGCCGTCCGCCGTTGCCCAGCAACAACATGTGATTCCCTTCTACCCTCGCGTTTCGCCGGGCCGGCGGTCACCGGCCCAGGCAGGTTCCGTCGTGAGATGGTTGGCGGCCGTTCGTGCGCCGCGGGGTGACCCCGTCGATGCGTGGGTGATGTGGTCCGCCCGCTCGCCGAGCAAATCCGTCGTCGTGTCGATCAAGCGACCTCGCCTTCGGGATGGAAGGAACACGGTCCGGCGGTCTCCGGCCTCCGCCGCCGTCGGTGACCGTTGCGAAAGCCGCCCAGCGAACTGGAAAGCGCCCAGCTGTGGGTTTCAACCGGAGTGGTCTCGACAACGCGTCGTGACCGAAGCGCGTCGGCTGTGTACCCGGTGTCCTGGTGCACAAACTGGCGTGCAGCTGATTCACAGCGAGTCACCAGGGGTGGGCCGCCACGGCGGCTAACGATCCCGCAGCAGCCATTCAGATCGGAGCCGTCGGGCTACAGGTGAAGTTGCCATTTTGTGCTGGTGCCAGTTCAGTTCGTTCTACCTTGAGCCATGACAACAGCCGACCAAGCGAACCAAGCATCATCGGTCCCTACGTCCCGCAAAATTCTTTGCATCGTCTATGGCGCTATTGCAGTCGCCGCGCTCATCGCGACATGGAGCCAGACAGTCGCATATGTACACAGCCCGACCGGTTTCTTCGTTGATTTCTGGCGCGACACCCAAACGACTGCGGCCTCGCGAAACATTGCAGCCGACGCCCTGATGTTGGCCCTGAGCGCCGTCATTCTGATGGTGATCGAAGCCAGGAAATACAACGTGCGATTCGTCTGGCTTTACGTTGTCGGATCGTTCTTCATCGCCGTAAGCGTCATGTTTCCGCTTTTCCTGATCGCCCGCGAATTACGCCTGGGTGCATCCGGCGCGCCCCGCCTTCGCAGGGCCGACACGATTCTGCTCGTGGTGGTCGCCGTTTTGACCGTGGCCCTGACGATTTGGATCGACATGGGTAGGTGACGACTGAAGGCATTCGTCGCCTATCCGGTGCACGCCAAGCACGGTTAGCCGCCGTCGGAACACACGCCGAGCCGCCGGCCGAAGGCGACGGCAAGCCACCACCTTTTTGGCGGAGCTCGGGTCCGTTCTTACAACGCACGCCGCCGCCGAATCCGTGTAACCACTGCCCTTCTAGCTGCCCAGATGTGCCATGATGTCCAAGCTGTCAAGACTCAGGGAGCAGCAGTGGATCTCAATTTTTCGATGGTCACACGACCGGTCGAGCGGCTGATCGCTACCGCGCAGAACGGGCTGGAAGTCTTGCGATTGGGGGGTTTGGAGACCGGCACGGTGCCGTCTCCGTCTCAGATCGTCGAGAGCGTGTCGATGTACAAGCTCCGGCGTTACTTCCCGCCGGACAGCCGGCCCGGCCAGTCGCCCGTCGGGCCGCCGGTGCTGATGGTGCATCCGATGATGATGTCGGCCGACATGTGGGACGTCACCCGCGACGAAGGCGCGGTGGGGATCCTGCACGCTCACGGGCTTGATCCCTGGGTCATCGACTTCGGTGAACCCGACAAGATCGAGGGCGGTATGCGCCGCACCCTGGCCGACCACATCGTCGCGCTGGGCGAGGCCATCGACACGGTCAAGGACGTGACCGGCAGCGACGTGCACCTGGTCGGCTATTCGCAGGGCGGCATGTGGTGCTACCAGGTCGCGGCCTACCGGCGCTCCAAGAACCTTGCCAGCATCGTGGCGTTCGGCTCCCCGGTGGACACCCTGGCCGCGTTGCCCATGGGTATCCCGGCAAACTTCGGCGCGGCGGCGGCCAACTTCATGGCCGACCACGTATTCAGCCGCCTGGCCATCCCGAGCTGGATGGCGCGCACCGGATTCCAGATGATGGATCCGCTCAAGACGGCCAAGGCACGGGTGGACTTCGTGCGCCAGCTGCACGACCGCGAAGCCCTGCTGCCGCGCGAGCAGCAGCGCCGCTTCCTCGAACGTGAGGGCTGGATCGCCTGGTCCGGCCCCGCGATCTCCGAGCTGCTCAAGCAGTTCATCGCCCACAACCGGATGATGACCGGCGGCTTCGCCGTCAACGGGCAGATGGTCACGCTCACCGACATCACCTGCCCGGTGCTGGCCTTCGTCGGCGAGGTCGACGACATCGGCCAGCCGGCCTCGGTGCGCGGCATCCGGCGGGCGGCGCCGTACGCCGACGTCTACGAGTGCACCATCCGCACTGGGCATTTCGGCCTGGTCGTCGGGTCCAAGGCCGCCCAGCACAGCTGGCCGACCGTCGCCGAGTGGGTGCGATGGCTGTCGGCCGGCGGCGACAAGCCCACCAGCATCGAGCTCATGGCCGACCAGCCCGACGAGCACACCGACAGCGGCGTGGCGTTGAGCTCCCGGCTCGCGCACGGCATCGGGGAAGCTTCCGAGGCGGCGCTGGGCATGGTGCGCGGCGCGGCGAGCACCGTCGTCGCGGCGAACAAATCCGTGCGCACCCTGGCCGTCGAAACCGCCCGCACCTTGCCGCGACTGGTCCGGCTGGGACAGATCAACGATCACACCCGGATCTCGCTGGGCCGCATCATCGAGGAGCAGGCCCAGAACGCCCCGCAAGGCGAATTCCTGTTGTTCGACGGGCGCGTGCACACTTACGACGCCGTGAACCGGCGCATCAACAACGTCGTCCGCGGCCTGATCGAGGTCGGGGTGCGACAGGGCGACCGGGTCGGCGTGCTGATGGAGACCCGGCCCAGCGCGCTGGTGGCCATCGCCGCGCTGTCGCGGCTCGGCGCCATCGCGGTGGTGATGCGGTCCGACGCCGACCTCGCCGCGTCGGTGCGGCTCGGGGGAGTGACCGAGATCCTGACCGACCCCACCAACCTCGACGCGGTGCTGGCGTCGGACGGTCAACTGCTACGGCAGGTGCTGGTGCTCGGCGGCGGCGAGTCGCGGGACCTGCACCTGCCCGAGGACCCCTCGCAGCAGCCCCAGGTCATCGACATGGAACAGATCGACCCGGACGCCGTCGAGCTGCCCGGGTGGTATCGGCCCAACCCGGGACTGGCCCGGGACCTGGCGTTCATCGCGTTCAGCGCGGCCGGCGGCGAGCTGGTGGCCAAGCAGATCACCAACTACCGCTGGGCGGTCTCGGCGTTCGGCACCGCGTCGACGGCCGCACTCGACCGTCGCGACACCGTCTACTGCCTCACGCCGCTGCATCACGAGTCGGCGCTGCTGGTCAGCCTGGGCGGCGCGGTGGTCGGCGGCGCCCGCATAGCGCTGTCGCGGGGCCTGGACCGGGACCGGTTCGTCCAGGAGGTACGTCAGTACGGCGTCACCGTGGTGTCCTACACCTGGGCCATGCTCCGCGAGATCCTGGACAGCCCCGCCGGTCCGCCGTTCGTCCTGCACGGCAACCACCCGGTGCGCCTGTTCATCGGGTCCGGGATGCCCACCGGGCTGTGGGAACGCGTCGTCGAGGCCTTCGCGCCCGCCCACGTCGTCGAGTTCTTCGCCACCACCGACGGGCAGGCGGTGCTGGCCAACGTGTCCGGCGCCAAAATCGGCAGCAAGGGCCGCCCGCTGCCGGGCGCCGGGCGCATCGAGCTGGGCGCCTACGACACCGAACACGACCTGATCCTGGAAAACGACCGCGGCTTCGTGCAGATCGCCGAACCCAGACAGGTCGGGGTCCTGCTCGCCGCGTCCAACGGCCCGATCGATCCGAGCGCCTCGGTCAAGCGCGGGGTCTTCGCCGCCGGCGACACCTGGATCTCGACCGAGTACCTGTTCTACCGCGACGACGACGGCGACTACTGGTTGGCGGGGCGGCGCGGCTCGGTGGTGCGAACCGAGCGCGGCCTGGTCTACGCCGAGCCGGTCACCGACGCCCTGGGCTGCATCAACGGCGTCGACCTCGCGGTGACCTACAACGTGCCCGTGGGCGACCACGAGGTGGCGGTGTCGGCGGTGACGCTGCTGCCGGGCGCTTCTATCACCGCGGCCGACCTGACCGAGGCCTTCGCCAAGATCCCCATCGGTTTGGGGCCCGACATTGTCTGCGTGGTCTCCGAGATGACGTTGAGCGCGACGTACCGCCCGACGGTGAGCGCCCTGCGCGCCGCCGGGATTCCGAAGGCGGGACGTCACGTCTGGTACTTCGACGCGGAAACCGAGCACTACCGCCGGCTGACCCCCGGGGCGCGCTCCGAGCTGAGCGGCACGAAGTCATGATCGACGACGCACTGCTGAACATCCTGGTATGCCCGGCCGACCGGGGCCCGCTGGTATTGGTCTCCGGAACCGGCGGCGGGCAACTGCTTTACAACCCCCGGCTGCGGCGGGCCTACCGGATCGAGGACGGCATCCCGGTGCTGCTCATCGATGAGGCCCGCGACGTCGACGACGAAGAGCACGCCCGGCTCATGGCACCAGGCCGTCCGGCAGATCCCCAGTGAGGTATCGCTGCAGGTTCGGCGCGATGGTTCGCGCGACCTGTTCGGCCGGCAACGAAGCGAACGGCTCGACTCCGACGATGTAGCGGGCCATCACCACGCCCATCAACTGCGAGGCGAGAAACTGGGCGCGGACGACGCCCGTCCCCGGCGGATTGTCCACGCGCGGAGCCACCTCCGCGGTCACGATCTCCTGCAGGAAGGAGCGCGCCAGGTTCACGTCCGCGCCGGCGAGCAGTGACCGCAACGTCGCGATCAAGCCGGCCCCCAGCTCGGAGTCCCAGATCGGCAGCAACACCGACGGCAGTGTGAACCCGAGCTCTTCGACGGGCACGTCCCGCATGGGCACCAGCACCGTCATGGGGTCGATCGGAATACGGATCGCGGCGGCGAACAATTGCTGCTTGGTGCCAAAGTAGTGGTGCACCAGAGCGGAGTCGACGCCCGCGGCCGCAGCCACCGCCCGTATCGATGTCCTGTCAATACCATTGCGCGCAAACAGTTCTCGGGCGCTGGTCAGGATCCGCTCCCGGGTGTCGGAGTTCCCGGTCGGCCGCCCCCGCCGCCGGCGCCCGGCGCTGGTGGCCGTCACTGAGGCCCTCCGTGGCGACCCGCTGCGCCCGGCTGCGCCGCGCTGGCGATCGCCACGCAGCTCAACGCGTGGCGACCCGCTGCGCCCGGCTGCGCCGCGCTGGCGATCGCCACTAGGGCGTCCGGCGCCGCAGCGTCGCCGCCGCCAGACACAACGCCGCCACGGCGAAGCCCAACACCACGACGATGTCGCGCACCGCGACGAAGGTCAGTTCCGGGCGTGCGCCCACCTGTTGCAGGGCCTCCAGCGCGTAGCTGGCCGGCAGCACGTTGCTGATCCATTGCAGCCAGTGTGGCATCAACGCCCGCGGCACGATGATGCCGGCCAACAGCAGCTGCGGCACCATCACCAGCGGGATGAACTGTACGGCCTGAAACTCGGTGCGGGCGAACGCACTACACAGCAGGCCCAGGCCGACGCCCAGCACGGCGTTGACGATGGCGATCACGAACACCCACACCGGGCTTCCCGCCGTGTCGAAGCCGAGCAGCCAAAACGACACGGCGCAGGCCAGAATTGCTTGCACCGCAGCGGCGATCGAGAACGCGGTCCCGTAGGCGATCAGCAGGTCGAGCCGGCGCAGCGGGGTGGTCAGGATGCGCTCCAACGTGCCCGAGGCCCGCTCGCGCTGCATGGTGATCGACGTGATGACGAACATCAGGAACAGCGGGAACAGGCCCAGCAGGATCAGGCAGGCGTTGTTGAACGGGGTCGGTGTGCCGGGCGGGTGCGGGGCGTTTTGAAACATGAAGTACATCAACGTGATCACCAGCACCGGCACCAGCAGGATCATCGCGACGCTGCGGTGATCGGCGGCCAGCTGGCGCAGAATCCGCGCCGTGGTCGCGGTGTACCCCCGCAGGCTCAGCCCGCCTCGCGCATGGTGCTGCGCTTGATGATGGACAGAAACGCGTCCTCCAGTGACGTGCATCCGGTGTCCTCTCGCAGTTGGGTTCCGGTGGTGTGGGCGACGAGCCGGCCCTCGCGCATCAGCAGCAGGTCCCCGCAGTGGTCGGCTTCGTCCATCACGTGGCTGGAGACCAGTAGTGTGGTTCCGCCGCGGGCCAGTTCGGCGAACTGGCCCCAAAGGTCCGCGCGCAGCACGGGATCCAGGCCCACCGTCGGCTCGTCGAGCACCAGCAGTTCGGGCTGACAGACCAGCGCGCACGCCAGCGAGACCCGGGTGCGTTGCCCCCCGGAGAGGTTGGCGCACAAGGCGGTCCGGTGGTCGGTGAGCCCGACCCGTTCGATCGCGGTATCGGCCGCCCGCCCGTCGAACCCGTACAGCGTCGCGAAATATCGCACGTTGTCGACGATGCGCAGGTCGTTGTAGATGGTCGGGTCTTGGGGGAGGTAGCCGATGCGGCTTCGAAGCGCCGGGCTGCCCGCCGGTCTACCGAGCACGGTGACGTCGCCTGACGTCACGATCTGGGTGCCCACGATGCACCGGATCAGCGTGGTCTTGCCGCACCCGGACGGACCGAGCAGGCCGGTGATGCTGCCGGGGGCGATCTGCACGGAAAAGTCGTGCAGAGCCGGGCGTTTGCCGCGGATCACGCGCAGGTGATCGATCTTTACCGCAGGCTCGGCCCGGGTGGGGATTAATTCATCAGCGGATGAACTCATCATGTGATGAATATTCGTCGCGCGCGGGGGCGCTGTCAAGGGGTCAGGTCGACCCCGGGGTGGGTGGCGAGGGG
>NZ_LZHT01000135.1 GCF_001667315.1 Mycobacterium sp. 852002-10029_SCH5224772
CCCCCCCCGCGACCCGCCGCCCCACCCACCACCCCCCCCCGCCCCGGCCCCCCCCCCCCCCGGGGGGGGGCCGGGGGGGGGGGGGGGGCGCCCCCGGGGGCGCCCCACCGCGACGGGGTGCTTGCCTGTCTGGAAGCCATCCGCGCCGGCGAGGTCTACCAGGCGTGCGTATGCACCCAGGTCACCGGCACGGTCACCGGTTCCCCGCTGGACTTCTTCATCGACGGCGTCGCCCGCACCTCTCCGGCCCGGGCGGCCTACGTCGCGGGCCCGTGGGGGGCGGTGGCGTCGCTGTCGCCGGAGCTGTTCCTGCGGCGACGCGGGACGGCCGTCATGTCCAGCCCGATCAAGGGCACCTTGCCGCTGGACGCCTGGCCGTCGGCGCTGCGCGCCTCGGCCAAGGAGGTGGCCGAAAACATCATGATCGTGGATCTGGTCCGCAACGACCTTGGCCGCGTGGCGACCGTCGGCTCGGTGACCGTGCCGGAGCTGCTGGTGGTGCGGCGCGCACCCGGCGTGTGGCACCTGGTGTCCACGGTGGCCGCCCAGGTTCCCGCCGAGTTGCCGACGTCGGCGCTGCTGGACGCCACCTTCCCGCCGGCGTCGGTCACCGGGACACCCAAACACCGTGCCCGCCAACTGCTTTCGCAGTGGGAACCGCACCGCCGCGGAATCTATTGCGGCACAATCGGGTTGGCATCCCCCGCCGCCGGTTGCGAACTCAACGTCGCGATCCGCACCGTCGAATTCGACAATGCGGGTGGCGCGGTGCTGGGAGTCGGCGGCGGGATCACCGCCGATTCCGACCCCGACGCCGAGTGGGCCGAATGCCTGCACAAGGCCTCGCCCATCGTCGGGCTGCCGTCGATCGCGGCCGCGAGCCCGGCCGGCTAGTCGCGGCGGGACTGCAGCACCGCGTCGTAGAGCTGGCGCGAGCGCACCCCCGGATGCGCGGCCGCCACCTCACCGCAGGCGTCCTTGACGCGAGCACCGCCGGCGACCAGCTCCTCGACCTGGATCACCAGTGACGGCAGGTCGGCGCGCGGCGTCGCGCCGGCCAGCACCACGGTGATCTCGCCGAGCACCCCGTCGGCCGCCCACGCCGCCAGCTCGTCGAGCGATCCGCGCACCACTTCCTCGTGCACCTTGGTCAATTCCCGGCATACCGCGGCCCGGCGCGAGCCGCCGAGCCGCTCGACCGCGTCCTGCAGACAGGCGGGTAGCCGGCGCGGCGACTCGAAGAACACACAGGTGCGTCGCTCGTCGGCCAGCGAATCCAGCCAGGTTCGCCGCGCCGCCTTCTTGCGGGGCGCGAACCCCTCGAAGCAGAACTTCTCCGCCGGCAGGCCGGACAGGGCCAGTGCGGTCGTCACCGCCGAGGGCCCCGGCAAGCAGTGCACCGGCAGGTCGGCCTGTACGCACGCCGTCACCAACCGGTAGCCGGGGTCGCTGATCACCGGCATCCCGGCGTCGCTGACCACCAGCACGGTCGCGCCCGCCTTGATCGCCTCGATCAGCGAGTCCACCCGGGTGGCCTCGACCCGGTCGAACATGCTGATCACCCGGCCGGTGATTTTCACCTCCAGGGCACTGGCCAACGTCCGGACCCGGCGGGTGTCCTCGGCGGCCACCACGTCGGCGCGGGCCAACGCGTCCAGGAGGCGAGGCGAGGCGTCCGACGGCTGGCCCAAGGGAGTCGCGCCCAGCAACAGGCGGCCGGTGGTCATGATCGACAGCCTACGATCGACACCGATGACTGCCCCGCCCCGCGAATCCCCCCTGAACATGAAGGGCGCCGAAAACGAGCGTGTGGTGCCCGTCGTCAGCCCGGGCCCGCGGGTTCCGGTGGCCGATTTCGGGCCCACCGATCACGTCCGCGGCTGGGTGGTGACCGGCGTGATCACCGTGGCGGCCGCGGTGACCCGCTTCCTCAACCTCGGTTCGCCCACCGATGCCGGCACGCCGGTCTTCGACGAAAAGCATTACGCCCCGCAGGCCTGGCAGGCACTGCACAACCACGGGGTGGAAGACAATCCCGGGTTCGGTCTGGTGGTCCACCCGCCGGTGGGCAAGCAGCTCATCGCGATCGGCGAGGCGATCTTCGGCTACAGCGGCATCGGCTGGCGGTTCACCGGCGCACTGCTCGGCGTGGTCATGGTGGCGCTGGTGATGCGGATCGTCCGGCGGATCAGCCGATCGACGCTGGTCGGCGCGATCGCCGGGGTGCTCGTCATCTGCGACGGCGTCAGCTTTGTCGCGTCGCGGACCGCGCTGCTCGACGGCATCCTGACCTTCTTCGTGGTCGCCGCGTTCGGCGCGTTGATCGTCGACCGCGACCAAGTTCGGCAGCGAATGCACGTCGTGCTGCTGCAGGGCCGCAACTTGGACACGGCATGGGGCCCGCGGCTGGGCGTGCGGTGGTGGCGCTTCAGCGCCGGAGTGCTGCTCGGATTGGCTTGCGGCACAAAATGGTCCGGCCTGTATTTCGTGGTGTTTTTCGGCGTGATGTCGCTGGCATTCGACGTGGCCGCGCGGCGCCAGTACCAGGTCGATCGGCCCTGGCTGGGGACCCTGCGCCGCGACCTCGTCCCCACCGGTTATGCGCTGGGTCTCATCCCGGTGTTGGTGTATCTGGCCAGTTATGCGCCGTGGTTCGCCTCCGAGACGGCCATCGATCGCCACGAGGTGGGCCAGACGATCGGCCCGCATTCGGTGATCCCGCTGCCCGATGCCATCCGATCGCTGTGGCACTACTCCGCCAAGGCTTTCCAATTCCACTCGAGCTTGACGAATGCGGCCGGCAACTATCACCCGTGGGAATCGAAACCGTGGAGCTGGCCGATGTCGTTGCGGCCGGTGCTCTATGCCATCGACGAGCAGAACGTGCCCGGGTGCGGCGCGCAGTCGTGCGTCAAGGCCGAGATGCTGGTGGGCACTCCGGCGATGTGGTGGCTGGCGGTGCCGGTCTTGATTTTCGCGTTGTGGCGCATGCTGGTGCGCCGTGATTGGCGTTACGCCGCTGTGCTGGTTGGCTATTGCGCCGGCTGGCTACCGTGGTTCGCCGACATCGACCGGCAGATGTACTTCTTCTATGCGGCGACGATGGCGCCCTTCCTGGTGATGGCCATCGCGCTGATTTGCGGCGACATCCTCTACACGCCTGGAGCGCCCGCCCGGGGGCCCGGGGTGAACTCGGAACGACGCACGCTGGGGCTGATCGCCGTCTGCGCCTATGTGGCCCTGGTGGTGACGAACTTCGCCTGGCTGTTCCCGGTGCTCACCGGACTGCCGATTTCGCAGCAGACGTGGAACATGGAAATCTGGCTGCCCAGCTGGCGCTAGCTTTCTGCGCCGTCCCACGACAGTGCAGGTGGCACCACCCGACGTGGAAAACGCGTCGCCTGTTGCACTTTCGCGGTGGTGTCAGACTGGGTCGCGGCTAACCGGGCACGACATGCAGCGCGGGCCGCCGCGGCCGGTGCCCAATTCCGATCCCGCGATGGTCAGCACTTCGATACCGGCGTCCTGCAAGCGAATATTGGTCTGCGCGTTGCGTTCATAGGCGACGACGACGCCGGGAGCCAGCGCCAGCGTGTTGTTGCCGTCGTCCCACTGCTCGCGTTCGGCGATGACGGGATCCAGCCCGGTGTCGATCACCCGCAGCTTGTCGATCTCCATCGCCTTGGCCGCACCCTCCAGGAAGGGGACCTCGTCGCTGATGGCCACGCCGTCGGGCGTGCGTTGGATGGTGAACGCCGACAGCGTGTCGACGATGTTGGCGTACATCACCACCGTGTCGGTGTCGACCATCGTGCAGACCGTGTCCAGGTGCATTTGCGCGCGCCGCTGCGCGATCGGCACCGCGAGCACCGTGTGCGCCAGATCGTCGTCAAACAAGCTGCGCGCCAACGCTTCCGCGCCGGCGGGGGTGGTTCGCTCCCCGACCCCGACCGCGACCACGCCGGGCGCGAGCAGCAGCACATCACCGCCCTCGACGGGAGCGGTGCGCGACTCGTAGGCGCGCCGCACCCCGGTGAACCGCGGGTGATGGGCATAGATGAGGTCGGTCAACGACGCCTCGCGAATCCGGGCCCGCAGCGCCAGCGTCGGGATCACCACCCGTGGGCCGATCCAGATCGACGAGTCGCGGGTGAACACCAGGTTGGGCAGCGGGTCGATGACGAAATCGCCCCCATGGTGCATGCGCAGCACCAGCGACACGTCCGTGCGGGTGTCCGCGGGCAACTCGTTGAACGTCATGCCGGCCATCAGGACCTGAGCCAGCCGGGCCGGCTCAAGTCCCCGCAGGTACGCCGAAAGCTCTTGCGCCAGCGGCACTCCGAGTCGTCGCGCGTCGACCGCGGCCGCGACGCCCTGCATCCGAGCGGCTCCGCTGTGCGTCAGCGCCTCGGTGAGCAGGTCCGACAACAGCAGCACCTCGACCCCGCGGGAACGCAACACCTCGGCGAACTGGTCGTGCTCGTCTTGCGCACGGGCGACCCACGGGAGGCCGTCGAAAAGCAGCTGGTCGACGTTGCGCGGGTTGAGCCGGAGCAACTCGGCGCCGGGACGGTGCACGATGACCGTGCGCAGCGCGCCGACCTCGGATTTGGTGCCCAGCTCAACCTCACCCACGACTCAACCGTAGCGGCGGCGGGCGCTGGACGGTCGCGTCACACGCCCGTCGCGGGCCCGTGCCATCGAACGGATGTGCGATAAACTGGCTCGCGTGGAGGTTGCGGCTCAAGGCTCCCTGTTCCAGCACACCGAGCGCAGGCAACTCGGCGACGGCGCGTTCATCGAAATCCGCGCCGGCTGGCTCACCGATGCGGATGAGCTGCTCGACGCCTTGTTGTCGACGGTGCCGTGGCGCGAGGAACGCCGGCAGATGTACGACCGGGTGGTCGATGTGCCGCGCCTGGTGAGCTTTCACGACCTCACGGCCGACGATCCGCCGCATCCGGCGTTGGCCCGGCTGCGCCGGCGGCTCAACGACATCTACGCCGGCGAGCTCGGTGAGCCGTTCACCACGGTGGGGCTGTGCTGCTATCGCGACGGCTCCGACAGCGTGGCCTGGCATGGCGACACGATCGGCCGCAGCAGTTCCGAGGACACCATGGTGGCGATCGTCAGCCTGGGCGCCACCCGGGCATTCGCGATGCGGCGCCGTGGCGGCGGCGGCCCGTCACTGCGGCTGCCGCAGGCGCACGGGGATCTGCTGGTGATGGGCGGGTCGTGCCAACGCACCTGGGAGCACGCCGTACCCAAGACGGCGGCACCCGTCGGCCCGCGGGTGAGTATCCAGTTCCGGCCGTGCGGCGTGCGCTAGCGGCGGTCGCAAGCGCGGCCGTGGCGATCGCAAGCGCGGCGGAGCCGGGCGCAGCGGGTCGCCACAATTGACATAAGCCGGGCGCAGCGGGCCGCCGCCATCAAGCCGAGGCGTCAGGCGCGCACGGCCGCCACGGCTTTGACGAGCAGGTCGCAGGCGCGTTGGGTGTCGACCGGGGCGACGGGCTGATCGGGAACCACCAGCGGGTTGGCGATGACGATCACCTGGTAGTCGCCGAATTGGGCCGAGTAGTCATACAGCTCGCCGGTGCGCGGACCGCCGGGGGTCAGCGCCTGTAGGACGCGATGCACGCCCAGCGTGCGGGTGCTCTCGATCTGCGGCGCGTCGACCGCTTGGACACCGCCGCGAATCTGGGTCCCGGAGAAGGTGACCTTGGTACAGTCCTTCCCGGGATCGTTGACAGGCAACGGTTTTGAGGTCTCCAGCGCGATGACCACGAACCGGTTGCCGCGGCCCTCGGCGGTGACGGCGGCCATGTTGCCCTGCAGGTCCGCCGGCATCTCCGGCCCGCTCGCCACTTTCGCGCAGTTCGCGGGGTCGAAGATCAATCCCTCGGGCAGCTTCCGGCCGGACAGCAGCTTCGGATCGATGCCCCGTTCGCTGATGTCGCTGACGTTGTAGTCGGGTCCGAAGCTTGATTTCACGTCGACGACCTTGTTGATGTCGACCTTCGCCGGATGAGTGGCCGATGAGCAGCCCGCGAGCATGCAGACAGCGGCGACCGCGAGCAGCAGCTTGGACATCGTGGCCAATCTACCGAAGCGGATAGCTCAGCTGCGCAACGTGGACACCGTTTTGGCGAGCAGATCGGCGGCGAATTGCGGCGGCAGCAGCGGAAGTGCCGAACCGGGATCGGTGGTCAGCGTGGTGAACGCGTAGTAGTTACCCAGGTACGCGATGAATGTGTAGACGCGCGAGTCTATTTCGGTGCCCGACTCGACCGAAGACTTGATGTCGGCCACCATGCCCAGCGTTTCGGCGCTATCGATATGCGGTGCGTCGGTGAGGTGCACCCGCGCCACGGTGTGTCCGGCGGTCTCCGACCACTGGCCACACGCGGTGACCGCGTCTTCCGGAAAGCCCACGGGCTCCGGCACAGCCACCACCACCGCGTGGACGATGCCGCCGCTACCCGAGCCCGACACGCCCTGCGCGGACTGGTCGCGCCCGTTCCCGGGGTCGGCGAGTATCCCGCATCGGGCCGGCTTGGGCCGCGCGTCGGCCCCGAGGCCCCAGATCACCCGCGGCGAGGCCGCGCCGGGGATTCCCGTCGTCACCTCGTAACCGGGCGGCAGGGCGCGAACCACGCGCTTGATGTTGGCGGGGTTGACGGCAGCGGCGGTCGCCGGAGCCGAGGTCGTGTGAGTGCCCGACGGGGCGGTCCGGGGTGAATGTCCGCAGGCCGCAACCGCCAGCGCGGCGGCCAAAGCCACCGCCGGGCCAATCCGGAAGGGCCGCATGAGGAGTTGATAGCACAAGACGCGGCCGCACCCGGCTTCCCACGCACGCCGTCAGCCGACCGCCTCGATCACCTGCCGGGCCACCCGCCTGATCTGTTCGGCCTCGTCATGGCCGAACGGCAGGTGGCGCGGGTGCGGCACATCGATCACGGTGGTGATCACGCCGATGTCTTCGCGCTGCCAGACGGCGCCGTAGCGGTCCATGATCGCGCGCATCGGCCCGTTGTCGGAAAGCATTCGCGCGGAAAACCTTTCGATGCCGCCGACGTCGGCCGCGATGGACAGTGCGCTGATCAACAAGGTGCCGATGCCCCGGCCCTGATAGGCATCGGCGACGGTGAACGCGATTTCGGCGACCGTCGGGTCGTTCCCGTCGCGTACGAAGCGCGCGTCGGCCACCGGGTCGCTGCCGTCGGTCACCACCCACACGAAGTGATCGACGTAGTCGACCTCCGACAGGTAGTGCATCAACGCCGGGGTGGGAAGGCGCGGGGTCATGAAGCGCCGATACAGCGTGTCGCTGGAGAAGTAGATGTGTCCGTGCACGGTGCGCTCGCTGTCACCGGGAAGCACCGGGCGCAGCAGCAGGTGTGTGCCGTCGCGAACTCGAATCGGGATCGGCGTGATGAACGCAGCCAGACGCTGGCGCACGGTGCGCAGCAGCCGTGGCGTGATGCCCGGGATGTGCACCATGCTGGCGAAGGCCCTGGTATCACCCATCCAGCCGGTCAGCGGCTCGGCCGTGGTCACCGTCGCCGTGCGGGGGATGTCGCGCAGCAGGGCGATCTCGCCGACGATCATGCCCGGGCACGCATGCTCGACGATCACCACGCCGTCGTCACCGACGTGTTTGATCTCGGCGCTACCCGAGGAGATCAGCAGAAACGAGACAGCCTGCTCCCCCTGCCGCATCAGCACCTCGCCGGCCGCGGCGCGCCGGGGCTGCAGGCGCCCCGCCAACGGCACGAGGTCTTCGGCAGGACATCCCTTGAAGATGTCCATCGTCGCCAGCTCGTCCACCCGGGCGCCGGTCAGTCCGGCCACCGCTACGGACCGCCGCCCGCGCCGTCGCGACACCGCTGTGCGCATCGCGATGGTGCCATGACCTGCCCCGTCTGCTTGCCCTCGTCTGGTGCGCCAGGCCCGACACTCCTGGACGCGGTCGGATGTTGCCAGGTTAGGAGCAGGTTGGGGCTGCGGCAAGGATGCGGGGCGTGTTCATGAGCTAAAGCGCCGCTTGGGCATCCAAGATGAGCCCGACGGCCGCGACGAGGTCGTCGACCACCGTGTCGGCATCGACGGACGCCTCGCCACCGGAGCGAAGCAGGATGGTCGCCGTTCCGGCCGCCCGGCCCGCCCGCATGTCGATGTCGCTGTCCCCGATCATCACCGATTCCGTGAGATCGATACCGTGTTCGGCAGCCGCGCGTAACAACATGCCGGTGCCGGGTTTGCGGCACTCGCAACTGTTCGTCGCGTGCGGACAGTGGTAGGCGGCATCGATCCGCGCGCCTTCCTTTGCAAGCAGTTGTTGCAGACGCGTCTGGACGGCGGCGAAATGTGTTGGATCGGAGCCCGGTTCGGAGAGCCACCGCTGGTTGGTCACCAGCACGGTCCGCAAACCGGCGGCGTTCAGGGCGGCCAGCGCCGTGGCCGCGCCCGGCAACAGAACCAGGTCGGCGGGCGATCGGATGTATTCGCCCTCGGCTGCCTTGACGTTGACGGTGCCGTCGCGGTCCAGGAAGACGGTGCGCACGTCGCGCAAATCGGGTGCGGCCATCAATCTCAGGACGGCCTGGGAAACAGCGCCGCTTCGACCATTTCGCAAATGGAGTGGCCCAGGTGCAGGCATGCCTCCTGAATCCGCGCGGTGTCCTCGCTGGGAACCCGGATGCAGATTTCGGCGGCGTCAGCCACCTTGCCGCCGCGCGCGCCGGTGAGCGTGACGGTCGTCATCCCCGCCTGGCCGGCGACCTCGAGCGCGCGAACGACGTTGGGAGAGTTGCCCGACGTGGTCAGCCCGATCACCACATCCCCGGGGCGCCCGGCGGCGAGGACCAGGCGGGCGAACACCTCGTCGTAGGAGTAGTCGTTTCCGATCGCGGTGATCGCCGCCGTGGCGTCGGGAAGGCTGATCGCGGCCAGGCCGGGGCGGTCAAATGCGAAGCGGCCCATGAGTTCTGCCGCCAGATGTCCGGCGTCTTGCGCCGAGCCGCCGTTGCCGAAGAAGATCACCTTTCCCCCGGTGCGCAGCGAGCCGATGATCACGCGCGCCACCCCGACGGCCTGCGCGGCGCAATCACCCTGTTGCATCTGCTGCTTGACCTCGATGGTCTCAGCCAAGCGCTGCTGGACCAGCTCCACGCTGGGTGAGACAACGTCCGAGCCCGTCATGCCAGCCATGTCGTCAATCCCTTGCTCTCGAAGGCGAATTCGTTGATGCTGGCCTCCGCTCCCTCGAGGGCTTCGATGAGGCGGTGCTTTTTGGCGAAGTCGCAGAACAGCAGGATGTATCCCCCACCACCGGCCCCGGTGAGCTTGCCGCCCAGCGCCCCGTTTTTCAGGGCCAGCTCGTAGAGGTCGTCGATGCGCTCGTTGGTGATGTAGGGCGACATGCGTTTCTTCTGGGTCCACGCCTCGCCCAGCAGCGCACCGAAGTCGTTCAGCTTGCCCGTCAGCAACGCCGCCTTCATCGCGACGGCCAAGTCTTTCTGGGCCCGTAGGCCCGCCAGGGTGTCATCTGAACCCGTTGTGGCGCGGTGGGTTTGGTCCTCGATCACCCGCGAGGAGTCGCGGGTGATGCCCGTGTAGCACAGCAGCAGGCTGAGCTCGAGTTCGAAGGCGGTCTCGTCGCGGATCCGCAGCGGATTGACGATCACCCGGTCGGTGAACTCGATGAAGTTGAAGCCGCCGAACGTCGCGGCGTACATGTCCTGCAGGCCGCCCGCGATGCCCAGGTCGTCGCGTTCGATCGCACACGCCAGTTGGGCCGTCTCGTATTCGCCCATCGGTACCCGGTAATGCTCGGCGAGCAGGCCGGTGAGCGCGACCATCATCGTCGACGACGAGCCCAGCCCCGAGCCCGGCGGAGCGCTGGAACGCAGTACCAGGTCGTAGCCGTCCGTGCCGTCACGGCCGAACCTGCGCACCGCGGCCTTGATCAGATCCAGACTGCCGTCGTAGAGAATCTCGCTGTCGAGCGTCATCTCGTGCGTGGTCTTGAAGTCCACCGACTCGATGCTGACGCGGCGATCGGTGCGCGGGGCAAGCGATCCCTGGGCGTAGCGATCGATGGTCGCCGACAGGACACAGCCGCCTTCGGTCGCCGGAAACGGTGGCACGTCGGTGCCGCCCCCGGCGAACGAGATCCGCAGCGGAGCGCGTGCGCGAATTCGCGGGCGCGTCATGGGGATTCACTTTCGAGCGAACCGCTCAGCTGCGAGACCACCCTTGCCACGTGCCACCCCATCGTCCTATGTCCGAAAGCGTCGCCAGCCTAGCAAGCTGACCAGCACGAATATCGGGTTTTCGCCCCACTGCTCCGCAGCTGGATCAGGCGGCGCTCAGGCGATCTGCTGGCTTGGCTCGAGCACGAAATCGACCACGATCGCGGCCATGTCGTCGATCGCGCTGCGAGCGATGACCTCGTAGCCGTGGGTACTCAGCGTGGGCAGGCACAGCAGGCCGGCGCGCGCGGTCTGCCCGGTGGCCTTGGCGTGCGATGCGTCGGATTCGAAAGCGCCCAGCGCGGCCGGCTGTGGGGACAGGCCACGGTCGTCGGCGATTCTCAGCAGCCGGTCGGCGACCTCTTTGTCGTATACGCACAGCGCGTCGTTGTAGCCGATGATCGGTCCGCCGGCGACGCTGGTGTTGTATTCGCGTTCGGTGGGGCCGACTTCCAGAGCGAGCGTGAGGTGGCCGGGCAGGGTGGCGCTGGCATAGGTGCCTCCCACCCCGCCGATCTCCTCGTTGGTGGTGAACACAAGATAGACGTCGTCGGCGGGTCGCTGGTCGCGCTCGCGCAGCATGCGGGCGGTCTTCAGCAGCGCGGTGACCGCGGCGCGGTCGTCGAGGAAGTACGCGCCGACGTAGTCGCCGATCTCGACCACGGATCGCTTGCTGCGATCGATACACACCCGGGTGCCGGCGTGCACTCCCGCGGCGGACAGCTCATCGGGGTTGCGGCCGGTGAACACGTACACGTGATGCCAGTCCAGTGCGCGGTCGCCCTGATCGGGTTTGGTCTCCCAGATTCGCGAGCTTTCCTGGGTGGTGTGCTCGGAGCCGAGAGTCAGTACCGCGGTGAGGGTTTCGTTGTCACCGAGCACGGCGACCGGGCCCAGTCCGAAGTTGCCCGGGTACATCGTGCCCAGCTGCGTCAGATGCAGGGTGCCATTCGATTCCACGCGCTTGACGATCATGGACAGTTCGTCCATGTGCGCCATCACCCGCGTCGCGGTGCCGGGTATGGCCTCCGTCCGATGGCGGTGGTTGGGCGCCCCGGCGTCGGTGGTCGACGCGTTGGCGGCGATGTATCCGATCAGGTTTCCGGAGTCGTCCGTCCACATGTCGTCGACGACGGGTTGCAGTTCGCGGGCAATGACGGAGCGGACCTCGTCCTCCTGCCCGCACGGCCCGTAGGTCCACAGGAGTTCTTGCAGCAACTCGTCGCCTGCGTCGCGGTCGGGGTGCGCCATGAGATCCTCTCGGTCATTTGGGTTCAGAGGATCAGTACCCGCGATGGGCTGCGACAATCGCAACCGATGCCAACGGCGGTCAGGCGAGCGCGACACCGAGTTCTTGGGCGAACACCTTGATCATGTGCTGGACGGCGATTTCGTTGCGTCCGATGATCATGTGGTCGTGCTGGGCGTGCCGGACGCCCTCGCCGCACTGGGGCAGCATGGCGAAGTCCTCGTCACGAACCGCGGCATGGACCCCCTCGAAGACCGCGTCGTAGGCCGCGCTCATCTCGTCGTTGGTGGCCGGGATGCGGCCCATCCAGCTGTGGCGCACCGTGCAGCGGGTCGGCTCGCCGGCGGGCAGCATGTCGATGATCTCCACCCCTACCGGGCTGTTGGCCAAGATGAGGTTCGGATACACCCAGTAGATCACCCCCATGTTCGCCACGGGTTCGAGCGAGGCCGTCGGATCGGTGTTCGCGTTGGTGATCCAGGTGAACGGAAATCCGATGCGGTGGTGCTTGCCGAATTCGTCGTAAACCATCGTGTTGGCCAGGGTGTTCTGCCCGATGAGGCTTTCGCCGTGCACGTACGGGAAGTGGTAGCCCTCGGCGAACGCCTCCAGGGCGCCCTTCCATGACACGTCGGAGATGAATTCGCGCTCGGTGTGGTAGCCGTAGGACGCGTAGTTCCACAACGCCAGCTCGGCACCGAAGTCGCCCAGGTGTTCGTCGAGGTCGATGGTCGCGTCGGCGGTCAGCACCGCCCAGATGAAGCCGTGCCGCTCCTCGGAGGGCAACTCGACCAGGCCGTAGTCCTTCGTGTTCATCGAGTCGAAGCCCGCCTTGCCCGGGACCGTGAACAGTTCACCGGTGTTCTTGTACGTCCAGGCGTGATACGGGCACACGAAGCGCGACGCGTTGCCCGAGCCGCAGGCCGGCATCGCGCCCCGGTGCCGGCAATAGTTGAGTAACACGTGGCTGGCGCCGGAACGGTCGCGGGTCACTAGCAGTGAGTCGCCCAGCACGGAGCGCACGACAAAATCATTGGCGTTCGGCACTTGAGCCGACGGGAGGATGGCCAACGGCACCCGGCGCAGGATCTGCGACTTCTCGATCTCGGTGATCTTGGGGTCGCGGTAGTAGTGCAGCGGCACCCGCAGTTCGCGCTCGGCCAGGTCGGTCGTCTTCTCCTGGGCGTGACGCAGGCCGCGCCGGGTCAATGTCTCGTCGGTGCCGCTCACCGGGCTGTCGATCGTCGTCATCCTGGTCTCCTTCACCTTCGCCGCTGCAGACCATACAATCACTATCGGTTGTATTGTCAAGGCGTGTTGGACCCACGTGTGCGACGATCACGCCATGCGCCGGCACGGCTGGTCGGGAAATATCCCGGCCGACGACGATGAGGCGGTCGCGCGGATCCTGACCGTGACGCGACGCGCCATCGACGAGCGTGGGATGGTCAGCGTCTCGGAGGTCGCGTCGACGCTCGGGGTGACCCGGCAGACGATTTACCGGTACTTCCCCACCCACGAGACGCTCCTGGGCGCGACGGCGCTGTCGTCGGTCGACGGGTTCCTGGATCGGCTTGCGGCGCACCTGGGTTCGATCACCGATCCCACCGAGGCGGTGGTCGAGGGTATCGCCTACACCTTTGAGCAACTCGCCCACGACAAGTACCTCAGCCTGGTTTTCCAGCCCGGCAAGGCCAGCGCGTTCACCGCGGGCGTCACCTCGGACATGGCCATCTCGTTCGGCCGGTCGATCCTGCAGCGCTTCGACGTCGATTGGGCCGCAGCCGGATTCGCCGAGGGCCGCCTCGACGAGCTGGTCGAGATCATGCTGCGCACACTGCAGTCATTGATCGTGGATCCCGGGCGTCCGCCGCGCACCGGGTTGGAGTTGCGGAGGTTCCTCGAGGACTGGATCGCGCCGTCGGTGCGTGCTCACGCCGGGCGCTGAGCGCTAGCTACCGACCCGTGAATCGCGGCTCACGTTGGGCGGCGAAGGCGGCCAACCCTTCCTTGGCATTTTCGGAGCGAACCACCTCGACAACCAATCGCTGCTCGATTCGTCGCGCGTCTTCCTCATCGATCCACCCACTGTTGATCACCGACGCCTTGGCGTTGCGAACCGCCAACGGGCCGTTGGCCACAACGCGAGATGCGATCTCGCGGGCCTTGTCCAACGACTGGCCTGTCGACACCACATGACCCACCAGACCGAAGTGGTAGGCCTCGGCCGTTCGTCAGCGGATCGCCTGTCAGGATCATCTCCATGGCCTTGGTGTAGGGAATCTGGCGCTTGAGCCGAACTGTGGAGCCGGCACCTGCGATCAGCCCCCATTTGGCTTCCGGGAGGCTGCGGTCCCAGCTGGTTTCGTCAGACTGCCTCGTCCTCGACGTCTGCGTCGAAATGTGCGATGCCCGGACGCAGATGTCGCAATAGCTCCTGACCGGAGAACTGCATGCGATCGGCCTCCTCCAGGAAACTTGACTGCGCGGCTGAGGGTTCGTAGACCGATCGGCTGTCCTTCGCTGCCCTCGGCTCGCGCACCGTCTTGCGCTTCTTCAGACGCATCAGTTCGGGATGCATCTTCTTCCGCTGCGAGGGAGGGACCAGCGCACCACGGTTGAAGGCCCTGATACCGAGCTCGTCGGCAACCTCCCGGACCTGACAAGTCTTCAACCGGTAGCGCCAAGCGATTTGCGACATCGTGTACCACCCCCGTGGCATCCGCCAGACCCAGCCCGCGACAATAACCACCGTCAACACAATCGCCAGGGTCGCTTCAGGGCGGAACAGCTTTTCGGAGAACACGGTCGCCACGATCCCGGCTGCGAGCATGACCACCAGAGCTGAGACGAAGAAAATCTGAATCGGGCTCACGCCGCCCCCTTGCGTTCCATCGCGAGCATGTCCAACGGTCTCAGAATCGACTGGCGGTGAAACCGCGACACGCCGTAGCGTCACCGGTTCGAAACCACGCTGGCTCGTCCGGGATGGTCATTGCATGGCGACTTGCGCTAAGAGGACCTGGACGAGGTCGCCGGTCGTCGGACTATGCGGTCCAGTGAGCCTCCCCCATCGCCTTCGGCCTAACAGTGCCGAAGGGGCCGGTTTGTGGACAGCTGCGTAACTGAGTCATTCCAGCACTACCGTGGTCCCGCGACCCGGCACCTGGGTGATCGACCGGCGGTGTATCGGCTCGGCTTTGACGTCGACGGGGCGCACCCGGGTGGTGCTGAATAATGCGCCAAGCACAATCCGCATCTCACATTCGGCGAAAGTTGCTCCAAGACAACGGCGCGCGCCTCCTCCGAACGGAATCCACGTATACGTTCCTGCACGGTTGTCGAGAAACCGCTCGGGACGAAACTCTTTCGGGTCGGGGTAGATGTCGGGGCGGCGGTGCATCAGATAGATCGACGGTGCGACTTTTACGCCGGCAGGCAGCGAAAACCCGTCGAACTCCATGGGTTCGGTGAGCCGCCTGCCTACCAGGGCGAGCACTGGTCGCATCCGCAGTGTCTCCTTCACCACGGCATCGACATACCTCTGGCCGTCGCCGGCTTGCGCCTCTTCGATAAGTCGCGAATGCGCATCCGGGTGACGGATGATCCGCTCGACCGCCCACGCCAGTCCTGATGCTGTTGTTTCGTGGCCTGCCAGTAGCAACGTGATGAGTTCATCGCGAATCTCTAGGTCGCTCATCGGATTACCGCCTTCGTGCTTCGCCTTCAACAGCATCGAAAGGACGTCGGTGCGGGTATCAAGATCCTCTTGCCGTCGGCGAGTGGCGATCTCTTCGTGTAGCAGCCGATCCACTTCGGCCAGCAACCTGCGAGTGAGCGCGGTCCTCATTTTCTGGGGCCCTACCAGTAAGAGAAGCATCTGCGCGACGCCGTTGGTTGTGAGAGCGAGCATGCGCTGTAGCGCCTGGCGCAGCCGGTCCATGCTTGGCCCGCGCTCGAGCCCGAACACCAGGTGCAGAATGACCTCAAGCGTCAACGCTTGCATGCGGGGATGCAGCCGCACCGGCACACCACGTGGCCAGCCGGCAATCTCGGCCTCGGCGATGGCGGTCATCGTGCTCATGTAGTTCTGCAAGTGGTTGCCGCGAAACGCCGGCATGAGAAGTCGTCGCTGTTCTTTGTGCGCGTCGCGATCGAGCAGTAGAACCGAGTTCTGGCCCAGCACCGGCAGCAGGATGCGATTTGCCTCCCCGGCGAGCACCAATTCCGGAGGCGAGGTGAAAACCTGCCGCACCGCGTCTGGATGCGACACCATCACCATTGGCCCTTCACCGAGCAGTTTCATGGTGAACGTGTCGCCGTATCGGGCGGCGGCGCGTTCCATGAATTCCCACGGACGGGCGATCCACTCAGCAGTTTGAACTGCCATCGGCAGTCGAGGACCGGGTGGCAGCGTGTCGGCAGCCATCGATCACCCCCACGGGGACGGCGTGTGCTGGGTCGCGTTGCACGGCAACTCTATGCGCCGAGGCTGCCGACTAACAGAGGTCGCTGGCGGTGCGTATCCATTGCGCGAACGCGGCATTCCGACGCATCCAACGCCTAGACAACGCACGGACTGGTCTGACCACTTGACGTCTGGACCAATTACCCGGCATGGTGGGGCGTATGGCGCTGCGGCCGGTGACTCGACGATCGATACCTGAACACGTCTTCGAGCAGATCATGTCTGACGTACTCAGCGGTGAACTGGCGCCCGGGGAGATGCTGCCCAGTGAGCGCAGACTCGCGGAGGTGCTGGGAGTGTCCCGGCCGGTGGTTCGTGAGGCGCTCAAGCGCCTCACCGCCGCCGGCCTGGTCGAGGTTCGGCAGGGAGACGCCACCACCGTGCGGGACTACCGCCGTCACGCGGGCCTGGACCTACTGCCCCGGTTGTTACTCCGCGGTGGGGATCGTGCTGACGAGCTCGACGTGGCGGTCGTGCGCAGCATTCTGGAGACCCGGCTGCACAACGGCCCCAAAGTCGCCGAACTGGCTGCCGAACGCAGCGGCCCGCAGGCGGCCGGCCTTCTCGACGCCGCCGTGGACGCGCTGGCCGCCGAAGAGGATCCGACGGAACGTCAACGCGCCGCGCTGACCTTCTGGGACCACGTCGTCGACGCCGCCGACTCCATCGTCTTCCGGCTGATGTTCAACACCCTGCGCGCCACGTACGAACCCGCACTCCCGGCCCTTAACACCGTGATGGCCGCCGAGGTCAATCGCCCAGAGCTGTACCGGCAAGTGGCACAGGCGATCACCGCCGGTGATCCGGCGGGTGCCAAACGCGCCGCGACCGAACTACTCGAGCCAGCCACCCGGGGGCTGCTCACCGCCCTGTCTGGGATGGAAGAGGAGTAATGACAACACAGGTACGTAGCAACTTCACCTTGTCTGGGGCGGGGCGGGAGTTTTGGCGCCACCCCTCCCCCTGCGTCATCGCACTGATATTCAGCGGGGCGCTGGCAGCCCGGGTCCTCGTCGGTGATTGGCAGCTCACCGACGTCGTGCTGCCGGCACTCATGGTCGCGGGCTTTCCCGTTTTCGAGTGGATCATCCACGTCGCCATCCTGCACTGGCGGCCGCGCACTGTCGGTCGCTTGGTCGTCGATCCCTTGCTGGCACGCAAACATCGCGAGCATCATTGCGACCCGCGAGAAATTGAGCTCATCTTCATACCGTGGCAGACGTTGCTATGGGTGATCCCGACGGCCGTCGCGGTCGCGTTGTTCGCGTTCCCTCGACTCGGCCTCGGGCTGACGTACCTGGTCTTCTTGACCGCCCTCGGGCTGGCCTATGAGTGGACGCATTACCTCATCCACACCGATTACAAGGCGAAAAGCGGTGTGTATCGGTCGATCTGGCGCAACCATCGACGGCATCACTTCAAAAACGAACACTACTGGTTCACCGTCACCACCAGCGGAACCGCGGACCGGCTGCTCGGCACGTACCCGGATCAGTCGACGGTACCGACCTCCGCGACAGCCAAGAATCTGCACGGTGCTGGTGCGAGCTCGGCTACCGCTGCGGCCTCCCGTGCGGCGAACGCACCCTGCGCCACGGCAGCCGCCTACACCACCTCGGCGTCGGAATCATCCACGCCCACACCCCAATTCTGATCCTGATGACCACACAAACCGTCACCGAGATCAGTAAAGCCGGCCACCACGTCCTGAGCCCCCACCACATCGCCCCGACAAAAATTTTGGCGCAAAAAACAAAAACCCCGGCCGATGGCCGGGGAATCTGTAACCGATCTCGCGACTTGTCTGTCACCTATGGCTCGACTCATCACGTTGTGGAGCTAAGGGGAATCGAACCCCTGACCTACTCGATGCGAACGAGTCGCGCTACCAACTGCGCCATAGCCCCTGATCGCTAGCAGGCTACCAGCCGCGGCACCAACCGCCGAAACGCGAGCACTATTCGCCGACGGCGCGCGGCAAGTCGCGGGGAAAACCGTAGGTCCGCATCGCCATCGCGTAGTCCAGGTGCTCGAAGACCGGGTCCTCGTCGTCGATTTCCAGCACCACCGCGCCGGGGCGCCGCAGCCGCGACGGGACCACGTCGTACTCACGGTCGTAGGCGTTCTCGACGCCGAGGCGCGCCCGCGCCATCCGCTGCATCCGGCGGCGGCGCACCTTTTCCTCGATGCGCGTCTGGCGCCGCAAGTAACCCAGGTACAGCAGGGTGATCGCGGTGGCGGTGCCGCACACCCACCAGGCGCTCGGCGAGACCTTGAACGCCGCGGTGGCCGAGCCGATCAGGAAGACCGCCATCCCCATCAACACCTTCTTGCGGAAGGCGTACTTGCGGGCGCTGACCGCGGCGGCGGTCTTGGCGTCCAGCCGGCGCCGGCGGGCGGCGTTGCGCGGGATCGGGGCCGGCGCCTCGTCGTCGGCGTCGTCGCTCTCGGCGGCGGGCTCCAAACCGGACGAGTCCTCGACGTATTCGTAGCTGTCCTCGTCCTCATCGTCGTGTTTGGCGACGACCTCGGTGTCGGCGTCGTCGTCCTCGGCGGGCTCGACGGCTTCCTCATCGACGACCTCGGCCGCAGAATCGCTGGCCCCCACGGGAAGCGCGGCCGAATCCTCGACGACATCGACGTCGAGGTAATCGGGCTCGGCGGACTCGGCAGGCTCGGCCAGCGCCATCTTCATGACCACCGGGCGGCGACGGCTCAGCTCGTCAGTGTCGGCGTCGTCGTCCAGTTCCCGGTCGTGGTCGTCGGTCTCGGAGAGGTCGCGCTCGTCGAGGTCGGTGTCGGCCGAGTCTTCGGGCGGCTGCCAGTCGGGGTCGCTGCGATGGCCGGCGGCCGGGCCGCTGCGCTTGACCAGCCGGGAGTTGGCCCCGCCGTTGAGGACTCGGGTCGCCAACGCCACGTCACTGGTGCGGCGCACCGCGTCGCGTTTGCTGACGAGCATCGGCACCAAGACAAACAGCCACAGCACCACGAGCGATATCCACAACAATGACTGCGGGATGCTTGGCATGATGACCTGCTCTCTGTCGTTCTCATCCCCCGCGAAGCCCATAGGTGGCCAACGCGGCCGGGTCATGACGACCAGGACAATTACACACCTGTAATTTGCCTCCCACAAGCACCACGAGTCACTCGTGTCGCGCTAGTCCCAAACCGGCAATAATTCGCCTCTCCCCCGGCACGCCGCCGAAGGGGCCTCATTAATGAACGGCAATCACACCCAACTTGCGTTGCCGGCTTTGACCAGCCCCGATGCCACCGATCCGGTGACCTCTTCGGCGGTGATGGCCATCAACAGATGATCGCGCCAGGCCTTGTCGACTTCCAGGTAGCGCTGCAACACGCCCTCCTGGCGAAACCCCACCTTTGCCAACACGGCCCGGCTCGCGGCGTTTTCCGGGCGCACGGTGGCCTCGACCCGGTGCAACATGACCGGCCCGAAGCAGTGATCGAGCCCCAGGGCCAGGGCCGCGGTCGCCACCCCGCCGCCGGTGGCCGACCGCGGCACCCAGTAGCCGATCCACGCCGACCGCAACGCCCCGTGCGTGACGTTGCCGACAGTCAGCTGGCCGCAGAACCGCCCGTCGAGTTCGATGACGTAGGGCAGCATGCGACCCTGCCGGGCCTCGGCCCGCAGCCCGGAGCACAGCGCCGGCCAGGCGGCCACGGCATGCCGGACCGTCCAGTCGCCCTCGGCGCTGGGCTCCCACGGCTCCAGATGCGCGCGGTCGGTCAGCCGGATCCGGCTCCACTGCGCGCCGTCGCGCAGCCGCACCGCCCGCAGCCGGACCACACCCGCCGGAACCCGCAGCGGTCCAACGCTCATGGGCCAACCCGGATGACGAGAAGTGGAGCGCAACAGGTTCACCGTGGGTGCAGTCGTTCCGCTCAGCCGCGCTGAGCCAAGAAGGCGACGTCGACGATCTCGCCGGTGCGGATCTGCTCGGCGCCGCTGGGCACCACCACCAGACAGTTGGCCTCGGCCAGGGTGGCCAACAGGTGCGATGACGCGCCCGGGGCGCCGCCGAGTGCCTGCACCAGATACTCCCCGCTCTCCTGGTCGCGCATCAGCTGGCCGCGCAGGTAGCCCTTGCGCCCGGCGACCGACGTGATCGGCGACAGGGTGCGCGCCTGCACGATACGGCGCATCGGTTGGCGCTTGCCCAGCGACAACCGGATCAGCGGGCGCACCATCACCTCGAAGACCACCAGCGCGCTCACCGGGTTGGCCGGCAACAAAAACGTCGGAACGCCCTCGCGGCCCAGCTGCCCGAAGCCCTGGACGGAACCGGGATGCATCGCGACCCGCACCACTTCTATCTCCCCGAGTTCGGAGAGAACCGAGCGCACCGCTTCGGCCGCGGCGCCGCCGACAGCACCGGCGACGACGATGACCTCGGCGCGATTGATCTGGCCCTCGATGACGTCGCGCAGCTCCCTGGGGCCGCCGCTGACGATCCCGACGCGGTTGACCTCGGCACCGGCATCACGGGCCGCCGCCGCCAGCGCATAGGAGTTGACGTCGTAGACCTGGCCGTTTCCCGGGGTACGGGAAATGTCGACCAATTCGCCGCCCAGCGCCATGACCGTGACCCGCGGCCGCGGATGGACCAACACGCGTTCGCGGCCGACCGCGGCCAGCAGTCCGACCTGGGCCGCGCCGATCACCGTTCCGGCACGCACCGCGACGTCACCGGGCTGGACGTCGTCGCCGGCACGCCGTACGTAGGCCCCCGACGGCGCCCCCCGGTAGATCCGCACCCGCGACGTTCCGCCGTCGGTCCAGCGCATCGGCAGGACCGCATCGGACAGCGTGGGCAGTGGGGCTCCGGTCTGCACGCGGACGGCCTGGCGCGGCTGCAAGCGGCTCGGCGTGCGGGAACCGGCCTCGACCGTTCCCATCACCGGCAGCACCAGCCCGTCGCGCGCGTCGTTCTCGGGTGAGTCGTCGATCGGCTCGGGAAGGCTATCGCTGCCCACCTCGCCGACGCCCAGCACATCGACGCTGCGCACCGCGTAGCCGTCGATCGCGGCCTGATCGAAACCGGGCATCGGGCGTTCGGTGACCACCTCCTCGGCGCACATCAAGCCTTGCGCCTCGGCGATCGCCACACGTATCGGCCGCGGCGCCACCGCGGCAGCCGTGATCCGGGCCTGCTGCTCTTCCACAGAACGCACAGCGCGCCTCTCTGCCCTCAATGCCCTGACGGGCGCCGCCCTCAATGCCCTGACGGGCGGGCGGCCCGCCGGCCGGGTTACCGCCGGGCTACTGCTCGGCCAGGCCTAATCGCGACACCAACCATTGCCGCAAATCCGGGCCGTAGTCGTCACGATCCAATGCAAAGTCAACCGCAGCCTTGAGGTAGCCGCCAGGATTTCCCAAGTCGTGTCGAGATCCGCGATGCACGACCACATGAACCGGGTGGCCCTCCGAGATCAGCAGCGCGATCCCGTCGGTGAGTTGGACTTCGCCGCCGGCGCCGCGCTCGATGCGGCGCAATGCGTCGAAGATGGCGCGGTCGAGCACGTATCGTCCCGCCGCGGCGAACAGCGACGGCGCCTCCTCGGCCTTGGGCTTTTCGACCATGCTCTTGACCCGGAGCACGTCGGGATTGTCGTCGTCGGGCACCGGCTCGACGTCGAAAACGCCGTAGGCGCCGACCTCTTCGGGAGTCACCTCGATGGCACACAACACGGTGCCGCCGTAGTGGGCCCGCACCTTGGACATCGTCCCCAGCACGCCCGTCGGCAACACCAGGTCATCGGGCAGCAGCACCGCGATTGCGTCCTCGTCGTCGGACAGCCGCGATTCCACGCACCCGATCGCGTGGCCCAACCCCAGCGGTTCGCTCTGCACGACGGACTCGACCTTGATCAGCCGCGGCGCGCGGCGGACCTTGTCGAGCATCGCCGTTTTGCCGCGCTCCTCCAAAGTGCTTTCCAGCACCAGGTCTTCGACGAAATGCGCGACGACGCCGTCCTTGCCCTCGGACGTGATGATCACCAAGCGCTCGGCACCGGCTTCGGCCGCCTCGGCGGCGACCAGCTCTATGCCCGGGGTATCGACGACTGGCAGCAGTTCCTTCGGGACCGTTTTGGTCGCCGGCAAGAAGCGGGTACCGAGACCGGCGGCGGGCACAACAGCCGTGCGTGGCACCACCACGTTTGGGCATGACATCGTTCACACGATAACCCGCATCCTCTTTGCCGAGTCGATGTGGCGCGGGCAAAGTCCTGGCTGTCATGGTTGACGCATGGCGACCACGGGCAAGGCCGCGTTGCGCGAACAGCTACTGGCGGCCCGGCGCCGCGTTGCCGACGACGTTCGGGCCGCTGAAGCGCAGCTGTTGCGGGAAAAGCTGGAAGCCCTGGAAAACAGGATGACCAGCGACAGCACGGTCTGCGCCTACGTGCCGGTGGGCACCGAGCCGGGGTCGATCGAGCTGCTGAACATGTTGCTGCACCGCGCCGGGCGGGTGCTGTTGCCGGTTGCGCGCACCACCGCCGACAACACGCCGCTGCCGCTGTCGTGGGGCGAATACCGGCCCGGCACGCTGACCACCGGCCGGTGGGGATTGCTCGAGCCCCCGCAGCCCTGGCTGCCGGCGTCGGCCCTGGCAGAGGCGGGCCTGGTGCTGGTACCGGCGCTGGCGGTGGACCGCGGCGGTGTGCGGCTGGGCCGGGGCCGGGGTTTCTACGATCGCTCGTTGGGCGGCCGCGACCCCCGAGCGCCGCTGGTCGCGGTGGTCCGCGACGCGGAATTGCTCGATGAGATCCCGGCCGCTCCGCACGACGTTCCCATGACCCACGCGCTCACGCCGCAGGGAGGATTAATCGCCCTCGATCCGCATTGAGACATGGGGAATGAGACGGGTCACGTGGCGGTTCTAGCACTTGAGACGCTAGAGTGCTAACCAAGGTTTGCAATCATCCGGAGGTATTCGTGCCGACTTACAGCTATCAGTGCACCGAGTGCGACGATCGCTTCGACATCGTGCAGGCCTTCACCGACGACGCGCTGACCACCTGCGAACGCTGCTCCGGTCGACTGCGCAAGCGCTTCAACTCCGTGGGTGTGGTGTTCAAGGGCAGCGGCTTCTACCGCACCGACAGCCGCGAGTCCGGCAAGAAGTCGAGCACCTCCACCAATGGCTCCTCGTCGAGCGATTCGGGATCGAGCTCGGGTTCGAGCGAAAAGTCCAGTTCCAGTGACAAGTCCGGCTCGGGTGAGAAGTCGAGCAGCAGCTCCACGCCGTCCACCGCCGCCGCCACCAACTGAGGGTTATCCACACGGGCGCCGCTGAGCGTCGGCCCGAGCACCGCGTTGCGCCTAGCGTTGCGGCGTGGGCGAATCATCGCTGAACCCAAGCGTATTGACCCGGCTGTCGCTGTGGTTGCGACCGGACTGGAGCCGTACGGTGCTGGCGCGCCGTGTCGCCGCGGGCGGGCTCGTCGTGCTGGCCGGGATCGCGACGCTGCGGTCCAATCCCGACGGTGACTACGCGCAGGTGGTGGTCGCCGAGCATGACCTGCGGCCCGGTGCCGCGTTGACCGCCACCGATGTCCGACTCGAAAAGCGTTTGGCCTCAACGGTTCCCGACGGGGCCCGAGGCGACGTGGGCGCCGTGGTGGGTTCGACGCTGGCCGGCCCGACCAGACGCGGCGAGGTGCTGACCGACGTCCGGTTACTGGGCGGCCGGCTGGCCGAGGCCGCACTCGGATCCAAGGCGGGACCCGGCGCCCGCATCGTGCCGCTGCACCTGGCGGACGGCGCCCTGATCGACCTTGTTCGCGTCGGGGACGTGGTCGATGTACTGGCCGCACCGGCGACGGGCTCGCCGGAAAGCGCCCACGCCGCCGCCCCCAAGGTGGTGGCCACCGACGCCGTCGTGGTGCTCGTGTCGGCCAAGGAAAAGCTCCAGGTCGCCGACGGCGACCGCGTGGTGTTGGTTGCGCTGCCGGCTCGCGTGGCGAACACCGTGGCGGGCTCGGCACTGGGTCAAGCGGTGACGCTCACCCTGCACTGAGTGCGTCGCCGCAGCACCGCACCCCCAATGCGCTGGGTCAGGCGGCCGTCTGGACGCTGGCGCAGTATTTGCACTTGTGCGCGGCCTCCGGGATGTCGGACTTGCACTCCGCGCACGCCTTGGTCGCCGGTTCCTCACCGAACACGGTGACCCCACGGCGGGCCTGGATGTGCTTGTAAGGCACCACGATCATGAAATAGACGGCCGTCATGAAGACGACGAAATAGATGATCGCCGAGATGAACGATCCGATGTCGAGGAAGGTTGCCTTGCTGCCTGTGTCGCCGAGCTGCCAACCCAATCCGAACTTGGTACCGGGCTGCACAGCCGCGATCAGCGGGTTGATCACGCTGTCGGTGAAGGCCTTGACGAGGTTGGAGAAGGCCAGGGCTACGACCAGACCGATGGCCACGGTGATCACGTCACCGCGCATCACAAAGCTCTTGAATCCCTTTAACATGCGCACAACCTCCTGTAGCGCTATCTACCAGGGCAACGCGCTGCCGCCCCAGAAAACGCTATGCCAGGTTGTGCGCCAGCACACATTTTCCGGACGATTGGTCACGAAAGGTTGACCGCGTCGTGACTCGGCGACCAGACCCTCAATCGAGTCCCCTGCTCAACCGTGGTGTGGGGGCACGTTCTCCCGCAACCACTGCTCGTGCTCGTAGGCGTCGGGGTCGAGCCGGTCCGTCGATTCCTGAGCCGAAACCGATTCGTCGTCGGAACTGGAAGGCCTGGTCACAACTGACCCCGGTGCACGCGAATCAAATCTCCAGGCTCGACAACTGTCCAATGATCTGGGCCGCCAACGGATTCAGCGTCGCCATTCCGTCGCGCACCGCATAGCGGGAGCCGGCCAGGTTGACCACCAACGTACTGCCGGACACACCGGCCAGACCGCGCGACAATCCCGCATCGACGATGCCCGCGGACAGCCCCGAGCCGCGGATAGCCTCTGCGATACCAAGTATTTCGCGATCCAGGATCTCGCGGGTGGCCTCCGGGGTGACGTCGCGCGGGGTGACACCCGTCCCGCCGACCGAGACAACCAGGTCCACCCCACCGATCACGGCGGTGTTCAGCGCATTGCGGATCTCGATCTCGTCCGCGGCGACCGCGACCACACCGTCGACGACGAATCCCGCCTCGGTCAGCAGCTCGGTGACCAGCGGGCCGTTATGGTCCTCGTCCCCGTGGGCGGTGCGATCGTCGACCACTACGACCAGAGCCCGGCCAACTACCAATTCCGCACCCGTTTCCATGGGTGCAACCGTATATCCGAGCTCCGACAATCCCGTCGCCGAGGGTTCGTCCACTCTCACTACTGGTCCGCCTTTCCGAGAGTGACCGGCAAAGTCCGGCTGCCGCCGCCGGCGGGGTCGGAGAACGTCAGCGAGATCTTGTCGCCGGGCGCCCTCGAGCGCACCGCCGCCACCAGGGCGTCGGCGCTGTTGATCGGGCGGTCGTCGACCTTGGTGACGACCACGTTCTTGGGCACTCCGGCGGCCGCGGCCGCGCCACCCGCGACGACGTCGACAACCTTGGCGCCCGGGGTGCCCTTGTCGCTGGTCACCTGAACGCCGAGAGAGGCGTGCGACGCCTTGCCGGTAGCGATCAGCTCGTCGGCGATGCGCTTGGCCTGATCGACCGGTATCGCGAAGCCCAGACCGATCGAGCCGCTCTGGGCGTCCGGCGACTCGCCGCCCAGGGTGGCGATCGCCGAGTTGACGCCCACCAGCTGGCCGCTCATGTTGACCAGCGCGCCGCCGGAGTTACCGGGGTTGATCGCGGCATCGGTCTGAATCGCGTCCAGCACGGTGTTTTGATTGCCCGACTCGCCGGTCGTGGACACCGGCCGGTTCATCGCGCTGACGATCCCGGTGGTCACCGTGCCCGACAGGCCCAGCGGCGACCCGATCGCCACCACCGGCTGACCGACATGCAGGTCCGACGACGAGCCCAGCGAGATGGGCGTGAGCCCGGAGACGCCCTGCACGCGGATCACGGCGATGTCGCTGGTGGGGTCCGCGCCGACGATCGTAAACGGGGCAGTGCGACCGTCAGAGAAGGTCACCGTGGTCTTCGGCGTTGGGCCGCCCGGACCGCCCGGACCGCCGGGAGGCAGCGGAGCCCCGGGCGGACCCCCGGCAGCCTTCGGCGGTCCCGCTGCGGCCGCGACGACGTGGTTGTTGGTCAGAATCAGCCCGTCGGTCGACAAGATGATGCCGGAGCCCTCTTCGGACTGTCGCCCGATGTCGGTCTCCAGCATCACGACGCTGGGCACCACCTTGGAGGCGACCTGTTCGACGCTGCCCGCCGGCATGTTTGCGGCCGGGACGCTGGGCGCCGCCCCCACGATGCGCCCGCCCCCGTTGCCCGTCGCGTGGTTGCCGAGCTCGATGGCCGTCGCCGCTGCGCCGCCGATACCGGCCGACACCACCGCGATGGCCAACGCCCCGACGGTCAAAAGTCCTGCGCGAGAACGCTTTCGCGGTTCCGGCGCAGCGGGCATTCCGGGCAGCATGCCGGGAATCGGGCCCGCACCGGCGCCTCCGGGTATCGGGCCCGCCCCGGGGATCCGGCCCGGCCCGGTGTTGCTGAACGGTTCGTAGGGCGGACGGAACTGGGTCGGCTGCGACGGCTGGGACCGATAGCGCCAGTCAAACTGCTGGTTGTACGGCTGCTGTTGTCCCTGGGCATAGCCTGAGGACCCCGCATGGCTCGGGACGTGCGCAGTCTGATTCGGCGCGGGCGGGTATCCCGGCTGCTGCGGCGGTGGCGAATACCTCGGGTCATTCGTCATGTCGCTAAGTCGCTCTTCCTCTATCTCAGTGTTTGGGCAAGTCGACGGCTGGGCTCAACAGTAGCCGCAGACCTACCTTGCCCGCGCGGACTGAGAGTCCACTGAGATAACGTTCGCCGATTCCCGAGAGTTCGCCTCGTCGCCGGCCCCCGGCACGGTGGGATCGGTCGTGACGCCTACCTGGCCGGTTTGGGGCTCGGACGCGGAGTATGCCGCGGGCGGCAGCGGCCGCCCCGGCAGCAGCACATAGAAGGAGCTCCCCGGCGGCTGGCCGCCCGGGACGGTGTCCTCGACGCGCAGCAATCCGCCGTGGTTGAGCACGACCTTCTTGACGATCGCCAGCCCGAGACCGGACCCGGGCATGGCCCGTGCCGTCGTCGAACGATAGAACCGCTCGAACACCAGGCGACGCTCTTGCGGTGGAATGCCGGGCCCGTGGTCGGCGACCACCAGTTCCGCGTGTGAGGCGTCGAGTTGTCGCATGGTGACACCGACGTGGCCGCCGGGCGGGCTCCACTTGGCCGCGTTGTCCAACAGGTTCAGGACCGCACGCGAGAGCCCGGCCGCATCGCCATACATCTGCCACGGCGTCACGTCCACGTCGAAGTGAATATCGTTGCGGCGCCGCCTGACTCGCTCCAGGCTGCGATCGACCACATCGGACATGTCGACCGGCTCGTGCACCACCTGGCCGGCGTCGTCGCGGGTGAGGTCCACCAAATCCCCTACCAGAGTGGACAATTCTTCGATCTGCGCCAGCACGTCGGCGCGCAGCTCGACCATCTCCTGTTCGGGTAGCCGCGGCGCTCCCGGTTCCATCGACGCCATGAGCAGCTCGACGTTGGTCCGCAGCGAGGTCAGCGGGGTGCGCAGTTCATGCCCGGCGTCGGTGACCAGCCGCGCCTGCCGCTCCCGCGACTCGGCGAGCGCGCGCAGCATCAGGTTGAACGACTCGGTGAGCCGGGCCAACTCATCGCTGCCGAACACGGGGATGGGTCGCAGGTCATCGGTGCGCGCCACCCGCTCGGCCGCCTCGGTCAGGCGGGCCACGGGGCGCAGCCCGGCGCGCGTGACCATGCCGCCCGCGACCGCGGCGACGGCCACCCCGACGCCGCCGACGATCAGCAGCACCCACCGCAGCTTGTTCATCACCGCCTCGGTCGGCTTGAGGCTCTTGGAGATCAGCAACGAGGTGCCGTTCTGCAGGTGCACGGCGAGGATCCGTTGATCGCCGGCGGTACGCCGCGACATGAACAGATCGCCGTGGATGACCGCCTTTTCCGGCGCACCGACGGGCAGGGTCTGACCCGGCTGCTGGGCGGTGTAGATCGCGTGGCCCGGGTTCACCAGGATCGCGTTGACGTCCGAATAGGCGGTGCCTTCGATCGCTTTGCCGGGGTCCGCGGCCAGTGAACCGCTCGCGATCAACAGTTGCGCCCGGCTTTGCAGCTGGTTGTCGATGTCGCTGTAGAGCGCCGCCGAAATGACGGCGTAGACCGCGAAGGCCATCAGCACCACGACCATGGCGACCATCGACATCGCCAGCAGCATGACCCGCCACCGCAACGACAGCGACGGGGTGGCGCGCAGCGGTGGGCGCATGGGTGGGCGCTGAGGCCGGTGGAACTTGATCATTGGAATTGCATCGTCACGGTGGTGTCTCCCGAAGGACGTAACCCACCCCGCGCACCGTGTGGATCAGCCGGGACTCACCATCGGCTTCGGTCTTGCGGCGCAGATAGCCGACGTAGACCTCCAGCGCATTGCCCGAGGTGGGGAAGTCGAATCCCCATACCTCCTCGAGGATGCGGCTGCGGGTGAGTACGCGGCGCGGATTGGCGATCAGCATTTCGAGCAACGCGAATTCGGTGCGCGTCAAGCTGATTCGACGCTCGCCGCGGGTGACCTCGCGGGTCACCGGGTCCAGGGTGAGGTCGGAGAACGTCATCGCCACCGATTCGGCGTCATCCTCCGGCTTGGTCCGGCGCAGCAGCGCCCGCATCCGGGCCAACAGCTCTTCCAGGGCGAACGGCTTCGGCAGATAGTCGTCGGCGCCGGCGTCCAGCCCGGCGACCCGCTCGGAGACCGAATCGCGCGCGGTGAGCACCAGGATCGGCAGATCGTCACCGGTGCTGCGGAGCTGACGGCACACCTCGAGGCCATCCAACCGCGGCATCATCACATCCAGGACGAGCGCGTCGGGGCGATCGCTGGCGATCAGTTCGAGGGCTTCGACTCCGTCATGGGCCAACTCGACCGAGTAGCCGTTGAAGGACAATGACCTGCGCAGCGACTCGCGCACCGCGCGATCGTCGTCGACGACCAGTATTCGCACGACCCCTAGTTTCGTCGCACCGCCTGAGACTGACCTGAGAGGCGCGCCGGTGAGGCGCTTAGCGGGGGTCGCAAACGCGGCGAAGCCGGGTGCAGCGGGCCGCCGCCATCAGGTCAGCGGCGGTCGCAAACGCGGCGAAGCCGGGTGCAGCGGGCCGCCGCCAACGGGTCAGCGGCGGTCGAGGTCGATCAGACCGAGGCGGGCCGCCTTGAGCAGCCTGCGCGGCACTTTGTGCCGCTGACCTGCGACCGTGACACCGACGAGTTCGGTCTTCTCGGCCTTCCACTGCGCGCGCCGGCTACGGGTGTTCGCGCGCGACATTCTGCGCTTGGGTACGGCCATGGTCGGGCCTAACTCCTCAATGTGGCTTGCGGTTCGGCATGTCGCGCGGCGTGGCCGAGGAGGCCGAACGGGCGACGATCGCGTATCAGGATAGTCGCTGGTCCGCTCGTCGCCAAAACGGACGGAAGCCACGCGCTCCACGGAGGGATTGGCCCTGGGGCACCCGCAACGAAGTGGGATCCTTGACGTGACACCCGCGGTACCCGTTAACCTACCGGTTGGTTGGTGGGTCTCACCGGTGAATCCCTGAATGGAGGACAGGCATGGCCTCTGCTTCCGGTGCTTACGTCCGGATCGCGAACTGCTCCGGGTTCTACGGCGACCGGCTCTCGGCCATGCGCGAAATGCTCACCGGCGGCGAGGTCGACTACCTGACCGGCGACTACCTGGCCGAACTGACCATGCTGATCCTGGGCCGGGACCGGATGAAGCACCCCGAGCGCGGCTACGCCAAGACCTTCCTGACACAGCTCGAGGACTGCCTGGGCGAGGCCCGCGACCGCGGCGTCCGCATCGTGGCCAACGCCGGCGGCCTCAACCCGGCCGGCCTGGCCGACGCGATCCGCGCCCTGGCCGAGCGCCTGGGTATCGACGCCCGGATCGCCCACGTGGAAGGCGACGACCTGTTGCCGCGCGCCGCGGAACTGGGTCTGGGCAGCCCGCTGACCGCGAACGCCTACCTGGGCGCCTGGGGCATCGTCGACTGCCTGGGCGACGGCGCCGACGTCGTCGTCACCGGCCGGGTCACCGACGCCTCGGTGATCGTGGGAGCGGCCGCCGCGCACTTCGGCTGGGACCGCACCGACTACGACCAGCTCGCCGGCGCGGTGGTCGCCGGCCACGTCATCGAATGCGGTGTGCAGGCCACCGGCGGCAACTACTCCTTCTTTACGGAGGTCGCCGACCTCACCCACGCCGGTTTCCCCCTGGCCGAGGTCTACCCCGACGGATCCTCGGTGATCACCAAGCACCCCGGCACCGGCGGCCTGGTCAGCGTCGACACCGTCACCGCCCAGCTGCTCTACGAGATCACCGGGGCGCGCTACGCCAACCCCGACGTCACCGCCCGGATGGACACCATCGAGCTGTCGTCCGACGGCGCCGACCGGGTGTGCATCAGCGGTGTGCGCGGGGAAGCCCCGCCGCCCACCTACAAGGTGTCGCTGAACAGCATCGGCGGATTCCGCAACTCGATGACCTTCGTGCTCACCGGCCTGGACATCGAGGCCAAGGCCGACTTGGTGCGCCGCCAACTCGACGCCGCGCTCACCGTCAAGCCCGCCGAACTCGAGTGGACCCTGGCCCGCACCGACCACCCCGACGCCGACACCGAAGAAGCGGCCAGCGCCCTGCTGCACTGCGTCGTGCGTGACCCCGACCCCGCCAACGTCGGACGCCAATTCTCCTCGGCCGCGGTCGAATTGGCGCTCGCCAGCTATCCGGGATTCCACGTCACCGCCCCGCCGGGGGACGGCCAGGTCTACGGCGTGTTCACCCCCGGCTACGTCGACGCCGATCAGGTACCCCACGTCGCGGTGCACGCCGATGGAACCCGAACCGACATCCCTTGTGCCACCGATACTTTGTCGTTGGCTCCGGCCGATCCCCCGCCGCTGCCCGAGCCGCTCCCGGACGGTCCGGTGCGCAGGGCGCCGCTGGGCCGCATCGCCGGGGCCCGCAGCGGCGACAAGGGCGGCTCCGCCAATGTCGGGGTCTGGGTCCGCACCGACGAGCAATGGCGATGGCTGGCCCACACGCTGACCGTCGACCGGCTCAAGGAACTGCTGCCCGAGGCTGCGGACTTCGATGTCGTCCGCCACCTGTTGCCGAATCTGCGGGCGGTCAACTTCGTCATCGACGGCATCCTCGGCCAGGGCGTCGCCTACCAGGCCCGATTCGATCCTCAAGCCAAAGGGCTGGGCGAATGGCTGCGCAGCCGCCACCTCGACATCCCGGAGAGTCTCTTGTCATGAACCTTTGGACCACGCCCGAGCGCGAGCAGCTGCGAAAGACGGTGCGCTCCTTTGCCGAACGCGAAATTCTGCCTCACGTCGACGAGTGGGAACGCAGCGGCGAGCTTCCACGCGAATTGCACCGCAGCGCCGGGGCCGCCGGGCTGCTGGGCGCGAACTTCCCCGAATCGGCCGGCGGCGGGGGCGGCGACGGCGCCGACGCGGTCGTCATCTGCGAGGAGATGCATCAGGCCGGAGCCCCGGGGGGCGTGTTCGCGTCGCTGTTCACGTGCGGCATCGCGGTGCCGCACATGATTGCCTCCGGCGATGCCCGGCTGATCGAGGAATTCGTCCGGCCGACGCTGGCCGGCGACAAGATCGGGTCGCTGGCCATCACCGAGCCCGGCGGCGGTTCCGACGTCGGGCACCTGCGGACCGCGGCCATGCGGGACGGTGACCACTACATCGTCAACGGCGCCAAGACCTACATCACCTCCGGGGTGCGCGCCGACTACGTCGTCACGGCGGCCCGCACCGGAGGCCCTGGCGCAGGCGGGGTTTCGCTGCTGGTGGTCGAAAAGGGCACGCCCGGTTTCGAGGTGACGCGCAAGCTGGACAAGATGGGCTGGCGATCCTCGGACACCGCCGAGCTCTCCTACACCGACGTCCGGGTGCCGGTGGCCAACCTGGTCGGCGCCGAGAACAGCGGGTTCGCCCAGATCGCCCAGGCCTTCGTCGCCGAGCGCATCGGCCTTGCCGCGCAAGCATATTCGAGCGCGCAGCGCTGCCTCGACCTGACGGTGCAATGGTGCCGCGATCGCGAGACGTTCGGCCGCCCGCTGATCTCGCGGCAATCGGTGCAGAATACGCTCGCCGAGATGGCCCGCCGCATCGACGTTGCCCGCGTCTACTCGCGCAGCGTGGTGGAACGACAGCTCGCCGGTGAGACGAACCTGATTCCGCAGGTGTGCTTCGCCAAGAACACCGCCGTCGAAGCCGGCGAATGGGTCGCGAACCAAGCCGTCCAGTTGTTCGGCGGCATGGGCTATATGGCCGAATCCGAGGTCGAACGCCAATACCGGGACATGAGGATCCTGGGCATCGGCGGCGGAACCACCGAAATCCTGACCGCCCTGTCCGCCAAACTCCTGGGATTCCAATCATGATCACACCGCCTCCTTCTCATCGCGTCGCTCCGCATCGTCGGCGGTGGTCATGACCGTGCTGCAGTCCACGCTCAACCGCGACGACGCCGTGTTCACCGAGGCGGCGTCGGCGGCGATCACGAAACTCGACGAGATCGACACCGAGCTGGCCAATGCGCTGGCGGGCGGCGGGGCCAAATACGTGGAGCGCCACCATGACCGCGGCAAGCTGACCGCGCGTGAACGCATCGAGCTGCTGGTCGACGCGGACTCGCCGTTCCTCGAGCTGAGCCCGCTGGCGGCCTGGGGCAGCGCCTTCAAGGTCGGTGCCAGCACCGTGACCGGCATCGGTGTGGTGGAAGGCGTCGAATGCATGATCGTCGCCAATGACCCGACGGTCAAAGGCGGCACCAGCAACCCATGGACCCTGAAGAAGATCCTGCGGGCCAACCAGATCGCCTTCGAGAACCGGCTTCCGGTGATCTCGCTGGTGGAATCCGGCGGCGCGGACCTGCCGACCCAGAAGGAGATCTTCATCCCCGGCGGCCGGATGTTCCGCGACCTGACCCGGCTCTCGGCGGCCGGGATCCCCACCATCGCGTTGGTATTCGGTAACTCCACCGCGGGCGGCGCCTACGTCCCCGGGATGTCCGATCACGTGGTGATGATCAAGGAACGTTCCAAGGTGTTCCTCGCCGGTCCCCCACTGGTGAAAATGGCCACCGGTGAGGAATCCGACGACGAATCGCTGGGTGGCGCCGAAATGCACGCCCGCGTCTCGGGTTTGGCCGACTACTTCGCCGTCGACGAACCCGATGCCATCCGGATCGGCCGCCGCATCATTGCCCGGCTGAATTGGGTCAAGGAGGGACCGGAACCCAAGCCGGTCACCGAGCCGCTGTTCGACACGGAGGAGCTCATCGGCATCGTTCCCGCGGATCTGCGTATTCCGTTCGACCCCCGCGAAGTGATCGCTCGCATCGTCGACGGCTCCGAATTCGACGAATTCAAGCCCCTGTACGGGTCGTCGCTGGTGACGGGCTGGGCCCAGTTGCACGGCTATCCGATCGGGATCCTGGCCAACGCGCGCGGGGTGCTGTTCAGCGAGGAGTCGCAGAAGGCCACCCAGTTCATCCAGCTGGCCAACCGCTCCAACACGCCATTGCTGTTCCTGCACAACACCACCGGCTACATGGTGGGCAAGGACTACGAAGAGGGCGGGATGATCAAGCACGGCGCGATGATGATCAACGCCGTGTCCAATTCGTCGGTCCCGCACATCTCGCTGCTGATCGGCGCTTCCTACGGCGCGGGCCACTACGGCATGTGCGGCCGCGCCTATGACCCGCGCTTCCTCTTCGCGTGGCCGACGTCGAAGTCCGCGGTGATGGGCGCCGCGCAGCTCTCCGGGGTGCTGTCGATCGTGGCCCGCGCGGCCGCGGAAGCCCGCGGCCAGCAGGTCGACGAGGAGGCCGACGCGGCGATGCGGGCCGCGGTCGAAGGTCAGATCGAGGCCGAGTCGCTGCCGCTGATGTTGTCCGGAATGCTCTACGACGACGGGGTGATCGACCCGCGGGACACCCGCACAGTACTGGGAATGTGTTTGTCCGCCATCGCCAATGGCCCGATCAAGGGGACGTCGAACTTCGGCGTCTTCCGGATGTGAGCCCCATGGGAATCACTCGAGTCCTGGTTGCCAACCGCGGCGAAATCGCCCGCCGGGTGTTCGCCACCTGTCGACGGCTGGGCTTAAGCACCGTCGCCGTCTACACCGACCCGGACGCCGGCGCGCCACACGTCGCCGAGGCCGACGCACGGGTGCGGCTGGACAAGACCAACGACTACCTCAATGCCGAGGCCATCATCGCGGCTGCTCGCGCCGCGGGCGCCGACGCGATACACCCCGGCTACGGATTCCTCTCGGAGAACGCCGATTTCGCGGCCGCCGTCCAGGACGCCGGCCTGATCTGGGTCGGGCCTCCGGTGGACGCGGTGCGCGCGATGGGCTCCAAGATCGAGTCCAAGAAGCTGATGGCCGCCGCGGGCGTGCCCGTCCTCGATGAGCTCGACCCCGACAGCGTCACCCAGGCGCAGCTGCCGGTGCTGGTCAAGGCCTCCGCGGGCGGCGGTGGGCGCGGGATGCGCGTGGTGCGCGAATTATCGTCTCTTGCCGGCGAAGTCGCCGCGGCGCGCCGGGAAGCACAGTCCGCGTTCGGCGATCCGACTGTGTTCTGTGAGCGCTACCTGCCCACCGGCCACCACGTCGAGGTTCAGGTCCTCGCCGACGCCCACGGCACGGTATGGGCCGTCGGGGAACGCGAATGCTCGATACAGCGCCGCCACCAGAAGATCATCGAGGAGGCCCCCTCCCCTTTGGTGGAACGCACACCGGGCATGCGCGCCAAGCTGTTCGACGCGGCCCGGCTGGCCGCGGGTGCCATCGGCTACACCGGTGCGGGCACCGTGGAGTTCCTCGCCGACGATGACGGCGAGTTCTACTTCCTGGAGATGAACACCCGGCTGCAGGTCGAGCACCCGGTGACCGAAGAGACCACCGGACTCGACCTGGTCGAGCTGCAGCTAGCGGTGGCCGACGGCGCCCGGCTCGACGCTGAACCGCCTGTCGCCCATGGCCATTCGATCGAGGCGCGGCTCTACGCCGAGGATCCCGCACGGGGCTGGCAGCCGCAGGCCGGTGTGGTGCGCGCGTTCGAGGTGCCCTCGGTGCGGGCCGAGTTCGCCTCGCTGGGTGGGCGGACCGGAATCCGGCTGGATTCGGGGATCGTCGACGGATTCGCGGTGTCGATCCACTATGACCCGATGCTGGCCAAGGTCATCTCCTACGCCCCGACACGGCGGCAGGCGGCACTGGTCCTCGCCGATGCACTGGCCCGCGCCCGCGTGCACGGCGTGCGCACCAACCGGGACCTGCTGGTGAATGTGCTGCGACATCCCGCGTTCCTCGACGGCGCCACCGACACAGCGTTTTTCGACGCCCACGACCTGGCGCGCCTCGCAGCCCCGCTGGGCGACACCGCGGTGGTGCGACTGTCCGCCATCGCGGCCGCACTCGCCGACGCCGCGCACAACCGCGCCGTCGCCCCGGTCCTGGGCGCCGTTCCCAGCGGCTGGCGCAACCTACCGTCGGTCTATCAGGTCAGGGACTACCACGACGACGCGGGCGACGAGATCAAAGTTCAATACCGTTTCACCAGAACCGGTTTGGTGCTTCCTGATGACCCGTCCGTGCAGCTGGTGTCGGCCACGGCGAAAGCCGTCGTGCTGCGGGTTGACGGCGTCGACCACGGCTTCTCGGTGCGGCGCTACGATTCCGACGTCTACGTCGATTCCGCGCGCGGATCGGTGCACCTGATCGCGCAGCCGCGTTTCCCCGAGCCCGGTTCGACCGTCGAAAAGGGCTCGCTGGTGGCGCCGATGCCCGGCAGCGTCATCCGGCTCGGTGCCGCCATCGGCGAAACCGTCACCGCCGGCCAGCCCCTGATCTGGCTAGAGGCCATGAAGATGGAACACACCATCACCGCACCGGTCGACGGGACGCTCGCCGAGCTCAGCGTCAAAACCGGTCAGCAAGTCGAAGTGGGCGCCGTGCTGGCAAGAGTGGAAGCGCCCCAATCTGAAGGAGATTCCCAGTGACCGACAGCAGCTTCATAGAGAACGAAGAACGCCAGGCTCTGCGCAAGGCCGTAGCCGAGTGGGCGTCCAACTACGGCAGCGAGTACTACCTGAAGAAGGCGCGCGCGCACGAGCACACCGACGAATTATGGTCGGAGGCAGGGAAACTCGGCTTCCTCGGGGTTAACCTGCCCGAAGAGTATGGCGGAGGCGGCGCCGGAATGTACGAGCTGTCGCTGGTGATGGAGGAAATGGCGGCCGCCGGCAGCGCGCTGCTGCTGATGGTGGTCTCGCCCGCCATCAACGGCACGATCATCAGCAAGTTCGGCACCGAGGAGCAAAAGAAGCGCTGGATCCCCGGTATCGCCGACGGCACCCTGACGATGGCGTTCGCCATCACCGAGCCGGACGCCGGATCCAACTCGCACAAGATCACCACCACCGCCCGCCGCGACGGCAGCGACTGGGTCCTCAAGGGCCAGAAGGTGTTCATCTCCGGCATCGACCAGGCGCAGGCGGTGCTGGTGGTGGCCCGCACGGAGGAGGCCAAAACGGGCAAGCTGCGCCCCGCGCTGTTCGTGGTGCCCACCGATTCGCCGGGCTTCACCTCCACGCCCATCGAGATGGAACTGATCAGCCCCGAACGCCAATTCCAGGTCTTTCTCGACGACGTCCGCCTGCCCGGCGACGCGCTCGTCGGCGCCGAGGATGCCGCCATCGCACAGCTTTTCGCGGGGCTCAACCCCGAACGCATCATGGGCGCGGCCAGCTCTGTCGGGATGGGACGGTTCGCGCTCGATCGGGCCGCCGAGTACGTCAAGACCCGCCAGGTGTGGGGCACGCCGATCGGCTCGCACCAAGGCCTGTCACATCCGTTGGCGCAGTGCCACATCGAGGTCGAGCTGGCCAAGCTGATGATGCAGAAGGCCGCCACGCTGTATGACTCCGGCAACGACATGGCCGCGGCCGAGGCCGCGAACATGGCCAAATACGCTGCGGCCGAGGCCGCTACCCGGTCGGTGGACCAGGCGGTGCAGTCGATGGGCGGCAACGGGCTCACCAAGGAGTACGGCGTGGGCGCCATGCTGACCTCGGCCCGGCTGGGCCGCATCGCCCCGGTCAGCCGCGAGATGGTGCTGAACTTCGTCGCGCAGACATCGCTGGGCCTGCCGCGAAGCTACTGAGGGCCAGCCGATGGACACGCTCGTCGAATACGCCGGGCCCGCCGACACCGGTGGGCCGTATGCGCGGCTGACGCTGAATTCACCGCACAACCGCAACGCGCTGTCCACCACGCTGGTCAACCAGCTGCACCAGGGGCTGCGCGACGCCGCGTCGGATTCGGCGGTGCGCGCGGTGGTGCTCGGTCACACCGGGGGCACCTTCTGCGCCGGCGCGGATCTCAGCGAGGGCGGCGGGGGCAGCGGGTCGCCACCATCGGCACGTGGCGATCGCGAGGGCGGCGAAGCCGAGCGAAGCGGGTCGCCACCATCGGCACGTGGCGATCGCGAGGGCGGCGAAGCCGGGCGAAGCGGGTCGCCACCATCGGCATATGACGTGGCCGTCGCACGGGCCCGCGAGATGGCCGCGTTGATGCGGGCCATCGTCGCTTCACCACGGCCGGTGATCGCCGCCATCAATGGGCATGTCCGGGCCGGCGGTTTCGGCTTGGTGGGTGCCTGCGATATGGCGGTCGCCGGGCCGCGCAGCACGTTCGCGCTGACCGAGGCCCGCATCGGCGTCGCGCCGGCCATCATCTCGTTGACACTGCTGCCGAAGCTTTCGCCGCGGGCCGCGGCGCGCTACTACCTGACCGGCGAGACCTTCGACGCCGGCGAGGCGGCGGAGATCGGGCTGATCACCATGGCCGCCGAGGACGTCGACGCCGCGGTTGACAGACTCCTCGCCGATGTGGGTCGTGGTTCACCGCAAGGCCTCGCGGCCTCCAAGGCACTGACCACCGCCGCGGTCCTCGACGGGTTCGACCGCGATGCCGAACGGCTCGCCCAGGAGTCGGCGCGCCTTTTCGTCTCCGATGAAGCCCGTGAGGGCATGTTGGCGTTCCTCGAGAAGCGCCCGCCCGGCTGGACGAGTTAGCCACCGATTAGTTAGCCAGATGTCAAAGAGCGGGTCCGGCCGAACGGCCGGCGGCACGGCCCGGGCCGGCGCAAGGTTGCAGTTTAGCCAATCCTGTTGCAGCAAAACCTGGACGTCGTAGGCTCGTGGGTGATGAGCAACTCAACGCAACGGGATGCGGAGGACACACGCGGCGAACCGTCGCGCGCGGCCGATACCGATCGCATACAGACTGCGCAGTTGCTGGCGTACGCGGCCGAGCAGGGCCGCCTGCAGCTCAACGACTACGAAGACCGCTTGACCAGGGCGTATGCCGCGACGACGTATGAAGAACTGGATCGATTGCGGGCCGATCTGCCGAGCGCGCCGATCAGTCCGCGCCGCGGCGGCAAACCCAATCCGGCGCCGTCGACGCTGCTGCTGGCCCTGATGAGCGGCTTCGAGCGGCGGGGCCGATGGAACGTGCCGAAGAAGCTGACCACCTTCACCCTGTGCGGCAGCGGCGTGGTCGATTTGCGCTACGCCGACTTCACCTCGACCGAGGTCGAGATCCACGCGATGTCGATTATGGGCGTGCAGAATATTTTGCTGCCGCCCGAAGTCAACGTGGTGGTGCATGGCCGTGGCGTGATGGGAAACTTTGATCGCCGCGTCATCGGCCAGGGCACACCCGGAGCGCCCACGGTCCACGTTCACGGCTTCTCGCTCTGGGGCGGCGTGGGAATCGCACGCAAAGCCCGCAGACCGCGCGGGTAGCCGCCTCGCGGCAGCGGATGCGTCAGCCGGGCACGTAGTCGAAGGTGTCCGGGTTGGGGCCGTTGCGTCCGGACTCACCCTTGTTCAGCGCTGAGATCGCGTCCATGTCGGGGCCGTCCAAGTCAAAGTCGAACAACTCGAAGTTGGATTTGACCCGTTCCGGTGTCACCGATTTGGGAAAAACGATGTCGCCCCGCTGAATGTGCCAGCGCAACACCACTTGCGCCGCCGTCTTGCCACGGGCGTCGGCGATGCGGTTGATCACCGGGTCCTCGAGCACCTTGCCCTGGGCGAGGGGCGCCCACGCCTCGGTGGCGATGCCGTGCTCGCTTCCGTACGCCCGGACGTCGTCATTGCCGAAGTACGGATGCACCTCGATCTGGTTGACAGACGGGACGGTCTCGGTTTCGGCGGCGAGCCGATCCAGATGTGCGACTTGGAAATTCGACACACCGATGCTGCGGGCGCGTCCGTCGCGCGCGAACTCTTCGAAGACCTTCCACGTCGAGACGAAGTCACCGTTGTAGAGCGTGGGCAGCGGCCAGTGGATGAGGAACAGGTCGACGTAGTCGGAATCCAGTGCCTTCAGCGTTTGGTCGAAAGCGCGCCGCGCATCGTCGGGCTTGTGAAAGCCGTTGTTGAGCTTGCTGGTGATGAAGACCTCGCCGCGGTCCAGGCCGGCGTCGCGGATGCCTTGTCGGACTTCCTTTTCATTCCCGTACATCTCGGCGGTGTCGATATGCCGGTATCCGATTTCCAGCGCCGTCTTGACCGCCGATGCGGTCTTGTCGGGCTTGATCTGGAACACGCCGAAACCGAGTTGCGGGATGCCGACACCGTCATTGAGTTCAATGGTGGGAACCTGGCTCACTGAATTTTCTCCTTCCGTCGCACGCCGAGCGCTACCGCCGGCGGCGGGATCGTAGGTAGTCGCCGACGACGGCCGCGCCGAGCCCGTCGAGGTCGGGGACCACGACGCGTCCCTCGACGCGCCGGGCGACCTGGTCGATGAACCGTGCCAGGCCGGGGTCGCTGCCCAGCCGGAAGATCGTGATTTGCGCACCGAGGCGCGCCATTTCGTCGAAGCCGCGCACGGTGTGGGCGATGGTCCGCGGATGCGGCGGGTAGTCAAAGAACACCGTCGTGCCGTCGCCGTCGAAGTCCTCCAGGTGGGCGGTCGGCTCACCGTCGGTCACCACCAACACGACGGGCTGGGCGTTGGGGTGGCGGCGCAGATGGCGGCCCGCCAGGGCCAGCGCGTGGTGCAGGTTGGTGCCCTGCTCGTACACCCCCTCGAGACCCGTAAGCTCGGCGGCGGTCACCGTCCGGGCGTAGCGGCCAAAGGCGATGATCTGCAAGGCATCCGAGCGGAAACGCGTGCACACCAGGTGGTTGAGGGCCAGCGCCGTTTGCTTCATGGGCAGCCAGCGGTTCTCCATCACCATGGAAAACGACGTGTCGACCAGCAGCGCGACCGCAGATTGCGTACGGGTCTCGGTCTCGGAAACCTCGACGTCGTCGACGGAGATCTTCAACCGGGCGTCCGGTCCATCGAGCGTGGCCGTACCCGCCTGCCGCAGAACGGCGTTAGTCAGCGTGCGGGAGATGTTCCACGGTTCGGTGTCACCGAACTGCCAGGGCCGGGTGGCGCCGGTGAGCTCACCGGCCGCCCCGGCGCGCCGATGGTCGCGCTCACCGCGCCGTCCGGAAAGTTGTTGTGCCACATCGCGCAGCGCCGTCTCGCCCAGCCTGCGCATGGCTTTCGGCGACAGCCGCCATTGGCCGTCGGAGCCGCGGTCCAAAAAGCCCTGATTGACCAGTGCGCGTTCCAGTTCGGCAAGCGTGCGGGCGTCGACGGCCGCCTCGTCACCGAGCTGGCGTGCCAGCGCGTCCAGGTCGACGTCATCCATGGAGGCGCCCGGATAGCTCTGCGAGAGCTGCTCGGCCAGTTGCTCGAGCTCGGCGATGTCGGACAGCGCCTGGGTGCCCTCGCCCATGCCGAACGGGTTGTCACCGGAGAACTGTTCGGACCCGCTCCAGTCCTCGCCCGGCCGCGCCGCCTGCAGGTGCGCGTCGAGCCGATTCAGCGATTCCATCAGAGCCGGTGAGCCGAATGCCTGCTGCGCCAAGGCATCTAGCTCCGCGCGCTGCTCGGCACTCAGGCTGTTGCGGAAGCGCTGCGCCGCGGCGGCACGCTTGGCCAGCGAGTCCAGCAGCTCGTCGACGTTGCGGGGGCTCTCCGGAAAGAACTCGCCGTGGGAGTCCATGAACTTTTCGAAGTCTTCTGGGGTGTCCTCGCCGCGGGCATGCTTGTCCAGCAGATCGTTGAGGTCGTTCAGCATGTCATTGACGCGCTGACGGTCCTCGTCGGTGGCGCCCTCAAGCGCCTGCTTCATGCCCGCGAAGCGTTGGTCCAACATCTCGCGGCCGAGCAGATCCTTGATCTGGTCATATTTTTGACGGGCCTCGCCGCTGCGCCAGTTGTACTCGGAGAGCTCCTGGACGGCCTTGGCCGGCGATGCCGGCAGCGCGTCCAGCTGGAGTTCGCCGAAGCGGGCGTCGTCGTCGAGCGCGCGGGCCAACTCCTTGCGTTCGGCCAGCACCGCCTCGTCAAGCAGCTTCTTGATCTCCTGCAGGGTTCCGTCTAAGTTGTTGCGCCGCAACAATTCCCGTCGTCGCTTGTTGGCCTCGGCCGCCATCCGGTCCGCGCCGGGCATGTTCTTGGTGCCGCGGCGCAGCAGCTCGGAGAGCGCGCGGCGCGGCGATGTGCCGGCCATGACGTCCTGGCCGATCTGTTCGAGCGCCTCGCGCAGATCCACCGGCGGCGCCAGCGGGTCCGGCCCGCCGGTGTACGCCGAGTAACGTAGAGAGTGCCCTTTGAAAGGGTCAGCCATAGACGGTTTGTCCTTCCTCGGACACCTTGTCGATGCGCTTGGCCAGATACAGAGCCTCGAGCGCCAATTCCAGCGCGGCGGCGCGCTCACCCTCCGACCGCGCGCCGAGCTTGTCCGCGATCTTGTCCACCACCGGCAGGCTGGGCACCGCGGCCAGCACGTCCTTGGCCGACACCCGTTCGCCCGTCGTCACCGCGGAACCGCCCTCGACCGCGGACACCAGCGAACCGACGTCGATGCCGCCCAGCACCCGCGACGCGGTGTCCGCGGTCGCCCGGCGCAGCAGATGTTCGAGCACCGCCTGTTCGCGGCCCTCCTCGCCGGACTCGAATTCCAGTTTGCCGCGCAGGACGTCGATCACGGTGCCCAGATCGACCACCCGCGCCACGGGATCGGTCTCCCCCAGGATCGCGCCGCGATGGCGGGCGGCGGCCGCGACGGTCTCGGCGGCGGCGATGGCGAACCGCGCCGACACCCCGGAGCGCTGATCGACGGAATTCGACTCCCGCAGGTAGCGGGCGAACCGGGCGATGATGTGCATGAGGTAGTCGGGCACCTGGGCCGACAGGTGTGCTTCCTGCGCGATCACCCCGACCTCGGCCTCGAGCTCCAGCGGGTAGTGGGTCCGGATCTCCGCGCCGAAGCGGTCTTTGAGCGGGGTGATGATGCGTCCCCGGTTGGTGTAGTCCTCGGGGTTGGCGCTGGCGACCACCAAGACGTCCAGCGGCAGGCGCAGCGTGTAGCCGCGGACCTGGATGTCGCGTTCCTCCATCACGTTGAGCATCGACACCTGGATGCGCTCGGCGAGGTCGGGAAGTTCGTTGACCGCGACGATGCCACGGTGCGCGCGCGGAATCAGCCCGTAGGCGATGGTTTCCGGGTCCCCCAGGCTGCGACCCTCGGCGACCTTGATCGGGTCGACGTCGCCCACCAGGTCGGCGACGCTGGTGTCGGGGGTGGCGAGCTTTTCGGTGTAGCGCTCGCTGCGGTGCTTCCATTCGACCGGCAGGTCGTCGCCCAGGGTGGCGGCCTTGCGGATCGACTCCGGGGTGATCGGCGAGAAGGGATGCTCACCCAGTTCCGCCCCGGCGATCACCGGCGTCCACTCGTCAAGCAATCCGACCAGCGCGCGCAGCAGTCGGGTTTTGCCCTGGCCGCGTTCGCCGAGCAGGACGAAGTCGTGTCCCGCGATCAGGGCCCGCTCGAGCTGGGGCAAGACGGTGTCGTCGAATCCCAGGATGCCGGGCCAGATGGTGGCGGCGTCCGGCCCATCGGCCAGCGCGGTCAGCAGATTTTCGCGGATTTCCTGCTTGACTCCCCGTTCACGGTGACCGGCGGCACGCAGTTCGCCGACGGTGCGGGGCAGGTTGTTCGGTGACGTCACCACTCCACGCTACGACGCGCGCTCAGACGGGTCATGCGAAGGGCGTTCACTTCACGCGTATTGACACGCGCACTCCGCCTTCGGCCGTCAGCCGCTCGTGCCGCCGAGGGCCCGTGCAGGCGAAGGCCGGGCATCGCGCACAGTGCCCGGCCTTCGTGCTGGATCCTTGAGCCCACCGCTCCGCGGCGGCGGGCCCGGACGGATTAACCGTTCGTGACGGTGGCCTCGGCGTCCCCGGGTTTCCAGGTGATGGTGCCATGCTCGAATGTCGACTTCTTCAAGCCGTCGGGGGTGTCCACCTCGTCGCTGGTCGGATATCCCAGCTGGCCCTGCGACCCGCCGAGCTGGTTCCATTTGTCGCGAATCTTGCCCCACACGACGTAGGCCTGGGTCTTGTAAACGATCACACCGCCGTCGAATTGCTGGTAGACACCGCCATCCGGGTTCTTCTGCTCGTTGCCAGTCGGTGCACCTAGGTCCTTACGCGCCTTGTCGTCAAGGGCGTTGTACTTCGCCAAGATCGGTCCCTCGACCACGTAGGGGGTGCCGTTGGCGCCGTTGATCTGCGTTGAACTCGGGGCACCGCTCGCGCTCGTGCTCTCCGATGGCGCCGTGTTTGCGGATGTCCCCGCGGTTGCCGAGGACGTCGCCGAAGAGCCGGCAGGACTGGTTGTTGGGCCCGCGTTGTTCGCCTTGCTGCACCCGCCACCAATCAGCGCGAACCCCGCAAGCGCAACGGAGAAAGCCGCTGTTCGTTTCGTAATCTCGCGCATCTCATTCCTCTCTAGATTGGACGGGACCCGCCGTCCGCCTATCGAAAAGGGGAAGGTAGGTCGATCCTCGGCCGCCCGAAGGGAAAGATAGTGAGTGCGCAGGGGCCGTCGGGTCCTCCCCGAACGCATCGTACTGAGGACGGACGTCTTTTGTGACCCCCATCACGGAGTGGGCCGCTCGCCGCTAGAACTCTGGGCAGCGTCCAGGTCACACCGATATCAGCGCATAGCCAGGAGAAAACTAGTGGGCGAAGTGGCGCGCCCCGGTGAGGTACAGCGTGATGCCGGCGTTGGCGGCGGCCGCCGTCACCTCGTCGTCACGCACCGATCCGCCGGGGTGCACGATCGCCTTCACTCCGGCATCGGTCAGTGTCTCGAGCCCGTCGGGGAACGGGAAGAACGCATCCGAGGCCGCGACCGCGCCGCGCACGCGATCCCCGCCACGTTCGACGGCCAGCCGCGCGGCGTCGACGCGGTTCACCTGACCCATGCCGACGCCGATGGTGGCGCCGCCGTCCGCGATCACGATCGCATTCGATTTGACGGCGCGACACACGCGCCAGGCGAAAACCAGGTCCGCCAGCGTCGCCGGATCGGCGGGTGACCCCGTGGCCAGGGTCCAATTCGCCGGGTTATCCCCGTGCGCGTCAAGCTCGTCGCGTTGCTGCACCAGAAGTCCGCCACTGACTGGGCGCAGTTCGGTGCCACCGGTCAGCGGCTCGGAGGCGATCAGCACCCGGATGTTCTTCTTGCGCGTCAGGACGTCCAGGGCGGCCGGCTCGTAGACCGGCGCGACGATGACTTCGGTGAAGATGGTGCTGACGTATTCGGCCATCTCAAGGCTGACCTCGGTGTTGGCCGCGATCACTCCGCCGAACGCGCTCAGCGGATCGCATTCGTGGGCCTTGCGATGCGCGTCCGCGACCGATACCGATGAGATCGCGATCCCACATGGGTTGGCGTGCTTGATGATTGCCACGCATTTCTGTTCGTGGTCGAAGGCGGCCCGCCAGGCCGCGTCCGCGTCGGTGAAGTTGTTGTAGGACATCTCTTTTCCGTGCAGCTGCTCGGCCTGCGCCAGGCCCGGCCACGCGCTCGGGTCGCTGTAGAGCGCCGCCTGCTGGTGCGGGTTCTCGCCGTAGCGCAGCATCGCCGAGCGGCTCCAGCTGCGGCCCAGCCACTTCGGGAAGGCGGTGGGCGGATGTTCAGGGGCCAGGGTTGACTCCATCCAGCTTGCGACCGCGATGTCGTATTCGGCGGTGTGCCGAAACGCCAGCGATGCCAGCCTTTTGCGCTCGGCGAGGGTAAATCCGCCGTGCCGGACGGCGGCGAGCACCCCGTCATAGCCCTGGGGGTCGGTGATCACCGCGACGCTGGGATGGTTCTTCGCGGCGGCGCGCACCATCGACGGGCCACCGATGTCGATCTGTTCGACGCATTCGTCGATGCTGGCGCCGGAGTCGACGGTCTCGCTGAACGGATACAGGTTGACGACGACGAGTTCGAAGGCCGCGATGCCGAGCTGCTCGAGCGCCGCGGCGTGCTCAGGTTTGCGAAGGTCCGCCAGCAGGCCCGCATGCACGCGCGGGTGCAGGGTCTTGACCCGGCCGTCGAGCACTTCGGGAAAACCGGTCAGCTCCTCGACCCGGGTCACCGGAATGCCTTTCTCGGCAATGTTCTTCGCGGTGGATCCGGTCGAGACGATCTCGACGCCCGCCGCGGCGAGCCCCTGGGCCAGGTCGATGAGCCCGGTCTTGTCGTACACGCTGATCAAGGCGCGGCGGATCGGCCTTTTGGCGTTCTCCCGCCAGTCGTCGGTGCTCATCCGTTGTCGCCTTTCATCCGATCGTCGCTTTTCTCCCGACCAGGGTCAGCCCGCCGGTTGCGATCGCGGCCACCACGTCCGCCAGCAGCTTGCGTTCGGTGACCTTGATGCGTTCATGCAGAGTCTCTTCGTTGTCGCCGTCGAGCACCGGAACGGATTGCTGCGCCAATATCGGCCCGGTGTCCGTCCCGGCGTCCACCAGGTGCACCGTACAGCCTGTGATCTTCACACCGTAGGCCAGCGCGTCGGCAACCCCGTGCGCACCCGGGAACGCCGGCAGCAACGCCGGGTGGGTGTTGATGACGCGCCCGTGAAATCGTGAAAGAAACTGCGGTCCAAGTATTTTCATGAATCCCGCCGAAACCACCAAATCGGGTGAGTGGGCGGCGGTGGCCTCGGTGATCGCCGCATCCCAGGCGTCGCGGTCGGCGTGATCGCCGAGCCGGACCGTGAACGTCGGCAGGGACGCGGCCGCGGCGATCTCGGTGGCCAGGCAGTCGCGGTCGGCGCCGACGGCGACGATCCGGGCCGGATAGTCCGCGCCGGCGGCGGCGATCAGGGAGTTCAGCAGTGATCCGGTGCCCGAGGCCAGTACCACTACCCGCGCCGACGCGTTGGGGGGCACATGGAGGGGCTCGACCACATCGGCGAGCCTAGTCGGGCGACGATGCGCGCCCCCACGGGCGCGCGCAGGAGCCCGACAATGACCCGGTGGGCGACGATGCGCGCCCCCACGGGCGCGCACAGGAGCCCGACAATGACCCGGTGGGCGACGATGCGCGCCCCCACGGGCGCGCGCAGGAGCCCGACAATCGGCTCAGCGGGCGGCGTCGAGCCGCCGACAGACTGGTCGATAGGGCAATTGCCCGCCTCTGAGCGACAACCTCCCGACGATCGCGCTCCCACACCGCCGTTGTCGCTCAGAGGTGGGCAACTTGCCTATTCCTCCGGATCGCGCTTGGCCGCGGGAGGCTCCGTCTCGCCTACCCCGGGATCGCGCTCCGCCGCGGGAGGCTCCGTCTCCTCATCCCCGGGATCGCGCTCCGCCGCGGGAGGCTCCGTCTCGCCTCCCCCTGGCTCACCGTCGGGCGCAGAAGGCTCGACGACGTCCTCCTCCGCCGCCCGTTCGTCGAAAACATCGGCGAAATCGGCCGTTTCCTCAACCGGCGCGGCGGGCGCGGGTTTCGCCCGCAGTCGTCTGGGACGAGGCCTGATCCCCCCGCTCATCACCACGGTGATCCCGCCAATCACCGCGAACCAGAAGAAGACACCGAGGAGCAATGCGCCCTGGTCCACCCCGACATGGCCGAAGTTACCCAGCTGGCCGCTTCCGGCGTAGGCGAGCAGCGACATCACCAAGGCCCCGGCGACCGAGGCGACCAGCAGCTTGACCATCGCGGCGGCCGGCGGCAGCGCACGCCGCGCGCATTGCTGCCCGACCGCCACGCCCGACGACGCACCGATGATGAGCAGCGCAACCCACACCGGCCCCAGCGGCGGCCTGGGGATCGCGGCCAACACCGGCAAGGCCGGGATGTCGCCGCCGAACACGGTAAACGCACTGAACGTCGCGAAACCGATATGAGCGCTGGATCCGACGGCGACGGCCGCGGCACCCACAATCACGTTGGGCGCGTACAGCATTGACAGCAGGGTGAGGCTGAACTCGCCGAAGATCGAATCGGTGATGCCGTAGAGATCCTGCATGGTCGACCAATGCACGATCAGCGACCCGGCCGTCACGAACCCGGAGAGCCCGAGCAACGCCAGCAGGCCGGCGGTCGTGGCGCGCAGCGAATCGCCCAGCCAATAGGGGAGCGACGACGCCGCCAGCGCGCGCGGCGCCACCCGGGACCACACACCGATCCCGGCGCCGGCGGCGTGGACCACGAGCACGCTGAGGAACGCCCGCAGCGCGCTCGGTGTTTGCAGCTCGGTGATCACCGAAGACGCGTCGTGGATGACCGCCAGGGCGATCGCCGTCATCAGCAACGGGCCGCCCAGCGCCGAGGCGACCACCCACCGAACGACGAGCCACGACGAGTGGGGCGAGATGGCCCGCGCCGTACCGCGCGCGGTGGCCCACACCATGAGCAGCGCGGGCAGCAGCGGCATCACACCCAGTTCGCGGCCACCGATCGAGATCGGCACCTGGTGCACGCCCAGCCACATGCTGGCGATCGCGCCCAGCGCGCCGGTCATATCGCTGTTGGCGATCAGCAGTTGGATCAGCGTGACCGCGGCGATGATGACCAACGCCACCCCGGCCGGGGCGAACGCGACCCTGACAAGGTCACGCGCCTGGCGAGCGCCCACTGCCCGGTTGTCCTCTAGCCGTGTCACTCTTGGGCACGTCCCCGACTAGGCGCGATAGCGCACGTTAGGCCGGCGCTGGCCCAGACGGCGATGACGGCGATTGCTGCTCCTGGCCGAAGGATTGGCCGCCGGCCTGCTCGGAGTAGTTGCTGGTCGCCGGACCCGCATCCGATCCGCCGCCGACGTTAGGTGGCGGGCTGAAGCTGGGGAAGCCGGTGGGGGGTGTCGACGAGCCCTGGTTCTGCGCCGACGGCTGCTGCCCCGACTGCGGCGAGGGCTGGGCGCCGAAACCGCCGGTCGGAACGCCGCTCTGGGTCGGCGACCCGCTCGGCCCATAACCACCGCCGTATTGCGATCCGTACCCCTGCTGGCCGCCATGCTGCTGGCCGCCCGGCTGACCGTAGTAGGGCTGTTGACCGTACTGCCCGTATTGCCCGTACTGGCCGTATTGCGAGTAAGGGTCGTACTTGGGGCGCGGCGTCGGCGCCGTGATCACCCCGGAGTCCAGCAACACGATGACGACTGCGGCGATCGCCTGCAGCACGACGGCCGCCACCAGGGGCCACATCGCCCAGCCGATCGCGAAACCGGCGGGCAGGTTGATCGTCTCGGTGATGGCCAGCAGCGCACCCAGCACCGCGATGACTGCGACAACGCCGACGTAGCTCTTGGCCTTCGGCAGCAGGCTCACCCCGGCGAGCAGCGCGGCCAGCAGGGCAACCACGACCGCGGTGCCCGCATCGCCGGCGCGACCACCAATGCCCGGTCCGAGGTCGGCGCTGATGGTGAAAGTGGGCCCGAAGCTGAGGAGGTAGGCCACGAAGCCGAGCACCACCACCGCGATGTTCAGGTACAGCGGAAGCTTGCTCTTACCGTCGTCTTCTTTGGCGAACGAGGGTGTGGCGCCTGCGTAGGTGCCGCCGGGCTGCGCCGGTGGGTATCCGGGGCTACCGGGAGAGTAGGTCATTGCTCCTCCTGTTGCTTCCAGTGCCTTTAAGTGCCGAGCGGGCGCCACGGTGGCGATGCGACGCTGTGCTTGCAGGCGCGTCACTGCGGTGCGACGCGGTCGATCACCCACGCTAGCGCACGTGCGGTAACCGGTGCCGCTGCCACTGGTTTGCACGGCGGGGCCCGCGGGGGCGGTACCGCGAACCTCCGGCGAGACGGTCCGTATCACCAGAGCTTGCTCAGCAGAGGTAGAACACGTTCTAATTCTCTGCATGGATTACGGGCTTGTGCTTTTTACCAGCGACCGTGGCATCTCTCCGGCGACGGCCGCGAAGCTTGCCGACGACCACGGCTTTCAAACCTTCTACGTGCCAGAACACACGCATATCCCGATCAAGCGGGAGGCGGCGCACCCGACAACCGGTGACGCGTCGCTGCCCGACGACCGCTACATGCGCACGCTGGACCCGTGGGTGAGCCTGGGCGCGGCCTGCGCCGTCACGTCGCGGGTGCGGCTGTCCACCGCGGTGGCGCTGCCGGTCGAACACGACCCGATCACGTTGGCGAAAAGTATTGCCACCCTTGACCACCTCTCCGGCGGCCGCGTCAGCCTGGGCGTCGGGTTCGGTTGGAACACCGACGAACTCGCCGACCACAACGTGCCCCCGGGGCGGCGGCGCACCATGCTGCGTGAATACCTCGAAGCGATGCGGGCGCTGTGGACCGAGGAAGAAGCCGAATACGACGGCGAGTTCGTCAAGTTCGGTCCCAGCTGGGCCTGGCCCAAGCCGGTGCAGCCGCACATCCCGGTGTTAGTCGGCGCCGCGGGCACCGAAAAGAACTTCAAGTGGATCGCGCGCAGCGCCGACGGCTGGATCACCACTCCGCGCGACTTCGACATCGACGAACCGGTCAAATTGCTGCAGGACACCTGGGCGGCCGCCGGCCGCGACGGCGCTCCGCAGATCGTGGCTCTCGACTTCAAGCCGATTCCCGAGAAGCTCGCCAAGTGGGCCGAGCTCGGGGTGACCGAGGTCCTGTTCGGCCTGCCGGATAAGCCGGAGGCTGAGGTCGCCGCCTACGTCGAGCGGCTCGCCGGCAAACTGGCCGCCCTGGTCTGAGCCCGCGCGAATCCCACGGGTCTAGCCCAGCGACGCCCGGTTACCGTTGTCGGTCGACCACACGAAGATCTCCGCACCGAGTGGATCGCCGTCGCACATCAATGCGACGAGGTCGTCGTCATCGGTTGTGGCCATGAATCGCGTGTTGTCCGCGACGAGCCGGCCGACGATGATGCCGGTGCGGGTCGGCCAGTCGTAGCGCACGGAGTACGTCTCGATCGCCGCCGCGCCGTCGGGCGTTTTCGTGACGTCGACCTTCGGCAGCGCGTCGATCTCCTTCTTTAGTTCCGCGCAGTTATCGGTGCGCCAGTCCACCGGCGTGGTCGAATAGATACCGACCGAGTACTTGCTCATAATGCCGCCGTTGGCGCCGACGAGGCCGAATTGCCCTGGCCTGTCCCGCATCTGCGCGACCGTCTCGGCGATACCGTGCAGCGAGTAGCTGTTTCCGGGACCGCCGAAGTACGGTAATCCGCCGGTCAAGGTCAGCCCGCGCGGGTCGTCGCCGTCGATGCCCAGGGCTTCACAAATGACGAACACCGGGAATGGGAAGCAGCTGTACAGATCGAAGGTGGCGATGTCGTCGACGCCGATTCCGGCCACCCGCAACGCTTCTCGGGCGGCATGGACCGCCGCCGGGCTGGCGCCGAGGTCGACGCGATCAAGCATCGCCTGCTCGACCATGTCCGAGTGTCCGTGCACATAAACCCACTTGTCCTCGGCCACACCGAGCCGGGATGCGGCCTCCACTGACATCAGCACTGCCGCGGCGCCCTGGTTGACCTGATCGCGGGCAACGAGTAGACGGGGGTACGGGTCACAGATCATCCGGTTGTCGTCGGTGATGGTAACGATCTCGTCGACCGATCGCTCGACCGGCGATGACGAAAACGGGTTCTTGGCAGCAACTTTGGACATCGGGGCGAACAGTTCGGCCATCTCGCGCCGATAGTCGGCCACGCTGCGCCCAAGGCGGGCGCGGCGGGCGTTCTCCATAAGCCCGTATTGCACGGGCGCCCCGGTCAGGCCGTGCTGGATCGTGTATTCGTCGATATAGCTGAAGATCTGGTGGCCGCGATCCTCGAGTTGGCCATCAACGTGTTCGGTGAAGTCGGGCTTGTCATCACGATTGGCGAAATAGCGCGCCGTCGACCCGGGCTCCGAGCCCATGATCAGCACGACCTCGGCGTCGCCCGCGGCGACCGCGTTACACGCTTCGGTGACCAGCTTCTGCGGACCCTGCCCACCGACTGGTTCGAGCACCACACGGGTCGGGTCGCCGCCGAGACGGTTCATCACCGAACGCGGGTAGTTGTTCGACTTGCCGAGCGTCGCCGGCATCGGTCCGGAAATCTCGAACTGCCGCAGCCCGAAGACAGTGTCGACGGCCTTCGCAACACTTCTGCCGCCGGTGTCAGCAAGAGCCGCCTGCGCGGCCGCCGTCGCGAGGTCGACCGCCGACATGCCCCGATAATCGGGGTCGTCGATGCGCTCGGTGCACTGGCCGACGCCGACGAGCACCGGAGTACGCGGATCGACCGGCATTACAAACCTCCTGGCAACTGTTAGTTCGTCAGGCTAACCGATACCTGAAACCAAAACGAAACCGCGGCCAGATCGCGCATTCAAAGTGAAGTCGCGATCTGACCGCAGTCTCGGTACGAACTACAGGCTCTGCAGGATCTCCCGGGCCAGCGCCGCAGTCTCCGAAGGGGTCTTACCGACCTTGACGCCGGCGGCCTCCAAGGCTTCCTTCTTGGCGGCCGCGGTGCCCGACGAGCCGGACACGATGGCGCCCGCGTGGCCCATCGTCTTGCCTTCCGGTGCGGTGAATCCCGCGACGTAGCCGACGACCGGCTTGGACACGTTGGCCTTGATGTAGTCGGCCGCGCGCTCTTCGGCGTCACCGCCGATCTCACCGATCATCACGATGACCTTGGTGTCGGGGTCCTTCTCGAAGGCCTCGATGGCGTCGATGTGGGTGGTACCGATCACCGGGTCACCGCCGATACCGATCGAGGTGGAAAAGCCGAAATCGCGCAGCTCGTACATCATTTGGTAGGTCAGGGTGCCCGACTTGGACACCAGCCCGACCGGGCCGGGCCCGCTGATGTTGGCGGGGGTGATGCCGGCCAGCGCCTCGCCTGGGGTGATGATGCCGGGACAGTTCGGCCCGATGATGCGCGTCTTCTGCCCCTTGTCGACGTTATAGGCCCACGCATAGGCGCTGTCCTGCACCGGAATTCCCTCGGTGATGACGACCAGCAGCGGGATCTCGGCGTCGATGGCCTCGATGATCGCGTCCTTGGCGAACTTCGGCGGCACGAACACGACCGACACGTTGGCGCCGGTCTCCTTGATCGCTTCCGCGACGGTGCCGAAGACGGGGAGCTCGACGTCCTTGCCGACGGGGTCCACGTGCGAGACGGTGGTGCCCGCCTTGCGGGCGTTCACCCCGCCCACCACCTGGGTGCCGGCCTTCATCATGAGCGCGGTGTGCTTGGTGCCCTCACCGCCGGTGATGCCCTGGACGATGACCTTGGAGTCTTTGTTCAAAAAGATCGACATGGCTTGGGTCCCTTACTTGTTCGCCAGCTCGGCGGCTTTGTCGGCACCGGCGTCCATGGTCTCGGCCTGGATCACCAGCGGGTGGTTGGCTTGGGCCAGAATGCGCCGGCCTTCGTCGACGTTGTTGCCGTCGAGCCGGACCACGAGCGGCTTGTTCGCCTCGTCACCGAGCATGTTCAGCGCGGTCACGATCCCGTTGGCGACGGCGTCGCACGATGTGATGCCCCCGAACACGTTCACGAACACGGCCTTGACCTGCTTGTCGTTCAGGATGACGTCGAGACCCGCGGCCATCACCTCGGCCGACGCGCCACCGCCGATGTCCAGGAAGTTGGCCGGCTTGACCCCGTCGTGCTTTTCGCCCGCATAGGCGACGACGTCGAGCGTGGACATCACCAGGCCCGCACCGTTGCCGATGATGCCGACCTGGCCGTCGAGCTTGACGTAGTTGAGGTCGTGCTCCTTGGCCTTGAGTTCCAGCGGGTCGGTGGCGTCGCGGTCCTCGAACTCGGCGTGGCCGGGCTGGCGGAAGTCGGCGTTGGCGTCCAGGGTGACCTTGCCGTCCAGCGCCAGGATTCGGTCTTCCGGATCCCGCACCAGCGGGTTGACCTCGACCAGGGTGGCGTCCTCGGCGACGAAGACCTCCCACAGCTTGTTGATGGTGACCGCCGCGGCGTCGAGCACCTCGGCCGGCAGGTGGCCCTGCTCGGCGATGGAACGCGCGGTCGCCAGGTCGACACCCTTGACGGCGTCCACCGGAACCTTGGCCAGCCGCTCGGGCTTGGTGGCGGCCACCTCCTCGATTTCCATGCCGCCCTCGACGGAGCACATGGCCAGGTAGGTGCGGTTGGCGCGGTCGAGCAGGAAGGAGATGTAGTACTCCTCGGCGATGTCGCTGGCCTCGGCGACCAGCAGCTTATTGACGACGTGTCCCTTGATGTCGAGACCGAGGATGTTCTTGGCGTGTTCGTAGGCGTCGTCGGGCGTCGCCGCGTACTTGACGCCGCCCGCCTTGCCGCGCCCGCCGACCTTCACCTGCGCCTTGACCATCACCGGGCGACCGATCTCGGCGGCGATCTCCCGAGCGCCCTCGGCGGTGTCGGTCACGCGTCCCGGCGTAGTCGGTACGTTGTGCTTGGCGAACAATTCTTTTGCTTGATACTCGAAAAGGTCCATGGACTCTCTGTCTTCGCTCGACTCAACTGCTAGGCCTCTTGGTGGGCGGTTCCGCATCCGGCAACTCGCACGGACGAACTGTATCCACCCGCGAAATGGCTTTTACCGCCGCGTCCGCCGATGTGGCACAGCTCACGAGAGGTGGATTGACCCTCCGCGTGATCCAAATCACAATTCGGCCCGGATTCTGCGACGAGGTTGCCAGTCCCGCGGGTCAGCGGATACCTTCCTAGGGTCCAGATAACGTTATGGTCACGATACGAGGACATTTCACGTTGTCCCAGCACCGTTTTGCCCGGCCCTCTGCCGTGTCAACAGGCGTCTTGAGGGTGAGTCGCGCAGCGGGTGCCCGGTCCGCGGAACCCCATCGAAACGAAGTCACGGAGATCCTCCCGCTCGACGGGTTTTACTTCGATGACGTTGATTTCAGCGTTCCCAATGACGACGTCAGCGATCACGCCGGATTGGACCTCAGCAACGACTCGACGTTCGACAACGCAGCGCAGGTGCTGCTGGCGCCCGAGCTCGACGACCTCCACGAGACCGACGACCTGAGGCCCCGGTGGCTGGCCGCACCCGCTACCGAGGTGCTGCCCCGGGTGACCGTCGGGCCCCGCACCGAGCGGCGTCTCGATCACCCGCGTGACACCGATGTCGTCGGCGCCACCCGGCGCGGCGGGCAGCACCGCAAGCAGCCGACCAGCGCGGCCCGGGGCCGCCTGCTGATCTCGGCGATGGCCGCCGGCGCCGCCGCCGCGGCCGCCCATACGGCTACCGGCCACGCCGACACCCCCAAGACTGACGCGGTGCTGACCGCCAACGCGTCCTCGCTCACCGGCGGGTCGGGCAGCAACAGCGTCCGCGGCCCCCAGGTGATCGCCGTGGAGCCGGCGGCCAAGGCCGCGCTGCACAACCAGGAGCTCGCCAGGGGTGTCGCCTTCGCCAACGACCGCGCTCAGCGCGAGGCGCGATTGCAACAACCGCTCTACGTGATGCCGACCAAGGGGATATTCACCTCGAACTTCGGTTACCGCTGGGGCGTGCTGCACGCCGGGATCGACCTGGCCAACTCGATCGGCACACCGATCCTGGCGGTCTCCGACGGCGTCGTCGTCGAGGCCGGCCCGGCCGGCGGCTACGGGATGTTGGTCAAGCTGCGGCACGCCGACGGCACGGTCACGCTCTACGGTCACATCAACACCACCCTGGTCAGCGTCGGCGAGCGCGTGATGGCCGGCGACCAGATCGCCACCATGGGCAACCGGGGCAATTCCACTGGCCCGCACCTGCATTTCGAGGTGCTGCAGGGCGGCACCGAGCGGATCGATCCGGTGCCCTGGCTGGCTAAGCGTGGTCTTATGGTCGGCAACTACGCTGGTTGAGGTGACCGCGCCGAACGACCAACCTTCCGGTCCGCGTCCACCCGAGTCCACTGCGGAGCCCTCCGATTCACGGACACGGATCATCCGGCGTGCGCCGACCGGCCCTATCCCCATCACGCCGGACGCCCCCACCAGTCACTTCGCACCGCCACCACCGCCCTACCGGGGCGGCCCCGGCGCGGGACGGACGGGTTATGCGGGGGTGCCGGCCTTCGAGCCCAGCGACCGAACGGCGGTGGCCGCCTGCGCGGTGAGCATCGTCAGCGGGTGGGCCACATCGGTGGTGGCCACCGATCTGATCGCCGGTTGGTGGCGCACCGACCGCCTGTTCTGCATCGCGGTCGCATTTCTCGCCCTGGTGTTCGGCGCCACTACGGTGACGGGTGTGATCGCGCTGCTGCAGCGGCGGCCGGTCAGCCGCTACCTGCTGTTGGCCGGCGCGCTCGTCGCTTTCCTCACCTACATCGGCGTGTTCATCGCCGGGGCCCGTGTCGCGTGGGTGGTGCACCTGCTGCCGCTGTTGCCGATCTCGACGGTGGTACTGGTGATGCTGCCGCAGACCAAACGCTGGCTGGAAGCCTGACCTTCGCCGAACGTGCACTGACAGCGAAGGTTTCGCGATTGTTTCGCGCTGAGTGCACGTTCGACGCGGTTGGTCGTCGTCTGGCTACAGCTTGCTGATCGGGGCGTGGTTGTGCATCAGTTTGACCCGTCCCGCGCTACCGAAGTCGATCAGCGACATCGCGGATTCGCCAACGCCGGAGACTTCTTCGACCCGGCCGAGCCCGTACTTGTCGTGCGTCACCCGGTCCCCGGCTTCGAGCACCAGTAGCGGTCGTTTGCTCATCCCGGAGCGGGTGGGCGCCGCGCGCGGCGTGCCGAATCGTCCGGCGCCACTCACCGGCGCGCTGAACGACGGGGCGGGCGCGGTGCGGCGCCATTCGATCAATTCTTGCGGAATCTCCCTGAGGAACCGTGATTCCGGGTTGAGCATGGGCTGTCCCCAGGATGACCGGACGATCGCCCTGCTCACATACAGCCGCTGACGGGCCCGGGTGATGCCGACGTAGGCCAGTCGCCGCTCCTCCGACAGTTCGACCGGATCGTCCAATGACCGCATGTGGGGAAACATCCCGTCCTCCCAGCCGGTGACGAACACCACCGGAAACTCCAGGCCTTTCGCGGTGTGCAGGGTCATCAGCGTGACCATGCCGGCGCCATCCTCGGGGATCTCGTCGCTGTCGGAAACCAGCGACACCCGTTCCAAGAACTCCGCCAGCACCCCGGTATCCGGCACGTCTTCATCGTCGGGGGTTTGCAGCGACTCACCGAGCGCGGCGGCGTTCGCCCGGTCGGTGCTGAATTCGTGTGCGACACTGACGAGTTCGTTGAGGTTGTCCAACCGCGCCAGTTCCTGGGGATCGGTGGAGGATTCCAACTCCCTGCGGTACCCGGTACGTTCCAGCACCGACTCGACCAGGTCCCCGAGATCGTCGTCCAGGCGGCCCCGCAGCTCGTCAAGCAGTTCGACGAAACCCGCGATCGCCTTCTCCGCGCGCGAATTAAGCATCGGCACTTTGCCTTCGGCTGCCGCGACAAGCGCATCGGCGAAGCCGGCCCCGGTGTTCTCGGCGTACACCGCCACGCAGGCTTCGGCGCGATCCCCGATGCCCCGGCGCGGGGTGTTCAGGATGCGCCGCATGCTGACCGCGTCTCCCGGGTTGTCCAGCACCCGCAGATAGGCGACGATGTCGCGAATCTCCTTGCGCTCGTAGAACCGCACTCCCCCAACCACTTTGTAGGGAATCCCGGCGCGGATGAAAACTTCTTCCAATGACCGCGACGAGTTGTTGGTGCGGTAGAAGACGGCGACGTCGTTGTAGGTGATCTCGCCCTTCTCGGCCAGCGCGTCGATCTCCTCGGCGACGAACCTGGCCTCGTCGTGCTCGTTGTCGGCGACGTAGCCGACGATCAGCTCGCCGGCGCCTTCGGCGGTCCACAGGCGTTTGTCACGGCGCCCGGAATTGCGGGCGATCACGGAGTTGGCCGCCGACAAAATGTTTTGCGTCGACCGGTAATTCTGTTCCAGCAGAATGGTTGTCGCGTCGGGATAGTCGCGCTCGAAGTCCTCGATGTTGCGGATGGTGGCGCCGCGAAACGCATAGATCGACTGGTCGGCGTCGCCGACCACGCACAGCTCCGCGGGCGGCACCTCGTCACTGCCGCGGCCGGCGAGCTCGCGTACCAGCACGTACTGCGCGTGGTTGGTGTCCTGGTACTCGTCGACGAGCACGTGCCGGAACCGCCGCCGGTAATGTTGGGCGATCTGCGGGAAGGCCCGCAGCACCGCCACGGTTTCCCCGATCAGGTCGTCGAAGTCCAATGCGTTCGCTGCCCGCAGCCGCCGCTGATACTCGCTGTAGACGCTCGCCACCGTGCGGGACAACTCGTCGGAATCATCGGTCAGGTTGGAGACCGCGTCGGCGGGGTCGATCAGCTCGTTCTTCAGGTTGGAGATGGCGTTGGCCAACAGCCGCGGCGAGTAGCGCTTGATGTCGAGCCCCATGTCGCGCCCGATCATCTGCAGCAGCCGCCGCGAATCGTCGGCGTCGTAGATCGAGAAATTCGAATTGAGGCCCTCGATCAGGGACGCCTGGTTGCGCAGGATGCGCACGCAGGTCGAGTGAAACGTGGACACCCACATGGCGCGGGCCCGGTTACCGACCAGCCGCACCACCCGTTCACGCATCTCGGCCGCGGCCTTGTTGGTGAAGGTGATGGCCAGCACCTGGCCGACCCCGACCCCGCGCGCCGCCATCAGATAGGCGATGCGACGCGTCAACACCGCGGTCTTGCCCGACCCCGCCCCCGCCACAATCAGCAGCGGGGAACCCTCGTGCACCACCGCCTGGCGTTGTTGCGGGTTGAGGCCCTCGAGCAGCCCCTCGCCGGCGGAGGATGCTTGAGGGGACGAAAATGTGCTTGTCACAGCGTCAGTCAGGTATCCGGTCATGGCGTTCCCAACCTACCGCCAGATGGTGACACCCGGTGCAGGCTTGGCCTTGGCGCCATGCCCGAGAATAAATACAATTGAGTGTGTATTAATTAGAGCTGCGACCTGCCCCACCGACCCCAAGGAGATTGCGATGGCCACCTACACGTCCGAGACCATTCTCGGCGACGTCATCACCGCCGACCCTTCGCGCACGCGGATCCTGGACCGCTTCGGCATCGACTACTGCTGTCATGGCCAGCGCCCGATAGGTGCGGCGTGCAACGAGGCGCAGATCGACGTCGACGAGGTTCTCACCGCGTTGAACGGCGAGGTCGCCGGGCCGCGCGCCGACTGGGCGGATATGGCCGACGCAGCATTGATCGAGCACATCGTCGACACGCACCACCGGTTCCTGTGGGACGAATTCCCGCGGATGTCGGCGCTGGTAGACAAGGTGGCCCGGGTGCATGGGGACAGCCACCCCGAACTCCGGCAGGTCCGAGACACGTTCGGTGAACTGCGCGAAAAAGTTGAGCCTCATCTGCGCACCGAGGAGAGCACGATCTTCCCCGAGCTGAGCACCCGCGGTGACGCCGCGGTCTCCGATGAACTGCGCACCGCGCTGGAGCAGAACATGAAACAGCACGATATCGCCGGTGAATTGCTGGCAGAGCTGCGCGACCTCACCAGCGGTTACGCTGTCCCCTCGGATGCCTGTGGGTCGTACACGGCGATGTTGGCCGGTCTGGCAGAGATCGAATCCGACCTGCACCTGCATGTGCACAAGGAAAACAACGTACTGTTCCCGCGGGCGCTCGCCACGGTGTGATCCCGCCGGAGCTCGGTCCGGCGGGGCCCCCGGCCGGACCACGCGTTCACGCATCTCCGCGGCGGCCTTGTTGGTGAAGGTGATGGGCGGGATCTCGCCGCCCCGCCACGATCAGCAGCCGGTGAACCCTCGGGCACTGCCGCCTGGCGCTGTTGTGGGTTGAGGCCGTCGAGCAGTCGGTCCGGCTCGGAGGTCGACATCGGTTGCTTGCACACTCATGTCGGTGCAAACCGACCGCCGCCCAGTGACACGAAGCAGGCCCAGCACCAAACCGGGCGAGTGGCTCGGGTGCCCTTAGACGTGCCAAGCGGACTGCCGCAACTTCGGTGTGTCGGAATGCATTTTCTAAACCGCTTCCGGTCCGGTGCCGTAATTGCACCCGAGTCCAAAAAGCGCAGCTTAGACATGTTTTTTTGCGCGCACACTGTTTTTAGTGGCACACTCATTTGGTGCTCAATGTGCAGTGTCGACGACGCTCCTCGACCCAGGAGTGGCGCCGCCGATTTCCCCACGGGTGCCGTTCCGCGGTGCCCGTGGTCTAACTGCTTCCGCAGAGCCCCGGGCCCGCTTTCGGCACCCGGGGCTCTTCTTCTGTGAGGCCCGATACTGCATGAGTCCAGAACCCACACATCACGACGACGGCGCGGAGGCAGCAGAGATGAACATCGAGGTGGTGGAGGCCCAAGAGGCCACCGACATCGACGACTTGCGTCAGGAGATCGATCGGCTGGACGCCGAGATCCTCGCCGCGGTCAAGCGGCGCACCGAGGTATCTCAGGCGATCGGCAAAGCCCGGATGGCCTCCGGCGGCACGCGACTTGTCCATAGCCGCGAGATGAAGGTCATCGACCGCTACAGCGAGCTCGGCCCCGACGGTAAGGACCTGGCGATACTGCTGCTGCGGCTGGGCAGGGGCCGGCTCGGTCACTAACCGGCGGCCGGCGCCGGGCTCAGCGCCGCACCTGGCTCCTTCACGTCAGAGCCCATAGGGTCGAAGCATGACCTTTGTGCACCTCCTCCCCGACGTCACCGCCACCCCGGCGTGGGACGCCCTGCGCAGGCATCATGAACAAATCGGCGACACCCATCTGCGCCAGTTCTTTGACGAGGACCCCGATCGCGGGCGCGAGTTGAATGTCTCGGTGGGTGACCTTTACATCGACTACAGCAAGCACCGAATCACTCGAGAAACGCTGCGGCTCTTGGTCGATCTGGCCCGCACCGCGCATCTCGAAGAGCGCCGCGACCAGATGTTCGCCGGGGTCCACATCAACACCTCGGAGGATCGTGCGGTGTTGCACACCGCGCTGCGGCTGCCGAGGGACACCGAGCTGGTGGTCGACGGCCAAAACGTCGTCGAGGACGTGCATGCCGTGCTGGACAGGATGGGCGATTTCACCGACCGGTTGCGCAGCGGTGAATGGACCGGAGCCACCGGGAAGCGGATCAGCACCGTCGTCAACATCGGCATCGGCGGATCGGACCTCGGACCGGTGATGGTCTACCAGGCCCTGCGTCACTATGCGGATGCGGGCATCTCGGCGCGCTTCGTCTCCAACGTCGACCCCGCCGACCTGATCGCCGCCCTGGCCGACTTAGACCCCGCCACAACACTTTTCATTGTCGCGTCGAAGACCTTTTCGACGCTGGAAACCCTGACCAACGCCACGGCCGCGCGTCGCTGGGTGACCGACGCCCTCGGCGACGCCGCGGTAGCGCAGCACTTCGTGGCCGTCTCCACCAACAGGCGCCTCGTCGACGACTTCGGGATCAACACCGACAACATGTTCGGCTTCTGGGATTGGGTCGGAGGCCGCTACTCGGTGGACTCGGCGATCGGCCTGTCGGTGATGGCCGTCATCGGCCGGGAAGCCTTCGCGGACTTCCTCTCCGGATTCCACATCGTCGACCGGCATTTCAAGACCACTCCGCTGGAGTCCAACGCGCCTGTGCTGCTTGGGCTTATCGGCCTGTGGTACTCCAACTTCATGGGCGCGCAATCACGTGCGGTGCTGCCCTACTCCAACGACCTGGCACGGTTTGCCGCCTATCTGCAACAGCTGACCATGGAATCCAACGGCAAATCCACCCGCGCGGACGGCAGCCCGGTCACCACCGACACCGGTGAAATCTTTTGGGGCGAACCGGGAACCAACGGACAGCACGCTTTCTATCAGTTGCTGCATCAAGGCACCCGGTTGGTGCCCGCGGACTTCATCGGTTTCAGCCAACCCATCGACGACCTGCCCACCGCCGAGGGCGACGGCAGCATGCACGACTTGTTGATGAGCAACTTCTTCGCCCAGACCCAGGTATTGGCCTTCGGCAAGACCGCCGAAGAGATCGCCGCCGAAGGCACACCCGCAGATATCGTGCCGCACAAGGTAATGCCCGGTAACCGGCCGTCGACCTCGATTCTGGCCGACCGGCTCACCCCGTCGGTCATGGGCCAGCTGATCGCACTCTACGAGCATCAGGTCTTCACCGAGGGAGTGATCTGGGGAATCGACTCGTTCGACCAGTGGGGTGTGGAGCTGGGCAAAACTCAAGCCAAAGCGCTGCTCCCGGTGCTCACCGCGGACAACTCGCCGGCGCCGCAATCGGATAGCTCGACTGATGCCCTGGTCCGCCGCTACCGCAGCGAACGAGGCCGCAGCAGCTAGCCCCCCGCGGCAAACGGCTCTCGCTCAGGCGAACATCTTGGTCAGCTGCGGCGGCAGCACCCGCATCAACTGCACCAGCGGCGCCCACGGCCACCACGGCACCGCCGCCCGGCCGGGCTCCCGCTCCATGGCGGCGACGAGCGCGTTGACACCAGTTTCGTTGTCCACCATCAACATTGTGCTGTTCGACTTGGCCGTCATCTCCGACTCGATGTAACCGGGCTCGATGACAGAAACCTTGATGGGACCCTTGGCGTATTCGGCGCGCAACGATTCGCCCAGTGAGCTCACGCCGGCCTTGCTCGCCGCGTACGCCGCCTTGACGCCCGGCACACCTTTGTTGCCGAGCACCGACGAAATCAGTACCAGGTGGCCCGAACCGTTCTTGTTGAACATCTCCAGCGCGGTCTCGATCTGCACCAGCGCGGACACCAGGTTGGTCTCGATGGTCGCCTTGTTGGCCCACAGCTTGCCGGAGCCGAGTTTGGCGCCCTTGCCGATACCCGCGTTGACGATGATCCGGTCGATGCCGCCCAGCTCGTCGCTGAGTTCGGCAAACACTTTCGGGACGGCCTCGTGGTCGTTGACGTCCAGCGCGGCGACCGCGACGGTGATGCCCGGATGCTTCTGCGTCAGCTCGGCCTTGAGCTCATCGAGCCGGTCGGTGCGACGGGCGCACAGTGCAAGGTCGCGGCCCTTGGCGGCGAAGCCGCGCGCCATGCCGGCGCCCAGCCCGGAGCTGGCACCCGTGATGAGGATCTTCTGGCGAGTCATCGGGGCAGCATATCGACAGGTGTCAAGTCCGGAGTCGGGCGACTACTTCAGCAAACGCGACATCCGCCGGTCGGCCAGGATTTTGCCCCCGGTCTGACACGTCGGACAATATTGAAAAGACTTGTCCGCGAACGATACTTCGCGCACAGTGTCCCCGCACACCGGGCAGGGCAGCCCCGTGCGGGCGTGCACGCGCAATCCGGAACGCTTCTCGCCTTTGAGCGTTGCCGCGCCCTGGCCGACGGAGCGGCTCACCGCGTCGGTGAGCACCGTGAGCATCGCGTCGTGCAGCGTGGCGAGCTGCTTCTCGGACAGCTTGCCGGCGGTGGCGAAGGGCGAGATCTTCGCGACGTGCAAAATCTCGTCGCTGTAGGCGTTGCCGATGCCGGCGATCACCTTCTGGTCAGTGATGACCGTCTTGATCCGGCCGGTGTTGCCGGCCAGAACGCGGGCCAGATCGTCGGGGCCGAGTTCCAGCGCGTCCGGCCCGAGGGCGGCGATCTGCGGGATCTGCTGCGGGTCACCGACCAGCCACACCGCCAGCCGCTTCTGAGTGCCGGCCTCGGTCAGATCGAAGCCGGGCGCCTCACCGGGGGTGCCCAGGTGCACCCGCAGCGCAATCGGCCCCTTGCCGGGTCGCAGCGGCGCCGCAGCCAGCTTTTCGGACCACCGCAACCAGCCCGCCCGGGACAAATGGGCAATCAAAAACAGATCGTCCGTCCGAAGCCCCAGGTATTTGCCCCAGCGGTCGGCCCCGACCACGGTCTGGCCGTGCAACGCGCTGACCGGCGGGTCGAACGTCTTCAGCACGGACAGGGCGGCGACATCGACCCGGCCGACGGGCAGGCCCACGGCGTGGCGCCGTAGATGGTCGACCAGCGCTTCGATCTCGGGCAGTTCGGGCACGGTTTCAGTGTGCCGGTCGCAGCAAATAAGTGTCCATGATCCAGCCGTGTCGGGCGCGCGCTTCGGCTCGCAGCGCAACGATGCGGGGCCCCACCTGCCCGACCGTGCCCGCGATGAGCAGCTCGTCGTCGGTACCCAGGTAGGCGCCCCACCAGATTCGGGTCTCAGGCGGGCATACCTGAAAAGAACAGTCCGCGTCGAGCATCACGACGGCCGACCCGGCCAACCCATGCGCGCGCAACTGCCGGCCGGTGGTGATCAGAACGGGTTCACCGACCTCGTTGAGCGGGATGCGATGGCGGGCGGTCAACGCCTGCACCGCGGTGATGCCCGGGATCACGTCGAACGTGAAATCGACCTGTGCGGCCGCTGCCTTGATGGCATCGAGGATGCGCAGGGTGCTGTCGTAGAGCGAGGGATCGCCCCAGGCCAAAAAGGCGCCGACGCCGTGCGGGCCCAGCTCGGCCGAGATGGCCTTGGCCCAGACCTGTGCGCGTGCGGCATGCCAATCGGCGACGGCATCGCGGTACTCGGCATCATCTGCGCGCTTGGGGTCGGGCAGCTCGACGAACCGGTAGCCCGGCTCGCGGATGAACCGGGTGCAGATCTCGCGTCGCAGCGCCACCAGGTCGCTCTTGCGCTCGCCCTTGTCCATCGCGAAAAACACCTGCGTGTCGTTGAGCGCCTCGATCGCCTGCACCGTCACGTAGTCGGGGTCCCCGGCGCCGATGCCGATGACGTGGATGTGCCGGCCCAATGAACTCTCCTGACTCGCGTCGCTGGTCAAACACCTTGCCGAATCGATACCGCAAAGGCCTAGTCGGGACCTGAAGTACCCGGTACCATGGGTACTGTCTAAGCACCCAATGGAGGGACGCCAGCGCCATGACCATTCCGGTGAAGCCAATCGGGCCGAGTCGTGAAGAGTTCTCGGAGCGGTTGCTGAAGGGTTCGGTCAAGAAGTCCTATGAGCCCGTCGTCGATATCGATTGGGACGCCCCGCTGGACCCGGACAAGTTCTATCTGCCGCCGCGGCTGGTGTCGCTCTACGGCACCCCCATGTGGGACGAGATGACCCGCGAACAGCAGATCGAGCTGTCCCGCCAGGAGTTGGTCAACACGCTCTCAGCCGGGATCTGGTTTGAGAACATGCTCAACCAATCGCTGCTGCGCACCATCCTGCACGAAGACCCGACCAGTAAGTCGACGCACTACAAACTGACCGAATTGGGCGACGAGACGCGGCACATGGTCATGTTCGGCAAGGCCATCGAGCGCATCGGCGCAAAGCCGGTGCGCCCCCGGCTGTTTCACCGGATGATCATCAACGCGCTTCCGCTGGCTTTTCAGCGCGGCTCGATGCTGTGGGTGGCCGCCCTGATCGGTGAGGAAATCTTCGACTCGCTGCAGCGGCAGATGATGGACGACCCCGAACTCCAGCCAATCATTCAGCGGCTCATGCGTATTCACGTGACCGAAGAGGCGCGCCACATCCAATTCGCGCGCGACGGCGCGCGCAAACGCGTGGCCGAAATGCCCCGGTTCAACCGCTGGTTCATGGCCAACATCAACGGGGTGGGCGGCTACTTCTTCAACTATCTGTTCAGCAACCCGGTCCCTTATGCGCGAACGGGTCTCGACCCGCAGCGGGCCCGAAGGATTGCGCGCACCAGCATGCATCGCCGCGACATTCAGGTTGCCGGGTTCGCGCCGCTGGCCGCGTTTTTGACCGAGGTGGGCCTGATGGGACGCCTCGCCCGCCGCGGCTGGAAGCGCAGCAGGTTTCTGTGACGCAGCCGCGTGCTGGCGGCGAATCCCGCTGCCACATCGCCATTGTCGGCGCGGCGGGCGGCGGTCAGAGCGCCCGCGACGCCTTGGTAGGCGCCGGGTTCACCGACCTGGTCCTGCTCGACCCGCCCGACCGGGACGTCGTCACTTCGCGGTTCGACGATGACACCGACACCTGGCTGTTGACGACGGCCGGTGGCGAGATCGTTCGGGCCGATGTGGTCGTCGCCCCCGGCCGAGGCGTCTACGTTCCGTGGCTACCGCGCACCGTCGGGCGTGACGAGTTTCGCGGCGAGTCGTTTCACGCCGCGGCATGGGATCCGGCCTTCGACCCGTCCGGCAAACGCATCGCGGTCATCGGCACCGACGCCACGGCCGGCCACCACCTCGGTCGGCTCACCGAAGCGGCGGCATCCGTCACCGTCTTTCCCCACGCGCCGCGTCGCGTTGTCACCGAAGTGCCGCTGTGGACAACCCGCGCCACACGCTGGCTGCGGCGCCGCGCCCGAGCGAACGCGCCGCGTCCGTCGGTGGGGATCGCTTCGTCCCCCATCTCGGCGGTGACGGCGTCAGGAGTGCGCACCGGCGATGGCGTCCACCATCGCGTCGACGCCATCATCTACGGCACCGGATTCTCGATCTCCGATCACGTCGCCGATGAGATGCTGACCGGCGCGGGCGGGCTGCCCCTCCGCCAGGCCTGGCACGACGGCATGGAACCGTTCTGCGGGGTGGCGGTGCGCGGATTTCCCAACTACTTCTTCATCGCCGGACCCGATCCCGGCGCGCAAGCCCGCTACATCGTCGAGTGCCTGAAACTCATGAAGCGCACCGGCAGCCGCCGCATCGAGGTGCGTGCCAGCAGCCAGCATGTCTTCAACGAACGCGCCCAACTGCGGCCGGACGAACCCCCACCGGTGGCGTCCGCCTTCGACCTTTCGGCCAGCGTGCCCGCCGGTGATGACACCTACGACGGCGCCGCGACACTGGAGATCGCCGGCAACCGCCATCCGGTGCGGGTCCGGCTCAAGGGCCATTTGGACCCGATCGACGGGCGCTACCACTGGCAGGGAACGGTCTTTGGCTCGCCAGCCGACGACCTCAAACAAGCGCGGAATGCCACGCTGACGGTGGGTCAGCGCAGCGCGCCGGCGCGCATTGTCGAAGCGACACCCTGGGGCACGCACTCGGTCGCCGGCATGGGCGCTCCCCCGTACACGCTGAGCACCGGGTGAACTGGCACCGGCACCGCGTCGTCGGCTGACGCCGGCCAGCACGTTTCTGCAGGAAATGACCTATTTATCGGCCATACCAGAAAGTTTGGCCACGCTCACCGCGTGGTAACCCCGAGGAAAGCGCGTGCTGGGCAATGAACTCCATGGCGCGTTCGGGGCGGATGCGAATCGGCGTCTCGACGGGCACCGAGGGGGCGCATGATCATTCATTGCGGGACTGCGGCATGAGTCCGGGGGGATCCCGATTGCAGCCTGCTGCTTGTCGCTGCATCGAGGCCGGTCGGTCGCGAACTAGACTTTTACCGCTGAGGGCGGATACTCAAGCAGTCGGCCCGGCAGAACACACAAGGAGCGGGAAATGAAACCGGACGTCCCGATCGAGCTGGGATGAGCCCGGTGGCTGAGTCGGCCAGCTCGTTGGCCGTCGCGACGCGGACGGATGACTCCATAGCCGTTCTGACCGTCGATGGTGTGCTTGACGGCGCCAACTCCAGCGCACTGCGCGACCGCCTCATCAAGGCGACGTCGAACGGGGCCTCCGCCGTCATCGTCAACGTCTCCGGGCTCAAGCTGAACGCCGAACCTGCATGGTCGACGTTCATGGGCGCCTACTGGCAGATCGGCAGCGCAGCCCACGTTCCGATCGTGTTCGTCTGCACCAACCGGTCGGCCCGCGAGGAGATCAACCGCAGCGGTATCGCCCATTTCATGCCGGTGTATTCCAGCGAGAAGGCGGCGATCAAGGCGCTCGGCCAAAACGGCCGTCGCGCCGTACCGCGTGCCGATGCCCAGTTGCCCGCCGATCTGACCAGCCTGCGCGAGTCGCGGCGCCTGGTCCGCGAGTGGCTCACCACGTGGTCGCAGGCCAAGCTCATCCCCGTCGCCCTGGTCGTCGTCAACGTGTTCGTGGAGAACGTGCTGGAGCACACCGCCAGCGTCCCGGCGATGCGGATCGAGGCGCAGGGCACGGCGGCGACCATCGCGGTGTCCGACGCCAGCAACACGCCCGCCGTGCGGCTTCCGTCCCCGCCGAAGGGCATCGACGTGTCCGGCCTGGCGATCGTCGAGGCGCTGTCGCGGGCGTGGGGCAGCACGCCGACATCGTCGGGCAAGACGGTGTGGGCGGTCATCGGCCCCGAAAACCAGCTGTAACGCGTTCCAACCGGTTCTAGGCGCACCAATCTGCCGGTTGTGCTGAAACTAGAACACGTTCTAATGTCGTGTGACGACCCCTCCAGGAAGGCAGATGACGTGCGGTTTACCTACGCAGAGGCGATGACTGACTTTCGGTTCTACATCCCGCTGGCCAAGGCCGCCGAGGCCGCCGGCTACGACGCCATGACGATCGCCGACAGCATCGCCTATCCCTTCGAATCCGACTCGAAGTACCCCTACACCCCCGACGGCAACCGCGAGTTCCTGGACGGCAAGGAGTTCATCGAAACCTTTGTGCTCACATCGGCATTGGGCGCGGTCACCTCGAAGCTTCGGTTCAACTTCTTCGTCCTCAAGCTGCCCATCCGGCCGCCGGCGTTGGTGGCCAAGCAAATTGGGTCGCTGGCGGCGATGACCGACAACCGAGTGGGTTTCGGCGTCGGTACCAGCCCGTGGCCTGAGGACTACGAATTGCTGGGAGTCCCTTTCGCCAAGCGGGGCAAGCGGATGGACGAATGCATCGAGATCATCCAGGGCCTCACCTCGGGTGACTACTTCGAATTCCACGGCGAGTTCTACGACATCCCCAAGACCAAGATGACACCGGCTCCGACCAAACCCGTCCCGATCCTGATCGGCGGTCACGCCGACGCGGCGCTGCGGCGCGCGGCCCGGTTGGACGGCTGGATGCACGGCGGCGGCGACCCCGAGGAACTCGACCACCTCCTTGCCAAGCTGAAGAAATTCCGCGAGGAGGCAGGCAAGACCGGGCCGTTCGAGATCCACGTCATCTCTGCCGACGCCTACACCGCCGACGGCATCAAACGGCTCGAAGACAAGGGCGTCACGGACGTCATCGTGGGCTTCCGCATCCCCTACATCAAGGGAAATGACACCGAGCCGTTAGAGAGCAAGATCCGCAACCTGGAGATGTTCGCGGAGAACGTGATCGCGAAGCTTTAGCGGCGGTCGCAAGCGCGGCGAAGCCGCGCGGAGCGGGCCGCCGCCATCGAACTAGCGGCGGTCGCTATCTCGTCACAGCGGATCCCATCGCGGCGCGCGTTTCTCTTGGTGAGCCTTGGCGGCCTCGACCGGGTTGTTGGTGAAGCCGGTGAGGATCTGGGTGCGGTTCTCGATCTCGATGGCATGGCGCAGGCTGGGCGCGTCCAGCGCCGCGTTGAGCCCAATCTTGGTCTGCCACACGCCATAAGCGTTGTTCTGGGTGATCGAGCGGGCCAGCGTGAGCGCGGCGGGCATCAGGTCGTCGGGCGCGACTACCTCATGCACCAGTTTGATGCGGTAGGCCTCGGCCGCGTCGATGATGCGACCGGTGAGCATGAGTTCGCGTGCTACCCCGGCGCCCACGATTTTCGGCAGCAGGTAGCTGGTGCCCATGTCCATCGACGAGAAGCCGGCCTTGATGAACACCGAGCCGAACCGGGCCTGATCCGAGGCGACCCGGATATCGCTGACCAACGTGAACGCCAGGCCACCGCCGACGGCGACACCGTTGACGGCGGCGATCACCGGGATGTCGAGTTCGTAGATCCGGGTGTAGAGGTTGGCCAGCCGGACCTGAGCGTCGTAGTTGACCTTGAACGCCGGGGTAGTCGGCTTGTTCTGCGTCCAGGGCTGCCCGGTGCCGCTCAAATCGGCGCCGGCGCAGAACCCACGCCCGGCGCCGGTCAGGATCGCCACCCTGAACTCGCCTGTGCTGAGCGTGTCCAAGGCGTCATCGACGCCGTCGATCAACGATCCATCGATGGCGTTGAGGCGTTCGGGCCGGTTCAGGGTGATGCAGGCGATGTTGTCCTCGAGGGTTTCGAGTTTCACTGAAGGCATACCGAGACCGTAGGCGACCGACCGGGCATACCGTGGTTTGGCCACACATCGAAGGAGCAGCCATGGCACGAGTTCACCAAGTTGGCGACCGGCGAACTCGATTCCTCCGACATCGAAAAGGGCGTGGGGTTTTCGCGGTTCGTCGACACCTTCGCCGCGCGGGCGCTGTTGTACGACGACTATTTCGCTGCGGCCGGACAGGCCGGCCTGCGCCAGGTCGTGATCGTGGCGTCGGGCCTGGATTCCCGCGCCTATCGGCTGCCTTGGTGCTGATCGGCTTCCTTCCGCCCGAGGCGGAGGTGCGGTTGTTGGATACCATCATTCCGTTGTCCAGCGAGGGCAGCCGGTTCGCCGCCGACTTCGGGGCCGTCGCCGGGACCTCGCCGCAGATGCAGGAACAATCCCGGCGCATGGCCGAGGGTTGGCGACGGCAGGGACTCGATCTGGACATCACCGCGTTGACCTATCCCGGGGAGCACACCGACGTGGCCGCGCATTTGCAGGCCAACGGATGGGAGACCTCCACATTCCGGCTGGCCGACCTATTTTCGGAGGCGGGCCTGCCGGAACTGGGGGAAGCCGAGCACCAGGCCCCCGCCGCGACGATCAGTTTTGTGCGGGCGATCAAGTCCTGACCGCGAGAGTGCAACGCAGCACCTCGTCTCGAGAAATGCGTTGGCAGTTGCACTTTCGCGGCCGCGAGAACGGTCACGAGGTTCGTTTGGCCAGCCATTCGGCCTGCATCACGAGCAGGGCCATGACCTCCAATTGCGGTGTCTGCGAGTCGAGTTCGCGGTATCGCTGGTAGACGTTGACGACCACGCGCTCGGCGTCCAGCCACGTCGCGTACTCACCGAGGTCGATGGTGTCGGCGGCCTCGGCCCACGACAGGCCCCTGCGGTAGGCGGCCTCAGCCTGTTCGGAGACGTGCACGAGATAGCCACGCACCGCGCGGATTCCATCCGGATCGGTGACCGGGCCGTGGCCGGGTATCACCGTCGGCGCGTCCAGCGCAATCATCGCGTCGCACGCCGCGACCCAGTTGGCGATCGGGCCGGCCCACACGATGGGCGTGCAGCCGATGAACAACAGGTCGCCGCCGAACAGCACCCCGGCGTCCGGGACATGCACCACCGAGTCGGCGGCGGTGTGCGCGGGACCCAGATTCAGCACATCGATGCGCCGCCCGCCGACTTCGACGGCCAGGTTGCGCTCGAACGTCTGGTCGGCGTTGCGCAGCGTGATGTTGCTGAAGTCGAAGTGCCCGAAGCGTTCTCGCGTGTACGGGGTGGCGACCGGCCCGAGGTTGGCGGTCTGCGCCATGGCCAGCATCTCCGGGGCCATCCCGTGTTCGATCTCCTCGGCGGTGCCGCGCGCGGCGATGATCCGCACCGAGGGATCGAGCAGTTGGTTGCCGTGCGTGTGGTCCCCGTTGGAGTGCGTGATCACCGCGTCGGTGATCGGCGCGGACGCGGTGATGGGCCGCATCGCGGTGAGCATTTCGCGGGTCAGCGCCAGGTCGAACAACGTGTCCACCAGCAGGGAGGCGCCGTCGCCGGCAATCAGCCCGGCGTTGCTCCATCCGTAGCCGCCGTCGGGCAGCGTCCAGGCCCACACCCGGTCGGCGACCTCGTGCAACCCCCGCGTGTAGGGCACTCGCGCACGGGCGCGGTTGACCCGCCGCGGGGCGGGCGCGGCGTCCGGATTGGGCCGCGCGGCCAACGGGTGCGGCGCGCCGCTTGCGCGCACCCTTTGTCGGGTCTCCCCGAGTCCTTGGACCTGGAGCGTGACGACGTCGCCGTCGTGCAGCCAACCCGGAAACGATTCCAGCGCAGCGGGATTGAGGTGCTCGACCAGCGTGCAGCTGGGTACCGTCCCGGACCCGATGACGTCCCCGGGAGCAAGGGTGACGCCGCGCGACGCATAGGAGATGACTTCGCCGAAGGTCCAATCCATCTGGGCGGTCGAGCCGGAACCGATGACGACGTCGTTGACCAGGGCGGTGACCCGCAGGTCCAACCTGCCGTCCCGGCGATACGGCTCGAGTTCATCGGGGGTCACCAGGTAGGGGCCCAGCGTGACCCCGCTGTCTTTACCCTTGCCTTGCCCGATCCCCAGTTGGCTCTCCATCTGCTGCAGGTCGCGGGCGGACCAGTCGTTGAAGATCGTGTAGCCGATGATCGCCTGTTCCGCCTGGTCGACGGTGAGATCCTTGCCGCCGGCTCCGATCACCGCGGCGATCTCCAATTCGAAGTCCTGCCACGCACTTCCGGGCGCCGTCGGGGCGTCGTCATACGGACCCAAAATGGTTGCCGGGCAGGCGAAGTAAAACGCGGGTATGCGGTACCACGAGTCGCCGAGTACCCGGCCGGCGCCCAGCGCGGCCTGGCAGTTGCGCATGTGGTCGAGGAAGCACAGGGAATCGCGGACCGAGGGTGGACGCGGAATCGGTGCCAACAATCTCACGTCCGCCAGCGGGACGACCGCCGCCGGGGAACGCTGCACATCCTCACCCGCCTGCGCGAATCCCTGTGAACCACGAGCGACGAGATCGAGGAGCGTCACGCCTGACGGCATGGCATGGATCGTGTCACCCGACAGGACGCCGACGCGTTCACCGCCCGACTCACCTTGGTAGGTAACCCATTTCATTCGCGCACCACCTCACTTGCCTCCTTGTCCGGCCGTAAACCGCGCCAACTCGATTGGCGTAACCGGTCATCCGGTGTCCACTCGCTGTAGCGCACTTCCCCCACCAGAACCGGCTCGACGAACGTCACGCCCCTGGCTTCGCTTCTGGGAAGCGGCGGATCGAAGGGGGATTGGTCGGTGTGCAGTGGTGCGAGCGTCTTCTTCAAATTGGCCAGGTCACGTTCGGTGAATCCGGTGCCGACGCGCCCGGCGAAATGCAGCCCGCCCGCGCCGGGGATGCCCATCAGCAGTGAGCCAATACCGCTGCTGCGTCCACCTTCGCCGGCTTTCCAGCCGCCGATGACAACTTCCTGGGTGTTCCAGTGCTTGTCCTTGATCCACGACGACGAGCGGCGGCCCGGCTGATAGGTGGAGTCGCGCTTCTTCGCGATCACCCCCTCCCAGCCGCGCTCCCCGGAATGCTCCAGCGCCTGTTTGCCGTCGCCCGACAGCAACTCGGGGACGAGGAGGTTGCTGCCGGCGGCCAGCATTTCCAGCAGCTTTCGCCGATCCCGGTAGCGGGCCCGCAGCAGCGAGCGGCCATCGAGGTAAAGCAGATCGAACGCCCAGAATTCCACCCGTGAACCCCTGCCGCGGTTTTGCATCTGGTGGAAGTTGGGCACCCCCGAGGAGTCCAGTACGACGGCCTCGCCGTCGAGGACCACGTGATGGTCGGCGAGATCGTCTGCCAGCGAATGCAGTTCGCGGTACTCCTGGGTGACTTCGCGCCCGCGTCGCGACCGTATCCGCACGGCGCCGTGGTCGGCCTCGATCAAAAGCCGGTAGCCATCCCATTTGCCCTCGAACGCCCATTGGCTTGCCTTCAGTGCCTTCACCGAACCATGGGTGGCGAACATGGGGGCGATCGTGTCGAACTCGAAGACCTTCTGGTCCTTCATCCGGTGCGCCAGCCACTGGTCGCCGTTGGTTTGAATCAGCGCATAGCGTCCGGAGATCTTGCTGCCGCGTAGGTTGACGATGACCTCATCGTCCTGAAACTTTTCCGCGTCGTAGGTTCCGGAGTCCCAGATGATCACCTTGCCGGCACCGTATTCGCCCTTGGGGATGACACCTTCGAAGCCGCCGTATTCCAGGGGATGGTCTTCGGTATGGACCGCCAGGTGATTCACCGAGGTGGTGTCGGGCAGGTTTTTGGGCACCGCCCAGGACACCAGCACGCCGTCGCGTTCCAGCCGGAAGTCGTAGTGCAGCCGGCGGGCGTGGTGCTCTTGGATGACGAAGCTGTTCCCTTGCCCGATAGCAGGTTTCGCCGCCGGGACCGGCTCGGGGGTCTTCATCGCATCGCGCATGCTGCGGTATTTGGTCAGCCGATCCGGGACCGGCGCATCCTCGTCCAGCTCCGCAAGCAGGTCGCCGTCGCGCGCGACCCGGGCCAGCACCTCGTCATACCGCAGCTGGCGCAGCGATGGGTCGTCGAGTTCGTCCCAGGTGCGCGGCGCCGCGACGGTGGGATGTTCGCGTCCGCGTAGCGAGTACGGCGCGATCGTCGTCTTGGAGCCGTTGTTCTGGCTCCAGTCCAGAAAAATCTTCCCCGCCCGCAGGCTCTTGGTCATGGTCGACGTGACCAGCTTGGGCATCGCCTTTTCCAGCTGTTGCGCAACGCGTTTGGCCAACACCGTGGCGCCTTTGCTGGTCACCGGCTCCTGCAGCGGCGCGTACAGGTGCAAGCCCTTGCTGCCGCTGGTCAGCGGGAAGGTGGTCAGTCCGATCCCCGCGATCAGGTCGCGGACGGCGCGCGCCACCTCGGCCATCTGGGCCATCGTCACGCGTTCGCCCGGATCGAGGTCGAACACCAATCGCGTCGCCGGGCCGGGCTTGAGTTCTTCGGCCCGGCTGCGGGTCCACTCGGCGACGAACCGCCACTGCGGCACGTGGACCTCCAGCGCCGCCTGTTGGGCGATCCACGCCAGGCCGGCGGGGTCGTCGATGATCGGGTAGGTGGTCGTCCCGGATCGGTGGGTCACGCTGGCGCGCGGCAGCCAGTCGGGCGCCGACGAGGCCAGTTGCTTCTCGAAGAAGGATTCCTGTTCGACGCCGTTGGGCCAGCGTTTGCGCGTGGCCGGACGCCCGGCAATGTGCGGAATCATCACCTCGGCGATCCGCGTGTAATAGTCGAAGATGTCGCTCTTGGTCGTTCCGGTGGCGGGATACAGCACTTTCTCGGCGTTGGTCAGCTTGACCCGCGGCCCCGCCGTCGAACTCATAGTGTGAGTCTATGGGCCGCGCGCTGGTGATCGGTGAAGCGTTGATCGACAGAGTCGAGCGGCGCGGCACCGCCGAGCACGTCGGCGGCAGCCCGCTCAACGTCGCGGTGGGGCTGAGCCGGCTGGGGCGCGGCGTCGACTTCTTGACCCACATCGCCGACGACGAATCCGGCCGGCGCATTGTCGCGTACCTGAAATCCTCTGGCGTGCAACTCGTCCCGGGAAGTGTCTCGGCCGAACACACACCGACCGCGGTCGCGACGATAGCCGACGACGGCTCGGCCACTTACACATTCGATTTGCAATGGCAGCTTTCCGGCACGCCCGAGGTCGCGCCGCCCTCGCTGGTGCACACCGGATCGATCGCCGCCGTGCGCGAACCGGGGTGCTTGGCGGTCGCGGCGCTGCTCGACGCTTACCGCGTCTCGGCCACCCTGAGCTTCGACCCCAACGTGCGACCGTCGCTGATCGCCGACCGCGACGCGGCGCAGGCCCGCATCGCGCATCTGGTCGAGCGCAGCGACATCGTCAAGGTCAGTGACGACGACTTGCGGTGGATCGACCCCGACCGCGATCCGCTGCGCACCGCCCGAGGCTGGCTGGCGTCGGGGCCCGCGGTCGTCGTCGTGACCATGGGCGGCCGCGGCGCCATCGCGTTCTGCGCGGCCGGCGATGCCCGGGTGCAGGCCAGGCCGGTCCGGGTGATCGACACCGTGGGCGCCGGCGACGCGTTCATGGTCGGCTTGTTGGATGCGCTGTGGGCAGTGGATTTGTTGGGAGCCGACCGGCGATCCGCCCTGCGCCGGATCGGGCTCGACGCGCTCACTGCGGCACTCGAGGCCGCCGGCCTGGCGTCGGCGCTGACCGTCTCGCGGGCCGGTGCCGATCTTCCCGATCGCGCCGCGCTACGGGCCCAGGCAAACCCGCACCCCTAGGCGTCTCGCGGGGGGCCCGCGCGCTGCCGGACGTAACGCCACGGCGAAAGTTCGAGCACAATCTCGCCGTGCCGTTACGCTCGCGGGCGTCTGAGCAGCGGCGCGACGGCGCGGATGCTGTTAGGCAGCGAACAGTACGGGCATACTGACGTACATGCGCTCCATCTGGAAAGGTTCCATCGCGTTCGGGCTGGTGAACGTTCCGGTCAAGGTGTACAGCGCCACCGAGGACCACGACATCAAGTTCCACCAGGTGCACGCCAAGGACAACGGCCGCATCCGATACCAGCGCGTGTGCGAGGTGGACGGCGAAGTCGTCGAATACCGTGACATCGCCCGGGCCTACGAATCCGACGACGGCCAGATGGTCCTCATCACCGACGACGACATCGCCACCCTGCCCGAAGAACGCAGCCGCGAGATCGAAGTGCTGGAGTTCGTGCCGGCCAGCGACGTGGACCCGATGTTGTTCGACCGCAGCTATTTCCTGGAACCCGACTCCAAGTCGTCGAAATCCTATGTGCTGCTGGCCAAGACGCTTGCCGAGTCGGACCGGATGGCGATCGTGCATTTCACGCTGCGCAACAAGACCCGGCTGGCGGCGTTGCGGGTCAAGGACTTCGGCAAGCGCGACGTGATGGTGATCCATACGTTGTTGTGGCCCGACGAGATTCGTGACCCGGACTTTCCGATCCTCGACAAGAAGGTCGAGATCAAGCCCGCCGAACTCAAAATGGCCGGGCAGGTGGTGGATTCGATGGCCGAAGAGTTCAACCCCGACCGCTACCACGACGACTACCAGGAGCAGCTGCACGAGCTGGTACAGGCCAAACTCGAAGGCGGAGAGGCGTTTACCACCGAGGAGCAGCCCAAGGAGCTGGACGAGACCGAAGACGTCTCCGATCTGCTGGCCCAGCTGGAGGCCAGCGTGAAGGCGCGTTCCGGTGACGGCAAGGCACCGGCGAAAAAGACCACCGCGAGGAAGACCGCCGCCAAGAAAACCGCCGCCAAGAAGACACCCGCAAAAAAGACGGCAGCCAAGAAGGCTCCGGCCAAGAAAGCGGCCTCGAAGTCCTGACCCGACGCGTTTCGGTCAGCGTTTGCGGGTAGCCAGGAAGCGCGTAGCCGCGGCGACGACGTTGATCACGGCGACGATGATGATCAGCGTCAGCGCCGCACCCCAGATCCGCAGGAAACCGGCGTGTTCGGGGTTGGTGAGTTCGGTGTAGATCAGCAGCGGCAGCGAGGCCATGTTGCCGTGGAAGATGTCGAAGTTGATCGACCGGCTGTAGCCGACCAGCACCAGCACCGGCGCGGTCTCGCCGATCACCCGCGCGATGGACAACAAGATGCCGGAGACGATGCCGGGCATCGCGATCGGAAAGACGATCCGCACGATGGTCTTCCATTTCGGCACACCCAGCGCGTAGCTGGCCTCGCGCAGGTCATCAGGCACCAACCTCAGCATTTCCTCGGCGGAGCGCACCACCACCGGCAGCATCAGCAAGACCAGGGACAGCGACACCGCGAAGGAGCTCTGCTGGAAGCCCAGGGTGGCGATCCAGAGGCTGAAGATGAACAGCGCCGCGACGATCGACGGGACCCCGGCCAGCACGTCGACCATGAAAGTGGTCAACCGCACCAGGCGGCCAGTGCCGTATTCGACCAGGAAGACCGCGGTCATCAGGCCCAGCGGCACGGCCAGGGCGGCGGCCACCCCGGCCTGCACCAGCGTCCCGTACAGCGCGTGGTACACCCCGCCGGCAAACTGTTCCGGCAGCACGCCGCGCAGCGAGTGGGACCACCAGTCCGACCGCGTCACGGCGTACCAGCCTCGTTCGACCACGACCGACAGCACCCAGAACAGAGGCACCAGCGCGACGAGGAACGAGGCGAGGAAGAAGGTCGTCGCGGCGCTGTTGGTGATCCGCCGCCGGAAGCTGAGCGGCCTGAACACCTCGGCCTTGACCGGCCGGTCATGCACGTCAACCGTCACGAGCGCCGCTCCCGGCTTTGCGCGTCATCCGTTGACCTTGCCGCCGGCGATCGCACGCGCGAGCGCGTTGACGATGAACGTCAGGACGAACAGCGCGAATCCCGCCGAGATGTAAGCGCCGGTGGGCAACGGCGCGCTGAACTCCGCGGCCGCCGACGCGATCTTCGAGGCGAACGTGTAGCCGCCGTCGAACAGCGACCAGTGACCCGGGCGCGCGGCCGAGCGCAAAATGATCAGCACCGCGACGGTCTCGCCCAGCGCACGACCCAGCCCCAGCATCGACGCCGCGATGACGCCGCTGCGGCCGAACGGCAGCACGGTGATCCGCACCACCTCCCACTTGGTGGCGCCCAGCGCCTGCGCCGCCTCCATCTGGATGTGGGGGGTCTGCCGAAAGACTTCGCGCGAGACGGAGGTGACGATCGGCAGGATCATCACCGAGAGCACGACGCCGGCGGTGAAGATCGTGCCGCCGCCGGCCAGCGAAACGTTGCCCTGTTTGAACAGGAAAAACCATCCCAGGTGGCGGTTGAGAAACGCCGCCACCGGCTCGATCCGCGGAGCGAGGACGAAGATCCCCCACAGCCCGAAGATGATCGACGGCACCGCGGCCAGCAGGTCCACCACCGCGCCGAACGGGCGCGCCAGGCGCTTCGGCGCGTATTGGGTGAGGAACACGGCGATACCGACCGCGATGGGAACGGACAGCACCAGCGCGGTGAGCGAGCTGAGCACCGTGACCATGAGCAGGTCGCGGATACCGAAGGCGAGGTGGTGGGCGCTGGTGCTGAACTCAGCGCTGGTGAAGAAGTTTGCGTGGTTGACGCGCAACGACGGGAGGGCGCGCAACAACAGGAACACGGCGATCAGCAGGATCGCGACCACGATCGTCGAACCGGCGGTAGCGGCGGCCAGCTTGAACAGCCGGTCGCCCCGCCGCGCTACGCGTGCACTCAACGCCGTTGATGCCGGCTCTTCCGCGGTCGACGGGCTGGTTGCTGTTCCTCGTGTCACGACCACCTCAGGCTATGTGATGGCGTTGATGGAAGCAGCCAGTCTCGCCTTGAACGCGTCGGGGATCGGGATGTAGCCATTGTCGGCCAGGCCGTTCTGCCCGGCGCCGAGGGTGCTTTGCAGGAACCCCCTCACCGCCGTACCGACCCCGGAGTCGGGGTACTTCGAGCACACGATCTCGTAGGTCGCCAGGACGATCGGGTAGGAGCCGGGCTGCTTGGGCTTGTAGAACGACAGCGTGTCGAGCACCAGGTCGCTTCCCTGGCCGGAGATTTTGGCCCCAGCAATCGTCTTGCCCACCGACTCGGTGCTGATCGGCACCGCATCCGGGCCGGCCGAAGTCACGATCTTGGCCATGGTCAGTTTCTGCGCCTGAGCAAACGACCATTCGTTGTAGGTGATGGATCCTTCCGTGGCCTTGATCGCCGCCGACGTGCCGTCGTTGCCCTTGGCTCCCTCACCGACGCCGCCCTTGAAGGTCTTCCCGGCGCCCTTGCCCCACGCCCCGTCCGCGGCGGCGTCGAGATATTCCTGGAAATTGTCGGTGGTGCCCGACTGGTCGTTGCGGAAGACGACGTGAATCGGCTCGGCGGGCAACGTGACACCGGCGTTGAGCGCTTGGATCGCGGGGTCATTCCATGTCGTGATCGCGCCGTTGAAGATCCTGGCGGCCGTGGGTCCGTCGAGGCTGAGCGAATCGAGGCCCGTCACGTTGTAGGTGATGGCGATCGGGCCGAAAACGACCGGCAGATTCCACGCCGGCGAACCGCAACGCTGCTGCGCGGCGGCGTACTCGTTGGCCGCCAGCGGTGAGTCCGAGCCACCGAAATCGGTTTGATTTCCGGTGAATTCGCTGATTCCCGCCCCCGATCCGTTGGCCGTGTAGTTCAGCGTCTGGCCCGGGCAGGCCTGTTCGAACGCATTGACAAAGCGGGTCATCGCGTTCGCCTGGGCCGTCGACCCGCTGGCCTTGAGGGCCTGCTTGCCGCCGCAACTCACCTTGCTCGACGTCGAACCGTTCGGCCCACCGGCCCCAGTCGCGTTGTTATCGCTTCCGCAGCCCGACAACGCCAGCGCACCAGCACCCAGGACACTCAGCACGGCGCCAAATCGGTTGAATTTCAATGCGTTTCCTTACGGTCGGGATGACACATGATCGCGGCCGGCCAGTGGCCACAGGTCGCCGACCAGCCCGTCTCGCAGCTATGAAACTAACAGTAACAAGGTGAACGTTCAGCAAATTGTTCGGCGCTCTCCGCTGAACGCCGTGACGCCCGGCCGCGGCGTGGGCGAAAGCCCACCATGACGTCGCGTCGTCGGCGATCACCAGCAAAGGATTCGACCTGCCCGCCGAGTGACACGGCGACCGGCTCGTCAGGTCGGGCGATGGCGTTGATGACTCCGGCACCGGGAGTACTCGTCGTCTGCCAAGCCATCCTGGTCGGCGCCGATGGCGCTTTGCATGAGGGCGTTCACCGCGCGCGAGTCGCTGACGCGACCGCGGCGGGGCAGCGCAGTGACCGGCAGGCCGCATCGCCTGGGACGACGAAAAAGTAGAACTTGTTCTAGAAATGTCCGATCCGAGGCGGCGCGGCTTGCTACGGTGTCGGCTGACACCGAAAACAGGAGAGGCCGCAATGATCCTTGACAGGTTCCGTCTCGACGACAAAGTCGCCGTCATCACCGGTGCAGGCCGTGGCCTCGGGGCCGCCATTGCGTTGGCCTTCGCCGAGGCAGGCGCGGATGTTCTCATCGCCTCGCGAACTGAATCTCAACTAGAGGCCGTCGCCGAACAGGTCCGCGCCGCCGGGCGCCGGGCCCACATCGTGGCCGCCGACCTGGCGCATCCCGAGTCCACCGCAGAGCTGGCCGGTCAGGCCGTCGAAGCCTTCGGCAAACTAGACATCGTCGTCAACAACGTCGGTGGAACCATGCCCAACACATTGCTGACGACCTCGACGAAGGATCTCAAAGACGCCTTCACGTTCAACGTCGGCACCGCCCACGCGCTGACCCTCGCGGCCGTGCCGTTGATGCTCGAGCACTCCGGCGGCGGCAGCATCATCAACATCACCTCAACGATGGGCCGGCTGGCCGGACGCGGCTTCGCGGCCTACGGCACCGCCAAGGCCGCGCTGTCGCACTACACCCGGCTCACCGCGCTGGATCTGTGCCCGAGGATTCGTGTCAACGCGATCGCACCGGGATCGATCCTCACCTCCGCGCTCGACGTGGTGGCCTCCAACGACGAGTTGCGGGCACCGATGGAGAAGGCCACGCCGATGCGCCGTCTCGGCGATCCGGTCGACATTGCCGCTGCCGCAGTCTATTTGGCCTCCCCGGCGGGCGACTTCCTGACCGGCAAGACGCTCGAGGTCGACGGCGGCCTCACCTTTCCCAATCTCGACATCCCCGTCCCGGATCTGTGACCCACGACCGCTAAGGAGCACGTCATGCCCATCCCCGTCGTCCAACTGGGCACCGGCAACGTCGGTATCCACGCGCTGCGGGCGCTCATCACCAATCCGGGGTTCGAACTGAAAGGCGTCTGGGTGTCCTCGGACGCCAAGGCCGGTAAAGACGCGGCGGAACTAGCCGGCCTCGCGGAGTCGACCGGTGTGCTCGCCAGCACCGACCTGGACGCCGTACTCGCCACCGGGCCCCAATGCGCCGTGTACAACGCGCTGGCCGACAACCGGCTGCCCGAGGCGCTCGAGGATTACCGGCGCGTGTTGGCGGCCGGGATCAACATCGTCGGCAGCGGCCCGGTGTTCTTGCAGTATCCGTGGCAGGTGATCCCCGAGGAGATGATCAAGCCGCTGGAAGACGCCGCGCGCGAAGGCAATTCAAGCCTGTACGTCAACGGCATCGATCCCGGCTTCGCCAACGACCTGCTGCCGCTGGCGCTGGCCGGCACCTGCCAGAGCATCCAGCAGATCCGGTGCATGGAGATCATCGACTACGCCACCTATGACAGCGCCGCGGTCATGTTCGACGTGATGGGCTTCGGTAAGCCACTGGACGACATTCCCATGCTGCTGCAGCCCGGTGTGCTCAGCCTGGCCTGGGGTTCGGTGATCCGGCAAATGGCGGCGGGCCTTGGTATTTCACTTGACGAGGTCACCCAGTCACACGTTCGCGTACCGGCCCCCGAGGACTTCGACATCGCCTCGGGTCACATCGCCAAGGGCACCGCCGCGGCGCTGCGCTTCGAGGTGTCCGGCGTGGTCAACGGCCAGCCCGCCGTCGTCCTCGAACACGTCACCCGGCTGCGCGAGGACCTGTGCCCCGAGTGGCCGCAGCCCGCACAGCACGGCGGCTCCTACCGCATCGAGATCACCGGTGAACCGTCCTACGCCATGGACATCTGCCTGAGCAGCCGCAAGGGCGATCACAACCACGCGGGATTGGTGGCCACCGCGATGCGTGTCGTCAACGCGATCCCCGCGGTGGTGGCCGCCCCGCCGGGAATCGTGACGACTCTCGACTTGCCGCTGATCACCGGCAAGGGGCTCTACCTTCCGGAGTGAGCCGCGGGGCCAGGAAACGCGACCGCCGCTGCGCGTGCCGTCAGGATGTTCGACTAACCTCACTTTCTTATTCGGTGAAGTGAATCGAGGTCGGCACGTTGGCGCAGCGCACCCAGGGCTCGCTCAAGGGCAACTGGTATCTGCTCGGCCCGGCGTTCGTCGCCGCGATCGCCTACGTCGACCCGGGAAACGTCGCGGCCAACGTCAGCGCCGGTTCGCAGTACGGCTACCTGCTGCTATGGGTGATCGTCGCGGCCAACGTCCTCGCGGGCCTGGTGCAGTACCTGTCGGCCAAGCTCGGGCTGGTCACCGGGCGCTCGTTGCCGGCCGCCCTGGGCAGGCGGATGAGCCGTCCACTGCGGCTGGTGTATTGGGCGCAGGCCGAACTCGTGGCGGTCGCCACCGACGCGGCCGAAGTCGTCGGCGGGGCCATCGCCCTGCACATCCTGTTCGGTTTGCCGCTGATGGTCGGCGGGCTGGTCACCGGCGTGGTGGCCTTGCTGTTGCTGGGCATTCAGGACCGACGCGGGCAGATCATCTTCGAGCGGGTCATCACCGGCTTGCTGCTGGTCATCGCGATCGGGTTCGCGGCGAGCTTCTTCGTCAAGACGGCGCCTCCCCACGACGTGTTCGGCGGGCTGGTGCCGAGATTCCGCGGCACCGAGAGCGTGCTGCTGGCCGCCGCCATCCTGGGGGCCACCGTGATGCCGCATGCGGTGTACATGCATTCGGGCCTGGTCCTGGACCGGCACGGGCATCCCGACGACGGATCGCATCGCCGCCTGCTGCTGCGCATCACCCGCTGGGACGTCGTCCTCGCGATGGCGGTCGCGGGCACGGTGAACGCCGCGATGCTGTTGGTCGCCGCGATCAACCTGCAGGATCGCAACGTGAGCGCCTCCATCGAGGGCGCCTATGCCGCCATTCACACCACGCTGGGCGCGACCATCGCGGTGCTGTTCGCGATCGGTCTGCTCGCGTCGGGTCTGGCGTCCTCGTCGGTGGGCGCCTACGCCGGCGCCATGATCATGCAGGGGTTGCTGCACCGGTCGATTCCCATGGTGGTGCGGCGAGTGGTCACCCTGGTGCCCGCCCTGGTGATCCTGGCGGTCGGATTCGACCCCACCCGCGCACTGGTCCTGTCCCAAGTGGTGCTGTCGTTCGGAATACCTTTTGCGGTGCTGCCTTTGATCAAGCTGACCAGCAATCGCGACCTGATGGGTGGCGACGTCAATCACCGCATCACGACGATTCTTGGCTGGGGCGTCGGCATATTGATTAGTCTGCTTAACATGGTGCTCGTTTGGCTGACGGTGACCGGCTGAATGCCGGCCCTGCGGCATCTGTACTTCGCATACGGCTCGAACCTGTGCGTGAGGCAGATGGCGCGGCGCTGTCCCGACGCCGCCGATCCGCGGCCTGCGGTGCTGGCCGATCACGACTGGCTGATCAACCAGCGCGGCGTGGCCACCGTCGAACCGCTCGCCGGTAACCACGTGTACGGGGTGGTTTGGCAGATCTCCGACGGTGACCTGGCGACGCTGGACAGCGCCGAGGGTGTGCCGGTGCGCTACCGCCGCGACGAGATGACCGTGCACACCGACGGCGGGCCGGCGCCGGCGTGGGTCTACATCGACCACCGGGTGACGCCGGGGCCCCCGCGCCCGGGCTACCTGCCCAAGATCATCGACGGCGCCACCCAGCATGGGTTGCCGCAACGCTGGGTCGACTTCCTACGCCGCTGGGACCCCGCGGGCTGGCCTCGGCCGAAATCGGCGTCAGCGACCGCACTTGCGCCACAGTCGCTTTCAGCGTTGTTGAGCGAGCCGAGGATGAGCGAGAGCAGCCAATTGCGTTCGCGTTTCGGCTTTCTCGCCATCCATGGTGGCGGGCTGGAAGAGATGACCGATGTGATCGCCGAGCGTGCCGCGGAGGCCGCCGGCGCTTCGGTGTATGTGGTGCGTCATCCCGAACGCTATCCGCATCACCTGCCGTCGGCCCTGTTCGATCCGGCCGAGTCGCCGCGGCTCGCCGAGTTCCTCGACCATGTCGACGTCGCGGTGTCGCTGCATGGCTATGGCCGCGACGGTCGCAGCACCCAACTGCTGGCCGGCGGCCACAACCGGGAATTGGCCGCCCACTTGGCCCGTCACATCCGGCTGACCGGTTACCAGGTGATCACCGACCTCGACGACGTTCCACCGGAATTGCGCGGCCTGCACGCGCGGAACCCGGTGAATCGGGTGCGTGAGGGCGGAACGCAGCTGGAGCTCTCGGCGCGGGTCCGGGGGATCAGCCCGCGCAGCCCGCTGCCGGGCGATGACGGTTTGTCGTCGGTCACCAGTGCCCTGATCCAGGGGCTGGCGGACGCCGCTCGTAGTTGGTCAATGTCGTCGGATCGTTAAACGGAGGTTGTTGGTGGCCAAGGATTTTCGCTTCGGAATGAGCATGCGGTTCTTCAAGTCGCGCGAGGCGCTGCTCGACAAAGCCAAACGTGCCGAAGACGCTGGCTTCGATATTCTTTGCGTGCCCGACCATTTGGGCGCGGCGGCGCCGTTTCCGACCCTGACCGCGGTCGCGATGGTCACCACGACGCTGAAGCTGAGCATGTATGTGCTCAATTCCGCGTTCTACAAGCCGGCCCTGCTCAGCCGGGACATGCAAGCTCTGGATCTGCTCAGCGACGGCCGTCTCGAGATCGGGCTCGGCACCGGCTACGTCCGGGAAGAGTTCGAAGCGGCCGAGATCCCCTATCCCAGCGCCGGCGCCCGGGTCGACTACCTCGAGCACATGACGAAGTACTTGAAGGAACACCACCCGTCGACGCCGCTGATCATCGCCGGAAATGGTGACCGGGTGCTGACCATCGCGGCCCGCAACGCCGACATCATCGGATTGACCGGCTCTAAGGTCCGCGACGTCGAGGACTCGTTCGCCGAGCGGGTCGACTTCGTCCGCAACGCCGCCGGGGATCGGTTCGATTCACTCGAGCTGAATCTGGCGATCACGGCGATGCCGCGCGCCGGCGAGACTGAGCCCGATTTGAAGCTGACCCGCAGCTACGCCCCGGACCTGTCCGATGAGGAGATCCTGTCCCAGCCCTCGGTGCTCAGCGGTTCCCCCCGCGAGATCGCCGACACGTTGTGCGCATACCGGGAAAAGTACGGTGTGTCGTCCTTCACCGTGCAGGACAACAACATCGAGAACTTCTCGAAGGTGATCGCCGAACTGCGCTGACGCCGTATCTTCTCGTCTTCGAGAACCGGGACTGCGACACAACCGGTTATCGCGCCACCTAGAGCGCACCGCAGCTGGCTGTGACCCAGCGCAGCGGATCGAGGCAGCGAAACGGTGCGATCCCGCGCGGGTTGAGCCGATTGCATTCCGGAGGCTGGCCGAGCGCCGACACCACGAAGTAACGGTGGTTGAGCCGGATCCCACTCGGCCTTTCAGATGATGGGACCTCGGGCTTTCGAGAGTTAATCGGGTGTTCGAAACCAGTCATATGGCGTGATTACTCAAGATTGCTTGGCCGACAATATATTTGGAAACCAAACGGCGCATCCAGTCAACGGAAGCGGCTCATGTTCCCGATACACGATCGTTGACCGCACCGGCGAGGTTGGGCAGATGTTCGTTCATCGAAGCGGGACGGTCGGCGCCGAAGTCAAGGGCACCAGACTTCCCAATCTGTAGACGTGGGTGCCGAAGACCACCGGTGAACGGTAAGTCACCGCCACCTCGCCATGAGGCTCATTGACGTGGATGATGGTCACATATGCGGTCAGCCCGTCGGGAGTCTTGAACCACGTTCCTTCGCGAAGCGTCTCAGCCGGTATCTGTTCAGCGGACATTTTGCTTCCTCCCTCGCCACGTCGGGCACGATCGCCAGAGGCACTCATGACGCCCGACCGTCGACGACGCCGGTATTGGCACCCCGCGTCTTGGCATCGAAGGACAAACCACACGGTTTACCCACTCACTTCTCGCGCTGCTGGGTCGATCTGACGTGACGAGCGGGGTGCACCCGCGTTGTCGACGGTGAAACGCAGGGGTCGCGGCTAATGGTCATCTACATTCTGACTTCAAAGAGCTACCGATGTTTCAATAATGAAGGTTACTTTTAGAGTCTGATCCGCCAGAGTGCGATTCGTCAAGATGTATTAATGTTAGAACCGACACACGAATATCAGGTACGAGCGGTCGGCCGCGTCGCATACACACGAAAGGCGCTGGGCACCAACGGCATGGCGACGACAGACCTCGATGACAGCACCCAGATGGGTTGCTAGCCGCCCATTCAGCGGACAGGCGGTCAGCACATGGCTTTTAACTTGGGCACCAGCTCGTCCCCGACGCGACGAATGAACCCGACAGGGTCCGGATCGCCGGGGAGCGGACCGACGTGGATCAAAGCGATGCCCAGCTTGATGTAGTGCTCGACAGTTTTGAGGTAACCGTCAAGGTCGCGGAAAGGGTCGGCAAATACACCTACGGTCTTCCGGATCTCGGCGGGATCACGGCCCACCGCGTCGCAATGACGCGCCAGCACATCGATCTTGTGCTCGAGTCCGTCCGATGTCAGCACCGCACCGTTGCGGTTCCACACGTCGGCGTACTGCGCCACCAACCGCAGTGTCTTCTTCTCGCCCCCACCGCCGATCAGGATCGGGGGGCGTCGAATCGGTTTCGGCTCACAGATCGTCTCAGCCAACTGATAGTGCTTGCCGACATAGGGCCCGTCGTTGTCGCTCCACATCTGCCGGCAGATCTGCAGCGTTTCCTCCAGCATCTCAAATCGCTGAGCTAGCGGTGGATACGGAACGCCCAACGCGACGTGCTCGCGTTCGTACCAGGCGGCTCCGAGACCCAACATCGACCGGCCTCGCGAGAGGACATCGAGGGTGGTGATTGTTTTGGCCAGCACTCCGGGATAGCGGTATGTGACGCCGGTGACCATCATCCCCAATGCGATCTTCTCGGTCTGCCCAGCCAAAAAACCGAGTGCCGTGTAGCCCTCGAGGCAAGGATCCTGTGCGCGTCCGACCTGCTCCATCTGAAAGAAATGATCTTGCACAGTGAAGATCGTCGCACCGCCGTCTTCGGCGGCCTTGGCTGCCAGCGCCAACGTCGAGCTCAGCTTCGACGGATCGCCGGGCAGATAATCGATAAAGTGTATGCCCAATTCCATTGGGGTTCTGGTCCTTTCAGTCCCCTTCGTACTAGCAATATTCATCATTTTTAGAGACCCACCATGCTAGGCCGACCGCGGGCCGCATCTGGTGTCCCCAAGCCGCGACCACCCCAACTTTGTGTATCATCAAGCATTATTATTTTTAGATTTTGGATCCTTTGACCAGGTTCGTCAAGATCCGCTGGTGTTAGATTGGCTATATGGATGTCAGTGCAGGCGATGGCCTTGATGCCGTGCCCGGGCTGAGCAGCCTGGACGATCCCATCCGACGCCGCCTCTACGAATACGTCGCCTCGCGTGACGAGCCGGTGGGGCGCGACGACAGCGCGAAAGCCGTGGGCATCAGCCGCACGCTCGCCGCCTACCACCTCGACAAGCTGGCCGAGGCGGGGATCCTGGCCGTGAGTTATGCGCGGCCCTCCGGCCGGTCAGGTCCCGGGGCCGGGCGTCCCGCCAAGCGATACGCGCGTACCCAACAGGAATTGTGGGCGAGCGTGCCACCGCGCAACTATCGGTTGTTAGCCAAGCTGCTCGCCGAAGCCGTGGACGCCGACGAGTCGGGAAAGGTTGCCTCGGCGCTGGCGGCCGCGGCACGCCAGGCCGGCCGGGCCAGCGTGGCAGACAAGGGTATGAACGATGCGCTGCACGTGTGCGGGTACGAACCTGCTCCGAGAGCCGATGGCGACATTGAATTGCGTAACTGTCCTTTCCATTTTCTGGCGGGCCAGTACCGCGAGTTGGTGTGCGGTCTCAACCTGCAACTGATCCGCGGCATGCTCAAGGCGACCGGCGAGAGCCCTGGGCGGGCGGTGTTGGCGCCGCGTGAGGACCGATGCTGTGTCGTGTTGCGTGCCCAACGGAATGGGGCCAAGAAACCGTCCCGCCGCGGACGCAAACCGGCACGGCAGCAGACACGAAACCACGACGGGTAAACCGTAAGCCGACAGTGCAAAGCGCAACGGCCTTCACAACCACGAATGCCGCACCCCGAGGAGATTCCGCATGAACGTCCCGCCGTCTCGAGCCCTCGCTCTGGCGATTGAACCCTTCGCCGGACAGGTGTACTTCTCCCCGGAGTGCCACCAGGGCTATGCGGCACTGGGATTCGGCCCCAGCCCGGGCAAGGCGGGCGAAGTCGAGATGCCCGACGGCCCCGCCTATTTCTGCAGCCGCGGCTCGGTGATGGGGCAGGTGCCCGGCGCGGTGATCGCCGCGGCTTTCGGGGTATTCGACCCGGCGGCGGTGATACCGGCGGTCAATTACGGCTGGACCCTGACCGACGCACAGACGATCTGCGCGGCCCGCACCGACGGTGCGGTGCAGCAACTTCGGCGCATCCTCGGCGCCGCGCCGGAGGGGCTCGACCGGGCGGTCGAACTGCTGCACCGGGCGACCGAGCGGCTGTCCCTAGCCGGCAATCCGCTGTTCTCCGGTTTGGTCGCCCAGGGCCTGCCCGGTGGGCCGCTGGCCGACGCGTGGCGATTGGCCGACCAGTTGCGGGAATATCGCGGCGATGTCCACGTCAACGCCTGGACCACCGCCGGTTTCGATGCGGTGGAGATCGGCCTGATCACCGAGCTCTACTGGGGGGTGCCACCGCGCAGCTATGTGCGCACCAGAGCCTGGAGCGACGGGGACCTCGATGCGGCCGAGCAGCGGCTGCAGTCGCGGGGGCTGGTCCGCGACGGCGCCTTCACCGACAGCGGACGGACCGCCCGCGAGGCGGTCGAGGTGACCACCGACGACGGGTGCGCCCCGATCATTGCCGCCCTCGGTGACGATCTCGACGAACTGCTTCGCATCGTGGGCGGGTGGTCCGCACAGATCCAGGCCGCGGGCGGTTACCCGGCCGGACCGCAAGACCTTGCCGCACTGGTCAACACGGGCCGGGAGTGATCATGCCCGACTTGTTCAGTCCGTTCGGGCTCAAGGATGTGACGCTGCGGAATCGGATCGGGATGTCGCCGATGACGATGTACCGGTCGGTGGACGGCAAGATGAACGATTTTCACCTGATGTATCTGGGTGCGCGGGCCGCCGGTGGTTTCGGGCTGATCTTCGCCGAGCAGGTGGCGATCGCGCCGGAGGGTCGCACCTCGGTGCACTGCGCCGGGATCTACGACGACGACCAGATCGAAAGCCATGCCCGGGTCACGGCGATGGTCAAGGACATGGGTGCGGTGCCCGGGATTCAGTTGGGCCACACCGGGCGCAACGGCAGTGAGGTCAAGCCGTGGGTGGCCGGGGAGTTGGGGCGCCAATTGGCGCCGGATGACCCGGAGGGCTGGCAGGTGGTGGGGCCGTCGGACGTTCCCTACGGTTTCGGCAAGCGGACCTATCCGGTGCATGCGCTGACCCGCGAGGAGATCGGTGCGGTACACCGGCAGTACGCCGAGGCCGCCGCCCGGGCCCTGCAGGCCGGCTACCAGTGGCTGGAGCTGCATTTCGCACACGGCTATCTGGCCTCACAGTTCTACTCGCCCCTGGCCAATCACCGCACCGACGACTACGGCGGCAGCCTGGCCAACCGGGCCAGGTTTCTCCTCGAAGCGCTCGACGCGGTGCGGCAGGTGTGGCCCGAGCGGCTGCCGTTGACCGCCCGGCTGGGCTCTGATGACTTCCATCCCGGCGGGGTGACGTTCGAGGAATCGCTGCAGGTGATGGGCTGGCTCAAAGAGCACGGCCTGGATCTGGTCGACCTGTCGATGGGCGGCAACACCGACGATGTGCGCGATCCGTTGTTCCTGCAGCCCTCGGCGTGGGTGGAGCGAGGCGCGCGAGCCCGCCGCGAGGTCGGCATCCCCGTGGCGGTCAGCTGGAACCTGGGTGTGCCCGCCGACGCCGACCGGGCGATCCGCGACGACAAGATCGACGTGGTGCTGCTCGGCCGCCCGGCGCTGGCCAACCCGCACTGGCCGGTGTGGGCCGCCCGGGAACTCGGCGTCAAAGCCGAGTTCTTACTGCTGCCGGAGGACTGGAGCTGGTGGCTGCAGGCTTCAAGTGCGTTCCAACCGAATATCGGCTGGCCCGAGCCATCGAATAACAAACCACATTCCTCGAACGCCCTGAGATGAATAGGAAATAAAAGAACATCTGACAGGGGTGAAGTCATGATTGGCGCCGGTGCGATGAAGGAATGGTCGTGACATGACGGCGATAACCGAACGCGACATCGAGACCAACGGGAAAGTGCTGCACACCGAGGATGCCGGCGACTGGCTGCAGCAGGAGCGACCGAGGAGATCAACCGATTGCTGCTGGATTTCCTGGCCGGTGCGAAGCACAGATCATAGAACTCAAAGACGGCCAAATCTTATGTATTTCCACGCCCGCCAATTGGAGTTGATGAACTCGTACACACGAATCAGTGAACAATCATTCAAGTTGCAGTCTGAAAAATTTAGCGAGGTGATCTGAGTCGATGTTGCGCACGCGATTCACCGAGATGTTCGGCCTACGGTACCCGGTCATGTCCGCGCCGATGGCGATGCACAGTGGGGCGACGATCGCCGCGGCGGTCTCGTCGGCGGGCGCATTGGGTTCATTCGGAGGCATGAACCCGAAGGGACCGGACTGGATCGACACTCAGGTGACGGCGATCCGCGCTCAGACCGATCGTCCTTTCGCGGTCGGCTTCATCACCCCGTTCCTGGGCTTTGGCGCGCCACTGTTCGATGCCGCCCTGGCCGCGGCGCCCCCGGCCGTCGTCTTCTCCTTCAGCGACCCGAAACCGTGGATCGGGCGGGCGGCCGCCGCCGGAGCCCGCACGATCTGCCAGGTCCAGACGCTCGAGGACGCGGATCGGGCGGTGGAGGCCGGCACCGACGTTCTCGTCGCGCAGGGCACCGAGGCCGGTGGACACACCGGGACGATGGCGTTGCTGCCGCTGCTGTCCGCCGTGGCCACCCGGCATCCCGATGTCCCGCTCCTCGCGGCAGGCGGCATCAGCGGCGGACGCACGTTCGCCGGCGCGCTGGCCGCCGGCGCGGACGGAGCCGTGATGGGCACCGCCTTCCTGGCCACTCCCGAGGTGACCGAGGTCCGTGACGCGCACAAGAAACTCATCGTCGCTTCCGATGGCACCGACACGATTCGCACTCGCGCCTACGACATCGTCAGCGGCCTGCCGTGGCCGCGCTCCATCGGGGAACGCGTGCGCCGCAATCGGTTCACCGACGAGTGGGCGCTCCGGGAAGCCGAGTTGGAGCAGCGCCGCGAGGAGATGGCCGGCGAAAATCCGTTCCTGGTCGACGAACCCAACCCGGAGACCGATCCGATCGCCTACGGGCAGGGTGCCGCATCGATCGACCCGATACGTCCCGCCGCCGAGGTGCTGGAACGGATCTGTGGTGAGGCCGAACAGATCTTGCGATCCAGGGCGTCATCAATACTCACCTAAGCCGAATCCGGTGTGGCCCAACGGAGATGAAGAGATTCGATGGCCACCGTCAGCACCCCGCACCACCTTATCGACCGAGCCAAGCGGCGGCTGACTCCGACGGTCAACACCATCCCCGGCATGGGATGATCGAGAAGCGACTCTGGACCGGGTGGCCGCCCCGTTCGTGACGAACTGGCCCATCGACGACCCGAGATTCCTCGTCTACCCGGCGATCAACGAACCGCCTCATCGGACTCACCAACATCACGGGCATCGCTTAGCAAACGCCTGATTCCGCGAACCTGCGGACTGCCGACTAGCATGAATCGTCCCTAGGGTTGTCAACACCTATTCTCGATAGGTCCCACACCCTCGCCCTCGTAGCTCAGGGGATAGAGCACGGCTCTCCTAAAGCCGGTGTCGCAGGTTCGAATCCTGCCGGGGGCACCAAACGCGTGTATGACGTCGGTTGATGCGTGACATTTCTACTTCGGGTGATGTCTGACAGTGTTTCGGCTGATGGTTGACAGTTACTTCGGTTGATTCTTGACACTCCCTAGGTCAGGGAGTGAGCCGTGGCCGAGCAGAGGTATCAGGCCGTGTAGCGCCGCGCGGTCACCGAGCCACGGCCTCGGTGCGCTCGGCCTCGGCGTGCCGGTCGATGAGGTCCAGCGGCCAGTCGGCCCGCTCCTCGGTCAGGCTCATCTCGCGGATGAGGAACGCCCTTGTGCGCCACCAGGACAGCGCAGAGTCGCACTCGGCGACACGAGGGCCGTCCACCTCACCGCGGCTCGCCATGAAGGCCTTGCGAGCGCGCCAAGACTCCATCGAGCGGGTGCGCGGATGGGCGGCGGTGGTGTGATCGCTGGCTGCGGCTGTCATGCGAGCCATCTTGCCACTCGGGGGTGCAAGCCGAAGACTGAGACATGTTGTGGCACAAGGGATTATGCGAGACGGGAGGGAAAGTACCGGCTTGCGCCGTGCGACTTTCAGGGGTGGAAGCGACGACAAACCCCGCCTACGACAACAGGAATCGGGGCGGGGTCTCGGGAGTGTCGGGTGGCCAACGGTCGCATCCGGCAGAAGCTTCTCCGCTACGTTCCGAAGGGAGCCCGCTCGCCTCCGGCTTTGTCGAAGTAGCCCGCCTAAGCCGTGGTGTCTCGCGCCCCTAGGCGGAGATGCTCAATGTGGTAGATGGCCTCATCCAGCAGCTGTGCGACGTGGCTGTCGTATAGCCGGTACACGATGTTTCGTCCGGCTCGATCGCCCGCGACCAAGCCGAGCGCCCGCAGCAATCGCAACTGATGCGAGACGGCGGGCTGTTCCATACCGACTGCGGCGGACAGATCGGTGACACTGCATGGTGATTGACGAAGCCGCGTCAAGATCAGTAGCCGGTTTGGGGAAGCGAGAGCCTGAAGGGTCTCCGCCACCTTCAACGCCGCCGCTGAATCGAGGGTGGCGGCGGGCGTGGCACGCCCCTCAACGCCATGTCCCATGACACATATTCAAGCACAAATGGACGTGAGTGCGACTATACATGTAGATTTCTACATGTATACATGTCTATGCATGATGACCTCGGTAGGAGACGGCCTCGATGACCGTAACCACGCTCGAACGTATCGGTTCCCAGGGCGCGCAACCTCGTCAAACTCGGTTAGGCGGGCTATTGGCCGTGGCGTCGGTGCGGTGGGCGGCCTTGGCGCTAGTGCTGTTCTTGGCCGGGTTGGTCGCCCAGGTAGCTCATGCTCCGTCACCACTGTGGTGGACGCTGTATCTCGCGTGCTACGCCGCCGGAGGCTGGGCGCCGGCATGGGATGGGCTACAGGCATTGCGGGCCAAGACACTGGATGTGGACCTGCTGATGGTGGTGGCGGCAGTTGGCGCTGCATCAATAGGGCAAATCTTCGACGGCGCGCTACTCATCATCATCTTCGCGACCTCGGGTGCCTTGGAGGATGTCGCCACCAAGCGCACCCAGGACTCGGTCAATGGGTTGCTCGACCTCGCTCCCGAGCAGGCAGTCGTCGTAAGCCCCGACGGCACTGAACATGCCGTACCGGCCCAGCACGTTCGTGTCGGTGATCTAGTGCTCATCCGACCGGGTGAACGAGTGTCGGCGGATGGCGTAGTGGTCGATGGGACCTCCGATGTTGACCAATCCACCATCACGGGCGAGTCGGTTCCTGCCGTGAAGCGGGTGGACGATGCGGTATTCGCAGGCACGCTTAACGGCTCGGGTGCTCTTCGCGTGAAGGTGACGCATGACCCGTCGGAAACGGTGGTCGCCCGCATCGTCGCTTTGGTGGCCGAAGCCTCTGCCACCAAAGCCAAGACGCAGCTCTTCATCGAGAAGGTTGAGCAGCGTTATTCGACGGGGGTAGTCGCGGCGACGCTGGCGTTGTTCGCGATCCCGCTGCTGGCAGGCGCTGACTTGCAGCCGACTCTGTTGCGGGCGATGACCTTCATGATCGTGGCGTCACCGTGCGCGGTCGTACTTGCGACGATGCCACCATTGCTGTCGGCCATCGCGAACGCAGGTCGCCACGGCGTGCTGATCAAGTCCGCCGTCGCCATGGAGCACCTAGCTGACACCACAATCGTCGCGCTGGACAAGACAGGAACACTGACCGAGGGCACCCCGCAGCTGAGCAATGTTGTGGCGCTGAACCCCGATCGCATCGGCTCCGACGAACTTCTCGCACTGGCCGCTGCCGCCGAGACCGGCAGCGAGCATCCGCTTGGGCGTGCAATCGTTGCCGCCGCTCGCGGTCAAGGGCTGACAATCGCCGCAGCGCAGAACTTCCAGGCACTGCCGGGGCGCGGGGTGCGCGCACGCGTCGGCACCCGCCAAGTAGAAGTCACCAGTCCGAGCACGACGCCAGAGCACCAGCTGCCAGCCGTGATCAGGGCCGAGCAGCAAGGCGGCACCGCGGTCGTCGTCTTCGTCGATGGTGACCCCGCTGGCGCGCTGGAGTTGCATGACCGCGTGCGAGACGAAGCCGTTGCTGCCGTGAGCGCCATTACGTCGATGACGACGGGTGGTCCGGTACTGATCACTGGTGATAACCGTTCGGCGGCTGCCCGCTTGGCTGAGACCGTTGGCATCGGCGAAGTGCAGGCCGAGTTGCTTCCCGAGGACAAGGTCAGCACGGTCACCAAGCTGGAGAGCGAAGGTCATCGCGTTCTGGTCGTCGGCGACGGCGTCAACGACGCGCCCGCGATGGCTGCTGCGCATACTTCCTTCGCCATGGGCCGATCCGGTTCCGATTTGACTCTGGACACCGCCGACGCGGTCACCGTTCGCGACGATCTGGCTGCCATTCCGACCGTCATTGCGCTGGCTCGCCGCGCACGCCGAGTCGTGATCGCCAACCTGATCATCGCGGCAAGCATCATCTGCGTCCTGGTGGCCTGGGACTTGGTCGGGCACCTACCGCTGCCCCTGGGCGTGGCCGGGCACGAAGGTTCGACCATCCTCGTTGCCCTCAACGGGCTACGCCTGCTTACGAATAGGGCGTGGCGGCGCGCCGCTACGCCAGGTCGGCAGTCTGTCGCCTAGGGCATCGCCGCCACACTGATCTTTCTATCCCCACGTGGCCCGTGGCGGTGTGGCCTTGGACTTGTCGGCGGAGGACAAGTGCACGGCGTGGACGCCCGGTTTCTTCGACAGCTGATCCAAAAGGCTTTCCAGATGCGCCTTGTCGGTGTGCCAGTGCTGAACGGACTCCGGCGCCTCCTGCAGTTCCGCCAGGACGGCCTTCAGTTTGTCCGGGGTCTTGGCGTCGTTGTCCGACGAACGACGGCCCAACCCCTGGGCGGCGCTTCCGCTGACCGCGCGGGGTACGGCACCGCCCAGCGCACCTCCGGCCAAGCCCGCCAACGCCATCTGACCGAGGGAACCCGCGCTGGCCGCGACCGCAGGAGCGGCACCCACGGTGGTGCACTCCAACACGGTGGCGGCCAGCTTGACCGCGGGGCTGGCCACGGCCCAACTCGGCGGCACCGACAACGCGCCCGCCAGACCCGCACTGCCGACACCCGCAGACACTGCCGACGCGCCGGCGGCGCCCACCGCCTGGGTGCTCGAACCGAGCGCCGCGAAGATCGGCCCCTCGAGTTCGACCGCCGTGTCGCTCCAGGTCCGTGCCGTTGCCACCAGGCCCAAGCTGAGGCTCAGCAACGTGTCGTTGACCGGGCGGATGGCTTTGGTGACGAACTCGACGTTCGCGGCGATCCTCGCCAACGGCGTGGAATTCAGGTTGTTCAACCACGTTGCCAATGACGACGGATCCGCCGCCTGCAATGCGGAGGGCGATGCGAAGCTTTGCAGGGTTCGCGGGGTCGACGACATCAGCTGCGACAAAGCCGCCTGCGCGTTGGTGGGCGCAGCGGCGGCGGCCTGGGCGACCGCGCCTGATTGACCGGCGGCCCCGCCCGGGTTGGTGGTTTGCGGTGGCGCATTGAAGGGCGTCATCTGCGCGGCGATCGCCGAGGATCCGGCGTAGCCGTACATCGCCGCGGCATCTTGCGCCCACATCTGCCCGTACTCCGCTTCGGTGGCCGCGATCGCGGCGGTGTTCTGCCCAAAGACGTTGGTCGCCACGAGTGACGCCAGCCGGCTGCGGTTTTCCGCGATCGCGACCGGGGGCACGGTCGCCGTAAACGCGGCGTCGTAGGCGGCCGCGGCGGCTCTGGCCCGGGAGGCGGCCTGCTCGGCTTGGGCGGCGGTGGCGCTCATCCACGCCACATACGGCGCGGCCGCAGCCGCCATGGTCAGCGAGGACGGCCCCTGCCAACCGCTGGTCAAGTTCGAGATCACCGACTCATACGATGTTGCCGCAGAGTGCAGCTGGGCGGCCAACCCATCCCACGCCGACGCCGCGGCCAACATTGCGCCCGGGCCTTCACCGGCGTACATCCGACCGGAGTTGATCTCCGGTGGTAATGCTCCAAAATCCATTGCTATTCCTTAATTTTCGCGAAAAGCGGTGTGGTGAAAATGCGGCTAATCCTGCGTGTCGTCGGCGTTGATGACGATGATGGTGGCCGTGGTCGCAGACCGCCCGAAAGCAGTGCTGCCGAAGCCCATCGCGCGTGCAGGGCCCGTCCCAGTCGCGGACATGGCACGCCCGGCCAGGCCCGACGCGGCCATGTTGCCGAACATCGTTCCCTGTCCATCCGCCGCGAGGGCCGCCGGTGCGCCGACGAGAGTCGTTTGCGGCAATACCACCGCGACCGGGCGGATTTCCGGGGCGGCAGCGGTCCATGCCTGCGGCACCGACAAACGTCCGACCACGCCGGCACGACCCACCCCCGTTGACATTCCGGCTCCACCGGGCCCGGGTGAGCTCACCACCCGCGTCCCGGAATCGGCCCCGCCCCCGAGCCGGCTCAGCGTCGACCGGTCCCGGTCCAGCCTCTGCCCGGCGCTGTTCACATTCGCCACGTTCTGGGGCACCAGGTAGTTTTCGACGCCCAGCAGATACGGGCTTCCACCGATGCCGAACAGCGACACCGGACCCAGTGGACCCGTGAGCGCCGAGTCGAATGCGGACAGCAGCGACGGTGGATCGGCCGCGGCAGCGGCGCTAGGCGCGGTCAGGACCTGCAGCGATTGGGGCACCGCCGACATCAGTTGCGGCAGTGCCGATTCCGTGTTCGTCGCAGCCGAACCGCCGGTAGCCTGCGCGACGGCGGCGGCCTGCCCCGCGGTTCCGGCCGGGTTGGTGCTTCGGGGCGGCGGGGCGAACGGCGTCACCTGTGCGGCGGCCGCCGACGAACCGGCGTAGCCGTACATCGCCGCCGCGTCCTGGGCCCACATCTCGGCGTACTGGGCCTCGGTGGCCATGATCGCCGGGGTGTTCTGACCCAGAAAATTGGTGGCGATCAACCCCATCAACTGCGCACGATTGGCCGCGATGACCGGTGGCGGCACCGTTGCGAGGAACGCCGCCTCGTACGCGACCACCGCCGCTCTCGCCTGATTGGCGGTTTGCTCGGCTTGCGCGGCGGTCGCGCTCATCCATGCCGCATACGGCGCCGCCGCGGCCGCCATCATGCCCGACGAAGGACCCCGCCAACCGCCGGTCAGGTTCGAGATCACCGACTCGTAAGATGCCGCCGCGGAGTGCAACTGAGCTGCCAGCCCGTCCCACGACGCCGCGGCGGCCAGCATCGGCCCCGACCCGGGACCAGAGTACATTCGACCGGAGTTGACCTCCGGCGGCAAGGCTCCGAAATCCATTGCTATACCTCATAACTCAGAACGCGACACTCAAGGGCAACGTGAGTCGACCGCCGCATCGCCTGATTGATTTGATAAACCGAACTTCTGAAATCGCATCCTGTCGCCACGCAGCTTGGCCAGATCGTCGGAGCGGTGATCCGCTGCGGCATCGGCGGTGTGCCGTTAGTGTTGTAGCGCAGGTTGATTCAACGACCGGCACATGCATCCCACAGCAGAGCCGACATGATTGTGCCGATGCCGCGACCAGATACGTTGCTACGGTGCGAATTTGCTAGTGGGCTAACATTTTCGCCGCTGTGCTGTGCATCATCGGCGGGGCGAAGCAGCGCCGATCGTCGTCGACATGAAGGCTCGAAGGCTAGGAACCCCGGTTGCGCCACGGGCGGTGCCGCCGACGCTGCAGATAGGACTCGACGCGGCGATTGTGCCTATTGGCGATGACTTCGATAGAGCGCCAGCTATCTTGACGCGTTTGCTCAGCCATGAGCGTTGCGAGGCACGACCGAACCCGCGCCGGCTGACGATTTTTTGTAGGGGCGTGACGTGCGCCGCCGCGGGAGGTGATCCCACACGTGTTCAGCGCTGAGAACAAAGAGGAACCCCCATCGGGAACCCTCATCGCAGTGCCAACACTTGCGCGGCGGTTATGCCACAACAGCCTCTCCCAACCAGCTGAGTACAGATCACAATCGTACTTTATTTTTTGTGACGCCTCGGCCAGGGATTAGGTCTGCGCCGCAAGTGGGACCTTGCGCGGACGCTGGTTCGCCCTGATCACTCCGCAGCGGTTGCCAGAACCGGATCTGGCGCGGGTCGCCGACGGATGAACCGGCACCGGTGTGGCCGAGCGTATCGGCGTCCCTCGGCCGCCCCTTGGTTGGCTCGAGGCGAAGCGATCAAGTCCCACAAAGCGCAGAAATGCGGACTACCATCGATACCGTGCGTGTAGGGGAAGAAACGTAGCGACCGTCGCTTCGTTGCGGCATAGCACTTGCCGAGCCTGCGATGCGGAAGCTGGTCGCCACACTGATGGCCGTTGGGGCTTTGATGCTCAGCGGGGCGATCGCACACGCTGAGAACCCGCCGCAGCCCCCGCCGCCTGGCCCCACGGTCCTTGGGCCGAAGTGCCTGAGTTTCGATTTCGAACCGCCGGCGCACTGGAACTACCTGCCGTGTGGATGGACTACGGATGGCAAGCGGTGGATTCCGCTGCCCCCGTAGCCGATACCGCGTGACCTCGCTCCGCGAAATCCCGTCAGTCGCTGATCAACTGGCTTTGAGGTGTCCGCCTCCCCGGCAGCTGACGCCGCAGACGCCCGCATCCCCCCGGGCGTCTGCGAGCGAAAGCGCCTGGTCAATGGGGAGCCCGCTGCAATCCAGACCGTTGACCACCAGCCCCAAGCTGATGGCGCCGTCCGCGCGGGCGCTCTCGATACACACCTCGATGTCTCGGAGCCCCGGCCTGCCGACGGTCCAGTAATCCGGGCGGTGCCCATCGAACACCGTGTGGGCATCCACACCGTCAGCGTCCTCCCGCCGGGGGAGTTCGCCCGCCGACGAGGTAGGCACGCCATCGGGTAGCGCCGCCGCGGCGAGAGGAGTGAGCGGATCAGCGAGGCCGCAACAGTTGTCGTGATACTCCAAGGCGATCATCGTCGCCCTCCTCTCACCAGACCATCGTATCTTCGACGGCGACGTTTTTACGGCAACACGGTGTGCATCAGCATCACGTCGTATGCCGACCACAGCGACAGGTTGAAGTAGAGGTCCCGTCCCGACGACCAGGGATGGATCATCGGCGCATAGATGCCGCCGGGCATTTGGAACGAGGACACCAGCGGTTGCGGGGGACTCCATGGCCCCTGCGGTGCCGGCGCGGTCCGCGCGATGACGTCGTTGCTGCCGCCGTCGGTGTAGAGCACCAGATATTGCTTGAGGTAGCTGTTGTACTGGGCCGACATCTCGCCCACCGGCGCCGGGAAGATCGGCGTCGCCGCGCCGGGATTGTTCGCCACCCAATGCCCGCCGTTGTCGCCGTTCCAGTATTGGTACTTGGTCAGGTCGGGCAATTGATTCGGTGGAACGCGCGACAGGAATGCCGCGCCGCCACGTCCCGACGGCGTCCCGAACTGGTAGAGGTAACCGTCCTTACCCTTCAAGAACGCGCCCATCTGGAAATTCTCGTTTCCAGGCGTAAACCCTGCTCCCGGAATGGCATCCGCGGAGGCCGTGCGAATCGTGGTGGGGAAGATCCCCCAGTTCTGGCCGTTGTCGTTGGACCGCGCGATTGCCGAATAGTTCGTCGACCATTCGCCGTCACGGCCCCACTGGCGGATGGACATGTAGCTCATGTACTGCGTTCTGCCCATCGACATCGCCCCGGTCGGGATGATTCCCGTCTCGTGCGCGGCCTTGTGGATGGTGTTGACGACCTGTTTGGAAAGTCCGGGCGCCCATACCGGCGAACCGGAATACTTGTCGTTCGGCACGCCGTCGGCGATGTGGATTCCCTTGGACAGGTCGCGATCGTTGCTGCGGAACAGGGTGTTGTAGCGCCACTGCTGGCCGTGCACCTTGCAGTAGCCGAAGGTGTCACCGAAGGCCATCAGCACCTGACGGTTGACGGGATCGCCGTTGTCCCAGGCAATCCCGAGGTCGGTGCCGGAGATACCAAAACGTTGCAGAGTTTTGTTGGGTCCGTCGGGTCCGGTCACCCAGTCCACGAGGGACGTCGGGGCGCCCGCGATCGAAGGAGGGGGCGGTCCCGGCTCGGGTTGCGGCTGGGGCATCGGGGCGGCGTTCGGCCGCAGCGGGTTGGCATTCGGCGGTTGCGGGACCGCGGGCGGGTTGGGTCCCGGCGGCAACACTTCGGCTTGCTGTTGCAGCGGCGCGGAGGGGCCGGGTCCGGGCGTCGGCCCCTCGGCCCGCGGGTGGACGGGTGCCGAGTAGCGCTGCCCCGGTGTCGCCGGCTTGAGCAACGAAGAGATCAGCGGACCCAGCCTCGGCAACGGCGCCTGGTCATTCGTGTGAGTGGGCCTGCGCCCGGTCGGCGGCTGGACGACAGGCTGAGGCGCGGGCATGGCCGGCTGCGCGGCAGGAGGTTCGACGTTCGCTTCGGGAGCGCCGCACGGCGTTGCGTTCGCGGTAGGCGCGGGCCCCACCACGAGGACGAATCCGATAGCGGCCGCCGACGCCATCGATAGCGACACACTTCGAAGAATCGCCGACATGTAACACCTTTCGAGGGGTAGGACACCGCATCGACGTCCATAGTTGGCTCATGTGACGATAGTGATCTGCGGGACAGATGTGACCAGCGATGAGCCGATAGGTATGCATCCGTGACCGTGTCGCAACGCACCGAGCCGCCGCCGAATCGCGGTCTCCCGCAATTAGCTGATGGCCGATACGGTGTGCTCGAGCGGTTTTTTTGCTTTGCCATCCGGGGAGTTGCCTCGGCAGGGGGGCGACCCACGCGATGTCACGATGAACCGCAGCCGCCCGACCCACGGATGTCGTCCGGTCGCGACGAGCCGGGCAACCCTGACAAGCGACCGCCGGTCTCACTGAGGTTGACGCCAGCCACCGCCAAAGGTCTCGGCTGCTTTGCTGGACGGCCGCCAAACGAATCCCGGCGAATGCGCAATTCGGCTTACGCCGCCACCCGGTGCGACGCACAATGTGGCTTGACCCCTCGTTGTCACAAGCACTGCGCGTCGGGACAACCCCATCGCATCGCCCCAGCTCAGGCTTCCAGCCGGCGGTGCCTTCGGGGCTCGGCGCACACCCGCAAGAGGTGCATCGTCGTTAACCGGGCCGGGTGCCGTCGGCCGCCAGGCGTCAAAGTGATTGAGGCCACATGTTTGTCGGCACCCCTCGGGGGAAATGATCCAACAGTAGGCGAGTGCGTCGGCCGGCCTTCGCGCCCGCCTAGGTCCCGTCGGTTCAGCCCGAGAGCCGACGGGGCCGTCCTTTTCGGCCCTCCCAGGGATTGGCGCAAGCCGGCGCCGGCCCGCCGATAGGCCTCAACAACCCGCACGTCCCGGAGTACCGTCGGCGTATGGCGGGCTCGTCCGGTGTGTGGATTCTCGGCGGTTACCAAAGCGATTTCGCTCGCAATCTCACCAAGGAAGGCCATGACTTCGCCGCGTTGACCGCCGAGGTCGTCAACGCCACGCTGGCCTCGGCCAAGATCGACGCCGCCGACGTCGGAGTGGTGCACGTCGGCAATGCCTTCGGCGAGATGTTCGCAAGCCAGGGCCACCTCGGGGCGATGCCGGCCACGGTGTGCGACGGCCTCTGGGACACCCCGGCGACGCGCCACGAAGCCGCGTGCGCGTCGGGCAGCGTGGCGGCACTGGCGGCGATGGCCGATCTGCGATCCGGCGCTTACGACACCGCGCTGGTGGTGGGGATCGAGCTGGAGAAAACGGTGCCCGGCGACGCCGCCGCCCAGCATCTGGGGGCGGCGGCGTGGACAGGTCACGAGGGCGCCGGCGCGCGGTACCTGTGGCCGTCCATGTTCGCCGAGGTTGCCGACGAATACGACCGGCGCTACGGATTGGACGACGCGCACCTGCGGGCCATCGCCCAGCTCAACTTCGCCAACGCCCGGCGCAACCCCAAGGCCCAGACCCGCGGCTGGTCCGTACCCGACCCGATCACCGACGACGATGCGGCCAACCCGATCACCGAGGGCCGGCTGCGACGCTTCGACTGCAGCCAAATGACCGACGGCGGCGCGGGATTGGTGCTCGTCAACGACGCCTATCTGCGCGATCACCCCGGTGCACGCCCGGTCGGCCGCATCGACGGCTGGGGGCATCGCACCGTCGGGCTGGGTCTGCGGCAGAAACTGGACCGCGCCGTTGACGATCCGTACGTGCTGCCGCATGTGCGCGCCGCGGTGCTCGACGCGCTGCGGCGCGCCCGGTGCAGCCTCGACGGCATCGACGGGTTCGAGGTCCACGACTGCTTCACCCCCAGCGAGTACCTGGCCATCGACCACATCGGCCTGACCGGCCCGGGCGAGTCTTGGAAGGCGATCGAAAACGGCGAGATCGAGATCGGAGGCCGGCTGCCGATCAACCCCAGCGGCGGGCTGATCGGCGGCGGGCATCCGGTGGGCGCCTCCGGGGTGCGGATGTTGCTCGACGCCGCCAGGCAGGTGAGCGGCACCGCCGGCGACTATCAGATCGACGGCGCGCACACCTTCGGCACCCTCAATTTCGGCGGCAGCACCGCCACCACCGTGAGTTTCGTTGTCAGCCAAGGTAACCGATGATGGATGTGGAGATCGTCGGCAAGTTCCTGTCCACCCTGCCCGAGGACGACGACCACCCCTACCGGACGGGACCATGGCGGCCGCAAACCACCGAATGGGACGCCGACGATCTTGTCGCCGTCGAGGGTGAAATCCCGCGCGATCTGGACGGGGTCTACCTGCGTAACACCGAGAACCCGTTGCATCCCGCGCTGAAGACCTATCACCCGTTCGACGGGGACGGTATGGTGCACGTGGTTGGCTTTCGTGACGGAAAGGCCTTCTACCGCAACCGTTTTATCCGCACCGACGGGTGGCTGGCCGAGAACGAGGCCGGCGGACCGCTGTGGCCGGGTCTGGCTGAGCCCGTGCAACTTGCCCAACGCCGGCAAGGGTGGGGCGCACGTACCAGGATGAAGGACGCGTCCAGCACGGACGTCATCGTGCACCGCGGCATCGCGCTGACCAGTTTCTACCAGTGCGGCGACCTGTACCGAATCGACCCATACTCGGCCGACACGCTCGGCAAGGAGTCGTGGCACGGGCGCTTTCCCGGCGAGTGGGGCGTGTCCGCACATCCCAAGGTAGACAACAAGACCGGTGAACTTCTCTTCTTCAACTACAGCAAGCAAGCCCCGTACATGCATTACGGGGTCGTCGACGAGCGCAAAGAGCTGACCCACTACGTCGACATCCCGCTCCCCGGGCCACGGCTCCCCCACGACATGGCGTTCACCGAAAACTACGTCATTCTCAACGATTTCCCGTTGTTCTGGGATCCGCAGCTGCTCGAACACGATGTGCACCTGCCGTGCTTCTATCCCGACATTCCGTCGCGGTTCGCGGTGATCCCGCGCCGCGGCGGAAGCGGTGACATTCGGTGGTTCGAGGCCGATCCCACGTTCGTGCTGCATTTCACCAACGCCTACGAGGATGGCGACGAGATCGTCCTGGACGGCTTCTTCGAAGGCGATCCCTCCCCGCTGGACGCTGGCGGAACCAAGTGGGACAAGCTGTTTCGATTCCTGGCCCTGGATCGCCTGCAGGCTCGGCTGCATCGGTGGCGTTTCAACCTGGTCACCGGCGCAGTGAGAGAAGAGCAGCTCTCGGAATCGATCACCGAGTTCGGGACGATCAACCCCGACCACGCGGCCGTCGACTACCGCTACGCCTATGCCGCCACCGGGAAACCCGGCTGGTTCTTGTTCGACGGCTTGGTCAAACACGACCTGCTCACCGGAACCGAGGAAGGGTTCTCGTTCGGGGACGGCGTCTTCGGCAGCGAGACCGCGATGGCACCGCGCCTCGGCGGTGTCACCGAAGACGACGGCTACCTGGTCACCCTCACCACCGACATGAACACCGACGCCTCGTATTGCCTGGTGTTCGACGCCGCCCGCGTGGGCGACGGGCCGGTGTGCAAACTCCCGCTGCCGGAACGGATTTCCAGCGGCACCCACTCGACCTGGGCGGCCGGTTCGGAGTTGCGGCGCTGGGGAACGGCCGAGTCGGCCGCGGATGCGATCGGACTGTGATGAGCGACGACAAACCAAAACATCACCGCGCCACGCATTGGCCGCTGCAGTTGGCCCCGATCGGTGCCATCCGCTTCGCGCGACGCTCCTCGCACTTCGCTGACACGGTGCGGTTTTACCGCGATCTGGTAGGGCTGCCGCTCTACGAAACGTTCGAGGACAGCTACGGCAGCAACGGCGCGATCTTCGGGTTACCCAGCTGGAACCTCACCATGGAAATCGTGGAGGCCGTCGAGGCCGTCGCGGTGGACCACCACGAACAGCTCTGCCTGTATTTTCCCGACCACCAGGGGCAGCAGGCGGCCCTGGCCCGCCTACTCGCCGCGGGCGTCGAGCCCGTGGATCAGCATCCCTACTGGGCGGCGACGGGCGCGGCGACCTACCGCGACCCGGACGGGCGCGAAATCGTGTTCGCGCCCTTCGTGTTCGGCGTCAACGAACCCGACAACAGCGCCGCTTCGGGAAAGCACGAGTTCCCGTCGCCCTGACGGTTCAGCGCCCCGACCGCCCGGAGGCCAACGCCGCGATCACGGCCGCGATGGAGCACGCCACGGCGCAGACCGCCCCTCCCGCGCCGACGTAGAGGCCGTATTCGGCCGACACCGGCGGGTTGACGTTGAGCTTGTAGTACCACACCGTCAGCGCCACGATGAGCAATGAAATCACCAGCGCGGCAACCGAAGCGAGCCTCACCGACAAGCCACGACCCACCATTGCGCCGGCCACCAGCAGCGTCGACGCCAGCAACACGATGAGCTGGCCGGCCCCGAACCCGGCGGGCAGTTCCAAGTTCCCGTGGGCGCCTCCGATGGCGTTGGCCCAGCCCCCACCGTTGACTGCCGTCCTCAGCCACGGCAGCCACGCGCTGGCCGAAACCACCACGGCGCAAAGCGCCACCAGCCAACCCGGTCGCAGTCGGCGAGTCATGGTAGCGAGGTTAACCGACTCCGATGCCGTCCCGCGGCATCCGAGGCGTCAGGTCTGCAACGAGGACAGGTTGAAGGGGGCGCCCGTCGGATCGCTCGCGGCGGCCAGCCGGCCATACGGAGTGTCCTCGGCGTCGCGCACCACCGTGCCGCCGTTGTCGGCGATGAGCCGCAGGGTCTTGTCGACGTCCTCGGCGCCGAAGAAGATCACCCAGTTCGACGGGACGCCCTGCGGCAACAATGAGGCGCCGTCCATCACGCCGAGTAATTGCTCGTCGCCGAACCGCGCTGTGGTGTAGCGGAATTCGTCGGTGTCGGACACGGGCTGGGTCTGCCAGCCGAGGACGTCGCGATAGAAGTCGAGGGCCGCACCGTAGTCGCGCGTGGTCAGCTGGTGCCAGACCGGCGAGCCCGCCGCCCCGATGAGCTCGAAACCGCGGTGCTCCAGCGGCTGCCACAAGCCGAACATCCCGCCGGCAGGGTCGGTCGCCAGGCCCATGTGGCCCTTGGCGGGCACCTCCATCGCCATGCACACCGAACCGCCGGCCCCGGTGACCGCGGACAGCGTGGTCTGGATGTCGGCGGTGTGGAAGTAGGTGACCCAGCGGTCCGGAGACTCGGCACCGGGCCGATTGGCCATGATGCCGGCGACCGGATGGCCGTCCTTGGCGGCGTTGACGTATCCGCCGTACTCGGGCCCGGCGGATTCGAACGTCCAGCCGAAGACCGTGCCGTAGAACTGCTGGGCGCGGGCGACGTTGGATGTGGTCAGATCGATCCAGCATGGAGCCCCCAGTGGGGCGCTGTCACGGATAGGCATGGTCACCTCCTGGTGGTGTGTCCCCGGAAAAAGGGGTTCACACTATCGACTGCTACCGAGTCGGAAACTCATCGGCGCCGACCATCAGCGATGCCCATTGGTGCTCGGGTCGGATCCGGTGAACACCGCGACGAAGTTCTTCAGCGACTGGTTGATATCGCCACGCAAGGCGGCGGCGACGATCATGCCGATGGGGCCGAACAGCGCCGGGCCGCCGAGGTGCACGTCGAAGCTGACGATGGAGCCGTCCCCATTGGGCGCGATCTTGGCCATCAGCTTGACCTTGACCCCGCCGACACCGTCGCCGTCGAGCGTCATGCCCTCGGGCGGCTTGTAGCGCACCACCGTCCATCTGATCCGGTTGTGCATGCCCTTGACCTCAACGATCGACTCGACGACCGTGCCCTTTTCGATCTCGTCGGGCAATGTGCTGCGCCACACCCGGTGGATGGTCAGCCAATCCTTGTACCGGGACAGGTCGGAGGCGTGCTGCCAGGCCACCTCGGGTGGCAGCGGGACATCGATGGATCCGGAAAGCTTGGCCATGGCTCAGTTCTGCTGGTCGCCCGCGTCCGGCTCACCGGTGGCCTTCTTCGCCTGCTCCTGCACCTGGTGGATGGTGTCGGAGTACTTGCCCTGCGTCTTCTCGTCGACGAACTCGCCCGCCTTGTCGATGGCCATCTCGACCTTGTCGGCGTTCTGCGACAACAGATCCTTGGCCTTGTCCAGGAATCCCATGCGCCCTCCTTTTTCCTCGGCATCGTACTTGTCCGCTGAAACCGGCTGCCGGTGAGTTCGCTGTGGTCAGCGCCACAGCCGCGGCTGTACACCCAGCATTCTGGCCCGGATCCACCACATGGCCTCGACCGCGGCGGCGCCCAGCAGACCGATTCCCAGCGCGGTCGAGGTCACCGTGACGTCCGACGGATCCAGCAGGAACTGCTTGCGGGCCAGTGGGAGGCTGAAGATCACCACATAGGCCAGGCCCGAAGCGATTACGAGCGCCACCCGCCACCACTCGTAGGGACGTGCGACCACCGCGAGCACCCACAGCGCCGTCATCAGCAAGGTGATCAGGGCCGCCGTCGACGCCTGATCCTGTTGCTGGAAGCTGGCGTGACGACCGGGGTAAGCGACCAGGTACGAGGCGAAGGTCGCCGTCCCGACGATCAGCCCGCCCGGCAGTGCCGAGCTCAGCACTCGGCGCACGAACCCCGGCTCGGCGCGTTCGTTGTTGGGCGCCAGCGACAGGATGAACGACGGTATTCCGATGGTGAACCACGCCGCGATGGTGACGTGGATCGGCTGGAACGGATACAGCAACGGATCGGCCTTCAGCGCTTTGGAAAACAGGCATTCGATGCCCACCAACAACGCCAGCAGCACCGAATACACCGTCTTGGTCAGGAACAGGTTGGCGACCCGTTCGATGTTGCCGATCACCCGCCGTCCCTCGCCGACGACGTACGGTAGCGTGGCGAACCTGTTGTCCAGCAAGACGATCTGCGAAACGGCGCGGGAAGCCGGGCTGCCGGCGCCCATCGCGACACCGATATCGGCATCCTTGAGGGCCAGCACGTCGTTGACGCCATCGCCGGTCATCGCGACGGTGTGCCCACGCGATTGCAGGGCGTGCACAACGGCGCGTTTCTGGTCCGGCCGCACCCGGCCGAAGGTGGTGTGGGTGTCCAGCGTGTCGGCCAATTGCGCGGGTTCTGAGGGCAGTTGGCGCGCGTCCATCGTCTGGCCATGCAGCCCGAGCTCGTCCGCGACGGCGCCGACCGAGACGGCGTTGTCCCCGGACAACACTTTGACCGAAACACCTTGATCAGCAAAGTAATCCAGCGTCTCACGGGCGTCGGGACGGACCTTCTGTTCCAGGACCACGAGCGCGACCGGGGTGACGTCGCCCGGCGCGTTCGGGTGATCGACGGCCACGTCACCGGCGCCCACCAACAGGACCCGCAACCCTTGCGCCCCGATTCGCTCGGCCTGCTCGGCCGCCGCCGACGCCGGCTCGAGCAGCACGTCGGGCGCCCCGATCACCCAGTTGCCGTGGCCCTCGAAGGACACGCCACTCCACTTGGTCGCCGACTTGAAAGGTGCTGTCGCCGTGGCGGTCCAGCCGGGGGCCTCGTGATAGGTCTCGGCGATCGCGCGCATGCTCGCGTTGGGTCGCGGGTCGGCTGCGGCTAACGAGGCCAGCACGTCGGCGATCCGGTCAGGCTGGCCGGCCACGTCGAGCTCGTCGACCCGCGCGACCCGCATACCGCTTTCGGTCAGGGTGCCCGTCTTGTCGGCGCAGACCACGTCGACCCGCGCGAGACCCTCGATGGCGGGCAGCTCCTGCACCAGGCAGCGGCGCTGGCCGAGCCGGACCACCCCGACCGCGAACGCGACCGACGTCAGCAGCACCAGTCCTTCGGGCACCATCGGCACCAGGGCACCCACCGTCCGCAACACGGACTCCCGCCAGCCCGCGTGCGTGGTGAACAGCTGGGTGTAGATCGTCAGCAGGCCGGCCGGCACCAGCAGGTAGGTGATGAACTGCAGGATGCGGTTGATGCCGTTGCGGAGTTCGGATTTCACCAACGTGAACTTGCTGGCTTCCTCGGCCAGCTTGGCCGCGTAGGCGTCCGGGCCGACCTTGGTGGCCCGGTAGGCGCCGGTGCCCGCGACGACGAAACTGCCCGACATCACCGCGTCGCCAACGGCTTTGGCGATCGGGTCGGCCTCGCCGGTCAGCAGCGACTCGTCGACTTCCAGGTTCGCCTCTTCGACGATCTCTCCGTCGACGACGACCTGATCGCCGGGGCCGAGCTCGATGATGTCGTCGAGCACCACCTCTTCGGGTGACACCGCCTGCGTCCCGGATTGCCTGCGCACCAAGGGTTTCGCCTGACCCACGATCGCGAGCTTGTCCAGCGTCTGCTTGGCCCGGATTTCCTGCACCATCCCGACGACGCTGTTGGCGATGATCAACAGGCCGAACATTCCGTTGATCAGCGAACCCGTTGACAGCACGATCAGCAGCAGCACCCCCAGGATCGCGTTGATGCGGGTGAACACGTTGGCCCGCACGATATCGGGGATGCTGCGCGTCGCGCGTTTCCGTAGGGCGTTGCTCTTGCCGTCGGCAACCCGCTGCGCCACCTCGGCATCGGTCAGGCCTTTGATCACCGATGCGCTCATCGGGCGAACGTCCCCAGCTTCTCGGAGTCGTAGTACTCGAGGTTGAGGGTGTTATTGGAGAACACCGCTTTGGAAAGCGTTCCGGGTGGGGCGTTTTCGTCGGTCAGCGGGAAGGTGAAGGTGTCGCCCTCCCAATGGGTGAGGGTGACCGTCCGGTTCTTCGGGCCCATCGCCAAGTGCAGGGCGCCGTCGTGTTCGGTCACGACGGCCGGACCCCAGTAGTCGCTGGCGTAGACGCCGGCGTAGTCGCCGAGCGGTTTGGCCGGTGCGGGGTTGGCCGGGGGCTGCTTGCCGACCAGCGAGCCCACCGGATTGTTCAGCCAGCCGATCGCCTTCTGGTACAAGGGACCCCAGTCCTCGCGGATCTGGCCGTACTGAACGAGGTCCATGAATTCGGCGGTCAGCGTTTCCGGGATGCCGTAGGGCGCGCCGTTGGTGAGCGCGATGATGCCCACGTCCTCCGCGGGCATCACCACGAAGTTCGTCGCCGCCCCCAAATCGAAAGCGCCGGAATGACTGTATTCGGTGCGGCCCGAGGAATCGACCGACGCGTTGAAGCCGTATCCGTAAAACCCGGTGCGCGCCTTGGGTGTCGTCGCGGGGGCCGACACTATCTGCGGGCTGGTGGCGGGCAACAGGGCTTCCGGCGAGGCGATCCGCTGGCCATTGTGAGTTCCGTTGCTCAGCAACATCATCAGCCAGCGGCCCATGTCGTTCACCGACGAACTGACGCCGCCGGCGGGTGACTGGGGATCCGGGTCCCGCTGGAAACGGGCCTCCCACTTGTCGGCGATCTTGATGTGGTTGACCGCATGGTTGGGACGGGCGATGAAATCGGCGAAGCGTGAACTCGTCGACGTCATTCCCAGGGGACGGTAGAGCGCCTCGTCGGACAGGTCCTCCCACGATTTGCCCGCCGCGGCCGCCACCGCCTCCGCACCGGCGGTGATCCCGTAGTTGGTGTAGGCGTAGCTGATCCGGAAGGGATCCAGCGGCAGGTACCTAAGCCGCTCGAGGGTCTGACGACGGTCGTAGCCCAGGTCTTCGAGTTTGTCGCCGGCGTGGTCGGGCAGCCCGGAGCGATGCGAATACATGTCGGCGATGGTCACGTGGCTGGTGACGTAGGGATCGCTCAGCGTGAACCACGGCAGCTTGGAGGCCACCGGGGTGTCCCAGGCGACCACGTTGTCGCTGACCTCGTGCGCGATCACCGTCGCACCCACCGACTTGGACACCGAGGCCAACTGGAAGACGGTGTCGGCGTCGACCTTGTTGTCCTGCCCCTGCCCCTTGCCGACGTCCTTGACGCCGAACCCCTTGGCGTACAACACCTTCCCGCCGTGAACAATGGCGACCGCCATTCCCGGGACACCGGTGCTATTCATCAGGTCACCGACCAGCCCGTCGACCTTGGCGACGGCATCGTCGATGCGGCCGGCGGGAATCGCCAGACCGGACACCTGGTTGGGCGGGACGTCAGACAGTGTGGACGACGGCCCGGCGGTCGGCTGCACAGGGCCGCATCCCGTCAAGCCGAGCAGTACCGAGATGGCGGCCGCGGCCGCGCGTTTGGTCATGGCGCGACCTTAGCCCGGTGACGATGCGCGCCGCAGGCGGCGCGAGGAGGAGGCGGGCAATGGGCTCCAGCCCGGTGACGATGCGCGCCGCAGGAATCAGAACTGCCACCACGGGTTCGATTTCACCGGGGCCGCGAGATCGATGCGCTGACCGGGGGCGGGCACCGCCACGTTCACCCGCGCGGGCTCCGCAGCGGCGAGCAGCCGCTCGACCGGCTCCGCCCACGGGTGGGGCGCCAACCGGAAAGTGCCCCAGTGCACCGGCACCAGCAGTCCACCGTCGGTGACATCCAGGTGCGCCCGCACCGCCTCCTCGGGGTTCATGTGCACGTCGGGCCAGGCCGTGTTGTACGCCCCGATGGGCAGCAGGGTCAGGTCGAACGGTCCGTGCTCGGCGCCGATCTGCGCGAAGCTCTTGGTGTAGCCGGTGTCGCCGCCGAAGTACGCACGATGGTTCGGCCCAAGAAAGACCCACGACGCCCACAGCGTCGTATTGCGGTCCAGAAAGCGTCCCGAAAAATGCCGCGCCGGCACGCAACCCACGGTGAGCTCGTCGACCTTTGCGGTCTGGTGCCAATCGAGCTCGACGATGCGGTGCTCGGGTATCCCCCACCTGCGCAGGTGGGCGCCGACACCGAGCGGGACGAAGAACGGGGACCGCTGCGTGCGGGCCAACGCCCTGATCGTGTCGATGTCGAGGTGGTCGTAGTGGTCGTGGCTGATCACCACCGCGTCGACGGCGGGCAGCCCCTCGAGCTGAATCGGCGGCGGATGCAGCCGCTGCGGCCCGACGACGTCCGACGGTGAACACCGGTCGCTCCACACCGGATCGGTGAGCACCCGGTAGCCGTCGATCTCCAGCAGCGCCGTGGAGTGGCCGAACCAGCTGACGGCCAACCGGCTCGGATCCGAGCCGAAGACTCCCGGCGCCGTCAGCGGAATCGGCCCCCGGGGCCGGCTCCCACCCCGGTTTCCCACCAGCTCCCACGCGATGAGCCGCAGTTGCTCGCGGTCCATCTTGGTTTCCGAGGCGGCCTCGAGGTTGACGAAGGCGCCGTCGCGATAGTGCGGGGACCCGGCCGCCACCGCGGCAATCGAAGCGGGGTGGGCGCCGAGGGCATCGGGTGCACCGTGCAGCGCACGCACCAGCCAACCCCCGCCCGCCAGCGACGCCGTGCCGGCGACCAGCCGTAGCGTCCCCCGCATGGTTCGTCAGGCCCCTTGGAACTTCGGTGGCCGCTTCTCTATGCGGGCGACCTGGGCTTCGATGACGTCTTGACTGCTCCAGGCCCTGTCGAAGAGCTCCTTGTGCACCGGCCCGGCCTCTTCGATGGCGCCGTCGTCGTTGAGCACCCGCTTGGCGTGCTGGATCGCCAGCGGGGCCAGGCCGGCGATCTCGGCGGCCCAGGCCTGCGCTTCGGCGAGCGTGCCGATGCGGTTGGCCATGCCGGTCTGCAGTGCCACGTCGGCTGTCAGCCTTTCCGCGGCCAGCAACATCGCGCGGGCCCGGCCGTGACCGACCAGTGACGACAGTCGTCGGATGCTCCAGTTGTCAAGGGCCAGACCGTATTTCGACGTCGGAAACTGGAAGAAGGCGTCCGGCGCGACGACCCGGAGATCGCATTGCATGGCCAGCTGCAGGCCGGCGCCGATGGCCGGGCCATTGATGGCGCCGATCACGGGGATGAGGGTCGCGTCCAACACCTTGTGCAGCTCGATGAGCCGGTCGGGGTAGTCGGCGGCGAATGCGTCACCGCTCAGGTCCGCGCCGGCGCAGAACACCGTGCCCTGGCCGGTGAGCACGATCGCGCGCGTAGCGCCGTCGCCGGCCTTCAGCACGGCCTCGCGCAGCTCCTCGACGAGCTGGGAGTTCAACGCGTTGCGGCGCTCGGGGCGCTGCAACTCGATGGTCAAAACGGCTTCGGCCTGGTTGACACCGATCATGGCAGCCACCCTATATAGCCTCGTCACGTGAGTCGTATCACGGCTGGTCAACTACGCGATGCGGTGCTGGATGAAAAATCCTTCATCCGCTGGGATGGTGAACCGCTCGCGGTGCCGCGCAGCGCCTCCTACGCGCGAGAGCTGGCTGACGCTCGGACCGCTACGGGTCTGGACGAATCGGTGCTGACCGGCGAAGGGCGCATCGGCGGGCGCCGGGTCGCGGTGGTGGTCTCCGAATTCGGCTTTCTGGGCGGCTCGATCGGGGTGGCCGCGGCCGAACGGATCACCGCCGCGATAGAGCGTGCGACCGCGGAGGGTCTGCCGCTGCTGGCCTCGCCGAGCTCCGGGGGCACCCGCATGCAAGAGGGCACGGTCGCGTTTTTGCAGATGGTGAAGATCGCGGCGGCCGTCCGGCTGCACACCCAGGCGCACCTGCCCTACCTGGTCTATCTGCGCAACCCGACCACCGGTGGCGTGTTCGCCTCGTGGGGTTCGCTCGGCCATGTCACGCTCGCCGAACCGGGCGCATTGATCGGATTCCTTGGGCCGCGCGTCTACCACCTGCTCTATGGCGAGCCCTTTCCCGAGGGCGTGCAGACCGCGGAGAATCTGCAGCGGCACGGCGTGATCGACGGCGTCGTCCCGCTCGACGAGCTGCGCCGCACGCTGGACCGCGCGTTGACCGTCGTCGCCGATCCTGCCGGACCACTGCCCGCGCCGCCGCCGCCCGAACCGACGCCCGACGTCGCGGCGTGGGACTCCGTGGTGGCATCGCGGCGGCCCGACCGGCCCGGCGTCGGACTTCTGTTGCGGCACGGCGCCACCGACGAGGTGCTGTTGTCGGGGACCGGCCGAGGAGAGGCGGCGACCACGCTGTTGGCGCTGGCCAGATTCGCCGGCCAACCCGTCGTGGTGCTCGGCCAGCAGCGGATAGCGGGCGGCCGGGCAAGCACGGTAGGCCCAGCGTCGTTGCGCGAGGCACGGCGCGGCATGGCGCTGGCCGCCGAGTTGCGTCTGCCGCTGGTGCTGGTGATCGACACGGCGGGGCCCGCGCTGTCGGCCGAGGCTGAACAGGGTGGGCTCGCCGGCCAGATCGCCCAAAGCCTGGCCGAGCTGGTGACGCTGGATACCCCGACGGTGTCGGTGCTGTTGGGCCAGGGCAGCGGCGGGCCGGCGCTGGCGATGGTGCCCGCCGACCGGGTGTTGGCCGCGTTGCATGGCTGGCTGGCGCCGCTACCGCCGGAAGGCGCCAGCGCCATCGTCTTCCGCGACACCGATCACGCCGCCGAACTCGCTGCGGCACAAGGCATTCGGTCGGCAGATCTGTTGGCGTCCGGAATCGTCGACGTGGTCGTCGCGGAACACCCCGATGCCGCCGACGAGCCGGTCGAGTTCTCGCGGCGATTGTCGCGGGCCATCGCCGCGGAGGTGCATACGCTGCGCGGGATCCCCGCCGCCGAGCGGCTGGCAGCCCGGTTGCAGCGCTACCGCAACATCGGTCTGCCCTGAGCTTTCACGAGCAGACACACAAGCACCCTTTTCCTCGGCCTGTCGGGTGCTTTGTGTCTGCTCGCGCCAAGGTGGCGCCCAGCTCGCGCCCAGGTCGCGCCTCCCACAGCCGCAAGCAACAATCAGGCAAAATGGGCGACATGGACACAGGAGCTACTTCACCGCGGGTCTTGGTCGTCGACGACGACTCCGATGTGCTCGCGTCGCTGGAACGTGGCCTGCGGCTGTCCGGATTCGAGGTGTCGACCGCGGTCGATGGCGCCGAGGCATTGCGCAGCGCCACCGAGACCCGGCCGGACGCGATCGTGCTCGACATCAACATGCCGGTGCTGGACGGCGTCAGCGTCGTCACCGCGCTGCGCGCCATGGACAACGACGTCCCGGTCTGCGTGCTCTCTGCCCGCAGCTCGGTCGACGACCGGGTGGCGGGCCTGGAGGCCGGCGCCGACGATTACCTGGTCAAACCGTTCGTGCTGGCCGAATTGGTCGCGCGGGTCAAGGCGCTGCTGCGCCGCCGGGGCTCCGTCGCGTCGTCCTCGTCGGAAACCATCACGGTGGGGCCGCTGGAAGTCGATATCCCGGGCCGGCGTGCCCGGGTCAACGGCGTCGACGTCGACCTGACCAAGCGGGAATTCGACCTGCTGGCGGTGCTGGCCGAACACAAGACCGCGGTGCTGTCCCGCGCACAACTGCTCGAGCTGGTGTGGGGGTACGACTTCGCCGCCGACACCAACGTCGTCGACGTGTTCATCGGATACCTGCGCCGCAAGCTGGAGGCCAACGGAGGCCCCCGGCTACTGCACACCGTGCGCGGCGTGGGATTCGTACTGCGCATGCAGTAACCCGGTCGAGCGGCCATGAACTTCCTGTCCCGGATCCTGACCCGTACGCCGTCGCTACGTGCCCGGGTCGCGGTCGCGACGGCGATCGGCACCGCGATCGTGGTGGTGATCGCAGGGGCGGTCGTGTGGTTCGGCATCACCAGCGCCTGGAAGGAACGGCTGGATCGGCGCCTGGACGAGGCGGCGGGCTTCGCCATCCCCTTCCTGCCGCGCGGGCTCAGCCAGATACCGCGCGCCCCCAACGACCAGGACACCGTCATCACCGTGCGGCGCGACGGCGAGGTCAAGTCCAATTCCGACGTCACGCTGCCCCCGCTGGCCGAGGGCTACGCCGACACCCATATCAACGGCGTGCGCTATCGAGTGCGAACCCTGGAGGTCCGCACGCCACAACCGGCGACGGTGGAGGTGGGCGCCACCTATGACGACACGATCGCCCAAATCAACAACCTGCACCGCCGGGTGATCCTGATCTGCGCGCTGTCGATCGGCGCGGCGGCCGTATTCGCTTGGCTCCTGGCGGCTTTCGCGGTGCGGCCGTTCAAGCGGCTGGCCCAGCAAGCCCGTTCGATCGACGCCGACGAACGGCCGCAGGTGGCGGTGCGCGGCGCCACCGAGGCGGTCGAGGTCGCCGAGGCCATGCGGGGCATGCTGCAGCGCATCTGGACCGAACAGGACCGGACCAAGGACGCGCTCGCGTCCGCACGCGACTTCGCCGCGGTGTCCTCGCACGAGCTGCGCACTCCTCTGACCGCGATGCGTACCAACCTCGAAGTGCTGTCCACCCTGGACATGCCGGATGACCAACGCAAAGAAGTGCTGGGCGACGTCATCCGCACCCAGTCGCGAATCGAGGCCACGCTGAGCGCCCTCGAGCGGCTGGCCCAGGGCGAACTGTCGACGTCCGACGATCACGTGCCGGTCGACATCACCGAGCTGCTCGACCGCGCCGCCCACGACGCCACCCGGATCTATCCCGGGCTCGACGTCTCGCTGGTGCCCTCGCCCACCTGCATCATCGTCGGGTTACCGGCCGGATTGCGCCTTGCCGTCGACAACGCGATCGCCAATGCCGTCAAGCATGGCGGGGCAACCCGCGTCGAGCTGTCGGCGGTCAGCTCCCGCGTCGGCGTGCAGATCGCCATCGACGACAACGGACGCGGCGTGCCCGAGGACGAGCGCCAAGTCGTGTTCGCCCGGTTCTCCCGCGGATCGACGGCCTCCCATTCCGGGTCGGGCCTGGGATTGGCGTTGGTGGCCCAGCAGGCCCAGCTGCACGGCGGGACTGCCGAGCTCGAAAGCAGCCCGCTGGGCGGTGCGCGGCTGGTGCTGCGACTCCCCGGACCCAGCTAGCTGCGCTGGCTGTCAGCCGTCTCCCGAGTCGGGCAGACTGGAGCGATGGCCAACGGCAGCAAACCGACCGACAACGACACCCTGGCACACATCCGCGACCTGGTCGCCGAGGAAAAGGCGCTTCGCGCCCAGCTGCAACACGGTGACATCGACACGTCGGAGGAACATGACCGCCTTCGGCGAATGGAGATCGAACTCGACCAGTGCTGGGATCTGCTGCGGCAGCGCCGGGCACTGCGCGAAAGCGGCGCAGACCCGCGCGAGGCGGAGGTGCGCCCGCCCGACGAGGTCGAGGGTTACCTGAGCTGAGCGACCACGCGGCCGGCGTTGACGGCTTAGACGTCATCGTCGTAGGAGGCGGGCACAACGGCCTCGTCGCGGCGGCCTATCTGGCCCGGGCGGGCCTGCGGGTACGCCTGCTGGAACGGCTGGAGTGGATCGGCGGCGCGGCCGTCTCGGCGCACGCCTTCGACGGTGTCGGGGTCCGGGTCTCGCGTTACTCGTACCTGGTCAGCTTGCTGCCCAGCCGCATCGTCGATGACCTGGGCGCCCGGGTGCGCCTGGCCCGGCGGCCCTTTTCGTCGTACACGCCCGACCCCGCCACCGGCGGGCGCAGCGGCCTGCTCATCGGGGCGCCCGGAGCGACGTTTGCCGCCATCGGCGCGGCCGACGACGCGGACGGCTTCGCCGCCTTCTACCAACGTTGCCGGTTGGTGACCGAACGGTTGTGGCCGACAATGCTCGAACCGCTGCGCCGCCGCGAGGAGGCCCGCCGCTGCGTCGTGGCGACCGATCGCGCCGCGGCGGCCGCCTGGCGGGCCATGATCGAGGAACCGATCGGCAACGCCATCGCCGACGCGGTCGGCAACGACGTGGTTCGCGGGGTGATGGGAACCGACGCGCTCATCGGCACTTTCGCCCGCCTCGGCGATTCGTCGTTGACGCAGAATGTCTGCTTCTTGTATCACGTGCTCGGCGGCGGCACCGGCGACTGGGACGTCCCGATCGGCGGGATGGGCGCGCTGACCACCGCCCTGGCCACGGCCGCCGTCGGCCACGGCGCTGAAATACTCACCGGCGCAGAGGTTTACGCCGTCGATCCGAATGGCGAGGTGCGTTATCGCACCGGACAGCAGGAGCACCGGGTCCGGGCCCGGTTCGTCCTCGCCGGTGTGACGCCGACGGTGCTGGCGGAGCTACTCGGCGAAGCAGCGCCGCCAGCCGCCGCCGGCTCGCAGGTCAAGGTGAACATGGTGCTGCGGCGGTTGCCCCGGCTACGCGACCGCGCCGTCACGCCCGAGCAGGCCTTCGCCGGGACGTTTCACGTCAACGAGACCTGGACGCAACTGGATGTGGCCTACACGCAGGCGGCCGCGGGGCAAACGCCGAATCCCCTGCCGTGCGAGGCCTATTGCCATTCCCTGACCGACCCCAGCATCCTGTCAGACGACTTGCGCGGCTCGGGCGCCCAGACGATGACGGTCTTCGGCCTGCACACCCCGCACGCGCTGTTCAGCTACTCCGACCCCGACGCGCTGCGCGGCCGGCTCACCGACAAGGTGCTGACATCGCTGAATTCCGTTCTGGCCGAACCTATTCAAGGCCTGCTGCTGCGCGATGCGCAGGGGCGCCCGTGCATCGAGACGACGACCACGTCGGATCTGGAGCGCACCTTGGGGATGAGCGGCGGCAACATTTTCCACGGCGGCCTGTGCTGGCCGTTCGCCGACGATGACGACCCGCTGGACACCCCGGCGCGGCAATGGGGTGTGGCCACCGCTCACGAACGAATCATGTTGTGCGGCTCGGGCGCCCGTCGCGGCGGAGCGGTGTCGGGCATCGGCGGGCACAACGCCGCGATGGCAGTGCTCGCGTCGGGCTGACGTTGGGGGTGTACAGCATTTGCGGCGTGTCGGCGTACAGACACGCACGCTCGCGGGGCGAGAGGACTACCGCGCGTCGATCGTCGCGTAGTCGCGTTCGGTGTAGCCGGTGTAGATCTGGCGCGGGCGACCGATCTTGCTGTCGCCCTCGTCGTGCATCTCACGCCAGTGCGCGATCCAGCCGGGCATCCGGCCCAACGCAAACAGCACGGTGAACATCCGGGTCGGGAACCCGAGGGCGCGGTAGATCAGGCCGGTGTAGAAGTCGACGTTGGGGTACAGCTTGCGCTCGACGAAGTAGTCGTCGGTCAGCGCCGCCTCTTCGAGCTCCTTGGCGATGCTGAGCAGGTCGTCGTCGCCGCCGAGCTTGGCCAGGATCTTGTCGGCCTGTTCCTTGACGATGCGGGCCCTAGGGTCGTAGTTCTTGTAGACGCGGTGGCCGAAGCCCATCAGTTTGACGCCGGCCTCGCGGTTCTTCACCTTGCGGACGAATTCACCGACGTTGTCGTCGCTTTCGCGGATCTGCTCGAGCATCTCGAGGACCGCCTGGTTGGCGCCGCCGTGCAGCGGCCCCCACAGCGCGTTGATTCCGCCGGAGACGGAGGTGAACAGATTGGCTTGCGACGACCCGACCAACCGCACCGTCGACGTCGAGCAGTTCTGCTCGTGGTCGGCGTGCAGGATGAGCAACATGTCCAGCGCCCGGATGATCTCGGGGTCCGCCTTGTAGGGCTCGGCGGGCAGCCCGAACGTCATGCGCAGGAAGTTCTCCACCAGCGTCAGCGAGTTGTCCGGGTAGAGGAACGGCTGACCGACCGACTTCTTGTACGCGTAGGCCGCGATCGTCGGCAGCTTGGCCAGCAGCCGGATCGTGGACAGCTCGACCTGCTCGCTGTCCGTCGGGTCGAGGGAATCCGGGTAGTACGCCGAGAGCGCGTTGACGGCGCTGGACAGCACCGGCATCGGGTGGGCGTTGCGCGGAAAACCGTCGAAGAACCGCTTCAGGTCCTCGTGCAGCATGGTGTGCAACTGAATCCGCTTGGTGAACTCGGCCAACTGCTGCTTGCTGGGCAGCTCGCCGTAGATCAAGAGGTAGCTCACCTCGATGAACGTCGACTTCTCGGCCAGTTGCTCGATCGGGTAGCCGCGGTAACGCAGGATTCCGGCGTCGCCGTCGATGTAGGTGATGGAGCTCTTGCACGACGCGGTGTTGACGAAGCCGTTGTCGAACGTGGTGTAGCCGGTCTTCGACAACAGCGAACCCAGCGCGATGCCGTCAGCACCTTCGGTGGCGCTGACGATATCCAGGTCGGTCTCACCGCCCGGGTACTTCAGAGTGGCGGTGTCGTCGGTGTCGGCCACGAGAACCCCTTCGCGCTTCCGGATGATATGGCTGCCCCTGACTTGGTGCTTACAGCTGAAGGTAGTCGTTATGGCGGCGCGGCGCCCGTCCGGGGTGGGGTCTGCTGGTCATGTCAGCAGTCGGCGCGCTACGGCTGCAGGCGCTCGACGCGATCGCCGCTGACCCGGATGCGGTTATGCAATCGGTTTTCCCGCCCCTGCCAAAACTCGACCACCTCCGGCGCGATGAGATAGCCACCCCAGCTCGGCGGCACCGGAACCTGCTCGCGATCGGCGAAGCGCGCGCTCACCTCCGCCAGCCGGCTGAGCAGGCCTGCCCGCGAGGCGATCGGTTGCGACTGATGCGATGCCCAGGCGCCCAGTTGGGACCCGCGCGGCCGCTTGGACCAGTAGTCCTCGGTGGCCTGCGCGGTGACCTTGCTCACCGGGCCGCGGACGTGGACCTGGCGGCCGAGTTGGTACCAGGGAAACGTCGCCGATGCGTACGGCGTCGCGGCCAGATCGTCCCCCTTGGCTGAGTCATAGTTGGTGAAAAAGGTGATTCCGGTCTCGTCAACGCCTTTGCACAACACCGAGCGGCTCGCCGGCCTGCCGTCGGCGGTGACGGTCGCCAGGACCATCGCGTTGGGCTCGGCGACACCCGACCGTTCGGCGTAGGCGATCCAGCTGCGCAACAACGAAACCCAACCGTCGTCCAGCCAGTCCGCGTCGAGATCTGAACTGCCGTCCTTTTCCGCCGATCCGTATTCCACACGCATTCTGTGCAGGTGCTCTTTTCGGCGCTCGGGGTCTGGTCCTGCCATCGCCTCAACGCTACCGGCGGTTGCTACCGGCCGGTAGCGTCCGCCCGAGCGCGGGGTGCGAGAATTTTCGGCATGACTGTGGTCCCCGAAGACTTTGTCCCCGGCCTCGAAGGCGTGGTCGCCTTCACCACCGAGATTGCCGAACCGGATAAAGACGGCGGCGCACTGCGCTATCGCGGTGTCGATATCGAAGACCTGGTGGGTCAACATGTGACGTTCGGCGACGTGTGGGCGCTCCTGGTCGACGGCAAGTTCGGCCACGGGCTGCCGCCCGCCGAACCGTTCCCGCTGCCCATCCACACCGGCGACGTGCGCGTCGACGTGCAGGCGGGTCTGGCGATGCTCGCCCCGATCTGGGGGTACAAGCCGCTGCTGGACACCGACGACGCCACCGCCCGCAACCAGCTGGCCCGGGCATCGGTGATGGCGCTGTCCTACGTCGCGCAGTCCGCGCGCGGCATCTATCAGCCCGCCGTACCGCAGCGGGTGATCGACGAATGTGAAACGGTCACTGCCCGTTTCATGACGCGCTGGCAGGGCGAGCCGGATCCGCGCCACGTCGAAGCGATTGACGCTTACTGGGTTTCGGCCGCCGAGCACGGCATGAACGCCTCGACATTCACCGCGCGCGTCATCGCCTCCACCGGCGCCGACGTGGCGGCGGCGCTGTCGGGGGCGATCGGCGCGATGAGCGGCCCCCTGCACGGCGGGGCGCCGGCGCGGGTGCTGCCGATGATCGAAGAGGTCGAGCGCACCGGCGACGCGCGCGGCCTGGTCAAGAAGATCTTGGACAGCGGCGACAAGCTGATGGGTTTCGGGCACCGGGTGTACCGGGCGGAGGACCCGCGAGCGCGGGTGCTGCGCGCCACCGCCGAGCGGCTGGCCGCGCCGCGTCACGAGGTCGCCGTCGCGCTGGAGCAGGCCGCCCTCGCCGAGCTGCGTGAGCGCCGCCCGGACCGGGCCATCGAGACCAACGTCGAGTTCTGGGCCGCGGTCATTCTGGACTTCGCCCGGGTGCCGGCAACCATGATGCCGGCGATGTTCACCTGTGGGCGCACCGCGGGCTGGTGCGCCCACATCCTCGAGCAGAAGGGGCTCGGCAAGCTGGTCCGGCCGTCGGCCATCTACGTGGGCCCCGCTCCGCGCAGTCCCGAATCCGTCGAGGGTTGGGACCGCAGCCTCACCAACGCCTGAGGCCTCCCTGGTTGTCGGTACCCGGCGATTTAATGGTCGCCGTCGCGATGAGTTTGCGTCGCCGACGCAGTCATAAGTCGTGAACCTGCCTTAAGCGGGCAGGCAACGGAACCGACAGCAAGGAGAACCAGCATGGCAATCAAGATCGAACCCGCACTGTCCCCGCACCTCGTGGTCGACGATGCCGCCGCGGCAATCGACTTCTACGTCAAGGCTTTTGGGGCCGAGGAAATAGGGCGCGTGCCGCGTCCGGACGGCAAACTGGTGCACGCCGCGCTGCGCATCAACGGCTTCACGGTGATGCTTAACGACGACTTCCCGGAGATGTGCGGTGGCAAGTCGATGACACCGACATCGCTGGGTGGCACCCCGGTGACCATCCACCTCACCGTCACCGACGTCGACGCCAGCTTTGCGCGGGCGCTGGACGCCGGTGCCAGCGTGGTGGCGCCGTTGGAGGATCAGTTCTGGGGTGACCGCTACGGCGTGGTCGCCGACCCGTTCGGTCACCACTGGTCATTGGGGCAGCCGGTCCGCGAGGTCAGCATGGAAGAGATCACGGCGGCGATGTCCGGGCAGGGCGCCGGTTAGCCGAGCAGCCTGTCCAGCAGCCGGCGTCGCTGCGGCGGCGCCGGCTGCGCGGTCCCTGCCGCCGCGAGCATCGCCGCGACGTCGGTGAACTTGTTGCGGGGGCGGCCGTCGCCGCCGCGCGCGATTTCGGCGGCGTCGATGGCACGCCATCCCGCCGCGTCGACGGCGTCGGGTTGCCGCGCGTGCACCAGGGCGGTCAGCGCCTCGGGCTTGGCCGCCGAGTCGGTCAGCGTGCCGGCGTTGAAATCGGCGACCAGGGCCTGCACCGTCTGAAAGGAGCACGACTTGTTGGTCCCGATGAACCCGCTCGGCCCCCGCTTGATCCAGCCGGCGACGTACGCGCCGGGCACCGCCGCGCCGGAGACGGGGTCGACGACGCGCCCCCCGTCGTTGGGCACCACGGCCGACGATTCGTCATAGGGAAGATCACGAATTGGCTTGCCGCGGTAGCCGATCGACGTCAACACCAGACCCGTATTCAGGCGGCGCACCGCTGTCGTCCTTGGCAAGGTGCCGGTGACCGAGAACTCCACACCGGTCGCGCGCTGCTCTCCCAGCACCCGATTTGGGGTAAGCCGGTACGCCAGCCTGATCCTCGGGCGTGACGCCGGCGCCGAAGCGTCGCCGAGCGTGCTCAAGATTTCCAGCTTGTTTTTCGTCAAGGCATCCGACGCCGCCGCGAGATCGGCCGCGACCAGCTCGTGGTCGGCCGCGCTGAGCACGAGCTCGGAGCTGCCGGTGAGCCCGATCAGCTCGGGCAACGTGAACGCCGACTCGGCGGGGCCGCGCCGGGCGGCAATCACCACCTCGCGCACCGCCGAGTCGCGGAATGCCGCCAGCGCGTGGTCGGCGATATCGGTGCGGGCCAGGTCGTCGGGGTCCGCCGTGAGTATCCGGGCGACATCGAGGGCGACGTTGCCGTTGCCGATGATCACCACCCGCTCGTGGCTGAGATCGACTGGCAGATCGGCGAATTCAGGATGCCCGTTGATCCAGGCGACCAATTCGGTCGCGGTCCCCGTACCGGCCATACCCATGCCCTCGATGTCGAGGCGACGGTCGTCGGGCGCGCCGACGGCGTACAGCACGGCGTGATGGTGAGCCAGCAGGTCGTCGTGGCTGAGGTGCTTGCCGATTTCGACATTGAGGTAGAACCGGAAACGGTCATGGCCGGCGACGCGGTCGAAGAGCCGGGTGACCCTCTTGGTGTTCTGGTGATCGGGCGCCACCCCGGCCCGCACCAACCCGTACGGGGTGGGCAACTTCTCAAAGACGTTGACGCACACGCCATGCTGGGTGAGTAGTTCGTCGGCGGCATACATCGCCGCCGGCCCCGATCCGACGATGGCCACGGTCAGCGGCCGGCGGCGGGCCCGCACTTCGGCGGCGGGGATGACAGGGGCCAGCTTCGAGGTCGGCGGAAGCTTCTCGCCCTCGGGCCGTTTCGGATAGAACGACGCGTTGATCTCGACGAAGGGCAGCTGCTTGGCATCCAACTGAGTGTCGGGCGCGATGGCACCGACGGGACAGGCGCTCACGCAGGCACCGCAGTCCACGCAGGCGTCCGGATCGATGTAGAGCATCTCCGCGGTGGCGAAGCCGGGCTCGTCCGGTGAGGGGTGGATGCAATTCACCGGGCATGCGAAAACACAGGACCCGTCGTTACAGCACGACTGGGTAATAACGTGCGGCATGAAACCTACAAACCGGACTCGTTATGCGGCCGGCACCGCGGCCAGGTGCTGGCGTTGCGGTTCGCTGCGATAGCGCGAGGGCTTGCCGTTGATCTTGCACAGCCGCCACATCAGCCTCGCGGAACGCGTCTCCATCAGGCCGGTGTCATACGCCAGCATCCGCACGTCGCCGAACATGTCACTGAGCCACTTGCGCGATTCCGGCGACCGGAAGAACAGCTCCTTCTTGACCTCACGGGGGATGTCGAACTCGTGCCAGAAAGCCTTGGGCGGCACGACAATTGCCCTGCACAACATCTTCATGGTGAGCGGCAGATACAGTGCTGTCCAAAATCGCTGCCTCGCGGTCAATTCGGGCAACCGCCTGCGCAGGAATTCGTGCGCGAAGGAGATGTGTCGCGCTTCCTCGGCGACGTGAATCGCCATCACCCGCTCCATGATTGGGTGCAGCGTTTTGCCTTCGCGCAGAACGTTTTTCTGCGTGTGGTCAATGGGTTCCTCGCCCGCGAGCACGCCGATGAAGAACGCCACCGGCAACGGCCCGGCCACCAGCGGAACCAGCGGCGAAAGCCACTTGAGCATCCGCGGCATGCCCGGCACGTCGGCGCCGATCCGGTTGACCATCTCCTGGAACATCATGGTGTGGTTGCACTCTTCGACCGACTCGTGCAGGCAGTAGCGGTATTCGGGCGACCCGTTGGGCACCCAGAACGTGTAGTTCATCAGGCCGCGGATCAGGATGGATTCGAAGTGCAGGCCGACCTTGGCCACGTTGGCCTGCCGCCACATACCGATCTTGATCTGACGCTCTTCCGGCTGCGCCTGGTACCAGGGATGGCGGCCCAGCGGGTCGGTCGACGGCAGAATCCACCGCGGATCGTTGTCGGTGACGGCGAATTCCGGTGAGTCCCAATCGATGTCGGTGTATGGGTTGAAGTTGCGCCGCACCGACCCCTCGGACAGCGTGGCAAGCATGTTGACGTAGTCAGCGTCGTCGCGCACTTCCATGTTGCGGCGCCAACGCCGGACCAATCGCGTCCTAGCCATATCTAGGCCTCCTCAACGAGGTTTACATTTGGACGTGCTATGTCCAGACAGTACCGGAGGTACCGGATATTTCCTAGACCCCTCCGGCGCACTGTGACCTGACCAGTGGTCATCGATTTTGTATGCCCTGGATCACAGCGGGTGAAACGCTCGGCGCACCCCGAGCAGGCTTTTTACCGTGGCGGCGAGCACCCACGGTCGGCCCGCCGCCTCGCCCGGCCAGGGCGGCTCACTACCCTGATGAGCATGGCTGACCAGCTCGAGATCCCCGCTGACATCAAACCCCGCGACGGCCGCTTCGGGTGTGGCCCGTCCAAGGTCCGGCCCGAACAACTGCAGGCGCTGACCACGACAGCGGCGCCGCTGTTCGGAACCTCGCACCGGCAGGCGCCGGTCAAGAATCTGGTGGGCCGGCTTCGGTCGGGGCTCGCCCAGCTGTTCTCGGTGCCGGATGGCTACGAGGTCATTCTGGGCAACGGCGGCGCGACGGCGTTCTGGGACGCCGCGGCGTTCGGTTTGATCGACAAGCGCTCGCTGCACCTCTCCTACGGGGAATTCAGCTCGAAGTTTGCCTCCGCGGTGGCCAAGAACCCCTTTGTCGGCGATCCCGTCGTCATCAAGTCGGATGCGGGTAGCGCGCCCGAGCCGCAGAGCGATCCCTCGGTGGACCTCATCGCCTGGGCGCACAACGAGACCTCGACCGGCGTCGCGGTGCCGGTGCGCCGTCCCGCCGAATCCGGTGACGCTTTGGTCGTCATCGACGCGACGTCCGGTGCCGGTGGCCTGCCCGTCGACATCACCGAGACCGACGCCTACTACTTCTCGCCGCAGAAGAACTTCGCCAGCGACGGCGGCCTGTGGCTGGCCGTCATGAGCCCCGCCGCCCTGGCCCGCGTCGAGTCCGTCGCCGCATCCGGGCGCTGGGTCCCCGACTTCCTGTCGCTGCCCATCGCGGTGGAGAACAGCCTCAAGGACCAGACCTACAACACCCCGGCGATCGGCACCTTGGCGATGATGGCCGAGCAGGTCGACTGGATGCTGGGCAACGGCGGGCTGGACTGGGCCGTCAAGCGCACCGCGGAGTCCTCGGGCCGGCTGTACTCGTGGGCCGAAGAGCGGGCCTACACCACCCCGTTCGTCGCCGACCCGGCGCTGCGCTCGCAGGTCGTGGGCACCATCGACTTCGTCGCCGACGTCGACGCTGCAGCCGTGGCGAAGATCCTGCGGGCAAACGGCATCGTCGACACCGAGCCGTACCGCAAACTCGGCCGCAACCAGCTGCGGGTCGGGATGTTCCCGGCGGTGGATCCCGACGACGTCAGCGCCCTCACCCAGTGCGTCGACTGGGTGGTCGAGCGGCTTTAGTCCGGTGCCGACGCCGCCCGGCACGGGCGGCCGAGGAGGCGGACGAATAGACACCGAACGCCGGGCCAATCGGCGCGTGCCCGCCCAGCGTGTCAGCACAGATGATGGGCGGTCGCTGGACTAAAGTGCGCCGTGACGGGTCCGTCGCTGACCTGCACGGAGCCTGCGAGGAGATAGCCATGCGGGAACTCAAAGTGGTTGGGCTCGATGCCGACAGCAAATACGTCATCTGCGAGAGCGAAGATCCCGCGGAGCAGTTCACGCTGGCGGCCGACGACCGCCTGCGAGCCGTTCTGCGCGACGCAGCCCAGGACCCCGAACAACCGCAGCTCGAGATTGAAGTCACCAATATGCTCAGCCCCAAGGAAATTCAGGCCAAGATCCGCGCCGGCGCGTCCGTCGAGCAGGTCGCCGCGGCGTCGGGCTCGGATGTGTCCCGGATCCGCCGCTTTGCTCACCCCGTGCTGCTGGAACGGTTCCGCGCCGCCGAGCTGGCAACCGCCGCACACCCCATGCTGGCCGACGGTCCCGCCGTGCTGACCCTGCTGGAGACCGTCAGCTCCGCCTTGGTGACGCGGGGGCTCGACCACGACAAGCTCAGTTGGGACGCTTGGCGCAACGAAGACAGCCGCTGGACGGTGCAGCTCGCGTGGAAGGTCGGACGGTCCGACAACCTCGCGCATTTCTGCTTCGTTCCAGGCGCCCACGGCGGAACGGTCACCGCCATCGACGACGCGGCCAGCGCGCTGATCGATCCGACCTTCGAGCGTCCGCTGCGACCGGTGGCGCGGGTGGCCCACGTGGACTTCGAAGAGCCGGCGAAGCCGCCTGTCGCGGAGGCGCCGGTACCGGAGCCGGACGAAAAGCCTGTGCACACCCGCCGGGGCAAGCCGGTCATCCCGGCGTGGGAAGACGTGTTGCTCGGCGTGCGCTCGGCCGGGCAGCGGTAGGGCCGATGATGGCGACCCGCTTCGCCCGGCTACGCCGCGCTCGCGATCACCACTAAGACCGATGATGGCGACCCGCTTCGCCCGGCTACGCCGCGCTCGCGATCACCACTAAGCGCGACCCGCCGCCGCCAAGGCGAGCAGCGCGACCCACGCTCCCGTCACACCGACCCCGGCGCCCAGCACGAACCAGCGCAGAACCGGGGTGCGCCGCCACCCCCACAGGGTCGGCGCCAGTCCCCCGGCGGCCACGACGTTGAGCCCGACGGCCAGCAGCGGGTGCACGCGGACCAACCCCAGACTGAGCACCACGATCGCCGCGGCGGTGACAGCCGCGACGAACGCGGTCACCGTCAAACCCGTTGCCCAGGGCACGGACTCGTCTTTCACCAGCCGAAGCCTAGCCTGACCGTTCATCGGTGCCTTTCGCCGTCGCGTGGCCCACGCTGTCACCCAGCCGGGACCGCTCGTAGAACGCCAGGGCGGCCGCGGTTGCGACGTTGAGCGAATCGGTCCCCCGCGACATCGGGATGCGGACCCGCACATCGCTCAACCGCAAGGTGGCCGGCGTGAGCCCGGGACCCTCGGCGCCCACCAACACCGCGACCCGGTCGTCGTGCGCGGCCGTCATCGCCTCCGCCAGCGGGCACGCCGTGTCCTGTGGAGTCATCGCCAGAAGCCGAAATCCGTTCTCCTTCAACGTCATCAGCTCGGCGGGCCAACAGGTCACTCGCGCATACGGCACCAGCAGCGCGTGGCCCATCGACACCCGGACGGCGCGCCGGTACAAGGGGTCGGCGCACCCGCTGCCGAATATCACCGCGTCGACGCCGAGCCCTGCCGCGTTGCGGAAAATCGAGCCCAGGTTCTCGTGGTCGTTGACCCCTTCGAGCACCGCGACGGTGCGGGCACCGTCGATCACCTCGGCGAGGGTGGGCTCCGGTGCCCGTCGGGCGGCCGCCAGCACGCCGCGATTGAGGTGAAAGCCGACCACCCGCGCCATGACGTCGGCGGAGGTCCGGTAGAACGGCACGCCGCTGCCGGCCAGGTCGTCTTTGAGCTCGCAGAGCCGACGGTCGGTGCCCAGCAGGGCATGCGGGCGGAACCGGGACGCGAGCATGCGCTGCACCACCAGCACGCCTTCGGCGATCACCAGCCCTTTGCCCGACGGCAGGTCGGGACGGCGATCGACACTGTTCAGGTCGCGGAAATCATCGAGCCTCGGGTCGGCGGGGTCGTCGACGTCGTGCACAGTGCCGGCATCGGCTCCGACGCTCACGGGCTTTCGTCGACCAACGCCAACATCAGATCGGCCGCGCTGCGCAGGATGTCACGTTGGTCGGCGTCCAGCGTCGACAGCCGCTTGGCCAGCCACTCCTGCCGGGCGCGACGGTTGGCCTTGACCAGCTCCGCCCCCGACTCGGAGACCGAGACGAGCACCTGCCGGCCGTCGACGGGGTGCGGCGCGCGGTCCACCAGACCCATCTCGGCCAGCGAGGCGATCACCCGCGTCATCGACGGCGGGCGGACCCGTTCGCGAATCGCCAGGGCTCCGGGCGTCATCGGGCCTTCGTTGGCCAGCATTGCCAGCGCCGACAGCTGGGACAGCGACACCGGCGACGACGGGTTGCGGAACCGCAGTTGGCGGGCCAGCCGCATAACAGCCAGTGACAGGTCGCTGGCCAGCCGCGCATCGCTGTCAGGCATGGCGCGAGGCTACACGGGAAGCTGAGAAACCGGGACACCAACCGGGTGTTCACCACACCGCACGGAATTTCATCGAAACGCTTAGCTGCGCGCTCATCCCGGTCTGCTCGGGGATTTTCGATCACCCATTTCGGCACTCGGGTGGGCCACGCGCCCGCACCGGCGGCGGGCTATGTTAATCGCGATGTCCGCCGAACCTCGCCACAACCGCGCGGCGCCGCCACTGCCGGCGGTGCTGGTGCACGCGTGGCCGTTCATCGCGCTCGGAGCGCTGGGGTGGGTCATCGCGGCGGCCGCTGCGTTCCTGGTGCCCTCCCTGCACGGTTGGCGCCCGGTGACGCTGGCCGGGCTGGGCGTGGGGTTGCTCGGCACGAGCATCTTCTTGATGCAACTCGCGGCGGCTCGTCGCGGTGCGCGCGGCGCGCAGGCCGGACTCGAGAATTACCTCGAACAATAATGATTGGCTGAGCTGTTGGAGGACCGATGGTAGCCCCGCTATTGCAAGCGCATGTCGACATCAACGCACCCGTTGCCAAGGTCTGGGAATTGATCTCCGATCTTCGCCGAATGCCGGAGTGGAGCCCGCAGTGCCGTTGGATGAAGCCGTTCGGCCCGGTGCGTCAGGGCACCCGCACCCTCAACCTCAATCGCCGCAACCGAATGTTCTGGCCCACCACCTGCACGGTGGTCGAGATCGTCCCGGATCGAAAGCTCGCGTTCCGCGTCGACACCAACAACACCATCTGGAGCTATGAGCTCGAACCCAGCGGGGAGGGCACCCGGGTCATCGAGAGCCGCCACGCCGAAAACGGTGTCACCGCGTTTTCGAACCTGTCGGTCAAAGCGCTCTTCGGCGGCACCGACAACTTCGAGCACGAATTGCTCGACGGCATGAACGCCTCATTGGCGCGCATCAAGGCCGCCGCGGAGCAAAGCTAGTCCGGCGTCTCGGTCTGCGGCTCGGACTGGGACTCCTGCTCGGATTCCGGCGTCTCGGTCTCGGCTTCCAGCGGTTCGGTCACCGACTCCGGCTCGTCTTCTGACGACTCCGACGGCTCGGCTGGCGCGGTCGGCTCGACCGGCGGCTGGGTGACGTCCAGCATGCCGTCGTCATAGGGCTCGTACGCGGGTGACCCGGTGCCCGCCGGCGCCGGAGTGTCCGAATGCGCACCGCAGCCGTACTGCTTGTCGACGATGTGCCCGTCGGCCGACAGCTCATTGCCGCAGACCCCGAACATCGCCCCGAGGGAACCCGACAACGGCAGGAAGAAACCACAGTCGCGACACACGCGCTTGGTGGATCGCGCCATCGGCGAGTCGGGACCGTAATCGCCGGTGCGCCACCGTTCGGCCGTCTCCGCGCGGCCCTCGCCGCTCATCACCCAGCGTCGACCCAGCCCGATCTCGGCGGCGGTCTCGTCGACCTGTGGGTCACCGCTGGCGGTGTAGCCGGGAACCAGCCGAGGATCGTCGGAGGCGGGGGCCAACAAGTCCCCGGGGCTCAGGTCGCCGGGCCGCACCCGCTGCTCCCACGGCACCCATTCCGGTGCCAGCAACGCCGTCGGCCCCGGGACCAACACCACTTCGCTGACGGTGGCGTGATCGGCCCCGGGATACGCGGCCACGACGACGGCCCACTGCCACCCCTGGTAACCGGGGAGATGCGCCAGGAACCGGTGGGTGGCGGTGTTCGGGTCCTCGTAACTGACGCCCAGGTAGTCACCGAGCATCTCCGGCCCGCTGAATTCCACAACGGCGGCCTTGGCCTGGTCTGCCGCGCCCGTGAGCACCGCCGCCACCCCGTCGGGCCACTCGCCCGCGGTCGCCACGGAGGATCCCTCGACGGGTCTGGTCACGCTGTCTTCTGTCTGCATTGCGGTTCCAATACTAGGTTGACGAGCCACGCCCCGTTACCTGCAGACGCATGTCGCCGGCATAGGGGAGAATCGGGGGGTGTCTGGGCGGCGGCAAGACGATCCGGGCCGGGTGGCCTCCACGCCGGGTCGCCGGGCCCCCAATGGCGTTGCCGCACAACATCCGGGCGCGGCCAACTATCCTGCCGGCGACAGCGCTCAGCGCCGGACACGCCGCCCATCGCCGATGCCGAGCGCCAACCGCTATCTACCTCCGCTGGGCCACCAGCCGGCACCGGAACGCAGCAGCAGCGCGCCGCCGAGCGGCCCCGCTCCCGGCGAGCGGATCACCGTCACCCGCGCCGCGGCGCTGCGCAGCCGCGAAATGGGTTCCCGCATGTACTGGATGGTGCAGCGCGCCGCGACGGCCGACGGCGCCGACAAGTCGGGTTTGACGGCGCTGACGTGGCCCTCGGTGGCCAACTTCGCGGTGGACGCCGCGATGGCCGTGGCGCTGGCCAACACCTTGTTTTTCGCCGCGGCGACCGGGGAGAGCAAGGGGCGGGTCGCGCTGTATTTGTTGATCACCATTGCGCCGTTCGCGGTGATCGCGCCCCTCATCGGTCCGGCACTGGACCGGCTGCAGCACGGCCGCCGCGTCGCGCTCGCCGCGTCGTTCGCCCTTCGCACGGCATTGGCGCTGGTGCTGATCATGAACTACGACGGCGCCAGCGGGAGCTACCCGTCGATGGTGCTGTATCCGTGCGCGCTGGCCATGATGGTGTTCTCGAAGTCGTTCAGCGTGCTGCGCAGCGCCGTGACCCCGCGGGTGATGCCGCCGACTATCGACCTGGTGCGGGTCAACTCGCGGCTGACCATGTTCGGCCTGCTGGGCGGCACCATCGCCGGGGGTGCCATCGCGGGCGGCGTCGAATTCGTCTGCACCCACCTGTTCAAGCTGCCCGGGGCGTTGTTCGTCGTGATCGCGGTGTCGATCGCCGGCGCGTTGCTCTCGATGCGGATTCCGCGCTGGGTCGAGGTGACCGCCGGTGAGGTTCCCGCCACGTTGAGCTACCGCCAGGACAGCGAACCCCTGCGCCGAAGCTGGTCCGAAGAATTCAAGAAGGTTCCCAAGCAGGCCACCGCAACGCTGCGGCAGCCGTTGGGCCGCAACATCATTACGTCGCTGTGGGGCAACTGCACCATCAAGGTCATGGTGGGGTTCCTGTTCTTGTATCCCGCATTCGTCGCCAAAGCGCATGACGCCAGCGGGTGGGGGCAGATCGCCATACTCGGGGTGATCGGCGCCGCGGCCGGCATCGGCAACTTCGTCGGCAACTTCACCAGCGCGCGCCTGAAACTGGGCAGGCCCGCCGTACTGGTGGTGCGCTGCACGCTGGCGGTGAGCGCGGTCGCGTTGGCGGCCTCGGTGACCGGCAACCTGATGCTGGCCGCGATCGCCACGCTGGTGACGTCGGGGGCCAGCGCGATCGCCAAGGCCTCGCTGGACGCCTCGTTGCAGCACGATCTGCCCGAGGAATCCCGTGCATCGGGGTTCGGGCGCTCGGAGTCGACGCTGCAATTGGCCTGGGTCCTCGGTGGCGCCGTGGGTGTCCTGGTGTACACCGAACTGTGGGTCGGTTTCACCGCGGTCACTGCCCTGCTCATCCTGGGCCTGGCGCAGACGCTCGTCAGCTTCCGCGGTAACTCGCTGATTCCCGGCCTGGGAGGTAATAGGCCCATCATGGTCGAGCAGGAGGGCACGCGCCGCGGTCTCGGCAACCCGGCGGTGGTCGCCGAGTGAAATCCCGAATCAGCCGCGGCCTAGCCGTGCTGCTGGCCTGCGTAGTGGCCCTGGTCTGTGTGGGCGTCGGGGTCGGCACGTGGTTGCTGGTCGGCCGCTCCGGTCCGCACCGCCCCGAGATCAGCGCGTATTCCCACGGCCACCTGACCCGGGTGGGGCCTTACCTCTACTGCAACGTGCTCGACCTCGAAGACTGTGAGACGCCGCAGACCCAGGGTGAGCTCCAGGTCAGCGAGCGCTATCCGATTCAGCTCTCGGTGCCCGATGCCATCTACCGGGCGCCCTGGCGCCTGGTACAGGTGTATGACGATCCGACGAACACCACCAGCACCATCTTTCGGCCGGGCACCCGGCTCGCCGTGACCATTCCCCCAGTCGACCCGCATCGCGGTCGCCTCGCCGGGATCGTCGTGCAGTTGCTGACGTTGGCGGTGGACCCCGCAGGCGAGCTCCGCGATGTCCCGCACGCGGAATGGTCTGTGCGGCTGACGTTCTGAGCTCTTGAGCGCCGAGCGTGGAGTTATTGCCACCAAACGCGGGGCGAATTCAAGCCGTAATTCCCCTCAACAACTCGACGGGCGGCGACCGGGTAGGCCCGGGTCAAGGCTCAGGCTCCGTGGCCGGCGGGTACCCGCTCCCCTTCGACGGGCGGGCCCGGGGGCATTCCCGCCCCGAAGGGATTGCCGCCCAATCTCTCTCGTCCGTGCGGGGATAGCCAGCCGGACAGGTCGGGGCCCTTGGGCACGATGCGGGTGGGGTTGATGTCGGCGTGGACGATGTAGTAGTGCTGCTTGATCTGGACGAAGTCGATGGTGTCCCCGAAGCCCGGCGTCTGGAACAGGTCGCGCGCATACGCCCACAGCACCGGCATCTCGCTCAACTTGCTGCGATTGCACTTGAAATGCCCGTGATACACCGGGTCGAAGCGGGCCAGGGTGGTGAACAACCGCACGTCGGCCTCGGTGATGCTGTCGCCCACCAGGTAACGCTGATCGGTCAGTCGATCGCTCACCCAATCCAAGGCGGCGAACAGCCGGTCGTAAGCGGCGTCGTAGGCCTGCTGCGAGCCGGCGAACCCGCATCGGTACACACCGTTGTTGATCTCGGTGTAGACCCGCTTGTTCACCTCGTCGATTTCCGCGCGCAGTCGCTCGGGGTATAGCTCGGGTGCGCCGTCGCGGTGGTAGGCCGACCACTCCGTCGACAGATCCAACGTCATCTGCGCGAAGTCGTTGGTGACCACAGCCCCGGTCGGTACATCGACGATCGCCGGGACCGTGATGCCCTTGGGGTAGTCGGGGAATCGCTTGAAGTAGGCGTCTTGCAGCCGTGGGATCTTCAGCACCGGGTCGACACCGCCGGGATCGAGATCGAACGTCCAGCTGCGCTCGTCATGGGTGGGACCGCAAAAACCAATGGAGAGAACGCTTTCGAGGCCCAACAATCGACGGACGATGATGGCGCGGTTGGCCCACGGGCACGCGCGGGCGACGACGAGCCGATACCGCCCGGGCTCGACCGGGTAGCCGTCGCGCCCATCGGCAGTGATGCGAGTGTTGATGTAGTTGGTGTCACGGGTGAAGTCGCCCGTCCCGGCGACGTAGGTGGCCATGACGACGATTCTGCCCCAATCCCCAACGTCGACGCGTTGGTGCTGATTCCAGGAGTTTCGCCCGTCAAGTCGACGTTCGGCGCGCTGACTAACCCGATAGGAAACGGCGGGCCAAATTGGTTTCGGTCGACGCACCCTCTTCCCAATGCGCGATCCACGGCCCGGTGCCCTCGGACTGATCGATGATCCCGGCCTCCAGCCAGCTGTATCGGCCCTGCAGCAGGTTGCGGGTGAGCTGCACATCGCTGCCGTCGGTGTTGTCCCACAACCCGCGGAACAGCGTCTCCACCCGCAGGGTTGCTTGGGCGCAGAACGTTTCGGCCAGCTCGTAGGCCTGCTGACCGACCACCGGATCGGCGGCGCGTTGTGACTCCGCGTGCACGCACGCCGCGGACATCGCGAACAGCTCGGCACCGATATCGACGACGCGTCCGAGGAATCCCTGCCGCTGCTCCAGCTTGGCCTGCCAGCGCGCCATCCCGTAGAAAGTGTTTCGGGCGAGCTTGCGGCTGGAGCGTTCGATGAACCGGAGGTGTGAGGCCAGCGGACCGAACTCGTGGTATGCCCGTGGCCGCTGCCCTTCACCGAAAACCAGTTGCGGCAACCACTTTGCGTAGAATCCGCTCGCTCCGACCGCCGCGGCGGCCTTCTGCCGCAACCCGGTGTCGGGCTTGGCGAGGTCGCCCGCCGCGGCGAGGTGGGCGTCGACCGCCTCGCGGGCGATGAGCAGCCTCATGATCTCGCTGGAGCCCTCGAAGATGCGATTGATCCGCAGGTCGCGCAACACCTGCTCGACGGGCACGGCGCGTTCCCCGCGCGCGGCCAGCGACTCCGCGGTCTCATAGCCGCGCCCGCCCCGAATCTGCATGACCTCGTCGGCGATCACGCAGGCCATCTCGCTGGACCACAACTTCGCCAGCGCCGCCTCGATCCGGATGTCGTTGCGCCCTTCGTCAGCCATCTGCGCGGACAACTCGAGCACGGCGTCGAGCGCGTAGTTGGTCGCGGCGATGAACGAAAGCTTGCGGGCCACCGCTTCGTGCTCGGCCAGCGGTTTGCCCCACTGCACACGTTCACCGGACCATTCGCGCGCGACCTTCAACGCCCACTTCGACGAGCCCGTCGCGCTGGCGGGGATCGACAACCGTCCGGCGTTGAGCGTGGTCAACGCGATCTTCAAGCCGTCGCCTTCGGCGCCGATCAGGTTCTCGCGCGGGACACGAACGCGGTGCAGTCGGGTGACGCCGTTTTCGATGCCACGCAGGCCCATGAATTGGTTGCGCCGCTCCACGGTGATTCCGGGTGAATCGGCCTCGACGACGAAGGCGCTGATGCCGCCGCGGCGCCCTTCGCTGCGGGGTACCCGGGCCATGATCACCAGCAGTTCGGCGACCACACCGTTGGTAGTCCACAACTTCACGCCATCGAGTTCGTAGGCCTGCCCGTCGTCGATGGGGGTCGCTGTCGACGCCAGCCGGGCGGGGTCGGAGCCCACATCGGGTTCGGTGAGCAAGAACGCCGATATCGCCCCGGCGGCGCAGCGCGGCAAAAACTTTTGTTTCTGCTCCGGGGTTCCGGCGAGTTTGAGCGGCTCGGGCACCCCGATGGACTGATGGGCCGACAGCAGCGCGCCAAGGCTGGGATGAACGCTCGTCACCATCATCAGCGCCCGGTTGTAGGCCACCTGCGACATGCCCAGGCCCCCGTATTCGGCGGGGATCTTCATCCCGAAGCAGCCCAAGTCGGCCAAACCCTTCACGTACTCGTCAGGAATTTGCGCATCCCGTTCGATGACGCTCCCATCGACCGTCTCCAGAAATGCGCGCACGCTGTCGAGAAACGCGCGGGTGCGGGTCTCGTCGGCTTCACTGGGCGTGGGGAACGGGTGTATCAGCTCCAGCGGAAAGCGGCCAAGGAATAACTCCTTCGCGAACGACGGTTTGTCCCAACCGGTTTCGCGAGACTCCTCGGCGAGTGCTCTCGCCTGTTCCTCGGTGACCTGCGCTTGCTGTGCCATCGAAGCCTCCTTGCTAGACGACCGTCATGGGACGTTGAGTACCCCATCTGCGGCTCGTCACCGAGCCATCGCCTGCAAATCGGCTGAGTTTCGGCGCGTTAGGCGTCGAGTTCCCGTGCCACGGCCTTGACCACCTCGGACACCCGCCGAGCGGACTTGCGGTCCGGGTAGCGGCCCTTGCGCAGCTCGGGCTGCACGGTGCTTTCCAGCAGCGTGATCATGTCCTCGACCATGCCGTGCAGCTCGTCGGGGCTGTGCTTGTGTTCGGCAGGCGCGTCGCGCCGCGCCTTGGTGAGGCTGGGCGGCGGCTCAATCAGCTTGAGGCTCAACGCTTGCGGCCCGCGGCGTCCGGAAGCGATACCGAATTCCACCCGCTGGCCAGCCTTGAGCCCCTCCACCCCGGCGGGCAGCGCCGACGAACGGACGTAGACGTCTTCGCCGTCCTCTTGCGACAGGAAGCCGAAGCCCTTGTCAGCGTCGTACCACTTAACCTTGCCGGTCGGCACTGGTCTCACCTGCTTGTCTAACGGATCAATAGAAAAAGGCAACACAATAGCGTCCCGCCTGCGCAGGACGCCGTATTAAGAGTCTGATCCTACTCGGATGCGTGCCCAACGAGCACCCCCGTTATTGGTCAGTCGGTACGCTTGGTATTACCCGCGGAGGAGATATGCGCCTGATCCTTAACATCATCTGGCTTCTATTCGGCGGCCTCTGGATGGCCGCCGGATACTTCGTTGCGGCGCTCATCAGCTTTCTGCTGATCATCACCATCCCGTTCGGCTTCGCGTCGCTGCGCATCGCCTCCTACGCGCTGTGGCCCTTCGGCCGCACGATCGTCGACAAGCCGACGGCGGGCTCCGGCGCCCTGATCGGAAACATCCTCTGGGTGGTGCTGTTCGGGCTGTGGCTGGCGATCGGTCATCTGGTCAGCGCGGTGACAATGGCGCTGACGATCGTCGGCATTCCGCTGGCGCTGGCCAATCTCAAACTGATTCCGGTGTCGCTGATGCCGCTGGGCAAGGAGATCGTTCCCCTCGACTCGCCGCTTCACCACGCGCCACCGGTGGCCGCATGACCCTGACGGCCTTGAATTTCCCGACGGTTCGGAGCCGCCCCGACGGCCCGGCCCGCGATCGCGCCGTTGCCGGCCCGGCACCGTCGGCCGGCCCGCTGGTCGACACCTACGGGCGTGTCGCCAAGGACCTGCGGATCTCGCTGACCGACCGCTGCAACCTGCGGTGCACCTACTGCATGCCGGCCGAGGGCCTGGATTGGTTGCCGGGCGAGCAACTGCTCACTGCCGACGAATTGGCCAGGCTGATGCACATCGCGGTCACGCGGCTGGGGGTCACCAGCGTGCGGTTCACCGGCGGCGAACCCTTGCTGGCCCGCCACCTCGAAGAGGTGGTCGCCGCGGCGGCCGGCCTGGCGCCCCGTCCCGAAATTTCCCTGACGACCAACGGCGTGGGGCTGGCGCGGCGGGCCGCCGGGCTCGCCAAGGCCGGCCTGGACCGCGTCAACATCTCGCTGGACAGCGTGGACCGGGAGCATTTCGCGGCCATCACCCGCCGTGACCGGCTCGACGACGTACTGGCCGGCCTGGCCGCCGCCCACGAGGCCGGCTTGGCGCCGGTGAAGGTGAACGCCGTGCTCGATCCCGCGACCGGACGCGAGGACGTGGTGCAGCTGTTGCGGTTCTGCCTCGAGCGCAGCTATCAGTTGCGCGTCATCGAGCAGATGCCGCTGGACGCCGGGCACCAATGGCGCCGCGATGAGACGCTGACCGCCGACGACGTGCTGGCAGCGCTGCGCCCGCATTTCCAGTTGCGGCCCGACCCGGCCCCGCGCGGTTCGGCTCCCGCCGAGCTCTGGCTGGTCGATGAGAGCGGGGACACGCCGGGCGGCAAGGTGGGTGTCATCGCATCGGTGTCGCACGCCTTTTGCTCGACCTGTGACCGCACCCGGTTGACGGCCGACGGCCAGATCCGCAGCTGCCTGTTCGCCAAGGAGGAGACCGACCTGCGCGGGCTGCTGCGCAACGGCGCCCCCGACGAGGCGATCGAGGCCGCGTGGCGTACCGCGATGTGGGGCAAGCCGGCCGGCCACGGCATCAACGACCCGAACTTCATCCAGCCCGACCGCCCGATGAGTGCGATCGGTGGCTAACCCCATGGGCCAGACCCCCGTCCAGGCAAACGGCATCCAGGTGAGCGTGCGCTACTTCGCGGCCGCCCGCGCGGCCGCGGGCGTCGAGGCGGAGACCCTGATCGTGCGCCCGGGCACCACGGTCGGCGAGCTTGTCGAGCGGCTCGCCGTTCGAGGATCCGGGCTTGCCACCGTGTTGAGCCGAAGCTCGTACCTGTGCGACGGGGTCGCCGTCCGCGACGAGACCACGGCGTTGCGGCCCGGCGACACGATCGACGTTCTGCCGCCATTCTCCGGCGGCTGAAACTGTGAAATACATCACGTAACGGAACGATAACGGCGCGGTCACGCTCCGATCTCGGGTGTGATGACCTGCGCAAACACCGTGTGTTGCTGCGGTTTTCGCAGATGAGCGAGAGCGAAACGCCAGGTGTCGCCAGACGTGACGCGACCAACAGAAACCGTTACGGTCTCCGAAGGCTCGCCAGCCATCCCGATTGGCGGACCTCCCCTCCCTATCGCGCCGAACTCCATCCAATAGGCGGGGGCGACCAACTCATGGATGGAGACGGGGGACCCACCGGTCCACCGTGATCGGACTGGGGCCGCTCGCGGCTCCTAGGGGTGAAGCCGGCGTCGTCGCTTCGACGACTACGTCGGCCGGGTGGCCTCTCCAACCCGAACCCGACAGCTGACCTCGCAGGCGCGTGACGAGAGAGGAATAGATCGGCGCGCATGAGCGGACGTCACCGTAAGCCCACCGCATCCAGTGTCAACGTCGCCAAGATCGCCTTTACCGGCGCAGTGCTTGGTGGCGGCAGCATCGCCCTAGCCGGCCAGGCGGCCGCGGCCACCGACGGCGAATGGGATCAGGTAGCCCGTTGCGAGTCCGGCGGCAACTGGGCCATCAATACCGGCAACGGCTACCACGGCGGTGTGCAATTCAGCGCCGGCACGTGGTCCTCACACGGCGGCGGCCAATACGCCCCGTCGGCCGAACTTGCCACCAAGGAACAGCAGATCGCCGTCGCCGAGCGAGTACTGGCGACCCAGGGTCGCGGCGCCTGGCCCGTCTGCGGCGGCCCGCTGTCGGCCCCCAGCCCGCGCGAGGCGCCCGCCCCGGCCGGCCTGGACGCGCCGTTGGATGCGCCCGGCCTCAACGGCGCACCGGCGCCGCTGGCCCCGCCCGCGGACGCTCCGGCGCCCGCCCCGGTACAGCTGGCCTCCTTTGACCGTCCGGCACCGCCGGACGCTCCGCCGGCAGACCTGCCGGCGCCCCCCGCCGATCTGCCGCCGGCTCCCCCCGCGGATGCCGCGCCCCCGGCCGATCTGCCGCCTGAACCCCCGGCCGACGCGATGCCGCCCGCACCTCCGGCGGACGCGCCCGTCGCCGACTCGGACTTCCACGGTTTCGTCCCGGTCGGCATGCCCGAGCTTGCCTCCGACGCCGGCTACACCCAGCAACTGTGGGAAGCGATTCGGGCACAGGACCTTCAGGGAAACGACGCGTTGGACGCCCTGGCGCAACCGCCGTCCGACGCCTGAGGCTCTAGCAACCAACAGATTCCCCGCACGCCCCGAAAACCCTCCTGTTCGGGGCGTGTCGGGCACGGTTGCGGCGTCAGGCCGAGCCCACCCACTCCTCGGTGCCGTCGGCGAAGAACTGGTGCTTCCACACCGGCAGTCGCGCCTTGATGGTGTCCACCAGTTGCGCGCAGGTGCTGAACGCCTCCTGCCGATGGTCGGCGGCGACCGCGGCCACCAACGCCGCCTCCCCGATGTGCAGCACACCGATGCGGTGGCTGGCGGCGACGGCGCGCACGCCGCTGGACTGCGCGGCCACCTCGGCCACCACATCGGCCATGACCTGGCTCGCCGAGGGGTGCGCGGAGTACTCCAGCCGCACCACCCGGCGCCCGACGTCGTGGTCGCGGATCATGCCGACGAACCCGACAATGGCGCCGGCCGACTGGTGGCCCACGAGTTCTTCATGCTCGGCCAGCACAATCGGGTGCTCTGTTATGGCTGCGCGCACGACCTGCGTCATCGCTGGTGGTCTTTGCCGGCGAGTTGATCGAGCGCGTGGTCGAGCACGTCGGCGAGCACCCCCAGCCCGTCGCGCACCCCGCCGGGAGAACCCGGCAGGTTGACGATCAGGGTCCGCCCCGCCACACCGCACACACTGCGGGACAACACCGACGTCGGTACCTTCGGCAGACCCGACTGGCGGATCGCCTCTGCCAGGCCGGGAATCAGGTAATCGATGACGGCCACGGTCTGGTCCGGGGTGCTGTCCGTGGGCGAGATGCCGGTGCCCCCGGAGGTGAGGATGACGTCGACGTCGTCGTCGATCGCCTTGCGCAGCGCATCACCCACCGGCGGCCCATCGGCGACAACCTCCGGCTGCACGGGCGAAAAGCCCCGCTGCGTCAGCCATTCGGCGATGATCGGTCCGCATCGGTCTTCGTACTGTCCGGCCGACGCCCGGGTCGAGGCGATGATGACGCGGGCCGATCGGGTGTTCATGACCGCGTCCACATTCCGGTTTTGCCGCCTTCCTTGCGCAGGACTCGAATGTCATCGATCTGCGCGGCCGGGTCGACCGCTTTGATCATGTCGTAGAGCGTCAGGGCTGCGACGCCAACGGCGGTCAACGCTTCCATCTCCACCCCCGTGCGGTCGGTGCTTCGCACCGTCGCGGTGATCTCGATGTCCGACTCCGCCACGGCGAAGTCGATATCGACGCCGGTCAGCGCGAGCTGATGGCAGAGCGGGATGAGATCGCTGGTGCGCTTTGCCGCCTGGATACCCGCCACCCGCGCGGTGGCCAGCGCATCGCCCTTGGGCAGGCCCCCGGTCGAGATCAGCGTCACGACGTGCGCCGACGTGCGCAGGACACCCGCGGCGACGGCGGTCCGTTTGGTGGCCACTTTCTCGCTGACGTCGACCATGTGTGCGGCCCCCTGCTCGTCCACGTGTGACAGCGCGCCCGAGCCCGATTCTCCCGGCGCCCAGGTCGCCGAGGCTTTGGCGGCCTCAGAGGCCCTAGCCATGTGGAGACCTACCGATTGACGACGGTGACCGGGTGCAGGTAGGGCAGCTCGGTGGAGGGCAGCGGGAACGTCAGCTCGCCGAAGGGCGACAGCGCACCCGTCCGGTCGGTCACAAGTTCACTGACCGCGTGGTCGTCGGGGTCCGTCGTCGGCCAGCCGTTGTCGACGTACTTGGTTTTGCGAGCTTTGCTCTCAGCAGTGTCAGCCACGAGGTCCATTCTGACAGGTGACCCACAAGCGCGCGGCGCAAGACCGTAGGTTCGAGTCGCTGCGCTGCCGCCTCTTCGCCGTCTGCTCGGTATCCGTGCCCTGCTTTACGCTGGTCAGCGATGACCGACAACACCCCGGATATCCCGCTGGGGTCGTGGCTGGCCGAGTTATCCGATGAGCGCCTGATCCGACTGCTGGAATTACGGCCGGACCTCGCCCAGCCCCCGCCCGGCAGCATCGCCGCACTGGCAGCACGAGCCCAGGCCCGCCAGTCGATCAAGGCTGCCACCGACGACCTCGACTTCCTGCGGCTCGCCGTGCTGGACGCGCTGCTGGTGCTGCAGGCCGACGCGGAACCGGTGCCGACCGCGAAGCTGCAGGCGCTCATCGGCGACCGCGCCTCCGAAGACGACGTCCTCGACGCGGTCGACGACCTCCGGCAACGCGTCCTGGTCTGGGGCGAGACCGCGCTGCGGGTTGCCCCGGATGCCGCGACGGTGATGCCGTGGCACCCGGGGCAGGTCATCCTCGAGGACACCTCGCGCGCCGCCGAGCAGATCGCCGGCCTGATCGACGACCTCAACCAGGCACAGCGCGACGTGCTGGAGAAACTCCTCGAAGGTTCCCCGATGGGACGCACCCGTGACGCCGCGCCAGGAGCGCCCGCGGACCGCCCGGTGCCCCAGCTCCTGGCCATGGGATTGCTGCGACGCATCGACGCCGAGACCGTGATCCTGCCCCGCCACGTGGGACAGGTGCTGCGCGGCGAGCAACCCGGCCCCATGCAGCTGACCGCGCCCGACCCGGTGGTGTCGACCACCACCCCCGACGATGCCGACGCGACGGCCGCCGGAGCCGCCATCGACCTGCTGCGGGAGCTCGACGTCTTGCTCGAAACACTTTCCGCCGCACCGGTTTCCGAGCTGCGTAGCGGCGGGCTGGGAATTCGGGACGTCAAGCGGCTGAGCAAGGCGACCGGCATCGAAGAGCCGCGGCTGGGTCTGATCCTCGAAGTCGCCGCCGCGGCCGGATTGATCGCCAGCGGCATGCCTGATCCCGAACCCCTCTCCGGCGAGGCACCGTACTGGGCGCCGACGATCGCCACCGACCGGTTCAGCGCGCTCTCCACCGCCGAGCGCTGGCAGCTGTTGGCCAGCAGCTGGCTCGATCTGCCCAGCCGGCCGGCGCTGATCGGCACTCGCAGCCCCGACGCCAAACCCTATGGGGCCCTTACTGATGCGCTGTACTCCACGGCCGCACCGCTGGATCGCCGGCTGTTGCTCGGCATGCTGTCCGAGCTCCCGTCCGGTGCCGGCGTCGACGCGGCGCACGCATCGGCCGCGTTGATCTGGCGGCGTCCGCGCTGGGCCAAACGGTTACAGCCCGGGCCCGTCGGGGATCTGCTCACCGAAAGCCACGCCATGGGCCTGGTGGGGCGCGGGGCGATCAGCACGCCCGGTCGGGCGCTGCTGGACGCGGACAACGATCCGCAGGCCGCGGTCGACGCGATGACCCGAGCGCTGCCCAAACCGGTCGATCATTTCTTGGTGCAGGCGGACCTGACCGTTGTCGTGCCCGGCCCGCTGCAGCGCGACCTGGCCGAGCAACTCGCCACCGTGGCCACCGTCGAATCGGCCGGCACCGCGATGGTGTACCGCGTCAGCGAGCAGTCCATCCGGCATGCGCTCGATGTCGGCAAGACCAGCGACTGGATGCATTCACTTTTCACCAAACATTCCAAAACGCCGGTACCCCAAGGGCTTACCTACCTCATCGACGACGTCGCACGCAGGCATGGACAGTTGCGGATCGGCATGGCCGCATCGTTCGTGCGCTGCGAGGATCCGGCGCTGCTGGCCCAGGCCGTGGCCGCACCCGCAACCGAGGATGTACAGCTGCGCGCCCTGGCCCCCACGGTGGCGGTGTCGCCGGCCCCGATCGCTGAGGTGCTCGCCGCGCTGCGGGCCGCCGGTTTTGCCCCGGCGGCCGAAGACTCCACGGGCGCCATCGTCGACGTCCGGCCGCGTGGCGCCCGGGTGGCCGCGCCGCAGCAACGCCGGCCGTACCGCCCCGTGCGGCGTCCCAACAGCGAAGGCCTCAACGCGGTGGTGGCGGTCCTGCGCAAGGTCACCGCCGCACCATTCGGCAATATCCGCGTCGATCCCGCGGCCACCATGACCCTGTTGCAGCGCGCGGCCAAGGAACAAGACACCCTGGTGATCGGTTATCTAGACGCGGCCGGCGTGGCCACCCAGCGCGTCGTGTCGCCGATCGCCGTCCGGGGCGGTCAGCTGGTGGCCTTTGATTCGGCGTCGGGAAGGCTGCGCGACTTCGCCATCCACCGCATCACGTCGGTGGTGTCGGCCTCCGGCCGATAATGGTATGCACGCCGACGACGATGCAGAGCGAACCGATGAGGAGGAGTGGCGCTGACCATGGCTGACGGACCGTTGATCGTGCAGTCCGACAAGACGGTGCTGCTCGAAGTGGACCACGAGCAGGCCGGTGCGGCGCGGGCCGCCATCGCGCCGTTCGCCGAGCTGGAACGCGCGCCCGAACACGTGCACACCTACCGCATCACACCGCTGGCGCTGTGGAACGCCCGCGCCGCCGGCCATGACGCCGAACAGGTCGTCGACGCCCTGGTCAGCTTTTCCCGCTACGCGGTGCCGCAGCCGCTGCTGGTCGACATCGTCGACACCATGGCCCGCTACGGCCGCCTGCAGCTGGTGAAGAACCCGGCACACGGACTCACCCTGGTAAGCCTGGACCGCGCGGTGCTCGAAGAGGTGCTGCGCAACAAGAAGATCGCACCGATGCTCGGTGCTCGGCTCGACGACGACACCGTCATCGTCCACCCCAGCGAGCGCGGCCGGGTCAAGCAGATGCTGCTCAAGATCGGTTGGCCCGCCGAGGATCTCGCGGGCTATGTCAATGGCGAGGCGCATCCGATCAGCCTGGCCGAGGACGGCTGGCACCTGCGCGACTATCAGCAGATGGCCACCGACTCGTTCTGGTCCGGCGGATCCGGTGTGGTGGTGCTTCCCTGCGGCGCCGGTAAAACACTGGTGGGCGCCGCGGCGATGGCGAAAGCCGGTGCGACGACACTGATTTTGGTCACCAACATCGTCGCGGCGCGGCAGTGGAAACGCGAGCTGATCGCTCGCACGTCGCTTACCGAGGACGAGATCGGCGAATACTCCGGTGAGCGCAAGGAGATCCGGCCCGTCACGATTTCGACGTACCAGATGATCACCCGCCGCACCAAGGGCGAGTATCGGCACCTCGAGCTCTTCGACAGCCGCGACTGGGGGCTGATCATCTACGACGAGGTCCACTTGCTGCCGGCGCCGGTGTTCCGGATGACCGCCGACCTGCAGTCCAAGCGGCGCCTGGGGCTGACCGCAACGCTGGTCCGCGAGGACGGCCGCGAGGGCGACGTGTTCTCCCTGATCGGCCCCAAACGCTATGACGCGCCGTGGAAGGACATCGAGGCGCAGGGGTGGATCGCCCCGGCGGAGTGCATCGAGGTGCGCGTCACCATGACCGACAACGAGCGGATGATGTACGCCACCGCGGAGCCCGAGGAGCGTTACAAGCTGTGCTCGACGGTGCACACCAAAATCGCTGTGGTCAAATCGATTTTGGCAAGGCATCAGGGTGAGCAGACCCTGGTGATCGGCGCGTATCTCGATCAGCTCGACGAGCTGGGCGCCGAACTGGGCGCCCCGGTGATCCAGGGCTCCACGCGGACCAAGGAACGCGAAGAGCTGTTCGACGCCTTCCGCCGCGGCGAGGTGAACACGCTGGTGGTGTCCAAGGTCGCCAACTTCTCCATCGACTTGCCGGAAGCCGCGGTGGCCGTGCAGGTTTCGGGAACCTTCGGTTCACGCCAGGAGGAGGCGCAGCGGCTGGGCCGGTTGCTGCGGCCCAAGGCCGACGGCGGGGGTGCCATCTTCTATTCCGTGGTGGCGCGCGACAGCCTGGACGCCGAATATGCGGCGCACCGGCAGCGCTTCCTGGCCGAGCAGGGCTATGGCTACATCATCCGCGACGCCGACGACCTCCTCGGCCCGGCCATTTAGCTCGGGCAGACGCAAAGGCACCCGAAACTCCGTTGTTTCGGGTGCCTTTGCGTCTGCGCGGCGGGGCGCTACAGAGACAGGATCGTCGCCGACGCGGTGCCAGGCGCCCCGTACACCTGGGCCAGCCCGACGCGCGGGTTGCCGGGCACCTGACGCTCCCCCGCTTCCCCGCGCAGCTGCCGCACCAGTTCGTGCACCTGCCGCAGCCCCGACGCGCCGATCGGCTCGCCGTTGGCGATCAGCCCGCCGTCGGTGTTGACGGGTATCGAGCCGTGGATCTCGGTGGCGCCGTCAGCCAGTAGCTTTTCCTGCTCGCCGTCGGCACACAGGCCGGTCTCGGCCATGTTGATCACCTCGGCGCCGGCGTCGGTGTCCTGCAGTTGCGCTATGTCGACGTCTTCGGGTCCGATGCCGGCCTCCTCGTAGGCCGCCTTAGCCGCATACACCGTCGGCGAGGGATCCTCGTCGAGCGGCGCCGAGGTGGCATGCACCTCATAGGCGCCGAACGTGCGCGTGCGGATTTCACTGGCGCGCACATACACCGGTTTGTCGGTGAATTTCTCGGCCATGTCGGCGCGACACATAATCACCGCGGCGGCGCCCTCGTCGGGTGCACAGAACATGTACTGCGTCAACGGGTAGTTCAGCGCGGGCGACTTGAGGATCTCCTCGACGGAAATTTCCTTGCGCCGGAACGCATTCGGGTTCAGCGCACCATTGCGGAAGTTCTTGTTGGCTACCCGCGCCAGCGTCTCCTGGGAGATGTTGTGGTCGTGGATGTACTTGTTGGCCTTCATGCCGAAGAACTTGGTGGTGACGAACTGCCCGTTGTTGGCGTACCACTGCGGCAGCGCCAGCTTGGCGGGGTCGTCGGTGAACGCACCGCGAGGGTGCTTGTCGAGGCCGATGGCGATGCCGATGTCGTACTTGCCCAGCCGGATGGTGTCGGCGGTCTGCTGGATGGCGCTGGCCGCGGTGGCGCAGGCGTTGAACACGTTGGTGAACGTGATTCCGGTCAGCCCGACCAGGCGGGTCACCGCGTCGGGGTTGGAGACCTCGTAGCTGCCACCGAAACCGAACTGGATGTCCTTCCAGTCCACGCCGGCGTCTTTGAGCGCCAGCTGCACCGCCTCGGCGCCCATCTGCATCGCGGTCTTCTCGAACCTGCCGAACGGGTGGAGGCCCACGCCGATGATGGCGACGTCGTTGGTCATCTCAAATCCTCCTGGGTAGACGGGGGCGACCCGTTGGATGGCTTGGTGGCGCCCGCCCCTAGACCGGCTGGAACGCGAAGGTGATGATTTCGGCGCCCTCGTCGTCGGTGGCGAACGGCACCATGGTGAGCTCAACCTCCTGGCCGAACTGCAGCTTGGCCGGGTCGTTCTCGGTCAACCGCCCTTCGACGCGGATGACGTCATCGAGCTGAACCAGGCCGACGCCGAACGGCACGAAGTCCTTGCCGGCCGGGCCGAGGTAGGGGGCTCCGGGCGGGAAGCCCTGCGTCGTCCACGCCACCAGCGTCCCGCGGCGCGGCAACAACACGTCGGACATCTCGCCGGCGCTGCAACGCGGGCACCACTGCTGCACCGGGAAGGTGGTGGCCGCACAGCTGCCGCATCGGCTGCCGATCAGCTGCGGGCTCTCATCCGGCCAGGTAGAGATCTCGGGGGCTAGCGCCTTCTGCATCGAGGGATCCTCCAGGACATCCACAATCCGCCAACAGAACTCACTAAACCGTATAACAGCCTTCCGAAAAGTGGAAACCACATTCTCGTCATCGCACAACGGCCGAACACCGCTGGGCCGCGGCGGGAAGATATGTTGGCGCCATGACGGTCACCGTGATACTCGAGCTCAGGTTCAAGCCCGACGAGGTCGCCGCGGGGCGCGAGCTGATGGGCCGGGCGCTGCTGGACACCCGCGCGTTCGACGGGAACGTCCGCACCGACGTGCTCGTCGACGAGGACGACGAAGCGCACTGGCTGATCTACGAAATCTGGGAGACGGTCGAGCACGACGAGGCTTACCGCGCGTTTCGGGCCGGCGAAGGCAAGCTGACGCAGCTTCCTCCGTTGCTCGCGGCGCCCCCGGCCAAGACGCGGTACGTCACCAGCGACGTGTAGCGCGCGGGATGCGCCACCGGCTCACTGAGCCCGCCAGGGCGCCGAACAACGGGTCAGGCATGAATCGAAGCGCCCCGTTGCGAGCGCTTTCCCGGGCGGCGCTGCCCGGCGCCGTGAATCGTGACCCCGCTTTTGACGCGCCGTACAACGCGAGCATGCGCAGCCGGCGTCGCGCCAGCCCGGGCGCGCCATAGCGAGCCAGCGTTATGGCGTCCTCCATCGCCAGCGCGGCGCCCTGGCCGAATGTGGGACGCATGCAGTGCGCGGCGTCGCCGATGAGCACGACACTGCCCCTGATGAGTTGACGTGGTCGTCTCGCTTCGAAGATCTCCGGGGTGATTATCTCGTCCGCGGTCGCGGCCTGGATCAGTGCAGGCAGGGGCTGGGGCCAGTCAAGGAAGGACCGCAAGTCCGTGTCCCGTCGCCGGCTGCCGCCGTAGACATAGGTGCGGCCGTCGACCAACGGCAAGATTCCGAAATCCGCTGTGCTGCCCCAGATCGGACCAAAGCCGGTTGCGAGTTCGCGGTCCACTGTCCAGGCCCAGCCGGTGATGCCGGTCGCGCGCGGTGGCGGCGCGTCCGCGAACAGCAGCTTCTTCGCAATGCTTCGCAGACCGTCGGCACCGATCACCAGATCGAACCGCTGTCCACTGCCGCCGACCACAACCGTGCCGTCGGCGGCGACATGGCTGACACTGGCCGAGTACTGCACACACCGTGAGGGCAGCGCGGCAACCAGCCAGGCGATCAACTGAGCGCGCGGCACGGTCGCGAACTCATCGCCTCCGGCGAGTTGCGCAAGGGTGCGTCTGACCAAAATGCGGCCGTCGCGGGCGCGCACCGTGGCTGCCATTCGGGACCACGGTTCGGTCACCACATTGTGTCTGACTCCCAGAATCGACAAGCACGTCAACGCATTTGGTGCGAGCGCGATGGCGCCACCCATCGCGGAGGGTGCGGCCGCCTTCTCGTACACGGTGACGTCGTGATCGTCCTGCCGGAATGCGATAGCGGCGGCCAAACCCGCGAAGCCACCGCCGACGATGCCCACCCTCATGAACCAACCCCAATGTCCGCAGTAGAGCGCCGAAGCACTGGGATCTCCTAGGTCAGCGCGGGAATGACCTGGCTTTCGAACAGCTCGATGCCGGACCGGTCGTAGGCGGCCTCGGGGAAATAACAGATGGCGTAGTCGCACCCGAGGTCGCGGATCTTCGTCAGGCGTTCGATGACCTGTTCCGGCGTGCCCGTTGCCGAGTCCGGCCCGCTGGTGCCGGCGATCATCGCATCCGCGGACGCCTCGCCGACGTACCCGACCATGCGGTCGCGCACCCGTTGCATCCGGTCTTTGACGTCGGCCTCCGACGTCCCGACGACGGCGTTGACGTTGACCGAGCGCACGATGGCGTCGAAGTCCGTGCCCACGTCGCGGCAGTGCCCGGCCAGCACCTCCGACTTGTGGGCGAATGCGTCGGGCTCGGGCGTGAAGTTGGTGTACTGCGCGTATTTGGCGGCGATACGCAAGGTCACCTTCTCGCCGCCGCCCGCGATCCACAGCGGGATTCCGCTGTCCTGCAGGGGCTTAGGAGCGACGATCGCGCCGTCCACCTGGTAGTGCTTGCCGTCGAAGCTGACTTTGCCGTCGCGCCAGGCGTCGCGCATGATCTGGACGCCTTCGTCGAGGCGACCCAACCGCACGCCCGCCGTCGGGAATCCGTAACCGTAAGCGCGCCATTCGTGTTCGTACCAGCCGCCGCCGATCCCCATCTGAATGCGGCCACCGGAGATGATGTCGGCGGTCGCGGCGACTTTGGCGAGGTAGACCGGGTTGCGGTAGCTCATCGCCGTGCACATTTGGCCGAGCTTGATCCGCGATGTGGTGGCCGCGTAGGCGGCCATGAGCGACCACGCTTCGTGGGTGGCTTCACCGGTGGGCACCGGGACGGTGTGGAAATGGTCGTAGACCCACAGCGAGTCCCAGTTGCCCTGGTCCGCGTGGTCGGCCAGGTCGCGCATCACCGCCCAGTGTTTGTCGGGTTCGATGCCGACGAGATCCATTCGCCAGCCTTGCGGAATGAAGAGACCGAAGCGCATATCAACGGACTGTAGCCCGGCCAGACCTCATCCGCGCAGCGCGCCGAGTGCGGCCGCGACCGACTTCTCGCGCAACTCCTCCTGTGGCGCATCGGGGAACTGAACACAGCAGTCCTGCAAACCGCCGAACGCGACGACCGCGCGGGTGGACTGCGCCAGCGTCGGCGTCTCACCGAACACCAGCCTGGCCAACCGCTCGCGCCACGCGAGGACGGTGTCGATGAGGTCCAGGTCGATCAGCGTCGACAACTCGGTCAGCAACAGCACCAGGTCCCGGCGGTGCCGGTAGTGGAAATCGAAATAGCCCTCTAGTAACTCGCGAGCGTCGGTATCGCCGCGGCTCTCGTGGTCGGCGACGAATCGCTCGCCCTCGTCGATCAGCGGCACCAGGATGCTGCGCACCAGGTCCTCGCGTGACGGAAAGTGGTAGTACAACGCGGGTTTGGTGATGCCCAGCTGGTTGGCGATGTCCTGCAGGCTGGTGCGCTGCACGCCCCGCTGCAAGAAGAGCTCGCGAGCGACCTCTTGAATCCGCTCTCGCGTGTCTGATCGGGGCCTGCTCACTTCCCGAGTTTATCTGACTTACCGATCGGTAAGCGGGATGCTATGCTTACCGATCGTTAAGTAAGTACGGGAGGTGGATCGTGCGGATACTGATTTCCGGCGCCAGCGTCGCCGGCCCGGTGCTGGCGTACTGGCTGTCCCGTTACGGCTTCGACGTCACCGTCGTCGAGCGCGCACCGACGCTGCGCAAGACCGGCGGTCACGCCGTCGACTTGTTCCGCCCCGCAATGGAGATCTCGGCGAAGATGGGCGTCCTGCCGCGCCTCGAGGCTCTGGCCACCGGAACGAACCGGTTGGCGTTGTACCGAGAAGGCCGGGGCCGGCCCACCGAGGTCGACCTCACCAAGATCTACGCCGCCAGTTCCGACCGGCACCTGGAAATCATGCGCGACGACCTCAGCGAGATTTACTACGACGCCGCCTGCGACGACGTCGAGTACCTGTTCGGCGACTCGATCACCGCGATCGAACACGACGGCACCGTGACGTTCGAGCACGCCCCGGCACGCGCCTTCGACGTCATCGTCGGCGCCGACGGCCTGCATTCCAACGTTCGGCACCTCACCTTCGGCGAGGAGGCCGGCCTGACGCGTTTCCTCGGCGGATATCTGTCGGTGGTGTCGGCACCCAAGACGCTGGTCGGCCCCGGCGAGATGGTCGGCCACGTCGGTGTCGGCCGCTTCGCCGGGATCTACACCGCGGATCACTTGGACGACGCGCGGGCGGTGTTTCTCTTTCGGAGCCAGGACGAATTGGACTACGACCACCATGATGTGTTGCGGCAGAAGGAGTTACTGCACGACGCCTTCGCCGGAATGCATGACCAGGTGGACAGCTGGCTGGCCGAAATCGAGCGCACGCCCACCTTCTACTTCGACTCCATCACCCAGCTGCGCACGGACAGGTGGTCGCGCCGCCGTGTCACCCTGGTCGGTGACGCCGGATACTGCCCCGGCCCGGCGGTGGGCGGCAGCACCAGTCTTGCCGTCCTCGGCGCCTACGTGCTGGCCGGAGAACTCGCCCGCGCCGACGGCGACCACCTGCGCGCCTTCGCCGCCTACGAACTGCAGATGCGCGAACCGGTGCATCGCAGCCGGTCCTTCGCCCGCGGCGCCGCCAAGGGCATCATCCCCCGTTCCCGAACTGGAGTCTGGGCGTTAACCCGTGGTGCCCAACTGATCTCGGCGATGCCGGGATCGCTGTCCCGGTCGTTGGCCAAGCTGAACACCAAGGGCGTCCGCATGCACGATTCGATGCCGGTCCCCGAATACTCCGGAAGTGACGTCTGACAGCATGTCCAGTAGACCGCGGACCCGAGCAGCCGCGGCGCGCATGCCACGAAGGGAAGGCATCAGATGGAACTGACGGGCGTTGGGATCTGGAGCAGTCAGCTGCGCTACGGCGACCCGGGCGAATCCGCCGACGCGGCAGCCGAACTCGATGAACTCGGTTTCACCGCGCTATGGATACCCGACGTCGGCGGGCCGGTGTTCGACTCGGTGGGTCATCTGCTCGCCGCGACCAAGCGGACCGTGATCGCCACCGGCATCCTGAATCTGTGGATGCATTCGCCCGGCGACGTCGCCGAATCCTATGCGACGCTGACCGCCGAGCACGGGGACCGCTTCCTGCTGGGAATCGGCGTCAGCCACGCCCCGCTGATCGACGCCGGCCAGCCCGGACGCTACCGCAAACCACTGGCGGCGACGGCGTCGTTCCTGGACGGATTGGATGCCGCGCCGCGGCCGGTCCCCACCGAGCGGCGGGTTCTTGCCGCGCTTGGACCGAAGATGCTGAAGCTGTCCGCGAGCCGCGCCGGAGGCGCCCACCCGTACCTGGTCACTCCCGACCACACCGCTTCTGCCCGTTCGGTTTTGGGCCAGGGCCCCCTGCTGCTGCCGGAGCAGACGGCGATCCTGACCGACAGCGCCGACGAGGCACGCCAGATCGGAACCGATTGGCTGCGATCGTATCTGGCATTGCCCAACTACGCGAACAACCTGCTGCGCAGCGGCTTTTCCGAAGAGGATGTGTCGCAGGTGAGCGATCGCCTCTTCAACGCGATCATCGCCTGGGGTGACGAAGACGCCATCATGGGCAGGGTCGCCGAGCATCGTTCCGCGGGCGCTGATCATGTCTGCGTCCAGGTGTTGCGCGCCGATCCACGAGCCTTCCCGCGCGCGGAATGGCGCCGAATCGCCGCCGCCACCCGATAGAGGGTGACCGGCCGCGCGGCTTAAGGTGAGCTATGGCTGCCAAACAGACGCTGTTTCGGATCTTTTACCGCATCGGTTTCACCCCGTGGGACGGTCATCCGCTCGCGCAAAGCGTGCGGGACCTGGTCGAGGGAACCGGCGACGCCGCCGCGCTTCCCGCCGGGTCCGCCCTGGAACTCGGATGCGGTACCGGTGACTGTTCGATCTACCTCGCCCAGCACGGCTGGAAGGTCACCGCTGTCGACTTCGTGGCCAAGCCCCTCGAACGGGCGCGGGCCAAGGCCGGCGCGGCCGGCGCGGCGGTGGACTTCGTCCAAGCCGACGTCACACAGCTGAGCCAGGCCGGGATCGGTGCGAACTTCGAGTTGATCGTCGACAACGGTTGCCTGCATAACATGAGCGACGCGGATCGCGACGCCTACGTCCGGGAGATCAGCGCCGTGGCCGCCCCCGATGCGCGACTGCTGATCGTCGCGTTCGTGCCCGGCGGCCGGGTCGGGGTGCGCGGCGTCGATCACGCCGAGATGGAACGACGCTTCGCCCAAAGCTGGGCGCTGCTGTCGGCGGGTGCGGAACGCGAGCTGGACCGCGCCGAGAAGACCCCGGCTCGGTACTACCTGTTCCAAAGGCGCCGGTAGCTTTCGGGACGACACACCGCGAAAGCCCCCGAAACCTCGTTGTTTCGGGGGCTTTCGCGTCTGCTCGTGGAAGCGGCAGGACTCAGCTCAGTGACGCGGGCGGCAGGAAGCGGTCGCCGTATTTGGCGGCCAGTTCCTTGGCGCGGGCCACGAAGGCGTCCTTGCCCGTACCGCCGGCACCGGAGTAGCCGACGATGAACTGCGCGCTACCACCGGTGTACGGCGGGAAGCCGATGCCCATGATCGAGCCGATGTTGGCATCGGCGGTCGAGGTCAGCACGCCCTCGTCCAGGCACTTCTGCGTCTCGAGTGCCTCGGCGAACAGCATGCGATCGATCATGTCCTGCAACGGAATGTCCGCGCTGCCCGACTTGAACGTCTCGCTCAGGCCCGGCCACAGGCGGGTCCGCTTGCCGTCCGCGTACTCGTAGAAGCCGGCGCCCTTCAAACGGCTGGGCCGTCCGATCTCGATCATCTTCTCGACCACCGCCTCGGCCGGGTGCGGCTCGTAGGTGCCACCCGCGTCCTCGACGCCCTTGCGGGTAGCGGCGGCGATCTTGTGCATCAGCTCCAGGTTGAGCTCGTCGGACAGCTGCAACGGCGGCGCCGGATATCCGGCCTGCGAGCCCGCGTGCTCGATGCTGGCCGCGGCCACGCCCTCGCCCAGCATCGCCAGCGCCTCGTTCACGAACGTGCCGATCACCCGGCTGGTGAAGAACCCACGGCTGTCGTTGACGACGATCGGGGTCTTGCCGATGGCCAACGTGTAGTCGAACACCCGGGCCAGGGCCTCGTCGGAAGTCTTCTCGCCCTTGATGATTTCGACCAGGGGCATCTTGTCGACCGGTGAGAAGAAGTGGATCCCGATGAAGTCCTCTTGGCGCTTGACGCCGGTCGCCAGACCGGTGATCGGCAGCGTCGAGGTGTTCGACCCCAGCAGCGCGTTCGGCTCGACGATGTCTTCGATCTCACCGAACACCTTGTGCTTGAGTTCCTGGTTCTCGAAAACGGCCTCGATCACGAAGTCGACGCCCGCCAGGTCGGCGGGGTCCGCCGCGGGCGTGATGCGGTCCAGCAGCGCCTTGGACTTCTCCTCGGTGGTCTTGCCCCGCTGGAGTGCTTTGGCCTCAAGCTTTTCCGAGTAGGCCTTGCCCTTCTGCGCGGCCTCGAGGCTGACATCCTTGAGCACCACGTCGAATCCGGCCTTGGCCGACACGTAGGCGATGCCGGCGCCCATCATGCCCGCGCCCAGCACGCCGATCTTGTTGATCTTGACCGGTTCGATGCCGTCGGGCCGTGACCCGCCGCCGTTGATGTGCTGCAGATCGAAGAAGAACGCCTGGATCATGTTCTTGGCAACCTGGCCGGTGACCAGCGAAGTGAAATAACGGCTTTCGATGCGGCTGGCCGTGTCGAAGTCCACCTGCGCGCCCTCGACGGCCGCGTCCAGGATGGCCCGCGGCGCCGGCATCGGGGCGCCCTTGAGTTGCTTCTTGAGCAACGCCGGGAACGACGGCAGGACGCCGGCCAGCCCCGGGCTGGCCGGGGTGCCGCCCGGCATCTTGTAACCCTTTTTGTCCCAAGGCTGTTCGTGCGAGTCGGGGTTGGCCTTAATCCACGCCTTGGCGGCGGGCACCAGCTCGTCGATCGAGCCCACGAGCTCGTCGACCAGGCCGATCTCCTTGGCCTTGTCCGGCTTGAAGCGGGTGCCCTGCGACAGGATGTTCATGAAGGCGTTCTGGATGCCGAACATACGCACGGTGCGGGTCACCCCGCCGCCACCCGGCAGCAGGCCCAGCGTCACCTCGGGCAGGCCGACGACCAATCCCTTGACGTCGGCGGCGATCCGGTGGTGGCAGGCCAGCGCGATCTCCAGTCCGCCGCCCAGCGCGGCGCCGTTGATGGCGGCGACCACCGGCTTGCCCAGGGTCTCCAGGGCACGCAGGTCGCGCTTGACCGATTCGACGGTGTCGAACGCCTCGCCGGCGTTCTCGGGGCCGAGGTTGATCATGCCCTTCAGGTCGCCGCCGGCGAAGAAGGTCTTCTTTGCGCTGGTGATCACCACACCGGTGATCGAATCCTTCTCGGCGGCAAGGCGTTCGACGGCGTTGTGCATGGACTCGCTGTAGTGCTCGTTCATCACGTTGGCCGACCCGGTGGGGTCGTCCAGCGTCAGGGTGACGATGCCGTCAGCGTCCTTATCCCACTGAATAGTGTTCTCTGCCATGGCCCTAAACCCTCTCGATGATGGTGGCGACACCCATGCCGCCGCCGATGCACAGTGTGACCAGGGCACGACGCGCGTTGCGGCGCTCGAGCTCGTCGACCATGGTGCCGGTGATCATGGCGCCGGTGGCGCCCAGCGGGTGGCCCATCGCGATGGCGCCGCCGTTGACGTTGAGCTTCTCGTCGGGAATGTTCAGGTCCTTCTGGAACTTCAGCACCACCGACGCGAACGCCTCGTTGATCTCGACCAGGTCGATGTCATCGAGGGTCAGACCGGCGCGATCGAGCACCTTGCGGGTGGCCGGTGTCGGGCCGGTGAGCATGATGACCGGGTCGGCGCCGCTGGTGGCGGTCGCCACCACGCGGGCCCGCGGAGTCAGACCCTGCGACTTGCCGGCGGCCTCCGAACCGACCAGCACCAGCGCGGCGCCGTCGACGATGCCGGAGCTGTTGCCGCCGGTGTGCACGTGGTTGATCTTCTCGACGAAGTGGTACTTCTGCAGTGCCACGTCGTCGAAGCCGCCCATCTCGCCGATACCATCGAACGCGGTCTTGAGCTTGCCCAGACCTTCCAGGGTGGAGTCGGGACGCATGTGCTCGTCGTGGTCGAGGATCACCAGGCCGTTCTGGTCACGCACCGGGACCACCGACTTGGCGAAGTAGCCGCCCGACCAGGCCGCGGCGGCCTTCTCTTGGCTGCGCAACGCAAAGCGGTCGACGTCGTCGCGGGAGAAGCCCTCGATGGTCGCGATCAGGTCGGCACCGATGCCCTGCGGCACGAACCCGACCGCATAGTTGGTTTCCGGGTCCAGCGCCCAGGCGCCGCCGTCGGAGCCCATCGGCACCCGGCTCATCGACTCCACACCACCTGCGAGCACCAGGTCGTCCCAGCCGGAACGCACCTTCTGCGCGGCCAGGTTAACCGCCTCCAGACCCGACGCGCAGAACCGGTTGAGCTGGAAGCCGCCGGTGGTCTCGGGCAGCTTGGCTACTAGTGCGGCAGTGCGGGCGATGTCGCCGCCCTGGTCACCGACCGGGGAGACACAACCGAGGATGACGTCGCTGATCAGGTTCTCGTCCAGGTCGGGGAACCGGGTGCGCATTTCCTCGATCAGGCCGACGACCAGGTTGACGGGCTTGACCTCGTTCAACGATCCGTGGCGTTGCTTGCCCCGCGGTGTGCGGATGGCCTCATAAATGAAAGCTTCTTCGGACATGACGACTTCCTGTTCGCGAATAGGGTTCGAATCCCGTCTTCAAGACTAGGTCCCCCGCCACCCTAACAGCAGGGCCCGGCCAACCTGTTGGTTGAGCAGGTCACCGCTGGTCAGCGGCACGGTCCCGGATATCAACCCTGTGTGCGCCCAGCCTCACATTCGTCGCCGACTGTGCGGCCAGCCGCACCGGCGCGCGTAGTCGCCGGGCCCTAAGCTCGACGACCATGACGGTCTCGCGACTGCGTCCGTACGCGACCACGGTGTTCGCTGAAATGTCGGCGCTGGCCGCGCGGATCGGTGCGGTGAACCTCGGCCAGGGTTTTCCCGACGAGGACGGGCCGCCGGCCATGCTGAAGGCCGCCCAGGAGGCCATCGCCGACGGCGTCAACCAGTACCCGCCGGGAATCGGCATCGCGCCGCTACGGCACGCGATCGCCGCCCAGCGTCAGCGCCAATACGGCATCGGGTACGACCCCGACACCGAGGTGCTGGTCACGGTCGGGGCGACCGAGGCCATCGCCGCGGCGGTGATCGGTCTGGTCGAGCCCGGCTCGGAGGTGTTGCTCATCGAGCCGTTCTACGACTCATACTCGCCGGTGGTGGCGATGGCCTCCGCGCGGCGGGTGACCGTGCCGCTGGTCCCCCACGGCCGTGGTTTCGCGCTGGACGCCGACGCGCTGCGCCGGGCGGTGACACCACGGACCCGCGCGCTGATCGTCAACTCACCGCACAACCCGACCGGCACAGTGCTCAGCGCGACCGAGCTGGCCGCCATCGCGGAGGTCGCCGTCGCGGCCGACCTGTTGGTGATCACCGATGAGGTATACGAACACTTGGTGTACACCTCCCCCAGTGGGCGGCAACACGTGCCGCTGGCCGGCTTCGACGGCATGGCCGAGCGAACGATCACCATCTCCAGCGCGGCCAAGATGTTCAACTGCACCGGCTGGAAAATCGGGTGGGCTTGCGGCCCAGCACAACTCATCGCCGGAATACGCGCGGCCAAACAATATCTGAGCTATGTCGGCGGCGCGCCATTCCAGCCGGCGGTGGCGCTGGCGTTGGAGAAGGAGGGCGCGTGGGTGGACCGCCTGCGCGCCACTTTGCAGGCCAGGCGCGATCGGCTGGCCGCTGGGCTGATCGACATCGGGTTCGAGGTGCACGACAGCGCCGGCACGTATTTCTTGTGCGCCGATCCGCGCCCGCTGGGCTACGACGACAGCACCGCGTTCTGCGCGGCGCTACCGGAAAAGGTCGGGGTCGCCGCCATCCCGATGTCGGCGTTCTGCGATCCGGACGCCACACACGGGTCGGCCGACGTGTGGAATCACTTGGTGCGCTTCACCTTCTGTAAGCGCGACGACACGCTCGATGAGGCGATCAGGCGGCTGGGAGCCCTGCGCGCCGTTACCTAGGCGGACCATCCATAACGCGCCTTCGCAGTCCCTCGAGCGCTGCGCGCAGGATTTTCTTGCGGGCTCGGCTGACCACGAACTCAGGAAGTGGCGCTGACGGTTCGACAGTGATGGCGAATCGCACCCGCGTCTTGTCGTCGCCTTCGCGGATCAGGTTGTACTCGCCGTGCTGGCCGTGTTGGTGGATGGTCTTTTTGGCATCCCACACCATCCAATCGGGCCCCCAGTGGTACTCGAGCAGCTGCGTGTCGACGATGCCCATCACTTTGATGGTGACCTTGACGTGGCGCGGTCGTCCGTCTGGATACCTGTCGACGACTTCCGCCTTCTTGTGCACCGCGGACCACGACGGCACGTTGTCCATGTCGGCGAGCGCGTCGATGATCACATCTGCGGGCGCGTCGATAACGATTTCGGACGATGCTTGTACGGCCACTACCTACAAGTTAACAACAGCTTCGTTGCCGACGGAGGCCGAAAACCACCGACGACGACTATTCCGACTCGGCTGACGGGCTGCCGCGCATCAGCAATTCGCGCAATCCCTTTTCCGCCCCGTCGAGAGCGCTTTCGCTCGCCCGCCGGACGATGAACGCGGGCATGGGCCGGCCGGGTTCGACGGTGATGTCGAAACGCACCCGGGTCTGGCCGAGGCCTTCGGGTGTGAGGTTGTACTCGACATGCTGACCGTGCTGCTGCGAAGTGCCTTTGGCGTCGTAGCAGACCCAGTTGGGGCCCCAGTGATATTCCAGGATCTCCTTGTCGACCAGCCCCAGGATCTTGATGGTGGTCTTGACGTGGTGGGGGCGGCCGTCGGGATAACGGTCGATCACTTCGATGTGTTTGTGCAGGGGTGACCACGACGATAGGACGCCGACATCTGTCAGCGCCTCCATGACAACTTCTGGCGGCGCGTTGACGACAAATTCGCGTGATGCTTTTACGGCCACTGAGATCAAATTTAGCAACGCCAGCCCGGTTATGGGATGGATCGGCGTAATCGACTGTCTACCAGTTGATTTCGTCAAGCGGTGTGGTCGTCGCCGGCGGTGGCGCGACCGGGCTTGGCGGGGTCCGCGAAAAGCGCGGTGCGGGTGCGGCCTGGTCGACGCCGTGCGCCGTGATCACCGTGGACCGCGCCCGCAGGTGGTCGTCGGTCGCGGCTTCGGTCCACGTCAGCACCGGGGTGACGCACGCGTCGGTGCCGGCGAACGTCCGTGCCCATTCGTCACGGGTTCGGCTGGCGAACCGTGTGGTGAAGACGTCGCGCATCTGCGGGTAGGAGTCCCGGTCGAGCTGGCCGGGCACGTCCTCGGGTGACAGGCCAAGCCCTTTCAGCAATGCCGCGAAGAACTGTGGCTCGATGGCGCCGACGGCCACGTATCCGCCGTCGGCGGTCTCGTAGCAACCGTAGAACGGGGCGCCGCCGTCGAGCAGGAACGATTCGCGTCGGTCGCGCAGTGCGCCAGTGGACTTCATCGTCCACATCATCTGGGCAAGCAGGCTGACCCCGTCGACCATCGCCGCGTCGATGACCTGTCCCTTGCCCGAACGTTCCCTTTCGTAGAGCGCGACGGCGATGCCGAGCAGCACCAGCATCGAGCCGCCGCCGAAGTCGGCGACCAGATTCAGCGGCGGCATCGGCGGCCGGTCGGCGTAGCCGAGCGCCGACAACGCGCCGGTCTGCGACAGGTAGTTGATGTCGTGGCCCGCCGTGCGCGCCAGCGGTCCGTCCTGCCCCCAGCCAGTGATCCGCGCGAAGATCAGGCGCGGATTGACCGCCGCGCAATCCTTCGGACCGATACCGAGCCGCTCGCACGTGCCGGGCCGGAAGCAGTCCAGCAGCACGTCGGCCTTGGCGGCCAGGCCCAGCAGCGCCTGCGGCCGCGTCTTGACATCCAGGTCGACGACGCGCTTGCCGCGGTGGAGCAAGTCACGGTCCTCGGTCGGCATTTCGAGACCGCCAGGCCGCCGCACCCACACCACGTCGGCCCCCAGATCGGCGAGCATCATTCCCGCATGCGGGCCCGGTCCGATGCCGCCGAGTTCGATGACTTTCACCCCGGCCAGCGGGCCGCCGCCGCCCACCGTGATTACTGGCCCTTCTTCACCTTGAGCACCCGTTCGCGCAGCGCCTTGGTGGCGGAGTCGATCGTCCCCTTCACGGCACGCTTCAGCACGAAGCCGGGCAGCGGCACATTCGGATCCGCGAGCAGCTCGAACTTCACCAGAGTGTTGTCGCCCTGCGGTATCAGCGTGTACTTCCCGTCCTGCGCCTTCTGCTGCGACGAGCTGACCAGCGTCCAGCTCACCACGTTGTCCGCCCAGGTGTAGGCGACCACCTGTTCGTCGGTGATCCCGGCGACCTTGACTTTCATCTTCACTTGGCGGGGGCGCCCGTCGTCGCCCGTCTCGAGGACCTCCGCGCTCTGGTGCGGTTCCGACCAATCCGGCATCGCCTCGAAATCGGCGATGACGTCCAGAATCTCCTCGGGACTGGCTTCGATCACGATGTCGCGGGATTCTTTGAGTGCCATGGCCCGCACGATACTGGCCCGGCGACGCGCCCGGAATGGATTCGGCCGAGCGTACCGTCGGGGCTGTGACTGATGCCGCGACCGATCCCGCATACACCGTCGGTGACTATCTGTTGGACCGTCTCGCCGAACTCGGCGTCTCGGAAATCTTCGGCGTCCCCGGTGATTACAACCTGGAGTTCCTCGACCACATCATCGCCCACCCGACCCTGCGGTGGGTCGGCAACGCCAACGAGCTGAATGCCGGGTATGCCGCCGACGGGTATGGGCGGCTGCGCGGAATGTCGGCTTTGGTAACGACATTCGGTGTCGGTGAGCTGTCCGCGGCCAACGCGATCGCGGGCAGCTTCGCCGAGCAGGTGCCCGTCGTGCACATTGTCGGGGGCCCCTCCAAGGACGCCCAGGGCACCCGCCGGGCGCTGCACCACTCGCTCGGCGACGGTGACTTCGAGCACTTCTTCCGGGTAAGCCGCGAAATCACGTGCGCTCAAGCCAATCTCATGCCCGCAACGGCCCGCCGAGAGATCGACCGGGTGCTGTGCGAGGTGCGCGAGCAGAAGCGACCCGGATACATCCTGCTGTCCGCCGACGTGGCCCGCTTTCCCACCGAACCGCCCGATGCTCCGCTGCCCCGCTACACCGGTGGCACCAGCCCCCGCGCGCTGGCGATGTTCGTCGAGGCCGCGACCGAACTCATCGGCGACCACCGGCTCACCGTGCTCGCCGACTTGCTGGTCCATCGCCTGCAAGCGATCAAAGAGCTCGAGGCGTTGCTTTCTGCGGATGTCGTTCCGCACGCCACGCTGATGTGGGGCAAGAGCCTGCTCGACGAGAGCTCACCGAATTTCCTGGGGATCTACGCGGGATCGGCCAGCGCGCCGGCGGTGCGCACCGCGATCGAAGAGGCGCCCGTGCTGGTCACCGCCGGAGTCGTGTTCACCGACATGGTGAGCGGCTTCTTCAGCCAGCGGGTCGACCCGGCCCGGACCATCGACGTCGCCCAGTACCAAAGCAGTGTGGCCGGAGAAGTCTTCGCGCCATTGGAGATGGGCGCCGCGCTGGAAGCACTGGCCACCATCCTGGTCCGGCGCCAGATCTCGTCGCCACCGGTGGCGTTGCCGCCGGCCGAGCCGCCCCCGCCGCCCCCGCCGCGCGAACAACCCCTTACCCAAAAGATGTTGTGGGATCGGCTTTGTCGGGCCCTCACACCGGGCAACGTGGTGCTCGCCGACCAGGGCACCTCCTTCTACGGCATGGCCGACCACCGGTTACCGCAGGGAGTCACCTTCATCGGTCAACCGCTATGGGGCTCAATCGGTTACACGCTGCCCGCCGCGCTGGGGGCCGCGGTGGCGCATCCGGACCGCCGGACGGTGTTGCTCATCGGGGACGGCGCCGCGCAACTGACCGTCCAGGAGCTCGGCACCTTCTCGCGCGAGGGGCTCTCCCCCGTCATCGTGGTGGTCAACAACGACGGCTACACGGTTGAGCGCGCCATCCACGGCGAGACCGCGCCGTACAACGACATCGTCAGTTGGAAGTGGACGGACGTTCCCCACGCGCTGGGGGTCACCGATCACCTGGCGTTCCGGGTCCAGACGTACGGGGAACTCGACGACGCGTTGACCGCCGCCGCCCAACACAAAGACCGCATGGTTTTCGTCGAGGTGGTACTGCCGCGGCTCGAGATTCCCCGCCTGCTCGTCGAACTCGTCCGACCGACGTCACCGGATGGCAGTCCGCGCCGCTGACAACGCGGCGCCGCTCGCCTCAGGTCGAGTTGGGTGTGTGCTCTGGCGAGGAGGATCGCAGTATGGCCTGCACCGTCCGCCGGCAGCGACCGCAATCGGTGCCCGCTCCGCACGCCTGGGCGACTTCGTTGGTGGTCGACGCCCCGCACTCGACGGCATCGGTCACGGTCTGGCTGGTGACCCCGTTACACAGGCACACGAACACCGGCGAATCCTCAGTCCGCCTCGATGCGCATCATGTCAAAGAACCGGCCGACGAACAGCGGAGGGTAGGCGCCGATGCCCGCTCCCGACATCCACTGCGCGGCGGCGTCGGGGTGGTCGATCCACTGCCGCGCGCTTTCTTCGTCGGGGAACTCCTGCAGGATCAGCACTTCGTGATCATCGTCGAAAGCCTGGAATACCCAGGTTTTTCGGATTCCCGCCGTGGTGAATCTGTCTATCGCGGTGCTGACTTCGGAGGTCAGCAGGGTGACGTCGTTGACGGACGCGATGGCGGCCACGACGACGCCGGGGGCCGCCGGGGTTTTCGGCGGCTGGGCGATGAACCGGTCGACGATCTCGCCGGCGAATACCGCCGGGATGTCGTCGACGCCTGCTTCGTCGAACCAATTGAAGAAGACCCGGGAGCGCAGCAGCTCGACGATCGGCTCACGGCTGTGGACTCCGATCATCACCAGGACACGGCCGAAGTCGTGGGTCGAGGTGTAGACCAGCACGTGGTGCGCGCCGATGTCGGCCAGCGCCGCTTTGTTGCGTTCCAGCAGCGGCCATACGCGGGACGGATCCGGGATACGGTAGTCCGACGCGATCACCATCGAATGAATGTCACCGTTGTTCATCGAAGTTGATCCTTCATCACCTTCCCCGTCGCATTGAGTGGGAGTGAATCAAGGAACTGTACCGTGCGCGGCACCTTGAATCCGGCCATGCGGTCGCGGCACCAGGTGATCAATTCGTCGGCACTGACGTCGCCTTTGCGGACCACGAACGCTTTGCCGACCTGCCCCATCCGCTCGTCGGGGACACCGATGACGGCTGCCTGCGCGACTGCCGGGTGGTTGAGCAGGAAACCCTCGATCTCGGCCGGATAGGCGTTGAATCCGCCGACGATGAACATGTCCTTCTTGCGACCGACGATGCGCAGCCGGCCACGTGGCGATTGCGAGCCCGGCGGGGCCGGGCGCGGCGGGTCGCCACCATCGGACCCGTCGTCGAAACTTCCCAGGTCTCCGGTGTGCAGCCAACCGTCGGCATCGATCGCCTGGGCCGTGGCGGCCGGATCGTCGAGGTAGCCCTGCATGACGCCGTAGCCGCGGACCAGCACCTCGCCGTCGTCGGCGATGCGCACCTCGACCCCCTCACACGGCACGCCCGCGGTAGTGGCGACATCCTCGAAGGAATCGCCGGGCCGCGACAGCGTGACGTTGCCGGCCTCGGTGAGCCCGTAACCGGTCATCAAACTTTGGAAGGGCAGCTCGCCGTGGATGCGACGGACCAGTTCGACCGGGATGTCGGCGGCGCCGGTCACCGCGGCCCGCAGCGTCGACAGCTTGGACTTGTCGCCGACGGTCAGCAATGAGTGATACAGCGTCGGCGGACCGGGAAGCATCGTGATGCGTTCGCGTTCAATGAGATCCACCACCGTCTCGACGTCGAAAACCGCGACGGGCAGCATCGTCGCGCCGCGCAGGAAGGACGTCACCAGTCCCGCCTTGAGACCGAACGTGTGGAAGTACGGGTTGATCTGCAGATAGCGATCGCCCTCGCGCAGATCCGCGAGCGTCGCCCACTCCTCGTACATCCGCAGCGTTTGGCGGTGATTCAGCATCGCGCCCTTGGGGCGGCCGGTCGTGCCCGAGGTGAAGATGATGTCCGAGATGTCGGTGCCGCTCACCGGCCGCTCGAATGGCGAACCGCTGGAAAGGAAGTCGGACTTCAGATCGATGACCGGAGTCCCCGCAGGCGCGGTGTAGTCCTGGTCCAGGAAGCCCTTCTGCACCAGGACGGCCTTGACTCCGCTGCGGGCGATGATGTCGCCGGCTTCCTCGGTTTTGAACCGCGTGTTGACCGGCACCAGGACGCCACCCGCGGTGAGCAGCCCGAATGCCGCGATGATCCACTCCGCCGAGTTGGGCGCCCAGATCGCGGCGCGGTCGCCCTTGGCGATGCCGAGATCAGCGAACGACCCTGCGGCACAACGTATCCGCTGGACGACTTCGCTGAAGGTGAGGCGCAGCGGACCGTCGACGACTGCTTCCGCATCGCCGAAGCGGTCCGCCGCGCTCAAGACCATCTCGGGGATGGTCTGCCACGGCTGATTGGCCGGCTCCTCCTCAGGGCGCTTCACGTCCCGCATCGTCGCCGCCCGGCAACGGCCCCGGTCATCTGGGGCTGTTCCTCATCGGGCGCTTCGCGCCCTTGATCGTCGCAGCGCGGGTCACACCGTGACGAGTCGACCGAGGTTGCCGCCCATGATCTTCGCCTGGTCCTCGGCGGACAGGTGCGACAACGCCTCGATGTAGTAAGTCGGCTCCGCCAGCCCCTCGGGGTGCGGCCAGTCCGAGCCGTACAGCACCTGATCCACACCGACCAGCTTGACCAGATCGTCGATACCGTCCTCGAAGAACGGGCTGACGTGAATCCGGCTCTTGACCATCTCGACCGGGTCACTCGGGAACGCCTCCGGCGCTTTGCGGAAGACCTCGGCCAGGCCGTCCAGCAACGGGGTCATCCACTTCGAACCGGCCTCGACGATCGCGACCTTCAGCTTGGGATGCCGGTAGAGCGCGCCGTGAATCACCCACGACCCCACCGAGTCCTGGATCGGCCGCCACTCGTTGAGGATGCCCATCGCGTTGGTCTGGAACGGCAGCATCTCCTGGTCGGCGCCATCCCACTCGGAGGTGTACCGGGAGTAGCCGCTGTCGCTGGAGTGCATGCCGACCAGCACGTCGTGCTCGACAACCCGCTCCCAGAACGGGTCGAACTCGGGCACCGCGAACGACCGCGGACCGCGGAAGCCGGGGACCGGAGCCGGGCGAACCAGGATGGCGCGGGCGCCACGCTTGACCGCCCACTCCAGCTCCTCGATCGCCTTCTCGACGATCGGCAAGGTGATGACGGGTGTGGTGAAGATGCGGTTCTGGTAGTTGAAGCCCCAGACCTCGTCCAGCCACTCGTTCAGCGCGTGCACCAGGACGTGGATAGCGAGCGGGTCGTCACGCAGACGCTCCTCCAAGAGGCTGGCCAAGGTCGGGAACATCAGAGTCTTGTCCAGGCCCAGCTCGTTCATCGTCTCCAGGCGCGGGCCGGGCTCGAAGAACGCCGGGATGGCGCGCATCGGCTCACCGAACAGCTCGCGCTTGCTCTTGCCGTCGGGGTTGCCGTACTTGAAGTACTCCTCCCAGGCGCCCGGCCTGGCGACGACCTCGAAGGTCGGGTTGGGAATGTAGTTGCTGATCTGGCCGCGGATGGCGATCTTGGTACGACCGTTGATCTGCACGTACTGGACGTAGTCCTTGTACTCCTTGGGCAGAAACTTGGTCAGCGCCTCCGGCGGCTCGTAGAGGTGGTTATCCGCGTCAAAGATCGGGAACGGAACGTCCACCTTGTGGGACAACTGGCCCATGGAATCCTCCTTCTTGATTTGTGAGAATACTATTCTCTACTGGTGCCCAACCGCAACGTGGGCGTCGCCGAGCCCGGTTCGGCGCGGTGTCAGCACGTCACGACGATCTTGAACGTCGCGGTAGCCGGTTCACTGGGTTTGTCGGTCCTGTAGCCGTTCGCGGTGCCGCTCACGGTGAATTTGTCACCGGTCATGCTCATGTCGGCGTTGCTGTCGCCGCCCCGGGAGTACATCCCGCTGAACCCGCCAACGTTCCGGATGTGGACAGACTCGGCCGCCGCCGGTTGCGCATTCTCGTCGACGACGACCTTGGCTCCGGCAAAATTGCTGCCGATGTCGATCATCCGAGTCCATTCCCTCTGACCGCACTTGACGATGTGAAAATTCCGCTCGTGGCCGTTGACGGTCACTGAAGCCGAACTCGAGATTTGGGGTGATGACCGTGACGTACACGCCCCAAGAAGGGCCACGGCAAGGGCCGCGGCGGCGATCACGATTCGGTTCCGCACCGAATCACCTCCATCCTGGCTGGCGAAAGTTCTTGGGCCTGCAGCGATGATGTTATTCTCGCGAAAAGAGAATGCCAATATCGGGTTTCTTGTCCGAGGAGCGATGACGCATGGTCGACCTAGAGATCGACGATGGGCTGGCGGTAGTCACCATCGATCGCCCCCACGCGCGCAACGCCATCGCGCTGGACACCATGGAACAACTCGAGAAGGCGCTCGACGCGGCGGCGGGCGCCGAAGCGCTGGTGATCAAAGGGGCCGGAGAGCACGCTTTCGTGTCCGGCGGTGACCTCAAGGAGTTGAGCGCACTGCGGACCGAAGCGGACGCCGCAGCGATGGCACGGCGGATGCGTTCCATCTGCGACCAGTTGGCAGACTTCCCCGCGCCGGTCATCGCCGCACTCAACGGCCACGCATTCGGCGGCGGCGCCGAAGTCGCTGTCGCCGCCGACATCAGGGTGGCGGCCGACGACATCAAGATCGCGTTCAACCAAGTGCAGCTGGAGATCATGCCCGCCTGGGGCGGAGCCGAGCGGCTGGCCGCGCTGGTCGGGAAGAGCAAGGCGCTCCTGTTGGCCGGTTCGGGAACCGCCCTCAGCGCGGTTGATGCCGAGCGGATCGGTCTGGTGGACCGGGTGTTGCCCCGCGGCGTGTTCGACTCGCCCGACGAAGGATGGCGAGCCATCGCGAGGTCGCTGGCCCGCCGGCCGGCGGCGGAGATAAAGCGCGTGATTCGGGGAGTTCCTGCTGACGAGGCGATAGCATCCTTTGCACGGCTATGGGTTGCCGACCCACACTGGCAGGCCGCCGAACGGGTCATGAACCGCAACACCAAATCCCGCCCGGCAGCCCGAGGAGCGTCATGACCATCAACCTGAGGACGGCGGCGTACGTCGCGTCCGCCGTCTCGTTGACTTCCCTCTTAGTGACCGCCGGTGTCCTCGCGGGCAGTGGCCGGGCACACGCCGACGACCCGGTCATGCATCACGTCAAGTACACGGTCACCGCGCAGAATCCGATCTACACCAGCATCTACTACCTGGACCATGAGCCGGCCATTTTTGCCGACTACAGCCACAACCCCTACTCGTTCACGCCGCACGTCGACGTCGACCTCGCGCCGGGCAAGCCGTGGAGCTACGAGCTCGACCTGTCGAAACCCGACGTGTATGCGATGGTCGTGGCGAGCACAGGTACCGAACCCGGGGCGCCGAACCTTCACTGCGACTTGGCGGTAGACGGATCCGTCGTCGTATCCAAGGATGGACCCAAAGGCGTACTTTGCTCGCTTCGGCACTGGTGAACGACCCAGGTCTGCGGGATACCTTCGATGGGCCGCGGCTCGCCTTCCAGGCGACGCAGGTAACTTTCGACCAGCTCCACGGTCTCGGCGTGGCCACCGGACATGCCGATCGCCTGTTCGAGCACCAGGAACCGCGACAGGCTGGTCATCAGCACAGTCCATACCACCGGCGGCACGTCCTTGTTCTGCACGCCGTAGCGCTGCAGCGCGTCGGCCACCGCTTGCCGCTGTTCCTCGCGAAAACGTTCGGCGTAGTACGCGATTTCGGCTCGCATGTCTTTGCGGTGGTTGGCCAGCGCCATGAATTCCATCGAGATCTGGGTGAACCCAGGATCGGTCCCGAACCGCCACACCGCCCACAACGGCTGATCCGACCGCAGCGCCTGGGTCTGCGCCGCAAGGCCCTCCTCGGCGCGGCGCCGGAAGACTTCGAGGAACAACTCCTCCATGGTGCGGAAGTAGTAGTGCACCAGCTGAGGTTTCAATCCCGCCCGGCCCGCCAGACGCCGCGACGTCACCGCGGCATAGCCCTCTTCGAGCATCAGCTGCTCGGCGGCATCGAGCAACAAGGCGCGATTTTTCGCGTCCGGCGCCCCGATCCTGCGGGCAGATGTCATATCCCTGCTCCGTACTGTGTGCCATCCCATGCCGACCACACGGATCGTATCGTGGCGCGGCGCCCTCATCTTGACCCTGACATTACCGCCATGCTAAGCAGGTGCTCAGCACATTTTGGATCTCTGAATCACGCGGCGGTACCGCTTGCCGCCGAACACCACCGGTAAACCCAGCCCAGGGGGACGCACTCCGATGAGCAACTTCGACTCGATTGACTTCTTCACCGATCCGACTCTGGTCCCGGATCCGCATCCTTACTTCGACTACCTGCGCAGTCAGAACCCGGTGTTGCGCCTGCCGCACTACGGCGTCGTCGCCATCACCGGCTACGAGGAAGCCACCGAGATCTACAAGGATCCCGAGACGTTCTCCAACATCGTCGCGCTCGGCGGGCCGTTCCCACCGCTGCCGTTCACGCCGGAAGGCGACGACATCAGCGCACAGATCGACGAGCATCGCAGTTCGTTCCCCATGTTCGAGCACATGGTGACCATGGATCCGCCCGATCACACGAAGGCCCGGTCGGTGCTGGCCAAGCTGCTGACCCCGAGCCGGCTCAAGCAGAACGAGGAGTTCATGTGGCGCCTCGCCGACCGTCAGCTCGACGAGTTCCTGCACAACGGTGAGTGCGAGTTCATCGCTGAGTACTCAAAGCCGTTCGCCACGTTGGTGATCGCCGACCTGCTGGGCGTCCCGGAAGAAGACCACACGCAGTTCCGCACCGTCCTGGGTGCCGATCGCCCCGGCGCGCGGGTGGGCGCCTTGGACCACGAGTCGGTCGGCATCAACCCGTTGGAATGGCTCGACGACAAGTTCTGTCACTACATCGAGGATCGGCGTCGCGAGCCGCGCGGGGACGTGCTGACCTTCCTGGCGGAAGCGAAGTACCCGGACGGGTCGACGCCCGAGGTCATCGACGTGGTTCGCTCGGCCACCTTCCTTTTCGCCGCCGGGCAGGAAACCACCGCCAAGTTGCTCAGCGCCGCCCTGCAGGTGCTCGGCGACCGGCCCGACATCCAGCAGCAGCTGCGCGAGGACCGCAGCCTGATCCCCGCGTTCATCGAAGAGTCGCTGCGGATGGAGAGCCCGGTGAAAAGCGATTCCCGCCTGGCCCGTAAGGCCACGACCATCGGCGGTGTCGACATCCCCGCGGGCACCGTGGTGATGATTTTGCCCGGCGCCGCCAATCGCGACCCGCGCCGGTTCGACAACCCGCACGAGTTCGACATCAACCGCAAGAACGTGCGCGAGCACATGGCCTTCGCCCGCGGCGTGCACTCGTGCCCGGGTGGACCGCTCGCCCGCGTCGAGGGCCGTGTCTCGATCGAGCGTCTCCTGGATCGGATGTCGCACATCGAGATCGATGGGGCCCACCACGGGCCGAGCGCCGAGCGCCGCTACAACTACGAGCCGACGTACATCCTGCGGGGTTTGAGCGAGCTGCACCTGACGTTCACGACCGCCGACGCGGTCGCACCTGTGGCTTGAATCAGGTCTGCATACCGACGAAGTAGCAGCCGAGCAAGACGGCGGCGATCAGCACCACCCACGCATCGGTGAGCCGGCACAGCACGACCGGAGCGTTTCGCACCTCCATGAACTCGCGAAAAATGATGCGCACCTTGACGAGTGCGATCACGATGACGCTCGACGTCACCACCGCGCTGGACTTGAGCAATCCGCAGGCGGAGTGATCTATCCAGAGATAGGCCAGCGTGAGCGCCGAGAGGACGAGCCATACGATCATCAGCCGCTTGTTGAATTTGATTCCGATCACCTCACCACGTACAGCAGCGCAAAGATGAGCACCCATAGGAAATCGACGGTGTGCCAATAGGTTGCGCAGGTTTCGACGAGCTGCTGGGCCTCCTGGGGCCCTTGGGCTTTTCGCGCCGCCCTGCGGATTTGATAGACGATGACGCCGAGCGCGACGAAGCCGATCAGCAGGTGCACGAAATGGATCCCGGTGAGAAAGAAGTAATAGGTGAAGAAGTCGTTGCTGTCGAATCCGTTTCCGCTGCCGACCAATCGGGCCCACTCGAACACCTTGAAAAAGAGGAAGACCGCGGCGAACGCGGCCGTGATGTGCACGTCTTTGAGCGCCGCCCGGTAGGCGCCGGCGCGGGCCGACTGAACGCAGCGCGCCACCGACCATGAGCTCAGCAACAAAACGAGCGTGTTGAAGACCCCGATCCGCACATCCAGGTGCGCTTGGGACTGCAAGAACAGCTCGGCATGTCGGGCACGGTAGAACAGGTAGAAGCCGAAATACGCCGTGAAGACCAGCGTTTCGAACAACACGAAGGCCCACATGTCCGGCTGACCCGGCACGGCACGCTTGTTCCGCTCGGCGACGTCCGTCATTGTGCGGCCGCCTCTTTGCGGGCGCGGTTGGGCAGGGGGCCGGTACCGAAGTCTTCGCGGCGGATCATCTGGAACAGCATGACGATGAAGGTCACTTGGTAGATGCCGAACACGACCATGTCCAGCCACCAGGCGATCTGGCCATTCCAGGCCAACACTCCCCGCCGGAAGATCCAGCACGGTGCCACGACGACCTCGGTCAGCGCGTTGCACAGGTTGAGGTAGCCGAACCACTTCGGGAACACCCGATTCTTGTCGAGCAGGATCGCAACCATCCAGATCAGCGATCCGATCAGGAACACCCCCATGGTGCCGTCGAATGACAGGAAGGCGAAGTCGTAGAGCCATTCGATCGCCGCGGGGTCTCGGTCGGGTCGCAGCGTGCCGACGATCAACGCGATACAGAGCAACAGCATGCCGGGAACCGCACTGAGCGAGTAGATGATCAGATACGAATACCCGAACGCCGGACTGACAGACATGCGCCGCATCGAATACGCGATGAGGGCGTTATTGATCGCGATCATGCCGCTGATGACGAATATGACGCCGAAGCCTAAAGGTATTCCGAGGTGCCGTTCGGAGAACCAGTGCACCTGCATCGCGTGGTCCCAGGTGGGCTGCGGCGGCGGTTGGACCTGCGCGACGATGAAGAACATCGGGAAGAAGACGTTGTAGAAGACGACGAGCGTCCACCACGCCAGCCACAGTTCGCGCTTGGGATTGTGGCGTAGATGCCAGGCGATCCGCTGATGCACAGGGCCCGGCGTCGCCGGCGGTGCGATCACCGCGCTCATGCGGTGACCAGTTCGTCTGGGCGTCCGGCGTTCTCGGCGCGCTCCCGATAGATGGCCTGTCCCAACACCACGCCCATCACCACGATCCAGACGCCGATGGCGATGTTCTTCACCCAGAAGGACAAGAACCCGTCCCACGCCAGCGGGCCGGTCAATGACACGCCGACGAAGGCGGCGGGCACCAGCGCTGCCGCCACCAGAAGATTGAAGTGGGCCACCCAACGGTTGAGCACCGGGCTCGGCTGGTCATCGAAATAGATTGCCAGGGACAGGATTACGCTCTGTCCGATCAGGAACGGGACCAGGATGGTGAAGGTCATCCAGCCGAAATCATTGAGCAGCTGGGTCAGCTCGGGGCTGCGTTCCGGGCGGAAGGCGGCCAACAGCCAGCAGACATTGGCCACGAGGAAGAGCGTCGGGCCGCCGGCCACGCAACCCAACATCGCGTAGGAGAAGATCGGTGTCCGATGCGCCATGCGGCGGATCTGCAGCACGATCAGCGCCAGAATAGGGACGAGGCACACCCCGAACCAGTTGAACACGATCATGCTGTAGCGGATCTGCGGAAGGTGCGCCGGATCGCGATAGAACGCGGCGACCTGGTCCGCCGGCATCGACGGTGCCATCGGCGGATTGAAGCCGGGAAAGAGGAGAAAGCCGGCGATCCATAGGAGCAGCGCCACCGGCAGCGTCCAGAGCAGGATCAGCTCGCCATCGGTCCGTCGCAGCCCCGCGCGCACCAACCCCGGACCTTGTGCATCGCCTTCGTCGACGTCGGACATGGGCACTGCCTCCCGCACCAAATCGGTTTCTACACACGGCTAGTCAGCGAAGCTAGCCGATCGGCTAGCCTTGGTCAATAGCGTCGTCTAGTCTCGGTGGGTGGGCACAGCACGGCAGCCGGTCACCGGTGAGCAATTCTGGCTGATCGGGCACAGTGCGGCCCGGACGCGGGTGCTCGATGCCGCGTTGGACCTGTTCGCCACCCACGGGGTCAGCGGTACGTCGCTGCAGATGATCGCCGACGCCGTCGGCATCACGAAAGCTGCTGTCTACCATCAATTCCGGACCAAAGAGCAGATCGTCATCGCCGTGACCGAGCGTGAACTCGGCCGCCTCGCGCCGGCACTCGAGGCGGCCGAAGCCTACGACGACGGGCCGCAAGCACGAGATGCCTTATTGGTGGGTGTGATTGAGATGGCCGTTCGCGACCGCCGGCTGGTGCGCACGCTGCAATTCGACCCCGTCGTCGTCCGACTGCTGGCCGAGCACAAGCCGTTTCAGCTTTTCATGGACCGCCTGTATCAGGTGCTACTGAGCGATGCGGGTCTCGACGGCCGGATCGAGGCGGCGATGTTCTCCGGCGCGCTCAGCACCGCGGTCATGCATCCGCTGGTCGCCGACATCGACGACGACACACTGCTCGATCGGGTGACCGATTTAAGCCGCAGACTGCTCGGTCTGCCTCGGGAAACCCGCGACTGAAGCGGGCTACGTGTCGGCGCGGACCCAGCTGGATATGCCGTCGTGAGCAATACAGATCAGGAACAGGCCATCGGGCGCCTGCGCGACATAGTTCAGATAGTTCGTGCAGTCGGCGTTTTCGTCCTTGACCCCCGCCATGGGCGGTGAGCGGAACCATCGAGGCTGGTATCGCCTCGGCGAGCCGCAGAACATCAACCGCCCGGGCTCCGACGCGAAGGAAACGTATCCGTCGGCGACACCGAAGGCGTAGTAAGTGGTGTTGTCACACGGCGCACCCAGAACCTGATGGGGCATGATGCCCGGGGTGCAGGCGGGGTAGTCGCAGATACTCGGCCCGGCCGAGGCTGGCGGTGCCGCCACCACACCGGCGCCGAGCAACGCGGCAACCAGAGCCACGATTGATCGCACCCGATTACTCTGCCACACGTGAAAAGAAAATTCTCCTGCTTGGAGAAGATCACTTGGACCGAACAGTGGGCGGCGCCGGGCCCTCCCAAACGCATCGCCGCCCGGTCCCCCGGCGACCGAGTATTTCCGCATGTAAGGGCCACGAAGGCAGCCGTCCGATGACGGCGTCGAGCCTAGGTTCCAGTGATAAGCTGCTTCTCCGTGCACGATCCGGAGGGGCTCAACGCCGACGATTGTGGTGACCCGAGGGATGTGACCGATCCCGACGAACCACAGTCAAGCGCAGGGGCCGACAGCGGCGTAGCGGCCCCGTCAGAAACGGACGCAGAAGACGAAGTTGCCAAGGCGGAAGCGCGCGCCGAGGCTGCTCGCGTACGCCTTTTACGGCTGCGCGGGGCAGCCGAAACCGGGGCCACGGACGACGATGCCGAGGAGGTCGAACAGCGCCCTGCGAAGTCGACCCGGAAACGGCTACGGTTGCGGCGCCGTGGGCGGCTTCGCCGTCCAGGGTGGCTCCGGCGCCCGCGGCGGAAAACAGTAGCTGTCGGCGTCGGCATCGTGCTCTTCTCCACGTCTGCGGCCGCGAGCGGTTACATGCTGTGGCAGCATCACATCGCGGTGCATAATCGCCAACTCGCCGCGGAGTTCAGTGGGGCCGCGCGGCAAGGGATCACGGCATTCATGTCGATTGACCCCGAGCATGCCAAGGAGGATGTCCAGCGCACGATCGATGCCTCCACCGGCGACCAGAAGAACCAGCTATCTGTGCTGTCGACCCTGATAGTCCAGAAGGCCGAGGAAACGAAGATCGGCACCACGGTCAGCATCGAAGCCGTCGCCGTCGAGTCGTTGAGCGACAATTCTGGAGTCGTGCTGGTGGCGGCGAAAACCATTCCCACTGGGCCGGATAACGCCAAACCGCCACCGGCCTTGTTTCGGCTCAGCGTCAACCTGGACCGCGACGGCGGCCAGCTCAAGATGTCGAAAGTTGATTTCCTGCGATGACCGAAGAACATGGCTCGTCGCCGAACGGCACCGACGAGGCGGTTGACGACGTGGAGACTTCACCAGCCGAGGAGAACGCGAGCCCACCCGCCAGCGACGGACCGGCACGCTCGCGACGGCTCAGAGCGATTCGGCGTCGCGCCCGCCGGTATTTGGCAAGGTGGCGTTCGATCGTCGCGACAACGTTTGTCATTGCCGCGGTGGGAGTGGCCGCGGGCGTGTACTTCTTTCTGTATCGGCCGGATCAGCAGGTCGGCGACGCGGCGGCGCACCGGGCGATCCAGGCGGCCTCAGATGGTGCCGTGGCGGCGTTGTCGTATTCGTACGAACATTTGAACCTCGATTTCAACAACGCGAAATCCCATCTCACCGGCGACTTTCTGACCTATTACAGCAAATTCAGCGACGATGTCGTCGCGCCGACGGCGGAAAAGGGGCAACTGACGGCGACCGCCAAGGTGATTCGGGCCGCGGTCTCGGAATTGCATCCCGATTCGGCCACCGTGCTGGTTTTCGTCGACCAAACCACGGCAAGCGTGCAAAAGAAGGATCCCGAGAAGACGCAGAGCAGCATTCTGGTCTCGCTGAGAAAAGTCGACGGTTCCTGGCTGATCTCGAAGTTCGTTCCGTCCGGGTGAGCGTGGCAGATCTTGTCACCGTTACCGTTACCGGGCCGGGCGAAGCGGTGTAACGTCATCGCTCGAGAACGCCGCAACCGACGGCGAAAAGGTGCCATAGGCACTCTCGGATTACGCGCTTCGAGGAGCACCTGATGCGTTCAGTCAAAACAATCACCACCGCAACGCTGGTGGCTGCCACTGCATTCGGCGGTTTGAGCACTGCACCCACCGCCCTGGCGATAACCAAGGAAGACGTGGCCATCAACGGAACTTTCCGTGCCACGTCCATTGGCGATTATGCCCAGACCAACGATCAGTACAAGGGTGAGCCGACGGTCTACCAAGTATGGACCATCAGTTCGACGTGCGACTCGACCCAGGAATGCCACGGCCAGGTGACGAGCGACCAGGGATGGACCGCCCCCCTCTACATGAACGATGGGGAGATGTGGAAGGTGAGACGCGAAGTGCCGAACTGGGAACGGTGCGAAGACGGCAGCACGTTCACCGGGGTACAGACCTACTTTTTCTTTCCCGTAAACGACAATGGCGGATGGCAACTCGGGTCGCGAGTCCTCTCGGGCAAGGACAAGACGGTCGGCCCAAGCGGTGCCTGCGGGCAAAACCAGTGGCTTGATGTTGCGATGCCGTTGCGCCTGGACCAGCTCTCCTGACCGGGCGGCCATAGCTTCATCGTCGCGCCCCCTTTGGGCCGCTTCGCGGCCCGTATCGTCTCAGGGGCGGATTCAGGTGGGAAGCATGTCCTTCCACGTCTTGGGCGCGTTCGGAGCGACGAGATCCGACTGCTGGTACAGCTTTCCGTCCGGACCGACATAACGACCGGTGTGCGGATCGTACTTTGCCACCACGACCGAGGGCGCGGGCTTAGATGCGTTGGCTCCGAACGAGCTTGGTGCGGCCTGGGGCTGTCCACCGTCGACCTGATCCGGTGGCGCGGGCTCTAGTGCGGGCGCCAGCAGAGGTGGCGGTGGTGCCGGAAGCTCGCCCGGTGCAGCGACATCGAGTGGCGCAAAAGCCGGAATATCAGCCGACATTCTCGACATCGGCGCCAGCGTTGGTCCGGACGACGGCACGGGGGGTACGGCTGCTCCCACCGTGCCCGGCGGTGGATTTTCTCCCCGCGGCCCCGCCGCGTCGCCGCGCGGCAACGCCCCCGGGGGCAGCGGCGTTCCCTCGACCGGGCCGAAGATTCTGTCGTTGACGGTAATCCGGTCATCGGGGGGGACGCCCTGGGAAATCAGATTCGGATCCAATGGATAGGGCCCGGTGGTGTGCTGACGCATCGCCAGCGGCATGTACGGCTTGTCGCTGTTGCAGATTTCAACGGTAGGCGCGCGCTTACCCGGGTGACCCATGCAGGGGTAGTTGCGGGCACCGCGAACCGCGATCGGTGAATCCTGCGGGAGTTTGCAATACAACCCGTCCGGTGTGTCGATGTCGCTGAGGTCTTCCGGGGATCGCCAGGTGTTGGGCGGCATGAAGCCGACCGTGCAAATAGGTGGATCGTCGACCGTGGCCGCGAAGTCGCCGTAAGCCCTACCGTCGGGATGGTTTTCACCCTGAGCGGCCTGCTCGATGGCAACCCCCGACGGCAGCAACACCAGCAGCTGCTCGATCGAGGGGTGGTAGGTGATGCCGATCTGTCCGATGGTGGTCAGATTGGCGAGCAAAACCGGCAGCGTCGGTTTGATTTGTTCGAGGAGCCGGGATGCTTCGTTCGCAGTGTCCGGACCGTTCTGCAGGATGGTTCGGAAGTGGGAATCGTTGTTCACCAACACATCCGAGATGCCGGCGAAGCTACGCGCCCACGTTCTGATCGAATCGGTGGTGCGCGCCTGGGTATCCAGCAGCGGCCCGGTGTCTTCGGTGAGGGCCCGGGTGCGGTCGACGACACCGTTGGCGTCGCGGGACAGTGTATTCGAGGAATCGATCAGTGAGCCCAGGTCGTAACCGGTACCGTTGAAGCCCTGGAAAGACTCGTCGAGCAATTGGCCGAGTTTGGCCTTCGGGATGCTTTGGACCAAGGCATTGACCTGTTCGAGCATTGGGGCGACCGGCTGGGGAATCGTCGTGTCGCGCACGGAGATTACCGACCCGTCGTGCAGGTAGGGCGGCGAATTGGTTTTGGGCCGCAGGTCCACGTACTGTTCGCCCACCGCGGAGACACTGAGCACCTCCGCCGTCAGGTCCGCGGGGACTTTGGGTGAAGTGCTCAGCGACAGCGTCGCTTTCGCACCGGTCGGCGTCAAACCCACCGCGGTGACCTTGCCGAGCTGAACCCCGCGATAGGTCACGTTGGAAAACTGGTACAGGCCGCCGGTGGCCGGCAGCTCCAGCGTCACCGTCATACGACCGATGCCCAGCAGGGTCGGCGCTTGGATGTAGAAGAGGACCATCGAAATCACGCCGATAGTCCCGGCGATCGCGAAAACCGCCAGCTGGATCCGAACGAAGCGCGTCAGCATCTATCCACCCGCTCCCGCTCCAGGCGCCTCCGCCGGTGGTGGCGTTTGACCAAGTTCCGCATCAGGCGACGCAGCCGCACCCGGCGCAGGCCCGGGCAGCGGTCCATAATTCCCCGGCCCCCGTGGGTCGATCCCGACGCGTTGCCACTGCCCGCACCGGCGCCGGTTGCGGTGCCGGGAC